>NZ_JAUSUD010000011.1 GCF_030813355.1 Metabacillus malikii
TTTGGTCATTATTCGCTATCATATAGAGGACACCTCTTCTGTATGGAATTTTGATTCTCGACAAATCAACTATACCAAACGGATAGGTGTTTTTTTATGCATTTTTATTGTGTCAATGATCGTACTTGAATGACATTAGCAACTACTGTTGGTTGAACCTATCGCTCATTTTTCGATGCGAAAGTTGAGTTAATAGAATATGTTTGGTCTTTTAATTTGGCTGTTTTCGTAAATATTGTTGCTTTTAACTGAGTTATCGTTTAGGCTTTGTCTCCTCTTGCAGTACCGCTTTCCTCAGGGTGGGTGCTGAGCCTCCTCAGCGTAAACGCCTGCTCACCTCTTCCATGCATCTCGGAGGGGTCCCGCAATCAGATCCCCTCAAACTATATTTAGGATAATCTACTATATTTGTTCATTAACTGTTGGAAGATGCTCATCATAGATTTGTATATTTTTCAGTGGTTCAAACCGTCCCTCTCCATCATAAAAGCCTTGAGAATATACTTTGGGAGATGATATTCCATAGCTGCTCATCTTCCATATAGCGTTCTTTTAGATTTTTTATCATTTCATCTTGTCTTTCCTTGTAGTCTGATGATTCTTTAGCTGGAAGCTTGTTTCTTTCAGCATCTACGATTTGCTGAATGTAATCAGCCCTTGGGCCCCATACTGCTTGTTCGTTGCCGTTTGAATCAATAAATATAAATATCGGAATCGCTCGGGCTGTTCCATTAGTTAAATATTGATCCATTAATTCTAGATTTTCATCTCTTAAAATAAATCGAACTTTCATATTTGTTTCTGCAGCAATTTTCATTAGTATTGGTATATTTACTAGAGCGTCTCCACACCAATCTTCTGTAATGACTATGACGTCAATTTGTTTCATCGACATTTTTTTGATATCCTGTTGCAACGATTCATCAATTGTGAACCTTTCATAGATTGAAAGCATTTCATCCTTATTGACTTGCATATGTTGTTGATATTGTTCATATGTCATTCCTTTGTTAAACCATTGTTTCAAGTTCATGCAGGTCACCTCTATTAATTAATTTAGTTTTTTCTCTCTCTATTGTGACTTACTAGGTTTATTGGGATCTCACCACCACCCCCGCGGAAAGCGAGAACTGTAGCGGAGACCAACCCAAACCGCTAACTATGTATAAAGCAACAATGTATACGAAAACAGCCTATGGTTTAAATAGTTCATCAACTTTGACACCTAAGTTTTTAGCTAATTCAAATGCAAGCTCTAGACTTGGATTATATTTATTGTTTTCTATTGCATTAATTGTCTGCCGGGTGACATCGCATAATTCTGCTAACTTCCCTTGTGAGATATTTAGCCTTTCACGATATTTTCTAATATCATTTTTCAAGGAATCATCTCCTTTGTCGTAAGTGTATTGTCAAAGATGTTTTACACATCTATTGTAAAATAATCACATTTTACTGTCAAAGATTTTTGTCACCTTTATAAATTAGTTTTTACTATTCTTAACTATAAAATCTCTCGAACGAAAGCAAATTTGAAATTAAGAAAATCACCATTTAATTAGAAGCGGATAGTCGCTAAACGTATTAATGCTAATAGCCGTTTGATATTGGGGCTCTTCGCACAACACATGTTACATGTGTTGTGCGAAGTCTCCATCATACTGCAACTGCCAACAAAAAATCCGAACTAACACGAAATTCAGATTAGAATTTCATTTGATAGTCCGGATTTTAATATTTCTGGAAACTGCAGGCCAAGATTCGTACCTTAACTATTTAGCCATGCTTCAGATGAAGGATTTTCTCTCCAACTTTTTAACTTATTGATATCTTGCTCATTTATGTATCCTTCTGTCACAGCGACATCAATCAAAGTATCATAATCACTTAAAGAAACAGCATGAATGTTTGCTTCAGCAAGTTTGTTTTCTCCAATTGTTAAGCCATATGTAAATATTGAGACAATCCCAAGCACGTCACAACCCGCAGCACGTAACGCTTCTACTGCAGTAATTGCACTACCGCCTGTAGATACTAAATCTTCAACAACTACTACTTTTTGACCTTCACGTACTTGTCCTTCAATTTGATTTCCTTTACCATGTCCTTTTGCTTTACTTCTTACATAGCACATTGGTAAATTGAGTTTATCACTAACCCAAGCTGCATGGGGAATTCCAGCCGTTGCGGTTCCTGCAATAACCTCCACATCGGTGTAGTGCTCTTGAATTAAGCTTGAAAGACCTTCAGCAATTTGCGAGCGTAGATTTGGGAAGGACAACGTTAGACGATTATCACAATAGATTGGAGATTTCAGCCCACTCGACCAAGTAAATGGCTCATTTGGCTGAAGATATACTGCCTTAATTTCTAATAATTGCTTTGCGATTGATTGCTTCATTACACATTTCCCTCCCAGGCTTTTTTCACTTGTAAATATGCTTCGTACGGGTTCTGCTTTTTCGTAATACTTCTCCCTACAACAATTGCTGTTGAACCAAGTTTACGCGCTAATTGAGGTGTTGCGATTCTTGTTTGGTCATCGACTGCATCTTCAAGCATACGAATCCCTGGTGTTACCGTCATAAAGGATGTACCTAAACGGTTATTAATTGACTCTACTTCATGTGTAGAACAAACAACACCATCTAAACCACTTTCTCTAGTCATACGCGCGTAGTGAAGGACAATATCTTCTATTTTTTGATTAATTAATAATTCCTGTTCCACCATGGCTTGTGATGTACTTGTTAATTGGGTAACGGCTATACATGCAGGACGAGGTTTCCCCAATGTTGTCCCTGCTTCTAATCCTTCAATAGCAGCTTCCATCATCTTTCTCCCACCGGCAGCATGAACATTGACGATATCTACTTCCAGTCTAGCTAAGCCTTTCATCGCTTGCTTAACTGTATTCGGTATATCATGGAGCTTTAAATCTAAAAATATATCGTGACCACGCTCTTTAATATTAGAAATAATTGAAGGGCCTTCTTGATAAAATAATTCCATCCCGACTTTTACAAATAGCTTCTCGTCTGCAAAATGATTCAAAAAACTAGTTATTTCGTTACGTCCTTTGAAATCAAGAGCTATAATTAGCGGTCTTTGCATCCTGTTTCCAGCTCCTTCCGACACATTCACTAACATGTTCAAACCCTAATTCCTTTAATCGGTTTGGAAGTTCGGCAATAATTTCTGGACATACAAATGGATTGACAAAGTTCGCTGTCCCTACGGCTACAGCACTTGCTCCAGCATAGAGAAATTCAATGACATCATCAACCGTCTGTATTCCACCCATACCGATAATCGGTATCGAGACAGCTTGACTTACTTCATACACCATTCGAATTGCCACAGGTTTTATTGCAGGACCAGATAAACCTCCAGTCTTATTTGCAATAACAGGTTTACCCGTCTTGATATCTAGCCTCATCCCAATCAATGTATTTATCATTGTTAAACCATCAGCACCTGCATGTTCAATTGCTTTTGCCATTTCAACAATGTTCGCAACATTAGGGGATAACTTGACATACACTGGTACAGCAGAAACTTCCTTCACAGCTTTTGTTAATTGAGCTGCAACCTCTGGAATCGTACCAAAGGCAATTCCACCTGTTTTTACATTCGGGCATGAAATATTTAACTCGAGAGCCTTAACATTTTTAGACTGACTGATTTTTTCTGCAACATATACATAGTCCTCAACTTGTGAGCCTGCCACGTTTGCAATAATTGGTACGTCAAATTGCTCTAACCATACGAGTTCTTCAGAGACGACTTTTTCAACTCCTGGATTTTGTAAGCCTATCGCATTTAACATTCCTGATTCGGTTTCAGCAACTCGAGGAGTCGGATTCCCAAATCTTGCTTCTTGCGTACTCGCTTTAATCATAATCGAACCGAGTTGATTCAGATCGAATAGTTGACTATATTCACGACCAAATCCGAAACAACCGGAAGCTGGCATAATCGGGTTTTTAAGTGACAAACCTGGTAATTGGATATTTAACATGATTATAAAACCACCTCTCCGGCCTTGAAAACAGGGCCATCACTACATACCTTTTTGTAACTAGCTCCTGTTGGGTCATCTGCTGTATGACAGACACAAGCAAAGCATGCACCAATTCCGCAGCCCATTCGTTCTTCTAATGATAAGAATAATGGATTATGTCCATGAAGCTTCTCTAATACTCTTAACATTGGTGTAGGACCACATGTATACATACAATCGAACTGTAATTGATAATCTTCAATTGCTGTCGTCACAAAACCTTTATAGCCATATGAGCCATCATCTGTAGTAACGATTGTTTTACCTAGTTTAGAAAATTCTTTCTCTAAAAAAACAGCTGAACTAGTTTGGAAGCCTAATACGTGTTGTACTTTTACGCCTTTTGCAACTAATTGCTTTGAAAGTTCTAATAATGGTGGGACACCAATGCCTCCCCCTACTAATAAAGCCACTTGTCCACTTTTAACATCGCCAAGTGGAAATCCGTTTCCAAGTGGTCCTAGCACATCAACTACATCTTCCTGTTTCTTTTTAGAAAGGAGCTGTGTACCAGCTCCTTCTGCACGATAAATCATTGTAAATTCGTTTGTATCTTTATTTATTTCAGAAATACTGATCGGTCTTCTTAGTAAGGGAGTTGACCCGTCTGAAACTTTTAAATGAACAAATTGTCCAGGGTTACCCATTTCAGCTACAAGCTCACCTTGAAGTGTTAGTTGAAAAATATGTTCCGCAATTTTTTCATGCTTTGTTATGACCATCAGCTCTTGTTTTATCACGTCAAGCTCACCTCTAGCTGTGGGTTTTTCTTCATTGTTTCTGTTGAAAATGTCATTGATTCTAGTACTCTTAAAATCGCATCTGCTGTATCTAGTGATGTTAAACATGGAATTCCATTTTCGACAGATTCACGACGGATTTTAAAGCCGTCTCTTGCTGGTTGTTTACCTTTTGTTAATGTATTTATAACAAACTGTGCTTCACCTTTACGGATAACATCTAGTAAATTAGGTTCCTCTGCACCAATTTTATTGACCACTTTTGCTGGAATATTATATGACTGAATATATTGTGCTGTACCACTCGTGGCTAGAATTTGATAGCCGATTTCATGGAAACGTCTTGCAATCTCTAAGCCTTCCTCTTTATCTTTATCAGCAACAGTCAGAAGAACTGACCCATGGTTTTTAATTTGAATACCTGATGCTACTAGTGCTTTATATAAAGCTTTCTCTAGTGTAACATCCTTACCCATTACTTCACCTGTTGATTTCATTTCTGGTCCTAGCGTGATGTCAACGTTACGAAGCTTTGCAAATGAAAACACAGGCGCCTTAACATATACTCCTTCACTTTCAGGGTATAATCCTGATTCATAGCCCAATTGTTCTAAAGTTGCACCTAGGATAACCTTCGTTGCAAGATTTGCCATAGGAACACCAGTAATCTTGCTCAAAAATGGTACTGTCCGACTTGAGCGAGGATTGACCTCAAGTACGTATACATCACCTTTAGATAAAACAAATTGGATATTTAGAAGGCCAATAATGTTTAACCCTTTTGCTAGGCTTGTCGTATACTCAATAATTTTGCTTTTTACTTCTGCTGATAACGATTGTGGTGGATAAACCGCAATTGAGTCACCAGAGTGAACACCTGCGCGTTCAATATGTTCCATAATTCCTGGTATTAAAACGGTATTCCCATCAGAAATGGCATCCACTTCAATTTCTTTCCCTGTCAAATATTTATCAATCAGAACTGGGTGTTGTGGATTAATTTTGACCGCGTTTTTCATATAGTGTAATAGTTCAGATTCCTGATAGACTATTTCCATCGCACGTCCACCTAGAACATATGAAGGACGCACTAGTACAGGGTAACCGATATTTGCTGCGATTTTAACTGCTTGCTCTACTGAAGTAGCTGTTTTTCCTAACGGTTGTGGTACATTTAGTGTTGCAAGTGTTTGTTCAAATTTATCACGGTCCTCAGCACGGTCTAAATCTTCTAAAGAAGTACCAAGTATTTTTACACCTCTAGCTTGCAGCTCACTTGCAAGGTTAATCGCAGTTTGTCCACCGAATTGAACGACAACACCTTTAGGTTTTTCTAAATCTATAATGTGCATCACATCTTCAATCGTTAACGGCTCAAAGTATAATTTATCTGAAATACTGAAATCGGTTGAAACTGTTTCGGGATTGTTATTTACAATAATCGCTTCATATCCTGCTTCTTTTATTGCCCATACTGAGTGAACAGTAGCATAGTCAAATTCTACTCCTTGACCGATACGAATTGGTCCAGAGCCTAGTACTACAACACTTTCTCTATCAGTAACAATTGATTCATTCTCTTCTTCAAACGTTCCGTAAAAATAAGGTGTAGCCGATTCAAATTCTGCTGCACATGTATCGACCATTTTATAAACTGGTGTAATACTTGCTTGTTTACGTAATTCATAAACTTCTAGCTCACTCGTATTCCATAAGCTAGCAATCTCAGAGTCTGAGAAGCCCATTTCCTTTGCTTTTTGAAGAGTAGTAAGCTCATATGGATTTTCCTTTATATTTTGTTCAAATGTAATTATTTTCTCAATTTTCATTAAGAAAAATAAATCAATTTCGCTCCATTCATGGATTTGCTCTTTCGTAACACCTCTTCTAAATGCTTCAGCAATGTAGAACAGTCGTTCATCACCAGCTTTACGAATTCGTTTTTCAATCAGCTCATCTGAAAATGTTTCAGCATCATTTAATCGTAAGTAAGAGACATCTGATTCTAATGAGCGGACTGCTTTTAATAAAGATTCTTCAAGAGTCCGACCGATTGCCATTACTTCACCAGTTGCCTTCATTTGCGTCCCTAAACGGCGATTTGCTGATTCAAACTTATCAAATGGCCAGCGTGGAATTTTTGAAACGATATAGTCTAAGGCAGGTTCAAAACAAGCGTATGTTTTACCTGTTACTGGATTTTCCATTTCATCAAGTGTTAGACCAACAGCAATTTTCGCTGCTAATTTCGCAATTGGATAACCAGTCGCTTTTGAAGCTAGTGCTGACGAGCGGCTTACACGAGGATTAACCTCAATAATGTAATATTTAAAGCTATTTGGGTCTAATGCAAGTTGAACATTACAGCCCCCTTCGATTTTAAGAGCACGAATAATTTTCAATGAGACATTACGGAGCATTTGATACTCACGGTCACTTAATGTTTGACTCGGCGCAAAAACGATTGAATCACCTGTATGAACACCTACTGGGTCAAAGTTTTCCATGTTACAAACAACGATAGCATGGTCATTTGAATCACGCATAACCTCGTATTCAATTTCTTTATAACCAGCAATGCTTTTTTCTAGTAGACATTGTGTAACTGGACTATTCTTTAAACCACTTGAGACAATTTCAATTAGTTCTTCTTCATTCTCACAAATTCCGCCACCAGTACCACCTAATGTATATGCAGGGCGGACGATAACCGGGTAACCTATTTTGTCGACAAATGCTCGGGCTTCGTCTAAGTTATGAATAATATCACTTTCTGGAACTGGCTCATTTAAATCATTCATTAATGTTCGAAAAAGGTCACGGTCTTCCGCTTGTTTAATTGCTGATAGCTTTGTTCCAAGTATTTCTACACCACACTCATCTAAAACACCTGATTCCGCTAATTCTACTGCAAGATTTAATCCAGTTTGACCACCAAGTGTTGGGACGAGTGCATCTGGACGTTCTTTACGAATAATATTACTTAGAAACTCTAGTGTGAGAGGCTCAATATAAACCTTATCAGCAATCTCTGTATCAGTCATAATCGTTGCTGGATTTGAGTTCACTAATACGACTTCATAGCCCTCTTCTTTAAGTGCGATACATGCTTGCGTTCCTGCGTAGTCAAACTCTGCAGCTTGACCAATTACGATTGGACCTGAACCGATAACAAGAATTTTATTTATGTCAGTACGTTTTGGCATTATAGAACCCCTTCTTTCTTATTCGCTTCAATCATTTCTAAAAATTGGTCAAATAGTCCATTTGCATCCTCAGGACCTGGTGATGCTTCAGGATGGTATTGAACCGTAAATGCTGGTGCTGTTTTATGTTTTAAACCTTCGACAGTGCCGTCATTTAAGGCAACATGCGTAATTTCAAGGTCTGTATGATTAATCGATTCAGCCGTTACTGTGTAGCCATGATTTTGTGAAGTAATATCTACTTTACCTGTGCTAAGCTCCTTTACAGGATGGTTCGAACCACGGTGACCAAACTTCATTTTTTCTGTATTAGCTCCTGAAGCTAAAGCAAATAGTTGATGACCTAAACAAATTCCGAATAACGGTATTTTCCCAAGTATTCCTTTAATCATTTCGATTGCTTCAGGTACATCCTTCGGGTCTCCAGGACCGTTTGATAACATAATTCCGTCTGGTTTTAATTGTAGTACCTCTTCTGCAGTAATTGTATGTGGAACAACAACGATATCACAGTTTCGTTTATTTAACTCTCTTAAAATACCATGCTTCATACCGTAATCTACTAATACAACGCGATGACCTCTCCCTGGACTTGGATAGGCAGTTTTCGTAGATACTGTTTCAACTTGATTTGTTTGTAACTCTGTTTTGTTTAATTTAGCAATTACCTCTTCAGGATTTGCGTCAGCTGAACAAATTGCCCCTTTTAATGTACCGTACATTCTAATGATTCTAGTTAGCTTTCTTGTATCGATTCCTGAGATACCAGGAATATTTTTCATTTTAAAATATTCGTCAATCGAATATTCATTTCTCCAGTTTGATGGATAATCACAATACTCTTTTACGACAAATCCGTGGATGAATGGAGAAATTGTCTCAAAATCATCGCGATTAATGCCGTAGTTTCCTATTAAAGGATATGTTAATGTCACAATCTGACCGCAATATGATGGGTCTGACAAAATTTCTTGATAGCCAGTCATTCCTGTATTGAATACTACTTCACCGATATTTTCTTTATCACTACCAAAGCCTTCTCCTAAAAATACTGTACCGTCTTCTAAAATTAATTGTCTTTTCATACAGTAATGCCTCCTTTTTCCCAAACGATATTGCCATCTACAACCGTTAATGTTGGCCAGCCTTTACATACCCAATCTTTGAAAGGTGTGTTTTTCCCTTTTGATAAAAAGCTCTCTGGGTCAATTTTTGCTTCTGCTTCTAAATCAATCACTGTTAAATCAGCATCAGCACCTACTTCAAGTCCACCTAACTGCAAACCAAATGCTTGCTGAGGTTTCACTGTTAAGAAATCTAATAAATGCTTAAGAGTCATTTTGTTCGTTTGGACAAAATGTGTATAAAGTAAAGGGAAAGCTGTTTCAAGTCCTACAATTCCAAATGGTGCTAATTGCATCCCTTCTGCCTTCTCTTCTTCCGCGTGTGGTGCATGGTCTGTTGCAATAAAATCAATCGTACCATCTAATAATCCCTCTATGAGTGCCTCTTGGTCTGCTTTGCCACGTAAAGGAGGATTCATTTTATAATTTGTATCCAAACCAGGGATATCTTCTTCACATAATAGTAAATGATGAGGCGTTACTTCAGCTGTTACATTAATCCCTGCCCGCTTTGCATCCCTTACGACACGTACTGATTCCTTTGTACTAATATGACAGACGTGATAGTGACATCCGGCTGCTTCTGCAAGTAATATATCTCTTGCAATATGTACTGACTCACAAACTGAAGGTATTCCGTTAATACCATGTTCAGCAGAGAATTTCCCCTCATGAACTGAGCCTTTATTAATTAATGTATTTTCTTCACAATGAGCAACAATTGCTGCACCTATCGCAGCTGCTTGTTTCATTGCTTCTAACATTTTTCCTGCTGATTGTACACCAACACCATCATCAGTAAATGCAAAGGCACCTGCTTCCTTCAACTCCTTGAAGTTTGTTAACTCTTCGCCTAATTGTCTTGTTGTTATCGCAGCATATGGTAGTACCTTTACAATCGCAGTTTCTTTAATACGATGTTGCAGCCACTCCATTTGTTGCTTCGTATCAGGTACAGGTCTCGTATTTGGCATAGGAGCAATTGTAGTAAAGCCACCTTTTGCAGCACTTTTCGTCCCTGTTTCAATTGTCTCTTTATGCTCTCCACCAGGCTCTCTTAAGTGGACATGTAAATCAACAAATCCAGTTGAAACAAGCTGTCCTTTTACATCTATTTCTTTCACTCCATCTTGATTGATGATACCTTCTACAATTTCAACAACTTTACCATTTTCAACCTTAATATCTGCAGGCTGTAACTCACCAAGATTATTTACGATTAAACCATTTTTAAGAATAAATGACATGTCCGTTAACCTCCTGATTATTTGTTATTTGTTGAAGTGCTCTTTTCAATATTGCCATTCGTACAAATACTCCGTTTTCCATTTGCTTAAAGATTCTAGAACGTTCACATTCTATTAAGTCTGCATCAATTTCTACATTACGGTTTACTGGAGCTGGATGCATAATAATTGCATTTTTTTTCATTTGTCTTTCTCTTGTCTTAGTCAATCCATACTCTGTTAAGTAGTTAAAGGGATTTGTTTTTTCATTGTGCCGCTCATGTTGAATTCTAAGGAGCATTACGACATCAGACTGTTTTATCGCTTCATCTACCGCTACGTATTGACCGTTTAGATTAAATGGGTCTTGCCATTTAGTAGGACCAGAAAACAATACATTTGCACCAAGCATTGTTAGTACCTCTGCATTGGAGCGTGCTACACGGCTATGACGAATATCACCGTGTATGGACACGGTCAAATCTTTAAAACTACCAAACTCTTGTTTTATCGTTAATAAATCCAATAAAGACTGGGATGGATGATGCCCACAGCCATCACCTGCATTTATAATTGGTATTGATACCTTGCCAATCAACTCTTCAAAAAAGTGATCTTCTTGATGTCTTATCACAACAGCATTAGCACCGATTGATTCCAGTGTTTTGACTGTATCATATAACGTTTCACCTTTTTGAACACTTGAATGTTCAGCTGTAAAGTTTAGAACTTGCAAGCCTAACTTCTTTTCTGCGACTTCAAAACTAAATCTTGTTCTCGTGCTTGGCTCAAAAAATAAATTTGAGACAAAAATCGTATCATTTGGAACCCAGCCCTTACCGTCTTTGTATTGATTTGCATCTTCTAGGATTGAGAAAATCTCATCATTTGAAAGTTCGTTCATAGTCAGTAGATTCGTCATACCTATTCTCTCCTTTAAGTGTAGATACCTAATTTAGTATCCTTAACACTTTATTTTTTTCTTTCTAAAAGGCTGTTTTCGTAAACATTGCTGCTTTTAACCGAGTTGTCGTTTAGGGTTTGTTTCCGCTACAGTACTCGCTTTCCGCGGGGTGGGTGGCGAGCCTCCTCAGCGTAAACGCCTGCGGGGTCTCGCCTCTCCCACGCATCCCGCAGGAGTCTCGCACTTCCGCTCCAACAAACCCTTAAAAAGATTAGTGCAAACAGCTACAACCTTTTAGAAAAGAGCTTTCTAAAAAAATAACACCCTGTTTATCATTAACAGGGTGTTTTAAGGTAGAGCAAATTAAGGTACGTCCATACCGTCTCTTTGCCTTACACCCTTCTAAGCCTCACTGGACTTTCATTAAAAGATTTAAGCAAACCTATGCATTTTCTCGATTTATTGTTTCTTTATCATTATGTGGGAGTATTAAGTTTAAAATTATCCCAATAATAGCAGCTAATGCCATTCCATGCAAATCGAAATTTCCATATTTAATTGTAGCTTCACCGATACCAATGACTAATATCACTGAAGAGATAATAAGATTACGTTTATTTCCTAAATCAAGATTGTTATCTATCATCATACGTAGTCCACTAGAAGCGATGATACCGAATAGCAGTATCGATACCCCACCCATAACAGGTGTTGGAATTGTACTTATAAACGCTGATATCTTTCCAACAAATCCAAATACGATTGCTAGTACCGCAGCACCTGCTAAGACAAAGATACTATATACTCTTGTTATTGCAAGCACTCCTATATTTTCACCATAAGTTGTATTTGGTGGTCCACCGATAAGAGCAGCTATCATTGTTGCAACTCCATCTCCCATAATTGAACGATGTAAGCCAGGCTTTTCAATATAATCTCTACCAACTACCTTACTTAACACTAATTGATGACCAATATGCTCAGAGATTGTAACAACTACTACTGGAACCATTAGTGCAATAATATCTAAGCTTAGCGTTGGAGTATAGTGAACAAACGGGAAAACAAAATTCGGTAACTCGAACCATTTAGCTTCAATTACTTTTGTAAAGTCAATAATTCCAATTGCCAGTGAATAAAAATATCCGCCTGCAATACCGATTAAAACAGGGATTAGATTGAAAAACCCTTTAAAAAATATAGATGCAATGATTGTAATAAGTAAGGTTATAATTGCTACCGAGAAATATTGCAAGCTATATTCTTCACCATTTAATGTTGCCATATCTACTGCAGTTCCTGCTAAACCTAAGCCGATGACGATAATGACCGGCCCTACTACAACCGGTGGTAGTATCTTCATTATCCATTTATGACCGGTTCCTTTAATAATTAATGCAATGATTCCGTACACTAAGCCAGCTAAAAAGCTTCCTACCATCGCTGCGCCAATTCCACCTGCAGCTTTAGCTACAATTATCGGTGTAATAAACGCAAAAGATGAACCTAGGTATGCTGGTACTTGCCCCTTTGTAATAAGCATGAATGCTAATGTTCCTAGACCGCTTGAGATTAGTGCAACTGAAGGATCCATTTCAACTAAGAATGGTACTAAAATTGTAGCACCAAACATTGCAAATAAGTGCTGGAAGCTTAATGTTAACCAATTTAGCGGTTTTGGTATATCGTGAATGTCTAATACTATTTGTTCATCTTTCATGTCTAGTACCTCCGTTATGAATATCATGTTAGTTAGTGTGTATGATGAATAATTGTCTATTTATAAAAAATACCTCTTTGCAGTTTAGGCAAAGAGGCGCAAAAGAATATACTATCAGAATCGTTCTGATTGTATTCCTTTGACCCCTTTGTCGTCTCACAGGACGAATTTTAAAAGGGTTTATTCATTTTCATGGATTGTCACTTGATCTTGGTCATCTTGTTCAACTAATTCTACAACAATCTTTTCAGAACTAGATGTTGGGATGTTTTTCCCGACATAATCGGCTCGTATCGGTAATTCACGATGTCCTCTGTCAACTAAGACAGCAAGTTGAATATTAGCTGGCCTTCCGATATCAACAAGAGCGTCCATTGCTGCCCTTACAGTTCTGCCAGTATATAATACATCATCAACTAATATCACTTTTTGATTCGTCACATCTACCGGGATATCCGAACCTTTAACTAATGGTTCCTGATCATTCGTTTTTAATGATAAATCGTCACGATATAATGTAATATCAAGCTCACCTATCGAAATTTTATTACCTTCGATTTGCTCAATTTTCTCAGCTAGTCTTTTGGCAAGATGAATTCCACGTGTCTTAATACCGACTAATACACTATCATCAATCCCTTTATTTCTTTCGATAATCTCATGAGCGATTCTTGTCAGCGCTCTTCTTATCGCTTGTTCATCTAAAACAACAGCTTTTTGAGACATCATATCAGCTCTCCCTTCGTCTTGTCATATTGCACTAAAAGGTCACCTTTTAAAAACGAAAACCCTCTCACCAAGCGATGAGAGGGTAGACAAAGACACAATGTAACTAAGCTATATTTGCATAGTCAAATTCCGTTTTCCTTCTCAGCCTCTCGGGACTGTGTTAAAGGTCCTTATTAAGTTAAGTTTATTATGCCAAATATGTAGAATGGTGTCAACAATTTTTTTAATATAGAAATTTGATATCGTTGTTTTGTTACTTTTTTACGTTCATTGCTGAAAAATAGAACACGCTAATAGCGTGCTCCTTCGTTTTGTTTTGGGACTTATTAAGCTTTACTGTTCTTTCGTATCTCTGTTAATACTTGTTCAAATTCTTCCGGTAAAGGTGCTTCAAATTCTAAATATTCCTTCGTTCTTGGATGAATAAACCCTAGTATGCCTGCATGAAGCGCTTGACCATTTAGTGGTAATGTTTTCTTTGGCCCATATTTAGGATCACCTACTAAAGGATAGCCAATATATTTCATATGAACACGAATTTGATGTGTACGCCCTGTTTCAAGCTGACACTCAACAAATGTATATTCGTTAAAACGTTCTAGGACACGGAAATGAGTAACTGCCTCTTTACTGCTTACATTCGTAACAGTCATACTTTGTCTGTCTACTTTATCTCTGCCTATTGGGGCATTTATCGTTCCGTGATCGTGTTGAATATTACCATGAACAATCGCTTTATACCTTCTCGTTACGGTTTTATTAACTAGTTGGTCGACCAAACCTTCATGGGCAAGGTCATTTTTTGCAACCATTAGTAAGCCAGACGTGTCTTTATCAATTCGATGAACGATACCAGGTCTTAAAACGCCGTTAATACCAGATAGGTCTTTACAGTGAGCCATTAAACCGTTTACTAATGTCCCTTTTAAGTGACCTGGTGCTGGATGCACGACCATTCCTTTTGGTTTGTTAACAACTAATACATCTTCATCCTCATAGTAAATATCTAAATTCATAGGCTCCGGGATAACGTCAAGCGGTTCAGGATCAGGGATAATTAGTTCTATTTCGTCTCCTGCCTGACATTTATAATTTGTTTTTACGTTTACACCATTAACCTTTACAACCCCATCTTTTATCCACTGCTGAACTTGAGTTCTAGACCACTCTTTGTTACTTGCAGATAAAAACTTATCAATCCGTTCACTTTTATATTCTTCACTCACTTGTAATTCAACGATGTCCATTAAGCTTGCTCCTTCTCTTGTTTCCCTTCAAAAAACAACATATAAATGAATAGTAAACCTACTCCTACACATAATGCAGAATCTGCGATGTTAAAAATCGGGAAATCGTATGTAAATATGTACGTATTGATAAAGTCAACAACTTCTTTTCTAAAGATACGATCGATAAAATTACCGATTGCCCCACCTAACATAAGTCCGAGAGCGACTCCCATCATTTTATTACCATTAGTGTGTTTTTGTATATAGTAAATAATTCCGAAAATCACAATGGTTGTAATTATGTAAAAAAACCACATTTGTCCTTCTAAAATTCCCCAGGCTGCGCCTCTATTTCGATGAGAAGTTATGTATAAGAAGTTGTCAATAATAGGTATATTCTCTCCAGGTTCCATATTTTTAACGATTAACCACTTTGTTAATTGGTCAAAAACAATGATAATTGCAGCAACAATATAATAAAACAATGCTTCCCCAACTTTCTATATTCGATTGAATCCACTTGAATTGTACCATATGGTTGTTCGCATTGGAAATACTTACATTTAATTTCAGGGACAGACCCCCTTAAATAGAGGGTCAGTCCCTATTATGCATTTAACTATAATATGTCTCGTCAAGATGAGGGTAATCATATTGAGGTAGTGATTTTCGTTCATATAATTCTTGAAAGTAGAAATCGTATATTGTTCTAGCTGTTGGAAGAATTCTTAATTTTTCAAAAGGAATCTCCTCACCTGTTTCTTCACAGTATCCATACATTCCTTTATCCATTTTAAGTAAGGCACGTTCTACATCTTGAAGTTCTTCTTTTATATGATGGATTAAGGTATTATTCTTACCTTGATCATCATTCGTCATTTCAAACATACTGTGATCAAATAATCTTGCCCGTAACTCTTCTCTCATCACTTGCAATTCATACCGGATCCCATAATATTTATTCAAGATGGACAACTCCTTAACCTTCTCATGATGTACCAATAGTGTTTCCCGAGATTTTCAACCTCACCCTATTAAGAATTTTCCTTTGTTTGAAATCCATGTAATACATGAATTTAATCGTTTTGGTGAATGGATATTTTTTACCCCCCATTTAACATAACAAAACATTATTTTGAAAAAATGGGCGGTTCGATTTTGTCAATATTGATTTCAATTTTCCGGAAAATATATACATCAAAAAAAAAGAGGGAGACTCATAAGCTTCGCCCCTCCAACAACCACAGATATACAGTATGCTGTATATCGTGCTTGAGGGGTTTTACTCTTAAGTATGAGTCACCCTCTCTTTATTTAATAATTTTCAGTCACGATTGTCGCACAACGTTTGCATAATGTTGGATGCTTAGGAACTTGACCAACCTCTGGTGTTACGATCCAACAGCGATCACATGTATCACCTTTTGCTTCTGAAATGACAATTTTAATCGAATCAAATGTTTGTGCATTTTCAGGTGCAGATTGATAATCCCCAGAAATTTCAAAGCCTGATACGATAAATAATTGTTTTAAGTCTTCATTAACTGAGTCCAACAAGGCTCTCGTATCTTGATTAGGATATAAAGCAATGCTCGCTGTTAAAGACTTACCTATTATTTTTTCATTACGCGCGACTTCTAATGCTTTCAATACATCATCACGTAACGACATAAATGTATCCCATTTTTTCTCGAGTTCTTCAGCATCTGCATATTGCTGAACCTCTGGCATATCTACTAGCTGAACACTTTCTTCTGAGACATAATCGATATGCTCCCAAACTTCATCAGCAGTATGCGGTAGAATCGGTGTTACTAATTTCACTAAAGTTAATAAAGTTTCATAAAGAACCGTTTGAATAGCACGACGCTCTTGATTATCTTTTGCTTCAATGTAAAGTACATCTTTTGCGAAGTCTAAATAGAATGAACTTAACTCAATTGTACAGAAGTTATGAACTGCATGATAAATAGCTGCAAATTCGTAATTGTCATATGCTTCTTTCACACGCTTTGTTAAATTATTAAGCTTAACAAGCATATAGCGGTCTACTTCACGTAGATTATCAAGGCTTAGCTTATCTTCATTAGGATTGAAATCAGATACATTACCTAATAAAAATCTGAATGTATTGCGAATTTTTCGATATACCTCTGCAACTTGTTTTAAAATCGCATCTGATACTCTAACATCTGCCTGATAGTCTACGGATGCAACCCATAATCTTAAAATATCTCCACCTAGTTGTTTCATGACTTTTGATGGAAGAACCGTATTTCCAAGTGATTTACTCATTTTACGCCCTTGACCGTCAAGCGCAAATCCATGACTTAGAACACCTTTATATGGCGCTTTACCTGAAACCGCAACAGAAGTTGATAAAGATGAGTTAAACCAACCACGATACTGATCAGACCCTTCTAAATATAAATCAGCTGGTCTTTGTAAGTCATCTCTTTCCACTAATACAGCTTGATGTGAAGAACCTGAATCAAACCAAACATCCATAATGTCGTTTTCTTTTGTAAATGTACCATTCGGACTACCTTCATGTGTAAATCCTTCTGGAAGCAATTCCTTCGCTTCACGTTCGAACCAAATATTTGAACCATGCTCTCTAAATAGAGCTGAAACATGTTCAATTGTTTCATCCGTAATAATTGGTTCACCATTCTCGGCATAAAATACTGGAATTGGTACACCCCATGCACGTTGTCGGGAAATACACCAATCACCACGATCCCGAACCATATTATATAATCTTGTTTCTCCCCAAGCTGGAACCCATTTAGTCTCTTTTACTGCAGCTAATAGTTCATCACGGAAATCCTTAATTGAAGCAAACCATTGTGCTGTTGCACGGAAAATTGTTGGTTTTTTCGTTCTCCAATCATGTGGATATGAATGCGTAATAAAATCTAATTTAAGTAATGCACCAGCTTCTTGTAGCTTCTCTGTAATTGCTTTATTTGCTTCATCATAGAACAAGCCTTCAAAGCCTACTGCTTCACTAGTCATATATCCTTTTTCGTCAACAGGACATAAAACATCAAGATTATATTTCTGACCGATGATAAAGTCATCTTCCCCATGACCTGGAGCAGTATGAACACAGCCAGTTCCGCCATCACTTGTTACATGTTCCCCTAACATAACTAATGAACTACGGTCGTATATTGGATGCTGTGCTACAATACGATCGAGCTTTTCACCTTTAATCGTGCGGTCAATTGTATAATCTTCCCATCCAATTGTTTTAGCAACTGATTCTACTAATGCTGATGCAATGACATACTTTTCACCATTTACAGCTACTACGCTATATTCTAATTCTGGATGAACAGAAATACCAAGGTTGGCAGGAATGGTCCATGGTGTAGTTGTCCAGATAACAATTTGTTCATCATTCGATAAAACGCCTTTGCCGTCTTTAACTGGAAAAGCAACGAAGATGGATGCTGAACGCTTATCTTGGTACTCAATTTCAGCTTCAGCAAGTGCTGATTCACTTGATGGTGACCAATATACAGGCTTCAGCCCTTTGTAGATATATCCTTTCTTCGCCATTTCACCAAACACTTTAATTTGTTGTGCTTCATAAGCAGGCGTTAATGTTACATAAGGATTTTCCCAGTCTCCGCGAACACCTAAGCGTTTAAACTGTTCACGTTGGCCATTAATTTGTTGCCACGCATATTCTTCACATAGCTTACGGAATTCAGCGATAGACATTTCTTTACGTTTTACTTTTTTATTTTTAGTAAGAGCTGTTTCGATCGGTAAGCCATGTGTATCCCAACCTGGGACATATGGAGCACAATAACCACTCATTGATTTATAACGAACGATAAAGTCTTTAAGTATTTTATTTAACGCATGCCCCATATGGATGTCTCCATTTGCATATGGAGGCCCATCATGAAGGATAAATAATGGGCGATCCTTTGTACGTTCCTGTACTTTTTCATAAATGTTCATATCTTCCCATTTTTCTTGCATAATCGGTTCACGATTCGGTAGATTCCCACGCATAGGAAAATCTGTTTTTGGCATAAGAAGAGTATCTTTATAATTCATTTTCATTTCCTCCAATCAAATTTTAGACAAAACAAAGCACAAGCGCCTTGACCAGCTTCGACAAGCATAAGATGGATTTTAGAATAGTAGGCATTCTGTGCTGTCTAATATAAATTCACTAACATAGGAGGGCTAGGCGCAAAAGAGTTAACAAGCACTTAGCCACAGTTTTAGCCCTAGGTAAAGAAAATTTTATATGTTCCTAAACAACAAAAAAACCTTCACATCCCACAAGGGACGAGAAGGTTTATCTCGCGGTACCACCCTATTAGATTAATAAATAAATTAAATTAATCCACTTTAGCATTCGTAACGAGAATGACACGCCACTGCTTACTAATTATGTATGTTCAGCATGGAACTCTAGGGTGATTTTCATCTAAATCCTTATCTCGAGCTCACACCATCCTCGATTCGCTTCATAAGGGTGAATAGATTACTTATCCCTTTCACTGTCTTTATTACTTTTCAATATTGTCTTATTCTATATCAAAATCAATCTTCGATAAAGTATTATATGCGAATTAAAGATAAAAAGTCAAGGTTTAGCTTTTTGATTCTTCTTCTTCACCGAATATAGGTTCCACTTCATACTCTAATAAATGGTCCCAATCATCATTCTTTAATAGGTCTAATTGTGCTTCAATTAACATTTGGAAACGAGTTCTAAATACTTTTGACTGTTTTTTTAACTCTTCAATTTCCATAGCTATCTTGCGGGATTTTGACAAGGCTTCGTTAATGATTCTGTCCGCATTTTTTTCAGCTTCTTTAATGATTAGCTTTGATTCTTTTTGAGCGTTACGCTTTACGTCTTCTCCTGCTTCTTGAGCAATGATAATTGATTTATTCAATGTTTCCTCAATATTTGTAAAGTGACCTAATTTTTCAGTTAAATCCGTAACCTTTGTCTCAAGTTCTTTCTTTTCGCGGATTATCATTTCATAGTCTTTAATGACCTGATCTAGAAATTCATTTACTTCATCTTCATCATATCCACGAAACCCTTTACTGAATTCCTTATTATGGATATCTAATGGTGTTAAAGGCATGGATGCCACCTCCAATATGTATTAAAAATAGATATTCTTGTCAACATTATAAATCATATTTCGACAACTATGTTGATTTTCCTGCTATTTTATTAAATATTTTTGATTAATGCTAAATTTCAAATGACATTTTCTAAAGTTTTATTGACGCACTTACGACCACCAAATTAACAAGTAAAGGGTAAAAAGATTTCATAAGTGAACATAGACCAATCTTTTTATGTAAATCATGCCTTACTTAACCAGCATTAAATGTGCTTCGAAACAACAATTCTCCATTTATCTTTCTTAGTTTTTCCTTCAATAGACATAATTTTACTTCGACCGTAACCACGTATTGAAATCGTATCACCTTCACGACACTCAAATGAATGTTGATTAACTTCCTTCCAATTAACCTTAACGAGACCATTAGAAATAAATGGTTGGATTTTTTGTCTCGATAAATTATAAATTGTAGAGCAAACCACATCTAACCTCATCGAGGATACTGTTGTGATCAATTCTTGAGTATCTTCTTTATCGGTGATGAGATCAGTTATGTTCTTCGTTTTAAGTGTTATTTTCGTACGACCGACTTCATGAAAGTTTGCCTTTAAATAATCTGATATTTCTAACGCGCAAATAAATTGAACGATAGTATCATTAAATCTGATGTCACCAAACTTTGAACGTTTTAAACCTAATCCCATTAATGATCCAAGGACTTGTCGATGTTGAATTTGTATAAATTTACTAGGATAGTGTATTTCAAATAGCTGCAAATTAAAGTCTTCTTCTTGGACTTGGTAATAATCAGGATAAACAAAAGCTCTTTTTCTTTCCGTGTCTTCCTTTCCTCCAGAAAAAACTACTTTTACTTCCGAATGTTCACCAATTACTGATTGAACAATTTCCTGTTCCCTAGGGTCTAAAAAATCCGAAAGTCTTGGGCTATATTGTTCTTCCACTGATTGCTTCCACCCTACTACTTGGTCAATAAAATGTCGTTCGTCTTCTCTGAAATGTTGATAGATGTTATTCATTTTGCCACTCCATTAATTTTCACTAACAATTATTATGTATCAAATCGTTGTAATTTTGTTCAATAATAGAAAAAGGACCTTATAGCACATAAAGTCCTTTACCCAAACATTCTTGCTAACGAGTTTAAACCAGCTTGTGCAAATCGTAAAGCAATAATTGCAACGATAGGGGAAATGTCAATCATTCCACCAATTGGAGGGATAATCTTACGGAATGGTTCTAAATAAGGCTCACAAATTTTTGCGAGAAATTGACCAAATCCTGACTCTCTTGCACCTGGAAACCAAGAAAGTAAGATATAAATAATGATCGCAAAATAATAAATTGTTATCACATTTCCAATGATATTAAATACAAAATTCATGTGTTTACCACCTTTGCGGTTCTTCGTCTGTTATAAAATCTGAAATTGAGCCTGAAACATCAACATTATCTGGGGTACAGAGGAAAATATTTGCACCGATTCTCTGAATGTCGCCACCAATAGCATAAACCGTCCCACTTAAAAAATCTACAATTCGTTTAGCTTGGTCCTTTTGAATACTCTGAAGATTCACTACAACAGCACGTCTATTTTTTAGTTGGTCAGCTATTTCTTGTGCTTCTGCATAAGCTCTTGGCTCACTTAAAATAACTTTAGATGATTTTTGAACACTTTGCAAACTTACAACATTTTGTTTTGGAGCATGTGATTGTGTCTTTGCAGGTGCAAACGACTGTGGTTGCTCCTCTTCTGGTTGTTGCTGTACTTCATTTTCAACATATTCAAATTCTTCGTCATCAAGTGCAAAAAAACTTTTAAATCGATTTTTAATTGACATGTTTATACACCTCTACTTTCATTACCAACTAAGGCAGTACCAATCCTAATAAAGGTTGCTCCTTCCTCGATGGCTATTTTGTAATCGTTCGACATTCCCATTGAAAGCTCATTACATGGTGCGTTCAATTGTGATAGTGCTTGTATTTCTAATTGGAGTTCCTTTAATTTCCTAAAGCATGTCCTAATTATTTTTGTATCTTCTGTAAATGGAGCCATCGTCATTAAGCCAACTATTTCAATAAATTCGAATTGCTTTAGTTCGTCAACAAACTGTGCTACTTGTCCCGGAGATATACCGTGTTTAGATTCCTCACCGGATACATTTACTTGGATAAAGCACTTAATCGGCTTTGTTGCTCGTTTATTAATCTCTATTGCAAGTGATAGCCTATCTAAAGAATGTATGTAGTCTACTTTTTCAATGATTTGTTTTACTTTTCGAGTCTGAAGAGACCCAATAAAATGCCAAGTGGCTTTTTCACCTAACTCTTCATGCTTCATGTTCAGTCCTTCATCACGGTTCTCACCGATATGAATAACTCCAGCTTCAAGTGCAGCATTTGCCCGATCCACGCTTACATATTTTGTTACAGCGATAATATGAATATCATCTGGGTTTCTTCCACACCGTTGACATATTTCTTCAATATTGCTACGGATTTGCTGATAGTTTTCTTTAACATTCATGATTTCTAAGTTAAGCCTCCCTATTTATGCCTATAAAGCTTAACATTCTTCCTGTTTTCCCTTTGTCTCGTCGATGTGAGAAAAATAAATCCTCCTCACAACATGTACAGTATTGAGATATCGTTATATTTTCATTTTTTATACCTGCATTGAGAAGTAAATATTTGTTAAGCTCTTTTAAATTAAGTTTATACTCATTATCAGTTATCTTCTCATATGATTGATTAATGTGTTGAATGTTCATTTTGTTAATCTCGGAAATTACTTTCTCATCCACTATATAGCAACAATCACTAATTGACGGGCCAATTGTAACTTTAATATTCTCTGGTAGAATTAGTTCATCATTTTTCCAAATATCGATGAACTTTCCACAAATATTTTCTACAGTACCTCTCCAACCTGCATGAGCGATTCCGACAACTTTTCGACTCGGTTCAAGAAAATAAACTGGTACACAATCAGCGAAGCAAAGCGCTAATATGATTCCTTTCTCACTTGTATAAAAACCATCACATTTAGAGATTGCTTCATCATACGAATAAAAACCTTTACCGCGATTCTCAGTGGTAATCTTTTCGATGTGGTGACCATGGACTTGTTCTGCAAAAGTCCAACCATCGTACATAATACTAGTAGTATCGGCAACAATTTTTCTATTTTCGACGACTTTTTCTATCGAATCTTGAACATGAAGACCTAAATTTAAAGACGAATAATCAGCAGTGCTCACTCCACCGTTTCGAGTCGTCGACCCGACGATTAATCCTTCAACATGATTTTGCCATTCTGTTTGTATGAGGAGCGACTCATTAAATTGTTTAAACGGTTCCATTGTTGACATAACATTTTCAACTCTCAATCATACATCCTAATGTGTTGCCATTCATGATTATTTAAAAATCAATAATCATGAATGACCTAATTTACACTACTTTTATTTTAACACAACTTAACGTTTACGTTTAGATTGATTATGAAATTATTCGATTTGACTTTCAATCTGACGATTCATTCGTATTAAGATGACATCCTCACCAATTTTCACAATGTTTTTCCAAGGAATAACTAACTCCTCATCCTTACCAAAAAATCCAAGCATTCTTCCGTTTCCACTAATAATTATCGCTTGTATCTTTCCTGTTGTAACGTTTATATCGAAATCACCTATGTTTCCTAATTTTTTACCATCTGATACGTTCACAACATCCTTTGTTTGGAATTCTGAAATATACATACATGTACCTCCCCTAATAAGTTGATTAGAGCTCATGATAAATACTATTAATAAGCTTGTCAGACGAGTTTTGAGCAAATGTAACATTATTAGGCTCAACAATACTCAAGATAAAACTTATAGATTGTAGAAAACTTAATTCAAAGTATGTCTAGACTGACATGTTTCATCTATTACAACTTGATTCTAATGTTTGTCTCTTACATATCTATGTATAAGGTAGGATAAACTATTCAATTGATTAAGAAATAATTTATAAAAAATAAATCTATACGTCGAAGCAGATACAACGTACACCATTTGAATTAATATTATAGAGTATCTGTTACAGGAGAATAAAAAAAGGTTCGGAAGATTTTCCGAACCGCTTTTACTTCAACTGAAGTCTTACCTTTTCAGTATTAGTTTTGAATATTTTTATTCATTTGCTTAATTGCAGCTTTCTCTAATCTTGAAACTTGCGCTTGAGAAATTCCTATTTCCTCTGCTACTTCCATTTGTGTCTTACCTTGAAAAAATCGTTTTCGGAGAATGAGCTTTTCTCGGCTATTTAATCGTCTCATTCCTTCTTTTAATGCCAATTCTTCAATCCATTGAATATCACGATTTTTTTCATCGCTTAGTTGATCCATAACGAAGATAGGATCCCCACCATCGTTATAAATTGGCTCGAATAATGAAACAGGATCTTGAATAGCATCTAGAGCAAAAACAATTTCTTCATGAGGAACATCTAGTACTTTTGAAATTTCTTCAGCTGTAGGTTCTCTAGATGTTTCACTCATTAGCCGCTCTCGAACTTGTAGTGCCTTATAAGCGATATCTCTGAGTGAACGGGAGACACGAATGGGGTTATTATCCCTTAAATACCTACGTATTTCTCCAATTATCATTGGTACAGCATATGTTGAAAATTTGACATTTTGGCTTAAGTCAAAATTATCGATTGATTTCATTAATCCTATACAGCCAACTTGAAACAAATCGTCAACAAATTCTCCTCTGTTGTTAAATCGCTGGATTACACTAAGTACCAATCTTAAGTTGCCATTCACCAGCTCTTCTCGTGCTGATAAGTCTCCGCTTTGCATTTGTTTAAATAGCTCTCTCATTTTCTCGTTTTTAAGGACTGGAAGTTTAGAGGTATCTACTCCACAAATTTCGACTTTATTTCTTGTCACTTCTTTCCCTCCTAACAGGAGTTGCTGTACAGTGTTAAGTATCTCCTCGAAAGGAAAAAATATGCACAAGCAGTTTTTATTAGGAGGGTGTTAATGCACAAGAATAATTGATACAGTAAGGCATAAGTTGCTTAAAAAAATTTTTTTAAACCATTTTATTAAATTCCTTTTGTAATCGTTTGATAATTCTCTTTTCAAGTCTTGAAATGTATGATTGTGATATACCTAACATATCAGCAACATCTTTTTGTGTTTTTTCTTCCCCACCCTGCAAGCCGAACCTTAGCTCCATTATTTGTTTTTCACGAGCATTTAGTTGCTGTAATGCCTTCATCAATAGTTTTCTGTCAACATTTGCTTCCAAGTCTTTTGTGATAATATCATCTTCTGTTCCAAGTACATCTGATAGTAGCAGTTCATTACCATCCCAATCGATATTTAACGGTTCGTCAAAGGATACTTCAGAACGCAGTTTATTATTTCTTCGCAAATACATTAAGATTTCATTTTCAATACATCTCGATGCATATGTAGCAAGTTTTATTTTCTTTTCCGGATTAAATGTATTAACAGCTTTTATTAATCCAATCGTTCCTATACTGATTAAATCTTCAATATTTATTCCCGTGTTCTCGAATTTACGTGCAATGTATACAACTAACCTCAAATTTCGTTCAATTAATATTGATCTTGCCGCCTGGTCACCCGTAGGCAGCTTTTGTAATAGGACTTCCTCTTCCTCTTTTGAAAGGGGCGGAGGTAACGCTTCACTACCTCCTATATAATAGACCTCATCCGTCTTAATCCCTAGTTTAATTAATAACTTATACCATAAATATGTAAGATGTAATTTTAATTTTTTCATTTTCCTCCCCCTCCTAAGGTCTTCTAAATATTTAATTAAGGGTAATTCACTAAATTGTCTTTATCGTTTTGGTCCTCTTGCAGTTCTCTCTTTCCACGGGGTAGGTGATAACAGGTTATGCTTCAGTGGCTACCTACTTCCAAACTTCAGGTCATTTATCTGCCTAAGGCAGTAATCATCGATTCGCCATCTGGCTCAATATGTAATGAGCTACTTATATAGTTCCTATTAATTTCGTACAACTTTTGAATGACCACAACTAAACTAATGAGAGTACATTCTCGTAATAACACTATAAATAATTTAAAGTCTAAAATATCATTCTCGCTACTTTAGCAAACTTAAACAATAAAAGCCTGGAGACAATAATTAATAGTTTCATTACTAGTTAATTGCATTTCATAAAGCACTATAAAAAATATCACAACATCATACCTTTACAGTTCACACTGAAACTGACTAAGTAGGTAACCTTCATTATTTCCACTCCTCCTTTACGATACGTTTTCAATTACTTGTCCTTGTAGCATCTTCGGATGGACGATACACTCATATTCATCATCAGATGATAATGTAGTCCGATTTAAGCCAATGATCGTTTTTTGCACTTTTATTTTCTCATCATTTGTTTCAATTAAGACTTCATCTGGTTTAAATCCTAATAAAAATTGATGTTCTCTACCTACAACCCGATATGGGATAATTCGGACTCTGTGCTCCCACTGATGACTTGTTTGACTAGGTTCACTTAATGATTTCATCACATCTTCTTGGATAGCTTGGTTGAGTAATTGTTCCGGTATGTGTTCTTTTACCTTTAACGTATCTAAAATCATGACCGGACTTCTAGTAATCGGATCATATAATTGATTCCCGCTATCTATTAAACCTTTTATTGTAAAACAATTATCGTCAACGGTAATCATCACATTAACTAATTGTTCGTACTTAATTTTTTTCGTTTCTAAACTGACTAAACGATTTTTAGAAAATAGCCATAGCGCAGGAAACCCGAAAATGACAAATAACCAACTAACAGGATGTCCAAAACCAGATGTATTTGTCATTATTACTCCATTTAAAAAGCCCATATCAGATTGTAATAAGTAATGAGCACCAATCATTCCCCCGCCAACCATAAAGGTGACAAAATAAAAAGTTAACAAGCCTTGAGCAAAATAACTAAAGCGTTTAAACCCAAATGCAATCCAAACCATCAAGAAGGAAATAAACATCTTTCCAATTGGCTCATTTGCAATAAATGCAAGAGGGGTAAATAACATAAGTACAATACTTGAACCTGTAAGAGCTGCAAGCGATATTCTTAATTTGCCTACTTTTCTTTTCAATACAACAGATGTTAAAAGTAACAATAATAAATCAAAGGAAAAATTCAGTAGCCAGATAATGTCTAAGTAAAGCGACATTGTATACTCCTTCCAGTTTCTAAAGGAATGTAACATACAGTTATAGTTTAGTAACATCCGATGTCATTTAGTATAAATCGTCTTTAGTAGAAAGTCTGTCACTTACTGCCGATAGAATGCTAGTATTTTTGGGAGAATTTTAGAAATTTTGTCGAGGATAATCATTAACTGAATTAATTCAATGATTAATGTATTGATGATAGGAAAATCAAAGAGAATGTATTTGTAATAACGTTTAACTTACAAGTATTTCGTTCCATAATACCAATGAATCTAGTAATTCATGACTTTACTAAGAAGCAACAGACATTTAATTAATTATTTTCTTATTTTCTGGCAATGTGATACCTTCTCAAAGTAGATTGGACTAATAATACACTTATTTCAAATATACGAAACCAGCAAGGTGTTTTCTAAAATTACATCTTAATTTTTAGACATATAAAAAGGACAAATGATTATTCAACCATTTGTCCTTGCTAATACTTATCGACGTTTATTACGGTTTCTGAGGAACGTTGGGATATCTAGTGTATCCTCTGCTTGTTGTATACCACTTCGTGTTGATTGAGCTTCTTGAGTCTCTTCACGTTTTATTTCACGTTTTTGCACCGGTTTTACGACAGATGCATTATTATTGCCTGCTATTTGGCGTGATGATTGTTGTTTTAATGGATTTACTTCTGATTCAGTGAAACCAGTCGCAATAACTGTAACGACAATCTCATCTTTAAGATTTTCATTAATAACAGAACCAAATATCATATTAACATCTTGGTCAGAAGCAGTTGCAACTATATCAGCTGCTTCCTGTACTTCGTAAAGACTTAGATTTGTACCACCTGTAATATTCATAAGCACACCTTGGGCACCATCAATCGATTTTTCAAGCAATGGACTTGAAATAGCCTTTTTGGCCGCTTCAGCTGCACGGTTTTCACCAGTCGCAACTCCGATCCCCATTAGAGCAGAACCTTTATTAGACATAATCGTTTTAACATCAGCAAAGTCTAAGTTAATTAAACCTGGTGTCGCGATTAAATCGGAAATACCTTGTACCCCTTGACGAAGCACATTATCAGCTTCTCTAAATGCCTCAAGCATAGGAGTATTTTTATCAACAATTTCTAGTAAACGGTCATTCGGTATAACAATTAACGTATCGACCGATTCTTTCATTGATGAAATTCCACCTGCAGCCTGCATTGCTCGTTTACGACCTTCAAAAGTGAAAGGTCTTGTTACAACACCTACAGTTAATGCACCTAAGTCTTTAGATATTTGGGCGATTACAGGTGCTGCACCTGTACCTGTTCCACCACCCATTCCAGCTGTAACAAATACCATGTCAGCGCCTCTTAACGCTTCTTCTATTTGTTCTCTGCTCTCTTCTGCGGCTTTTTTGCCTACTTCAGGGTTTGCTCCTGCACCTAATCCTCGAGTGAGTTTTGAACCAATCTGCATTTTTATTTCTGCTTTAGATAAATTTAATGCTTGTGCATCTGTGTTTACAGCGATAAATTCTACACCTTGTACCCCGTGCTCTATCATTCGATTGACAGCGTTATTACCTCCACCACCAACACCAATTACTTTGATGGTTGCTAAGCCGTCAATATTTGTATCAAACTCCAACATGCGAAATCCTCCTAATCCATCAAATCACTTCTACTTGATGTAATCTATTCAAAGAAGTAGCCAAAGAACTTCTTCACTTTACTAACTTTTTTCTCTTCATGATGATGTTGTTGCTGTTGCTTAATTTGTTGTTGAGGCTGTTCTTTTGTTGCAGCTACTTCAACAGCATTGACTGAAACATTAGATCCGATCTTTCTACCTTGAATTTTTGCGTTTTTATGAGCAAATTGGATTAATCCTACCCCAGTCATATATTGAGGCTCTCTAACACCAATATAATCAGGACTTGCGATTCTCACACTATTTTGTAAAACAGCTTGTCCTAATTCTAGCACACCAGGCATTTTTACAGTACCGCCTGTTAATACAAATCCTCCAGGTATCTCACCAATACCTAATCTTTTTAATTCATAGAGAATTAACTCATAGATTTCTTCTAATCTAGCTTCAATAATGTCTGCTATTTCAAGCTGATTAAAGGTTCTTTTTTGGTCAGAACCGATAATTGATGCTTCAAAAACTTCATCCTCAGAAGCATGATCATAAAAACCGTGTCCATATTTGATTTTTATGCGTTCTGCCTCATCTGTAGATGTCCTAAGACCTATAGATATATCCTTTGTAATATGCTCACCGCCAATCGGCAAAACAGTTGTCGCAACTAGATGATTTTGTTCAAAAACAGCAATTGTTGTTGAACCCCCGCCAATTTCAACAAGTGCAACACCGAGGTTTTTCTCATCCTTTGATAAAGCTACCGAACCTGCAGCTAATGGTTGTAAGCAAATGTCAGTTATCTCAAGTCCAGCACGTTCTACACATCGTAATAGATTATGTAAAATAGTCTTTGACCCTGTAATAATTGTACCTTCCATTTCTAGGCGTACACCGAGCATACCCCTTGGGTCGTTAATTTCATCTAAACCATCAACAATAAATTGTCTCGGGATTACATCAATGATTTCTCTTTCAGGAGGTATCGATACGACTTGGGCTGCCTCAATTACTCTTCTGACATCTTCATTGGAGATTTCGCGATTTTCACTAGATACTGCTACAACTCCATGGCATTCTTGAAGATGTACATGATTACCGGTAACTCCAACAACGACTCTCTTTAAAGAGATCCCAACCATTCGCTCAGCTTGTTCTACAGCTTTTTTAATAGAATGAACGGTTTCATCTATATCGACTATAGATCCTTTTCTTAATCCTTCTGATTTTACATTACCTACACCAATAATGTTTAAAGTATCATTTGTCATTTCACCAATAATCACTTTAACACTGGATGTACCGATGTCAAGACTTACAAATAGTTCATTGTTGTTCATTCTAAGGCACCTCCTTATCTATCAGTACTTTCTATTTTATTCGCTACTAGAACGACATGACAATGAATCTTATCTTTACTATGTTCGTAAAATTTTTTGAATATTAACTTGATTTATGCCTATTTGTTTTTATTCGGCAAATACTTTCTATTCCCTTTAAAATATTCAATTTTTTTTAACTTTTTCTCTTGATAGAGACCATTTCGAAAGTAAGATTCTTCTAATGACTGCAATATTTTGGAATGTTCTTACTCCAAAAGCAAATACAGCTACTAAGTATAAGTCTACACCAAGATGGACACCGAGAAAAGCTAAACTTGCAGCTAAGATAATGTTAAAAAAAAAGCCTGAAACAAACACCATCTCATCATATATATTTTGTAAATGTGCTCTAATACCACCTATCAAAGTATCTAATGCAGCAAGAATGGCAATTGATAAATAATTTGAATATTCAGGGGGAATCCTTAGCTCTGACACTAATCCTAAAAAAATGCCTAGTATTAGACCTAGTATTGGTAGCCACATGTCTACTTTTCCCCCTTTTCAATTTCCGCTGGCTCCATATTCCGTACTCTAATTGCATCATCATATGCAGGTATTGTTATATTATCCTGTGGCTCGGAGACTGTTAATTTTAAATTGTCAATCGCAAAATCCTCATCAGTTGTAGAGGCGTTCATTCGATTATATAACTTATCTGCATTTTCAGAGATAACTTTAATTATTATTGGATAAGTATGTAAACTATAATTATCCAGTTTTGTTTGGCCATTAATATCACGAATAACTGTTGAATTAATGATTCTTCGATTTTGAATTGAAATATCCTCTGCTTCATATGAATTTAATTCATTAATTAACCGTTTTAATAAATCTGGCGAGATATGTTGGATTTGCTTTCCGATTATTTCTTCTGAAAAGAGTTGGTCAATTGTAATAATAATACCGCGACCATTCACCTCTGTTAAGCCAGCTTCTTCCTTCAAAACATTTAGAGTCTCATTAAGAGCAACTTCAGGATTTTGGTTTTCCTCTTCTTTATAGGCCTCAATAATTTCGTCGTACTTACGAATCTCAGACAATAAATCCACTTGCAGTTGCTGTTCCCTTTTAATATCCTCACGAAGTTCCCACATATCACGAGTATCTCTCACGATCGGTTCTTGTATCGTTTGGAATTGAATAGCCAACATTAATCCAAATAACATCGTTAAAACAGAAAAACTTATACCTCTTTGCCTATTTGTCTTTTTCAAACCAACCACCTAGCACTTCTTTTTTGTATGGTTTTGTTAAACCTCTAAAGACTATTGCTTCCTTCGTCATGCCTGGATTATTAGTGTAGTGTATTAGACATATGTACGAAATCTTAACATCCTTCCAATTAATAAAGCTGTTCAACTATCAACAATTACCTGTTTTATAGCCATTTCAAACAGTTTCGTTTAAGATGTTAACTTTTGTTCTTGTAGTAGTGGCTCCATCCTAACTTCCTCTTTCTCCTCAACCGTAACAACTATATTTTCATATGTTAGCTGGTCAATTACACCACCAGCGATGTTCATTGCTGGAATTAACACTGAGGGGTCACCAATTGCAGAAATAATGAAGGGTGCAGGAAATTGCCTTCCATCAACTGTAATAACAGGACCGTTACAATAAATATAAGACTTTCTATCTAGTCTTTGTCCATTAATTGAAATAGCATCTGCCCCTGATATATATAGTTCGTTGATGACTTTAAATATATGGCTCTCGTGGACAATATAATTATTAACATTTTCTCCTTCAGGTATATATGATGTATCCTCAAGTTTTATTTGAATACCTTTTCCTTTAATGGGTAATTCACCGATATACATACGATATTTCTCAACATCTTCTACAAGATTATAATACACTTGTTTTTCAGATTTTAATGATTCTTCGATTTTTTTTACTTCCTCTTGCTTTTCGAAGAGTTCCTCTTGTAAATTTTTATTCGCTTCCTCTTTATTAATTAATAAAGCTCTTGTCTCATATTCCTTATCCCATTGTTCAGAAGTTAGTGTCCGATTTTGAATTTTGTCTTTAGTAAGCTGATAAGAGTAGGAAATTAAAAAACCTAATACTAGAAAAATCAAGGATAATATAACATACCTACCCTTCAATTTCACCTTCATCTTCTTCCTCCTCTCCTAACGGTTTATACGATTCGAAATAAGATCCTACTTCTAAATGGATAACTCCTTCACTGTCTTCTTCAAGCTGACTAACAATAGAAGGGTATAAATCCATTTTTTCTGAGAATGTTCGAACTGATGCAATAACCTCATATCCGTCATTCATATATAGACGAATTAACCAAGGGTCCGTATCTTCAGGTGTATGATGAATTTCTGATATCGAATTTACAATTGCAGGTGAGAGTTGTGTTAATTGTTCAATCATTACTTTAATCGCATTGTCATTTTCCCAATTGATTAACACAGGTGCATCAGCCGGTGTACTCTCTTTGAAATCATTTAACACTTGTCCATTGTCAAGAATCGGTAAGTAAGCATTCCCCTTTTCTAAGTAAGCAATACTTTGAAATTCCTGGACAATAATTTCTATAGAATTAGGAAATTTTTTCACTACCTTAACATCTTTTAAGTGAACTATGCTTGAAACGTCTTTAATGACCTTATCTTCGTTAATGTTCCAATAACCTGAAGAGCTTGTAATTCCACTTAATTTAATAATATCTTCAGTTGGTACAATTTTGTTCCCTTTAACAGACACATTCCCAACTTTACTTAGTGGGGATTGGAAGTATATTACTAGTAAAATTAAGATGAAGAATAATGATAAGAACAAAATTAATCTTCTATTTGATTTTTGCTTTCGTTGTTGTTGTAATTTCGGTATCCGCTCTTCTAACGAAACAACTTTTTTCTCCAATGATTCCACCTCATCCTAAGGTAATGGTGCAAGGAAGTTTTTATTTATATTGAGTTCGTAACTCGAAATTTAATAAAGCACGACGTCTTTGTCTATCCTAAGTAATCACAAAGTGGCCAGTTAACCTTTCCTAGCTATAACCGATTAACGACAAGGCCAAGCACCTTTACATTTCTGCACACACACCTTGCAACACCTGGCGCGCATTTCAATTCATAGACAAGGAGATTACTATCAGCACCTAATACCCCTGTATGTAGAACACAATATTTTAGAAAAGTGTCGTGTACTTTTTTCATATCGTATTGATTGCGAAAAAATACAACGTAGGATGAAATGTAAGTTGTCCTTTTTCGAAAGCATACGATATTCTTATATCTAGTACTTGACAAAATAAACGGCATACTCGGATGCCGTTTATTAATCTTTTACAATTATATAAACACTAAAAACGATAATACCATGCAATTATACCATATCACCCGAAATATTTGGGGTTTTTAACGTCAATTGAGACCAATAATTTCAACTTCCGTTTCCAAGCTTATATTATACTTTTCTTTTATAGTAGATTTTATATCATTAATTAACTGTACTACATCATTTGCTGTTGCATCCCCTGAATTCACAATAAAATTACCATGCATTTCAGAGACTTTTGCTCCACCTTTTTTGTAGCCTTTCAAACCGGCTTCTTCAATTAATTTACCTGCATAAAACGGTAACGGATTTCTAAAAATACTTCCTGCGCATGGATAATTCCAAGGTTGGGTTTCTCTTCGGTAATGCTTGTTCCTTTGCATGACCGCTACAATCTCTTCTTTTTTCCCCTTTTTTAAACGTAATACAGCTTCCAGGCATATTCCCGGCCTTTTTTCTTGAAGGATTGACGTGCGATAGGAAAATTCCAGCTCATCTTTTGAAAGCCATTCTATCGAACCATCCTCAAACAAGATTTGAGCCTTTTCTAATATTTTAGACATATCTGAACCATGTGCTCCTGCATTCATGTAGATAGCTCCACCAATTGACCCTGGAATCCCGCTAGAAAACTCTAGACCAGAGTAACCTTGCTTACTTATTAAAGTTGCTAATTTTATAACAGAACAAGCAGCACCAACTCTTAAGCTCTCACCATCTAGTTCATAATAATCCAATTCTAAGCCAAGCTTAATAACTACCCCATTGATTCCTTCATCAGAAATTAGCATGTTCGAACCTCTGCCAATAACACGCCAGTTTTTTTTGTGTTTATTAATTAATTGTAGGACTGTTATTAAATCCTTTTTACTATTAGGTTCAATAAACAATTCAGCAGGTCCACCAATTTTTATCGTAGTATGTTTTGCTAAAGGTTCATTTTTAAGGACTTTACCAATATTCGCATCAAGCAGTTCTTGATATAACGTTGACATAATGGCCTCCTTAATTATCTTGTTATTTCTTATTTTTAACACTTGTCAATACTCGATATAAACGTGTTGCTGCATCAGGGATACCTAATTTTTTTGATGCTGTTTTCATTTCATTTAATTTGTCATCATTTAATAATACTTCATCTATTTTAGACAATAGTACTTGACCATTAAGCTCCTGTTCACGTATTAGGATGGCTGCATGATGGTCAGCTATTGCTTGTGCATTTTTCTCTTGATGATTCGCTGTTACATAAGGACTTGGAATTAAGATGCTCGGCAATCCTAGTGCAGTTATTTCTGCTAAAGAGGTTGCACCAGCTCTTGATACGATTAAATCTACCCCAGCAAGAACCTCCGGCATATTATGGATGAAGGGCTTAATAATAACTTGTGAGGCTATATTTTTAGTTTTCATTTCCTCCATTACTTTATCATAATGAACTTCTCCAGTAACGTAAACTACTTGATACGGCTTATCCTGGAGATTCGTAATCATCTGGAGCACCGATTGGTTAATTGCTTTTGCACCACGGCTACCGCCAAAAATCAATACTGTTTTTTTATTCATGTCCAGCCCTAATGAGTTTCTGCCTTTTAATCCGTCCTGACCTAAAACTTCGGATGCTCTTGGATTACCTGTTAGCACTACTTTATGAGCCGGAAAAAACTTCTTAGCATCGTCAAAGCAAATTGCAACTTTATCAACATAGCGCGCTAAAAATTTATTCGTTATCCCTGGCAAGCTATTTTGCTCATGTATGACAGTTGGTATTTTCAGCTTTGCTGCTGCGTATACTACAGGACCACATACATATCCACCGGTTCCAATCACGACATCTGGGCGAAATTCCTTCATATATTTCTTACTTAAATTTACACCTTTTAAAAAACGAGCAATTGTTTTAACATTATCTACTGACAATTTCCTCTTAAAACCGGTAATTTCAATTGACTTAAACGGAATACCGGCTCGTTTTACAATACCCTTTTCTAATCCATTTTCAGTTCCTATGTACAAGCATTCGACATCCGGATTGTTCTTTTTCAATTCATTTATTAACGCCAGTGCAGGATAAATATGACCACCTGTACCCCCGCCGCTTACTACTACTTTCATGATAATCCCCCCGTAAACATAGTGAAAGCTGACTATAAGGACAAACTAAAACGGGGATATTCCCCCTTGAAATTTAGTCTGTTACATAATCGTCAGCCTTTACATAGCACTTATATAAATTTTCCGTAAACTTTAGTAACTAACAATGCTCTAATATTTTGAATATCTACTGACGTTCAATAATACTCCAATCGCCATTAACATTAAGGTAAGTGACGAACCACCATAACTTAAAAAAGGTAATGTTATACCAGTAACTGGCATTAAACCAGTAACTACCCCTACATTTATCATAACTTGTATAGCAACCATTGTAATAATGCCAATTGCTAAAAAGCTTCCGTATAAATCAGGTGCACCTAATGCAATTCTTACCCCTCTCCAAAGCAAAAGTCCAAATAAGAGAAGGATGAATGAACCACCAATAAAGCCTAATTCTTCAGCTAATATTGCGAAAATAAAATCTGTTTGTGGTTCAGGTAAATAGAAGAACTTCTGTCTACTTTGACCTAATCCTAAACCAAAAAGTCCTCCAGGTCCAATTGCGTATAACGACTGAATAATTTGAAACCCGCTACCTAATGGGTCTTCCCAAGGATCTAAAAATGAAGTAATCCGTTTGATACGATATGGGGCCGATAAGACAAGTGCTACAAATCCTGCAACACCTACTAATCCTAGCCATACAAAATGACTAATTCTAGCACCAGATACAAAAATCATGACGATACATGTACCTACCATGACCGTACCTGTACCTAAATCTGGCTGCAACATAATCATACCAAATGCAGTAAATACAAGTCCTAAGGATGGGACCAAGCCTTTTTTGAAAGATGTGATTTTCTTTTGATTTTCAGATAAGAATTTAGCTAAAAATGCAATCATCGCAAGTTTCATAAATTCGGATGGTTGAATGGAAAATGCACCTACTCCAATCCAACTTCTTGACCCGTTTCTTTCCATACCTATGCCTGGTATCAATACGACAATAAGCAATAAAAAACAAATGATGACAAGTAATTTAGCCCATGTCCTCCACGTCCAATAATCTACATTCATTAAGAAAAACATTGCGATGACACCAACACCTGCAAATAGCAATTGCCGTTTTGCGAAAAAGAAGGAATCATCGAATTTATACGTCGCCCACACTGCACTGGCGCTGTATACCATTATTAGTCCAATAGTTAATAGAAGTAATGTTAGTAAAACTAATATAAAGTCTGGTGTAGACCTTTTCGCTGTCACCGCTTAAACACCCCTGTACCAAGAATTTAAGGGCCATTCACGAAAATCTACAAATGTTTGTACAAGCCCTTACTTAAGCTTATGCACGGCTTGAATAAAAATGTCACCTCTTTCTTCAAAAGTACGATATTGATCCCAGCTAGCACATGCAGGTGATAACAAGATAACATCGCCTTCTTCAGAAACTGTAAACGCCGTAGATACTGCTTGATCCACATTATCGACACGTTTAATTACTTCTATTCCATATTCTGTCGCGATTCTTTCTATTTTGGGTGCAGTTTCTCCAAATAATACAACTGCTTTTACACTCTCAAAATAAGGCGTAAGTTCATCAAATTCATTACCTCGATCGAGTCCGCCTGCTAATAGAATTGTCGGTTGTGAAAATGCCTGTAACGCTTTGCTAGTTGCTAATATATTAGTTGCTTTTGAATCATTGTAAAATCTGCGACCTTCTACTGTATCAACAAACTGAAGTCGATGTTTAACCCCAGTAAAGGTAGTCAGTACTTTATAAATCGATTGATTTGATGCGCCTCTCATTTTAACTGCAGCGACAGCAGCTAAAATATTCTCAAGATTATGCTCACCAGGCAAAACGATATCTTTTAAATCAATAATCTTTTCACCTCTAAAATATATTGCATCACTCATTACATATGCACCATCGACAGTGTCTTTCTTAGTAGAAAAATATATTTTTTCAGCATGTGACTTCTCTGACATCTCACAAACTTCATGATCATCATAATTTATAATTGCATAATCTGATTGTATTTGGTTCTCATATATTTTACTTTTAGCCAAAACATAGTCTTCTCTAGTACCATGGTAATCTAAATGGGCATTAAAAATATTTAATACAATCGCAATAGCTGGCCTAAATTCAATCGTACCTAGCAATTGGAATGAAGATAGTTCCATAACAATTACATTATCTGCTGTTGCTGCTTGTGCAACTTCACAAGCAACAGTTCCAATATTCCCAGCAATTAAAGGATTTTGATCATCCGTCTTTAAAATTTCATAAATTAATGTAGTTGTTGTTGTCTTACCATTTGAACCAGTAATTCCAATAATATCTGCCTCTGAAATTTTATATGCGAGCTCTACCTCAGTAATAATAGGGAGCGCCTTTTCATTAGCTATTGTTAATAATGGGTTATTATATGGAATACCAGGGTTCTTAACTATAACTTCTATTTTTTTATCTTCTAGTAATGTAAGCGGGTGTTCGCCGCATATAACCTCTATACCTAATCTACTTAATTCAATTACACTTGAATCTTCGTGAGTTGCCTTTAAATCATTGACAGTTACATTTGCTCCTAAGCTATGTAATAATTTAGCAGCAGCTAAACCACTTTTGGCTAACCCGATGACTAATATATTCTGATGTCGATACTCACTGATTTTATTCACTTACAACCACACCTCTATATAGATTCCGAGTACTGCAAGTATAAGTCCAATCGTCCAAAAAGTAACGACAACACGCCACTCAGACCAGCCAACTAATTCATAATGGTGATGTAATGGACTCATCTTAAATACTCTTTTTCCTGTTGTTTTATATGATATAACTTGAATGATGACAGATAATGTTTCGATTACAAACACACCACCAATTAAGACAAGCAATATTTCCAGCTTAGTTAAAATAGCAATTGCAACAATTGCTCCACCAAGAGCTAAAGAGCCGGTATCTCCCATAAACACTTTTGCAGGATGCGCATTAAAGACTAAAAATCCTAAAACTGCACCGACAACAGCAACAGAGAAAATAGCGACGTCATATTGGGACTGATTCCAGGCTAAAACAGCAAAGGCACCAAATGCAATTGCAGCAGTACCTGACAGTAATCCATCCAAGCCATCGGTTAAGTTTACAGCATTCGAACCACCAACTAACATAAAGATTACAAGTATTACATACCCCCATCCGAGGTCAAGCGAAAGATCTGTCCCAGGAATCCTTATATCTGTTGAGAAGTCAAATTGAACAAAAACGATGTAGAAGATTACTGCAATGATGACTTGACCGAGCAGCTTCTGTCTAGAAGTCAATCCGAGATTTCTCTTCATAACAACCTTAATAAAATCATCTAAAAAACCTAATAAGCCGTATCCGACCGTCACGAATAATAATAGATACATCTCGACACTTAGTTGAGAGAATTTACCTGTCATTACAACCGTTGTAATGATAAGCGAAATAATTATCATTACCCCACCCATAGTAGGTGTTCCAGATTTTTTCTGGTGAGACTTTGGACCCTCTTCTCTTATACTTTGACCAAACTTTAATCTCCTTAAAAATGGAATAATGATTGGAGATAGTAATACACTTATTAAAAATCCCATTAAAAGAGTAAATAAAATTACTTGTTCTAACATGTATACTCACTCCCCTCATTATTCATTTGCTTCGCATTACATTTTTTCGAATATTTTATGAAAGTATCATATGTACAACATTCATAATTATGATTTTTAAAAGACATTTCCTTCATATTTATCAACTTCTCTTTCTATCTTTTGTTTCCTATTCAATGATGAAGAAGCACATATCCAAAATTAAAAAATCTGTTTTCTCAAGGTTTAGTTGTTTTAGTTGATTTTAAATAGAGGTTTTCCTAAACTTGCGAGTCTGGAAGTGAGTCTCTTTAATTGTATGCCACCTATCTAAAGAAGCCTCACTTTATCACAACAACATGGCAATCTATTACTCAATATTTGAGTATTTGTTTAAAACAACTATATTTCAGAAAAGAGTTTTCAATAAAAGTGGTACTCCCTATCAAGTATAGATATTTATAATTAATTCTTGTTATTTACGGATAGCTTGTAAAACAACCTCTTTATCATCGAAGTCATACGTATTATCTCCGATTATTTGATACGTTTCATGGCCTTTCCCTGCAATTAAGATAACATCGCCCTTTTTTGCATGTTCAACTGCATATATAATAGCTTCCTCACGATTAATAATAGACTTAAACTGTTTTCCAACAACACCAGCTTCCATATCGTGCAAAATCACTTGTGGATCTTCACTTCTAGGATTGTCAGAAGTGAAAATTGGATAATCACTATTATCCGCTGCAATTCTAGCCATAATAGGTCGTTTTGTTTTATCTCGGTCTCCACCGCATCCTACTATACAGTAAATGTCTCCTTCAGCAAATTGCTTTATTGTGCTTAACACATTTTCAAGACTATCAGGTGTATGAGCATAATCGACAATCACGGAATAATCCTGATTACCATCAACTAACTCAAATCTTCCCCTAACCCCTTCAATTTCCTCTACTGCTTTTACAATTGTCTCTAAATCAATATTAGAAGCTAGACATGCTGATACAGCAGCAAGGACGTTATACACACTAAATTTACCAACCATCTTCATCGTAATCTGCTTATTTCCGACTGGAGTCAACAATTCAAATGTAGTACCTTTAGCTGTCATTTTTATATTTCTTGCCATAACATCTGCGACATTATCTATTCCATAAGTCAATAAAGAGGCGGATGTCATCTTTTTAAAATCTAACGAAGCTTCTTCATCAGAATTCAGAACAGCAATTTTCGGTTGCTTGTGGTCAAAACGATTACCCAATTGGGCAAACAATAACCCTTTTGCGTATTTATATGCCTCCATCGTCTTATGATAATCTAAATGGTCTTGAGTTAAGTTTGTAAAAACGGCCACATCAAAATCACAACCATGGATACGACCTAAATGTAGCGCATGGGAAGATACTTCCATAATTGCATGGGAAACGTCATTGTCAACCATTTCCCGGAATGTTTTCTGGAGCGTTAAGCTTTCCGGAGTTGTATTTTTAACATTTTTTATATCATTACCTATTTTCATATACATTGTTCCAATTAAGCCTGTTTTCTTGTTCGCCATGTTCAATATTTTCTCAATAATATGAGTTGTTGTCGTTTTACCGTTAGTCCCTGTAACCCCAATTAAATGAAGGTTATGTGTTGGCTGACCGTAAAAGGCATCAGCTAAAAGTGCCATCGTTCTTTTTGTATCTTTGACAATAACAACTGGAACATTGACATCGATTTGCTTTTCTGCAAGTATAGCAACTGCACCCTTTTCTACTGCTTCTGCCGCAAATTGATGACCATCCACTGTATAGCCTTCAATGCAAATAAACAAACTTCCTCTTTTCACTTCCCGATGATCCATTTCAATCGAGGTTATAGTTGGGTTTTCAACAGGTTCTGAATGTTGTTCGTATATGTATGTAAGTAATTTATCAAGTTTCATCTTCATTCCTACTTTCATTTCTTTCTGGAGATGCATGAGCCCATATCGCGCTCACAAAGGTGCCATATATAAAATTACTCCGTTCCTATTTTATCTCACTTCGTTAAAAAGAGCCATCATTCATTACATTTTCTTGACAACTAATTATTACTTTTTATATTTGGCTGTTTTAGTAAACATTGTTGCTTGAAACTTAGTTGTCGTTTAGGGTTTGTCTCCTCTTGCAGTACTCACGGATTGCGGGATGGAGACCACTGAAAAAGTCTTGTTTATAGAAAAATAGAATATATCTTACAGAGTTGACGTTCAGTTTGGTTGCAGCACGAGTACTCGCTTTCCGCGGGGTGGGGGCTGAGCCTCATAGCTCCTTGCGGTCACCTCCCCTACGATAAGTCATCATCGATTCGCCATTCGGCTCATCGTGATTCCTTTGGTCTTAGTCGATGCCCCTCCAGTTTGTACGTCGATGGGCAAGCCGCCTACGCCTTTCGTATTCCTCAGCGTAAACGCCTGCTCACGTCTCAGCTCTCCCACGCATCCCGCAGGAGTCTCTCAGGTCAGCTCCAACCAAACTTTACGTAGGATAAGCACATTAAATGTACAATAAATTACTTAAAACTAGATACTTATCTGAAATCAGTATACTTTTTCAGTGGCTTCAGCGGGATGGGTGGTGAGACTGATTTATGGGAAAACAAATAGGTACATGAAATACAACAATTAAACAGAAAGAAAGCGTGACACATTTAATATGTATGCCAAGCTTTCCTAAGTTATCCATTTATTCCTTTTTCTCACCTAAATATACACGCACTGTTGAACCCTCTTTAACCTTTACACCATTACCTGGGGATTGTTGCACAACGACATCTCCTTCTCCAGATACATCTAATTTTAAGTTAACAAATTGCTCTGCTAATTCCTGTTTAGTTAACCCTATAATATTCGGAACCTCAACAAGTTTTGTGTCCAGCCATTGATATTCTTTTTCAATTTGTTCTTTCCTCGGCTTTACACCTAATTCTGGTAAAGTATCTCTCATAATATTTCCAACGATAGGTGCCGCGACTGTTCCTCCAAATTGGATAGTACCTTTCGGATTGTCTACAGCGACATAAACAACAATTTGCGGATCATCAGCAGGAGCAAATCCGATAAATGAAACGATATGGTTATTTTCCATATACTTTCCATCTTTTACCTTTTGGGCTGTCCCTGTTTTCCCTCCGACACGATAGCCATCAACATATGCATTACGACCTGTCCCTAAAGCAACAACACTTTCCAATGCATAACGAATTTCTTTAGACGTCTCCTCAGAAATGACTCTTCTTTTAGCTTCAGGAGTTTTTCGAGTTATTACTTGATTCGTAGTTGGATCAACCCATTCCTTCGCAATATATGGAGTATATAATATCCCACCATTTACTGCTGCAGAAACAGCAGCAACCTGTTGAATTGGTGTAACGGAAACCCCTTGACCAAAGGCTGTCGTTGCCAATTCTACTGGTCCGACTTTGTCAGGATTAAACAAAATGCCTCGTCCTTCACCTTGTAAATCAATCCCTGTTTTTTGACCAAAACCAAAATCCTTAATATATTTAAACAGCTTTTCTTCTCCTAATCTTTGTCCTAACTCAACAAATCCAGGGTTACACGAATTTTGGACAACTTCTAAGAAGGTTTGATGGCCATGACCGCCCCTTTTCCAACACCTTAGTCGAGCGCCATCTACTTCAACAGCACCATCGTCATCAAAAGTATCCTTTTTAAGGTTCACCTTTTGTTCTTCAAGTGCAGCTGCGAGCGTAATAATTTTAAATGTCGAACCAGGCTCATAGTTACTCCAAACAGGTAAATTACGGTTATAAACAGTAGGGTCTACTTCTCGAAATTCTGCCGGGTCAAAATCCGGACGACTTGACATCGCTAGGATTTCTCCATTATTTGGATTCATAGCAATCGCTATAATCCCATCTGGGTTATATGTAGCCTGAACATTGTCAAGTTCGCGCTCCACAATTGTTTGAACTCTAGAATCTATCGTTAGTTTCAGATTGTTTCCATCAATTGGTGGTGTATAATCATCTGCTTCATCAGGCATTCGTTGACCTTTTGCATCTGAGAAAAATTTAACATAACCTTTCTTTCCTTTTAGCTGTGTATCATAGTATGATTCCAATCCTAGTAAACCTTGATTATCTATCCCCGCAAAACCAAGCACATGTGATAAGTAATTGCCAAATGGATAATATCGAATGGAATCCTCTGCTATATACACTCCTTTTAAATTCAACGCTCTTACTTCATTCGCTTTTTCATGTGATATTTTTCGACCTTCAGGGTTTAATTGTTGGATGGATACTCTTTTTGTCACATGTTGATACGCTTTTTCTTCAGACATATTTAATACAGCCGCCAACTTTCTCGCTGTCTCAGCAGGATCCTCAACCTGTCTTGGCACTACGTAAACGGTAGGTGCACTCATATTTGTCGCTAATTTAACACCGTTTCGATCCAATATCTCGCCCCGTTCAGGCTCAAACGGTATATTTCTGCTCCATAAGTCTTTTGCACCAGAAGTCAATGATGAACCAAGAAAAAATTGAACATATCCTAGACGTATGTCGATTATGAAAAAAATCAGAAAACCTGCTAGCAACGTGAGTACAAGTCGTTTTCTAACCGTTACATTTGATACACGCATCTCTTTTACTCCTCCTTGTCTAGGCTCGTTTCAATATATGCTTGTACATTTTAAGTTAGAACAAGGAAAGGACTAGGTTTGAAACATGCACAATTGTTATTTTCACTTTATACGTAATTCATGTGACACTAGGGTGCACTTTACATATTATGCTTGTTTTCATTAATATGAAAAGGCTAATCCGAAATTGGATTAACCTTCATTTTTGTCAGATTTATCATTATCAGTACTTTGTTCTTTCTGGTTAGTATCACTCTTCAAGGTAACTTGTAATACATCACCTTTTTTTACAGTACTCCCCTTTTTAATCCCTTGCTTTACTACATATCCCGAACCTTCAGTTTGTATTGTTATTTCTAATAGATTTCCTAACTTCATTAAATCTCGTTTTGACCAACCGGAGAGGTCAGGCATTAAAGCTTCTTCAGTTGTTTTTAATAATACCTTCTCATTTAAAATCATTTCTGTACTAGCTTTAGGATAGTGAGCAATAATTTGTTTTCCTGTACCGATAATAATTGGTTCAAGACTTAGTTCTTCAAGTTGCTTCACAGCTTCCTCAGTGGTCAATCCAGCCAACGAAGGTAGGTTCATTTCTGAAGTCTCCACTTGTTTGCTTATACCACCTTCATTCGTTGGAGCAATTTGCATATATTTCAGGCTATTTTCCATAACTGTATTGAAAATCATAGAAACTGGAGTGCTACCTGCCTCTCCTTTTAACTTCGGTTGTTGGACAGCTACGTACACAATTAACTCTGGATTCTCGGTAGGAGCCATTCCTAAGAACGAAAAAATATGGTTATCATTTCCGGATAGGTATCCACTAGATGTAGAGATTTGTGCTGTACCGGTTTTTCCGGCAATGTTGTACCCTTCAATCCTAAATGGCTTCCCTGTCCCTTTTTCAGAGCTTACAACTGAATCCAATATCGATAAAACGCTATTTGCAGTTGCTTCAGTAATAGGCTCGGATACAATTGTTGGTTCTGTTTCTTTAACGACCTTATTTGTGTCTGCATTCGTGATTTTTTCAATAACATATGGTTTCATCATTTTTCCACCATTTGCAATTGCAGTAGCCGCTTGAATTTGTTGAATTGGAGTAACAGCTGAAGCTTGACCAAATGCTGTTGAGACTTTATCCCGATGAATATCAAAGTTAATCTTACTAGATGCTTCATCAGGCAAATCAATTCCTGTTTTAGCGACAAATCCAAATTTATTAAGATATTGATATAACCTATCTGTTCCTAATAACTGGTCTGCAATAATTGAAAATCCTACATTAGACGACCGTTGGACTCCTTCATTATATGTTATAGGCCCCCAACCGTTACCATGGTTATGGTCCTTAATATCTGGTCCATCAACAGCATATGTTCCAGATTGAAAAATTGCCTCACCATTGTATACACCTTCATTAATGGCCGCGGCCAATGTAAAGATTTTCATCGTAGAACCAGGTTCGAAAGGATACGAAACAACATCATTGTAGTAAGAAGTAATATCACGTTTATTAGGGTCAAAACTTGGCCGTTGTCCCATTGCTAATATTTTGCCTGTCTTTGGATCTGCAACAACTGCAATAATTTTTTCGGGAGAGTACTTTGTAACGACTTGATTCATCGAATCTTCTAAAAACGTCTGAATCTTTTGATCGATCGTTAAGTGGACGTTGTTACCATTTTTCGGAGCGATGATCTCATCCTTACTATTCGGCAATCTCCAACTATATCCATCCTGTTGATATTTAACATAACCATCTTCTTCATGAAGGTACTTATCTAATGTTTTCTCAAGCCCCATCATCCCTTTTGTTTCATTTGTTTCCTCGTCTTTTTGGGCATAACCGATTAGATGAGAAGCAAATAGACCGTTAGGATAGAAGCGTTGTGTATCACGTATGAACGTAACACCAGGCAATTGTAAATCTTCAATTTTTTCCTTCAATGAGTGTGTTATATTTCTCCCAGCAGAGCCGAATTCTACTTGATACACATTTTTCTTTGACAAAATTTTAACAACATCACTTATTTCCAAATTAAGTAATGGCGCAAGTTGTTGAGCCGTTTTTTGTATGTCGACTACATGTTGCGGAGTATCAGGATTTGTCGTTAGTTGGTCGTCTAATATCGCAATTAATTTATAAGTTGCTTTATCCTCCGCGATGACTTTACCATTTGTATCGAGAATAGACCCACGTGTTGCTTCAATCGGGCGTTTGCTTTCATACAGCACCTCTGCACGTGCAGCCAGTACTTCACCGTGAACAGTTCCTGTTGCTTGTATATATAAGAAACGTATAAATACTAGTAAAAAGAGGAAAACAAATAATAAGGCTAAAATGGCTGCTCCTCTATTCATATTAAGATTTTTATTTGTCGCCTTCATACGCGTCTCCTTTAAATAGAAAGTTGTTTAAGAGCTAAAGTATCTAGGTTGTTAACTATCATTCTGTAATTTTTTTATTATATCATGAAAATTTATTTTCAATAGATTTTCATGTTAAAAATTCATTCGTGATACATGCTGCTATTTGCACTTAACAATATTCACGTATCTGACTGGAATCTTACCTAAAAACGACTAATCTAAATGAACAAGAAAATTATGGTACCGACCCATAACTGAGTACAACTAAAAAGCCCGTACTTAACCTATGAAAAAGAGCCGGCTCTTGGAAAATCATCAAGAAGCACAGCCCTATATAATCTATTATTCTTGTACACTTTTTACATTATTCTGGTTTAAAGTCAATCCAAATTCTTTTGCTTTATTCCATATACGATCATATGTACTTAACTCTTCCACTTGTACCTGAAGGTCACTAATAAGTTTTGTTTTCTCCTCAATTTTCGCTTCAGTTCGCTGAATTTCCATATTAGTTTGATAGACAGTATAACTCTTTGCAAGTATATTCACTGCACCGACAACAAACAAGACAATAAACAGGATGATTAGCATTTTTTCACCAATTGTAATCGTTGCTCTTCTTCTTACAAGTATAGGCTCTGGTACCGGTATTTGTTGTTGCTGTTGTTGGTGTTGCTGTAGTCGTTGTTGTTCTAATTTCGTAGCTAAATTACTCATTAATGATACCTCCTTTTTCTAAGACGATAATTTCTGAGCCCGCAACACATTGATGTTAGTCTAGCGGGCGTATGGTCAATTATTAAATGATAGATAAACTAATATCGACTAGCTTATTCATGGATTTTTTCAGCTATTCTTAATTTCGCTGACCTTGCCCGGTTATTTTCCTCTAATTCGATTTCAGAAGGAACAATAGGCTTTCTAGTAATGATTTTTATTTTTGGAATATACTCATCTGGCAAGAACGGCATATTCCGTGGAATTTCAGGTGGTGTTGCTGCTTCTTTAAATGCAGATTTACATATTCTATCCTCTAAAGAATGAAATGTAATGACACTAACGCGACCTTCTACATTCAACAACTCCATTGACTGCCTAATTGCTTCTTCAAAAACTTTTAATTCATCATTTACTGCAATCCGAATAGCTTGAAACACTCGTTTCGCAGGATGACCACCTTTTCTGCGTGCTGGTGCAGGAATAGCCTCCTTTATAAGTTCAACAAGCTGTCCAGTCGTTTCAATTGGTCCTTTTTCACGAGATGCTTCAATTTTTCTAGCGATTTGCTTTGAAAACTTTTCTTCACCATATTTAAAAAAGATTTTCACTAACTGTTCGTAACTCCATTGATTCACAACATCAAATGCCGAAACTTCTGATTGCTGATCCATTCTCATATCTAGAGGGGCATCATGATGATAACTAAATCCTCGTTCAGGAGTATCTAGTTGTGGAGATGAAACACCTAAGTCGAAAATAATTCCATCAACCTTACTTACACCGTACTCAGCAAGTTTATCCTTTAAAAATCGAAAGTTACTTTTTATGAAGGTTACTTTCCCTTCATGTTCTGCTAATTTATTTTTGGCATTTAAAAGAGCAATGTCATCTTGGTCAAAAGCATATAAATGTCCATTGTTAGATAGCTTTGATAATAAATATTGACTATGACCAGCTCCACCTAACGTACAATCAACATAAATGCCCTCTGGCTTTACATTTAACCCTTCGACTGTTTCTTTTAACAATACAGTTGTATGTTCAAACATGTTGTGTACCACCTTTTCAAATTTCAAATCCTCGTCTTCTAGCTTGTCCACTTTGTTACATATTTAGCTTAAGGGAATATTAGATATCGAAATCAATCATGTTCTCAGCAATTTCTTCAAAAGAATCCTCTTGTTCAGAAACATAACTCTCCCAAGTGGACTTGCTCCATAATTCAATACGATTTGAAACTCCGATAACAACGCATTCTTTTTCTATTTTTGCATATTGTAAGAGCGGTGTAGCAATATTAATACGGCCTTGCTTATCTAATTCGCATTCAATTGCACCAGAAAAGAAAAATCGTGTAAATGCACGTGCATCTTTTTTTGTTAATGGGAGTGCTTTTAGCTTTTCCTCTATTATTCTCCATTCACTCATTGGATAACCAAACAGACATTGGTCAAGTCCTCTTGTTAAAACGAATGAGTCTCCAAGGCCTTCCCTAAATTTAGATGGGACAATCATTCTGCCTTTAATATCAATGGTGTGATGGTATTCTCCCATAAACATGCACGTTGCCCCCACTTTCTCTCCTCAGCTCACCACTTCCCTCCACTTATCTCCACTTCTATTCTACATTTCTTTTCATAAAAAAAAAACCCTGTATTAACAGGATTTTTCAAAAAGTTTTATTTAAATTTTGACAATTTTATGTTTTCCATTAAATGAATATGACAAGTTCAGCAACTCTTCAACAAAATTCGGTCCAAATTTGTTTAGATAGTAAAAAACATTCCACATTCTTTCTTGTGGTACTAAGTTAGGCAATAAAGATAATTCAATTTCTTTAAACTTTGTTAATTGAATTTCGTGTATTTGTTTAACACGCTTTTCCACATTACGATTAAAGAAGTCTAATTGCTGAAGAATAAACATACCATTCTTTTCTAACATTGGTTGCATACTTTTATCAATTTTTATAGCCTCTTCTAAAAGTTCCTTGTGAATCTTTGCAATTTCTTGTTTTGCGTTAGATATTAACGGATCAATATTTACTGGTGTAGCCGCAGCCAAATAGTCAGTGACAGCTTGATTAATACCGTTCTTGAGTACAGTTTCGAGCGATAATTGTGCTTCATTAAGATTCCTTTCAATTGACCTTTCCAAAAACGTTATCATCAAACGAGGGAGTACTGGTGGCATTTTAATTTCCATGATTGAAAAAGCTTGTTTTAATTCTGCCCAATACGTTACCTCGCCTGGACCTGCAAAAAAAGCAAGTGTCGGAAATAAATATTCCTGCATGAGTGGTCTTGTCACTACATTATTGCTTAATTTTTCTGGATAAGATTCGATTAAATGATGTAACTCTTCTTTCGTTAAAGTTAATCCAATCTCAGGTACTAAAAATTCATTTTCGCCTTTCCTTTCCATAAGGAACCTTTCACCGTCATGATGATAAAATAGGTTTGCACTATTTTTGCCCATCTCAATAATAGGTCGGTATTGTTTATCCCTCATCATTTCTTGTTGTGCAGTAACCGCTTCATATATTCTTTCATTTTGATTAATAATGGCATGGAAACATTGCTTTTCTAGTTCACGTAATTTTGGATCTCCAGAATTTATTAACACTAACCCCTCATGTTTAAATAAATCCATGATGATATATTCGAAAAATTCAACATATGTAGTAGATTTTTTTACATAGTTCTTTAAATTATCAATAAGGGAATTTGTATGATCGGTTTCACCAAACTGGACAAATACATCATCAAGCCATTCTAGCACTTTTCTTTGATTCAATAACATGTCAGAAACTGATTGTTTTTTTAACGGAGAATCCTTGATCGCAATTTTTTTTGGTATTTTATTCTTTGATGCAAAAATATGATTAATTTCCGCAAAGTCATGATCTTCACCAGCAATCCAAAAGACCGGAATAACTGGTATCCCTAGTTCTTCCTCTTGTTCTTTTGCGAAAACGACAATTGATAATATTTTATGGATTGTGTATAAAGGACCTGTTAATAAACCAGCTTGTTGACCGCCAATTACGACTACACTATTCGGGTCTTTTAATTTTTCGATATTAGCTATTGTTTTTTTGTTTTGATTAGAAAATCTCGTTGCATACTGCATAAGATATGCAGATAGCTCTTCACGTTGAAATGAACGATTTTTTAAATCTGTTGCCCTTTCTTTAAATGACTGTTTATTACAAATATCATAGTCAAAAAAAGCTGGGATATGTAATTGATTATTCATCAAATCGTTAACAAGTTGGTTTGAAGAGTGCAGGGAGAGTTCAAGAATCTCCATTCTGTAACTTCCTTTCTAGATATATGTCATTAAGTAGCCTTTTTACTTATCATACAATGTGTACATGCATAATCATTGAGCGTTAAAGCTGCTTTTGGTAAACATTTTTGCTTTTTTACTGAGTTGTCGATATAGGGTATTCCTACGCTATAGCCAGCGTTCATTACGTCTCCTACTTACAAACTACCTGAGTATTATCTATAAACATTCATACGTAAACTGGGATAAATTCATCATAATGCTTAATATTATCTAGATAATCAATTAACTTATTATTTCAGTTTTTGTTAAGTACAAATTGATAAGGTTGATTTGAGATTCCAAGACCCTTGCATATGTTACACGACAAGGACCTCTCGTGTAGAGTCACAGAGACCATTCTTAATCACCTATCTATTTGTAAAAAGTAACTTACTTACAGAAATATCCTGTTTACAAATTAGTTTATATTTCATACACATATGAAAGTGGTACCAAAAATGAGTATAGCATTTTAGAAACTGAAACGAAAAAACTTTGCTTAGTTTTTTCAACAATTTTTAATATTCATTATATTTCAATTCTACTCAATATATATATACATATTTTGTCATGATTGTTTTAGTAATTTCCTCTCAATAAGTTAAGTATGTAAACTGATGCTATCTCCATTCTCCATCCCTTTAATCGCCTGAAACAAAAACATAATGGTAGGTATATCCAATTGCCGTTTATTCGCACAATCAATAATATAACCTAAAATTGCATCTATTTCAGTTTTTTTACCTCTTTGAATATCTTTATACATTGATGATTCGTTTTTTGCTGTTAGTTTACAAACTTTTATTATATGTTCCCAATACGACTTTTGCTCTTTTAAATCCAAAGCACTATGGACTTCTTTATACACGGTTTGCAATATCTTATAAAAATACTGATTTTCTAGCAATTGTCCATTGTTTATACGTAATACTGTTGTTATTGGATTTATAGTCGCATTAATGGCTAACTTTCTAATCAACATTTCTTTATAATCCGACTCGTTTATAATTTGAAAATTTGGTATATTTCGGCTTAATAATGATTCATGTTGACTTTGTTTTAAAACTCGATAGTTAGCAATTTTGGTCACCCCTATTCCACTATGTCTTACAACATCATCTCGTTCTCTCATTGCACCATGTTCTGACACACCTAACAATATTTGATGTGTGTTTAAATCTTCAATCAATGATAAATGTGACATACCATTTTGTAAAAATAATATTGTTCTTGGAGAAAGTTCCTTAAGCGATGCAATTATTTCATTTAACTGGTATTGCTTTAGTGTAATAATTAACAACTTTTCCTTATATTTTCTTGAAGCCGTTGCTGCCACCGCATTTGTTGTATATGATTCATCATTTCTTAGTAGAGTTAGTCCACTTTGTCGAATTGCTTGTGCTTGTGCTTCTCGATTTGTATAAAGCGTTACATTATGTTCTTTTGCTAAATAATAACTATATAGGAGTCCAATTGCCCCTCCGCCAATAATTCCTATTTCCACCATTACACCTCTTTTATAAACATTTGCACTTGAAACCATCATGGCTTTTTCAATGTCTTAATACAATCACCAATCGCTGACCAGACTCATTCTGGTATTAACTTCAAGCAGTTCAAAACATGGAGGCAACATGCCTAAGGTTACAAACTGAATGGGCTTTAATTATCCATGATGAACACGTTTCCGAATTAACTACCACATAGTGAATGATGTGAAGTGCATTTATAGTATAATCCTCACTAAAACAACCGCTTTCGACAAATTCCCGTAGTATAACTTTCCAAAGCGACAACTATGTAAGCATTAATATTCCTAAACAGCCATTATATTTTGAGCGATCATCTATCGTTCATCAAATTGTAAGCGCTAATACTTCTTTAAGTTATTTTTATATATAAGCATGATATAATCATTTTAGTCATATTTCTTTTCAAATCAAGATAATCTTAATTAACCGTGTTTATTATGTCTTTTAATAGTTAAGCTTAGATTCACCGCCAACTAGTTTAGTTGTAGCATTTCAAAGATAGATTTTTTTAAATTATATCACTGGTTTGTTTTGTGTGATTTTATAATTTCTATCTCTGCCGAAGATTGAAGAATTTAAAGTTAAAGATTTTCATATCTCAAAGTAATCACCATCAATAACTTTTATAAGAATGAGGGGGATAAAAACATGGTAAGAGTAGAGAGATTATTAGTCAATTATAAAACTTTAGAGGAATTTAAAAAATTTAAAGAATATGGACTCCAAGAACTTTCTATGTTAGAAGATCTACAATCAAATATAATTGAAAATGATAGTGAATCACCATTTTACGGGATATACTTCGGGGATAAATTAGTAGCAAGAATGAGTTTATACCGTGTTGATAAAAAGTTTGATTACTATTTTAGCCCTAAACAAGATTTTTTAGAGTTATGGAAACTAGAAGTATTACCAAATTATCAACAAAAAGGCTTCGGTAGAGAACTTGTTAACTTCGCGAAGTCTTTTCAACTCCCAATCAAAACGAATCCAAGAATCAATTCTAAAGATTTTTGGTTAAAAATGGGATTTACCCAAGTGAAATATGATATGGATAGAGATAAAGGAGAAAATCCTTTAGTTTGGTATCCTAAAGGTGTTAGCGAACAATAACAAAATGATTTATAAATGTCAGGACCCGCTACCAAACACAGCTATATATAATGTCGCTTGTCTGACTAATCTATATAGTGTGTTTGATGGGTCCGATGCTATTGTTTTAGTCATCCTTAAATACTTTTATTTAGTTTATTCTGTTAAACATTCTAAGTCGGAATATCTTTAGCTTTTCACGTATCTTATACAACTTACGAATAATTTATTTATTATATCAATTGTGTTAAGTATTGTTTAGAACATTAAATATAATTATTTCTCAACTCTTTCAAGGTTACCATTTTTATCCATTTGGAATTTTACTTTACGATTCCGTTCATCTTCCTGTAATATAACCATCTTTCTTGCTCTATCCATTATTTCAATTAAGGCATGATAATCCTCTTCCATAATTTCTAAATTTTTCATTAAAGAGTTTTTTTCTTGCTCAAGTACTTTTACTTTTGTTTCCAGATCAACAATGATTTGTTTTAAGCGTTTATTTTCTGCTTCTACTTCCTTAAGAGATGGGGCATCTTCATATTGTTGTAAAAACGTTATTAATTCCTTTATTGTATTTTTTGAACTTGCACTAGGGGTAGTGTCATCAATAGCCTCCATTAACACTTTCTTTGGCTCACTAACTTCTTCCTGTACTGCTTTTCTCAATTCTTTTCGTTGTTTTTTTGCGAGTTCTATCCCTGTTTTATATTGTTTGCGAACATGGGAATTCCAACGAAAACCACATGCTGCGGCTGTTCTCGATAATTTCCTCCCAACCTCTTCAAAAGCTGCTAATTGGGTTTCACCTTCACGGATATGCCTTAAGACAATTTCAGCCAATAATAAATCTTCATCCTGTGTCCATGCATCTTGACGAGTAGTAGTCATCCAAAATCCCTCCAGTAGTCACTTTTTTTCTATACATATGCAACTACTAGAAAAGATAGACTAACATAATAATCTATTACTCGTAAAACAAATGTGATTTATTTTGGATAAACTATTATTACCTTTTAAATAATCTGGAATGACCCACGAATTTTACTATGACGACAGCTTAGCTGGTTGCAAAAGCTCGCTTTACCATATCTTTTTGAGGGGTACTAAGATCGTTCAAATCAAAAGCACAAAAAAATAGTAAGTTAACACTTTTCTTTAGTATCCAAAAACACATATCAACTATATATTCCATCCTATTCCATCCGTTAGCAGCATAAAAAATGACAAAAAAAAAGAGCAAGGATATTAAAATCCCCGCTCTTTTTCTTAAATCCTTAATTATTTACTGATTACTTCTTTTCCTTTGTATGTTCCACATGCTTTACATACACGGTGAGCTAGTTTGCTTTCACCGCAGTTTGGGCATTCTACCATACCAGGCACTTGTAGTTTAAAATGTGTACGACGTAGTCTTTTTCTTGTTTTAGAAGTTCTTCTAAAAGGTACAGCCATTATTCCCACCTCCTTAAAGAGCATTTCATTGCTACATAATCCAATAGCACGCACTGTTCTGTAATAAGCTAACAAAAATTATTGCTTATCTTGATCGAAAAATTTAGCAAGCTCTGCAAGTCGTGGGTCAATTTTGTTGTTATTCTCATCCTCTGAGATAACTTCCCAATCTTTCCCTGACTGCGGTGCAGCATTATCATCTTCCGTTACATCATCACAGAATACCTGCATAGGGATTTCTAGTAGAATCATTTCCTTGATAATGGGAATTAAATCAACAACATCACCATTAACAAGATAATAATCCTCATCCGTATCATAATCTGCTGGTTTTAATAAAAATGTCTCTGTCGTATCAATTGAAAATGGATAGTTTACATCCACTAATGTCCGAGAACATGGTAGAACCATTGATCCTGAAATTGTTAAATGAAATGTAACTTTCGTTGCACTTATATCTGCTCGTCCTTTAACAGTCACAGGAGAAATATTGCGTATTTCTTGTGAGCTTGTAACGATATCACTTAAATCAATTTCTTCGTCAAATGACAACCCCTTGCTTTGCAATTGATGTAGTTGACTTATTGTCCATTTCAATGTATATCACCTCAAGGCAACAAAGGTAATTATAGCCTTCGCATTTATATTTGTCAATGTTTTTTCTTTACAGTGCTAGTATACATGATAAACTATTTTTTTCAAAATATAAGAGACAATAATATTTATTTTAATTATCATTTAATTCGTTTTCAAGACTAAATAATCTGAGTTTGTTTTATCACGCCACAATATAGATTATAATAGTGTCATCATTTAGTTAGATAGGTATGGTGATAAATTGAAAGCAGTTGGAGTTGTTGTTGAATATAACCCTTTTCATAATGGACATCTTTATCATTTACGAGAGTCGAAGAAGTTATCAAATGCAGATGTAACAATTGCCGTTATGAGCGGCTATTTTCTCCAAAGAGGTGAACCTGCTTTCGTATCTAAGTGGGCTCGTACGAAAATGGCTTTGGATTCAGGTATCGATTTAGTTGTAGAACTACCCTATGCTTTCGCAACACAAAAAGCAGAAACCTTTGCTAATGGTGCTGTTTCGATTTTAGAAGCATTAGGGTGTAACTATTTATGTTTCGGCAGTGAGGATGGTACAATCGATTCTTTCATCAATGCTGCAAATTTGGTACTAAAAGAAAATGAACGATATGATGAACTGATTAAACAATACATACAAACGGGAGTAAATTATCCTACTGCAATAACTAGGGCTTTTCAGAACTTGATTAAAAATGACAAAGTAGTTGACTTATCTCAACCAAACAACATATTAGGCTATCATTATGTAAAGGCAATGTTAATTCAAAAAACGAAAATGAAGCCGCTCACGATAGTAAGGACGGCAGCTGGCTATCATGAAGAGAATTTCGTTTCTCCGTCAATTGCGAGTGCTACAAGTATCAGAAAAGCGATTCTTACAAATAGTCACGATATTAGTCGTTATGTACCAGTTGAAACAAAACGAGTTTTAGATGAGTATTTTCATGCGAATCAGCTTTATCACCATTGGGAACATTACTTCGATTATTTAAAATATGCATTGATGACGATGAGTGGAGACGAATTAAGGACGGTTTATGAAATGGAGGAAGGATTAGAGCATAGATTAAGCAAATTTATCCGAACCTCACATTCCTTTCAAGAATTCATGGAAAATGTAAAGACAAAAAGATATACATGGACAAGATTACAACGTCTATGTTTACACATTTTAACGAGGACAACAAAACAGAATATGGAAAACATGACTCCACTTGAAAAATCACCTTATATTCGTTTACTAGGGATGTCTTTAAAAGGTCAAGAATATTTGCGGACGATTAAAAAACAGCTAGACATCCCACTTATCTCAAAAGTTTCCGATGGCTTGCATCCAATTTTGGACCTCGATTTAAAAGCAGCAACTATTTTTCATATGATTTTTTCCGAACCACTTCGTTCTGAGTTGTTAAAGAGAGAATATAACACACCACCAATTAGGGGGTAGTGACCATTCCCTTATCCGTGCACGTATTTATTGCTAGCTCAATGCTGATAGCTTTTTGTGTTTCTGTTTCTTATCAGTCACCTATACAGACCTCGATGTAGATATAGTGGTGAGTATTCTTAACAAACTCACCACTATATTTACAAATAATTATTTTGCATTCTTTTTTTGCTGCAAACTAGTTAAATATTTTACTGCATCATCAAAAGAACTAACAGGTACAACCTTCATTTTTGTGTTTATTTTTTTCGCTACCTTTATCGCTTCCTGATAATTTGATGATGAATTACTCTCTTCATGTGGAGCAAAAAATATTTCAATTCCTTCCTTGTCTGCTGCAACAATTTTTTGAGATATCCCTCCTATCGGTCCAATTTTGCCATCTGCCGATATCGTACCAGTACCTGCAATCTTATATCCTTTTGTAATATCTTCTTTAATTAATTGATTATAAATTTCTAGAGCCATCATTAAACCTGCTGAGGGACCGCCAATTTCTTCAGTGTTTATCTTTATGTCAGGTTTAACGAGCAATTCTTTATCAGGGAGCAAGGAAATACCAATTCCGATTTTTGAAGGGTCGTTTGGAAAAGCCGCTAATTTTAACGTCACTTGTTTTTGCTTGCCTTCTCTTTCGTAGTGTATCTCTACCTCATTTCCTAATTCTTTATTTTCTATATACTGCATAAATTCTTCGACTGATTGAAATTCAAAATTATCAATTTTAATTATTCGGTCTCCTACTTTTAACTTACCATCTGCAGGCATATTTTCAGATATTGCATTCACATATATACCATTAAATAAGGCAGATATTTTTTTATTCGCCTTCTTATATGCAATTGAAATAGCAGACTCTTTTGAATTCTCCATTGATGTTAATTGTCTTTTATAGTAATCATCGTCAGTCTCATTTTTATTTTTCATTTCTGTTATTGGTAAGATATAATGGTATTCTTTAAGAAGTGCCCATAAATAAGTTATTGGATTGGCTCTCCCGATACGAACCGTTGTTAATGAAAAGCTCCCTACCTCCTGGTACCCTGTCTCCACTTCTATAATAGGACCGAGTTCAAACGCCATTCCAGGTTTTGTAACGTAATAAGGAAGCTTTATAAAACTTAGAATTATTACTAGTGCGAGTACTACTATAGTTGTGCGTAAAGCAATCTTACTCCTCATGCTGTGACCCCTTCCAGTTCGCTATCATTGTATGTACTTTTCCTAATTGCTTATAAGCCTCCTGTTCCCCAATTTCGATAATCTCTTTAATATTTGTAAATGCCCGGGAACTAAACTGCTCCACATGTGGTCTTATCATAATGTCTGACGCTATTTCTCGATGATGCACAAGTTCATCCTGCATAATATCGAGACTTTGTAAAATAACATCGAAAATTGACGTTATCTCTTCATTTTTCTTTACATGTGAAACATCCACAGCGATGACAATATCAGCCCCCATCTCTTTTACAACAGATACAGGAACTCTGTCAATGACACCTCCGTCAACTAAAAGTCTACCATTAATTTTTTCTGGTACAAAAATACCTGGAATGGCAATGCTAGCTCTTACTGCATCCGCTACAAGACCACTGTTAAATATCACCTTTTTCCCTTCATACAAATCGGTAGCAACGACTGATACTGGTATATTTAATTGTTCGAACGTCTTATTATGAGTAAACAGTTGGATTAACTCCTTTACACGATTACCTGCTATAAAACCCATTTTTGGTACTGTAAAATCCAAGAAATATTTTCGCTTGAATGCGAGGGCAAATTGATACATCCTCTCGATACTTAAACCAGAGGCATAAAAACTACCAATTAGCGCCCCCATACTACTCCCTGCTATATAATCAATCGGTATATTTTCTTCATGAAATACTTTTAAAATACCTAAATGAGCAAACCCTCTTGCGCCACCTGAACCGAGCGCTAGTCCAATTTTTGGATAAGTCAAGAAAATCCCCCTTATCATCTAATATCTTATGACAAAACGTAACTATTTACATATATTCTAATTATTCAAGGCATTAGAAATGAAAAAAATTTATATACTTCAATCTTATGGTCTAAAATGTCCACCTATTCTCGTATATTAAATTAATGGTTAGTACAACCCTCATGATTAGATTAAACCTCACAAACAGTATACATACATAGGAGGCATCACATTTTGAGTCTTTCAAAACTTAAAACAATATTCATCGCCTTATTTATTAGTGGACTGACGATCGCTATTATAGTTAATCCAAAGGAAGCTTTAGAAGCCTCACTTAGAGGGTTAGATATTTGGTGGAAAGTCGTATTTCCATCGTTACTACCTTTTTTTATCGTTTCTGAATTGCTCATCGGATTCGGTATTGTAAAATTTATCGGCGTCCTCTTGGAGCCTCTTATGCGCCCGATATTTAAAGTGCCTGGTGTCGGTGGATTTATATGGGCAATGGGAATGGCTTCAGGAAACCCTGCTGGAGCTAAGCTAACTGCACGAATGAGGCAGGAAAAACAGCTTTCAAAAATCCAAGCCGAAAGACTTGTATCTTTTACAAGTTCTTCCAACCCCCTTTTCATTTTCGGAGCTGTTGCGGTTGGTTTTTTTCAAGATCCTGCCCTAGGAATTCTCCTAGCTGCTGCTCATTATTTAGGAAATATATGTGTTGGTCTAACAATGAGGTTTTATGGAGGTACTGATGATGAGTTAAAAGCTGAAAACAAAAAAAGTCTTCCTTCATTTAAAGTTGCATTCAAAGAATTACATTCGACCCGCATAAACGATAAAAGACCACTTGGAAAAATGCTTGGAGATGCAGTAATTTCTTCTATTCAAACATTATTAATGATTGGCGGGTTTATTATTTTGTTTTCGGTATTTAATAAGATTTTAGCCATCATCCATATAACAGCTATTTTTGCTGCTTTAATCTCTGGAGGATTAGCCTTATTACAAATTAGCACAGATTTAAGTATTCCGCTTATAACAGGGATATTTGAAATTACATTAGGAAACCAATTAGCTAGTGAGACTACTGCAGATTTAATCGATAAAGTCATAATTGCCAGCTTTATTCTTGCATTTGGCGGATTGTCGATACAAGCTCAAGTCGCAAGTATTTTAGCAGATACCGATATTAGATTCAGGCCATTTTTTATTGCAAGGATATTCCAAGGTGTCTATTCAGCTATCCTAGCATTACTATTATTTAAACCTTTATACTTAAATCTAAAAGAGGAACAGCCAACTTCATTTCCCGTCTTTACTATGGGGTATAACCCGGAATGGTTTACACAATATTGGACCCCCATAGTTCAATACGGCCCAATCATAACCATTTGTTCATTATTATTATACGTATACTTATATAGTAAACGTCATTTGGGCAACCGATTATTATAAGGCTAACTGACTTCTTCGTAGTTTTTACTATATTCTTTTGGAGTGTCCTAATTAATAGTTACTCCTCACTTAAAGGTGAATGTTTTCATAATCACTTAGAAACGTGCCGACCGCCACAATACTTTGGAAACAAAAAGACGACTTCATTCATTTGTTGAATGACAGTCGTCTTTTTTCGTCTTCCATTAGTATGGCAAGCTATTTTATTGTCTATATAAGCTATTGGAGGTATGTTTCAGACCCTTTCTCCTTCTCTACAAGCAAGGTTATCGCCTTATTTTCTTATTTATAGTGGGACCTATATGTTCTCAATAAACTTCTTATTTAGTGCCTTTTCTACTGCTTCAGGGACGAGCTCTGAAATATCTCCCTTATATTTTGCGATTTCTTTAACAATACTAGAACTCAAAAATGAATATTGATTGTTTGTCATCATAAAAAAAGTTTCAATTTTATCATCAAGTACCCGATTCATTGAAGTAATCTGCATTTCATATTCAAAATCAGACACAGCTCGTAAGCCTCTTAAAATTGCTTTAGCTTTCTTTTCATTAGCATAATCAATTAATAACCCCTGATACGTTTCAACAACCACATTTGGGATATCATTTGTCACCTCTTGAATGAGGTTACAGCGTTCCTTAACAGTGAAAAGAGGTTGCTTAGATGAATTATTCAATACGCAGACATAGATCGTATCAAAAACTTTTGAACCTCTTTTTATAATATCTAGATGCCCGTATGTAATTGGGTCAAAACTGCCGGGGCATACTGCAATATTCTCCATTATTGTTCCTCCTCTTCGATCCGACTGTTTCCATAAACAGTAACCGAACTCATTCCATATGTTTCATGTTTTATTTGAGTGTACTTACCAATAGCAGGAGGTAACGTAATACTTGCATCATGTTCAGTTACAATATAGCCATTTTCTTTTAATAATTGATTTTCGTTCATTAAAGATATAAGCGCTTTCAACTTTTGTTGCTTATACGGTGGATCAAGAAAAATTAAATCAAACTGAAGCTCACGTTTAATTATCGCCTTCAAAGCCCTTTCCGCATCATTTCGGTACACCTCTGAAAAATCTTTCGCCTGGCAAATCTCTAAATTCTTATGTATCGTTTGTATAGCTTTCATTTCGCGGTCTACAAAAATACTAAGCTCAATACCACGACTTATTGCTTCAATTCCTAAGCCACCGCTACCTGCAAATAAGTCTAAACTAATTCCACCATCGAAATAAGGACCGACCATATTAAAGATTGCTTCCTTCACTTTATCTGTTGTTGGTCTCGTTGTAACACCTGGAACTGCTTTTAATTGTCTACCTTTAAATTTCCCTGATACTACTCTCATCATTTCACCACTACTTTAAATTTGTAGATATAGTTTATAGATAACTCATGCACATATTACTTTCGAATAAACCTTATTCCTTCACCATTAAACAAAGTTCATTTAATAACGATAATGAAACTTTATAATTAAAAGTTCTGTTAAACTAAAGACCAATAGAAAAGGTACACTCTATCCTACCATAGCAATTAGTCTGGAGACAATATTTGATGATTTAGATAAGTTGTAAAAATTTATGATTATATGTATACAGATGTATGATTTGGTGATAATGATAGTAACAACATCGATTCGTTGATGTTGTTGCCAACCGCGGAGAAGACTTACGTTTCCCCATAAGTTCTTCCTCCGGTTTCTCCTCTCCCTTTGCCTTCAACCTTTTAATTTCTAAAAGGTTATGAAGGACCCTACAGGTTTCTGTAGGGATTTTTTTTATTTAATTATCGTTTCCGATTGATCACTACAGAGTACTCTCCACGTGTAGGTGGCAAGCCTCAAATGTACAGCTGCACGAGAAAGTAAAACTTCAAGTCATCGACGATTCTTCAAAGGCGATCATTAAAAAAATTCATTTATCTCATTCTGTTCCTCTCGAGATTGTATGTCAATTGACAAGCAACCCTCCGCTTTTCAAACTCCCTGGCTTATGCCTCTACATGTGATACTCATTAGCTCCATCACCCAAAATAAGTTTAAGAGCCCATATTATATAGTAATCACTTCACATGTACATTTCTAACCTATGGCATACTCTTTCAAATGAACGAAAGGTGAAACTATTCAAAACCTTTACAATGAATAAACATCAAAGATTAATTGTGATTTACAAGGTGGAGCTATATTGTATATCATAAATAGGGATTAAATTATTAGGGGGAATTAGATGATTCAACGATTTATTGAATTAGGTGAAGGTTATTCAGATATATATGAACTTATTGAGACAGCAAAATCAAATCACCATCGTGTTTCAAATTTACTGGCTCTACATACTACTGTTAAAGATAAACCTTTAACATCATTAGTAGTTGCAATGTCTCCAACTAATACAGGAAACTTTCAGGCTTTGTATATTTGTAGAGAAGGGATACCAAATCCACATATCACTCAAAATAAGCGCTACGATTTATTTAAAGAATTAAGTACATATTTAAATAAGGATATTATAGAGATGGATGTAAAGCCTTCTACTATTTTTAAAGAGAAGGAGCTTTATTTTCATTATCTTATCGGTATTTTACGTCTTAATCACTTAATTCCACCACTACAATAATAAAAAAAGGCTGCTTTCGCAAACATAGTTGCTTATTACTTAGTTGTCGTTTTGGTTTCCACTATAACCAACCATTGATAAAGTCTATGCGAAAAGCAACAATCTTTAAAAAAAGAGCCTAAAAAAACGAGAGTGACTTAGTTAACGTGGAGATTCTTCTAAAAATATATAGGCTGCATAATTGTCCTTATGTAAAAACTATACATTGTACTTTTAGAGGTTATACTCTTTCGTTATGAGTCACCCTCAAACAGTTTAGGGAAACTATATGTTATCAAGACATCAGTAATCACACTTACAGTCCAATTTTATAGTCATACTCTTTAGCCTTATCGACCTTTGTCTCAAATTCCTGTTTTAGAAAAGGTTTATATGAAGGTTCAGCATGTTTAACAAAGGAATATGAAGTTAGCTTCTGTATTGTTTGTTCGACGGCTTCCATATTACAATACAAAACGACGTATTTAAGACGCTTTGAAACATAATGAATATTCCCAAATTTCCTTAACATCTTTACTTGCTTTAAAGAATGAAGCCAGATTACAACCCCTTGACGCTTTTCATACATATATATTCTCCTTGTAAAAATATAATAATCAACATATCGATGGTTTCGTTTACTAAAATATGAAATTAGTTCGATTTCATTTATACTAATTTTAGTCTAGCAAATATATGATTTTGTCACAATATATACTTAATTAAAATGGATATGAGTAGCACTACTTATGTTATGGTAATCAAAAGAAAAAAACGAGTCAAAGACCCGTTTTTTATGAAGCACAACCGCAGCTGCCACCCGAACCACAACCTCCACCACAGCTTGATCCAGATTCAAAAAATGGATTTCCTGTAGGGACCTTTATATATTTTGAAACAGCTTGCCCTACTTGAATACTAATTTCATCAAGTAAGCCTTGAAGTTCAGTTTCTGCCACTTTAAAATTAGCAACACTTTCGTTAAGGTCTAACTCCCTTTTTATATCTCGCATTTCTTTTGATATTTTACGATAGTCAGGATGATATTTACCAAAGCGTTGGACATCTTCGTAAAGTTCCTTAACTTTTGAAAATTGTTTAATTAAGTTCTGAGCATTCTTATCATTCTTTAATATATGATAATGACGACGATATTCTTCAGCTAATTCAGATTGGAGAACTAACTTAGCTAAATTTTCCGCCTCATCGAGTAATTGTATACTTTCAATTGTTGCAAACATAGAGTTCTGCACCTCCATCATTTATTTTACCATGGATAGAGGTAAATGAAAAATTAGTACACTTATTTGGTTATATTAACATCGAATGATTCCTTTAAATGATATGTTGTAGAATCGTTATGAAACACCTCAACTGTTAGTACATGTTTGCCTATTGGTAAATTTTTCACCACAAATGCTGCTGTATCGATTTCGTCGATTAACTTTCCATCGACATAAACTGCTAAATACCCTTCACCGTTTTTCTTCTGTCCCCCCTTTTCTTTAAAACTGAAATTTGGAATGTAAGATTCAACAAAGACATCTTGATTACGAATATGAAAGTTTAGCTTTAATTCAGATTTTATATTTTGCTGAGAAACTTGAATGACTTCTTCTGAATTTATATCGGTGACATGTAGTGGCTGAACTTCTAGAATATCCGCTTTTGGTCGGTCTTTAGCACAGGCTGTTAATACTAAACATACAATGACGATTATCATGTTTAACGGCTTCATAAGATTCCTCCTTATATGTAATTTACCTTACACATTTATTAGTAACTTTTTTCTATTGTTAACAAATACATAGTAAAACATGAAAAAAAGGCTTAAAAAAAACGACTATTTGAAAAAGTCGTTTTAATCTTGGTTCTTCATCGCATGAAACATTCCTAGCATCATTTGTGCCATTTGGATAGAATTAGATAATTGACCAACTCGATGTGGAATCGTCTTTTGGTAATAATTCATCATGTTAATTTGGAAAGCATCAAGTTCGTTTGGGTTTCTTGACAATTTCCGATACCATTGTGGTTGTTCCCTAATAAATTGCTGCCGCTCGCTGTTTCCTTGCAAATATTCCTGTACGTCTTTTCTCATTTAGTCCATCCTCCTTGTAAAGTACTATTAGGATTTGTTAATCTTTACGAAAGGAAAATGGTTGATGATTTCCACCTGACTGGTGTTGTTTAGGTCCTTTTGTCCCGCCAAATTGATTAAATAAATCTTGTATTGTTGCCAATGTGGAACTTACATTTGTAATATGATGATTCACTTCGTTCATATCCATCTTTTTTATTGCAGAAACCATTTGCGTCATAAAGTCTTTTTTCTGCTCCTCTGTTTCTGTTTCCTGTTCCTCTTTGTATGGTTTCCAGATAACGTCATTCTCACCTAACAAGTACCAATCTTCATATACATCTTGCCATTTTTTATTTCCCTTTCTTACTTCTTGAATTAACTTAGGATGTTTCCTTACAAATTCCTTAAATTTGTCGACCGATGAATTTGATTTTTTTGTTGACATAGACTTCACCTCATTGTTACATTTGCCTACAATATTGTATCAATGTGGTTTATTTATTGTTCGCCCATTTTCTAAAACATCCTGAGAATGTATTAAGAAATATTATGATTTGCCATCTCAAAATGATAACGAAAAAAGTCAGCCCTCAAACACTGTATAGATATATCTATACCTGCGTAATCGGTCTGACTTTTAACTTACTCACTTAAAGAAAATGGTTTCCAGATTTTTATAAAATTTTGTGTATAATATAACCCATCTACTCCAACACCTAGATGAGTGAATTCTTCGTTTAATAAAGTGTCACGATGTCCTTTACTATTTAACCAACCTTCAGAGGCAGCAATTGCATCCACATATTGTGCAGCGATATTTTCTCCTGCCATTTCATATTTAATATCCAGTTCTGAAAGTCGGTCTACTAATGTTTTACCATCAGGTGTTTCATGAGAAAAATAATTTTTCAGTCTCATATCTTCACTATGACGAAACGCAACTTTAGACGTATCTTCATCCCACTCGACTTTCGGTACATTATGTCTAGTTCTCAGCATATTTGTAATTGATAATATTTGCTTTTCGGCTCCGACTTCAATGTTACTCCACTTATCCTCATTTATTTCTTTTGGTTCGATTAACTCACCACGGTATGTAACCTCATAAGAACGTTGCTTAATAAATGTTTCAGCATCCATGATGCGTACACTTGATAAGATGCCGTCAAATTTATCAATGTACAACTGAACGTATAACTCACCGATTTTCACTGTCGGTCGTGTATTCATGTCTTCTTCTGAAAATTCAAAGCGATACGAGTTCCCACTATATTCCATTGATAAATTTGGTGTAACTGTTACAGTCTTAAAGACGTCTTGTACTGATTGTCCAATTTTTAAAGGCTTAGCATTTATTTCAGGACCAATTCCATACACAGTTACAACTTTTTGATTTAGTATACCAATTTGTATATATTGCTGGTCAGAAATATGATAAATCCACCAATCATAGTCATAGGCAGAAGGATCAATACGGTCTGGTTCTCCTAATATTGCATTAATTTCTTCAGAGGATTTATGCATAAAGGACAATAATCCTTCTTCAGGTAGCTTATCATTAGCTTTTTCATCTGAATTTTCATCACTTTCTAATTCTTCATTAGAAATTTTAACATCTTCCTCCTCATGCTGTTCTGAAGGCGTATATTGACCAAAATAGATAAATAATGTATAACTGATAAAGATAATTATAAAAATAACAATTGTACGTAAAATAATTCGTATGATGATCCCCTCCTTCAGTACTAATTTCTCTATCATTATATGAAAACAATCGATTGATATTCTAGTTAATTGTTTCAATTAGTAGTATTACTATTATTCCCATACAACGTAGGTCATAAACGTATCAACTTTGATTAATCATCTCGTAATTATAATCATAATTATAGTATATCATTTTGTCTTCATAGAGTTAGACTATTTCTTAAGTTGTATTTCAATCTTTCTACTTAGCCATTACTTGCTTTACTATTTTTACGATGTCCAGTAATGTCACAGTCTCCAGTACTCCCAACGGAAACTTTACTTCTGCTTCAACCTTAATAGATACAAAACTGCTCCTGGCTACTCTTCGTAAACAATATTTCTTTATTCGACTATTTGTAGTGTTCATATTTAAGTATAGACGAATAAATAGTCGATATTAATCATACACAACATTTGATTCATTGAACAAATAATAAGCAACAGACTTATAAAAAAGATGACAATCTACTCTAATAAATTATGGCTCTTTTCTAAAGGATTTTTGCTTTTTGCATTGACTTTATCAAGGGTTGGTTGGAGCTGATTGCGAGACTCCTGCGGGATGAGTGGGAGCCTTGACAGTTTCGTTCATATCAGGAGGCTCACCGCTCACCCGCTATTGCTGAGTACTGCAAGAGGAAACCAATTCAAAACGACAACTAAGTAAAAAGCAACAATGTTTGCGAAAACAGCCTAAATTTTAAAAAATAATCTCAGAATTATAACTAAGCATTGCAAGTTCATTGTATTCATACTATTATTAAAATTGGAGATTTTTCAAATCATCAAATGATTTAGCAACTACATACTTTTTAACCATGATTCTTTATTAATTATTTATCATTCCACTATACTATTAAAGTGAAAAGGCTTTAGGAGGGACTTTGTATGAGGATAGAAAACACAGGACTTGAAGGAGTTACGATAGATTTAGAACTATTAGATGATATAGCTGAAAATATCGGCCTCGTCCGTGCAGGTCAATGGGATTATGAACGTGTTACATATGACCGTAAGATAGAATTCAAAGGAGATATCTTTTATTTGCGTGTCCAAGGATATGCAATTGAAGGTGAAGTAGATGGTAAACATGCTGTTATAAAATTAATTACACCATTACTTGGAAAACATTACTATCCACATGGCGTAGAGTATGGTGAAGGTGAACATTTTCCTAACACTGTTTTAAATACGAGTAAAAAATTATTAAACGATTTATCAGAAGCGATAAAAAATCTTAATAGCTCACAATGATTATTTATCGATTGGTATAACTCACACTTGTTAATTAAAAACTTTATTAAATAAATTTATTTAAGATTAAAAGCAAAGGGTTTCCTTTGCTTTTTTTATGCAAGTTAGTCATCAATTGTATTTGGACGAGATTAAAAGATATTCTACACTAAAGGGCCTAGAATAAAATTTTATAATTATTATCAGAAGTAGTCTGCATGGGTTACTCTATTTATGCTGAGAAGTAATGTAGCTACCCCATTGACATCGATTTAAGTTTTTTCGCACAGCTAATAATAGCAATTGCCTCAATCTAAATCAACATTCTTCTTTTAAACCGAGCCTATTGAAAAAATATTTCAAATAATGATGTTTTTCTTATAATTCTTATGTAATTCGTACTATAATGTAAGAAGAGAATTATTCTGTACATTTTATGAGAGAGGGGCAACACCATTTTGACCGCATTTCTAAACAAAAGAACATTGATGATTATTTTAACTATTTTATTAGTAAGTGCCATCATATTTCTTATCTTACCAATATCTATTCCTTTAATCATTGCTTTTATTACAGCCCTTTTTCTTGAGCCATTAACACGAGTATTACAACAAAAAGGAAAATTAAAAAGGAATTTCTCAGTATTAATCGTTTTCTTAATTTTTCTTATAATTATAAGTGTAAGTGGATATTTTTTAACAACAAAAGTTGTTGGTGAAGTAGTACAACTTGCACAAAATGCACCTTCATATATAAATGATATTGCAAAAGTATGGGAAGGTTTAGAAGATGATTTCTCAACAACTGTACAGGATTTACCACCCGAAGTAGTTCAAGAAATTACGAATCAAATAACAAATTTCCTCCAAAAGTCGAGGACAGAATTAGCAGGTTACTTAAATATTGAAAATGTCAAAACTTTGTTTACAAACATTCCAAATGTTTTAGTTAATTTAATTGTTTATTTAATAGCTTTATTCCTGTTTATGCTCGAATTGCCTAAACTAAAAACAAAGGCTTATTCTTATTTAACTGATAAAACAGCTGAAAAGGTTTCATTCATGTTATCGCGCTTATCCTTTGTTGTCTTAGGCTTTATTAAAGCTCAATTTTTAGTCAGTATACTTATTTTTATTGTCACATTTATTGGTTTGTTGTTTATAACACCAGAGTTAGCCCTAATCATGTCGTTAATTATCTGGATAATTGATGTTATCCCGCTTATCGGTTCAATAATAATTATGGGACCTTGGACGTTATACCACCTTATTACTGGTGATATGGCACTCGCAGCACAACTTGGAGTTTTAACAGTCATCCTATTAGTTATTAGAAGAACTGTAGAACCTAAGGTTATGGGTTCACATATTGGATTATCTCCGTTAGCCACACTTATCTCAATGTACTTAGGATTAAAATTATTCGGTATTTTAGGCTTCTTTATCGGTCCAATGATATTAATTATTTATAATTCAGCACGGGAAGCAGGAATTATTAAATTTAAATTTAAAATATAAGCAGTTTCGAACTGTTAAATGTTAAAGGTGATAATAAAGAAGATGAAGATGCTTCTCACCCAATCGAAAACAATAGCTACAAATCTTCAAATGAGCTGTACATGTACATTCATTAATCATGAAATCTTAAAAAAACTAATATTGCAATTAAAAACGAGGTGGATTAAATTCACCTCGCTTTTTTGATCAATTTAGATATACAGACTTTGTCATATATCCTTCTACCACGATTTCAGAAGGTCAGCTACTAATTGATTAATCCCCCTTACTAATTTCCCAAATTAACACTTTCCCTTCCTTTTTTTTGCACACTAACCCCAGTCTCGTATAGAGTGCAATGATGTCATGTTGTTTTTCATCACATTCCATCAATACTTTATTAACCTTTTTTTGATATGTTAACCAATCTATAAATGCATCAATTGCTTCGTATGCTATTGTTTCATCGAGGTCTTGATTTGTATGATATGATAACTGTACAGACTCGTCTATAGATGGCCGACCTTGTAAAACAATATCACCAATTATTTTCTTATCTTCGTAATAAATAATTAACCATAAACCACATTCATACTCTTTTTCTATCGTTTCCTCCAAGTTTTCAATATAAAATGGTAGAAAACTTTTAATGTACGGAGATGGCCAATTATGCGGGAATTCTATTGGTGATCGTTGATTTAATTCTGTACGATGGAAAATCAACGACTTAGCAATATCTAAAGAGCATGGAATAATCATTAACCTATTTGTAAGAATTTCAATCAACAGATTCTCTCCCCTCTTTGATCATAATCATAAAAGAGACCCGAATGAACCATTAAAAGTCACATCTAGTTCATCGTGTAAATCGTAATATTGATAAAACTAAGTGGAACAAGAAAAGATATGAACGAGAGAGTAATTTTTTAATGCTTTAACATGTATCCTAATCATCAATTGAAAGCTATATTGACAACAAAAAAGGTGGTATAGAACATCATATTCTATACCACCTTATAATTATGTTAAAAAGCATAAGAACGATTATATAATCGTAATAAAACATAAAGTCTAAAAAATTTAATTCGTTTCATTTTTATTACTTAACAGGTTCCGGATTGTAATCTTCTTTAAATACAATTTCATCTTTTTGACGTTCCTTATTTGCCCATTGGAAGAAGACATAGGCTAAAATTGATCCGTAGACAATTTCCTGGATAATCTTCATCAATACTCCACCGAGCTGTTGATCATCAATAAGCGGTAAAATGTTAAACATATCAGGTCCTGTTAATGTTAAACCAGATAGCATATCTGCTGGTACACATAATTGTAATGCATTAATCCATGCCTGCGGCTCTGAATATGTCAAATAGAGCGGTTCTGGTGCAAAAATAATTAAAGCACACGCTGGTGTTAAAAGAACTCCATCGGCAAAAATATATCCGATTTTTTTAATACCTGTTAGCGTTCTCCACTCAGGAATTGTATTTAAAAGTGGCAACCACATCATTAAAGCCGCAATAAAAATTAACGATGTCATGCAAGCATGGTAAAATGCGTTTGTTTTTACAAAGTCAAACACTAAGGGCACATGGTATACCGAAAATAAACCATTAAAGACTATTAGCGCTAGAATCGGTTTCGTAAAGAATTTAATCATTGGATAAATAAATGGTCTTTCAATAATTGCTTTCCATAACCAGTTTGGAATCCCCAGTATAAGTAAAGGTGGAACAACTAAATATAAAATTGCCATTTGGGTCATATGCGCACTAAACATGATATGACCTAATAAATCAACAGGACTTCCTTTACTGATATACAACGAAATAATACCTGAAATAAAGAGTAATTTTTGTTTAGTTGAGACAGGGGTACTATTGTTAAATTTATGACGCCACGGTCCTATGATTACAAAATACCCGATTAGTATTAAAACCATAATCGACAAATAATAAGGACTCCATAGTGCACGAAATCCAAATATATCAAAACCCATTCTTTATTGCTCCTTTCAAATGCTAATCCTACCAATTAATTATACACATCAGTCAGTCTTGTATCAATGAACGTTCAGTGAAATAGAGTTAGGGATTATATATAGTTTTTTCAACACGAACTTATATGTACTAGTATATTTTCTATGCAAGATTATCAACCATCGTATTTAGGCTGTTAACATTCAAATTGTATAGAAAAGAGCAATCAGCATAATTGCCAATTGCTCTTTTTGTTTTTACCACCAAATAATTGTCATAAAAGCCAATACAGTTAGCACTGCTACGAACACACCTGAAAACAGGAATAATGCAGATGCTTCATGTCCTTTATGTTTCATATGCATAAAGTAGTAAAGTTGAAAAATTACTTGAATAACTGCAAGCGTAAGGATGAAAGGAACTTTGAACCATTCACCAATTCCGTCATATCCAACAGCTATAAAAGCAACGATTGTTAAAAAGATCATCATCGAAAATGTAACAACTTGTTGCTTCATTTCCTCTGCATTTCTTTTCTTACGGTAAATTAAATCTACTTTAGGGTTTGTTGAATTATGATTATTTGCCATCACTTTATCCCACCATTCCCATTAAGTATACGACTGTAAAAATGAATACCCAAACAACGTCAATGAAGTGCCAATAAAGACTTGCAGTATAATACTTAGGAGCATTATAAAGGCTAAGACCACGTCTTGCATTACGAACAATTAACGTAACAATCCAGCATAAACCGAAAGTGACGTGTAAGCCATGTGTTCCTACTAACGTATAGAAAGATGAACCTAGCGCACTTCCTGTGATTGTAAAGTGATATTCATGAACATAATGAGTGAACTCATAAATTTCCAATATTAAAAATGCTAACCCTAAAAGGACTGTTATGATTAACCATAATTGCATTTTTGCAAAATTGAAATTTTTCATATGGTACATTGCATATACACTCGTTAAGCTTGATGTTAATAATAGCATCGTTGCCGCAAAAACAAGTGGTAAATCAAATATTTCTTGGGTAGTAGGTCCACCTGCCGCAGAATCTTTCAAAGCTAGGAAGGTAGCAAAGAGACTAGCAAAAAGAACTGTCTCTCCACCTAAAAATAACCAAAACCCTAAGAATTTATTTTTACCTTCTAATGTTGCCTTTTCTGGAGAGGCAGGAAAGTTTTCTGCAGTTAATTTTTCTTCAACATGTGCCATTATGCTTTCCCTCCTTTTCCATCGTTAAGCAAATCTTCCTTATGGATATGGTATCCATGGTCATCGAGAATTGAGCGGAAGAACATTGCACCGAATGTAATGACAAATCCGAGAATTAAAACAGCTAAGCCCCAACTGTAATCTTCGCGATATAAGAACCCAAAAGATGCAATAAATAGACCTAAAGAAATAATAAACGGTAAAATAGAACCGTTTGGCATATGAATATCACTTAACGGCTCAGCCGGTGTGATTTCTTTATTTCCCGCCATTTTCTCAACCCATAATGGATCTAAACCACGTACAAGTGGTGTCTGTTTAAAGTTGTATTCTGGTGGTGGTGACGGAATTGCCCATTCAAGCGTACGTCCATCTCCCCACGGATCGTTTCCAACTCTTTCTCCCTTAATTGACGTTTGGATAACGTTAATTAATAAAACAATTGTTGCTACCGCCATGAAGAATGCACCAACTGAACTTACTAAGTTCGCTGCTTCCCACCCTTGATTTGGTAAGAATGTGAATACACGACGCGGCATTCCCCAAAGACCTACAAAGTGTTGGATAAAGAATGTTAAGTGGAATCCGATAAAGAATAATACAAATGTAATTTTACTTAACGTTTCATTTAACATTTTACCAAACATTTTTGGCCACCAATAAGTTGTACCTGCAAAAATTGCGAAGACAACTCCACCAACGATTACATAGTGGAAGTGAGCAACAACAAAGTATGTATCATGGAATTGATAGTCAGCTGGAGCAGCTGCTAGCATGACACCTGTTACTCCACCCATTACAAATGAAGGGATAAATGCCACAGACCATAGCATTGGTGATGTGAATTTAATTGACCCACCCCAAATTGTAAAGAGCCAGTTAAAGATTTTGATACCAGTTGGAACCGCAATTGCCATTGTCGCTACTGCAAAAATAGCATTCGCAATCGGTCCTAAACCTGTTGTAAACATATGGTGAGCCCATACCATGAATCCTAAAAAGCCAATTAATACTGTTGCAAACACCATTGATGAATATCCAAATAATCGTTTTTTAGCAAACACCGGTAAAATCTCGGAGAAAATACCGAATGCCGGTAAGATTAGAATATAAACCTCTGGATGTCCAAAAATCCAAAATAAGTGCTCATAAATGACTGTATTTCCACCTAATGCTGCTTTAAAAAATGCAGTTCCGAAAAGGCGGTCTAACATAAGTAATGCTAAACCTACTGTAAGTGCAGGGAAAGCAAATAAGATTAATGCAGATGCTACGAATGTTGTCCAAGTAAACAATGGCATCCGCATATATGTCATGCCCGGTGCACGCATATTAATAATGGTTACTAAAAAGTTAATACCTGCAATAAGTGTTCCTAATCCAGATACCTGTAAACCTAATAAATAGAAATCAATCCCATGTCCAGGCGAGTCAATTGCTAACGATGCATAAGATGTCCACCCTGCATCAGGTGCTCCACCTAAAAACCAACTAAGATTAAGGAAAATCCCTCCGAAGAAAAATAACCAAAAACCTAAAGAGTTTAGGAACGGGAACGCAACGTCACGTGCCCCAATTTGTAAAGGTACAACTGCATTCATCAATGCAAATAATAATGGCATAGCCGCTAGGAATATCATTGTTGTACCGTGCATTGTTAAGATTTCATTATATGTTCCAGCTGCAACAAAATCGTTGTTAGGTATTGCTAACTGGATTCGTATCATTAACGCTTCTAATCCACCTAGAAGGAAAAAGAAACCACCGGTTATCAGGTAAAGGATGGCAATCTTTTTATGGTCTACTGTTGTTAAGTAATCCCATATAACTGCACCTACCCCTTTTTTCTGAGTTAACGTGCTCACAGTGTTACCTCCCTTATCATTGTCATCCAAAAATTAATTATTCGATACTTTTAACCCCATTAAATATTCTGTAAGTGCATCCAATTCTTGGTCATTCAGCTTAGGATACGTATTTGTCATTTTATTTCCTGGTTTATATTTTTCAGGGTCTTTCAACCAGTTTTTAAGACTTTCTTCGTTATGATCCATGAAGCCAGCTATTTTTGACCGTTCTCCGAAATTAGCCAAGCTTGGTGCTGTTCTTGCTGCAGAAGGTCTTTCGTCCTTAGGAGTAACTGCGTGACAAGAAATACATCCTTTTTCTTCAAAAAGTTGTTCACCTTGTTGAGCTAAGTCAGTTGTTGCAGATGGTTCAGTATTTTGCATATCTGCAATCCACTTATCGAACTCTTCACGAGAAACTGCTTTTACCTTAAAGTCCATTAAAGCATGTGATGGTCCACAAAGCTCAGCACACTTACCATAAAAGTACTCTCCAGCTTGGTCAGCTCGTTTTGAGTCGAATTTTAACCACATTTTGTTAAGGTTTTCACCTGTCGCATAATTACCTTCTACATTTGTATCCATTTTCCCCCCGATTGAAGGAATCCAAAACGAGTGTTTTACTTCATTTTGTTTTGATGCCAAATTAAAGTATACTTTTTCATCAGTTGGAACGATTAATTCCTGACTTGTAACAACCCCATAGTCAGGATATTCAAATTCCCACCAATAAAGATTAGCTGTAACATTCACAACAATCTCTTCGTCTGGATTTCGGTTTTCGTCTGCCATTGCATCAACTTCTCCAAGTTTGAAAGTTGCAGAAATAACCGGAACTGTCAGGATAATTAATAAAAGAATAGGAATAACTGTCCAAATAATTTCTAGCTTATGATTCCCTTCTACTTGAACAGGAATGTTGTTTTCTTCACCTTTGCGTCGACGGAATTTTACGACAACATAAATGAAGATGACCGTTACGACTGCAATGACTACAACCATGATTAGTGTACTTAACACCATTAGGTCATATTGCATATCCGCTACCTCACCAGCAGGTTGAAGCGTGGAAAGAAACGGTTCACCACAGCCGGCTAGAACAAGCGTCAATGCCGTAAATAAAGATAATAGACGCCATTTTGTCAGCCTTTTTCTCATAGCTAAATCAAACCCCTCTTTCAATAATTTATAATTCCTATTAGATTAATCAGGAACTTATTTATAAATAAATTCTTTTATAAGAAAGAATTCCAACGATACTGCGGAGTTTTCCGCCCAAAAATTTGTAATTAATTTTAAATTTCACTATTTCAAAAACAGAAAAATAGAATCAATCTGGTAGAACAGAATGTATGTAATGAACGTACATAATTCTTATAAGAAGAACTGATATGTAAATTGTAGGCGGTTCCACCATATAAATGATAGCGAAACTAATTAAAAACAGTCCTGTTGATATTAAATCATACTTCTTAGGTAATTTGTGAACAAATCATGAAGAATTTATGTCTAAATTGTGAAAATGACCTTTTATCACCATATCATTTTATCATAAAATAGAAACATTCTTTAACCGTTTTCAAAAGTTTTCCCATTATTATCTTTTATAACACATACCTCATATATTTCTAACAAAGTGTAAAAGATATTTCAACCTTTTTTAGAATTTTTTAATAAATGTTTTTTACTTAGTGGATGTCGTAATCATTGGTACTGTTTACTTAGTTATCGTAGAGGACTACTTATGCGCTAAATAGGCAAAATGCATCTATCTTACTTCGAGATAAAAACATTAATCCACTATGATTCTATTTATCTCAATCAATTCCGATTTCTAATATATTCTGCAATCTACACATTTCAACTCTCAGCGTTTTGCTCACATGTATAATACCTCCTAGCAAACATCTCGAGACCAGCAACCATCATACTCGAACAAGCGTATTTCATTATTAATTGCCTATAAAAAAATCATTTATGCGTTATTCAGTCGTTTATAAAGCGATAATATATCTTATAATTTTGTGAACTTTTAAGCTATTTCATTGTCTTTTTCCCTTACATTGTGTAGTATACGATGAGTATTTACTATTTAAAATTGTTATCATGAACGAGATAAAGAAGGTGAAGTTAATTTGCAACGTTCTTTAAAATGGTTTGCCGTATTTACGACTGTTATTATGCTATTTGTCTTAATTGGCGGTGCCTTAGTAACAAAAACAGATTCCGGTGCAGGGTGCGGAGACTCTTGGCCACTATGTCATGGTGAACTAATTCCAAGTAATATTACATTTGAATTAGTTATTGAACTTAGCCATCGTCTTGTAAGTGGACTTGCCGGTATTGTCGTAACGATTTTATCAGTATGGTCATGGATAAAAATAGGCCATATTAGAGAAACAAAATTTCTCGCAATTCTATCTTTCGTGTTCCTAGTATTACAAGCACTTATTGGTGCAGCTGCTGTAGTATGGGGACAATCTGATGCAGTGTTAGCTTTACACTTTGGAATTTCATTAATATCGTTTGCTTCTGTTCTATTACTTACGTTGTTAATTTTCGAAGTTGACAAAAAGTTCGATTCGCAATCGGTTGTCATTGATAAACAAATGAAGTTTCATATGATCGGGATAGCGGTCTATACGTATCTTGTTGTTTACACTGGTGCATATGTACGTCATAAAGGAGCTAGCCTAGCTTGTCCTGATTGGCCTTTATGCAGCCCCCGTGCAGGTGGATTACCAACTACATTACATGAATGGATCCAAATGGGACATCGTGCTGCAGCAGGGTTAATCTTTATATGGATTGCCTATGCTACATGGTATGCGATAAAACATCACAGTAATCAGAAAGTCTTGTATTGGGGCTGGTTACTTGCTTTTCTATTAATTATGTTACAAGCTTTATCAGGCGCTATCGTTGTATTTACTAATTTAAATCTATATATGGCACTTGCACACGCGTTAATCATTGCTTGTTTATTCGGGCTATTGAGTTATTTCTTACTATTAGTAAGCAGAAGTAAGAATTGAATCTAATCAAAAAAGGACTATCCTAAGTTGGATAAGTCCTTTTTTGATCGCCACCGTTTATACAATTTCATATCTTTAAGTTGTTGATTGTCTAACTTGTTTTTCCTTTACAATGGAGACGGTTTTAGTATTTTTTTCGCTCGGTTTTTGGTATGTTTCACGATAATTTGTAAACATCGAGACATTAACAAGTAGTCCCATCGATATCAATAATAGAAGCAATGACGAGCCACCATAACTAATAAACGGAAGTGGCACCCCTGTAATCGGAATCAACCCAGTTAATCCCCCTAAATTTATTAAGGACTGTATCGCAATCATGCTTGATATACCAACAGCTAACAAAGTTCCAAATGGATCCTGGCATTTTCTCGCAACTGAAAAACCTTTTAATATAATAAAACTTAAAAGCACGAGAACAAACACAACCCCAAATATTCCTAGCTCCTCAGCTATAATTGCCATGATAAAATCTGTATGTGATTCAGGAAGATAGCCATACTTTTGAACACTTTGTCCTAACCCTAAACCCTTTAAACCACCTGAGCCTATCGCATAGAATGAGTTTACAAGCTGGTAACCATCACCCTGTATATCACCAAAAGGATCTGCTACACCTTTAAAACGGCTAAGTTGTTCTCCACTAAAGATATTTTTTCCACTAATAAATAAAAATACGACCATCATTAAACCAAAAGTAACAACTAGCGATACTAATTTTAGAATTGTTTTCAGTCCCATGCCAGAGCATAAAATCATACATACTGCAATGCTGCTAATGATAAATGCTGTACCAAAATCCGGTTGTATCAATACAAAAAAGCAGATGAAACCAGTAAAAATCAATGGCGGTAAAACACCTTTACCAAACTGATCAATATAATTTTGTTTTTTATCGTATACGGCTGCAAGATAAAGGATTACACTTAATTTCACTAGTTCACCAGGCTGTAAATTTAGGGCACCAAGATTTAGCCAACTCTTCGCGTTCCCTGCAACATGTCCCACAAAAAATAAGGAAACTAGCAGCATGATTGAGCCAAGTACAATCATTTTAATTATTGTGCTATTTAGGAAAGCACGGTATGGAAATATCATCATAATGATAAAGGCAACTCCGCCTACAAACAGGGCCAGCCTCTGTCGTTGAAAGAAATGGTCAGGTTCTAGTCCCCACCTAGCAACAGCTGCAATCATGCTAGAACTATATACCATCACAAGACCAAAAGCACAAAGTAGTATTATTGCTAATATTAATGAATAATCATATGACCTGATAATTCGCTTTACCATATTATCTCTTCCTTATCATACATGGTGTTTATCGTGTGTTGATTTCATTTTACTATAATCTTCGCTTTTAAAATGTCAAAATCCTTTAAAACATAAAGAAAAATAAAAAAACCCAAACTTACGAACAGTTAGTTTGAGTTTCATTCATTATTTGCCTGTAAATGCTTCGTGTAATGCAGACAACTCACGTTCAAGCGTGTCTAACAATTCCTTTCCCTCATGTTCCCCAACTAAGCCTAATCTAACAGCAAAATCTATTTCTCTAGATAAACCAAACATTTGAGTATCTAAAACCTCTTCATAAAGAGGACATTGAGGCATTGTTAAATTGTCCATTTGGACTTTTATCAATTTCATGATTTTATCAGCATCAGCTTTTAGTATTGACAATGCTTTCTCACGATGATTAATAGCAATTTCAGACGCCAAATGAATCCCTCCGTTTCCGAGCGATTACCCTATTCTTATTTATTAATATTATATCCTAATCATTGAAATTGCAAGGACAATCATTTTTAATCTCTAATTATTAGACTCCTTTTCCTAGAAACAGTTTAGTTTGCATATCAATTTTTTTATAATCCTATGACTTTTACTCAAGAAGGATACATTACCCCTAATGCTTTAAGACCACTTAAATCCATTTCGTTAGATATTTTTCAGTCATATCACCTTTCGTAGTCCCTTAAACATGTACAAAATTCATAAAAAAGTTTATACTTGCGATGGAAAGGGAGGGTTATTTATGGAGTCTATTATTAATATAAAAGGTAATGTTGTTTACCCTATAACATTAGATCCTGGTGTTTGGATATTTGATGATAGAAAGGTTGATTTAAAGACCTATTTTCAAAAAGAAAATGTAGAAACAGACGAATTAGCAGAATACACGAAGTCAGTATCTAAGCATTGGGAGCGCGAAATTATGGAGGGTGCCGTATTTCCTCCAACATTAAAAACAGAAAAAATTTATGAAAAACAGAAAGTTCTTACTGGCACTTTTGGAATTCCGTTAAAGCCTTTTCTAACAAACGCTCATATTAATGACGATGCTAAAAGCGTTACATTTGTAACAAAGGATGAACATTTCACAATTTCTATTGAAGATGCATATCATGTTATTTTAGGTTTTAGTATAGACGGAAAACCATTGCGTGAGGACGGCCCTGTCCATATTTATTTTGGTGACGGTTCCAACGTAAATTCACCAATTAAACATTTAAAAGAGATAATTGTTAGCTAAACATTGCTATATCCTAATTTATGTGACCCCTCAAAAAGCAACGATTACTTCATTTTTGAGGGGTTTGACACGTTCGTTTGGAATTACTAATCTACTTGTTATACGTATAAGTTAGTATTATTAAAAGTATCCGACTGACAATGAACATAATAACATTAACTTGTTGTATCGATACGAGTCATTTATTTCGATCTCAAAGTAAGTCTGCTGCCAATTGAGCCAGCCCCGACCTTTCTCCTTTAACAAGTCTAACATGACCCGATATTGGTTGTTCTTTGAATTTTTCTACTACATATGTGAGACCATTATTGTATTCATCTAAATATGGGTGGTCAATTTGCTCTGGGTCTCCCATTAATACAATCTTACTTCTTTCTCCAACTCGTGTTAAAATTGTTTTCACTTCGTGTTTTGTAAGGTTTTGTGCTTCATCAATAAGAATAATTTGTTCAGGAATACTTCTTCCCCTTATATAGGATAATGCTTCTACTTCAATTGATCCCATTCCAGCTAAAATTGCATCTAATTCACCTGGCTTCTTCGTATTGAATAAGTATTCTAAGTTATCATAAATCGGTTGCATCCACGGTCTTAACTTTTCCTCTTTTTCCCCTGGTAAAAATCCTAAATCTTTTCCAACAGGCACAATTGGTCTTGCGACGAGCAACTTTTTATATGTGCCCATGTCTTCAGTTTGCATTAGGCCTGCTGCTAAAGCGAGTAAAGTTTTACCTGTGCCAGCCTTACCAATTAGTGTAACTAAAGGTATATCTGTTCTAAGGAGTAATTCCAATGCCATCGTTTGCTGAACATTCCTCGGTTTTATCCCCCAAATATGATCATGGTCAAAAACTAACCTTTGTATCTTCTTTCCAGTAGCATCAACTTTGCCTATTGCTGATGAAGACCCACCTAATGCATCTTTCATTACGACAAATTGATTTGGATAAAAAGGATGATTCGTAATTTCCGATAAAATTAACTCATTTTTTTCATAAAAACGGCTAAGATTATCGTTACTTATATATAAGTCTAAAAAGCCTGTATAAATATGGTCAATTTCCACTACTCTGTCACTGAGAAAATCCTCTGCGATTAACCCTATTGCATCTGCTTTAACCCTTACTAAAGTATCTTTACTAACTAAAATTACAGCTCGGCCATCTTCCTTTGTTTGTTCCTCTAACGATAAATTTTTCGCTACAGCTAATATACGATTGTCATTTGTTTTCTCTACGAATATTTCTTGTAGCTGATGAAATGAACGATGATTTAATTCTATCCTTAATGTTCCACCGTTTGGTAATGGTATTTTTTCATGAAGTTTTCCAGTTTCTCTAAGTTGGTCAATCAATTTTGAGACCTGCCTTGCATTTCTACCGATTTCATCCATATATCGTTTTTTTGAATCGACCTCTTCTAATACGACTGCAGGAATAATAACCTCATTTTCTTCGAAGGAAAAAATCGAATTCGGATCTTGCAACAATACATTCGTGTCTAATACATAAATCTTCCTCAAACCTCCGCCTCCTACTCCGTTGCTATTTTTTTATGGAGTGAAACAATTAGAAATTAGTCAAGCTGTGAATGAAGCGTTGCTAAAATATATGAAAAGATGAATAAAGATAGAAGGTTTATTAGACAATAAAATTAAAAAGCAGGAAAAAACATTTCAAAAAGTGGTTTATTGTACCTTTTCATATCTTAAAAATTAAGTGAAGGAGTTGTGACCTTATGAATAAATTTATGCTAACAATAGTACTTAGTTTTTTAGCTTTAACTGGTTGTAACGTGAATGAGGGTGCTCAAAACACGGATGGAGAAAACAATAGTGGAACTCCGATAAAGGTGAAAAATAGTATCGAAAATAATGTAGATAAAAAGTCTGGACAACAAATCTCCGAACATCTTGTTAGCTTAGCAAGTGAAATACCTGAAGTAAATGATGCAACCGCAGTTGTACTAGGTGACTTAGCTGTCGTAGGGATTGATGTTAATTCAAAATTAGACCGTAATAAAGTGGAATCAATAAAATACACGGTTTCAGAAAGTCTACGCCACGACCCATACGGTGCCAATGCCGTCGTCATAGCAGATGCTGATACGACAGCTAGACTACGTGAAATGGGTAAAGAAATCGAAAACGGCAGACCGATAGCAGGCATTCTAGATGAATTGGCAGCAATCGTCGGAAGAGTAATTCCTGAGATACCAAATGACGCTCTTGATAATCAGCAAAAACAACCAACTAAATCTAATAATGACCAATTAAAAGGTAAAAAACAGGAAAATTTAGAGAAACAACAGCAGGAACAATCAAATCATCATAAGGAATAGTAATGTAATGAGGATGACTCAAAACAATGACCAGCCTTCCAAACAAAATATATAGATACGAAAGCAACAAATCATCACTTTCTATCTATATGTGTTTGAAGGGTCATACGCTTTTGAGTCATCTTCTCTGTTTATCACATATACGGTATTCAAACTTATTTCATAGAAATTTGCGGGATGCGTAGTATACTGTTGAATAAATCGCCCTATTACAAACAAATTCCATCTGTGCAATATTCTTGCTCAGCCCCCCGCGGAAAGCGAGTACTGTAGCGAAAATCAAACTGAACGTTAACTTTGTAAGATAAGCAAACAGCCAATAAAAACTACAATAATAATTCTTAATTTTTCTGACCATGCCCTTGATTAACAACTCTTCATTTTCTACACGATATCGTGATATACTTGACATTATATATTCAAATGTCGATAAAGTATGACAACAATTGTGAGGTGAAAGAATGAGAGTAAAATGTGTAATATGTGACAAAATTGAAACAATCGATGATGAAACATTAACCGCAAAACGTTTGCGGAATCGACCAATCCATACATATATGTGTAAACCTTGCAATGAACGAATCGAATTGAAAACCAATGAACGATTTGCAACTGGGAAATTCAAATTATATCAAGATAAGAAAAAAGAAGATACGTGGTAATACTATCACAATTTAAAAGCTGCCTCATGAAAAACTGACATATAACAGTTTTTAGAGACAGCTTTACTTATTTTGCTTGTTCCGCTTCTTGTTTCTTTGATTGATGTAGTCTAATTTTATAAATAATTAAAATAAGCGCAGCTACTACTAACCCTTCCGCAATCGGAAGAAAGATACCTAAGAAAGTAAGTACCGTACAGCCTAATGCTAAAAAGATATAGATAATGACTGATTTTAAAATTGGTAGCTTTTTAGCAAATCCTAATTTATATACAATAACTGATAGCAAGAAAATGGTTATGTATAGCATCCACATCCCTAAATCTGAGTTCTCTGTAACACGATATAAACTCGGAAAAAAGGACAGCCTATCCTCTACATTCATTATTTAACCTCCTTTACTTTATAAAAAAGGCTGATTCATCTATACGTCAATATATTAATAAATAATATACGTCGCTGAATCAGCCCTGTTTACAATATTTTCATCTTAATTGATAATCAATTATCTTTCAATCGATTTCATTTAAATCCCAGCTAATTTTTTCTTCTTCGCTGCTTTTTCACGTTCATTTTTATCAAGTATTTTCTTCCTTAATCTGATTGATTCTGGAGTTAATTCACAATACTCATCATCATTTAAATACTCAAGTGCTTCTTCTAATGACATTATACGAGGCTTTTTCATTGTATTAGTTTGATCCTTTGTTGCTGAACGAATATTTGTTTGTTGTTTCATTTTACAGATGTTCACAACTAAGTCATTTTCACGTGTATGCTCTCCAACGATCATTCCTTCGTAAACATCTACTCCTGCTTCAACAAAGATAATACCACGGTCTTCAACGCCTTGAATTCCATAAGTAGTTGATTTTCCATTTTCCATCGATACAAGAACACCTTGACGTCGTCCACCTACTTTACCAGGCTGCATTGGCTGGTAGCTATCAAACGTATGATTGATAATACCAAATCCACGTGTTAATGACATAAATTCTGTTGAATAACCAATTAATCCACGAGCAGGTACGTTAAAGATTAAACGAACTTGGCCATTACCATTATTAATCATGTCAATCATTTCACCTTTTCTGGCACCAATTGACTCCATAACACCACCTGTATGTTCTTCAGGCACATCAATTTGTACACGCTCCACTGGTTCACATCTTACACCATCGATTTCCTTTACAATAACCTCTGGTTTTGATACTTGAAGCTCAAAACCTTCACGTCTCATATTTTCAATCAAGATTGATAAATGCAATTCACCGCGTCCAGAAACTACCCATGCATCAGGTGAGTCTGTTGGGTCTACACGCAAACTTACGTCTGTTTGTAATTGTGATAATAAACGTTCCTCGATTTTACGTGCTGTTACAAACTTACCTTCACGTCCTGCAAAAGGACTGTTGTTAACTGCAAAAGTCATTTGTAAAGTTGGTTCATCTATACGTAGTATCGGTAATGCTTCTTGATGTTCAACAGGACAAACTGTTTCACCAACATTAATATCTTCCATCCCTGATACAGCCACTAGGTCTCCAGCAACCGCTTCTTGAATTTCGACACGCTTTAAGCCTTGGAATCCGAATAATTTCGTTACTCTGAAATTTTTAACTGAACCATCGACTTTCATGAGGGAAACTTGTTGTCCAACATGCATAGTACCTCTAAAGACTCTTCCAATCCCAATACGGCCAACATAATCATTATAATCAAGAAGGGCAACTTGGAATTGTAATGGCTCTTCACGATTATCAACTGGAGCAGGAATATGATTTACAATCGCATCAAATAATGATGCCATATTTTCCTCTTGTTCTTGTGGATCAGGACTTGTACTAGCAGTACCATTAATCGCAGAAGCAAATACGACTGGAAATTCTAATTGATCTTCATTTGCATCAAGTTCGATGAATAAATCTAAAACTTCATCTACCACTTCAGATGGTCTTGCAAAATCACGGTCAATTTTGTTAACAACAACAATTGGAGTTAAATTTTGCTCTAAAGCTTTTTTTAGAACAAATCTTGTTTGAGGCATACAACCTTCATATGCATCTACAACAAGAAGAACACCATCAACCATTTTCATAATACGTTCAACTTCTCCTCCAAAGTCTGCATGCCCTGGAGTATCCATTATGTTGATACGTGTATCTTTGTAATTAATAGCTGTATTTTTCGCTAAAATTGTAATACCACGTTCCCGTTCAATATCATTTGAGTCCATTGCACGTTCCGCTACTTGTTCATTTGTACGGAATGTACCAGATTGATGTAACAGCTGGTCAACTAGTGTTGTTTTCCCATGGTCAACGTGGGCAATAATAGCTATGTTTCGGATATCGTTTCGTAAATTCACTCTTTCATCTCCCAAAATATATATTCAAATAGTCTACTTAAAGGTTTTCCATACTTCTATCAAGTAATACGGGTTTACTTTATCGCAGTATTCTAATTGTTATTATCATTCGACTACTAACTTTGTGCTAGGTTGTTGATTTCCACTGCAGAGCATTTTACCTGCACGTCTAACAGCAAAATGCGTCTAAATCAACAACTTTCTAAGACATCGTCATCTTTCTTAAAATAACTTTGATATTATACCATAAACTGATAAAAAAAGTGATAAGATGGAATTAAAAATATTTATTGTTGATGGGAGAGACAGACATGAAGGCCGGAAAGTGGATTTTTTTAGTATTAGCGTCACTTGCTGCACTTAGTATGGTTGGTATTGGAATCGCTATAGGTTTGAAAAGTTTGTTAGGCGTAATTATGTCTATTATTGCCTTGAATGTCATTATGGCATCAGGATTTATTCTGAAGAAAAAAATGCGCGAAAACGGAATATTAGACTAATATTTGTCTGCCACTAAAATTGAAAAAGAGGGTGACAAACCACCCTCCTCATTGAACATTATGAAAAGCTAATCACTTTACAATTATTGCTATAGACTTGTTACAAAGGCTTCACTGTAATAATATACTCCTTTAACTTCTCCTCATCTTTTTCATATTTAAATTGCTCAAACCCGCAATTACTTAGAAAAGTTAACCACGAATATCTATGTGAAGGACATGCAGCAAATATTGCACTATGTCCTTGTTGTTTAAGCTTATCGGCTATTTGATTAATTATTAGTTTTGCAAATCCTTTTCTCCGATAATCTGGATGAATAAGTATCGTACCTAGCCACGGTTTTTCATTTGATGGAGACCATTCCATGGAATATACAATCCCGATTATATGCTCGTTATACTGCCAGACTCTCCACTCCCCATTATACATTTTGTAGTGGGTTAGATATATATGAAGCTGGTCTACGTCAGTTTCCTCCTGTCGCCATTCATCACTGGCAGCAATTATTTCAGCGAAATCTCCGAAATCTTGCTCCTCCAATTCTCGGCTAAAAAGAATTGGCTTTAATGTCATTTATTTATGTAATCCTTTACAATTTGTTGATGAAACTGCTTTTCTCCACCAAAAAAGGAACTTTTTGATAAAATGTCAAGTTTTTCACCATTTATATCTGATACTACTCCACCAACTTCTTCGATTAGAATAATACCAGCTGCAAAATCCCATGGTGCAAGTCTCATTGTTAAATATCCATCTAGACGTCCTGCGGCAACATAGGCACATTCTAAAGCAGCAGAGCCATATGAGCGGGTACCACGAACTTTTCTTACAATAGGTGCAATCAATTCATAATCAACACGAGGGTTTTCCGTCACCCAGACAGGATTGATTCCTAATATCGCTTCCTCAATAGAGACTTGTTTCAACATTGGTAGTCGTATTTCATTCATAAATGCACCCTCTCCTCTGAGTGCGTGATATAACTCATCGTGGACAACATCATAAATCAGACCAATATATCCAATACCATTCTCATAAATTCCTATTGATATCGCAAAATTTCGTTGCTGATGCACAAAATTCATCGTTCCATCAATCGGATCAATAATCCATATGATTCCATCCGTTGTATCGATTTGATGACCGTAGCCTTCTTCCCCTAATATTCGATGAGATGGATAGGTTTCTTGAATTTTTCGAATAAAAAACTGTTCAATTTCTTTATCCATATTTGTTACTAAATCATTAGGATTTGATTTGAATTGAATAGACAAAGTAGATTCAAAGGAATCCCTGATTCTCTGTCCAGCTTCTCTTACCCATATTTTCGCTTTTTCGTCTATTTCCTTCCAATTCGTCATAAAAAGTTTAACCTCTTTCCTATGTAGAAATCACGTAATCTCTTCTTAGCATACTGTAAAAAAAGAATGAAAAGCAAGTTAGAGTTACTTACATGTAGCGCAGATAAAAACGAACCTACCTTAGGTTCGTTTGGAGGCTTCATTACCCCTGAAGCTTTAACCACTCTTTCCTTAACTTCTCTAATTTTTGTTTACATTCCATTTTCTTCTTATTATCTTTATTCTGCATTGCTTCATAAAGGGTGGCTAATTCATAATCTAACTCGAGTCTTAACACCCCGATACGATTGTTTATCGTTTTTTGCCCGCTTTGTTTTACAATTTGCTTCATCTTTTTACCGCCCCTTTCCAATTTTTTTCACATTTTCATTAGAACTAGAATAAATAATAAAGTTAAAGTTGTTTTTTTATATAATATGTAATATGAAAAAGGGTTGGAACTAACCAAAAGAAATTGTGTATCTACCTACGAAATGTATATATTTCTTTACTCAGGTGAACGAATAAAAAGTGCGATTTTTCTTAGTGTATGTCCTTCGATTTAATAAGCATATTACTATCTTTCGTACAAATGTCGATTTATAATAGAAAAGACATAATCTAGTGCATTCGTAGGAGGTATGTAACAGTGGCATTTAAAGGATTTACAAATGAAGACTTTCAAACTTTTCAAATAGATGGCTTAGATAAAAGAATGGCAGCAATTAGAGAAAGAATCCAACCAAAATTCAATGAAATTGGACAGCTATTAACGGATGATCTTTCAGCACAACTACAAAATGAAATGTATCTACATATCGCAAAACATGCAAGAAGAACAATAAACCCACCTAAAGACACTTGGTTGGCTATCGCAGCAAATAAACGCGGGTATAAACAACACCCTCATTTTCAAGTCGGACTATTTGATGACCATTTATTTATTTGGTTGGCATTCATATATGAACTACCTGAAAAAGAGAAAATCGCTAAAACATTTTTAAAACATCAAGATGTATTTACGAAGAATTTGCCTAATGATTATTACGTGTCACTAGACCATACTAAAAAAGATGCTTCACCATTAAATCAATTAGATGTAGAGAAAGCGTTAGAGCGCTTTAGAGATGTAAAAAAAGCTGAATTTTTGGTTGGTCGTCACATTCTCGCTGGAGACCCTATTTTACGAGACGGAGACAAATTATTAACATTTATCAGACAAACATTCAAAACATTAATACCATTGTACAATTTATCTTATGAATAAACTCGTGGTGATTTTATATTTTTTCCTACACGCATAGAAGTAAAAGTTTACAATTTACTATGGAAATTACAATCTTCTGTTGTCAATTCAAATAAAGATGTAAAGGGTAACCCTTTACATCTTTATTTTTTGAATCGATTCATCAGCATCTTTCATTCTTTTCGTTACTCTGTAAATAGAATAGCCACTGACTTGTTCGAACTCATTGCCAATTTGTTTTTCTTCAGATTTACTCGGGACGATTTCTTTAAATCTACGATATGCATTTAATAAATCTAACCGATTAATCCCCTTTTCATATGCCAATTCAATACAATGAAAAAAGTGTATGGCGTCTACTGTTTCTTCAGTACTCCAATCTAGTGAAGTTGGATATTGATAATCCATTGTATGTCACCTCTCTTTTAATTGTAACTTCATTAGTTTAACAAAGTGATTCTATTCATACAATTCACTTATTAACTTGTATATTTTTATTGACTGACAATAGTGATAACGGTATAATTCATTTGTTTTATGACATATACTATTCGACATAAACAAACAATTATTTTGTATTCTATATACTTTTATAAAGAAGGTGGAAATATTTGTCTCAACATGAAACACCGTTGTTCACTGGCTTAGTAGAGCATGCAAAGCAAAATCCTATCCAATTTCATATACCCGGACATAAAAAAGGTGCCGGTATTGATCCAGACTTTCGTCAATTTATTGGTGACAACGCTCTCTCAATTGATTTAATTAATATTGGCCCATTAGATGATTTACACGCTCCAAAAGGAATGATAAAAAAAGCACAAGAATTAGCTGCAGAAGCATTTGGAGCTGACTATACATATTTCTCTGTACAAGGTACTAGCGGTGCGATTATGACAATGGTGATGGCTGTTTGCGGCCCTGGGGATAAGATAATCGTACCTAGAAATGTTCATAAATCCGTTATGAGTGCGATTGTATTTTCCGGCGCTACACCTATCTTCATTCACCCGGAAATTGATAAGGAAATTGGTATTTCCCATGGAATTACTACTGATTCTGTTGAAAAAGCATTAGAGCAGCATCCCGATGCTAAAGGAGTATTAGTTATTAACCCAACGTATTTCGGAGTTTCTGCAGATTTACAGAAGATCGTTGAAATAGCCCATTCCTATCAAGTTCCAGTATTAGTTGATGAGGCACATGGAGTACACATTCATTTCCATGAGGATTTGCCAATGAGTGCTATGCAAGCTGGTGCCGATATTGCTGCCACTAGTGTACATAAGCTTGGGGGGTCAATGACCCAAAGTTCCGTATTAAACGTTCGAAAAGGACTCGTTTCCCATCAACGTGTACAAAGCATCTTAAGTATGTTAACGACTACATCGACATCTTATTTGCTCTTAGCCTCATTAGATGTAGCGAGAAAACAACTTGCGACTAAAGGTCATGAATTAATTAGTAAAACAATCGAGCTAGCAAATTATGCACGTGACCAAATAAATAAAATGGATTCAATCTATTGTATAGGTGAGGAAATAATCGGTACAAGAGCAACACACGATTATGATCCGACAAAACTTATCATTCCGGTATATAAATTAGGGATTACAGGACATGACGTAGAGGTATGGCTTCGCGAAAATTATCGAATTGAAGTTGAAATGTCTGACCTTTATAATATTTTGTGTATTATTACACCAGGTGATACAAAGTCTGATATCGATGCACTTGTCAATGCTCTTCGTGAATTAACTACTGCTAGATTAAATAAAAAAGATGCATTAAAAACACGGATTTTGTTACCAAACATACCGGTCCTTGCTCTTACGCCAAGGGATGCTTTTTATTCTGAAACAGAAGTTATCCCATTAGAGGAATCTTCTGGAAGAATCATTGCAGAATTTATTATGGTCTATCCACCTGGAATTCCAATCTTTATCCCAGGCGAGATAATCTCTGAAGATAATTTATCATATATCATCGAAAATCTTGAAGCGGGCTTGCCAGTTCAAGGACCTGAAGACCCATCATTAAAGATGATTCGAGTTATTAAAGAACATAAAGCTATTCGTTAACTGGATTAATATATAAAGAAACTGACCTGAAAAAAGGTCAGTTTTTTTGTTTTTGGAAGTTGATTTCATAATACTATATATTTAGTAGATATGATTATTTTAACTATTGGTTGTTTCCTTAAAGATTTTGGTTTTTAACGAACTTTCTAAAGGTTTGTTGGAGTTGATTGTAAGACTCCTGCGGGATGCGTGGGAGAAGTGAGACGTGAGCAGGCGTTTACGCATAAGGAGATCGATAAGCGTAGGGAGTTTGCCCATCGACTACAAACTAGAGACGCGCATCAAATAAGACTACAGGAATCACTGTGATATATAGCATCGATGATGACTTATCGTTGGGAGATGACTAGAAGGCTGGTATCGGGTAGCCGCAAGGAGCTATGAGGCTCAGCACCCCCGCCGCTATTGCTGAGTACTGCAAAAGGAGACAAACCCTAAACGATACCTCAATAAAACGCAACAATGTTAACGAAAATAGCCTAATTTTTAAACAGGTAAACAAATCCAAAACTTGATTATTTTTCATTAATTTTGAAGTTGATTTATGTTATTATGAGCGATGGAGTTATATAATCAGCTTTTAGAAAGGGAGAAAATCATTGAAAATTCACTTAGTTATTTTTGTATCATCCACAAAAGAACCTACTGTTGGAAAAACACTCATTAAAACACTTGAATCAAATATTCGCCCAGTTAGAGGTGATATAATAGACGATTCAGGATTTCATCCGGAATATCACAATGGTTACGAAGTTGTAAAATGTACTCTGAAATATGATACAAACGAGTGCTTCGTATCTCTTGCCCCACTAGTTTTAGAAAAAGAAGATATCGAGTTACATACATATATTGACAGACTAAAAGAGCATGAATGGAGAATTGTTACAAAAGAAGAACTAATAAAAAATGAAACAAATTAAATGCGCTACTTGAACTAACATCGAAAGAGGATGACTCATAATAAAAATCAAGACTCACCCACATTCTACTGCTTGGGGGGCAAAATCTTGTTAAGTCATCCTCTTTGTCATATTTAAGAACCCATGTTATAGTATCAATCTTAACAAATAATCATCAATTATTATGTTGATTTACTCCCCTTATGTGCCGACGAACTCTACACTTTTTACCTGGTAACCTTTACAATGCAGAAATGGGCAAGCTTATTTAAATAGGACTCTTCAACCTTTTTCTCGTCTATCCTTCTCCTTACAACAATTAGGGTGATTACATTTCCCATAAAAAGTTGTTACCTTCTCATTTTCAAAATGTCCGATAGTTGAATTACATTGTTGACAAATGATCGTTCCCATTTTCATACCCCATTTCACTTTTTTTCAACCATTAACTTTGAAAGCGCTTGAATTAATACTTTACAATATCATATGAACGTTTTCTTAGCGTAAGAACTATATAAACTGTACCTTTTCTTCTTTTTCTTCATGGAATTTATATATATGCGTTACAGCTAGATTAAGGATATACAATTTTTACATCTGATGGTTTTGTACGCCTTTGTAATGGGGTAAGGTTATTAAATAGTATAGATTAAGCTATATTGAATCAACCTATAGATAGCATTCCGTGTTAAGGAGGAAAAAATTTTGCAAAAGTACACTTCTGTTTTCATTTTATCTGTTATCATTACTTCTATTTTTATTATTTGGGGGTTAATACCTGAGAGTGTATTACCTTATGGAAACTTAAATCATGTTACATCTGTTATTCAAGCCTTTATAATCGAAAAATTTGGATGGTTCTATTTACTAACCGCTACCTTCTTTCTTATTTTCGCTTTAAGTTTAATTTTCTCTAAATATGGGAAGATAAAGCTTGGTCAAGATTCAGATGAACCAGAATATTCTTATCTCTCTTGGTTTGCAATGTTATTTAGTGCAGGAATGGGAATTGGTTTAGTTTTTTGGGGTGTTTCAGAACCAATATTTCACTATAGTGCCCCTCCTGTAGGTGAAGGCTATACAGGACAATCTGGTAGAGATGCAATTAGATATTCATTTTTCCACTGGGGTTTACACCCTTGGGCTATATATTCCACTATAGCCTTAGCATTAGCATATTTTACATTTCGCAAGGAACAAAATGGTGTTACAAGCAACATTTTACGTCCATTATTCGGTGAGAGAGTTGATGGAAATCTCGGCATTCTAATAAACTTTATCGCTGTATTTGCGACTGTCTTTGGTGTTGCTACTTCTTTAGGGTTCGGTGCAGCACAAATCTCTGGGGGATTATCGTATTTAACTCCAATCGATAATAGCATTCAAACACAGTTGATCATCATACTGGTGGTAACGATTTTATATATGTTATCTGCCCAAACAGGGTTAAATAAAGGAATAAGATACTTAAGTAACTTAAATGTAATCCTAGCCTTTTCACTAATGTTATTTCTTTTATTTACAGGACCTACAAATTTCATTATGGATTTATTTACAACATCATTAGGAAGTTACCTACAAAATCTTCCTTCAATGAGTTTTAAAATGACACCATTCCAAACAGAAAATACATGGGTTCAGGATTGGACAATTTTTTATTGGGCATGGTGGATTTCATGGGCCCCATTCGTTGGAACATTTATTGCGAGAATTTCCAAAGGTAGAACAATCAAAGAATTTGTTATTGGCGTATTAGCTGTACCGACTGTATTCGGTGCACTCTGGTTTTCTGTATTTGGAGGTTCGGCCATTTTTTTAGATTTTATGGAAGGAGCGCCAATCGTTGATATAGTTAACGAACAAGGTCAGGAGGTTGCTCTTTTTGCAGTATTAGACCATTTCCCTTTAGGAACAGTAATGTCTATTATCGCTATATTTCTTATTACGACTTTCTTTATAACTTCTGCGGATTCAGCTACATTCGTTTTAGGAATGCAAACTACAAATGGATTATTAAATCCTCCTAAAAAAATCACCTTTATATGGGGGGTTATCCAGTCTGCTTCTGCAGCAATTTTACTTACTGCCGGAGGCCTAGATGCACTGCAAACATCGGCAATAATTGCCGCCTTGCCATTTGCAGTCATTATGATTTTGATGGTATTCTCTTTATTAAAATCATTGCAAGAAGAAACAAAGCCAAAAAGACAAAATAAGTAATGGTGACTCAAGACTCAAGTGTTAAAAACTTCAATCACAGTATATAACTTAATTGTAATATGCATTAAGTTTACTAAGCTTGTTTGCAAGGAGCGACACTATGAGTCACCTTCATTACATTTGAATACTCGGCCTGTGGGAACTGTACAATTTGTTTTGTCAAACTACTATTAAACAAATATGTAATTATAAAGTTCTCTGCCGAGCATAAAGCAGAATAAACTTACTATCGATACAGCAAATGCTTTTCTTCTAGTTTTCAATAATTTAAACGCAATTAAGTAAGCTAAATAAAAAAAGATTCCGAACAGTATAGCTTTTGAGATATGACCATCCTTCTTTGATAACCACCCTACCACACTATAACCACTCCATAATATAAGATGGTAACAATATACTACGAACCAATATACCCTCATACCACCTTCTCCCCTCCACTTTTCTAAAAGTGTATGCTTTTTTCTTGCACTACATCCCACTTAATCGATATTTTTGACTTCATACATCTGCTCAATCAAAGACTTTTCTTACCATCATAATTTAGGTTAATTGAACGAACAAATTCATCTCACGGGATGCTAGATTTTAAATAAATTACAGAAGAGCCGTACAGAAGGGCAAATACTAATTAACACACAAAAATTCCTTCTAAGTGTCACTATTGGACAAGGGCCTCATCAAGACAGAAAACTGCAGCGATAGTTTTCCAAAAAAGTTTTTTCATAAGACAATTATTCATTATTTCTTATATATTTTTCATTTATGTAACAAATGGATGACATAAGGAAGATTATACAAATATTATGATAAAATAGGTTTAATTTAACATACAAATCTGTGTTTTTAGACGTTAAGACACGAAATTATATAATTATATTTACCTAATTACAATATTCAAAAAAGAGGTGGGCAACGGTGAAACGATCAATACTCATTGCCTTCATAATACCAATTTTCATATTATCTTCTTGTGAGAATAGTTTCGTTACAAAAAAAGAGCAAGTCAATCATTCCATTGAGGATAAACAGATTATTTTTTTCTCTGACAATGAGAACATTGATCAAGAAGCGGTCTATTATGATGCGTTACTCGCAATAAAAAATGATTATCCGAAAGAATTTAAAAACATGAAAGTTATCTTTGAAAAAGAAAAAAAGTACAGTAAGCTATATGAGATTGATGAATTCCCTTCTCTCATCGTTATCAAAAAGGATTTAGTAGTGGCTAAAGTAGAGGGAACATCTAAAACTAAGAATGATATAGTTCAAACAATTACACAAGCACTGTCAACTCAATAAATAACATTGTCATAACTGTTCAAACATTTCATACTGAGACATAACGTAAAAAGCCCCTAAAAACGTGAATCATTGTTTCTAGGGGCTATTTGTGTTGAATATGAATGTTGATCGGAGCTGACAAGAGAGAGCGCTTAACTCAAGTCAAGTATAAAAAAGCTACAATTTTAGGAGCGCATAAAAAAAAGGTAAGACTTATTGACTAATTTCGTCAACGTCTCACCTTTTCAAATTATTTCACAATATGAATTGGGCTACCAATCGCAACTTCAGCAGCTTCCATTGTAATCTCACCTAATGTAGGATGAGCATGGATTGTCATTGCAATATCTTCAGCAGTCATACCAGCTTCAATTGCTAATCCTAGTTCAGAAATCATATCTGAAGCACTTGGCCCAGCAATTTGAGCACCGATGACTAAGCCATCTTCTTTTCTTGTAACTAATTTTAGGAATCCATCAGATTCGTTTAATGATAGTGCACGACCATTTGCTGCAAATGGGAATTTAGAAGCAGTGACATCAAATCCTTCATCCTTCGCTTGCTTTTCTGTATAACCTACAGAAGCAAGTTCAGGTTCAGAGAAGACAACAGCAGGAATTGCAAGATAATCAATTTCAACTTTTTCTCCCGCAATTGCTTCAGCAGCAATTTTACCTTCATATGATGCTTTATGAGCTAATGGAGGACCTTCTACAATATCACCAATTGCATAAATATTAGAAACACTTGTACGGCATTGTTTATCAATTTTGATAATACCTCTGTCAGTCATTTCAACTCCAACTTGCTCTAAACCAAGCTCATCTGTGTTAGGACGACGTCCAACTGTTACTAATAAGTAATCAGCTTCAACTGATTTTTCTTCACCATTTACTTCAAATGTAACTTTCACACCAGTATCAGACTCTTCTACACCTTTAGCCATTGCTTTAGTGAAGATTTCTACGTTGCCTTTTTTCTTAAGGTTACGTACAACCAGTGAGCTCATTTGCTTTTCAAAACCAGCAAGAATGTCGTCACCAGCTTCAATGAATGTTACTTCTGTACCGAAGTTTGCATAAGCCGTTCCAAGTTCTGTACCGATATATCCTGCACCGATCACTACTAGCTTCTTAGGAATTTCTTGTAGATTTAAAGCACCTGTTGAGTCTAAAACACGTTTAGAATATTTAAATGCAGGAATTTCAATTGGTCTTGAACCAGATGCGATAATAACATTTTTAAATTTATATGTTTGTGAGTTTTTCTCATCCATCACTTTAACAGTTTCATTATCAACAAAGTATGCTTCACCATAGACAACGTCAACTTTATTACCTTTTAGTAATCCAGCAACACCACCAGTTAGCTTCTTAACTACACCTTGCTTGAATTCTTGAACTTTAGAAAAGTCAACTGTTACATTATCAGCTTTAATCCCCATATCTTCGGAATGTTTTGCTGTTTCATAACGGTGACCAGCAGCGATTAGTGCTTTAGAAGGGATACATCCAACGTTTAAGCATACGCCACCTAATGTTCCTTTTTCAACAACTGTAACTTTTTGTCCTAGTTGAGCAGCTCGAATTGCTGCAACGTATCCACCAGGACCTGCTCCAATGACAAGAGTATCTGTTTCAATTGGGAAATCTCCAACTACCATCGATTACGCCTCCATTAATATTAATTGTGGGTCATTTAATAAACGCTTAATATGGTTAAGAGCGTTTTGTGCTGTAGCACCATCAATCATTCTGTGGTCAAAGCTTAATGATAATGCAAGAACAGGTGCTACGACGATTTCACCGTCACGTACAACAGGCTTCTCAGCGATACGACCAATTCCTAAAATAGCAACCTCTGGGTGATTGATAACTGGAGTAAACCATTGACCACCTGCAGAACCGATATTAGAAATTGTACAAGAAGCACCTTTCATTTCGTTAGGAGCTAATTTACCATCACGTGCTTTTGTTGCAAGTCCGTTAATCTCATCTGAAATTTCAAACACTGATTTACGTTCAGCATTTTTCACAACTGGTACAAGAAGACCTTTATCTGTATCTGCCGCAATACCAATGTTGTAGTAGTGTTTTTGTACAACTTCATCAGTGCTGTCATCAAGTGAAGTGTTTAGCACTGGATATTTTTTAAGCGCTGATGTAAGAGCTTTAACAACGTATGGTAGGTAAGTTAATTTAATTCCTTGGTCTGCAGCAACAGCTTTAAACTGTTTACGGTGTGCAACAAGGTTTGTAACATCAACTTCATCCATAAGCGTTACATGTGGTGCTGTATGCTTAGAGTTAACCATTGCTTTTGCTATTGCTCTACGAATAGGGCTCATTTTTTCTCTAGTTTCAGGTAGGTCACCTTCTGGAATTGCTTGCGGTGTTGCAGCTTGTTTTTCTTCCTTAGCAGGTGTAGCTTCAGCAGCTTGTGATTGTGGTGCTCCACCTTGAAGATATGCATCAATATCTTCTTTTACAACACGACCATTTTTACCGCTACCAGAAACAAGACGAATGTCAATATCTTTTTCACGAGCATATTTACGTACTGAAGGCATTGCAATCACACGTTTATCCGTGTCAACTTCCTCACTTGCGGGCGCTTGAGCAGCCTCAGCAGCAGGTGCCTTTTCTTCTTTAACTTCTTCTTTCGGTGCATCTTCTTCGTGATCACCTTTAAATTTTAAATCTTCATATCCAGGTGCGTCAAAAGTAATAATTGTTTGACCAACTGTTGCAACAGTACCCTCTTCAACATTTACTGCTGTAACAGTCCCTTTAACTGGTGAAGGGATTTCTACAACAGCCTTATCGTTTTGTACTTCTGCTAGGACATCATCTTCTTCAACAGTGTCCCCTGCTTTAACGAACCATTTAACGATTTCACCCTCATGGATTCCTTCTCCGATATCAGGCAATTTAAATTCGAATGCCAAATCATTCGACCTCCTTAAAGTTTCAAGTGGGAGTTAATCCCTCACTTATTTGTGTTTAGACTTGTTTTTGTATGAATGGGGTTTGACCTAACATAGGTTTCCCATTCATACAAAAACGATGTTAAAGGTAATTAAATATCTAGTATTGAAAATATATTAGAAGTTAATAACTTTCTTCGCAGTTTCAATAATATCTTTATAAATCGGTAACCATACATTTTCAGCTTCTGTAAATGCATATACTGTATCAGGTGCTGTAACACGTAATACAGGTGCCTCTAAGCTTAAAATTGCACGTTCTGTAATCTCTGCTACAACGTTAGCTGCAATACCAGCTTGTTTTTGTGCCTCTTGAACAACAATTGCACGGCCAGTTTTTTCAACTGATGCAATAATTGTCTCAATATCTAAAGGACTAATTGTACGAAGGTCAACAACTTCAACAGAAACGCCTTCTTTTTCAAGTTCTTCTGCTGCTTTTAATGATTCATGCACCATTGCACCGTACGTGATAATTGATAAATCAGATCCTTCACGCTTAACATCTGCTTTACCGATTTCAATTGTGTATTCTTCCTCTGGTACTTCTTCACGGAAAGAACGGTAAAGTTTCATATGCTCTAAAAATACAACTGGATCATTATCGCGAATAGCTGAGATTAATAGACCTTTTGCATCATATGGTGTAGATGGGATTACAACCTTCAAACCTGGCTGTTGAGCTACTAAACCTTCTAAGCTATCTGCATGTAATTCTGGTGTATGTACAAATCCACCAAATGGAGAACGTATTGTAACTGGAGCAGTCCAGCGTCCGCCTGAACGATAACGCATACGAGCTAGCTGTCCGTTTAAAGAATCCATTACTTCGTAAACAAAGCCGAAGAATTGAATTTCCATTACAGGACGGAAACCAGTTAAACCAAAACCTACTGTTAAACCACCAATACCTGATTCTGCAAGAGGAGTATCGAATACACGGTCTTCTCCAAATTCCTTTTGAAGCCCTTCCGTTGCACGGAATACACCACCATTTAGACCAACGTCTTCTCCATATACGAGGACGTTTTCGTCATTTTTTAGCTCAGTGCGTAGAGCATCAGTGATGGCCTGGATCATTGTCATTTGTGCCATGGCTTATTTCGACTCCTTTTCTTTATAAATTTCATATTGTTCTTTAAGGTTAGCTGGCATTTCTTCGTACATAATTTCCATTAAATCAGTAACCTTTTGTTTTGGATATTTATCAGCTTTTGAAATTGCTTCTTTTATATCTTCTTTAGCTTGTTCAATCGTTTTATTTTCTTCTTCTTCGTTCCAAATACCTTTAGCTTCAAGATATTTGCGGAAACGAACTAGAGGATCTTTTGCTTCCCACTCATTTTCTGTTTCTTTCGTACGGTAACGTGTTGGGTCATCACCCGCCATCGTATGAGGACCATAACGGAATGTTAATGTTTCAATTAACGTTGGGCCTTCACCATTAATTGCGCGCTCACGAGCATCACGAACAGCTGCGTAAACAGCTAATGGATCCATACCATCAACTTGAACACCGACAATTCCTGCTGCAACAGCTTTTTGAGCAATTGTTTGTGCTGCAGATTGTTTTTCTACAGGAGTTGAAATTGCATAGCGGTTGTTTTGAACAACAAATATTGCAGGAGCTTTATATGCGCCAGCAAAGTTAATTCCTTCATAGAAATCACCTTGTGATGCTCCGCCGTCACCTGTATACGTAATTGCTACAGCTTGTTTCCCTTTCTTTTTAAGACCAAGAGCTACACCAGCAGTTTGGATGTATTGTGCGCCGATAATAATTTGTGGCGATAAACAATTAACACCTTCTGGCATTTGGTTACCATGGAAATGTCCACGTGAGAATAAGAATGCTTGATATAAAGGAAGACCATGCCAAATAATTTGTGGGACGTCACGATACCCCGGCAAAATCCAGTCTTCTTTCTCAAGTGCAAATTGTGAAGCAAGCTGAGAAGCTTCTTGTCCAGCTGTAGGTGCATAGAAACCTAAACGACCTTGACGATTCAAAGAAATAGAACGTTGGTCAAGTATACGTGTATATACCATACGACGCATTAATTCTTTTAGTTGTTCATCACTAAGCTCTGGCATAGCTGCTTCATTAACAACTTTACCCTCTTCATTTAGTATTTGTAATGTTTCAAACTGCTTAGCAATTGCATCAAACTGCTTTTTACTGTCAACAACAGCATTTTTCGTTTTTGCAGCCATTTTATAACCTCTTCCTTTCCATATTAAGAGTGTTGTTACGTCAATAAATAGTAGGTAAGAGAGAATAATTCACATAATTCACTTCCTACTGTCCTTTGACCTTAACTTGTTAGTTAGTAAGAGAATTCCATTAAGCACAGCATTAGGTTACCCTAAAATGACTTCACTGACACATTTTTTTCGAATTCATTCCTACCCTATTTACCACCCATTGAGATATAAATATTTTGTACTCTATGTATGGTCATGAATAATCATATCATATAGTCTGTATTAGTTGTTTAAATAAGCAAACTAATACAACATCATTTAGTTCATTAACAATCTTACACCAAGGATTTGAAGTCCGTCAATTAGTTTGCGTAAGGTTTATTGAATTTTTCAGTTTGTATTTTTCTGGTTGTAGGTTGCTGTTTTAATTACTGTACTAATATAAATTCGAATTCTGTTATAGTTTTTTGTAGTACAGAATTACTTTCAGAAAACTCTAACTACTTTCTTCATTTTTTATTACTCAAATTTCATTTTTTTAGAGTAAGATGAATCATACTAATCCCAAATATTTTGAGCATAATATGACCGTTATTTTTGTAACCACTTACAAAAATAGTTTTTGAAAATAACTTAATTCCAAATAAAGAAAAAGCCATCTCATACGGCAAAACGATATCGCCACATGAGACAGCCTCTAATCTTTTATTCACTTTCTTTTATATTCAAATCCGTTGATTTATAAAAATCCATTTTCAGCTTATTATAATTCTCTGTTAGTTGATTAAAACTTTCATTATATTTTACAACTTCTTGATAGGCGGCATTTACCTTTGCAAGATGGGCATCAAGTTCCTCTAATGAGAGATTTTCATTTTGGAAAATCGTATATAATTCTTTATCTAAAGATATTGACTTTTTATAGGCATCATGTAACTCTTCATATTGAGAATAACGTTCAGCCATCGTATCTTCTAGTTTATTTGCTTTTTCAAGTAATGCCTCATCCTTAATTTCTTCAATTACAGGTTGTATCTTTTCAAATTCCTCTTTGGCGGACATAAGACTATCATATTCCATGTCGATTTTTTCTTCTCTTTGTGAAACAAGTTTAAGTCCCTCTTCAGAAAGCTTAACAACTTCATCAAACTTGCTCATACCAATGTCAATGATTTTGTTATAAATTTCTGTTTCTTTTTTTTCAAGCTCTATTAGTGGTTCTTGCTGGTTTTTAAATGTTTCTTCTAATTTGACTACTTCTTCTAATGTTGTATACATTTTCTCTTCTGGTGACGGACCAAAACAACCAGTTAGGAAAATCAGTAAAATTAAGAACACTGCCAGAAAAGCTTTTGCCGGATTATACTTAATTTTCAAATCTTACTCCCCCTTACGCTTCAAATTCTACTATAATCTGTCAAAGCGTATTTTACAATCTCATTTAAGAAAATAGTTCTTCTATGCTTGTCTCATAAAAATCAACTTCCAATTAGACTTGTACTATTAATAATTATGACAGGGATTTAAGTGATAGACCTATAAATCAGCTTTTTGTCCAGCTATCGAAAAAAATTAAAAATGACTAGTACATAGGCAGATGACTATACATAAATAAATGTCCCACATATGGTGTATTATACGTCCGTTGGATGAATGCAAATATGAGGAGGATGTAATAATGTATCATTGTGGATGTGAATATCCTTATAGCTATGGGTATGTAGCACCTGTTAACAATTGTGGAAATGGTTTTGCATTAATTGTTGTTTTGTTTATCCTTTTAATTATTGTTGGCGCAGCATATTTCGGTTGTTAATCCTTAGTTAGCGAATGAATTAGAACCCGGCTTTTAATGGTCGCAAGTGTGGTTGGAGCTTTACATCTAATGTAAATCTCCAACCACTCAATTACAATTACTATGTATGGATCGCAGATATAACTAAAATAAGTTTTAATTTAACGTTTAAATCATGTATGATAACATGAGTTGTTTATTATTATTGTGAATTTTGCTTTCCTTCTAATGAAGGATTGGTTGTTTGACCCCTAAAAAAGATGCGTTCTATAAGAACCCGCTCGCTGGTATTTGTGCTAAACATGACTATCGAAGTATCTCATCCAACCGCAACTATGCTTACGAAACAATCTATTAAAAAGATAATTACATAAACAGTGTTTCTTTTCGTTTTCACATAAATTCGTTATAATTTATCTATCGTTCATTTATTCTAAGTGTATTTCCCTTTGTATACTAACCAAAATGAATCACGAAAACACCCATAATAATTAACAATGTTAATACGTCATGACATATTTATGAAGGAGTGTATAAACAATCATGATTACAATGAAAGATATAGTAAAAGAAGGACATCCAACTTTACGTACAGTTGCTGAGGAAGTTTCATTTCCGTTATCTGATAGCGACAAACAAACCTTACAAGAAATGCTTGAATTTTTAAAAAACAGTCAAGAACCAGAGTTAGCTGAAAAATATGGACTTAGACCTGGAATCGGACTCGCCGCACCACAAATAAATATTCCTAAACGAATGATTGCGATTTATACTGAAGATGAAAAAGGTAACCAGCATAGTTATACCTTAGCTAATCCGAAAATTGTCAGTCATTCCGTTGAGAAAAGTTATTTATCGAGTGGTGAAGGCTGCTTATCTGTTGATAGAGCTGTACCTGGCATTGTACCACGTTATGCCCGAATAAGAGTAAAAGCATTTGATATGAACGGTGACCCAGTTGATATTCGCTTAAAAGGACTTCTTGCCGTCGTTTTCCAGCATGAAATAGACCATTTAAATGGTGTTATGTTTTATGATCATATTAATGAAGAGAATCCATATCAAGAACCTGATAATGCTATAGCAATTGAACGATAAGGTTATATTCGGTGGCTCTTCACTAAAAGTTTTTGACAAATTTATACTAACTTTATTAAGGGTTTGTTGGAGCTGTTTAGAACCTCCAGCGTGATTAGTAGAGGCTAGACCACCACCTCCCTCTTAGATAGTACTTGAACTGTGAACAGCTCATAGTGACAACTATGTATAATACAGAGATTATTTAAAACTTTCCATTCTAATTAGATTAAGACTTCAATAATCAACTTAGACTATAAAAACATACCCTAACTGCACATTTCTTCTTTGGATAATGTTCGAGAGGCTGTGCAGTTTTTCTTTGCGTAAAGTATGTAACAAGCGATTATTTTTCCACGAATAACCATGTGATTGAATTTGACAATTTACATATACTAACAGTGGAAGTTTAAATATCGGACGGTTCAGTAACTATTAAAAGGAGGTTCATCATCATGTTAAAGCGATTAAAAAAGACCCTTCAAAAACAATGGAAACATTTATTAAAACGAAAAACAATAGCATAATACCCCTTGTCCATGTTCTAAAATGTTAATTATATTCACTCATTTTATCGATACAATTATTCAAATACTGAAATAAGATGCTCGCATATTCTCTGCTAGGGTTGGCTTGTTTGCCAATATCGAATATAATAGAAAAAGCTAGTCTAACATACGGAAGTTAAGGAGAGATTTGGTAAATGATTTTCAAGGTTTATTTTCAAGAAAAAATATCTGAGGTTCCTGTTCGTGAAAGAACACAAACTCTATATATTGAAGCAACTACCGAAGGGGAAGTACGTTCAAAATTAAAAGATCGTCCTTACAATATTGAATTTGTAACTCCTCTACAAGGAGCGAGCTTGGAGTACGAAGAACAAAGTGAAAACTATAAAGTATTGGAGATTTGATGTTTATGAAATTTGTTAAAAATGACCAAGTTGCCGTTTTTGCCCTTGGTGGGCTCGGTGAAATTGGTAAGAATACGTACGGTGTACAATTCCAAGACGAGATTGTGTTAATAGACGCCGGTATTAAATTTCCAGAGGATGAACTTCTTGGAATTGATTATGTTATCCCCGATTATACTTATTTAGTAAAAAATGAAGACAAAATAAAAGGCTTATTTATTACGCACGGACATGAGGATCATATCGGTGGGATTCCATATTTATTACGCCAAGTCAATATTCCAATATACGGTGGTAAGCTTGCATTAGGATTATTAAGGAATAAACTCGAGGAACATGGATTACTTCGTCAGACGAAGCTGATTGAAATACAAGAAGATGATATTATTAAGTTCCGTAAAACGTCTGTTACCTTTTTTAGGACAACCCATAGTATCCCTGATTCTTATGGCATTGTCGTTAAAACTCCACCTGGAAATATCGTCCATACAGGTGACTTTAAGTTCGACTTTACCCCAGTAGGAGAGCCAGCCAACTTAACAAAAATGGCAGAAATCGGTAGAGACGGCGTGTTATGCTTACTTTCAGACAGTACGAATAGTGAAGTTCCGAATTTCACAATGTCTGAAAGACGAGTCGGTGATAGCATTCATGATATTTTTCGTAAAGTAGATGGAAGAATTATTTTTGCTACATTTGCATCAAATATCCACCGCCTTCAACAAGTAGTTGAAGCTGCAGTGGCTAATAACAGAAAAATCGCAGTATTTGGAAGAAGTATGGAGGCAGCGATTACGATTGGACAAGATTTAGGTTATATTAATTGCCCTAAAGATACTTTCGTTGATGCCCATGAAATCAATCGGATGCCGGCCCATCGAGTAGCTATATTATGTACAGGAAGTCAAGGTGAACCAATGGCTGCCTTGTCTAGAATTGCAAATGGAACGCATCGGCAAATTCAAATCATTCCTGGAGATAATGTTGTATTCTCTTCGTCGCCAATCCCAGGTAATACGCTAAGTGTTAGCAAGACTATTAATCAGCTTTTCCGTGCAGGTGCAGAAGTTATTCATGGCTCATTAAATGATATTCATACATCTGGTCACGGTGGTCAAGAAGAGCAAAAATTAATGCTTCGCTTAATGAAGCCAAAATACTTTATGCCTATTCACGGTGAATATCGTATGCAAAAAATGCATGCAAAACATGCAGTGGACTGCGGTGTCGAAGAAAAAAATTGCTTCATTATGGATAATGGTGAAGTTCTCGCAATTGGTGAAAACGAGGTCGGGGTTGCAGGGAAAATCCCTTCAGGTTCTGTTTATATCGATGGAAGTGGCATTGGTGATATTGGAAATATCGTATTACGTGACCGTCGGATTTTATCTGAAGAAGGCCTAGTAATCGTTGTCGTAAGCATTAATATGAAGGACTTTAAGATTGCTGCTGGACCCGATATTATATCTCGAGGATTTGTCTATATGCGTGAGTCAGGTGACTTAATAAATGATGCACAATCACTTATTTCCAAACATTTAAATAAAATTATGGAGCGTCGTACTAGCCAGTGGTCTGAAATAAAAAATGAAATTACAGACACTCTTGCTCCATTCCTATATGAAAAAACAAAACGCCGTCCAATGATTCTTCCGATTATTATGGAAGTATAAATACACTAAAAAAGAGGTTACAAAGACACATTTTGTCATTTGTAACCTCTTTTCTTTTCAAATCTATCGTTAATCACCGAGTAGCCGCTTCTCAAATCTGTTAATATCTGAATCGGCTCCAATCACGATTAGAACATCCTGACTTTGAATAATCTCATTCGCTTGTGGCGAAACGATGATTTCTTTATTTCTTTTTATGGCAACTATATTTACGCCATATTTCGCTCGGATATCTAAATCTATTATAGATTGACCATTAATTTTATGATTAGCACTAATTTCGACTATACTATGTTCGTCGGATAATTCTAAATAATCTAGTACGTTATTTGAGACAATTTTATGAGCAATCCTTTTCCCCATATCTCGCTCAGGGTGAACAATCCGATTAGCACCAATTTTCGACAATACCTTTTCATGGTAATCATTAGTTGCTTTAACTGTAATATCATTTACACCTAGTTCTTTTAGAATAAGTGTAGTTAATATACTTGCCTGAATATTGTCTCCTATCGCAACGATAACATGGTCAAAATTTCGTATGCCTATACTTTTTAATACTGTTTCATCTGTTGTATCACCTACGACAGCATGTGAAGCTATATTTGCGTATGCATTAACCTTATCTTCATCAATATCAATTGCCATCACTTCTAAGCCCTCTTCACTTAACGCTTGACAAATACTTCCACCAAAACGCCCAAGACCAATAACTGCAAATTCCTTTTTCAAACAAATTACCTCCAAGACAACAAGTCGGGATATCACAGTTTTTATTACTGTGCAAAACGGAAATAAAAGATTACTATAAAACATGACCATTGGAAATATATAAGCTATGTATATGCACCGGATAAATTGTATCCCAAGAAGATACCATCTCTAAAGCAGAAAGCTAGTATACTTTAGGGAGATTCAATCAAAAAGCGGATACAAATTAATAGATAACAAAGAATACATTAAAGCTTTTTAAAAATCGTATCACAAACTAAACAATTTTAACAGAGGAACGAGAAATAACATTGAGTAATACTAAAATGAGTAATTGTAGAATTATATATATTAACTTGGAGGTTTCAATGAAGAACTTATTTGCAGTACTTATTCCATATGCAATCGGCACTGCTGGAGGGATGATTTTTTACGTCTTAGGTGCGCCTCTTGCCTGGATATTAGGACCGATGACCTTTCTCATTATTTGGAGATCATTCACGAAATGGCACATTAACTATACTCAACCATCCATCTTAAAAAATCTATCTCTCTCCATATTGGGCAGTTCATTTGGACTTTCCTTTACGATAGAAACGTTTAAAATCGTTACACCATATATATTTCCTTTTATACTTCAAACGATCTTACTAATTGGATTAAGTATTTTAAACGCCATCATAATTAGTAAAATTGTAAATATCGATTATAAAACAAGCATTTTTGCTTCAATCCCTGGTGGCTTGACCGAAATGGTTACTGCAAGTGAATCATTACATGCTAACGCTTCACTTGTGACAATATTCCAAACTGTACGTCTATTAACAGTTGTTTTCTTTGTCCCTTACACTATTTTACATATGTTTGAGACAAGTTTGGAAGGAAATCAGCTTCAGTTACAAACAGTTGAGGTATCAATTATTTCATATGGGTGGTTCTTTCTTGCCTTTTTTATTGGATACCTTATGAAATCCATTATACCAGCATCATATGTAATTGGGCCCCTACTGACAATCGCTTTACTTAATATCCTTGGAGTAAATTTACCTGTTATTCCTAACTTTTTATTAATCTTTGCTCAAATAACGATCGGAATTGGATTTGGTTTAATGATTACAATTCGTGATTTAAAGCTCGGAGGAAAATACTGTGGTCTATATTTTCTGTCGACAGTGTTCCTCATTGCGGCCAGTATGGGTGCCGGTTATTTATTTACTCTTTTTTCAACAATTGATTTAGGAACCGCTATGCTGTCACTTGCTCCGGGGGGACTAGTTGAAATGGTTCTAACCGCATCTACAATCGGAGCTAATCCTGCTATCGTAAGTTCCCTTCAATTTATAAGGTTACTTTTCATCATCAGTATCGTACCAAGTTTACTGAAATATTTAATACAAAAAATTGAACAAAAAACATTTAGTAAGGAGTGATTATTCGAAGAAAGCACATCAAAAGGTCTTACTCACTTTTTAACATTACTTTTTAACGAAGTTGAATACGATGTTTAAATTAAAAGGTTGAAGAATAATAAATTCAGCTCTGATAATGATGATGAGTACATTCTTGTTTCCATCTTTTTCTTTTTAAATCTCACCAATTATGAAAGACATGTTGCTTGTGCTCCTTTCTCTTTTTATTCTTCATTACTTTTATGAAGACCACTTTTGCTCATGTTTCTATCTCTTTTTGGTCTTCATCACTTCTATGAAGACCACTTTTTCTCATACTCCATTGTCATTTTAGTCATCATCACTTTTGTGTAGAACTTTTTACTTGTCCATATTTCATATTTTATCTAATAGGATGTTCTGCAAGCCCTAGTTGCTAGTACTTTTCGATTAAGAGACTTGTAGTAAAAAAGCGCTCTACAAAAAATACCCAATATAAATTGAATATTATTTTCAATTTATATTGGGTTTTCAGGGGACTTATGGTGGAGTCACCCACCACTTTTCACTTCATTTAATTGTAATTTACATATCGTTGCTTTGATTTGAAAATAAGTAATTTGATCGGGCAAGGCTTCTTTAATAGGTTTTAATAGCTCTGTCCCTAGTTCATACACTTTTTCAATGATGAGAGTCTCTTGTTCATCTGTAAAAATTCTTTCCCAATCAAATGGGAGTCCTTCAGATATTGCTTTTGCAAGATGGTTTTGTACGGTAATCTCGGTTAAGTCCCTGTTTTTAGCAATTTCTGAAACAGTAGCCCCTTCAACAAATTGTTGATAGCTAGTTAGATAACTTGCAACTTTATTTTTATTATCATCCGTTTCCGTTTTTATGTCTTCCATTACGGATTCCGTACTATGCTCCTGATTTACTATATGGTTTTCATCAAGAAATTGTTTTATCGCAGATATAAAGTCGTCTCCGTACTTTTCCAATTTCGTTTTTGCAACACCTTTTACCGATAAAAATTGTTCAGCTGTTGTTGGACACTTACTACTCATATCTTTTAAACTGCTATCTGAAAAAATAATATATGGTGGAACGTTATGTTTACTAGCCAAATCGCGACGAACTTGTCTTAATCTATCAAATAATTGATCATTTGACTCAATTGCTTGAATCGTCACAGATTCCTTCTTATAGACTGGTTGTTTATCAATAAGAACTTTTCTAGCTTTATTTGTTAGCTCTAAAACCGGGTATTGGGCATTAGTCATCGCTAAATATCCTTCCGCAATGAGAAAGTCGATTAAGTCAGTAATTTGCTTTTCTGTTTTATTCGACATTAACCGATATGTCGTTAATTTATCAAACCCAAATTGAATAATTCTTTTATTTTTCGAACCTTTTAATACTTGTGCTACTAATGTCTTCCCAAATCGTTCATTCATCCTTTTAATACATGAGAAAACCATTAATGCTTCATTCGTAATATCTATTTTCGAACGAGTATCCCTGCAGTTCATACATTTCCCACAATCTTGTGCTGATTCACCAAAATATTCAATTATATATGATTGAATACATTTCTCAGTATGACAAAGGTCCACCATTTGCTGAAGCTTTTGATATTCGTGGATTTTCTTCTCATCACTTAAAGCAGTTTGTTCGATTAGAAACTTTTGCAACTGAATATCTTGTCCAGCAAACAGAAGTGTACATTCGCTTCTTTCCCCATCTCTCCCTGCACGACCTGCCTCTTGATAATATGCTTCAATATTTTTTGGAAGATTATGATGGATAACATATCGAACATTTGATTTATTTATACCCATTCCAAATGCATTAGTTGCAACCATTACATTTAACTTGTCAAACAAAAAATTGTCTTGCTGCTCTGATCGTTCATGTTCAGACATTCCAGCATGGTATTTCCCAACCTTTATGCCCTGCTTCTTTAAGTAGTTATAAAGTTCATCTACCTCTCTTCGCGTTGCAGCATATATAATCCCTGCCTGGTCATCATTTGCTTTGACATAGTTTGAAATATAATCACGCTTATTCTCACCCTTAATGACGTTAAATGTTAAATTATCTCTAGCAAAACCAGTTACATACGTATTGTCAGGAGAAATATCTAATAATTCACAAATATCATTTGTCACTTCCTGTGTAGCTGTCGCCGTTAAGGCAATGACAATTGGGCGCTCTCTAAAGCCTTCAATCATATTTCTAATTGATCGATAACTTGGGCGGAAGTCATGTCCCCATTGTGATATACAATGCGCTTCATCAATTGCAACAATTGAGACGTTCATATCAAAAAGAAGTGAACGAAATGAAGCTGATTCTAATCGCTCTGGTGCTATATACAATATTTTATATTGATTGTCTTTTAATTCTTCTATGCGTTCATTTAATTCACGAGCAGATAGACTACTATTAATATATGTTGAGCTGACTCCTGCACTTGTTAACGCATCTACTTGATCTTTCATTAAAGAAATAAGAGGTGAAATTACGATTGTTATTCCCTCTGCAAGAAGTGCTGGAATTTGATAACAGATTGATTTCCCGCCACCCGTTGGCATAATCGCCAATGTATCCATGCCATTAAGTACACTGCCGATAATTGACTCTTGGCCTTCGCGAAAAGTTGAATAACCAAAGTACTCCTGCAATTTCCTTTTTGCTTGCTCTAACATTTTATCACCCTATATTACTTTCATTTTTTTGGTTCTATCGATAATTATAACATGTTTTTTCCATTTACATTTTCACTGACGAATACTACCGTTATATAAATGTCGCAGCTGATAATTTTATTGTTTGCTAGATATATAGTAGTATTTATAGCTCATTTTCATTTGCAAAATAGCAGTTTATTATTGTAACAAATATCACAAACTGATGACGTTTTCGTATCATACTTATAACTATCCCCAAAAAACAACATACTTCTACAAATTTCTATATATGTAATCATCACTAAAAATGAAGGCTACCTAATGTTTGGCCTTTCGTTAATAAAATGGACGTATAAGAAAAGAGGTTTGATATATGTTATCATCAAATGAAATAGGAATTGATTTAGGGACTGCTAATATACTAGTTTATAGTAAAAATAAAGGGATCCTTTTAAATGAACCGTCTGTAGTCGCAATTGACTCTGATACAAACAATGTGTTGGCTGTCGGAACCGAAGCTAAAAATATGATTGGTAAGACGCCTGGAAAAATAGTAGCTGTTCGTCCGTTAAAAGATGGTGTGATAGCAGATTATAATATGACTGCTGATATGCTAAAGCATGTGATGAAGCTAGTTTCTCGTAAAATAGGTAAAACATTAAGAAAGCCTACTGTAGTCGTTTGTACACCTTCTGGAGCAACATCCGTCGAGAGAAGAGCAATCCAAGATGCAATTCGTAGCTCGGGAGCAAAAGATGTTCACCTTATTGAGGAGCCTGTTGCAGCTGCAATAGGTGCAGATTTACCTGTTGATGAACCGATCGCAAATGTCATCGTAGATATCGGGGGCGGTACGACAGAAGTAGCGATTATTTCATATGGCGGCATAGTCTCCTGTCATTCTATTCGTATTGCTGGAGACCAATTAGATGAAGACATCATCCAATATATCAGAAAAAAATATAATTTATTAATCGGTGAACGTACAGCTGAGAGAATGAAAATTGACATTGGTTATGCATTAATTACCCATGAAAAAGAGGAAATAGAAATTCGAGGTAGAGATTTAGTAACAGGCTTACCTAAAACAATTACAGTTTCTTCTTATGAAATGCAAGAGGCCATGAAGGAATCCTTATTACACATATTAGAAGCAATCCGCGCAACATTAGAAGACTGTCCTCCTGAATTGAGTGGAGATATTGTTGATCGTGGTGTGATTTTAACCGGTGGCGGTGCCTTACTAAAAGGAATTCAGGAATGGATCTGTGAGGAAATTGTTGTCCCTGTTCACATCGCCCCGAGTCCGCTGGAATCAGTTGCCATCGGTACCGGCCGTTCTCTTACAATTATTAATAAAATTTTAAAAGCTGCTAAATAAATTGCTTTTGAAGATTTGTTAGGTTTAGCCCTTAAAAAAAGAAAGAACTTTTTAAGGGTTTTACCTCTCTCGTCTATTCATTCAACTATTTTTTACATAAATTTTACACAATTGAACTCATCAAATTACGAAGTTATGAATATACTAGCTTTGGTTTCAAATGGAAATGATGCAATCCTAATACATGCATGATTTCCCACATTTTGATAAGAGTAATTATAGGAGGTAAGTTAGTGAAGGATTTTAGCAGAAGAATAATCATTAGTTTAACATTAGCAGTTATTATTATGGGTGGGATGAGTGTTTCACTTGCTAATATGCCGACGACATCAAATACTAATGATGAAATTGTCCAAGTGCAAGGAAAATAGGTAAACGGGTAAGACAGAAAAATGCACCTTACTTATATAAATACCGCAGAGCTTACCGTAGTTGTTAATCCTTACCTTGTCAGGTTTTTTAACAATCAATTGTTAACATGTTAACATATAACAGTTTGTTAAGGTACATGATTATTAACAGTGATCCTTGCTACATACTAAAGCATTCAAGCATTGATTATGTAATCAACACTCGAATGCTTTTTTTAGCTTCATCACTTTTTCAGTACTACTCGCATTTACTGGCATCTCATATACACGATTAATAAATGTTCAGTGAGTTCTTAGAATATGATTATAAGGTAATTATTTAACCTACTTTTCAAGTATTGCAAATACCGCTGCTTCACTCAAAACGAAATGCCCTATCAGCTAATAATTTTGTTGTGATATCATCAGAAGGTGGATTATGTAAACCTGCACGAACATCACGGTAATGCCTTTGAAGTGCATTCGACTTGAACAGGCTCTGACCACCAACAATTCTCATCGCTAAATCAACTACCTCTACAGCTGTATTTGTTACAACAGACTTCACAATTGCCAAGTCATAAGCCAGTTCCGAACGGTTCTCAATATTGTTATCCCACTTTTCTGCCGTATGATACATTAATGTTCTGGCAGTTGTAAGTTTAAGGTCCATTTCCGCTGCTTTTCTTCTTACCTCTGGCACGTTCATAATAGGGTGTGGCAAACTAGTTGGTTGATACGTCTTAGCGAACTCAATTGCTTCATTTCTTGCGGCAATGGCAATTCCGCTATAACAGGCTGGGATATGAAGCAGCCAACCTTGTGCAACAGGTTTTCCTTTTTTTTGTTTTCGTTCAACTAGTGCTTTAATTGGTACTTCTACATTGTTTAGGACTAAATCATCACTTCTCGTCCCTCTCATCCCCAATGTATCCCAAGTTTCCTCAATAGATAAACCATTCGCGGTTCTAGGGATTAAAAAGTCACCAATTTCCTCTGTTTCAGCAATAGTTGCTGGGACAATAAAGTAATCTAATGCTGGTGCAAGTGATGTGAAAATTTTCCTCCCGGTTATCCTCCATTTATCATTTATCTGTTCTGCGGTCGTTTCAGGTTTACCACCCCGGGCAGGACTACCTGAGTTTGGTTCAGTAGCTGCGCTATTTATTAATTTATTTTCTGCAATAATTTCTCTGCATAAATTTTCAAATACAGATGGCTCCCACTTTCTCGTTTCGCGCATGTGCATTAATAAACCTAGATGCCAACCTAATGATAAAGCTGTTGCAGCGTCTCCTTGTGCAATTTTTTCCTGAACTAGTAAAAAGTCGTATAATGACGCTCCATCTCCTCCATATTCACATGGTATGGTCAACTTTAAATAACCTTCTGTTTTCAATTTGTCAAAGTTTTCAAAAGGAAATTTACTTTCTTTATCATATTTTTCGGCACGTAATGCGAAATCCTTTGCAAGTTCTTCCGTTTCTAATAATATCTCTCTTTGACTAGATGTTTTAATAAATTGATTATCTAAATCGTTCATCTTCATCACCTCAATATGTCTATTGTAATGATTAATTTCTTTATCATAAAGTATTTTGTCTGTATATCGTGATTTCTTTTCAATCCAAACGATGTTTTGATAAAATAATATAGAAACTAAAACCTAGGAGGAATAGACTTGTCTACCTTTCAACAAAACTTAGAAAAATATGCAGAATTAGCAGTTCGCGTAGGAGTTAATATACAACCTAATCAAAATTTAATGATTAATGCCTCAATTGAAGTAGCTGAGTTTGTACGTCTCGTTGTAAAAAAAGCTTATGAGGCTGGTGCACGTAATGTCTACGTAGAGTGGCATGATGATGCTGTCACAAGGACCCGCTTTGAACTAGCACCTGAAGAAGCGTTAAGTGATTACCCTGAGTGGAAAGCAAGAGGCTTAGAAACTTTAGCAGAAAATGATGGTGCATTTATGTCAATCATCTCATCTAATCCCGATTCATTAAGTGGTATAGATCCGAAAAGAATTGCTGCTAGTACAAAGGCGGCAGGAACGGCTTTAACAAAATATCGAAATTACTTGCAAGCTGACAAGGCTAGTTGGACTGTTATTGCTGCTGCTTCTAAGGAATGGGCCGCAAAAGTGTTTCCTGATGAAGCAGCTGATAAACAAGTCGAAAAGCTTTGGGAAGCGATTTTTAGAACAACTCGAACGGATCAGGACGACCCTGTTCAAGCATGGCAGGACCATAATAACAATTTACATAATAAAGTTGAATACTTGAACAACAAAAAGTATAAAAAACTTCACTATAAGGCGAAGGAAACCGATTTAACAATCGAGTTACACGATACACATACTTGGGTTGGAGCAGGAAGTGAAAATGAAAAAGGTACCTTCTTTATGGCGAACATGCCAACAGAGGAAGTATTTACAGTTCCTTTAAAAACGGGAGTAGATGGTGTTGTGAAAAGCACAAAGCCGTTAAGTTACAGTGGTAATCTAATCGACCAATTTACTATAACATTTGAAAAAGGACGTATCGTTGACGTAAAAGCAGAAACAGGTGAAGAGATTCTCAAACAATTAGTTGAAACAGACGAAGGATCTCATTATTTAGGAGAAATCGCTCTTGTAGCACATGATTCACCTATCTCACAATCAGGAATCCTTTTTTATAATACACTTTTTGATGAAAATGCATCAAATCATTTAGCAATAGGTAACGGATATGCCTTTTGCGTTGAAGGCGGAAAAAAAATGACACGTGAGCAATTAGAAGAAGTTGGTGTAAACTCAAGTATTACCCATGTTGACTTTATGATTGGTTCAGCAGATATGGATATTGATGGCATATTAGAAGATGGAACAAGAGAGGCTATCTTCCGAAAAGGTACATGGGCTTTTTAATCAGCCACTATAAGTAGTAACGTTCTAAGTCATGAGTAAAGGCTCTATATCTACTCATGACTTATACTAGGAGGAAACTGATGAAGTCTGTTGAGGTTTATATATTATCAGGATTTCTTGGAGCAGGGAAAACAACTTTATTACAAAATATCCTGACACAAGAAAAACAGCTAGAAAGAAAGATAGCTGTCATTATGAATGAGCTCGGCGAAGTTTCAATTGATTCTAACGCAATTCCTGAAGAAACGCCGTTAAAGGAATTATTAAATGGATGTGTTTGTTGTACTATACAAGGGCAACTAGAAGTACAGCTAGAAAATATGTTAAGAGAATTTGAGCTTGATGCTATCTATATAGAAACGACTGGTGTAGCTCACCCTATCGAAGTGTTAGATGCATGCATGTCACCATTATTTGCAGAAAAGCTATCTATTCAAGGCATTATAACAATTATTGACGCAAACCGTTGGAAAGATCGTTCACATTTAAGTATCCAACTACGGAAATTACTAATTGAGCAAGTTCAACATGCAGATATTGTCTTATTAAATAAAATTGACCAATTAAAAGAGGCAGAACAAGCAAATATTGTCTCAGAGGTTCAATCATTAAACACAAATGGAAAACTATTAATGACAGAGTTTGCTAACGTTCCATTATCACAACTAAGAAATTATCATGTCACTAGTAAAAGTCCACATCAAAAAACACATGTACATCAGCATCTCCATATGAGAAGCTTTGTTCATACTTTTTCAAAACCGATCGATTTAGATGCATTTGAGCAGTTCTTAAAGGAGATGCCAGATACGATTTATCGAATTAAAGGATATATTCGGTTTACCCATTCTGACAAGCCTTTTCTATTCCAATATTCATATGGTATGCCACTTTATATGAAGGAACAAATGAATAGAAAAAATACACTAGTGTTCATAGGAGAAAATTTAAATCATCAAGTGCTCGAAACGACACTTTTACAGTTAGAAAGACATAGCAATGATTCATAATATCAATTAAGGGAACGTTTATGTAACTTCCCTTAAACCTTTCCCATCAATGATTTCTTGTATTCCCTCCTCACAAACCCCATATCCTCTCCATGAGCATGATACACAAACAAGATGTATATCTTCGGGAACAATTTTCTTACGAATCGTTGACTCAATTTCATTCCATGTAATGATTTCGCCAATTTCAAGTCCCATTTTCTTCAAAATTGCCTCATCTCGATTATAAATGTGAGGATCTTTACAATGATAGTTACCTGAATTTGGATATTTTTCGCATAGTTGATCAGGACCCTTAATAATTTGTATTTTGGTCTCCGGATTGTACCTTAATTGTTGATGCCAAAAAGTCATATTTTCTATATATTCCTTTGAATAACCCATTCCTCGGTATCCTAATAGACAAAAAAGGTGATGACCACGTAGTTTTAACAAATTTATAACCTCCTTCTCAGTAATACTTATATGTTAACATATCTAGCAATCCAGTTTACTATTGATATTATTTTTGGCTCATTTCTAAAAGATTGTAGCTTTTTACACTAACCTTTTTAAGGGTTTGTTGGAGCTTAAAGTGCGAGACTCCTGCGGGATGCGTGGGAGAGGTGAGACGTGAGCAGGCGTTTACGCTGAGGAATTCGAAAAGCGTAGGCGGCTTGCCCATCGACGTACAAACTGGAGGGGCATCGACTAAAGATTTAGGAATCACGATGAGTCCTTGGACGAATCGATGATGACTTATCGTAGGGAGGTGACCTGAAGTTTGTTAACAGGTAGCCGCCGAAGCTAGACAGGCTCACCACCCACCCCGCGGAAAGCGAGCACTGTAGCGGAAATAAACCCTAAACGACAACTCAGTTAAAAGCAACAATGTTTACGAAAACAGCCTTATTTTTTAATCAACAAGTTACCCTGTACCTATTTTGTTTAATGTATTTCAACAAAAGTATTGTCTCTTTTTTGATAAGTTAAAGACCAAAATAAAAACTGTTACATGATTAGTAGTAAAATCATATAACAGCTATTATAGAATACTTTAAATCTTTTAACCTATTCAGACTGTAAGATAAAATCAATGCGCCGATTTTGGTCTTTATTCTCCGCATTTCCATCATTCGGGACAATTGGTTTAGATTGTCCAAACCCTTGTGCAGTAAAAGTAAGATGCTTTAATTCTTCTCTGTCCTGTAATAGACTTAATAAATAGTTAGCACGATTTGTAGTTAACTCCAGATTATATTTCTCATCATGGTCATTATCCGTATGAGCAGTAATTGTAACTTTCGTACCTTCCGGCAAATCTTTAAAACAATCAACTAAATTTATAAAATTATGATATCCTCGATTATTTTCAGTTTGATTACTAGGAAAATCTACATCTTCATAACCAAAAAAGTGATTCTCATCAAATCGAAGAGTTATCTCATTTTGAGATTCAATTACCTTAGCCTCTATACCATCGACATTTACTTCAAAATTCACTTTTGACTTCTCTTCCTTTCCAGGTGTAACCTCAATTCCTGAAATAATAGGAAGCTCGTCCATCGTTTCATTAACTACAGGCTTCGTATCGGTAGAACAACCTACAGTTAGTATAACAGAAACAACTAGAGATATAGAAAGAGCTTTCCTCAGCATAGTATCACCAACTTCTACTCCTTTACTACCAACGATTTACTGTTTAATTATACGTGATGATTATATAAAAGGTTTCAGAAAATAACAGATTTCAAAAAAAAGGTAACTCGTTACTGATTCCAATATGCTTATAGAGAGAATCTACGCTAACAAAAACTCATCAATTCTCCCATAATTATCAAATATTTGTAATTTACAAATGTTATATTTCTATTTTACACGAATAGAAAAGAAAAAGAGATAGCAAAAAAGTCACTATCTCTTTGTAATCTTATACATAAAGTTCTTTTACTTGTTTTTTAACTGTATCGTCAGCCAAAAATTCATCATATGTCATTTGCTTATCAACTATGCCGTTAGGTGCGATTTCTATAATACGATTTGCAATTGTTTGAACAAATTGATGGTCATGGGAAGTGAAAATCATTGCCCCTTTGTAAGCAACAAGACCATTATTCAAAGCGGTAATTGATTCTAAATCCAAATGGTTTGTAGGTTCATCTAATAGCAACACATTTGCTCCACTTAACATCATTTTCGAAAGCATACAACGAACCTTTTCTCCTCCAGATAATACACTCGGTTTCTTTTGAACTTCTTCACCGGAAAAGAGCATTCGTCCTAAAAATCCACGAAGGAAACTTTCACTTTGGTCATTCGGAGAATATTGTCTTAACCAATCAACAAGGCTTGTTTCATTTCCAGAGAAATATTCACTATTATCTTTTGGAAAATAGCTCTGAGATGTTGTGACACCCCATTTAAACTCACCACTGTCAGGCTCCATTTCGCCAGCTAAAATTTTGAACAATGTTGTAATCGCGATTTCATCACGCCCAACTAACGCAATTTTATCATCTTTATTCATAATAAAACTTATGTTATCTAAAACCTTAACACCATCGATTGTTTTTGATATTCCTTCAACGCGCAGAACATCATTTCCAATTTCTCTATCAGGGGTAAAGTTAACATATGGATAGCGTCGTGATGATGGTTGGATATCATCAAGTGATATTTTATCTAATAATTTTTTACGTGAAGTTGCTTGTTTTGATTTAGATGCATTCGCACTAAATCTCGCAATGAAATTTTGCAACTCTTTAATTTTTTCTTCTTTTTTCTTATTTGCTTCTTGAGATAATTTCAATGCTAACTGACTGGATTCATACCAAAAGTCGTAGTTTCCTACATATATTTTAATCTTTGCAAAGTCTAGGTCAGCAATATGTGTACATACTTTATTTAAGAAATGACGGTCATGTGAAACGACGATGACAGTATTTTCAAAGTTAATTAAAAATTCTTCTAGCCATTGAATCGCTTGAATATCAAGATGGTTCGTCGGCTCATCTAGCAATAGTACATCAGGTTTACCAAATAATGCTTGGGCCAGTAACACTTTCACCTTTTCTCCACCTGATAAATCTGCCATTTTTTTAGTATGAAGGTCTTCAGAAATGCCTAGTCCTTTTAAAAGGATTGCTGCTTCACTTTCTGCTTCCCAACCATTTAGTTCAGCAAATTCACCTTCAAGTTCAGCTGCTCTCATCCCGTCTTCATCAGTAAAATCTGCTTTCATATAAATAGCGTCTTTTTCCTGCATAACTTCGTAAAGACGCTTATGTCCCATAATAACTGTCTTTAGTACTTCATGCTCCTCATACTCGAAATGATTTTGCTTCAGCACTGCTAAACGTTCTCCAGGCGCCATGCTAACATCACCTGTTTGTGCTTCAATCTCCCCAGAGAGAATCTTTAAAAAAGTAGACTTACCTGCACCGTTTGCACCAATTAACCCATAACAGTTACCCGGTGTAAATTTAATATTAACATCTTCAAAAAGCTTGCGGTCACCGAACCGTAAGCTAACATTCGTTACTTGAATCATGAAACATCCTCCAATACTATATAGATCCTCTCCAAGTATAACACTTACTTAAGGTTTTTTATACTATCGAATCAGAGGTCAGCAAATATTCTCATCTACTACCGACAATAATTTTAAATTTGAATACCATTAACATTTAATTAACTAGCTTTAAGAGCTTCGGAACACGTATTTTGGAATCAAGTGTTAGACTATTAACTTATTACAAAAAAAGAGACACGAGATGTTAATTTTTCGTGCCTCTAAATAGCTACTTACATTTTTAAATCAATTACAACTTTCGCACGGACTTCGACTTCAAAAAACACCATATAGAATTCTCGTAGATAAAATCCCAATTTTTATATGGTGCTTTTAGGTACTAGCAATAATGTTTTATGTTAGTTCTGGGACTATTTTGTATACTTTTACATTTTTGATTTACTAATTCAGTTCATTAAACAGTTTATTATTTAAATAAGTTAATAACTGTTAATTCTAAACATTACTTTCTTTTCTTTGCTTTCGTAAAACAAAAAATAAGAAGATTAAACCTGTAATAACCGTAGTCATCGCTGATAGCATAGCGTTTACCTCTGTCATGACAAACAGAGATGGAATATCCCCGACGACTGTGTCCTCCATTGTAAGAAAAATACATAGAAACATATTATTTGCAGCATGGGCCCCAATTGAATATTCTGAACTATTCGTTTTCACCGTAATATATGTCCAGATAAATCCCATTGCTAAATAATCGATTGCGACCCAAAAAGCACCGTGTTGCATCTCAGGGTTAAAAAAATGTAAACCACCAAATATTCCACCAACGATTAAAGTAAGGAATAGTGGATTACGCGTAAGTTTACCTGCCCATTGCAATAAAAAACCTCTAAATAATAGCTCCTCCGAAGTAGTTTGAATAGGTACTAAAACTAAGCTTGCCATCACAAGCCATAAAAACCTCGTTGCATCGAAATCATTTAATGCATAACTATCTGGAAATATTGCAAAGTCTAGTAAAGCAAACAAAGCAAAAATCGCTAGTGAGATAAAGAATCCGTAAAAAATTCTCGACCAGCTTACTTTATCATTCGGTGTAATAAGAGAAGTTAAATTTCTTTTTAAGATTGTTTTGACCGCAAGCCAGACTCCGAGAATTGTGACAATATATGTAATATGTACTAAATAAAATTCTGCCAAAGGATCACTTAGTATCGTACCCTTAGTTTCCAACAACTCTAAATCTAGTAACTCAGGATTTAGTATTCCAACAGCAAAACCTACAATTATATAAGCTAATCCCCCGAGGATTATCATGAACGCTAAAATAACTAACAGTGAGGAAAAATATCTCCAATGAGTATTTTTCCCCCTTTGTATATTCGTAAATGAATTTGACATGTTTACACTCCTTAGTATGTATGAATAATTATTTTTGTAACGTCTCAGCTTAAATAGCAACCTATTACAATTCTAAAATAAATCGATCCAATTTTCTATCCAATCTTTTTAACATCAGCTTTACCTATGGCTATGACATACTCCAAAACCATATCTTTTCGCATAAGAAGATTGAACCTGGTATATAAATTTTTCACATTAAGCGATCTTAAATTAATGTTATTTCATTGTAATATGTTAAGATTAACTTTACGAACGAAAGGAGAAATTCATCATGAAACGACATACATTAATAGAATATTGCTTACTCATCTTTTTTTCAGGTATTTATTTTGCTTTCCTAGGGTTTCAATCAAAAGGTTTCACATTTATTATCGGCGTTATTTTCTTATATGTTTTAATCAACATCGCAACAAAAAGGATGTTGCCATCATACATACAACTCGATAAAAAAGTGGGTATTTGGAAAACTGTTAGTATCATTATTGGGAGTGTATTTTTAACAATGCTCGTATTAACGATATTAGTTATGTAAATTGTCCTCATCATCATTCTTGCTTGGAGAGGATAAATTACGGTTATTACGTTTCTTCTTTGTAAAAAGGTAAATAGCGATGGTTAGAACCGTAATAATTAGCAAAACAGGTAAGCCACCAACAATAAAAATAATAAGCCCCGAGCCGATTTTTAGGATAAAGTTAATGCTTTCCATAAACCGTTCTTTTGTTTTTTCCCAAGTATTTAGATGATCACTTTCAATTGTTGGTATTTTCACCTTTTCCTCTTTTACATGAATTGTTACAGTCGCAAGAGCTACTTGATGATTTAAATATGTCATTCTACCTTTTAGCTGTTCAATTTCTTCTTGGACAGTTGCTAAATCTGTTGAAATTTTTAATAAATCTTCTGTTTTTTCGGCTTTCTCCATAAATTCCAACAGTCTTTTTTCTACAACCTGCTTTGATTTCAGGCGAGATTCAAGGTCAACATATTCCTCAGTCACATCTTGACCAGAAATCGAGCGGTCAATCACTTTCGTACTGCCACTTTCAACTGACTCAATAAAGCGGTTGAATTTATCCTGTGGTATTCTGACTGTAATCGTTCCTTCCCGCGAAGTATTCCCTTCATTCGTGTACGATTGAGAATCGACAATGTATCCAGTTGTATGCGCCAGTTCATCTTGAACAAGTGCAACGATATCATCAAAGTTTTTTACATGTATTGAGAGGTTACCTGTGTAGATGACCATACGGTTTTGATTATGATTGGTTTGCTTTTTATCCGTGTTGGCTTCATTACTTACTACCCTGTCTGTTTGTATGTTATTTTCCGTAGCAATTTCAGCTTTTTCAGCAGGACGGCTCGAACTATCCGCTACTGCTTCGCTTTGTTTACTTTCTTCTTTACTATATTGATTATTACAAGCCGTTACACTAAAAAAACAGATTATAACGAGTAAAACGATAACATACCTTTTCATCACACCCCACCCTTTACTGTTATGCTATAGAAGTAGTCGCATGAAAACGGAAATATGTTACAAATAGATTAAGTTGAATTGTATTTTGCACACATTGAATAATTACTTTAACAATGCGAAAAGGCGGAGTTATTCCTCCACCTTTTTAGATTGCACATTATTCTGTTTTACTAAAATGGTCAAATGGGAAGAAGATAAACTCAGATTTTCCTAATATCCGCTTTGCTTCAATTAGGCCTAATCCATTTCGACTGTCCATACTATTTAACCTGTTATCACCCATTACAAAATAATTGTCTTGAGGCACTTCAATTTCTTCAAAATCACTTGTAAGCAGCATTCCGTTTTGTTCAGCTTCCTCGGCATTGTCTGCTAAATATGGTTCAGCTATTTTTTTACCATTCACATAAACCTCACCATTTTCTGCACTTACTTTGTCACCAGGGAGTCCAATTACACGTTTCACATAACGGATTTTAGCATCTTTTCCATCAATAATGACGATATCTCCCTTTTCAATTTCACCTATGTATTTCAACGTTTTATTGACAAAAAGACGGTCACCATCTTTAAGTGTTGGATCCATTGAGGAGCCTTCAACTAGATATGGTTCAAATATAAAGAAACGGATAATTAAAGCTAGTCCAACTGCAAATACAATTGCCTTCGTCCATTCCCAAATTTTTGATGTTGATGTTGCTGTTTCAGTTCGTGCCATCTTTAAAGTCCTCCTAATATTTACATATCTCCATTATACCTATTTTATTAGCTAAACATAAAAAAATCCTCTATCTTTTTAAATTTAACATAAAAATATAATTGGTTAAATCTTTTCTTCAGAGAAGACTCTCTTTCAGGCCCAACTAGGAAGGATTGTAGTCGATAATGGTTTAGAAATATCATATAAGTATATATAGCAAGAAATTATAACTAAGTATAAAGCAACAAAGTTTGCGAAAGCAGCCAAAAAAAGAGGCTGACTCTTTAATGTCTATCCTCAACAAATACTGATATAGAAAACAAATACAGCCGTTATCCTATATATTATATTTGAAGTGTCTGACTTATTTGAGTCAACCTCTTGTTAATTATTCACTTACAGGCTTTTTCAAAATACCTAGCATAATAGCTGTTACAATTGCTCCAATTAAAATAGCAACTAAATATAATAATGGATTACCTTCAACTAAAGGAATAACAAAGGCACCACCATGGGGGGCACGTAATCCATTTCCGAAAAACATCGCTAATGCACCCGCTACTGCAGAACCTGCAACAACTGATGGTATGACACGGGCAGGGTCTGATGCAGCAAATGGAATCGCACCTTCTGTAATAAATGATGCTCCCATAATGTAACATGTAACTCCTGCTTCTCGTTCACGTTTGGTAAATTTCCCTTTGAAAAATGTCGTAGCGAGAGCAATTCCTAAAGGTGGAACCATTCCTCCTGCCATAACAGCGGCATGTGGTGCGAAATTTCCAGCATCAATCATCGCAATTCCAAATGTAAATGCGGCTTTGTTAATTGGACCACCCATATCAATGGCCATCATACCGCCTAGTAATAATCCTAACAATACTAAATTACCTGTTCCTAAACTGCCTAATAATTCACTAATTTGTACGTTCAATGCACTGACAGGCTTGTTTATAACAAAGTGCATAATCATACCAACTGAAAAGATACTTAAAACTGGATAAAGGAGTACCGGTTTAATTCCTTCAAGTGAAGCCGGAAGACCTGATAATGCCTTCTTTAACAGAACAACGATGTAACCAGCTAAGAATCCGGCGATTAGTCCACCTAAGAAACCAGCTCCACCTTGTGCAGCCAAGAATCCACCAACCATACCTGGTGCTAATCCGGGTCTGTCTGCGATACTTAGTGCAATGAAACCAGCTAACACTGGTATCATTAATCCAAATGCATTACCGCCACCAATTGTATTTAACGCAGCTGCAAATGCATTATATGATTCATGATTCGGGTCAGATGAATGGATACCGAATAAGAATGAGAGTGCAATAAGGATCCCGCCTCCCACTACAAAAGGAAGCATGTTTGACACACCGTTCATTAAATGTTTATAAAAACCAGTCTTCTCACTTCCGTCATTACTTTCCTTTTTTCCTTCACCATTACCTTTATAAATTGAGCCATCTTGTTTTAAAGCACGTTCAATTAATTCCTGTGGTTTTCTAATCCCCTCTGCAACAGGGACGATAATGACGTGTTTACCTTTAAACCTTTCCATCTCCACTTTTTTATCGGCAGCAACAATGATGGCTGTTGCTTCTTCAATTTCAGCATCTGTTAGGACGTTTTTCGCTCCTCCTGAACCATTCGTCTCAACTTTAAGTGAAACATTCATTTCTTTTGCTTTTTCTTTTAATGAATCTGCTGCCATATAGGTATGTGCAATTCCAGTTGGACATGCTGTTACTGCTAGAATTTTATGATTAGAGGTACCTGTTACAATACCCTCATCTTCCTGTTCATCATGCTTATCAATAATCGCTAGTACTTCTTCTGCAGTGCTAACTACTAATAGCTGTTCTCTCACTTCTTTTTTCATTAATATACTGGAAAGTTTTGATAATGCTTCTAAATGAGTATTGTTAGCACCTTCTGAAGCCGCGATCATGAAGAAAAGAAAGCTTGGTTGGCCATCAAGTGCTTCATAATCAATACCTTCATTTGAACGTCCAAATACAATCGCTGGACTCTTAACTGCGTTTGTTTTAGCATGGGGTATCGCAATACCGTCACCAATACCTGTTGTACTTTGTTGTTCACGATTTAATACAGCCTGCTCATAAGCGTTTTTATCGACTAATTTATCTGCTTGATTTAGTACTTCTACTAATTCAGAGATAACTGTATTTTTCGAAGTCGATTGAAGATTTAATTTTATCGTATCTTTCGTAAGTAATTCTGTAATTCTCATCTTACTTCCCCCTTATAGCTTGGTAACCTTTATCTGTGGTAATAGCTCTTCTATTTTCTCTCTCGTACAAAGCTCCATTGAAAATGCTGTTGCACTTCCAGAAGCTACACCAAGTTTGAATGCTTCCTCGAGGCATTTATTACTCATATAGGCACTCAAAAAGCCACCAACGACCGAGTCTCCCGCCCCAACAGAGTTAATAACAGATCCTTTAGGAACATTTGCAGTGAAGCTTTCATCGTTTGTAACTAATAACGCACCCTTTTCTGCGAGTGAAACGATAACATTTTGTACACCATCGTTTACTAACTGTTGTGCATAGTGTAATGCTTGTTCCGCGGATTGGATTTCCGTATTAAACAGTTCACCAAGTTCATGGTGATTTGGCTTTATTAAAAATGGCTTTTCCGCAATTACCTCTCTTAATGCATCGCCGGAAACGTCTGCTACGACCTTAATACCCTTTGCCTTACATAAAGTGATAATTTCCTTATAAATAGATGCTGGTAAGGTACCCGGAATACTTCCTGCTAACACGACGATATCTTCAGATTCTAATTGTTCGAAGAATTTTAAAAATTGTGTAACGTTTTCAGTAGAAATAACTGGACCCATTCCATTTATTTCTGTTTCAACTTCTGTTTTTAATTTAATATTAATTCGAGAGTCACCTTCTACTTGAACAAACTGGGTTTTGATTTGTTCTGCTTGTAAAAACTCCTCTATAAATGAACCTGTAAAACCACCAATAAATCCTAGTGCCTTTGATTCAACACCTAATCTTTTCATTACCCGTGATACATTAATGCCTTTTCCACCTGGGAATTTAGTGTCCGCGGTTGTTCGGTTTAATGCACCTAACTCAAATTGTTGTACGCTTACGATGTAATCAACAGATGGGTTTAATGTTACTGTGTAAATCATATATTTCACGACCTTTGATGCTTTATTTTAATAACAAGATAGTTATGTCGTTGAAAGCGGATTCAATCACCTTCACAAATTTATTATACTGTCACTTTCTATCAAAATCAATCATAATTTATCATAAATAATCAAAAATGATTGCTTGATTGTTTAAAATCTATCACATACAACAGCCACTAATTTGTAGTGGCTGTCACTAAACCATAATTCTTAAGGAAAAAGAGGAAATAGCGATAAAAAAAGCTGTTCCAATCAGCACATATAATGTGCGAAATTGGAACAGCCTCTATGCTTAACTTTAAATTAAGTTATTCGTAACGTAATGCTTCAATTGGATTTAAGCGAGCCGCTTTATTGGCAGGCAACATCCCAAATACAATTCCTATCACCATTGAGAATATTAATCCACCTAATACAACTTGCCATGAGATAAGCGACGGCCATCCTGCAAACAACGAAACGATATACGCTGTTGCAGCACCTAAAAGGATACCAATAATCCCTCCGATAAGTGTTAATGTAACAGATTCAATTAGAAATTGGGTTAAGATTTGCGCTTTTGTTGCCCCTAATGCTTTACGTATCCCAATTTCTCTCGTTCTTTCTGTGACGGAAACGAGCATAATATTCATAACACCGATTCCACCTACAACGAGAGAAATTCCAGCAATTGAACCAATGATTAATGTCATAATCGATGTAATCTGGCCTATTCCTTCTGCCATCTCTTCCATATTTAAAACTTTATATGACTCATCTGTATTATGGACATTATTTAATAGTGTTGTTGCTTTTTCCCCAGCCTCTTGCATCACATCAGCATTTTGTGCTTGTAACGTTACTTGGTTAAAGTCACTTTTACCGAACGAGGTCTTAAATGTATTCGATGGTATATAAATATCCATTGTACCGAAAGCGAATATACCCGTCGGCTCTTCTAGAACACCTACGATTTCAATTGGTTGACCTTTTACCCAGATAACCTCACCTAGAGGGTCAGCTTCGTCAAACATTTCCTTTTGTAATTCGTAGCTAATTATTCCTACTCTTGTACCACCGATGAAATCTGCTTCAAAGAGATTCCTTCCAGTTTCCACATTTAATCCATTTACTTCAATATATGCCTGATTTATTCCATATACAGTAGTATCTGCCGTTTCTTCACGGTAACGTGTCTGAAAAAAATCAGATGTTGAAGCAACAACTTTTTTCACTTCAGGAATTTCTGCTAATGCATTGACGTCATCTTCCGTAAATGCTGACATTAAAAAAGCATTTGGATTAGACATTATTTCCTCTTCACTTGGTTCAAAGTACACTTCAATCGTGTTACTTGGTCCAGTGAATGTTGATTTTAATAACTGCTCTCCACCTTGCCCGATCGCAACAACTAAAATAACTGACGCGACACCAATTATGATACCTAACATCGTCAATATAGAACGAAGCTTATGTGCAAGCACAGAGCTTAGGGCCATTTTCATGTTTTCTAATAAACTCATAACCTATCTCCTCCGTTCTTCGTCGGAGAGAATCAATCCATCCCTAACCGTAATAATTCGTTTAGCATAATCCGCAACTTCTTGCTCGTGTGTGACAAGGATGACGGTCGTACCCTCTTCATTTAGTGCTGTAAATTGCTCCATTATTGAAATACTCGTTTTTGTGTCTAGTGCACCTGTGGGTTCGTCAGCTAGAATTAGCTTTGGCTCATTTACAATTGACCTTGCAATTGCGACACGTTGTTTTTGACCACCTGATAGTTCATTAGGCAAGTGGTTCATCCGTTCTGCTAGTCCAACCTTTTCAAGCGCTTGTTTGGCACGCTCTTCCCTTTGCTTTTTATTAAGTCCGGCATAGACCATTGGTAACTCAACATTCTTTAATGCCGTTAACCTTGGCAATAATTGAAATTGTTGAAATACAAAGCCAATCGAAAGATTCCTTACTTTAGCAAGCTCTTCATCCTTATAAGTAGAGATATCCTCTTCATCAAGCATATATGTACCACTACTCGGACTATCCAAACAGCCAATCACGTTCATTAATGTTGATTTACCAGACCCGGAAGGCCCCATAATTGCTACAAACTCACCATCGTGAATCGACAAATTAATATCCTTTAATACATCTAAAGTTTCTATTCCAACTTTATAGCTTTTTGTTATTGATGAAAGTTGAATCATTTTTTGTTCACTTCCATACCGTTAGTGAGATTAATTGGTGGGCTGACAATTACTTCTTCACCTGCTTCTAAACCTGTTTTTACTTCCATATATTCGTTGCTAGTTGGTCCTACTTCTACTTCTTTACGTAACGCCTTTCCATTATCAATTACGAAGACATAGTTCTCTTCACCGTCTTGTTTAACAGCTTCTAATGGAACAGATTTCACTTTTCGCTTATCTGTTTCAATATCCATAATCAGTTTAAAGCCAGGTTTTGCTTCAAAATCAGTTGCTTCAATGGCAACTTCAATTGGATATTGAACAGCTGTATCTTCACTTCCCATCGCTGCATCAGTTTGTTCAGGAAGTAGACTTACCTTTGTTACAGTTCCTTTCCACTCTTGGTCAGGAATTGCATCAGATTTAATTATCACTGGCTGCTTTTCCTTTATTTTCAAAGAATCATATTCTGATATATATCCTTTTACGATATAACTATCGGCTTTACCGATATGAAGGATTGGCGTCTGTACTGTTCCTTCCTTTGCATCCTCATCAACTGAAAGCACGGTACCTGCGATTTTACTTTTCACTTCAAGATCTGCCAGACTTTTCTCGAGCGTTTCCTTTTGTAAGACAACTTGTCTAGCTTCTAAGTCAGCAACTTTCAAATCTACCTTCAGTTGCTCCCTTTCTGCTTTAATCTGTTTCTTCGCCTCTTCTTCTCCAACTTCCTTCGCTAATTCCTTTTCATTTTCGTCCAGATCGGCTATTTTATCTTTAATTTGATTAATTTGTAAATAAGCTGATTCCAATGATAATGCATTTTGTTCTTTTTCAAGCTTTAACTGTTCGTTTTCATAACGTAGTAACGGAGTACCTTCTTCAATTTTGTCACCTTCTTTTACGAGGATCTCTGTTAACTCACCTCTTTCAGGATCTAAATAGAGAAAGTCTTCTTCGCTTAATGAAAGTGTACCGGGAACCATTACATTCCCGGTAATCTCACGTTCTTCCACTTTTGCTGTTTCAACTGCTACATCTTCTTTATTCGACATGTTTGCGACATTAATTCCAACCAAAACTGCGATTAGTAACACGACACCTATTGAAATCCATATTTTTTTCTTCATTGTAATTGGTTCAATCCCTCAAGTAATTGTGCACTACCTACTGTAAAAAGTGCTCCTAAAATAAAGAAGATAATGACAATTGTGACAGCAGCTGGTTTTGATAATTTCGCAACCTTAACAAGTCCCATACCAAGTAAAATATAATACCAAATTGCAAACACTTCGATCATTCCTAGCAATGCGCCTAACGCTCCCTCAGCATTTACAACACTGTTAAGGCTTGTCAAAATTATTGCCGGGTCACCGTCAATTAGCATTACAATGACAAAATTTAATGTTGAACCTATTGTTGAGATAAAAGAGGCAAATAATATCGTTGAAAACATTTGCTTAAATGTAACAGCTGATTTTGCAATTTTTGACGCAACAAAGTAGATTGCTGCTTGGAATAAAAACCCTATTGGGACAGCGATTAAAGTGCCGATTATTCCAAATCCAATTCCAAAGCTTTTTGCGAGTTGAGCTTCGTCTCCCCTAATTTGATCTCCATTAGGTAATTGTGTGTAATCGACATTGAATGCTGCTAACCCTCCAATAATAACTCCTAATATAGTTAATATGATGAGCGGCACCCATATGACAGGTTTCTCTCTTATTCTTTCAAACTGCTCACCCGGACTAAAGACCATGCCAAAAAGTGATGGCTTTTTCGTTTGAATTGTCTCATTTTCCATTGTCAATAACCTCCAAATTATGTACTCATTTACTAATACGTAAAAGCAAAATAGAAGTTTCATATTTTAATAAATTTCTTAAAAGTTTTATTACATTAGACTACAATCTTTCATTCTACCAAGACATAAAAAAAGAGGGTTAAAGTTTTGTAAACTCTTCCCCTCTTTTACAATTAACCAACTTCTAACGCATGAAATTGTGCTTTTACGAGACCATAATAAATCCCTTGAACACCCATTAATTGCTCATGATTTCCTTGTTCCATAATATGACCATTTTTAAGGACGATGATATTATCAGCTTCCCGAATGGTTGATAAACGATGGGCAATCATTATTGCTGTACGACCATGTAAAAGCTTTCTTAATGCTGTTTGAATTTTTACTTCTGTCTCTGTATCAATGCTGGCTGTTGCTTCATCTAGAATAATGATCGTCGGGTCAGCTAGCAAAGTTCGTGCAAATGAAATTAATTGACGTTCACCAACAGAAAGAACATTCCCTCGCTCTTCCACTTCAGTAAAGTACCCATCTGATAGATTTTTGATAAAGTCATCTGCACCAACTGCTTTTGCTGCTGCGACTACCTCTTCATCTGAAGCTGTCGGTCGTCCAAAGCGAATATTATCCATAATTGTTCCTGAAAATATAAACGTATCCTGTAACACAACACTTATCTTTGAGCGTAATTCATTAATTTTTATATCCTTAATGTTTCGCCCATCAATTTTCACTACTCCGTTTGTAGCATCATAAAATCGACTGATTAAATTGGCTATCGTCGTTTTACCAGAACCTGTATGGCCAACAAGAGCAACAGTTTGCCCTGCTTCTATCGTAAAGGTTACAGAGTTTAAAGCCTTCCTCGTTGCATCATATGCAAATTCGACAGAATCAAATTCAATTTTCCCCTTCATATTCTGTAATTGAATCGGATTGCTCGCTTCTGCTACAATTGGTTTCTCATCGATAAATTCGAAAATTCTTTCTGATGAAGCCATTCCTATCAACAGCTGATTATATACCTGACCGAGACGAGAAATCGGCTCCCAGAACATTCCTAAATAAAAGGCAAATGAAACAAAAGTACCGATTGTCAATGTACCACCTGCGATTAATGTTGCACCATACCAAATTAAAATCGCAGTTCCGATTGCATTTGTCATTTCAACCATTGGCGTAAACATTGCATTTCTTCTCGTCGCATTTTTCCATGCCTTGAAATTTTCTGTATTTACACCATCAAAAAATTCAATATTCTCTGCTTCCTGTGTATACGATTGTGTCACACGAATCCCTTGGATTGACTCATTTAAATGTGAATTTAACTTGGATTGTTTTAAACGAACCGATTGCCAAGAACGGCGTATTTTTTTTCTTAAGCTTGTTGAAATAAAGAACATGATTGGGACGATAACTAATATCGCAAGCGTAAGCTGTGGACTTAAGCTAAATAATAAAATGACAACTCCGATTAACAGCATAAAGTCCATTAATAAGTTGATAACCCCACTAGTAAATAGCTCCTGCAGAGAATTAATATCATTCATTATCCGAACTAAAATCGATCCTGCTGAACGTTGGTCAAAAAAGCGATGTGATAAAGATTGGACATGTGTAAATAGATGCTTTCTTAAATCATAAATAACATTTTGGCCAAGCTGGTTCATCCATTTAATTCTAAGACGGTTAGCTATGTAAGATAAGATGTACATTCCTGCAATAGTTAGGACGAGAATTGTTAACAAATTCATATCCTTATTTTGAATTGCATGATCTAACGTATATTTACCTATTAGAATTGGAGCGATTAATCTAACCGCTGAAGAAATAATAACAGCAAGAAAAGCAAGTGGAAGTAACGTTTTTGCATATGGCTTTAAGTAGCTTAATAGTCTTAACATTTGTCTCCAGTTAAAAGGCTTTTCAATAACGGTATCTGTAGAATATTGAAACCTTTCCTTAATTAAGGATATCTTTTCTTTTTGTTTCATTTTGTCACCTACCCAACAGTAGACTGAAGTACAGCCTTCTGATCTTTGTATTGTATATCATATATCCGTTTGTAATAGCCTTCTTTTAAAATAAGCTCCTCGTGTACGCCTCGTTCTACGACATGACCATTTTCGAGGACAAGTATTTCGTCTGCATGCTTCAATGATGAAATACGGTGTGCAATAATAAAAGTAGTCCGACCGTTCATCACTTCTTTCAATGCCTTCTGAATGTGTAGTTCAGTTGTCATATCAACAGCACTAGTAGAGTCATCTAATATTAAGATTTTCGGGTCTGTACAAATCGCTCTTGCAATCGCAATTCTCTGTTTTTGTCCTCCAGACAGTCCCATGCCTCGTTCACCGAGCATCGTATCATATCCATTTGGTAGCTCCATAATAAAATCATGTGCTTGAGCCCGCTTTGCTGCTTCAATAATCGTTTCCATTGATGCATCAGGTCTTCCGTAAGCTATATTTGCTTTGATTGTTGATGAAAATAGAAATGATTCTTGTAAAACAACACCGATATTCGATCGTAACGTTTTCAATGTGTATTTCGTAATATCTCTTCCATCAATTACTATTTTTCCTGATGTCGGTGTGTAAAACCTTGTTAGTAATTGCGTTATACTTGTTTTTCCTGAGCCTGTTCCACCAATAAGACCAATAGTTTTCCCTGATGGAGCATTAAATGATATATCATTTAATACAATTGGATCTTCCGGTTTATATCTTAAGCTAACATTTTTAAACGTAACATCTCCTTTTAGTACCTCTACATCGGCAGTATCTAAATCATTTCGAATCGTTTCTTCCGCTTCTAAAATTTCTAATAAACGTTCACCAGCAGCCTTCGATTGTGAGAAGTGATTAATCGTAAAGCCAAGATGCATAATTGGATTCATTAAATACCAGACAAGACTAAAGAATGCGACTAACTCACCTGGTTGAAGCGAACCTTGAATAACGAGAACGCTTCCATACGCTAACAAAGCAACGACACTTATATTTCCTATAAGTTCCATTAGCGGGAAAAATTTCGACCAAACAAGAGAGGTAGTTAAGTACTTTTCTTTGTAATGTCCATTAGCATCATTAAATTTAGAAATCTCGAAGTCTTCACGTGACAATGCTTTAACCGTTTGAATACCACTAATGTTTTCCTGCACATTTGTATTTAATTTTCCAAAAGATTTACGAATTCCCCTAAATGCTGGATGAACACGTTTGTCAAAATGGTAAACGGCAACGGCAAGAAACGGTAGTGCTGCAATCGTGACTAAAGTTAATGGTACCGAATAAAATAGCATAACAGACAATGTCCCACATACTAATAAAAAGAAGCGGACAAGCTCAGAAAATCCAAATGATAAAAAGAAGCGAAATCCTTCTACATCTGCCGTAAGCCTTGACATTAAGTCACCAGTCTTTGCATTATCATAGTATGAAAAAGGCAAACGTTGCAGTTTATCGTATAATTCATTACGTAAGCGATAAACAGAGTGGATGCCAAACATGTCACCTAGATACTGATGAAAAAAGGCAGATATACCTTTAATGAGCATTAATGATAAAAATCCAGCCACAATCCATGGAATAAACTGATATTGTTCTTTTAAAACAATTTCATCAATTGTCAATTGAAGCACAATTGGATAAACAACTGTTATCGCAGTAATAAAGATGACGAAGAATACGGATATAAAAAAATACTTTTTGTAAGGCCAGTAAAACATCTTTAACTTTTTAAATGTCTCCATCTTTTCCCTCCTAGCTGAAATAATGTACATAATGAAGTAACTTAACGTACTAAAAATATCGGGTATCGAAATAATTTTCACGAAAAAAAAATAACCTTTTTCTAGATATGCTTGTTAATCACCTCTTAATAAGTTTAGGCTGAGTTCTCATAAGAAAAGTATATTCTCCTAGAGTAATAGAATATGAAAAAGCAGATTTTTCATACCTGTTAACGATATGCAAAATTTGCTTTTTTATGTATGTCTCCATCTATTTTTTTACCATTTCAAAAAGATTGTTGCTTCTCAATTACTCAGAAGTACTTATGCAGTACAGTATATTGATAACCCTACTCTAACTTGCATACCAAATCAGGAACAGTCCTAATGTCTATAGCGAATCTGAATACATATTTTATACTTCAATTCGATTTGTTCCAGAGGTATTATGGACATTTTGTTTTCTTTCAATTTTTCCAAAAGCTAACAACGAAGACCACATGACAATCATTGCGCATGAACTTAATAAAAAGAACGGAATGAGTCCAGGAATTGTTGTCATTAACATATAGATGGCAAGCAGTCCAATAATCATCGTCATCGTTGAAATTGGTGATAGTATCATAATGTAAAGTGAATTTTTCAATGCTTGCATAACTTTAGTATTATAATGAACAAGAATTGGAAATAAGTATAATGAGGCTAATGAATAAGCAATAAACACAGCGATTAAAGGAAAATATGTATATCTAATTGGTCCAACAGCTTCTTTCACAATTGCCAAATCGAGGTATAAAATATAACCAATCACTAACATGATTATGCCAATGATGTTACTTTTCATAAACTCTCTTTTATAAATTGATAAAAATGTTTGGAAAACTGGTATATCATCATTTCCCATAAGCCATTTGCGAATAATCGACAACATCGCAGTATATGCAGGAAAAAAACCGAATATACCTAACCCTATGATAGTAAACATAATCCATAACAAGTTGATGTATGCCATCCTCATAATCCAATCCGTAACCTTATATATACTTCCACCAATTCCATTCATTGTTTTACCTCCTATAAAAACGTAAGTGCCTGTCAGTTAGTTTATCCGTAGTGTTAAGTGTAATATTTCTGACATAAAATGCACTTGAATACAACAAACTTTCTAGTTATAAGTTAGTTTTCTTCCCACCTCGAGCTTCGATTATTCTCTCATCGACATTTAGCCAAACTGACGTAGCAGATGGATTATAGACAAATCTACTGTCTGCCGAGAACTTTAAATGTTTAAATGTATTCATATAGTCAACAATTTCAATATTTGTTGCATACCATATATCATTTCTTCCACCTGCTAATTCACAAAAGCTTTCAATCAATTCCCAATTATTATCAAGGTCAAACTCATAACTGTGTCCCCACACATACATCATATATATATATTGAGTCTTATGAAGATTAATAAATGTTTCGGTCAATTGCAATAAATCCCTTTTATGATGACAAGTAGGATTCCATTCAAAAAAATCATCTGGCATTGAAAACTGACCTGAGGAATGAACGGTTCGACCATATTCAATACCGAGAAAAGGGAGTACTTCCTTAATATATTGATGATAAGAACCATTAGGATATGATAGACCTCTAACAGGATAATCTACAATTGCTTCGAGATTTTTTCGGTCCTCAAATAACTCGTCAATAATCTGCTCCTTTGGAGAACGCGCAATAGTTGGATGGGTTTTCGTATGTGTCGCAACCTCATGTCCTCTATAGAGTTCTTCTATTTCTCCCTTTGGAATACGATCTCCTTCCCCCAACATTCCAGAATTTATATGGAAAGTCCCTTTTATTCCATTCCGATTAAAAATTTCTACTAATTTTCTATCTGCTGCCTTCCCATCATCATAACTCATTGTCAACACTTTATGTCTTCCTTCTGGAAACGCTAACATTACTTTCGGCATAGTTCATAACTCCTTCAACATTGTCATTATTGTTCTTTAATTGCTTCATAAATCTTTAAATTCGAATAAGCTGCTTTCATTGGGGCCATTTGCCGAAATCCTATTTTCCCATCTTTATGAACCTTACCATATGTCTTGCCATCGTCTTGCCAATCTAAAACGAGTAATTCATTAATATAGAATTGAATATGATTGTGATATTTTACAAGTTTCATATAATAGGGAGAAATTGCATCTTCAACAGGCGGTAATGGGTCCGCGCCACTAGCTACTAAATGAAAGCCGAAGCTTTTTCTTAAATTACACGTTCTAAATGCTCTTTCCTCACGATGTTTATGTCGGAAATATGATAAATGATAAGCATCGATTCCGCCTGAATGATATTCCGGATACATGCCAGTCCGTTTTGGTAATGAGTCATCAAATAAATCTTCCCCATCACGACCAGCTGCTGAAAAGAACAGCATGCATAACCCTGGCTCTCTTAACGGTGAAAATTCCCATTCAATGATAATTTCATCAGGAAATTGAACAGGACACCAAAATACAAAATGTGCTTTATCACCATATTTATCTGCTTCTAGTCTATTCTCTAGCTGTAACGAATTATCCATTATTGTCACATTTGCTTTTCCTTCTAATACCCAATCATTAACATAATCTAGTGATGATAATGGATTTTCATAAAGACATTTCCCTTTTGAAAAATGAGTTGACATCATACCAATCCTTTCACTGCAAATATAGTCCTAACTATAAGTGAGCGATAAGTGTACAAGCAATCATACATTTTTGTTAGTGCGTACTTATTACTTAAGATGAGTTGTACTTTTTTACATCATTATGACTTTTTTGCAAATGCCGTTCGTATAAACTGGTTCAAATAACATTCTAGGTTGAATTCAGCACGACTACTTAAATGTAGCGCTTATTAATGAATTTACAGATTTAAATCAATTCCAAACAGGTATACCTGAAGAACGCTTTTTAACGAAAGAAAAAACACCATTAGTTCTTAAAGAAGAAGAAGTTAAGTTATCAAATGAAGAGATTGTAGTACCTAATCCCGCGGAAGCATTAATTTCAGAAGTATACGCTCAAAAAGGTTCTATCTTTACATTAAGCGGAACCAATTTTTCTGACAATTACATTTTTTTGTGTCTCTTGCAAACCTTGAAACTACTAGGTTTCCTTATTTTTTATGACATTCTTGTCGTTCTAGTACTTTTTTGAATTGAAGGTCAGATACATGTTCACCGATTAATTCTAAGGCTATCATCGTATTTAAACACCACTGTGATGTTGTGTTGGTAGTTATCCCCGGCACTTCATTGAGATTTTGCCAAACGCTAATGGTCTCCTTTTCAATTGGCAAGCACATTTGACTTATTTCATTATTCAATAATAAATCCCATGCCTTTTCTGCTAAGTTTTTATCTCTTTTTGCCGCTGCAGCATATGCAACCATGCCTGCAGCTAACATCGGTAAAGGAAATAATTTATCATGTAACGTCCGATTACTTCTTTTTAACTTTTCATCATTCGAAAGACTATAGAACTCTCCAAATTCAACAAGCATATCTTTCCATTCATTGTCTTCAAAAGCATCGGCAATTTCAAACCATGTTTGTGGTGCCCCGAAAGCAATAACCATATGATAACTTCCTTCATTACCATCGCCCATATGAATTAGCTTACTTGTACTTGGGTCATAACCAAAAGTTGGACCAGATAGCAATCTCATTGGTAACCCTTTCAAAACATTCATTCCTGACATGATTTTATCATAATATCGCACTTCTTCTGTTCTTTCCAAAGCTGTAAACCAATTTGAACAGAACGCTGCCCAATCCGGCCCGACACGGGCATGTGTTTGATGTTCATCACGTGGATAAAATTCTCGCATTGGATCTAGTGATAAAATAGATTGGTCTGCATCTCGTACTTCTTCTAGTAAATCGCCAACCCTCTCATCAGTTGTTAAAAAGTAATAGGTTTTATGAAGACCTGCCATACTTATTCGTGCTTCTTTACAACCACAGCCCCAATGTATGACATTATGTCTTGAACCGAGTCCAGCATATTCACCGAAATGATAACAATCAACTTCACTCGTATGCCTTGTCATCGCTTCAGCCATGATAAAAATATCCTCTCGACCAGACCGTAAAAATGCATTCCATAACCAAATATTCGGTACTAACTCTGTGTTTTGCCATGCAAACCCGCCTATGTCATACATCCACTGGTGTCGAACTGAATCATACGTATGCATGACATCACCATAGTGCCAATAGCCGTACCATTTCCGTTGCTCCATCTCCTCTTTATAAAAAAGGATGGCGTTATCAAGCTGTTCTTCAATCTTTCCTTTTACAGGATGTGTTTTATCCGGTAAACTCCAAACACCAAGAGCGTTTGAGTCATAATAGTATTGTGGTTCACACACAAGTACTAATGGAGATTGCCATTCATCCATTTTTACCGTTAATTCATCATGCGTTGGTGGTGATGTATAGCAATTCAAATATACTTCACTTGTGTTAGCGATTCCATATGGTGTTGCACGCATTTCGTCAAAGCCCTCGTATGCACTCAATACATGTGTTTTTGTATTGTAATGACGTAAATCCATCGCATTAGCATCTGGTGACCAAAACCAAAGCTTCATTTTCGGTTGTTCACCTGTTAAACCACTAACCTCAATAGATGAGGGGAACTTCTGCCAAAAATTTCTCAACCCAAACGCGAGTCCTCCATTTTTGCCACCTGTATAGAGCAGGCCTTTTGAGCGAGTTCCGTGTGTTGATGTTATCCAAGAACATTCCTTATTTGTTCGTTTCATGATCTGATAATGGTCTGCTGAATCTTGGATTAATTTAAAATCATTCCATTCTGCATTTTGTTCAGCATGATCGCGAATTTGCTTATATTGAGCGTCATGTAAATCAATCATTTCTCCGGAAATTTGTTTGTTATATAAGCCTTTCGCTCGTTGGTGACGTCGTGTTAATAATAATTGGGCTGGCTCTGGATAAATTCCAACGTCACCGCCTAAGCAAACATGACGATTCCAATTCTCACCTTCAATATGTGGTGCTGCCTCTATACCGATACCTTTGATATAGTCTTTTTGTGGATTACCGTCATAAAAAAAGGTATGGACGATTTTAATTGTTGCAGTCCCTGCATAAAAATAAAGCCTTAATTTAAATGGCAAACCCGTTTGCTGCTTATCATGTAGAAATTTATGATGTCCTGTTATTTTAATCACGTTTCTGATTATACCGCTTTTTTCAATTTTTACTTCTTCAATTTCACTTTCTAAGTCAATTTCTTCGATCACCTTTCGCTCTCGCTCTTCTTTACGGAATTCCTTTTTCGCAATTAACTTCAAGTGATTTGCAATACGCTTACCATTACTAGTTATCTCTTCAATTATATTTGTTCCAATTTTGTTTATTGCGACTTGCAGTATACCTGTATCAACATGGATTTGCTCATTTCGCTCAATAACCTGTACAGCTAAATCAGAAGTAACATTGTCACCAATCCGTATTTCGTATGATTGTGATTGACCATTTAAAACTGCACTGTGACCAGTCCATTTCACACTACCGTCAGGCCAAAATGCAGTCGGCCAGCTTTGTAATGGTATTTTTTCATTCTTGTCGTTCATCAAACAAAGTGACTCTTCGCGGCTGAGCTCACCTTTTTTCCATGGTACTCCCCAAGAAACACCTGTCATACTTTTCGGAATCGTATTTAACCATTTAACTTTCAACAAAGTCACACCTTTCCTATCTATATACCTTTAATTATTTTTTATCTATTCCTATCCGGCAACCTGAAATAATTGAACCTATACGTAGTACTAACTAGCACTTTTTTGCAGCAAACATCATTTTTTTGATTTTATTAGTGAATGCTCCTATTTCAAAATCTATTGATACTAATTTTCCGATATTTCTGTATTGTGCTCGCATTTTTTAATGATGAACCTTGCCTTGTTCTATTTTTGGTTCGTAACAACTCGAAACATCAGTAAATAGTATAGGATTGAGATAGCTTACATCGGATAAAAAATTGTAATAAGACAATAGAGTAGGCGCATGAATTACTCATGCGCCTCTCACAGATCCGTACGTGCGGGTCTTCGCATACGGCTCCTCCATGTTTATCCCCTTTGGAGA
>NZ_JAUSUD010000012.1 GCF_030813355.1 Metabacillus malikii
GAAACCCTGGCTGAATTATCCCAAGATCCTAAATTTCTTGGTGCTCAGATCGGCTTTTTCTCAGTTTTGCATACGTGGGGCCAAGACTTACATTTTCACCCACACATTCATACCGTTGTATTAGCTGGAGGTCTTAATAAACAGAACCTTTGGAGAAGCACGAGTCAAAAGTTCTTTATACCTGTAAAAATACTGTCTAAGAAATTCCGTGGTAAATTCTTATATTATCTAAAGCAGTATTATCAGAAAAAACAACTAACGTTTTATAACGAAACTAGATATTATGATAATCCGAAACATTTTCAAAAATTACTAGACGAGTGTTACTCAATTGATTGGTATAGCTACACGAAAAGAACGTTTTCAGGTCCTTTAGCTGTCGTAAAATATCTTGGTCGTTACACTCATCGAATCGCAATATCGAATAACCGAATTGTATCTGTTAATCAGAATACCGTAACCATTGGGGTAAAAGATTATCGTGATCATAATAAACAAAAGCTTATTACGATGAAGGGTATTGAATTTATTCGAAGGTTTCTCATGCATATCCTTCCGAAGGGATTTGTCAAAATCAGGCACTACGGTTTATTGGCGAATCGCAATAAAAAAACAAAACTTACTTTATGCAGAAGATTGACAAATAGTTCTACGTATAAACCGATTTATAAAGGATTAAGCACGACTGAAATAGTATCGCTTTTAGTAGGACGAGATATTACACTTTGTCCAGAATGTAATAAATCTCATCTGAAAGAAACACCTGATTCAATACCTTAAGGGATATGAACTGAAGACTTATTTGAAAATGCCTCTTTATTGGGGAGGGGGAACTTGCATCTAAAACAGTGTTTATTTTGTGTTTATACAGTCACAACCCCTTATAAAAGACCCTATAGTCCAAAAAATGTGGAGAAATCAAAGATTGAAACCCCACAGGCCATGACGCGACTTCATTCTTCTCTGGCAATCAAAAATTTTGCAGATAGTCCATGACATAAATACAGAAAAAACCCAACTAGCTAAAATCTGCTAGTTGGGTTTTTTGAACGCAAAACTTCCGATTGTCCGCTATAAGAACCGTCCCCCTGCTTCCTGTGGTAGAATTTAGGGTAGGGAGTGGGTTAGACTGGATTGTGATAGTTACAGGTGTTTCCCTAATCAATTTGAAATGAAAGGAAGACTGTTATGTCAGTTTCTCGAATTATGAAATGGGTTACTGGTGCCTTTGAAGCTGTTTTAGGCATTCCGTTAATAGGGGCTGGGATTATTATCGGGTTTCTATGGGCGCCACTTGGCATTATGCTAGTGCTACATATCGTCACACTTGTCCTTACGAAAAAAGACGGGGGAGCAACAACTGGAAGTATACTTGGAATTGTCACATCATGTATCGGATGGATTCCATTCGTCGGCATGATTTTACATATACTTTCAGCCGTCTTCCTCATGATTGATGCTTCAAAACCAGACCGACTCGAAGAATCAGCATAGGAAGCGGAGGGACGGTTCTCCTGCTTCCTTTTTTTTATCAACTTACTATAGAGTTTTACCAGTCTTAGAAACTAGCGCTGGACTAAACGCGTTTGGAGATTATTAGAGTAATATCTACAGGCTGTCAAAGATGTCGTGACGGTCATTTTTCTTAAAGCTAGTAGTGAACCTATCCTTAACCAGAAAGCGAAACAACCATAACAAAGAGGCAACCACTAGAGTTGCCTCTTCGTATTCAATATGATTCTCTACTTACCTTAAGCTGTGTTGGCAGCATCTGAATCGAATGGTTTAGGGCATCAAGCTTACTTTCAATCCGATTAAGCAAATATAACGTAACAACAATCGGAAATCCTACCTCGCTTATCACAGCTAACCATTGTTCCATGTTTTCACCTCTTTTTTTAGGTGGGGACAGTCCCCATACAAAGTCCTATGCATATTGATGGGGACTGTCCCCCATTATTACAATTCAATCTCAGTGACAGTGCGGTCGATTATTCTTGCGCCTTTTTTGCTTACAAGGTCGCCATCGTTTGTGATGAAGATGTTTGACGTGAGAATTTCGTCCATTGCATTGTTTAAGGCTGCTTGGTCAACAGGTTCAATCGGTGATTCAATGTTGACCTTTGCTGTTTTTCCAGCAGCGTTCATAAAATGAAGCTCTAATGTTTTTGCCATGTGTATCCCTCCTTTCCTAGTCCTCTAGCGTTTTTTACTCTGAAATTTGATTTTTGTCATTTCGCTCCACATAAAGTAATGTCTCTGTTTGTAAGCTTGTAATTGCTTGTGCAGCTTGCAGCATTTGGTCAGCTGTTGCTGAAGTCTTCACATTGTTGTAGTTTTTACGCTTTGTTTTCATCTTGCCGTTTTCATCAACTCCATTTTCAAAGACGAGGCTCAATTGACTTTCTACTAATGTTTCAACTGCCATGTCTCTCACCTCCTTTCACCCTTTATATACAATTAAGCACGGTTAAGAGTAGCGTTGTTTTTAAACTTTTTTATAAAAAATAAATAGATTGTGTGTAAAAAAGGTTCATAGAAAAATTTTTAATATTTTTTTAAAATCGCCGCTACTCTAGTGCCCAAAACTCCCTATATATCAAGTGACAACATATTTTTGAAAGGGAGTAATGAGATGATGGAAAAGTTAAACTTTGAAACAATTAAAAAATATCAATCATTTGCAACTATTGAGGAAATGGACAAGGCAGTTCGTGGTTTTTTATATGAACATAAAAGTGCATTGTCTGAAGGGACTATCGCAGTTTTAAAAGTGATCTGGAGACATTCTGCAAAAGTTATTGGGGTGTCTTTTGCAAGCAATGATTATCTAGCGGATGAAGCAAATGTCAGCCGCAGAACTGTTATCCGGGCTGTAAATACTTTAGTTGAAAAAGGACTGATAAAACGGATTTCAACTGCTAGAATGAATGGCAAGCAAGGGGCTAACATCCTAGTGATTCAACCATATACAGAAATTGATACGTTAAAAAATAAGATGTCACCCCATGATGACACACCATCTGTCACAGCTAATAAAACAGAGAATAAGCAAAGCTCACTCTGTGAGAATAAAATAAATACTAAACGAATTAACGATGAACCAACACTCGAACAATTAGATACTAGTTTTCTACCGGAGTCTGTTTCAAAAGAATTTGTTGAGGCTGCACGACCATTTTTTAATGTTCAAGACATTTATGAGTTATGGAGACGAGTCGAAATCGTTTATGAAAAAATGCAGTTGAAAAAAGATTTAGATGACGTGATGGATACTGTTGTGCAAGCGTTTAAGGAAACTGTGTTTGCGAAAAAACTTGGTAGAATTAAATCTACGTTTAGAGGGTACTTTTATCGGATTTTGTATGCAAAACTCATTGTTGAAAAGCGTCGTGAGATCAAGCCGTTACTCTTTGATTTTTTAAATAATTGATTGTTAAACAGACTTAAAAGCCTGCGTGGATTCAAGTAAATGGAAAATCCGTTTCGATTCGAGTATACTTATCACTGTTGTAGGTAAAAGAATAGAAACGGAGCATGACAGATGACGTATAAAATAGATTCACTAGATGACCTCATACGGGTTATTCCTATTATAAAAGAGGCAATACCAGCAGATTTATCAATTGCTATTTGCGATGTGGAACAGTTTATTGCTTACTTTCCAGGGAAGGATATAAATCTTGGGATTAAAAAGGGACAAAAAATAGATCCGAAAGAACCTTTGTATACATCGATTCATCAAAAGAAACGACTGCAAGCAAATGTACCTGCAGATTTTTACGGCTTTGAATTCACTGGCACAGCACAGCCTATCTATGATAACCGAAACAAGGTGATCGGTGGAATTGCGATTCAACTGCGCAGGCAAACTGAGCTAAGGGCAATTGCTGAACAGCTCTCACATTCGTTAACACAGGCGAATGAAAAAATTAGCTCGGTCGCAAACGGTTCAACAGCACTTGCAGAGTTATCACAAAACTTACTCGTGCAATCAGGTGATGCGGAGAAAAATGTAAAGCAGACCGATACCGTGTTATCAATGATAAAAGGGGTAGCCGACCAAACAAACTTACTTGGGCTAAACGCAGCAATTGAAGCAGCCCGTGCAGGTGATAAAGGAAAAGGCTTTGGCATTGTAGCCAATGAAATTAGAAGACTGTCAAAAGAAACTGTCACATCGACAGAAAAAGTATCTGACATTACCGGCCAAATAAAAAAGGCAACCGCACAAATGGGTGACGCAATCAACAAAATCGCCTCCGTCGGCAACGAACAAGCCAACTCAATGAAAGAAATGGCAAACCTAATAGACGAACTAGACAACCTCTCAAAAAAACTAGAACAATTCGCAGAACAACTTTAGGAAGCAGGGGGACGGTTCTAATATAGGCAATCGGAAGTTTTGCTAAGCGAGTAGAGAATAAATTTTAATATTAACTGAAAATAAGATAAGTAGAAACTATTTATATAACTAATCGCAAAATTTTTGATTGCCTGAGTAAGCAGGAAGTTTTTTTAATCAAGATATTCGACATCCTCAATCAAATTTCCTGCTTCTTTTGCTTCCTATGAAGATGTTTAGAGGAAGCAGAGGGAAGTTCTTCTGCCATTCTATCTCCTCCTGAATAGTAAATTTAAGTACTAGAAAAGATCTAAATTCAGGAGGAGCACGAATCGAATTATTAATATGTATGTGTCTTTGAAAAGCACTTTGTGATATAATGTTCATACGAAAAAGTATCTCTTTCTATTGTTTTCTTTGGCGATTAAACAATATCACGAAAAAGATACTTTTTCATTTTTTTATGCCTTTTTTTGATAGAAAGATGTTTTTAAAGCTATCGCTAGCGATTTCGTTCTTCTTCCGCTTCCTTTAATGATAATTGGAGGAGAAATGTCCTACAATTTCTGTTTAGTTAGCAAACACATTGATTAGGCATTAGGTTTTCCAAAAATTTCAGTTTCAGCCTAACCTCTAAGTTTCTTCCCGCATAAAAAACCAAGAATAAACACTTCAAGCAACAAATTGTGGTATGAACTTCCCCAATTTAGTAAAAATAATAGAATATAGTATGGATCCCGAGTAAGTAGAGGTGGCCAAAATGCTTGGAGAACAGCAAAGTCATAATACCAAAAATGAGCTTATTGAAATATACATGTTGCGAAATCGTTTAGAAGAGCTATATAAACAGTCTGGGCCAACTAGCTCGACGTACATTGATTTATCAATTCAGCTAAAAGTAATCGAAAACAATTTTATCGAAGATCAAATTAACCGTATGTTTAAGTGAACGAAGGAAGCAGGGGACGGTTCTTTTGCTTCATTTTGGAAGCAGAAGAACCGTCCCCCCGCTTCCGAGAGGAGTAGAGATGGGAATTTATTGGACGATACAGTCAGTTGGGAAATGGCAGAAGGTAAATAAAACAGGTTTTCTCGTTGGTGCTCGCGAGTACATTTGGCCTGAGTTTCTTGATTCTTATCATTGGATGATGGAGCAAATGAAAGTGAAACTACCGAACTATCACGGAGAATATCCGGTATGGGTATGGGAACAAAGACCAGACTTACGAAAAAGTGGGCATTTAGAAAAAGGTGAACGTGGAGTTTTATTAAAACTTGAGCTGGATGATGCAAATGTACTTCTCTCAGATTTCCAAGCATGGCATTTCGTCATAGATAATGCCTATTGTAACATTGAGGGAATGGAGGACGTCGAGGGGATCTCTACAGAAGAGATTCAAGCTAGCTGGCAGAAAATATTTGACTTAACGTATGTGTCTCAACATCCTGAATGGGGTGAAGTCACGGTACAAGGTGTTACTGGAAAGGTCTCAATAGATAAAATCACACTCGAAAAGGAATTTATCTCACGTTAATTAAAGGTAAAAACACTAGACTTCTAGATTCTAGCGTTTTTACAATATTATCCAAACAACACACTATCTGTTAAATTATACCAGATAATTTCGATTAACATTAATAAACAAACTGCTAAAAGGAAAGCAGTAATAGAGAGAATAATTTTTGTACTAATTTTCGCTTGTAATACCCTATATAACCTACCTATGAAACTCCCTACTAGTATAAAAATTGCGAAAACAATACATATAGCAACTAAATCCACAAAGGAAAAAGGATGACCGATATACGGATCAGCCAAGACATTTACGAGCAATAGTACAAAAAATAAACCAATTTGATAGAGGATGAATGTTTTTTTATTCATTAGAGAGGCTCCGTTCTTTTTATAATTAGGCTTTTAACTGTAGAGCCTGTAGCCTAATAATTTTTCACAATTATTTCACCTGTATGTGCATCAATATAAGCACCTTCTCCAAGTTCTGTTATGAATTTAGTCTTATAGTTTAATTGATAGAAGGCTGGGTGATTATCTTCATACTCCTGTGTCCATTCTAGATTTAGTGTAAGATGTTTTTTATATATATTAATGGCATCAGCTTTTGTAATCGTCGGCTTTGTCTTGATGTCCTTAATGTCACACAAGTCGATGTCAGGTGCCATAAAGTGGTCAATTGTGCCTGTTGTCCGATTGACGCTTATTCTAGCTGTACCAAAGGTTACTGGGAAATCATCTATATATAGCCGATATTCATAATGGTAATGAGTTTGACTATCCTCGTATTCTACCTCTTGAACGACAAAGCGGAAAAACTTATTAGCATCAGGGTTTAGATGAAAAAGAAGTTGGTCAGCACGAATTCGACCTTCGTCATAACTAAGTTGATGTGGACCACTTCTTTCTAAAAAGGAGTAGACACCAGTAAGTAAACCAGTTTTACGATGATGTTTCATTTTAATCGTTCCATCGTTCCTCCGTGAGAAAAAAGCCTCCATTGAGAAATTGTTAAGATTAGCTTCTATGTTCACATTATTTTCTCTCCATACAGTAGCGATTTCATCCCCAAGATCTTGCTCTCTAATTTTTGTAAACTTAGTCTTATCAAAGCCTATTAATGTGTATATATCGCTTGAACGCTTAGGCTGAAGAAGATTTTCGGTTTTTTCTGTCTCTGCCAGATTTTCTTCTTCCGGGTCGTAATCATTATGTATCGGATAGCCTTCTGCTGTGTATTCATTGTGTTTGATTTCAAGGTTATATACAAGCCTATAGCAGTCATCTCCGTTTATATATAAATCTTTACTATTCTTAATAATTTGGAGGTCAGCTTTTACGTCATGGTTGAGTTTTTCGTTTAGGGTCGTTGCAGGGATGATGGATTCCGGCATTTTGACTTTCACTGCTTCACCATCATAACGAAAATCTGTAATCATTCCACTAGGTGAAATGGTCAAGTGGAAGCCAGTAAATGGAAGGGTTATACCGAGTTCCTGCTGTGAATATGTAAGCCGATAGGAACCGCTTTTTAATGATTCCCACTTCTCAAATTGAAACAGAGTAGTAGCTTCAGGGTAATGTTTATTTACAAACGAAAGGGCTAAATCTTTTAGCTTGTCCTCAGAAAGATGAGCATGAGCGGTTTGCTCCTCCTGTTTGCTATCATATAGGTGCAATAAATTTCCGTCTAGGTCAACCTCAACAATAATCGTTAAATCCTCATCCTTCTTATGACGCCAACAAAAGAAAGCAACACCTGACTCCTCACGGAAATCCTCAATCTCAATCAGATACTCCTCAGTCACACTACCAATATTAACAGCCAAACCTCGCAAATGAACAAGTTGCATCAAATTCCTCCTCACAATAAGTATCTGTAATAATAACGAATCAAGCTGGAAAAAGTTTCAGGAAGCGGAGGGAAGCAGGGGACGGTTCCTCCGCTTCCTGAAGAGCATCACCCAAAAAGGAAGCAGGGGGACGGTTCCTCCGCTTCCTGAAGAGCTTCACCCAAAAAGGAAGCAGAGGGACGGTTCCCCCGCTTCCTTACACAATCCACAAAAAAACAAAGCAGATTCAACCGCCCCGCACTCCCCCACAAAAAGAAGCAGCAGAACCGTCCCCGTGCTTTTCCCCGCAAAAAGAAGCAAAAGAACCGTCCCCCTGCTTCCCGCTTTCACCCGCGTTTCCATTCTTTCGGGGTGCAGCCTTTTTGTTTTTTGAAGAGGCGGATGAAGTAGCTTTGGTTTTGGAAGCCGACGTCCATGACGATGTCGAGGAGTTTGCGGTCGGTTGTTTTGAGGAGGGCACAGGCTTTGTTAATTCGGATTGTGTTGATGTATTCCATCGGGGTCATCCGCATGTACGATTTGAAAAAACGGCTGAAGTGGCCTTCACTCATTTGCACCACAGATGCAAGGTCCAGTACTGTTAGCTTATGTTTATAATTTTCATCGATATAGTAGAGGACCTGCTTTAATAACTCAGTTTTTGTCATATCCTTTTCCGTAATCGTATCATGTACATTCACTTCCTGCTTATTCAAAAGCTCCGCAAATAATAGAAATAAATACCCTTTTATTTTTAACTCAAACCCAGCATCCTTCCCTTCATATGTACGAATAACGTTCCGAAGAATCTCTAGCATCTCAACATCCTCATGACGAGATATATAGATTGGCTGATAAATTCGATTAAGCAATTTTACGTAATTGTTTTCAATTAAGTCATAACCAAAGCTACGCAACAAATCAATTCGAAAAACGACAGCATGAAGCTTAAACGGTACATCGCCAACAGGGGATGCCCCATGTAAATGTTCACTAGGTAAAAAACAGCCATCTCCTTCATCTAAGCGAATCTCATTCGTACCAATTTGGAGATTAATAGAGCCTTCCTCAATATAAATAAACTCTAGCTCAGGGTGTAGGTGCATATTGAAAATCACCTGACCATCTAAATAATCGACCATATACGATATGAATGGAAACATCGAATCTCCATGAATTCGGTCCTCAAGCAGTAAATATTTATTCACCAAACCGACCTCCTTGATATATCAGAATTGTACAATTTTATGTTGAGATTGTGCAAGAATTGATTTGTTTTTATCAATATAATATTAAACAAAGGAATTGAAAGCGAATACAAAAAGGGAGTGTTTTACATGAAATTTACCGATGGATTTTGGCTAACGAAAGAGGGCTTTGATATCCAGCATCCACGCATCGTTCGGGATGTAGCCGTTATTGATGAAAAAGTAACATTATATGCACCATGTAAAGATATTCAACATCGTGGTGACACATTAAATTTACCATCATTGACACTTGAATTATCATCACCAATGGAAAATGTGATTAAAGTGAAGGCTTGGCACCATAAAGGCGGTAGAAAGAAAACACCTGATTTTGATGTGAAAACAGGCGCAGTGTCGTTGCAAGCAGAACGAAAAGAAGAGAGCACAAGCTTCCAAAGCGGTGATATCAAGGTCGTTATCGAACATAAACCATTTAACATCACATTTTACCAAGCAGGAAAAAAGATAACGAATATCGATCAAAAGGGTGTTGCCTGGATTAAAGGACCACAAAAAGAAAGCTATATGCGTGGCCAACTAAATCTCGGTGTTGGCGAAAACATCTATGGTCTTGGTGAGCGCTTTACACCATTCGTGAAAAATGGCCAAATTGTTGACGTCTGGAATGAGGACGGGGGTACGAGTTCAGAGCAATCGTATAAAAATATTCCATTTTATATGAGCAATCTTGGCTACGGCGTGTTAGTAAATCATCCAGAAAACGTAAGCTTTGAAGTCGGCTCAGAAGCGGTATCGAAAACGCAATTCAGTGTTGAAGGAGAACAATTAGAGTATTACATCGTCGGTGGCTCAAATCTAAAAGATGTATTAACAAATTACACAGAGTTAACAGGCAAACCAGCATTGCCACCAGCATGGTCGTACGGCTTATGGCTCACAACGTCATTCACAACAGATTACAACGAAGAAACAGTCAACCATTTCGTCGACGGCATGGCAGAGCGTGATATTCCGTTAAGTGTTTTCCACTTCGATTGCTTTTGGATGAAGGAGTTTGAATGGTGTAATTTTGAGTGGGATAAAGATGCATTCCCAGAACCAGAAGCGATGTTAAAGCGTCTAAAAGAAAAAGGTCTAAAAATTTGCGTATGGATTAATCCATACATAGCCGAAAAATCAAAACTATTTGATGAAGCAGCAGAGCAAGGCTTTTTATTGAAAAAAGCAAACGGAGACGTATGGCAGTGGGATTTATGGCAGGCAGGTATGGGCATCGTTGATTTCACAAATCCAGGTGCTTGTGATTGGTACCGTTCAAAATTAAAGGCATTACTAGATATGGGTGTTGATAGTTTTAAAACGGACTTCGGTGAAAGAATCCCAACAGATGTTGTCTATTTTGACGGGTCTGACCCAAATCGTATGCATAACTATTATGCTTATCAATATAATAAAGTAGTTTTCGAATTATTAGAGGAAGAACGAGGAAAGCAGGAAGCAGTTGTGTTTGCCCGCTCTGCAGCCGTTGGTGGCCAGCAATTCCCTGTTCATTGGGGCGGAGATTGTAATGCAACCTACGAATCAATGGCAGAAAGCTTACGTGGGGGACTGTCCCTCTCATTATCAGGCTTTGGATATTGGAGTCATGATATCGGTGGCTTCGAAAATACAGCGAGTCCAGATGTATTCAAACGTTGGTTAGCATTCGGACTGTTATCAAGTCATAGTCGTCTCCACGGTAGCTCATCTTATCGTGTGCCATGGTTATTTGACGAAGAAGCAGTTGAAGTGACGAAGCATTTTTCAAAGCTGAAAAATCGTTTAATGCCTTACCTTTACAGTGTGTCTGTTGAAAATAACCGTACCGGTGTCCCAGTGATGCGTCCAATGGTGTTGGAATTTGCTCAAGATCCGAATTCACACGTACTTGATCGCCAATACATGTTAGGCGGAAACCTGCTTGTGGCACCAATTATGAATGAAGATGGGATTGGTTCCTGCTACTTACCGCACGGAAAATGGACACATTACCTCACGAAAGAGGTTGTTGAAGGTGGTACGTGGATGAAGGAAAACTATGACTATATGAGCCTACCTTTATTCGTAAGGGAAAATTCAATTTTGGCAATCGGTCAGGATGAGACACGACCTGATTATGACTTTGCTGAGAACGTAACATTTGAAATCTATCAGCTTGTTGATGGAAAAGAAGCAACTGCTTTCGTGACAGATATTAATGGAACGGTCAAAGGGGAAATAAAAGCAGTTAAAAATGGCAGCACTATTTCAATGGAGGTAAACATGGAAGATGCTGACTACACAGTACTTTTAAGTGGGGTTGAAAACATTTCCGCAACAACAGCTGGTGTGGTTGAACAAAGTGAAAAGGGTGTGAAAATTAAGCTTTCTGGAACGCAAAAACTTGAACTAACTTTGTAGCTTGTCGTTAACGTAGATGGTGATGAAGGTAAGGTGTGCGACACGTCTTTATCACCATCTATATAAAATAACAGGGGGTATGGAGCTATGAAAGTACATTCTTTAAAGGGGTTAGTAGCTGTTCTATTCGTCATTGGCTTACTAGTCGGTTGTTCTTCTAACGGTAGTGGTGGTAAAAGTGATGGCAAGCTTGTCATCGATGTATTTAACATTAAAGTCGAAACAAAGGATCAACTGCAGGCAATGATCGATGAATATGAAAATAATAATGAAAACGTTTCCATAAACTTAACAACTGTTGGCGGCGGCCAAGATGCAGCATCTGCATTACAGGCGAAGTTTTCATCAAATGAAGAGCCGGCCATCTTTTTACTAGGCGGCTTATCTGATGTTGAAAAATATCAAAAATACTTATTAGATGTTTCCGATATGGAATCTGCAAAAACAGCGATTGAAGGCACTCTACAAGGGGCAACAGTCGATAACAAACCATACGGGATTCCGTTAAATATCGAAGGCTTCGGCTGGATGATTAATAAAGAAATCTTTAACTCAGCGGGTATCGATCCAAGCACAATTGAAAGCTATGATGATTTTGTAAAAGCAGTAGAAACAATTGATAGTAAGAAAGATGAATTAGGGCTAGAAGCTGTATTTGGATTTAGTGGCAAAGAGGATTGGGTCGTGAGTCAGTTTTCAAATCACTTTTCGGCACCAGAGTTTGATAATGACTTGAACAAAGCATACGAGTCTACAGAACTAACCTTTAAATACGGTGATCGCTTTAAGGAATATACGGATTTAATCAATCAATACAATGTGCAGCCAATTTTATCTCTAGATTACAGTACATCTGTTGAAGAGCTGTTTACGAATAATAAAGTCGCCATCATTCATCAAGGAAACTGGATTGTCCCAACACTTGATAGCTTGGATCCAGAGTTTACAAAAAATAAGCTCGGAATCCTGCCGCTATTTGTTGATAGTGATGACCAAGGCTATATTAGTGCAGGCCCTTCATGGTTCTGGGGCATTAATAAAGAAAAGGATGAGAAGGTCGTCGAAGCTTCAAAGGATTTCATCGATTGGATGTACACATCTGATTACGGGAAAGAACAAATCGTTGGCGATTTTAAATATATACCTGCACACGAAGGCTATGAGGCAGACAGTATTCAAGACCCTGTTTCGAAGGAAGTATATCAAATGCTCGTAGATGGAAAGTCAAGAGTCTGGGCACATAATCAATATCCGAATGGATTTTCTCAAACAGCGATGTTCCCTGAGTACCAAAAATATTTAAATGGAGACATTGACTGGGAAGCGTTTTTAGAAACGAGCAGTTCGAAGTTCACGGAAATGCGTTAGGTAAAAATTGACCTCGTGTACTAGTTTAGAAGAATGATAGATTTCTAAAATGGGCAGTTCACTGTTAAAAGTACTGCCCTTCCTTTCGAAGGGTGTGAATGAAATGAAAATGAGAAATGTTACATACTGGATTTTCTTAGCACCATGCCTGCTCGCATTATTCGTCGTATTAGTTCTCCCATTCATCCAAGGTGTGTACTACTCGTTAACTGAATATAACGGGTTTCAAGTGAATGAATTTGTTGGGTTTGAAAATTATCTCAACATATTTAAAGATGAACAGTTTTTATACAGCCTTATGTTTACGGGTGGGTTTTCAATTGCGTCTGTGATAGGAATTAATGTGATTGGACTTTTGCTTGCTCTATTTGTCACGCAAAAAATGGGAAGAGTGAATACGATTTTTCGGACGGTATTTTTCATGCCAAACCTAATCGGAGGCATCATTCTTGGGTTCATCTGGCAATTTATATTTCTAAAGGCGTTTGAGGGGGTTGCGGCAGTAACCGGGTTGGACTTTTTTAAAGGCTGGCTATCCAACACGGAAACTGGCTTTTGGGGCTTAGTCATTTTGTTTATTTGGCAAATGAGTGGTTACATTATGATTATTTATATTTCATTTTTAAATAATATCCCTGATGAGCTTGTGGAAGCAGCTACGATAGATGGCGCGAGTACGTGGCAGCGTTTTTGGCGAATTAAGTTTCCGTTGCTCGCTCCAGCGTTTACAGTTAGTTTATTTTTATCACTATCAAATGCCTTTAAAGTGTACGACCAAAACATGGCGTTAACTGCCGGTGGTCCGTTTAACTCAACACAAATGGCGACGATGAATATTTATGATACTGCCTTTAAAATTCAGGACATGGGCTATGCACAGGCGAAGGCGATAATCTTTTTGCTTATCATTACAATCATTTCAGTCATTCAGCTCTATTTGACTCGGAAAAGGGAGATTGATTTATGATGAAAAAGACGAAGCATAGCAGAGCTATAGGTCTTATCGTGCTAGGGTTTTTACTTTCGGCGTTCTGGTTTTATCCGTTCTACTTAGTCGTCGTCAATTCGTTTAAAACGAAAGCAGAAATTTTCGTGAACACCCTCGGTCTTCCGTCAGAACCGACGTTGGCGAATTATTCAGAGGCTTTTATCGCATTAGATTTTGTTAGAAGCTTTTTTAACTCATTGTTTATCACGGTTTGTAGCATTATCCTTATTTGTCTGTTTACATCCATGGCGGCATACGCGTTATCGAGAAAAAGCGGGAAAACGAGTTCAATCATATACTTTATTTTTGCGATTTGCATGCTGATTCCATTCCAATCGATTATGATTCCACTAGTATCGATATTTGGGTCTGTTGACATGTTGAACCGCGGTGGGCTGATGACGATGTATTTAGGATTAGGCTTAAGTCTTGCGGTATTTCTCTACTTCGGTGCATTACGGGGGATTCCAATCGCGTTGGATGAAGCAGCAATAATTGATGGTTGTAATCGATTCCAAGTCTATTGGCATATTATCATGCCGATGCTGAAATCGACAACTGTGACAGTTATCGTCCTAAACGCAATCTGGTTCTGGAACGACTACTTGCTTCCTTCGCTTGTTATTAACAAAGAAGGGATGTACACAATCCCATTGAAAATGTTCTACTTCTTTGGCGAATATTCAAAACAATGGCACCTGGCCCTAGCAGCCCTTGTCATTGCAATCATCCCGATTATTGTCGTCTACATGTTCCTGCAGAAATACATTATTAAAGGAATATCAGAAGGTGCTGTGAAATAACGAAACTGGGGACAGTCCCCCGCCGCTTTAAAGCGCTGGGGGACTGTCCCCATCTTTTGTCTCATTTTAAGCCAAAGGTAACAAAAGAGAAACATGCAATATTTGTGCACAAAGTACCATGAAATAAATGGAAAATCACCTATATAATAGTATTCGGACGTGTGTATCCTGATAACGGTAGTATAGATGGCGAGTCCTATGACCATATCTATCATCGCTAGTATGCGCTCCTAAAAACAAGTCAGGAGACTGCTGCTAGACTTGCAATATCAGAATCATAGAATCGGAGGCTATCAACTATGAAGAAGTGGTTTTCTATTTTCATTATCCTTGTATGTATCGGCTCCATCGTAGCTGGGAATTTCCATTGGAAGCAAAAGCTAGCTGCAAAAGCTGAAGCAGCCAAAGAGCATAAGGAAGCGGTAATGGCAAAGGAGCAGGTGGAAGAGAAACCGGAAGAAACAGCTCAAACTGAACAGAACGATGCAAAAGATACGAAAACAGGAGAAACGGATATAACGAACTATACAAAAAATCTCCCTAAAGAAATTCAAGACATGTTCATCGAAGCTCAATCAGCAGAAAAGCCGCTCCAACTTGTCATTTTCGGCTCAGACAGTACATCACAAGAAAAGGGGGCGTGGCCAGACCTATTGACTCAACAGCTGACAGCAGCATATGGAGAAAATATCATTAACACAACTACAATTTCTTTAAGCGATAAAACGTCATTAGATGTCATCCGTTCAAAAGAATATGAAAAAGTATCAGAACTGAAACCTGATATTGTCCTTTTTGAACCGTTCACACTAAAAGATAATACAGGTAAAATTGCCATGAAAAATCGCTTTGATAGTATCAGCAAGATGGTGGATGCATGGAAGGCAAGCAATGAAGGTGTCTCGGTTCTATTACAACCGGCAAATCCAGTACATAAAGGAATTAATTATCCTAATCAAGTTGAAGAAATAAAAGAATTTGCTGAGGAAGAAAACATCACCTACTTGAATCACTGGGAAGCATGGCCTGAAACAGAGGATAGCAAAATGCTAGAGTACATTACTGAGGATAGCCTTCCAAATGACAAGGGCCACCAATTATGGGCTCAGTATTTGGTAGATTATTTCATTTCAAATTAGACAGTACCATTTCTTGTCATATAGTGAACAGGAAAAAAGGCCTAAAACAGACTGGTGTACAATAATGTGTGCACCAGTCATCTTGATTATTTCTTACTTTCTTTCAAAAACTCATCCTGACTTAAATCTTCAACATAGATAACTTGATAATACCTATCACCTTTAACTAAAATCCAGCACAAAAATTCATCTTGATTAATGTCCTGAACGACAAAGTGCCAATTGTTCTGAAACTCTTCGGAAAAGCTCTTTACCATTTCTTCGTTTAACTTATCCTTACTAATCTCCAACACTTTCAACTCAGCCAATCCACCTGCTTCATTGATTGTCTCACGTAAGTCTTCCATCGAATCCTCAGGATTGTAATAATCCATAACATCATCAGAAACCATTCGCGTGAATGTTTCGACATCATGATTGAGAGCGGCTTTGTACATTGTTTTAATAGCACCCGCAGCATTGCTGCTATCGGATGATGAACAAGCAGTTAAAAGAAAAATAATAGCAAGAAAAGTTAATAGATTCATTTTCTTCATAATCGTCACCTCTTTAATAAATTTTGTATGAAAATAAGTGAAATGAACTATTAAAATATTACTATAACTTCATGTCAAAAGTCATCCAACAAATAAATAAGGGTTAGAACTTAAGAGTAAATAGGAAATTAATACTTGTGCAAAAATTTTCTAATGAAATTTTTGTCGACTTTTGTTGGAAATGGTGCTAAAATTTAGGGGAGTTATAGGTTAAAAGTACTAGACGATCGTATATGGTTATGCTTGATGTTGAGTTTGTTTAGTGGTTAAACTAACGGTGGTTAATAAAACAAATTATAAGTGTGATATTTTTTCTCCTTTGTATGTACATAACATAGCAGAAAGAGTATGACTAGCCACATTTTTAAACACCTTTGTAGCTTATTCAAATCAACATTGCAGAGGACAACCTTTACTTTTGAAGAAACATAGAGATACAAAAAAATATAGAGGAGATATTAGCATGAAGAAAAGGACTAGAAAAAAAGCATCAAAATTCAAGTTTCAATTTAATAAAGCGATTTTCCACTCTTTGAAAGCTAAGCTGATGTTACTTGGTGCAGTCTGTCTCGCCATTGTATTGCTTATCGGCGGTATGTCACTCATTATGATGGATGGTAACAATGAAAAGTATGAGATGACTAATCATATGAATCAAGTGAACCGCTTGGCAGAACAAAATGAAACGTTGAATGTTTTATATGTTTCGTCGAAGGATAGTAAGTATTTAGAAGAGTTGTCTTCTAATACAGAGGAAGCTTTTTCCATTATTGAAAAGAATAATCCTACATTAAAATATACAAAAAAATGGAATGAATTAGAGAAACTGCTGGAACAAAATAAAGTAAATATGGCAGATATCCTTAAACTTACAAATGAACGTGGTTTTGACCCGTCAACAGGTATTAACCAAAAATTGCTAGATAACGGTAACAAAATTCAAGAACAATTGGCATTACTAAATGAAATTTCCGTCTGGGTTGATATCCCGATGCTTAATACAAATTCTTTAATACAAGGTACTGAAAATGTAGATGGAAAGACCTATAACAAATATACGTACACAAATACGATCCCAGATAAAGGGGATCGGGATAACATGCAAGTGCGTATTGGCGGAGATTCAGTTGAATATAAAGGAACTGCTTATGTAACGAATGTTCAATTAACCAATGATTCAACGAATACAGTCATAGATTTTGAGAAGGTTTCTGAACAAGCTGTTAACAATAGCTACGGTTCGGCATTGAATGGTGTAGAATTTACGAACTTTAAAGGCAAGCCGGCTTTTAAAATTGGTACCAATTTCACGGCAGCTAATGCTTCTTGGGAAGAGATTGCTCTATCAATAACTACAGCAGACATTGATTTAACCGAATATAATAAGGTCTCGTTTGACATATTCTTTGATACGGATATTCATACTAGGCAAATGTCTTTAGGGGTTGCTTTAGATAGCCGCTATGACTTTGGAGGAGCAACAAGCGGGTTAGATCAATTGTTTAATGAATATAACCGAGCTGTCGTTGAAGGTAAGGAAGAAGAGGTTTCTAGCTTTTACGATGAAATTAGTGCAAAAATGAACGAAATGAAAACTAATTTTGGAACTGCATTTGGTAGTGAAGAAACACCGACGACGGCCATTAATTTAATGGATGAAAAAATGAAAATTGTCGAAGAGATGAAACCAATTGATACATCTCTCGTCCAATTGGTCAATGAAAATACAAATCTAGTTAATGATATGCGCAAAGTCATTAGCGATATCCACGCTGGCATTAATGATGATATGGGATCTGCTGCAACTAGCTTACGACTAACAATTATCATCTTAAGTATTGTTGCCATTGCGATTGTGGCAGCTATTGTCCTATTGATTTCAAGAAGTGTACAGAAAAATTTAGACCAATTTAAAGATATTTTAGTAGATATGGGGAAAGGCGACTTAACGAAGCGTGCAAAAATTACGTCAAAAGATGAGTTTTCACTTTTCTCAACATATCTAAATCAATTTATCGACCAAATTAGTGGTATTTTACAAAAAATTCAAGGTTTAACTCTTGAAGTGAATGAGAAGAATCAGGCGGTTTATCGTGTGATTCAAGGTGTTGTTAACGGTGATAATAATAAAGATGGTATCCTGCAGTTACAAGAGCATTTTCGTTTAATCGAAAATAGTGTAACGAATCAAAGTGCAAATACAGAGGAATCATTAGCTAGTCTACATGAAATTCTTGAAACGAATAGAGAATCTGTCAATGGGATTAATGAGTCGAAGAAAACGTCTGAACAATCATTAGCAAGTGTTCAAGAGGGCGTTAAATTTATTGACACATTAAATGGCAATATCGAGGGGATTTCAAAAAGTGTTGACCGTTCAAGTGTTGAAATTAGTGAACTCATTGAGTTTTCTAAATCTATCGAGGAAGTACTCGTTTCTATCCAAAACTTTGCAAGTCAAACGAATTTACTTTCTTTAAATGCAGCAATTGAAGCTGCTAGAGCTGGTGAAGAAGGTAAGGGCTTTGCGGTTGTAGCAGATGAAGTGAAGAAGCTTTCGACGGCAACAAGCCTTGAAACACAGAAAATTAGTGAAATCATTAACAACATTAATGGAAAAATTAATCAAGTACAGGATGCGAACAAAGAGGTTACATCACATGTTCATGATACTGAACAAATCGCAGGTCAATTTACTGACATTATTAACAGAATGAAAGAGTCGACTGAGCATAGTTCAGCGTATATTTCGAACTTAATGTCGCAAATTACCGACCAAATGTTAAGCACCGAAGAGATTGTTAAAGCTGTCGATTTAATTAGTACAGACTCACAAGAAATTCAAGATAAAACAATCATTACAACTGAAGTAACAGACGAATTAGCCAATAATTTAGTTGAAAACTTAAAAGTTGTTGAAGAGTTAATGGAAAGCATGACAAGAATTAAGGAAGATATTAGTACGTTTAAATTGAAGTGATTTTTTATATAATGCTGTGTAAGAGCTGATTTAGGCTTTTGCACAGCTTTTTTCTATAGCAGAGGATGTGGATCCTATCTGAAAATTGACTGAATCACGAAAGTAGTAAAATCTCTACCATATGTCAAATTCAACCCGAAGACCTATCAATGCTATAGTTAGTGAGTTGGATAAATGTTTAAATATTAATTAATTGTTACTATTTCGAAAATATCCCTATAAATGTAAATTTTCTCTATCAAGAATGATAAGGTTTTGTAAAGTACCACAAATTACCTAGTTAACCCTGTATAATAAGCATTATGTTACCCTACTTCGATTCGACAACTTACATGCAATTATCCTCTAATTCCCTACCACATCTTAGTTTTCGACAGAAATGTGAAAATGGAGGTGAAGAAACAATTTTAATCCAAAAAATTCCAAATAATAATTAAAGCAAACATTATAAAAAAGGAGTGGTCCGGATTTTTATTTATCTTAAAAACGAGCAAGAATATCCAATTAACGAGATTAATATAATCATTGAAGTCTCTCCTGAAATAAACATTGTCGTAAAGGAAGTTGATCCATCTGAGGAGGAATCTCGTAAACTTTACCATTAAAGGAATTAGAGATGTCAAAAAAATGGGTAACGATGGTTAAGTGTATTTTACTATGTTGAGTATGATTGCAACTCTATTTAAAATCAATTAAAGGAGCTATTTCATAATGAGACATTATTATATGCTGCCAGTCAATGAAGAATCTCCATACATTATCCATGAAAATACAATGTGCGTTATGCCTTTCTATAATGATACCGGAGTGTTATGCAGCCAAATCCTAGAAGTATATAAGGAAATTGAAGTGAAGGAAAGCCCATCAACAATTGTTGCGAGAAGTATCGATTACTTTGGAGGAGCTCTTCAAGGGAGACTGCAATCAGCAGGTGGTATTTTAATAGGACAAAAACTCTTACCAGTTATGATTAGTGAAAAGTACAAGACGTGCATGGTGCCAACATGTTCACCAGCCAAACCAGAAAATAGTTGGATTTCGTATAAGCATGTGCGCAGTATTGTACCTAAAGGTAATCAATCGATTATTACTTTAACAAATTATAGTCAGATTGTTGTGGATGTGACACGTGATACGATGGAAAGACGTCTGGATAAAGCAGCACGCTTATTAACGACATATGAAATACGTGAGGAAAAAATACTAGATGAAGTAAAAACATCGTACATAGCTGAACCGCAATTTGCTTACAATCTAGAGAATGAGCACTTTGACCAGATGACTTAAATTTTTTAAAAACTTGATAAGAAAGAAGAAGGAATGAGGTGCTCGTTCCTTCTTCCGGTAAGATTATGACTCATTAACAATTTTAGAAGATATCCAGCCCTTTTTCCCATTCTCTGTTTCAACTTTTAACCATGTAATGCCTTTGTTATCTGTTTCTTCCTCTTCTAGAAAGGTAATCGTCTCACCAATTTTTAAACTATCAACAATTTTCCCATTAAGAGAAGGGGTTTCACGAATGTTCCCGCCCTCATCATATTGTTCTTTTAACGTTAACTTTGGACGCTCGTCTTGTTTTAAAGATGTTTGAACTTTGCCTTGAAGCTGCTTTACATCAAAGCCTAATTCTTTTTTCAGCTTATCAACTGTTACCCACTGTTCGAATTGATGCCACGTTTTAGAATAAGATGTCGTCGGGTTATTGATAATTGCTAATGGTAAAATAATCGCTAAAATAAGAGCAGTAAGCCTAAATGTCTTTCGAAATGAGTATTTATTTCGTTTCCGCTTTTTTGTAAGTTGTGCTAGTTTTTCGAAAGATAGTAAGAGAAATGCAACACTATCCTCTAGCATATCGATCCATCTCGGAATCGCATAATTACCGCCATGTCGCTGCTTCATTAGCTGGCGATGAGCTAGTCTCATCATTGGATAAGAAAGGAGCTCGACTACCTTTTGTAATAATAGGCTTCCCCATTCGATAATCCGTGGGAGCAGTCTGATGACGACTGGTCTTAGAATGATGACGATAATAAACGTGATGAATCCAATTCTGAGCCATATCGGCAGGAATGATAGTGGGACCCAAAGCCAAAATAACTGATTGATAATGGTTTCCACAGTTCACCTACTCTCCTTTTGTCATTTGATAGATGCTCCGTACGTCATCATCTTCTATTCTAGCTGTTGAAGGTCGATGTTCTGGTACCGGGTCATGTGGAAAATATGCTCGTATTTTTGAGATTTGTTCTCTTGCAACGTCCTCATTTACATTAGGGTCGAGTAATAACCTACGAATTTGGTCTTGGACTTCAAAACGGAAGCTTTCTTCATGCTGTAATTGTCTTTTCACAATATCACGGGCATCCTCGTTATTTTCTGCAATTAGCAAGGCAGTTAGTAAATCTCCTTTTTGTATCGACTCTTGAATTTCTTTTGCAAGAGAGCGAGCTTTCATGAGTTGTTTCTCACGACGATGCTGTTCAAGCTCATGTTCCTGGTCAATTTTCACAAATTCTAAATCATGTAGCTGATCATGTGAGCTTTGTTTTACAAGAACATTAATATCTGTCACAGCAACACCAACCTGCTTTAACCCGGCTACCATTGATGAGTGCTCATGTAAATCTTCAATGTGACGCTTGACCCGTTTTGCCTCAGAAACTGGATAATCACTCGTAATTTCTTCTAACCAATACGGCAGCTTTTTCTGAATGTATGTGACAATTTCACCGGCGTTTTGCTGTATCAATGAAATAGGATCGACGACTTTGTAATCAATTGATAAGTCGACGAAAAATTTACGACCACGGTCTTGTGATGGAACTTCATTTTCGTATTGAAAATTTAAGGTCGACATGTTGACGATATACATTTTGTTATATTTCCCTGCACGTAAATCACTCCGTGTAATCCGATCACCATTTTTGACGACGAGAAAATGATTATCCTCATTCGTATAGACGAAGGCTTGAGACATTGATGAAGCAGGTTGCTTTTCAAAAAAACTAAACTTGACCGGTTTCACTTCAATTAAATTCATATCTAAAATCCTCCTTAGTAGCTTCAAATCTATATGCAATGTTGATTAGAGATTAGTTGATTTGTCCATTAAAATAGTACCAATGATTGCGCAAATGTTCCATATAGTTTTATTACACGAGCCGGATTTGCGATTTTCAAAGGCTATTTTCGTAAACATTGTTCCTTTTAACTGAGTTGTCGTTTAGGGTTTGTCTCCGCTACAGTACTCGCTTTCCGCGGGGTGGGTGGTGAGCCTCCTCAGCGTAAACGCCTGCGGGGTCTCACCCCTCCCACGCATCCCGCAGGAGTCTCGCACTTCCGCTCCAACAAACCCTTAATAAGATTAGTGCAAAAAGCCACAATCCTTTAGAAAAGGGCCTTTTCAAAAAAATCTCCGACATGAAGTAGAGTCCCTCTACGAAAATATTATACAAGCATTTTTAATGATATAACTAATTTTTCATTTTTATGAGGATTTTTCGGCTTTTAATCTATTGTATTCATTTGAATGGACTGGTAGAAGTATACTGTGGGAATTGGGAGAGGGAAGGGGGATAAGTCCCCCTAATTAATAACTTCTCCACGCTTTTTCGTATTTTTCAATGATTGTTGGGCGTGTCAATGTATTGACTTCAATCGGAATTTTATTACCTTTTTCATCGGTTATGTCTTTGTCGATGTCTTTCCCAAATGTTCTCAAGCCTGCTAAGACATCGTCAGTTAAATAGCGTGTTTCAACATCTAATGTAGCCGTATCGAGTTGTACCGGCTCCCGTTTTGCCAACACAAAGCCCCAGTCTCCAAAGCTTGGGACATCGACATGAAGATTAGCTGTGTTTAGGTCTGCAGCTTGTACGGTTTTGTCGATTGACCAATATACCTCTGTTGCAAAGGTTGGGCTTGTTGCTTGAATCATTAATGACCCGCCAGGTATTAAATGATTGCGGAGCAGCTGATAAAATTCGAGTGTATAAAGCTTACTTAAGGATTCATTATTCGGGTCAGGCAAGTCAACAAGAATTACATCATAAAACTGTTTAGAATGCTTAACAAATTGAAACGCATCATCATTGACAACCTTGACACGTTCATCCTCATAGGCGCCCTCGTTCAATTTGACTAAATCACGATGTGTTTTTCCGAGCTCAACAACTTCAGGATCAAGGTCAACTAATGTCATTGACTTCACTTCATCATATTTTTGAAGCTCACGTAATGCAAGACCGTCACCACCGCCTAGGATCAGAATATTCTCCTTTTTCTGAGCGGTTGCCATTGCTGGATGTACGAGTGTTTCATGGTAACGATATTCATCAGATGAACTAAACTGCAGCTGCCCATCAAGAAATAAGCGCACGTCACCTTGTTCCTTCGTTAAAATAATTTGCTGATATTCGGTTTGCTCTGTATAAATAATCGGGTCGCGATAAAGCTTTTGCTCAAAAGTAAACGCCGTTTCTTCTCCGATGAAAATACCGACAACCAGTAACAGAAAGATGACAATTCCCGCTGAGAAATGGCGCTTGAAAGTAAGGATTTCCTTTTTAAAATAGATAAGAATCCAAAGGGCAATCGTCACATTTATTAACGCAACGATAAACGCTGTTTTTACGAGGCCAAATTCAGGGCGCAGTAAGTAGACGAATAAAATACCTCCGATTAGACCGCCTGCATAATCTGAAAATAGCACTCTCGCTGTACTTTTTTGGACGGTAACACCAATCTCGTTCGCTTTTCGAATTAAGATTGGCAATTCAACACCTGTCAAAGCACCGACAACTAATGTAACGGTGTAGAGGAAGAGAGAGTTCATTCCATCTCCTAAAAAGGCAGAAACACCAAAGAGAAGGAAAGTAGAGAAACCCGCGATAATACCGATTAAATATTCAATCCAAACAAACGATAAAATTAAATGCTTTGTAACCCGTTCACTTATCGATGCACCAATCCCCATTCCTGTTAGAAAAAGAGAAATGGTGAGGGTGTATTGTTTCACACCATCACCAAGTAAATAAGAACCAGCTGCACCGAAGAGAACTTCGAAAATAATTCCGCACACCGAAACGATTCCCGAAGCCCAATAGATGGCTTTGCTTTGATTGATTTTATTACTCACGTAGACGTCGTCTCCTTGCATTACGTAATGGATGCACCAATGACAAAGGCAAGGCCAATGGATACACACATACTAATAATTCCGACTGAGATATTTCCTTTTTTCAATTGCTCTTCAACTGAGAACTTTCGTGTAAATAGTTCGAAAAGAAGATAGGCAATCATTTGCAGGAAGATACCGAATAATCCCCAAATCAATGTATCTAGCACACTTGCACTATGGTAAATTGAGAATGCGAGAATAATACAAATCGCAACGATTTTTCCTCCAATTGATAGAGAAACAGCATGATTCCCGTTTAGAACCTCATCCCAGTCTTTGTATTTCCTTGTCATAAATTCAAAAATAATGAGTCCAACTAAAACGATTGCAATTGCGATTACAAAATAAAGAGCGGTTAAAACGAATGGCTCCATCTTTTTCATCCTTTCTTTATTGAATTTTTATAGTACTTACTTACCGGTTCCAGGGCCACCACCACGGACAGTTGAGGTGCTTCCTCTTACTGATGACGAAGATCCAGTTGATTTTTTGTAATATCCACCAGATGAACTGTAGCCACCATAACAATCCTCATTGTTGTATCCGCACTTACTTTGGCGTTTTTTGCCCCAATCATCCACATCAAGGACTTCATCTAAAATCCAAAGTGCGAACAAGCCGTTAAAAAAGTTTGGCTGATAGTTATCACGAACAAATCCATATGTTGCAATTTCAACAAGTGTGTCTGAAGAATTGTTTTCATCAGGTGTAATTGTGATAAATGAGTCGTTATAAATTAGGACTTGTTTATTATCCTTTTTTTCACTGACTTCTTTCGGAGTTTCGTGGCTTTGTAATTCACTGACAACTTCATCCACTGATTTGTTTTCAGCTAAGTAAATCTCAGCAATGTCAGTTGAGCTTTGTTGGCTCGTAACAATATCTTGCAAAATATAGTTCGATTCAATAAATTCAATAATGCCATCTTTGAAAAATGACCCGCCTGTTGAACCTTGAGCATTACTTCCACATGCAGCTAATAGGAGTAGAACTGACAGCATGACAAAAAGAAGTGGCTTTCTCATTGACTCACCCTCTTTCATTTTGGACATATGTAATTAGGATTCTTATTTAATGAATGCGAGGGGGGTACTATTTATTCCCCCTGATTCAATAACGAGCTTAGGAATTTGATAGTTTTCAAAAAGTGGGCAGTAACGATTGAGTCGTGTTACTGCCCGTTCTTTTTATAGTGCTTACTCTTTACCTAATTTACGTTTTAATGCAGCTAGTTCATCATCTACAGCACTTGTTTTATCTAAAGTTTCGAATTCATCATCAAGGCTTCGGTTTGAAGAGCGTATATCTTCACTTGTTTCTGCTTCCGCTTCAAATTGAAGGACTTTTTCTTCCATGCGCTCAAAGCCGCGTTTTGAATCATCTGTACCGATACCAGAAAGAGTACGGTTCATTTTTGTACGAGCTTTTGCAGACTCAGCACGAGCTTTTAATGAATCTTTTTTCAGCTTCATTTGGTAGTATTCAGCTTTCATTTCATCAAGTTTTTTACGAACAGCTGCAGAATCTAGTTTCGCACGCTCGTAAGACTCTTTTAATGTTTCAGCAGTTTGACTGTGTAGCTTTTTATCTTCTAGTGCACGACGAGCTAGGTCATCGTTACCAGCTTCAACGGCTTTAAGTGCTTGCTCATCACGCTTATCAACCATTTTTTGTGCATCTTCATATTTCTTTTGCAGCATTTTTTCATTGGCAATTTGTTTTGCGACTGCACTTTCTGCATCACGAATATCTGATTCCATATCGCGCATGAATTGCTCTAGCATTTTTACTGGATCTTCTGCTTTGTCTAAAAGGGCATTTAACTCAGAATCGACAACAGTTTTTACTCGTTTGAAAAATTTAAACATTAAAAATTCCTCCTATTTACTTGCAATTATTTTTAATTCATATTGTTCAATATCATAGCCAGTGCTTACTTCAATTTCGCTTCCCCATTTTTCAACAGAGAGATATTTTTCTTCTTCTTCATCACAATAGTCATAATACTCACAAATCATCCCGTTAATGTTTTGATTACGCCCAATTCCATTCACTCTAGCTTGACCTGATTCATCAAGATAATACGTAATCCCTTCATGACGAATCTTCTTCGGAATTGGCTCATCAAGCTTCAGCTTTGCTTTTTCATAGATGCCAAGATAGAGCTCATCATCCATTTCAACGCTTAACCAAATCGTTTTTGATACCCCTTCAAGCTGATAGGCGTACCATTTAAAGCCATGGTCATTATAGCTGATTTTCCCAACAACTTTATAATCCTCTAAATCATACGTGACAATGTCATCAAGTTGAAGGTTAAACACATTCCGCTCCTCAACGGGCTTCGAAGCAGACTCCTTCTTCCCAAACAATCGACTAAAAAAACTCATGTACCCACCTCAACTTTATTCCTTTACACTATCATCTCACAACAACTAATACGAGTTAAATAGGAGAAAGTTTCGCATTTTTTTATTTTTTTTGATATGGATAGAATTTATGTGGGATAAAGGTCACATAAAAATGGCAGGAGTAGGTAAATGTGTGTGGGCAACAAGTGCGGGGACAGTCCCCCAGCGCTTTAACGCAGTGGGGGACAGTCCCTCAACGCTTTAAAGTAACGGGGGACTGTCCCCGCTACGTCTCCCACTAAACGGCTTTTTTATTGATGTAAACGAGTCCGCTTGCGAAGAAGAGGATGAAGCCGCCGATGATGGCGTAGGCGATTGATTCAAAGGAGAGGAAGAATCCGCCCCAAGGCCCAGTTCCGTCTCTTGGGATCATTGTTAAAAATGGTTGAACCCATGGGTAGTAGGGAGCAAACGTTTCTGAATTTGCAACGAGAATGTTCGGGACTGTGAAAATAACATTAAATGCTAATGGTGCAGCAAAGCTTGACCAAGCCATGGAAATAAACAGCATGATAGCTGCTAGGGGTAATGTTGAAATCCAGCCTCCAACAAAGCTTCGAAGCATGATATCATACGGAATCGGATCCTCAAAGCCTTTCAAAAACCCGACTGCCAACCACGCTACTAATACTAGACCTTGGTTTACAGCAATTAGCATCATCGTCAAAATGAATTTTGATAAGTACACATTTGTTCTTTTCACGGGCAGACTTAATAATTGCTTCCAACCGCCATTTTTATGTTCAAAGCGGCAGAGGAAGCTTGTAAACACCCCGATGATGAGAGGCAGAAATAGTATCGTATGAATAGGTGTCATCATGACTAAAGGGACAATCCATTCATTTGGTACACCTTCAACTTGTTCTGTCAAATATCCGCCAGCAAACGCAAGGACAGGGCTGACAAATAGTAAAAGCCATATATACGTTTTACGCATTTTTAAAAAGTCAGATTGTATTAAACGCCACAGCATTATTATTTCACATCCCTTTTTTCAAAATCTATCACTCCGATAAGAAGGATAACAGCACCTAGCATAAGTCCGGCAATGACATACCACATCGGCTCGTTATCCCCAGTTAATGTGGGCCATTTCCAAATGAACCACTCAGGGATGTTCCGTGCAAAATTAGGTGCAATTGTTCCGAATATCCCTATCGTTAACGGAATCGCCTGGTTGTCAATTGTAATCGATAGCCATGTTTGCAAAGCTAAAATAGGTAAACCAGCTAATAATGGATAGAAACTATTTTTAAAAATATCGAAAAGTGGCATTGAGGACGGACTGAACCCAAGCCCAATGCCGAGTAAAATCGTTCCGATAAATAAGAGAATACAAGAAAGAAATAGCATGAATAATAGGATAAAAAATTTTGATGAAAACACGACGCGACGCTTAATTGGCAAGCTTAACAGGTGCTTCCACGAATTTTGCTGGTGTTCAATTGAAGCGATTTGCGATGCTAAAATTGAAATCCCGAGTAAAAGGGCAAGTGTAACGAACCCATTTACATTCATAAGCAGGTCTTGCCAAACATCAGTACTGCCTTGCACTAAATAGTCATAACGTACTCCGTAATTGACCATTTGCAAGGCGATTACGCCAAACGGACCTAAGAAGACAAGGAGCCAGAACCATTTGCGCTTAATTTTTAAAAAATCAGCATGCAGTGCTGCCAACATTGTTCATTCCTCCTTCATTTGTCAGGTCAAGGAAGATGCTTTCCAATGATTTTCGTTTTTCTTCTACACGATAAATGGCATGACCTTGATGTACTAAGTGGGAAATGATTGTTGCAACTTGCTCTTCTGATACGTTTTCTCCTATTAAATACCCGTCTACATGTTCCACAACATATCCAAGTGTGCGTAGCAAAGTTTTGGCTTTTATGGAATCCTTCACTTTTATCGAAATTTTTGCTCGAGCTTTATTACGTAGCTCCTCAATAGAGTTTTGGAAAATCAGTTCACCTTTTGAAATAATTCCGACCTTCGTAGCCATTTGATCGATTTCACTGAGTAAATGGCTTGAGATGAGGATTGTAATTCCATAATCTTTAGGCATTCTTTTAATTAAATCACGGATTTCATGGATGCCAGAAGGATCGAGTCCGTTTGTTGGTTCATCTAAGATGAGGAGTTCAGGGTTTCCTAAAATAGCAGACGCGATACCAAGACGTTGCTTCATCCCGAGTGAGTAGCCTTTGACAGCTCGATCTGCATCTTTAGTTAAACGGACAATTTCCAGTACTTCGTCAATTCTAGATTTAGGCACTTGGAGAATTTTACGGATTGCCTCTAAGTTCTCCCGTGCAGTTAAGTGACCGTAATAGGATGGGGATTCGACCAGCGAACCGATTTTCTTGAGAGCTTGTAAATGGTTGCCTTTGACGTCCTCACCGAAAAGTTCAATTGAGCCACTACATGGTTTTGCCAGCCCGAGCAACATCCGGATTGTCGTAGTTTTCCCAGCACCATTTGGCCCAAGAAAACCGTAAATTTCACCCTTGTTAATCGAAAGGTTCACCTTATTAACAACAGGAATACCTTTAAACGTCTTCGTTAAATCTGTAGTTTTAATTAATATTTCATTCATGTTCATCACCTCAACTCTATGATAGGCGAGAGAGGTTAAAAGGGAGGTGGGGTTTAGTTTAAATTTTGTTTAAAAGAAGAGTGGGGGACAGTCCCGCAGTGCTTTAACGTTGTAGAAGAGTGGGGGACAGTCCCGCAGTGCTTTAATGTGGTAATAGAGCGAGGGACAGTCCCGCAGTGCTTTAATGTGGTAATAGAGCGAGGGACAGTCCCTCAATGCTTTAATGTGGTAACAGAATGAGGGACAGTCCCCAACTAAATGTCCCCACTAAAGTGGTATTTCTAGCTCATTTATTGTGACTGTTTTTATCTCTGATATGTCTAGTGGATAGGCTGGTAATAGCTTTATAATTACTTCCTCTTTGTCTGCGCTGTTCATAATTGAGTTAAAGTGAATGACAGTGCCGTCAGTCATTATAGCTTTTACAGTTAGTGAAGTGTCATCTTCATATTGGCCTGTGCCGTTTATCGTGATTCCTAGTGGTGAGATGGCAAGATTCGTTGCGGTCCAATCGCCAAAGTCTTCTTGTAGAGCCACAGTTTTTTCTTCAAGATTTGATTCAAGCCTAAAGGTTGTTTCCCAATTCCCTTCCATGTAGAGCCCGTTTGATACAAAATCACCCTTTAACTGGAAGTCACCCAAATCAATTCGCTGTAGGTCAAATATATATTCTATATAATTACTACCGTAAGTTAGATCGCCCTTATTATCTACCCCGAACGATACAGTGGATGCATATTGTATTTTTCCATTATCATTTGTTAAATACAGGCGACCATGGTCATCAACATTGTTTTCCCGCCATTTCACTTGAACATGTAGCTTATCGTCAATAATACCGATGTTGGTGATTGTTAGAAAATCAATTTTTGGTAGTTTAATTGCCAGCTCACCAGGATATAGGATTTCCGCTTGTTCCTCTGAAAACAGTGAATCACGTTGCCCTCCACCGCCACCTGAGGAATGCATTCTGTCTAGTAAAATTGTATTCGGTTGCTTGTTCATTTGGTCCAACAAGTCAATTTCGACTTGTTCAAATGTATGTTTATGACTAAGCATAGAGGTAACACTTAGATGAATCTTTTTGTCATGTAGCTGTTTGTTCCCATTTGCTTGAAGCCTGAAAAATGCCTTTTTTTGCTGCTTATCAAACGAAATAAGCTGACAATTAAACATTCTTCCTATAGATAAAAAGTAATCATATATATCTATCGTCTCATCAATACGGTTTTCATCAAGGTCTTCCATAGATAGATATATAACTGACATCTCATCATCACTCATTGCAGCGATAACTTCCATTTTTATGCCGTTGTCGATACTTGTCTTCTGAATCGGCTGAAGCAAATCTGCTAGCTCAGGACTAATCGTTGCGATCAAGTTATTAAAACTAGGAGAAATTGCTCCAGTAACTGTTGCAGAAAAAACGAATAGAACCGAGGCGATAAGTGAAATAATAGCCCGTTTTTGAACTCGTTTTGGGCGCTCGGAACTTGCTTGTTTTGCCCCTTGAGCTGCACGAAAGTGGAGTTCAGGAGGAATATCAATTTTTTTGAGCTCATGCTTTATATCTTCATTCATACATATCAACCTCCTTGGCGTGCTTGCGAAGCTTTTGTAAGGCTCGATATAAAATTGACTTTGCCGTTCCTAAAGGTATGTGTAATATTTCTGCAATCTCTGAAAAAGTATAGTCCTCGTAATATTTTAAGAGAACGATGCTTTTTTCGTCAGGGCTAAGCTTTTCTATAAGTTCTTGAAGTGACAATGAGAGAGGTATGTGCTGATCGTCACTTAGAAAAATTGGTTCATTTTCAGGTTTTAAAGGTACGATTTTATTTGTTTTGTTTAAACAATCAATCGCACAACGAATCGTAATTTTGAGAAGCCATGTTTTTAAGTATTCAGTTTTTTGCAGCGAACCGATGCTTTTAAACGAACGATAGGCAACCTCTTGAACGACATCTAATGCATCGTCTTTGTTTTTGACATATACAAAGGCCATTCGGTATATATCTTGTTCGTATTGTTGATATAGCTTTAAAAAGGCTTTACTATCACCCTTTTTTGCCTTTTTAACGAGCTTATTGATGTTCTCCACCTCTTTCAAAATATGACATTCATTCTATTAGACAATGAAACAAGGTTTTTGGCTCAAATTTTTCAAAAAAAATAACTCCTGCACTGTTCATGAGGAGTTTATTGATAAATAGTAATCGATGTACCAGTCTCACCTGTGTCAATTGACCATTTTAGGCTCATTTCGTTAATCATCACTTCAACAATTGTCAAACCGATTCGAGCACCTTGCTGCTCGCTTGTTTCTTTAAATCCAGTTCCTTTATCTTGAATGGTCAGACGATTATCTGTTAAAAAAAGTCCAATATATTTCCCATCTGATGCATGACGTAGTACATTTTGGAGCAGGTTTTCAATGATTCGTTCCATCCATTGTTGGTCAATTTCCCAAAGTACTGGTTCGGATTGTATGGAAATATCGATTTCAAAACCTTTTTCTTCAAAAACAGGATACCAGTTAGCTGCTAGCGTACGGAAGAAGCGGTTCATTTCTGTCTTCTCTGGATTGTAGGGATATTTTTTCGCTGATAGCAACGTATATGAAAAAAGGTTATCAATGAGTTTGCTTATAAAGTCTATTTTCTGGTCAATCGCTTCTAAAGCATCGGTGCCTTTTGCAGTTGTCACTTCTGCTTTAACAAGTGATAATTGGGCACGAATTGTTGTTAATGGTGTTCGTAAGTCATGCGAAAGGTTTGCGATTAAATCCTTCCTTAATGTTTCTTCGTTTTGCTCGCGGAGGCGGCTTTGTTCTAATTCAGTAATCATTTGGTTAAAGCTATTCTCAAGCTGACCGATTTCATCCATTTTTGAGATAGCGACAGTTTCTGGTATACCGAGTTCACTTTTGTTTTCCATTGCATTTGAGAGACGTAACAGTCGTTTATGGATGTTTCGAAAAAAGAGCCATGAAAAGATAATAAATAGGATAAGCGTAATTAATATCACGTAAAAATAAAGAAAGCCGAATTTTTCTGTCAGTTTGGAGACTGTTGATTGGACTAATGAACGGTCAACCTCAATGACCATAAATCCATTTGCTATATCGTTGCCTAGGAATGCGACAACAGTAAAGGGGTTAGCATCGTGATGTTCCTTCATATATTTCACCGTGTAGGATGGTGTCCATTTGTCTGGGAGGTTTTCTGTGTAGGAAAAGCGGTCTTTCGTATTTCCTTCTTTGTCTACCCAGAAGATTTGTGAGCCAGGGTATTTCTTTTTATGTAACTCATCTAACGTTTCGCGGATTTCAGCTTCTGTTGCCGTTCCTAGTTTTTCTGCCTCGCGATGCCAGCTAGTCGTGAGTTGCTCAAACCCTTGATAGGAAGCAGAGCGATTGTCGTTTTCAAGAGCCAGAAAAGGAAGTGATACTAAACCAGATACGATTGGAATCGAGAGTGGGAGAAATAGCAAGGCAGCAAAAATAATTAGTAAATATTTAAATTGTAGCGATTTAACTAATCTCATGCTTTCACCCGATAACCGATACCTCGGATTGTCTCAATGATTTCTGGTTTTGAAGGGTTTAGTTCAAGCTTTTCACGAAGAAAGCGAATATGAACCATTAATGTTTTGTCACCCTCGATATAAGGTTCCTCCCAAACACCTTCATAAAGTTGTTCCTTCGTGAGGATTTGGTTGAGATGACGCAGGAAATAATGAAAAATCTGGTATTGCTTCCCGGTTAAAATAATTTCTTCACCTGTTGTCGTATTGATGATTGTGTGGCTTTTAAAATCAACTTCTAAGTGTTTAAGTTGTTTTTTGTCTGTTGATGTTTGATTGGTTCTTCTTAATAAAATTTCAATACGCTTTGCAAGCTCCTCTGGATGGAACGGTTTTGTCATATAATCATCTGCAAACTCTAAGCCTTCAAGCTTATCCTCAAGGGATGAACGTGCTGATAGCATTATAATCGGAGCGTTAGGCTGTGATTTTTTCAAGCGTCTCCCTAAGGAAAAGCCGTCTAATCCGGGGAGCATGACGTCTAATATCGCGATGTCAAAGTTGTTAAGCGGGTTAGGCAGCTCTAGTCCTGATGTGAACCAATCGACTTCGTATCCTTTTGCCTCTAACTCTCCCTTGACCCACTTACCAATTTCAATATCATCCTCTATGTACAAGATACTCCTCATTTGAACGCCTCCTTTATTTTTGGGGACAGTCCCCCGGCACATTAACGCGGTGATAAGGTGAGGGACAGTCCCGCAATGCTTTAATGTGGTAACTGAGTGGGGGACAGTCCCCAACTAGAGTCGCCAACTAGAAGTCCCTAATTAAAAAAACGCAAACCCATCATTTACTGTAGAATGAGAGTTTGCGTTGATGATGGGAAGGGGTGATGAGTACTTTTGGGGACAGTCCCCCATTACTTTAATACGTTAACACAGCGCGGGACAGTCCCCTATCAAACCTTTAATGCGTTAACACAGCGCGGGACAGTCCCCTATCAAAGTCCTCCATCAAAAGTCCCGTCTATCAAACCATTTCCACAAGTTTCCCTTGTTTCTCGAGCCATTTTACAAATGCTTTGACAGTACTTGTAAAGTCTTTTATAGCTGTTTTCGTTAGCTGCTCGTGTAGGGTTGGGAAGTCTTTGTCGATGACTTCTGTCCAAAATGCGTCGTTGCATTCGTCCCAGCTCACAATTCTCCGTTGTTCGAGTATTGCTCTTAAGTCAGCTAAGCTGCTGCGATATTTGCGAACGGTTCCTTCTGATTTTCCGTCGGTTTTTTCTTTGTAGAAGCTCAAGACATCATCCGTGTAAAAGGCGCTTGCCGTTTCTGGTGTGAATCCTAATTGCTCTAATGTTTCGATGTCTCCAGTAGCGACTGCTGCCGTTGGGTTCTTCGTAATAACCGCTAACGAAGATGTTCTTTCCACACCACCTGTTACAAACGGTGATAGCGGTAACCCAAGCTCAGTACGGATTGAATTATAATCTGCCGTGATGTCCACGGTGCCATATTGTCTTTGTACTTGAATATACATATTGTATTCAAGCTGCTTTAGTTGATTATCGGCATCTGCCATACGTCCTGACTCAATCAACTCTTTAATCGAGAGCCCATCAAATTGACGTAACGGACGGTCGAATTCAAAGCGTTGGTCATTTTGCGCATATAATGAGAAATATTTCGGTGTATCTTTATCAAGAGTTACCATGACATCGCGAATCTCTGCTTGGAATGGCACTTTGAACGTATGTGTCGTTTCATCATCCAGAGTGATTGGAAGTTGCTTCATCATTTCTTTAAACTCTGCCACACGTTCCTCAGATAAGCTATTAAATTTCAAGCGGTTATTCTCAATGAAAATTTTCCCGTACACTTCTGCTAAAAAGATCGGCTCTGTCAATTGATTATCTGAATATTGGTACCACGTATCAGCCCAACTAATTTGTTTATTCTTTTCTTCCCACACATCAATTTCAAAAGGTTGCTGCTTAAGAAATTCAAACACAGGCTCCTGGTCATCGAGATTAAACTGAAGTATGTATTCAGAAATCTCTCTTTCCTTATTGCGCTCAACATTGTCATCATGTACAAGTGCCACTAAAACCTCAGGATAGTAATCTATCAGAATATCTTCTACAGGTTTTTTCGTTTCTTCAGCCAATTGTTGAACCTTTTTCACAGCACGATCGAAGCTAAGTGGATCCTCGAAGCTTCTTACTCCATTAAAATAGTATAAATCTTGGAAAGGCTCTAACAACGTTATCGTGCCATACCACGGTGCAAAATAAGGAACATTGTCTTTTATATTCGCAACATCATAAGTTTCATTAGAAAATACATTCTTAAATGTAATGATGTTCTCATTTTTGTTAACCGCCTGGACCATTTGTGGTGCCAATGATTTCCATGTCTCTGCCAGCTGTCTTTCATCTTCTGAAAGCTTTGCATCTGTATCGTTCACAAACCACTCTATACCACGCAGTCCGTTTTCAAAGCGATGGAAGAAATAAAGCCAATATTGAAATAGACCTCTTGCAAGTGTTTCCTCAATGCGATAATTAGTCCGTTTTTTAAACTCTGATTGTAATTGATAATACTCTGTTGGAGATAATTGTTTATTGAAGAAGTCCTTTAACGTTAAAACAAGCGTTTGTTTCGTTTGAAAAAATCGTTCTTCCTTAATTTCTTGAATTTGTACAATTGCTTCTTTTTTCATACAACATTTCTTATATTTTTTTCCACTCCCACATGGACATGGATCATTCCGTTTTACTGACAAAATCATCACCTATCAATCTTTTCTAGTATAAATAAGAACGTATAAAGTTTTCTACAGCGTCGTTAGTATGTAACACCAGCACTTTTTTGCAGATATATGTGATTTTAGATGATAGGACAAAACTATTCAAGTTTTCTTACTGATTTGAAACTTTCTACCTTCATAATTCGTACTAATAGATGTAAGATGAAAGTATGCAATTAGATAAAAAAGATGCGGAACGTACGCGGGATCACGCCGCTTACCGTATCGTGTTTGATAAAAAATAGGCTGTTTTCGTAAACATTGTTGCTTTTAACCGATTTGTCGTTTAGGGTTTGTCTCCGCTACAGTACTCGCTTTCCGCGGGGTGGGTGGTGAGCCTCATAGCTCCTTGCGGCACGAACAAGCAAACTTCAGGTCACCTCCCTACGATAAGTCATCATCGATTCGCCATTCGGCTCATCGTGATTCCTTTATCTTAGTCGATGTCCCTCCAGTTTGTACGTCGATGGGCAAGCCGCCTACGCTTTTCGTATTCCTCAGCGTAAACGACTGCTCACGTCTCACCTCTCCCACGCATCCCGCAGGAGTCTCGCACTTACGCTCCGACAAACCCTTAAAAAAGATTAGTGCAAAAAGCCACAATCTTTTAGAAAAGTGCCAAAAAATGAAAAGCTTTCATGATAAATAGGAGTCGATTCCAATGAAACAATTTGTTCAGTTTTTTACCAGGTCGTCAATTGCCACGGTTTCAACGGTGACAATTTGGATTGTGAGTTATTTTCCATTAAGCCTGCCTTATGTCGTCTCTAGTGCCTATGCAGTCGGTGGGGGAGCACTGACTTACTTCACTGTGAAGGGGATTACAACACAACGATTTTTAAAACAAAATCAGCTTTCGCGTAAAGAATATAAATATATTAAGAAAAATTTAAACGAAGCAAGTAAAAAAATCGCCCGTCTTCGTAAATCATTAGTCAATGTGCGTTCACTCACGTCAATCAAACAAAATATTGATATTTTACGTGTTGTTAATAAAATTTATACAATTGTCAAGAATGAACCAAAGCGCTTTTATCTTGTTGAACCGTTTTTTTACTCACATTTAGAATCACTTGTTGAAATTAGTGAGAAATATTACTTTCTTACATCACAACCGAAGAAAAATGCCGAATTAAGCATTTCTTTAAGTGAAACACGCAGGACAATTGACAATTTAGCCGAAACAGTTGAAAAGGACTTATATGATGTACTTGCGAAGGATATTGACAATTTGCATTTCGAAGTTGATGTCGCAAAGCTTAGAATTGATAAAACAAAGAATCGAAAGTAAGGAGCAATGACGATGAACAACAATAATAATCTTGATGATTTATTAGCAAATCCATTTGGTGATAATGAACTAGTAGTCGACGAAAAAAACGCAGATGTGCCATCCGATAAGCCGAAACGACTCATCGACGTGTTACCTGAAGAAAACCGTCAAAAGGCGATTGAACTGGCAAAGCAAATTGACCCGAAAAACCAGCAGGCAATTTCTTTATACGGCAGCCAAGCACAATCAAAGCTGCTGAATTTTTCACACTCGATGCTTGACCATGTTCAAAAGAAAGATACAGGTGAAGTCGGTGAAATTATCGGCGACTTGATGAAACGGCTTGAACAGGTAAGCCCCGATGATTTAAAGCCAGAAAAGCGTAATCTCATTTCAAAAATGTTTGGGAAAATCTCAAACTCTGTCCAAGAGGTGCTATCACGTTATCAAAAAACAGGTGCCCAAATTGATAGAATTAGTGTGAAACTTGACCATTCTAAAAATGAATTATTACGTGATATTAACGTTTTAGAGCAACTTTATGAAAAAAACAAAGAATACTTCCAAGCGTTGAATGTGTATATTGCGGCTGGAGAGCTAAAGCTTGAGGAGCTCGAGAAAGAGACAATCCCAGCAATGAGAAAACGCGCTGAAGAAACGCAAGACCAAATGGCGTTCCAAGAAGTGAATGACGTATTGCAGTTTGCTGACCGACTTGAAAAACGGACACATGACCTCGTGTTAAGCAGACAAATTACCATTCAAAGTGCACCACAAATTCGTTTAATCCAAAGCACAAACCAAGCACTCGTTGAAAAAATTCAATCATCGATTACAACGGCGATTCCGTTATGGAAAAACCAAGTTGCAATCGCATTAACATTACTGCGCCAAAAAAATGCTGTCGAGGCTCAGAAGCTTGTTTCTAAAACAACGAATGACCTATTGTTGAAAAATGCAGAATTACTTAAGGTCAATACAATTGAAACAGCAAAAGAAAACGAACGTGGACTTGTTGATATCGACACATTGAAAAAGGTCCAAGACCACCTTGTGTCAACACTTGAAGAAACACTCCGTATCCAAGCAGAAGGCCGTGCGAAACGGATTCAGGCTGAGCATGAATTAGCAAACATGGAAACGGATTTGAAAACGAAATTAGCGAGATTATAAAAGGTAAAGCCCCGTATCTCAAAACAAGAGAACGGGGCTTTTTGTCTAGCTTTCACTATTACTTTTCTGGAGTTCAGGAGCTTCATAAAATGCCTCACTAGGAAGTTTCTTAAACTCTCGCTTAATCTCCCTCTGTGGGACATGCTCCTTAGGCTCATCAACCTTCCCAACAAATGCATATGCAGTGCCAATTGAACATAAATAAACAAAAATAATAGCGAAAATAACAGTTTGCCGTTTATTCAACATTTACACACCTCCGACTTGTCAAGTATTACTAGTCTTGACAAGTTGAGGCGGAGCTAAACGTGGGGGACTGTCCCCGTCGACAAATCATATATATCGCTGTGTATAAAATGACTGCAAGCAAACACAGCAAGATTACACCGGTCCCAAATGTAATATTTGGATTATTTGTTTCACTAATTATGGACTGTGTGACTACATCAGCACTTGAAAAGTAAAGAAACGGATTCAAGTGCAAATAAGGGTTAAATGCCTCAATTGCTTTTACTGCAATGGATGAACCTATTGTGATAACAACAGAAGTAAATAAATGAATCAACCTGTTTTTTACAAATAAGCTTAACAATGAAATAAGTAAAACGATCGTTAGAATACTTAGTACTTGCAGGATAAATGTTTTAGCTAGCACATTCCATACAGGGCTCGTATGAGGTGTGCTTGTAGAATGAATGATTATTGGATAATGAAGTGAACCCATCCCATTGGCAATACTCGCAATAATGAAGCTAAACATCAATGCAAACACATAAACAGAAGTGGCGATTAACGTGCTAAATACGATTCGTTTCGTCATTGTACCGATAAAGCTGCTCGGAAGGAGTTTCTCTATTTCAAATCCGTTTTTATGCGTACTTAAGAAAATATCAGTTAAAAATACTGATAGAATCAGAACAAAAAACATTGGGAACAGCGAATCCATGACACGATATACGTAATTAAAACCAAACAATTCATATGCTTCCGTATCAGGCTCTTGATTTAATGCACGTAATTGCTCAAATAGAATGATTTCGTTTTTTAAAGCAGTTACATAGTCTGCTGGAAACAAATCTCCTCCGGACTTTTCGTTAACTTCAAGATGCCGATTTACGATTTTAATTGAGTAGTCTAAAGCGTCAGACCATTTTCCCTGGTCAGCTAATTCGAGAATTTGTTCATTCCAGTTTTTTTGTTCTACGATATCTTGTAATGCCTCTTTGTACATTGTGGTATCTTCTTCGCCGTAACTATGGCTATTTAACTCTTCTACATATTCCTTCTCTTGTTGTAATGTTACACGATAATCGTCTTTAACAGTGTTTGTAAAACTATAAGAGTCTCCTGAAGTAATATTTATGATATATAAGCCAACAATGACCGAAAGTAGAATTGTCAAAAGGATGAGATTGCCACGGCTTTTCAAGGTCTTTTTTAGTAAAAAGTGATAATAATTCAACGGTTAATCCCCCAATTTTCTATCGTTTGCAACTAAGGATAAAGTACGATTTTCCATTTCGAAAATAAAGTCGCAAACAGCGTAAATGCTATCATTTTGATGCGAGGAAAATAACACGCAAGTTCCGCGTTTCTTTGCATCTAACATATAGCGTTTAAACTGTTCCAAGCTATTCGTGTCGAGCCCAATTGTAGGTTCATCAAGCAGCCAATAATTTGCCCCACTGACCGCATACATAGACAGGAGGAGTTTCTGCTTCATTCCGAGAGAATACTTTTTTATTGGTAGTTTAATATAGTCACCCATTGACCAGAAATTTATGACTTCAGTTATCGGCATTTGATTCTCGTTTTTCCAAGTTGATTTAATGAAGTTCAAATAATCCAATCCCGATAAATTTACATCAAACCATTCGGCGGTTTCATAATAGAGGATAGCATTCTTCATTTCTATTAAACTAAAAATCTTGTTTTGCTCTTCGATAAAAATCATTGCTTTATCTTCACGTCTAAGTCCGCTAATTGTCCGAAGTAGCGTCGTTTTTCCACTGCCATTTCTAGCAGACAAACCATAAACGGCTCCCCTTTCTAAGCACATATTTGAACCATATAGTAAAATTTCTCTCGTTTTTAAATCAAGATTTTGCAATTTTAACAATGAAATTCCTCATTTCTAATTATTGGAATATTATACAATATTACCATTTTGTTAGGGGACTGTCCCCGCCTATACAAAATTAGCTACTGTTTGAATAAATTTGTTATGATGAAGTGGGGACAGTCCCCATGAAAAGTCCCATGAAAGGAGATTTCAAATGGCAGAGGAATCAATCCTAATCGTTGAAGATGAAGAAAAAATTTTAAGATTACTTGAAATAGAGCTTGGCTATGAAGGGTATGCGATTGGCAAAGCGATGGATGGCCTTGATGCACTTGAATTATACCGTAGGCAAAGTTGGGATTTAATTTTGCTTGACGTCATGATCCCTGGTATAAGCGGAATCGAGTTACTACGTCGGATTCGCACAAAGGATTCCTATACATCGGTTATCCTCTTAACAGCAAAGGGGTCTGTTGAGGACAAAGTATCTGGGTTAGATTTAGGAGCCAATGATTACATAACAAAACCATTCCAAATGGAGGAGCTCCTCGCGAGAATCCGTGCTGTCCTCCGGATGAAATCGAGCATTCCACAACCGACCGAACAACAAGCTGAGGAAGACGAGTGGTTAATTGCTGGTGACTTAAAACTTAATGAAAAAACACGTGAAGTTATGAGGCAAGCGAAGGAAATCGAGTTAACACCTAAAGAATATGACCTCCTCCTTTATCTACTAAAAAACAAGCGCCAAGTACTAAATCGCGATCAAATACTTGAAGCAGTTTGGGGCTATGACTACTTTGGCGATACAAATGTCGTTGATGTCTACATTCGCTATATCCGCAAAAAAGTTGATTATCCGTTCGAACATCCGTTAATCCATACTGTTCGCGGCGTTGGCTACGTGTTAAAGGATGCAAAATGAAGCTTCGCAATCAAATCAATTTATATACAGTCGCACTCGTCATTGTTTTAATTTTGCTCATGAACTTCTCAATTTACGCAGTATTCAGCCATTTAATCACCGACAACGAACTTCAACGTTCAAAAGCGGAAACAGAAAAAATCGCAGTTGCATTAAGCGAAGGAATTAATACCGTAAAACCTAGAGATTTATTACGTGCGTACGTCCCAATCGATGGTATGGTGCAAGTGATTTCTGAAGAGAGAAAGCCGCTTACAACGATAACCTCTGTAACAGAGACGGGGTTAAAGGACCAAGATGTCAGTTATCATCCAGGTGAAACAAGCAGCATTATTACATATAAGCAAAAAAAATATACGCTAACATCGCTTCCAATCATCTGGTCTGATGGAACAGTGGTCAGTTTACAGCTAACGCAAAACATTGAAGCAACGGAAGAAATCCTATCTGTTTTGCGCCTCGTTCTTTTGGCTGTTACCATTATCGCGATTATCCCTGTCATCCTTTCTAGCCAGGTACTTAGCAAAATCATTATCCGACCCATCAAAGCAATGACCGAAACGATGAAGGACATTCAAGAAAGCGGGAAATTCAAACGGCTGCCGCAAGAGCGAAAATCAAAGGATGAGCTCTATGAAATGGGCAACACCTTTAACCATATGATTGATTTACTCGAAACTAACTTTGAAAAACAAGAACAATTCGTCTCCAATGCTTCACATGAACTGAAAACACCGTTAACAATAATTGAAAGCTATTCAGATTTATTAAAAAGAAGAGGAAAGCAGCGCCCTGAACTGTTTGACGAATCAGTAGAAGCGATCCACTCCGAAGCGGTCCGAATGCGGGAAATGATTGAGCAGCTTCTGTTACTCGCGAAGCACGATGAACAATGGACGCTTGAAATGAAGCAGACAAACTTGAACTCACTCGTCTCTGAATCAGCCAAGGTTTTTCAAAATGCGTACAATCGTTCCGTACTTTTGAACAGTAAGGAAGAACTGAAACTTGTCACAGATGAACAAAAGCTAAAGCAGATTCTCTTTATTTTTTTAGATAATGCAAGAAAGTATAGTGAAGATGCGATTACAATAACGATTGAAAAGGCAAATGAAACACCAACAATCCGAATCGAAGACCGTGGGATCGGTATTCCAAAGCAAGACTTATCCAAAGTATTCGATCGTTTTTACCGAGTTGATAAAGCGAGAAGTCGAAAGCAAGGTGGCACCGGACTAGGGCTCGCCATGGCCAAGGAGCTTGCAGATGCACTAGGTGTGAGGATAGAACTGAATAGCCTTGAAGGAATCGGAACAACCGTAACATTAATTTTCTCAGAGAATTCTCATGTTCATCAGCTATAATCAAGCAAAAGTGAGGTGACAGAATGAGTCGGAAAAAAATGATGTGGGCATTACTCAGCGTGGTGCTTTTAGCTGTTATGAGCTATGCGATTTTTTGGTGGTGGTCACCACAGACAAAGGCGATTACCGAAGAAGAAGCGAAACAAATTGCTACAGCAACATATAAAGGTGAAGTCATTCAGACATCTAAACAAGATGACCAATATACGATCGAATTGAAGGCAGACACTGGCTTGTATGAAGTGAAAATCGATACTCAAGGTGAAATCGTTTCGATGAGCCTAAAGGAAACAGCTGAGGTTGAGCCACCTAAGCAGGAGCAACCGAAGCAACAGCTTTCTGCAGATGAAATTAAAAAAATCCTTGCTGCACAAGGAACGGTAAATTCACTTGAATATATTGCCGATGAGACAGCACCTCATTATCGTGCAACAGTAACAAAAAATAATGAAGAACAAACAGTAAAACTTGATCCTTTCACAGGGGAAATTACTGAAACAACGACAAAAGCGCGTCTTTTATCTGAAGCGGATGCGATAAAAATTGCCTTGGAGAAGCAGCCTGGTGAAGTGGATGACGTCGATTTCATTGAGGAACAAGATAAGTCACCATTCTATCTCATTGAAATTGAAGTAAATGAAGACAGTGATGCCATTATAGAAATTGACGCATATACACGGGAAATTAAATCCGTAACATATGATGAGGATGACTCAGATTAATTCCTCATAGCATTCTCATCAAATTTTAATCTTTCTCTCGCTTTCCTCTCATCTAAGCTGGTTATAGTTAAGACAGTAAGATAAAACACCAACTTAGGAGGAATGAAAATGAAGAAAATTATTACGTTTACAGTAGCAGCAGTCGTTGTATTAGGTGGAGTTGTCGCTATCAACCATAGTAATGCTGAGGAAAAAAAGGCAACGATAACTGTGGAAGATGCAAAAAAGGCCGCACTGACAGAGGTTGACGGAATAGTTGAAGAAATCGAACTAGAACGCCATAACGGTCAATCATACTATGATGTTGAAGTTGACAAAGATAACCGTGATTATGATATTAAAGTAGATGCACAAACAGCAAAGGTTATCCAAATGGATGAAAGAGTGGATGACGACCACGATGATGACCGTGACGACGTTGCTTCAAAAGAGGTACAAAAAGCAATTATCACTGAAAAAGAAGCAATTGAAATAGCCCAAACAAAAATCAAGGGTGACCTAATTGAAATCGAACTAGACGAAGATGACGGCGGTTACGAATACGAGATGGAATTCAAAACTTCAAAGGGTGAAGCAGATATTACGATAGATGCCGAAACGAAGGAAGTAATTGAATTAGAGTATGATGATGACGATCGTTATGATGATTAAGTCTATTAGAACTATGTTTTAGCCAAATCTATTTTAAGGAAATGCTACAATTTTTCAATCTTATCATTTTCTTGGTATGGAGAACTCTTTCTGGTTTGTAGAAAGAGTTTTTTATATTGATATGTTTTTCATGAATATCCGAGGGGAGGTATTAATAAAGGGAGATATCTAGTTTTAACTTGTTCACTGGACTGGAATAGAAATGATACCGAAAACACTCGAGGAGTTAGGGAAATCTGCTTTATAGGTGTGATGAATTGAAACCGAAAAAAGTGAAGGAGTTCAGGGGAAACCCGGTTCATAGGCGTAATGAAACCGAAAATAGTGAAGGAATTAGGAGAAACCCGCTTCATAGGCGTGATGAAACCGAAAAAGGTGAAAGAATTTAGAAGAAATCCGCTTCATAGATGTGATGAAACCGAAAAAAGTGAAGGAATTTAGGAGAAACCCGCTTCATAGGCGTGATGAAACCGAAAAAAGTAAAGGAATTCGGAAGAAACTCGCTTCATAGCCGTGATGAAGCCGAAAAAGGTGAACGAATTCAGGAGAAACCCGCTTCATAGGGTCGATGAAACAGAAAAAGGTGAAGGAAATCAGAAGAAACCCGCTTCAGGCCTAGACCCCATAATATTGAAAACTTCAGATAAAATTATTCTCACAAAAAACTTTAATCAAATCTACAATTGTTGAGTGAAACATTCAATTCTTATCATTAAAATATATACCTAATTTATCAAATCAATTAAAGGATTATCACAAATTTAAGAGAATTTACTTTTAAAAGAGAAACCAAATTTTGAAATGTATGAATAGCAAAAACAATACAAAATAGGAGGTAGTACACGTAATGACAATAAAATTTGATTTACATACCCACCATCATCGTTGTGGTCATGCAGTAGGGGAAATTGAAGACTATGTAGGCCAAGCGATTGACTACGGCTTGCATTATATCGGAATATCAGACCACTCCCCGTATTTTTATAGTGAGGAGGACCAGCTTTACCCTACGATTGCGATGGCGAAAAGTGAGTTTATTCCTTACATTGAAGAGGTTTTACGATTAAAGGAAAAATATAAGGACAAAATCCATGTTTTACTAGGTATTGAGAGTGACTTCTTCCCGAACTATCAAACACTTTATCGTGATGAATATCTACTCCATCCATTTGATTATATTATTGGCTCTGTTCATTATGTTTACGATGTCAATATTTTTAAAAAGGGACGTTGGGATGGATTAACAACGGCTGAGCAAGTGAAGGTGAAGGAGCAGTACTACGAGCTAATTCAGCAGTCGGCAAAAAGTGGTATGTTTCAAATCTTAGGTCATATTGATGCAATGAAAGGCTTCTATCCTGCCTTTTCTGAAATTAAAACAGATATGATCGAGAATACGTTGAAAATAATTGGTGAAGCGAATGTTGCCATTGAAATTAATACATCTGGGAAGACGAAAGATTGCGGAGGCTGGTATCCAGCAGATGATATTTTAGAAAGAGCGTTATTTTATGATGTGAAGGTAACGTTTGGCTCAGATTCACATAAACCTGAGAGAATTTGTGACGATTTTGACCTTGTTCGGGAGCGGTTAAAAGAAATAGGCTTTAAAGAGTGGGCGTATTTTGTTGAGAAAAAAATGGTGATGACAGACTTGTAAACTTCATTTTTGATAGGGTTAAACTAAAACAGGTTCACATTCTTTTTTGATATAATTCTAAAAAGGGATTTATCCATATCTACTGCTTATCAAGTGTTAATAAGTTATATTTATCACATAGTCTAGTAAGCGACCTCTTACAAGTCGCTTACTAGATCCTTTTACCCTTGAGTCTTTTCTTTCCGTCGTGTAAAAGCGATTATCATTCCAAGCATTACAAAAGCGAAACCTAACAGGAGAAATGAATAAAGCGATGTTGCAGTATTTGGAAGTGAGTTACCATTCTCATTATTCTCACTACTGTTTACCTTTGGCGTTTTCTCATCTTCTAATTCGGGGTAACCGTCTTGCTTGTTTGCCTCATGAGGTGTAGGTTGAGCGCTTTCATTTTTGTTTACCTCTTTATCTTTTGTAGCATCTTTTTCTCCATTATCTGATGGTTCATTTTTTGGAGGTGAATCATCTTTATTTCCTACCTCTTCATCTTTTTGCGGGACTTTCACATCTCCATCTGATTCGTCTCCTTTTGGTGGAGTGGTTTCTTCATCGTCACTTTCATCATCACGAGGAGAATCTTGTTGCGCATATGTTTCAAAATCAGGGAGTTGTTCGCGCGTTATAACATTTTTGTGATGGTAAACCTTTTTCAAATGTTCTTCACTATTCTGTTCTGCTAAAAGACCATTCCAAGTAGTAAAGTAAATATACTTTGAACGATAATCAGCTAAAACATCTGGATCAGGTATAGGGCCATTTTCAGCCATTGCTACGAGTTTTTTATTATTTGAAACGTTAACTAGTGCTTCATACTGGCTACTTTGCGGGATATATTGGTGTGCGCCAGGATACGAATCAAATGAAACAATGTCAACATATTCATTACCTGGATACCAATCTTCATCAATCGAATTCCATACCCAAATTAAATTGTTTAATTTATGCTGATTTGTCATACGGTCATACATTAACTTCCACAATTCTTTTACTGGCTCTGGTCCTTTTGCGCCCCACCAAAACCAACCACCTTCTGCCTCATGTAAAGGTCTCCAAAGAACGGGGACATTTGCTTCTTGTAATTTTTTTAATTGTTCAGCAATCGCATCGATATCTCTAAGCAGTAAATTGTAATCCTCTGATTCAGGGTGCTTCAGGGCGTATTCTATATCAAAGGTTGTGGCATCAGTGTTAAATCCACTCCACCAAGGGTGTTCTGTTGTATTGAGTAAATCCTTTGGTGCATTCCAATGCCATGCAAATGCGATGATTCCACCATGATTATGCCAGTCGATTGCTCGTTCGATTGCATCGCTAGACGCACCATATTCAACACGAGATGGACTATAATCCATTAAATCTAAACCGAGTATAGCTGGTAGCTTACCTGTTAATTTTTCAATGTACTTAATATCCGCTAAGTTATCATTAGGATTTCCTTGTTGACCAGATATAATGTTTTCACCGAAATTATCAACTAAGTAATGAAATAAACCTTTTGTTGCTGCAGTTGCTTGTGAATTAATCAGTTTCTTTTCTACCTCATGAGGAGCTGGTGCAGCATTCGGAGCAACCTTAATATAGTCAATTGCAAAGAAAGTCCAATTTGGCGTAATTGTGAGAGTATTCATGCCTTTTTTAAAAAGGACCTTTCCTGCACTCGCTTCCCCAAAGCCACTTCCCATCGTAATCGTTCCAAGTGGTTCTCCATTTAAAAGTATGTTAGCAACTTTTCCATCGCCATAAATTGCACCAAAACCTACTGTTACGTCATATAGTGAAGCTTCAGGAATGTTGAGTGAAAAAGTTACTGATTGATTTGTATCACTAAAATCAGCAACATAACCCTTGCCTGAATAGCCAGGCTCTGAATTTTCTATCGTAACCCCATTAAGGGATGCTTCCTCTGCTTCTAAAATCAATTCATTGTTATTCTTTTCAGCTACCGCTATTGTAGGTTGCGGATTTACCAATACTATTAATACCAATAAAACTCCAACAATTAATAGTTTATATAATTGGAAACATTTCATTTACTTACCCCCATCAATAAAATCATCCTTTGTGTCTGTGAAATAGATTTAGTTTATTGAGCTACATAATCAATGGTAAGTAGTGTATGTACTCAATAAGGCGTTTCTATTAGTAAATCATCAGAATCTATTAATTCAAAATTAGCAGAAAAGTGCAGTTTCTACACTTCTAGGCGAAGAATCACTATCACAAGCCTCCCTTCATAATCGATAAATACTACCAATATTGGAAAATATCACTCTTGTTGTAAAGTAAATTTAATTCATATGATGCTTATCGTCAAGGTTATAGATGAAAAATAATAAAGTTAGGAAATTCGAATCATGAAGATGTCAATTTTTTATTTATAAAAAGTTAGGAGATCCAAGCGGTCAATAGTATGGTGACAACTTGAAAATTTTCCAAAAAGTGAATAGACGTTTGTACTAGATAGCGTTACTATATAAGAAGACAACATCAGACATACATCTCAGACATATTTGTAGCTTTCCTTTCCAAATAAGGGAGGACTAACTTAATTGGGAATAAAAACGGTATCAATTAGGTGGATGGAGTGTATAGGTGATGGAATATCTATTAATTGCTCAAAGTGTCTTAATACTATTTTTACTATTTCTTTATTTACGGGGAGAATATTTGTTAAAGAAGAAAGTTGAAAAGAGTCAAGTAGATGAAGATTTTCAAACAGAGTCAGCACATGTTAATAAGCGTATGCATTACCGTTTAGGTATAGAGGACACACCTTGCAGTATTTCAGTTATAGGTATCGGGAAAACAAACGATGGAAAAAGATTAAAGTCAAAATCGATCAAGGGGTATCTTGATAATATTAGTGCAACTGGATTAAAATTCACTACAAATACTGATTTACCTGTAAAAGATTTGCTAACAATAGAAGTGGATTTTCAAATTAAAGAAAAGAATTATACGATTCAAGGGAAAATCGTTAGAAGAGAAGAACTACTTGAAGACGGACTATACGGATACGGTGTAGAATTTCATCAAATTTCTCGCGCGCAGATGGCTGAATTAAGCAATACTTTACTGCAACTCGAAGCGGAAACATTGAAAAAGGTGAGATAACGAAGCGTGGGGGCGGTTCTTAGTTCTTGAATTGTGGAGAATCTCTCAAGTTTAAAGGATAATTTGTCAACTTTCGAAAAAAATCTTTCAACTTTGGCTGTAAATCTCCCAACTTTGGAAGAAAATCTGTCATTCGACAAAGAACGACAATCACTCACGTAAATTGTAGAGCCCCGAATTAGTATTTCGGGGCTCTTAGACGGTTCTTCTGCTTCCTTTTCTATTAATGAACAACTAGCTATACTTCTTCTTAATCTTACGAACTAGTAATCTCACACAAATAAATAATGCTGAGATAGCCACATATACGAGAAAGAGTGCGAAAAATCCCCAAAGCCCGATAATGGCATCGGCAAACTCCATATTTCCTCTACTAGTAAGCGCCTGTTGTATTTCAATAGCGAACACCAGCACTAACATAAACGTGAACGTATATAGAAAGGCGATTAAATGGATACCATATGGTAACTTGGATAGCCATTTTGAAACGATATAGACAAATGCGAATGTAGCAATTCCGATAATACCCATTATCCAGAAGTGCATATCTTTATCGGTCATTTGTAAGCCTAATACATCATTTAATAAAATAATCAAAATGTCGTGAACATTATTCATGATATCGACAAAAAACATAATCCAATCTTTCATTTACCCACTCACACGCCCTACATAAACTTTTTCTCTATTATACCATGAACTGGTTATTTTTGGGGACAGTCCCTCAATGAGTTAACACGTTAAAACGGCGGGGGACAGTCCCCCGCTCTATTAATACGTTAAAGCGATGGGGGACTGTCCCCATTATGAGTGAGTCCCATTAAGAAAACCCACCAAATATCAACATTAGTCCTGCTGCAAATAGTAATAATACTAAAACGATGAGGATAATTGAGATGATGAGGATTATCCATCCGGCAACTTTACGTCCAGTTGCGATTAAATAAATACCAAGTACGATCGGTCCAAATAATAGTCCTAAAATACCCCATATCCACGGGTTGCGGTTATGCTTTGGAGCATCAACTGCAAGATAAATGGCAATAACAACGGAAATGATAAAACTTAATGATAATTCCATGAGCACCCTCCTTTTACTCCATTATTTTAAGTATATGGATTGTGCTGAAGATTATTCTGGGGACTGTCCCCAGAAAGTAAAATAAAAATGCCAGCATTTCCGCTGGCATTTCTCCATCAAAATTTAGTTCGTACTAGCTGTGTTTGATGAGATTTCTAGGTGTTCTTTTAGTTGATTCGACAGTTCTGTACGTGTGTCTTCGTTTACAAGATAGTAATAGATACCATCGATTCTGTCGCCAGTTCCTTCAACCTGGAACTGGTCAAGCTTTTTCGTTGCAGCCTTATAATTTGCTTGAATGTCCCACATTTCATCAAAGGTTAAGTTTGTAGTGACATTCTCACGTACGACACCGAACATGTCCCCGAATTTTGTAACAGAAGTAATATTTGCGCCCTTTTGAATAACAGCTTCAATCACTTGACGTTGACGCTCTTGACGACCGAAGTCCCCACGAGTATCATCGTAACGCATTCTTGTGTATGCTAATGCTTTTTCACCATTTAATGTTATCTTACCTTTAGGGAAATCAAATCCACCGTAAGAAAAATCAAGTGTATTATTTACTTCAACTCCACCAACTGTATCAACAGTATCTTTAAAGCTTTCCATATTAACTTTTACAAAGTAGTCAACAGGAACATCTAAGAAGTTCTCAACAGTTGCAATAGCCATTTCTGTGCCACCAAAAGCATATGCATGGTTAATTTTGTCCTGTTTGCCTTTACCGATAATTTCTGTTCGTGTATCACGTGGGATACTTACCATTTGAGTCGACTGTTTGTTAGGGTTGACTGATAATAAGATAAGTGAGTCTGAACGACCACGGTCTCCTTTGCGCTCATCAACACCCATTAATAGTATAGAGATCGGGTCTTGTTCTTTAAATTCAACCTTCTCAGTACGTTTTTCTGATTTTTCTCTGCCAATATCCTCATGAATACTCGCAACTGTATCTGTTGCCGTTTTCCATAAATAAAAAGCATATCCACCAGTACCTGCAACTAATAATCCGATAATACTAAGTGTAATCCATAACCACTTTTTACTTTTACGTTTCTTTTCGCGCATATATGTCCATCCTTTTTTCTAATTTTTAATCGTGACTATTAAGAATTATAGTTCTCTCCTACTATTATCACAATCTTTTTTTGTAAAAAAATGTTTCCAATTATCACTAATCTACTAAATCTACTAAATCTACTAAATCTACCAAAAACCAAGCTATATCTATTAGACGCATCAAAAGACAAAAAGTTACATCAAATTTAGAGTGTTATCGCACTGTAGAAATTTGTCGAAAAGAATTTATATCCAGTTTTGACAAATCTCACTATACTTAATCTGACAATATCTAGCAATTGATAGGAGGAAAGATGAACGTGAGGAAGAAATCCATTTCGTTCTTACTAGTTTTCACCATTATTTTATCACTATTAGCGCCATTTTCACCAACGACTGCATTTGCAGCTACTGAGGAACCGATTCGCATTCTCAAAGCTGTTCCACAGGAAAATGGAATCCTGCTTCAATGGGAAACAAACCCCGCATCCGAAGCAGTTGATCACTTTACTTTAATTAAAAACAGCGTAGAATCACCAATTACAAGCCCAGAGGTGATATCACAATCCTCAAATGAAGCAGGAACAATTAATAAAGTATATCAATACGTTGATACGGACGTAACACCTGGAGAAGCTTATAAATATTCAATCAAACGAAATGGTGAAGAAGTTACATCTGAGCCTATTTCATTGCTTTTTAACACGACCGAAAAACTCACAATTAAAGCAGTTAAGCCATTTGAACAATCAGTTCAAGTTCATTGGTCTGAAATTACATTAGCAGACAACTATGAAATCTTGCTCGATGGCAAGGAAATTGCACAAACAGGAAAGTCTCTATCATATGAAATAAAAGAATTACAAAGTGGACAGAGCTATAAACTAACAATTCGTGCTCTCCAAAATGAGCAAGTCATTTCTGAAGTAAACACTGATGTGGAAACATTAGCGGCATCAAATGTCACTGAAGAGAAAGCAGAGCAAACTCAAACTGAAGACGCTACTGAAGCTACTAACAGACAAGCAGTAGTTGAATCAGAAGATACACAACAAGAAGAAATAGTAACAATTACAGACTCAAGATTAAAAAGAGAAATCAAAAAGGCTTTAAAATTAACGCGCGACGAACTATATGTTACAGACCTTGAAACACTCACAGAGCTTGATTTATCCTATACAGCTGTAAAGGATTTATCTGGTTTAGAGAAGGCTACTAATTTAACAGAACTGAACGTAGCAGGAACACAAATTACAAATTTTGCACCATTGAAGCAGTTAACAAGCTTAAAAAGTCTATATTTATCAGATACATCTTTTTCTGACTTAAATAACATTTCTACACTTACAAATTTAGAAGCTCTCGATCTTGGATCGACGAACGTGACTGATGTAAGTTTGTTATCGAACTTGACTTCATTGCAATACCTTGATATTAGCTACCTGGAATTAGGGTCAATCTCATCATTACTAGGTTTAGAAAACTTAAACACTTTATCGATATATGGGGAAACCTACTATCAATTTGAAGAAGAAATTCAACAATTAAAAGATAAAGAAATTACGATATTCAGTGATAATGAAGATGAATCTAGCAGTCTCGCAATCTCCTATGTAAAAGCAAACGAAAACAGCGTAAAGCTTGAGTGGGAGTACTATGGCGACGAAGATGTTGCTAAATATGAAGTGAAAGTCGCCAATCAAACAAAAGCGGTTGATGGGGATGAAACGACTTTAATAATTGATTCATTAGCTAGTGCAACAACCTATGAATTATCAATCGATGCCTACAACAGTAATAATGAAAAAATCGATACCTTCACATGGACATTTGAGACTTTGCCAGGTCCATCAGGTGACGTTGTCCAGTTTAAAGATGAACGTCTAAAACGAGCAATAAAAGAGGAATATGGTATTGAACGTGAGCTTGTTACAAGTGATATGGAAGCAATTCAAGAATTAAACCTCGATTACAAAAGAATAAAAGATTTAACAGGACTTGAAGCAGCAAAAAATCTCACTTATTTAAGTGTCGATGGAAACCCAATCACAAATGGAGCACCTATCAGTGAGTTAACAAACTTAACTGATTTATATGTATCGAATACGAAAATTACAGATTTTTCATTTTTATCTACATTACAAAATCTTGATTACTTATCATTAGTTGATGCAAACTTAACTAGTTTAGAACAGCTACCAGCTCTGGAAAACTTACATTACTTAGCGGTATATTCAAATCAATTAGAAGATGTAAAAGGAATTGAGCAATTTAAAGCACTTGAAACGATTGATTTAGATTATAATCCACTAAAAACAATTGCTGGGCTTAGTCAGCTTACCGAGTTGGAAACAGTTTGGTTAAACAACACTTCTTTAGATACGATTGATGAGTTATTAAAAGTTGCAAACCTTGATAGTGTTTACCTCGTTGGGAATGAACAGCTGAAACTATCAGAGGAAACATCAGCAGCTCGAAATGTTGTCAATCAACTAATCGAAAATGGTGTTATCGTTGAATTTGAAGAAATGGAAGAAGATGAATGGTTTGATGCCTATCCTGGTCTTGTGACAGATACGACAATCGAACTTAACTGGGATTATTACGGTGAACAAGACATATCAACGTATGAGTTATATGTTAACGGGAAACTTCATGAAACATTATCAAGTGAGGATGTTTTTTACTTCTTTGAAGGTCTCTCACCAGATACAACATATGAATTTTATGTAAAAGCTTTTAATGCTAATGGAGAAGAAGTTCTTTCAACTGAACCATTTGAAGTGACAACATGGTCTGCACCAACAGGAAAGAAAATTCACTTTAATGATGAAATGCTTCATGAGACTGTCAAAGCACAACTTGGTTTATCGCGCGACCTGCAAGAAAGTGATATGACTAAATTAGAATCTTTATATATATTCGAAGGTGTTCAAGACTTATCCGGGCTTGAGTATGCAACGAATTTATATGACTTGTATATTGAGAACATTACGGAAACACTGGATTTATCACCATTGAAAAACCTTACGTTACTTTCTATCATCCAATTGGATCAAGTGAATGTAAAGGATTATTCAGTATTAAATGGCTTGAAAAATCTCAACTCTTTAACGATTATGAACAATAATTTAAGCGACCTTTCGTTCATAAGTGGTATGACGAAGCTATATGAACTAACACTTATTCAAAATAAGCTAGAAGACATCACACCACTCACTAATTTAAAGAAACTTGGTTCGGTAACAATCGCGAACAATCGTATTACCGACCTTACTCCGTTAGTGAGCTCGAAAGCTAATCTTGGATTTTTGGATGTCTCGAATAATCCAATCACAGACATTTCTATGTTGGCGGGTTTCAATAATCTCTTACAGTTACATCTAGATGGTACAAACGTAGAAGACTTATCGCCGTTATTAGAAATGGACAACTTGGAATATGTCTCACTTTATCAAGTTGACAGTGTGAAAGAAAGTAAAAATGCTGCTGTATTGGATAAACTTAGAGAGTTTGATGTTAATGTCAACACAGTTGTTAACCCAAATGCGAGCATCACAATCGATAACGTAACTGAAAATGCTGTGTCCTTCTCATGGGAGCGATTGTTACTAGACGATGAAGGAAGTTATGAGGTTACTATCTACTCTTATGATGAAGATGAGCCGGTTGTGATTGAAAGAGTCGATCATACAACTCTACAATTTGAATATGATAAACTATCACCTAATACCGAATATTATATTGATGTTACTGGTATTAATAGTAATGATGAATATGATAAATCAATCTATGCGGACTTTAAAACTCTACCAATCGAAGGCTCTATAAAAGATGTGATGATGTATGTTTATCGCACAATTGATGTGCCTGAAGCGGATGCAACTTTTGAATTGATTGGATTAGATGAAAATACACATGATATTTACCGTTATGGTGAATCGGATGCAGATGGGCAATTAATTGACTATACGACTGATGAAGCACTAGATACATTTGCACTTCATGTTGGCTTGTATGAAATCGTCTTTACAACAGCTGACGGTGAAGAATATGTTTATGAATTTGAGATAACGAGCGATGTAGAAGAAGCGTTGGAGTTTATCCTAACTGAAGATGAGGAGCAAACACCTCCAGTAGAGGATGATAAAGGTCCAGTTACACCGCCGGTAAATGGAGATAAAGGCAATAATAAAGGAAATGACAATGACGGTAAAAAGCCTACAACTCCAGTCAAAACAGATACAAAATCAGATAACGCAGCTAAGCCTGTAGTAAAACCTGTAAAAGAAGAATCAAAAAACAACCTACCTAATACAGCAACAGACGTCTACAATTTATTACTAATTGGACTAGTCGTTCTTTGTATCGGTGGCGCAATCATCTTCATTCAAAGAAAAAAACAAGTGAAAAACGGATAAACAGTAAGAAGGGAGCATTATGTTCCCTTCTTTTTTATTTTTTCTATTAATAAATTGAAAAACAAGCCGAAATAATACATGAGTATTAGCACGGAAGATTAATCATAAATAGGGAAAACTAGTAAAAATATAGTGGATAAGTAATTACATATACACGACTTGAGTTACATATCGCTTTATGTCATGATAAACTTTATGCAGTTTTACCTATACAATAGGCTTATGTATGAAAAGGAGTATTTAGATGGTTGGAACAGAATTAGCACAACACTTACAACATCTTGATGAACAATTGACACAACTAATGAACACCTTCAAAGAATTTAAAAACCGTACAGCAGGGCAACAAAAGGATGAAATTACGTTAAGGCAGCATATACTTTATTGTTTAGCAACAATTTTTGTTATCGTTGCGATTACGTTAGTTATTGGGATTTTTCTCCCTGAAGTACGACCGTATCTTTTTTATATCGAACTCATTCAATCTGTATTAGCTATCGCGCTTTATTTCTTTTTTGTGAGAAAATTATTAAACGTCGAGCCAAAGGAAAAGAAGCAAGCACATACTCCTTCTGCTGATTCGATGTTTGAATTGGACCAGAAGCGTTTTGCGATTTTACAAGAGCTTGGGAAATCACCAATACCATTCGAGTATCTAACACCATCTACTGTAAAGAAGATGCACAAGCTTGTTAGTAGCGGTATGTGTTTGACAATTGATGAGTGTTTGAAAGAAGTAAAGAAAAGTCTTGATAAAAAACATGAACAAGAGATTCAAGTAATGAAGACGTTACAAATTATTTCTTTTCATTAATGTACGAGCATATTGTTGTGCAAGTCATCTGCCTCTGAGTATAAGTGAGTTAAAGGATATACAACAATTCCATGATAGTCGTATCAGGAAATAGTTTAAAATGACTAATATTTCGTGTATAATTTTTATATTATGTCGAAAATTGGGGGATACTCGTTTTGAATAAGCTATATGTATTACTTACATTAATCATATGTGGAGCAGCGATTATTTTCGGAAATCTACATTGGAATGATAAAATCTCTGCACAAGGGGAGAAAGCAAGTCCAGCGCAAAAGTCAGTAGTTGATAAAGAAAAAAATGAGCCTGTACATACTCAGATTGATGTTGCAGTACTTTCAAAGAATCTTCCAGAAAACGTACAAAAGAAAATAAAACAGGCATCTGAGACGAAAAAGCCATTACAATTTGTGATATATGGGTCGGATTCTACCCCAACAGAAAAAGGGGCGTGGCCTGAGCAACTTAAAAACAAATTAATCGAATCCTATGGTGAAGGCATATTTAACCTAACCGTTATCTCTGAAGGAGCAAAGACAACTCGTGAAGTTATTGATGGCGAAGGTTATAAAGAAGTGAGTAAGCTCAAACCTGATATCGTACTATTTGAACCGTTCATGCTTAAAGATAACAATGCAGTCGTCGGCATCCCAAATACACTTGCTAACATTGAAGACATGCTTGAAGATTGGAAGTCAGTGAATCCGGAAGTTACAGTATTCTTACAACCATCTAATCCGTTGTTTAATGCTACGTTCTATCCGGTTCAAATCAAAGACCTTCAAGATTATGCGGCTGAACAAAAGCTTCCATATTTAAATCATTGGGAAAACTGGCCTAAATTAGATGATGAAAAAATGAATCAGTACTTAACGAAACAAGATGACCAGCCTAGTGTTCCGAGTGAAGAGGGGCATAAAATATGGGCAGATTATTTAATTGAATATTTTGTAGCGGAATAGACATGGGTGACTGTGTCTATTTTTGTGTCTATTGAACTAAAAATCTACCATTTGATAGGTCTTTTGTATTATAATTGAAACTGTTGTAAATGTGAATAAAGGGGGATAAGAGCTTGAAGAAATACAAGTGGCTGAATATTTTAGCAATTTTTACGATTATTTTTCCATTATTCAGTCCGTTTTCAGCACAAAAGCTAGCCATTGCGGAAGAAATAACGCCGACAGAGCCATCGCTTCAGTTGCTTCCAATTGAGGTAGAGGGAGATTCTGTTCGGTTAACCTGGATTCATTATTCAAATGAATCTGGCGAGGCTGGTACTTTTGAGCTAATAAAAAATGGACAAACATCTCAAGTAGAGGCAGTTGAACTTGAAAAGACAGTTCAAGATGAAATGGTAAGATCTACATACACATACATTGATGCCGAAGTTGAGAGTGATGTTGGATATACGTACCAAGTGAAAGGTGTAGAAGCTAATCAATTGGTAAGTAATCAACAAACGATTCAGTTCCCAGTGGATGTATCGGGAGCTGAAGTGAATACAGAATCCGATCCAAAACAAGAGGAAGAACAAATACAGGAAATGGTTGATACAGAAGCAGAAGTTGTAACAGAAGAAAACCCGACAGAAACGGAAGCTACTGATAATCAACAAAACAATGTCACATTTGAAGATGAAAATTTAGAAAGGCAAATTCGACATGATTTAGGTCTTGCAAATGATGAGCCAATTACAAAAGAAAAGTTAGCTGATTTAACACGTCTTTTTGTCGCAGATTCGAATGTTACTAGCTTAGAAGGTTTGGAGAATGCAATTAATTTAACAAACTTGACGTTAAGTGAGAACAACATTTCAGACGTTAGCCCACTTAAGGAATTAGTTAACTTAGAGCATCTAGACTTAGAAAACAATGAGATTACATCAATTGAACCATTAAAGAACCTAGCAGTACAGACGCTCTTTTTAAGTCATAACCCAATCACTTCCCTTGAAGCACTTGGGGAAATGGATACACTAGTCTATTTAATGGTAGATGGTACAGAGATTGCCTCCATACAAGAACTAGAGCAGTTAGAAGGATTACAAGAAGTATATCTTACAAATACTCCTTCTTTAGAAATGAATGGACAATCTGCTGCATATGCAGTTGTGCAAGCACTTGAAAACCGTGGCGTTTATGTTGAATATGATTTTGCAGAAGGAGTACCAGCAACAATTGATGTTTCTGCAAAGCAACTGAATGAAGATTCGAATACTATATCATGGACGTATTCAGGTACGACGGTCGTTTCTTATTATCGTGTTATGACATATAACACAGATTTTAATACGTCAGAACATGAATATACAGTCTCTGGCTTAGAAGAAGGACAGACATATGATGTAACGATTCAGGCTTATGATGAGAATGACCAGCTTATTACAGAGGTTAATCATAGCTTCCAACATCATCCTGCTCCAGAAGGTGAGATTGTTTCATTTGCCGATGAAAACCTTAAAAATTCAGTAAAAGCTGCATTAGGTATTTATGAGCGAGAGATATACGAAAGTGATATGGAACAATTAATTTCACTACATGCTTCCTATCAAAATATTACGAGCTTAATAGGCTTGGAGTTTGCGAAAAATTTAGAAAGTTTATCTATTTACGGTAATCAGATTACTGATTTAACACCACTTAAAGATTTAACGAATATTTCTTATTTAGATATTGAAAGAAACGAAATTACTTCAATTGAGGCGCTTGCAAACTTAACAAAGTTACAAACGTTATGGCTTGACGACAATCCAATTGAGGATATTTCAACTCTAGCTCAATTTAACAATTTAACAACATTATATTTGCATTATACAGAAATTGATAATATTGATGTTCTATTAGAGCTGGATTCATTAACGTATGTATCTCTAACTGCGACCAATTTATCGTTTGAACCTGGTTCAGCAGATATGAATGTGATTCAGGAACTATTTAAGCGAAATGTAAGAGTCGATTATACGAATAATGTTGACATTTCGATTGATATGGGTCAAATAACAAAGAACTCAATTTCGTTATCGTGGACTACTTATTCTGAGGATGAGTACTCTTATGTATTGTACTTAAATGGAGAAGAAGTAGCTTCAACGAAAAATAATGCCTATACATTTGAAGGTCTTACACCTGAAACAGACTATCATATTGCTATTCACGTATTAAACGAAGAAAATCAAGTAATTGATTTATTGAGTGTTAATGCAACAACAGAAATGGAGTTAGGTGAAGTTGTTCAATTTGCTGATAATCGTCTAGAGAAGGCAGTTAAAGATTTCCTAGGTATTTATGATGGGGATATTTATGAAAGAAATCTTCAAGACATAACATACCTTAACCTTCCTGAGATGAATATTAGTGACCTTACTGGTCTTGAACATGCGACAAATTTAGAAAGCTTATATGTATGGAATAACAACATAACAGATGTTACACCATTACAAAATCTAACGAAATTAATGTATGTTGACATTTCAGACAACAATATTACCGATATTAACCCCTTGAGCGGGTTAACGAATATTGAACAGCTCACTCTTAATGGAAATGATATTCAAGACATTTCTAGCCTATCCCAATTAGAACATTTGAAGCATTTATCATTTGAGCATACGAATGTTGATGATATATCAGCATTGCTTGAAATGGAAAACTTAGAATCTGTCTATATGGAAAATTTATCAACAGATATTAGCAGCGAAATGTATGAAGTCATTCAAACGTTACAGAGTCAAGATGTGTATGTAAGTTATACGAATCCGTATGAGAATTTTCCGATTTGGCTTGATGCAAAAACAGAAAGCCTGATTAGAATTTCGTGGAGCTTATATGATGAGAGTCCGTCTCGTTTCGCTATTTATCTCAATAATAAAAAGATAGAGGATATAAATAATTGGCAATACGAATTTACCGGACTAGATGCAAAAACTAGCTACACTATACGCGTTGACGCCCTAGATGAATCAGGAAACGTGCTACGTTCACATCCAATTACAGTAAAAACAGATGAAGCACCATCAGGAAAAGTTGTTGACATCCCTGATAGTGAATTGAAAAATATCATCATGAACCATTTAGGTATTTACGGCCGTGATGTATATGAAAGCGACATGAACAAGCTAGATTACTTAAATATTTATGAAGCAACGATTAATGATTTAACAGGCTTGGAATACGCTAAAAACTTAGAATCGTTATCGATTCAAAATAGTGGAATAACGAATATTGAGCCATTAAAAGGTTTAGTGAACCTTCGCCATTTAGATTTAGCAAATAATGAAGTGAAGGACCTAACTCCATTATCAAGTTTAATTAATCTTGAATATTTATGGATATCGAATAACCCAATCGAGAACATAAATGCTTTAAATACTTTAGAGAATTTGTATGGACTTGATATTACGTATACAAATGTAGAAGACATCACAATATTACCTACATTGCCTTCTTTATCATGGGTAGCTCTATACGGCTCTAAAGTAGATTTGGACCGTAATTCCGATGATTGGTCAATTATTGAACAATTACAAGATGATCATGTAGACGTTGAATATGAATATCACACGATTAATAGTCTAGATATTTATGCAACAGAAGATTCGGCAACAATTAATTGGGCATATCAATCTGATGTTGAGCGTTTAGGTTCATATCGTATTTCTATTGAAAATGGTGAAACATTTACAATAGATAAAGAAATTACGGAGTATGTATTGAAGGATTTAGAAGCAGATACCGGTTACTATGTAGAAATCGCAGCCCTTGATGAAGCGGGTGAAGTCCTTGCATATACGAATACGTATTTTCATACATTAGGTGAGCCAACTGGAGAAAAAATTGAATTTAAAGATAAAACTCTTGAAGAGGCACTAAAACGAGAACTTTATTTAACACATCGTGACCTCTATACGGGAGACCTTGAACAAGTAACAGGACTTAGTTTAGGATATGAGGGAATTACTGAATTAACAGGCTTAGAGTCTGCAGTGAATTTAGAATTCTTATATTTATCAGGTAATCAAATTACCGATATTAGCGTATTAAAAAGTCTTGAAAATCTACACGATTTATATATAGATAACAATAACATCAAGAATATTGAAGCATTGGCACAGCTTACGAATCTAGTAAATGTATCGATTGCTTACAATCCAATTGAAACCATTACAGATTTTGAATTGCTGCAAAAGCTTGAGTATATTGATACAAGTGATACATTAATCGATGATATTCAAGTATTAGCTAATCTACCTGTTCTTAAATATGTCTATCTATATAATCTGCCAAATGTAGACCTTTCAGCAGATTCAGAGAATCGAAGCGTGATTAAATCGTTACTAGAGCGAGATGTTGAAGTGAGCTACAGTTATAGTACGATTATTGATATCGGCTTGGAAACTGTAACAGATAACAGCATTGCGATTCAATGGTCATACACTGGTATTGAAGAAGTGGATGAGTATGTTGTTTATTTTGAAGGGGAAGAAGTAAGTAGAGGGCTAGAAACGTCATTCGTGTTTGAAAACCTTGCTCCTTCAACAGAGTATTATTTTGAGATTATTGCATTTAATAAGGATGGCTTTGATATTGGCTCAACTACTTATTATGTCATGACAAATGAACCACCAGCAACTGGTGAAGTTGTAACATTTAAAGATGAAAATCTTGAAGCTGCGATTAGAAATACACTGTATATTTATGATCGTGATATTAGAACATCTGATATGGAAAACTTAACATATCTTTACCTATCTAATGTAGCAGGTGTATCAAACTTATCTGGATTAGAATACGCGATTAATCTATATACATTAGATGCGGCATTTAACGAGATTGAATCTGTTGAACCGTTAAAGGATTTACAAGCATTACAAAGCTTAACATTATGGGGGAATCCAGTTGCGGACATCTCTCCATTGGCTAACCTGACTAGCTTAACACACTTAGATTTAGATGATACAGCTGTAAGCTCAGTAGATTCCTTAAGTAAGCTTGTCAATTTGGAAACTCTCTATTTAGCTAACAATGACGTGAACGACATTGCTGCACTAGAAAGCTTAACAAATCTTGATTATTTAAATATCTCTGGCAATCCAATTGATTTTGCAGAAGGCACAGCATCATACAATGTTTTAAATAGTCTAATGAATCAAGGCACATATGTGTACTATGACCAACAATTTGATATGGTTGACAGCTATGTGTATGTAAATGAAGTTCGTGATACAACAGCAGCTATCGAATGGGGAATTGAATTAGAAGCTTCAGAAATTGAATCTGTTGGCGTGTATGTCAACGATGCATATATTGAATTACCTAAAGAAGCATATGCAAGCTATACACTTGAGCAATTAGTGGCAAATAAAGAGTATGAAGTTATGCTTGAAGTTGTTGCAGTAAATGGTTCTCACTACACGTCGTGGACAAGCTTCCGAACAGAACGTTCTCTCGAAGAGTTAACGACTGCTTCATTTGAAGCAACAATTAAAGATGAAATAAATTTAACAGGCTTAGAATTTACAATTGAAGGTATTGAAGCGAGCAATCAAGATATCTTCTACTATGGTAATCTGGCAAAAGATGGCCAATTTAGAAAAGGATATCGTACAAATAATGAATTCAATCTCCCTTATGGAAAATATGAAGTCATTGTTCATGGTCAAGGTATCATTAAAAGTAAAATCGAAGAAGTCGAAATCACAAAAGATGCTTCTTACCCGATTTCAATTGCGCTCGAAAGCATTGAAAAAGAAATAGGTGAAGCGATAATCAAGGTAGTTGATGAAAATGGAGAGCCGATAACAGAGTTAGAATCTTTATCTCTTTATAGTCCATCAATCTATCAAGCCTTTGATTATTCGGTTGGATCTTATTATGAATGGGGCATCACAAACGCAAATGGTGAGTATACAATTGCAGATTTTGTTTACGCAGATGATTATTATGTGAACATCGGTGCGGAAGGATATAAGCCATTTTATAATGAAGCATCCATCTCTAAGGAAAATAATGAACTTACGATTACACTGAAACAAGGCGCAAAACTTGAATTAGAGGTCATTGATGCCAATACAGGTGCGGCACTAGGTGCAACCTATAACGTATACGGTAATCAGTCCTATGCATATGGCGAAGTTCAAGCAGGTTCATATACAATCGGTGGCCTTGAAGAAGAAAATCTTACAGTTGAAGTAAGCATGGAAGGCTATCAAACTGAAACATTAAATGTCACTAAATCAGATTTCGTTGATAAAAAGGCTGATTTAGGAATAGTAGAATTACAAAGAGAAAAATTCATTGAAGGTAAGCTTTATAAAGCAGACCGCACAACACCAGCAACCTATGTTTATGTCTATCTGTATGATGAACAAGGAAACTATGCTGGTTCAACAAGAACAGATACGTCTGGCTACTTCAAGCTTCGTAATGTGGAAGCAGGTAAATATACTCTAAAAACAGAGGATTATTACTTGCCAAATATTGAAGCAAAAGTAAATACAGATGAGTCTTACTACACGTTCTACCTTGAAGAAAAGCAAGAAGGTTCTTTCTCAGGAGATGGTAACCTCTTTGCATCGTCAACTCGTACCGTTGTTCCAGGTAAAACGATTAAATATCGTTTTGATTATAAAAATAATGGCGACGAAGCGGTAGATGACGCATCATTTAAGATTGAATTACCTGACGGTGTGACATTAGTAAAAGAATCAATCTTAGTAAATGGAGAGCCTGCCGTATATAATAAAGGTCTCGATTTACCAGAAGTTGCTGCTGGCGCTACAGGAGAAGTAACATTTGAAGCGACAGTTGTAGCAGAATATACAAGTCCAGTTGTTGCTGCAAATGCTGTTTTAGAAACAAATGGTCAGCAATTTGTAAAATCAGCTTCAACAAATGTATTATTTGTTACAATAAATGCACCTAAGAAAACAGCTACATCAACAATTAAAGTATATGGTGAAGCAAAAGCTGGCGGTAACGTAACGGTTGAAGTATATGATGGAACAGTTAAGTTAGCATCAACTAAAGTTTCAGGTCGATGGTGGTATGCTGATGTTGCCCTTCCAGTTAAAAAGGGAGAAGAAAGTTCACATCGACTCTATGCAAAAATTATTGATGGTGAAACGTCAAATGTTACAGAGCATGTTGAAGTAGCATATGAACCATCAATCCCTACGCTTGAAGACGTTACGATTCAAGCAGGCTGGAACAAAGATATTAAACCAAATCCTTATACTGGGATCGCAACGTTTGCCATTACCGAATTTACACAAGTAGATTTTGAATTGAAGTTCGATAAACATGTCGAAAAAGCAAAAATTCACTTTATCGGTAAGGAATATGAACTTTCATCAGAGGATGGACTACATTTCACCGGATATATTCCAGGAGACTGGAGCTCATATGGTGAGCAACTAATGGAAATTGAATTTGATGGAATAAAAATTCCACTTATGGAAGTCATTGTGCTAATCGACCCTTCAGGTTATGTCTTTGAAGGTAGCATCGACAACAAACTATCAGGTGTCACAGCAGTTGTCGAAGAAAAACAAAACAATGTATGGAAAAACTGGAACGCGCAAAATTTCGGACAAATCAATCCGCAAGTAACTGGTGAAGATGGAAGATACGGCTGGGACGTACCACAAGGCCAATGGAGAGTTATCTTCAGTAAAGATGGCTATAGCACTCACATAAGCCGAATTGTCACTGTTCCACCACCAGAAACAGAACTAAATGTACCATTAATTCGTGAGGACGACCCAATCGTCACAGCTGTAACACCAGCAAACAAATCTGCTGATGCAGCTGTAGACAACAGCATCAGCGTTGAATTCGATCGCCTCATGAACCAAGAACATGTAAATGAAAACATCCAAGTCATCAATAAAGCAACCGGTAAGACAATAGAAGGAAGCTTCACATATGAAAATCTGTCTGGATACAAAACACAAAAACGTGCAGACGGCTACATCGACTATGTTGAAGACAGTACTAAAAAGCTATCAAGCTGGTTCGAATTCACACCAACTGAACCACTTGCAAACGATACAACCTATCAAATCGTCATCAAAGCTGAAATGGCCGATTATGACGGTAAAACACTTGGGGAAGACTATGCAACTGAATTTACGACTGCAGTAGCTGTTGAAGAACCAGATGCAGGAGAAACTCCAGGCGAAGGAACAGACGAACCAGACGCAGGAGAAACTCCAGGCGAAGGAACGGAAGAACCAGATACAGGAGAAACACCTGACGAAGGAACAGACGAACCAGGTAAAGGAGAAACTCCAGGTGAAGGAACGGACGAACCAGATACAGGAGAAACACCTGACGAAGGAACAGACGAACCAGGTACAGTAGAAACTCCAGGCGAAGGAACGGAAGAACCAGGTACAGGAGAAACTCCTAACGAAGGAACAGACGAACCGGATGCAGGAGACAAACCAGATGATGGAACTGCAAAGCCACAGCCAGGTGAAGAGATAGAGAAACCGGCAGATGAACAGGAGCAAGATCATAATAAAAGTGAAGGCTTAATCGAGAATGTTTCAGCATTCGAGAAGCAAGATGACATTTATGTCTATCATAAAGCTGGAGATACATTTACAATTAAAGCTGCTGTACTAGATAAACTGGATAACAATTCAAAAATCCAATTAACAAATGGTAACGTAAAGGCATTAATACCAGTGGCACTCATGAAAAATAGGGCAGATGCAACATTTACATTTGGGGATGTAACGCAACATGTTGCAAACAAAAATAATGATGCGTTAACTGAATTAATTGACTTTACATTATTAGTTGATGGTAAACAAATTACTAATTTCGCTTCTACACCGATTACGCTAACATTTAACGTAAATCCAAGCGAAATAAATAATTGGGATCACCTCCGTGTATACTATATAAATGAGAATGGTGATAAAGCTGAAGAAATAGAAACAAGCTTTAACCTATCAACAAATGAAGTATACGCAACTGTCACACACTTTAGTGTATATGGTGTATTTGAAGTTAACTCAGCAACACCTGTAGAAGATACTCAAACACCTGATGCTGATAAAGCGACAAACACTGATAAAACACAAACTATAGATAAAGTGCATCCAGTGAAACAAGATACTGAAAAACAAACTGAACTTCCGAACACAAGTACAAATATGTTCAATCTAATTTTACTAGGATTCATCATCTTGTTAATTGGTACTGCAATCGTATTTATACAAAAAAGAAAAAATGCATAAATAAAGAGGGGGACTGGCATCAACATGATTGCCAGCCCTCTTGCTATTAATCATGATAAAGAAAGCGTGGAAATTATGTTAAAAAAGAAAATAGTAGCTATCGGTATGATATCTGCAGCATTGCTTACTTCTGCTGTAGGATGTTCAAATGAAGAAGAAAAGGCAAAGGAAGAAGCAAATAGCACAGAATTGAAGAAGGAAATACAAGATTTGAAATTGGAAAATAGTGAATTGAAGACTGAGAATGAGAAGTTGAAGAAGAAGGTTGAGATTTTGCAGAAGAGTAAGTGAGAAATAATTTCTAGGAAAATACATTTCACCCACAGTCAAGGCTTCTGTGGGTATTTATTATTTTGTTGTATATTTATAATGGATCTATTATCCAGTATCATTGTCTTTTTGATTAAAGTTAAGTATATTATACTAAGGTTTTGTTTTAAAAAGGATGTGTATATATGACGATATCAGTTGTAATTCCAACTTTTAACAGAGCTCATATAATTGAGAGCTCTATTAAAAGTGTACTAAATCAAACAGTTCCACCAGAAGAGATTATTATCATTGACGATCATTCAACAGATCATACGTTAGACGTCATTAAATCTATTAAAGATGTAAGAATAAAATATGAGTTAAATAAAGGCATTAAAGGAGCGAACGGTGCCCGAAATACAGGAATTAAAATGGCAAAAGGGAAATATATAGCATTTCAAGACAGTGATGATGTTTGGTTACCTACTAAGCTGGAGAAACAAAAAAACTACATGATGGAAAATCCAAATGTTGATATGGTTTTTTGTAGTTTAAATTTAAATAAGGGTGAAAGAGAAATACCATCTCGTAAAGTTAGAGGGAACGAGATACATGACCAATTAAAACGTGGTAATTTCATAAGTACACAAACCATCTTTATAAAGAGAGATGTTGCGTCAGAAAACCTATTTGACGAATCACTTATGCGCTTCCAGGATTGGGACTTTTGCCTAAGGGTAGCAAAAAACTATACTATTGAACATTTAAATGAAGCATTAGTTATGGTAGAACAACAAACTGACAGTATCTCTAAGAAAGTAAATGGAGCAAAAGCACTTGAGGAGTTATTTGAGAAACATCCAGAGTTAGCTAATTATGATTTAAATATCAAAGCAATGTATATTAATGAATTGGCTCACAAAAATAAGCTTGAAGGAAAGCTGATTAAGTCAGTTTCACAAGAAGTATATTCAAACTTATTGAAAATATATGAAAGAATATTTATTCGAAGTCCAAAAATATAATATTTCTAAAAAATCTTTTCAAAAAAGTGTTATTAGAATTTACTTTGATTAGCCGAATATAAAAAATTCAGTATTGTAGAATGAAGCAAACTTTATTTAAGTGTGATTTATCACTTTAATGTAAATTATTTATTCCTGAAACGGGTTAATATTTTGTATTTAACCAAATGTCATTATTTGAAAAGTATCATATTTATTAATGTTTCCTTTGAAAAAAACTTCAGTTAGGGAGAGTATGCAATGGATAAGGTAGATATTCTGCTGCCAATATATAATTCATATGAAGAAACGAAAAACTGTATTGAAAGTATATTGGCACATACTTCAGAAAACAGTTATAACCTATTTTTATTAGATGATAAAAGTCCGGATGTAAGAATTGAGCAGTTAACAAAAGAGTATTCGAAGCTACATGCTAATATATTTGCTGTTAGAAATGAAACTAATCTTGGGTTTCCTGGTAATGTCAATAACGGCTTTAAAATAAGCGAAAATGATGTGATTGTGTTAAATAGTGATACATTAGTTTCACCGGGTTGGTTGGAAGGCTTATGGACAATAGCTAATAGCGATGAAAGAATTGCTGCAGTTAATCCTATGAGTAATTATGGTATTATCTCGGGTTTACCAACAGCTAACTCAGAAATTAACAGTCTTTTCACTTTTGAAGAGATTTACAAATTGTACATAAAGTATAGTAGTGTACAAAGGTCTGTTGAAAGTCCGTTATTAATTGGTTATTGTATGTATATGAAGCGATCAGCATTAAATTCTGTAGGCTTATTTGATTCTGAAACTTTCAAAAGAGGTTATGGGGAAGAATCCGACTGGTGTATGCGTGCTAGAAAACAGGGTTTGAAATTAGTAGTAGCTACTAATGCGTATGTTCATCACATTGGTGGTGTTTCATTTGGTGCTGAAAAAGAAAAGCTAAGAAGTACATCCAGGGAAATTCTTTTAAAAAGGTACCCTAACATTGACTTTGAATTAGAACAATTTGTAAAAAATAATTATTTTAAAGATATGAGAAAAGGAATTATTAAGGAACTTGGGTTTGTTAAAAGGAAAACAACCGTACCACTAAAACTGAAAATGATAAAACATTATTTTCTAAATCTTAAAGGATAATATGTAAAAGAAAATAAAATAAAGGTTTGAAAAAAATCAATGAAGAAACTAATTTCAAATTATCTATATACTGTATTGTATCAGCTATTATTAATGCTCACACCCTTTATTACTACTCCATATGTTGCTAGGGTTTTAAAAGCTGAAGGTGTAGGGATAGATGCCTATGTATTATCTATTGTACAGTTATTTATCGTTTTTATCGTATTAGGTATTCCTTTATACGGAAGTAGACAGATAGCTGTTAAAAATAATAAGGAAGAAACATCGAAGGAATTTTGGTCGATTTTTTCATTTCAGGCGATTATTTCGCTTTTGAATATAGTCGTGTTCTTACTATTTATCCTATTACTAGATAATTATACAAACTTATTTTACATACACTTTTTAACACTTCTAGCATACAGCTTTGATATTTCATGGTTTTTTATAGGTAAAGAACAAATTAAGAAAATCTCTATAAGAAATATGATCGTGAAAGTTTTGGGGATTATTTTAATTTTTTCTTTTGTGAAAGATGCGGATGATTTACCCTTATATGTCCTGATTAACGGTGGGACCCTATTTTTTGGCCAACTTATTATGTGGATCCCTTTATTAAAAGAAGTGAAACTTGTAAAAATAAGTTTTGATGATATGAAAAAACATGTTAGTCCAATAATGGTGTTGTTTATACCACAGCTTCTCATACAAGTTTATGTATTGGTTAACCGAATTATATTAGGGAATATCGCTGGAGAAATTGAAGTCGGCTATTATAATCAAGCAAATAAAGTAATAAAAATTGCATTAGGGGTAATTAGTTCAATTGGTACAGTGTTATTACCAAGAATGGCGTCAGAATTTTCTAAAGGGAATCAGGATATGGTTAAAAAGTATACAACATATACTCTTCAATTCGTATTAATGATTACCTTACCTATGACACTCGGTATGATGGCAATAGCACCAAACTTTGTAGTTTGGTTTTTAGGTGATGAATTTTTAGATGTATCGACTATTTTGATATTAATGAGTCCGGTGATTTTTTTTGTGGGGCTAGCAAATGTTTTTGGTATTCAAGTATTAGTGTCAACGAATCAACAAAAAAAGTACTCATTATCTATAACAATTGGCGCTTTATTAAGTCTAATTATAAACTATTTATTAGTATCTAAATATGGTAGTATTGCGACAACAATTGCATTGTTAATTGCTGAAGCAACTGGTGCTCTAATCCAAATGTATTTTGCAAGATCTTATTTTATATTCAGAGAATTTATTACGTTGTTTATAAAGTACTTCATTCTAAGTGGATTTGTTTATGTTTCTGCAAGTACAATCGGAGAATTTGTTGAGATAACACCGGTTTTATTAACACTGCTACAAGTCTTTGTAGGAGCGATGATATACCTACTAGGTTTATTTGTTATTAGAGATACATTAGTATTAAAATTAATAGGGTCAATTCAACATAAAATAAGAAAAAAAGTAAATGAATAATAACATTATGTATTGTTGGAACAGTATTTTATAAGTATTAAGTTATTTTGACAGGTTATTGCTGAGTAGATAGGCTCTGTAGGAATCGAGATTTCTTATTATTGAAAGAGGTGCTTATTTTGAAAATAAAAAAAGCTATTATTCCAGCTGCTGGTTTAGGTACTAGGTTCTTACCAGCCACAAAAGCGCAACCGAAAGAAATGTTACCTATTGTTGATAAGCCAACTATTCAATATATTGTAGAAGAAGCTGTCGAATCTGGAATAGAGGATATCATTATTGTAAGTGGACGCGGGAAAAGAGCAATAGAAGACCATTTTGATAAATCATACGAACTCGAGGAAACTTTGGAAAAAAAGGGAAAGTTAGATGTTCTAGAGGAGATGCGTTCAATTTCTAATATGGCAAATATTCATTATATTCGCCAGAAAGAACCGAAGGGACTTGGACATGCTATATATTGTGCAAGAAGATTTATAGGCAACGAGCCATTTGCTGTAATGCTAGGTGATGACATCGTCCAAAATGAAAGTGAACCATGTCTAAAGCAGTTGATAAATATGTATAATAAATATTCCTGCTCGGTTGTAGGTGTACAAAAGGTTCCAAATGAAGACGTGTCAAAGTATGGAATTATCGGATTGGATTCAGAGAGCAGTGATGATCGTTCTTTTTATATAAATACGCTTGTTGAAAAACCTAGCCTTGAAGTTGCTCCATCAAATTATGCTGTCATGGGCCGGTATATTCTGGAACCCGAAATCTTTAGTATACTTGAAAATCAATCGCCTGGTGCGGGCGACGAAATTCAATTGACTGATGCTCTAAGAACATTAAATGAATCTAGACAAGTTATAGGTTATCATTTTGAGGGAAAAAGATACGATGTTGGTGATAAGCTTGGTTTTATAAAAGCACAACTAGACTTTGCACTTGATAGAAAAGACTTAAGAGAGAACTTAATAGAATATATTAAAGAAATCCATAATTCTTATAATTAAGATATAAAAGAAAAGTCACACCTGTAATTACTAGGTGTGACTTTTCTTTTTGTTCAGATAATATAAATATTGAAATTTCATGCATATTTTGAGTATAATTTCCTAAAAAGAGGATAATGAAAATGTCTAAATTTGTGTTATTATGTAGAAGTAGATATATTTTAATATATCGATTTAACTATAAATTAATAATCTAGTATATTAGAAGGGTGTGATTCATAGTTTGTACAAAAACCTTATAAAATATGTCAGTATGTTTCTACTACTCGTAAGTTTCATGTTTTTATCATCAAATGGAACTGTGAAAGCTAATACTGACAGGTCTATATATCAACCATCGCCAAAAAAAGAAGTCGAGTATAATTGGGGAAATAGTGGCCCGCCTGGGATGCCTGTTGATAATTTTGAAGCGATATTTGACCAATCAGGGTCCTATAGTGGAGATTATTTTGTTCAGACACATGCAGACGATGGGATTAGGGTAGAAGCAGATGGAAAGTTACTAATTGATCGTTGGAGCAAGTATACTGGATCGATAGATAAGGCATTGTGGTTAAATGTACCTAAAAAAAATCATGCAGTTAAAACTCATTACTTTGAGGGTGGGTATGGAGCTGCTGTTTTTTCGCATGTCGTTCCATTAGATTCATGGCTTGCCTACTATTATCCGAATCAATCATTATCAGGTATGCCAACATCAGCAAAAGTTATCTCACCAGTTGGAAGTTTTAAAAAGCTGTATGAAGATCATGGAACTAAAAGTCCCGGTTCAGGTATACCCACAGACCATTTTTCAGCTCGATATACAACTGCGAAGAAAATAAATGCTGGGGAATACATTGTAAGGGTTAAAGCTGATGATGGAGCACGTGTATATATAGATGGGAAATTAGTAATAGACCAGTGGAAAAATGGAGGTTATAGAGAAACTGCTACGAAACTGGCAATTTCAGACCAAAAAAATGCTCCAGCAGAAGAAAAGGATATTCATTGGATAGAAGTACAATATTATGATTATACAAGTGCAGGTAAAGTAGAATTTTCACTAGAACCAGTTGAGAAGGCCACTGAAAATACATGGCTAGGTGAATTTTACTCAAACAGCAACTTTGAGGGAAATCCAATAATTGTTGGTGGGGCCAATGCTTTATCAAAGGTGCATAATATTCAATATAATTGGGGGAATGGTTCTCCATTATCTAGTGTACCAACTGACTATTTTACAGCTAGGTTTACGAAAGTGGAAAACTTTGAAGAGGGGACCTATCTCTTCAATGCCCTCGCTGACGATGGTGTTCGCGTATATATTGATAATAAGTTAGTGCTAGATGCATGGCCTAATAGTGATTATAAGGATAAGAAAACAGCAATTGATATTTCTAAAGGTAAACATGAAATAGTAGTTGAATACTATGAGAAAACGTATGCAGCTTATTTAACTTTTAATTATACTAAAATGGCTGAAAGAAAAACAGAAAAGGTAAAGAATGTTCAGTATAACTGGGGAAATGGTAGTCCCTCAGGAATGCCAGTTGATAACTTTACAGCAAAGTTTGACCAGTCTGGGACGTATAGCGGAGATTACTTTATTCAGTCATTTGCAGACGATGGTATTAAGGTAGAAGCAGACGGAAAGTTCTTAATTGACAGATGGGGAAAATATGCGGGCTCGGTGGACCGTGCTTTATGGCTTGATGTTAGCAAAGGTACACATAATGTAAAGACGCATTATTTTGAAGGTGGATATGGTGCAGGTGTTTTCTCGCATATCGTACCACTAGACACCTGGCTTGCATATTACTATCCAAATCAGTCACTGTCAGGAATGCCAGTAGCAGCAAAAGTATTAACCTCTGATAAAGATTCACATAGACTTTATGAAGACCACGGTACAAAGAGCCCTAGTGCGGGTGTACCAGCAGACCGATTCTCTGCTAAATATACTACAGCAAAGCGTGTAAAAGCTGGAGAATATATTGCTAGAATAAAAGCAGATGATGGAGCACGTGTATATGTAGATGGAAAGCTAGTGATTGATCAGTGGAGCAACGGTGGGTATAGAGAAAAGGCTATTAAGTTATCAATTTCTGATAATAAAAATGTACAAGCTAATGAAAAAGATATTCACTGGATAGAAGTACAATACTATGATTATATTAGTGCAGGAAAAGTAGACTTTTCCTTGGAACCAGTCAAAGAAGCCACAGAAGCCACATGGTTAGGTGAGTATTATCCTAGCAATAATTTTAAGGGGACACCAGCGATAGTTGGTGGAACGAATGCTTTAACAAAGGTGGACAATATTCACTTTAATTGGGGAAATGGTTCACCATTATCCGGGATACCAACGGACCACTTTTCTGCTAGGTTTACGAAAGAAGATATCTTTGAAGAGGGAACTTATCTTTTCAATGTTCTTGCAGATGATGGAGTTCGTGTATACCTTGATGATAAAATAGTGCTGGATGCATGGCCTAATAGTGACTATAAGGATAAGAAAACAGCAGTAGATATTTCACAGGGAAGACATAAAATTGTAGTAGAATATTATGAAAAGACATATGGGGCCTATTTAACATTTAACTATACAAAAATGTCCGAAAGACAAATTGAGAAGGTAAAAAATGTTGAATACAACTGGGGGAATAGTGGTCCTTTGGGGATGCCTACAGACAACTTTACTGCATTATTTGACCAATCTGGCACATATAATGGTGATTACTTCATTCAATCGTTTGCGGATGACGGTATTAAGGTAGAAGCAGATGGCAAGCTTCTTATTGACAGATGGGGTAAATATACTGGATCTGTTGATCGAGCCTTGTGGCTTGGAGTAAGTAATGAAAACCATACAGTTAAAACTCATTACTTTGAGGGAGGATATGGTGCAGGAGTATTTTCTCATGTCGTTCCTCTTAACTCATGGCTTGCATATTATTACCCTAATAAGACATTAGAAGGAATGCCGACAAAGGCAAAAGTGATACAACCAAGTATAGACAATCAGAAATTAGTAGATGACATAGGGAATGCAAGTCCTGGAACTGGGGTGCCAACTGATAACTTCTCAACTCTCTATAGCTCTGCACAAAGATTAAAAGCGGGCGACTATGTATTAAGAGGGCTTGCAGATGACGGTATTCGTGTTTATGTTGATGGAGAACTTGTCATAGACCGTTGGACAAACTCGGCGGAAGCTAAAGAAGATGCTGTCAAAGTTAAAGTTGCAGACTTGAACGGTGCACCGAGCGGACAAAAAGATATTCATTGGATTGAAGTTGAACACTATGACAATACAGGTGCTAGCAAACTAGAATTTTCTATACAACCTTTTGAGGATGAGAAGGTGAATACTTGGATTGCGGAGTTTTATCCAAATGATAGCTTTACAGGTACTCCTTATGTAATTGGTGGGAAGAGTAGTACACAAACTAGTCTTACAAATATTAATTTTGATTGGGGAAATGGCACACCACATCTAAAAATACCTAAAGATAATTTCACTGCGAAATTTACTAAAACTGTAAACTTAGAAACAGGAACATACATCTTTAGTGCAAATGGTGATGATGGAGTACGTGTTTACCTGGATAATAAGGTAGTATTAAATGCATGGCCTAATACAGATTCTAATGGAAAAAAAGAAGCAGTATTTGTAAGCGGTGGTGAGCATACAATTGTTGTAGATTATTTTGAAAAGACCTCTTCTGCCTATTTAGCTTTTGACTATAAAAAGATAAGGTCAAATAAAGTATTCTATCAATATGCAAAAGAAATTCAATATAATTGGGGGTCTGGGGGCCCTGCCAACTTCCCTGCTGATGGTTTTGAAGCAGTTTTTGACCAATCTCAATTTTTATCAGGAGACTACTTTATACAGACATTTGCGGATGGTAGAGTATCGATGGATATTGATGGTCAGGAAGTTATTAATCGAACAACTGATTCAAATGGACAATTAGACCAAGTTTTATTATTGGGTAAACCAACAGGGAATCATGAGATTGAAACAACTTATTATGAAGAAAAGGGCAATGCTATGATTTTCTCTAACATAGAACTCTTGGATACATGGATTGCCTATTATTATCCTAATAAAACATTAACGGGGCAGCCAGTAGCATCAAAATCGATTGCTCCAGTTGGGAACTATAAAGCGTTAGTAGAGAATAATGGTACAGAAAGCCCTGTAGTTGGTAAAGTGCCAACTGATAATTTCTCTGCTGTTTATCGTACAGCGAAGAGATTAGCTGCGGGTGACTATATATTACGTGCGAAGTCAGATGATGGTATAAGAGTTTATGTAGACGGTAAACCAGTGCTAGACAGGTGGGTTGATGGAACTGGTGAAGAAACTGCAATTTCTCTAACTATTGAGGATAGGAATGTAAATAAACCGAATGAAAAGAATATCCATTGGATAGAGGTCCATTATTATGATGGAACTGGTGCAAGTAATGTAGACATTGAGTTCCAACCGATTGAAGATGTTTATAATACTGACCATTGGGTTGGTTTTATTTATCCAACTAAGGAATTGACCGGTAATCCAGTTATTTTAGGTGGTAATGGTTCTGAACTTGAAATAAAAGATCTTAATTTTACATGGGGGTATAATAGCCCACATAAATTAATTCCATTAGATAATTTCTCAGCAAGATATGTTAAAAAGACACATTTCGATGCAGGTAATTATCAAATAAAGACAGTATCAGATGATGGTATTAGAGTATATGTGGACGGAATTAAAAAAATTGATTCATGGATTGACGGTGGTAATAATTTACAAGAAGCGGTGTTTTCACTTAGTGAAGGGGTTCATGAAGTAGTAGTTGAGTACTATGATAATACGTCAAGTGCACAATTAAATGTGGATATCATCTCGTTAACTACTCATGGTTCGAAAGTGGTTACTTCAATTAGGCTTCCAGTCTATCGAAGCTTTGATGAATTATCGAATTATGCTTTGCATATACCAATGTATAACCCTTCTTATACAAGGTTATTCGAACTGCATTACGGAGACAATGTTACAGTAGTTGATGAATATTTATATGCATCAAAAGTTAGAACTGAAGATGGAAAACAAGGGTGGGTTCATAAAGATTATTTAGAAAATAGTGTCCTAGATGATAGTTGGATTGTTAAAGAAGGACGAGTTCTAAGGGGGACGCCTTCTGCTTCCGGCGCAAATCTTGGCTCATTACCGTCTGGTGCTAAAGTGTCGCTTTTAGAACATGTTACAACAATTGATAAGACCTATTCCGAATGGTATAAAGTCATTACAGATACAGGAAAAGTGGGTTGGATTTGGGGAGCGAGTAACCCTGGTGGAAATGAAGGATATAATGTCATTAAATATGAGTTTGAAAAAGCAAATAAAGTAACAAACCAAGTAGGAGTATTTACTCCGTTATATTCCAAGGCAAATGTTACAGCTGACCAAATTAATCGTTTCATAAGTCTGAAAACGAACGGTGAGAAAACAGTGATGACTAATATGGGATATGCATATTTGAAGGCTCAAGAACAAACAGGAGTAAATGCAATTTATCTACTAGCTCATTCAGGACTTGAAACTGGATGGGGGAAATCTGCAATTGTGAATACGAAATATAATTTTTATGGCATAGGAGCAATTGATTCTAAACCTGCTGAAGGTGCGTATGATTTCAACACACCAGAGGGAGGAATTATCGCAGGAGCTTCATGGATTAAACGTAATTACATTGACCGATCTTGGGATACGAATACAACATTCCCATATTCTAGTAAACCAACTCTTGATAATATGAGAAATGACAATAGTTGGCATCAATATGCGACAGATGAAGCTTGGGCAGTTAAAATTGCATATTTTTCAAACCAATTTTACCAATTTATTGGTGGGAAATAATTGAACTAAAATAAAAGCTGTAGCAAAACCATAAGGTTTTGCTACAGCTTTTATTGCTTTATCCATTGTCATCTATTTTGAATAAGAGCCCTTATTTCTCATACTATTAACAATAAAAAACAACATCCGATCTCGGATGTTGTTTTTTTAATAATTACTTATATTAATTTCATCAACGGAATCAGCACTTAAACCCAAATGTGTTCTTAACTCATCAGATAAAGTTTGTCTAACTTCGTCTTCAACTAAAAAGTACCAGATACCATCATTTAGACGTTTTCCTTCACCTTCAATTTCAAGTTTCTTAATCGTTTTAGCAGCTGACTTATATTCCATTTGTATACCAATTATCTCATTAAGTGTCAAATTAGTTTTTATGTTATCTTCTAAAGCATCCAAAATATCGTCGTAATTTGTAAGAGTTGATAGGGAAGCACCCTTATCAATTACTTTAGAAATTACTTCGCGTTGCCTTTCTTGTCTTCCGAAGTCACCAAGAGGGTCCTCATTTCTCATTCTAGCATATTGTAATGCTTCTTCACCGTCTAAATGATGCTTACCTTCTGAGAGATACGTACCATCTAATTCGAATTCATGTTTGTTATCAACGTCAATACCACCCACCGCATCGACGATATCCCTAAATCCTTCCATGTTTACCTCTGCGTAATAGTCAATGGGAATGTTTAAGAAATGTTCTATTGATCGTATTGTCATTTCTATCCCACCAAATGCATAGGCATGATTCATTTTATCGATTTCAATATCTCCATCTTCATCGATAAGCTCTGTCCGTGTATCACGAGGTATACTAACAATATTTGTTGATTTGGTATCAGGGTTTATAGTTAGAACTAACATTGAATCTGTTCGACCAGAATCACCTTCACGTTCATCGATACCAACGACTAAAATTGATAATGGATCTTGTAAATCGAATTGTACCTTTTCTTCTCTTTTTTCTGATTTTTCTCTATCTAAAGATTTATGCATTTTATCAACAGCATTTGCGATATCATTATATACATTGACTCCGTATATACCTCCGCCTATTAGTAACAGAACAAATAGCAATAAAATAATGCGCAAAATTCGTCTTTTTTTGTTCTTTTTTCTATTTAATCGATTATTCATTTATTATCCCTACTTTATTGTAGTTTCTTTTATAATCCCTTGACTATCATATCAAAGATTATAGTTTTAAACCATGATATTTTCAAGGCATTTATTATAATGACCTTAATAGTACATGAATTATTATACGAATTTTCGAGGAGAGGTTAGTCAATTACGTATAGAATGGAAAGATAATGACAATGGGTACAAAAGTATGATGGAAGGTGTTATAATTTGTCTTTGGGGATAAAAATGTCGAATTATACTATAAAGAATGTCAAATAATAATATTACGTCAGATTGTTATGACAAATGAAAGTGTGGGAAAATAGTGGGAATTGTGAAGGTAGCTATAAGTATCGTTACATATAACAGTAAGCATATTTTTAATGTACTTGAACATTTAAAAAAGGAATTTGCAAACGATAATCAATTTAGATTTCTCATTTTTGATAATAACTCAACTAGTGAATATAAAGAACGATTAAGTGAATACAAGGATTTTGCAAAAATTACTTTTCATCATGAAAATAATGGTTTTGGTTTTGGACATAATTATAATTTATTACAAGCTGAAGAAGATTTCTTTCTTATTTTTAATCCTGATGTAATATTGCTGAAAAATGACCTTATAACTATGTTAGCACAGTTTGAAAAGGATAACACTATCTCAATGTTAGTACCTAAGGTTATTAATGAGGACGGGTCTACGCAATATTTGATAAGAGACCGTGTAACTGTTTTTGATTATGCATTACGATTTATTCCATTTCAATTTGTTAAGAGAATATTTGATAAACGATTAGCATCGTATGAATGTCGAGATTTGCCGGATGACCAAAATGTTGATATACGTATTGGTTCAGGCTGCTTTATGTTAATGAAGGGAGAAGTCTTTAAAGAAATTAAAGGTTTTGACGAGCGTTATTTCATGTACTTTGAAGACTATGATTTATGCCTGGAATTAGAAAAACGAAAAAAACGAATTGTTTATACACCATTCACAAAGATTATTCACTATTATGAAAGAGGAGCTCATAAAAACTCAAAACTATTTAAGATATTTATGAAATCAATGTATAAATTTTTTAATAAATGGGGTTGGCGCTTTTTTTAAGATTGGATAGATGTAAAGTTAGTTTTGTTTATTTAAGTAGGGGAGAGGATTGGTTTGAATAAATTCGAGAAAATTTTACTTACTATATTCTTCATCGAGGTATTTGTTGGTGGTGGAGGGAGGCTAATTGACTTTGGGATTTTGTCAATTCGCCAAGTTATTTTCTTAATACTTCTAGTAACATACTGTATAAGAGTACTTAAAATGAAAGCATTCCTAGATAAAGAGGTAAATACATTTATAAGATTTAACCCTTTGACAATAGGGGTTTATTTATTAATAGGTTGGTTTGGAGTAAGTGCTGTTATCGGGTTAATAAATAATCATCCCATATCTATTATCGTAATGGATTTCTTTAGAGTATCTTACTTTTTAGTTTATTTTCCGCTTGCTTACTATATTTCAAAGGATAAATTTTCAATTAATCGTATTTTAGGAATTCTAAAGTATAGTGCTTTTGCTGTAGCTTTATTTACGATTGCTGTCTCATTGCTTGGTAAAACAGTGTTTAGTGCTAATTTTTCCGTTTTTTACGATTTCATGAATACTATTATGAACGACGATTTATTCTTTAGACCAAGTAACAGTGTCTTTTATAAAAGTCATCTTTTTGTTGTGATTGGTTTGGTATTATCTCTTAATGCTGTACTTAGCAAAAAACACTCTTGGATAGATATTGCAAATTTAGTATTTTGTTCTTTCTCAGCGATATTATCTGAAACAAGAGGCTTTTTATTAGCATTCATGATTAGTATCTTGATGATTATTATCATTGATACAAAGATAATAATTGACCCAGTAAAAGGGTTTATCGAGAAGTGTCAGACGTTATTTCGTACGAAACAATTTCTTAAAAAAATGGTTATATTAGTGTTTGTATTTATTTCTGTTCCGTTTTTATATGAGCATATGACATTAGACCGCTTTGAGGAAGAAGTGGTTGTTGAAGAAGAACCTGCGGATACGACGCTAGAGGAAGATGCAGGGAATGAGGAAGGAAATTCACCAAAAAAAGAGGTAAAGAAAGAAGTAAATGACATTAGCGTTAACGCTAGAATGAGTTTTATTTTAGCATCAAAAGAGATACTTCTAAGTGATGTAAAGAATTTAATTATTGGAACAGGATATGGTACAGAAATTGATGGAAGAGTGAATGGTATTGAAATGAGTTTCCTAGATATTTTAGTTGAACAGGGATTAATTGGATTCACATTTTGGCTATTTCTATTTTTGTTACCTTATTTCAATTATTATTCTATATTCAAACGTGGAGCAAAATTATCTGCGGTCGATATCTCATTAATGTCAGCATTTATGGGCTTGTTATTATTAACAAATATAAATCCTTTCATTAACAATCCGATAGGTATAAGCTTTTTCCTAATTGTATTAATTGTTTCTCAAGCCAAAAGGACTGAATTTATGAACAAATCCCGTAATGAGGTTAGACAATGAAAACAGCAGTCATTGTTTTATATAAAGTCAAAGTAAATGACAGCAAGACTATTCAATCATTAAGTAAAAGTTTGTTAACTCATAAAGATTTAAATAATAAAATTGAGTTCATTATTTATGATAATAGTCCAGAAAAACAAGAAATCGACCCTAATTTGTTTGGGGATTGTAAATTAATTTATGTCCATGATGAAAGAAATGAAGGAATAAGTACTGCCTACAATTATGCCTTAACTGTTGCTAACAATACTAAGAGTAAGTGGCTTCTCCTACTGGATCATGATACTAATCTAACTAACGATTATTTAGATATGATTATAGATTATAATGAAGCGGATAGGCATGTTGCTGCAATTGTTCCGACAATTTATTCAAGTGGGAAAAAAATATCCCCTGTCTTTTCTAATACTTTTAAACCATTACAAGATGAACAACCAGGTGTTGGAGTTCAATCCGATCCTGTTATGGCAATAAATTCCGGGTCATTGATAAAAGTTGATTTTTTAAACAAAATAAGTGGGTTTAACAGAGAATTCCCTCTTGATTACCTTGATCATTGGCTATTTTATGAAGTCTATAAATCAGGTTATTTTGTAAATGTGTTGAATGTAGAATTAGAACACGACTTATCTGTAATGGATTATAATAATGTATCATTTACCAGATATAGAAGCATCTTAGATTCAGAATATACATTTTATAAAAAGTATAAAAAGGAACTATATCCTGCATATAAAAAGCAATTAGTGAAGCGACTATTAAAGCAGTTTATTCTGGTGAAAAATAAAAAGATAGCACTTTATACGTTAAAGCAAATCTTATTGAGTTAAAGGGAGTAATAATATGAAGGTATCTGTTGTAATTGCTACCTATAATGGAGCGAACTATATTCAGAGGCAATTAGATACAGTTATTAAGCAATTGTCTGAAAATGACCAAATAATTATTGTGGATGATTGTTCTAAAGACGAAACAGTTTCGGTAGTGAAGGAAAATTATGGTGACGGAGTAGAAGTATATGTAAATGAGAAAAATTTAGGGGTCATAAAGAGCTTTGAAAAGGCTATTTTACTTGCAGGAGGAGATGTTATTTTCCTTTGTGACCAGGATGATGTTTGGGAAGGCAATAAAGTTGAACGCATGTTAAAAGCTTTCCAAGATGAAAATGCTTCTTTAGTTGTTCATGATGCTACAGTAGTAGACGGTAACCTTGAAACGTTGCATCCTTCATGGAATGAGTACAATGGAAATAAGAAAAAAGGTTTAATTGGCAATGTGATAAAAAACTCTTTCACTGGTTGTTGTATGGCTTTCAAAAAAGATTTAGTGTCAGAAGTAACTCCATTCCCAAACTCTATTGAAATGCATGACCAATGGATAGCGCTCGTTTGTTTAAAAAGGAAAAAGAAAATAGTCTATATTAATGAGCCTTTAATAAAGTATGTAAGGCATGGGGGCAATGTAACAGGCGTGAAAAAACGTTCACTATCTACAAAGATAAAGGGGAGATTAGGGACAATATCTGCTTTAACTCGAGATAAATAGGATGTAGTATATTTAAAGATTGATTGTCATTTTCAAAAAAACATGATTATAATAAGGATTGAAAAATATTAGCACTAATTAAAGAGGAGCTGATTTTCTTGAAAGGTATTATTTTAGCTGGGGGAAGTGGAACGAGACTTTACCCATTAACAAAAGTGGTATCCAAACAGTTATTACCTGTTTACGATAAACCGATGATTTATTATCCACTATCTGTCTTAATGTTAGCTGGTATTAAAGATATTCTAATTATTTCAACTCCACAGGATATATCACGTTTTGAACAAATTTTAGGTGATGGGTCAGATTTAGGAGTTAACTTTACTTATGAGGTACAACCTGAACCAGGTGGACTAGCCCAAGCATTTATAATCGGTGAGGATTTTATCGGTGATGATAATGTTGCACTTGTACTTGGAGATAATATTTTCTACGGGCATGGTTTAACAGAGTTATTACATAAGTCTGTCTCAAGAGACAAAGGGGCTACAGTGTTTGGTTACTATGTAAATGACCCTGAAAGGTTTGGGGTTGTTGAATTTAATCAAGATGGCAAAGCTATATCTATTGAAGAAAAACCAAATGAGCCAAAGTCTAGCTATGCAGTAACTGGCTTATATTTCTATGATAATCGTGTTGTTGAGATTGCGAAAAATATTGAACCATCAGATAGAGGAGAGCTTGAAATAACAGATGTAAATAAAAAGTATCTAGAAATGGGTGAACTTAATGTCGAGTTACTTGGCCGTGGTTTTGCATGGTTAGATACTGGTACACATGAATCGTTACTAGAGGCTTCACAATTTATTGAAACTGTTGAAAAAAGACAATCATTAAAAATTGCTTGTTTAGAAGAAATTGCATATAAAATGGGATACATATCTAGAGAGAAATTAATTGAGCTTGCAGAACCATTAAAGAAGAATCAATATGGACAATACCTTTTAAAGATAGCTAACCAAAATTTATAGGAGAGGGTGAGAGCATGAATATAATAAAAACTAAATTAGATGGTGTTCTAATTCTTGAGCCAAGTGTGTTTGGAGACAATCGTGGTTATTTTATGGAAAGTTATAATCAAGAATTATTTGAAAAGAATGGATTGAAGTATGACTTTGTTCAAGATAATCAATCCCTGTCTAGTCAAGTAGGGACTATTCGTGGACTACACTTTCAACTTAATCCAAAGGCACAAACAAAGGTAGTCAGATGCCTAACAGGTGCTATTTATGATGTAGCAGTGGATATTAGATCAGGTTCACCAACTTATGGAGAATGGGTTGGAGTAATATTATCTGAGCATAATAAGCGGCAGTTAGTAGTTCCAAAAGGGTTTGCACATGGATTTTGTACAATAGTTCCGGATACAACAGTTGCTTATAAGGTAGATGAATATTATTCTCCAGAACATGACGGTGGAATTTTATGGAACGATCCTGCATTGGGGATTGATTGGCCGACTAATAAAGCAGTTCTTTCTGAAAAGGATGCAAAACAACCAACTTTAGCTGAAGCAGAGCTTAATTTTATTTATCAATAATAGGAGGATTCAAATGAATATTTTAATTACAGGTGGCGCAGGGTTTATTGGAAGTAACTTTGTTCGTTACATGGTAAATAAATACCCAAATTATCAAATAACAAATTTAGACGCGTTAACATATGCAGGAAATTTAGAAAATTTAAAGGATGTTGAAGATTCTTCAAACTATGAATTTGTAAGAGGGGATATTGCAGACAGAGATTTTATTCAGAACCTCTTTGAGTCAAAAGAATTTGACTATGTAATTAATTTTGCGGCAGAATCACACGTTGATAGAAGTATCACACACCCGGACGTTTTTATTAAAGCGAATATTCAAGGAACTCAAGTACTATTAGATGCTGCGAAAAGTATTAATGTAAAAAAATATCTACAAATTTCAACTGATGAAGTATATGGAACATTAGGAGAAACGGGCTATTTTACAGAAGAAACACCTCTTGCACCAAACAGTCCATATAGTGCAAGTAAAGCAGGTGCGGATTTATTAGTACGTGCTTACCATGAAACATATAATTTACCAGTTAATATAACACGTTGTTCAAATAATTATGGACCATATCATTTTCCAGAAAAGCTTATACCATTAATAATCATTAATGCATTAGCTGACAAAGATCTGCCAGTATATGGTGATGGTTTAAATGTTCGTGATTGGCTGCATGTTGAAGACCATTGTCAAGCTATTGATTTAGTACTTCATAAAGGTGTTAATGGAGAAGTTTACAATGTAGGTGGAAATAATGAACGTACTAATATTGATATTGTTAAAACGATATTGAAACAATTAGGCAAACCAGAATCATTAATTAAATATGTAACAGATCGTCCAGGTCATGATAGACGCTATGCCATCGATGCGACCAAGCTTCGTAATGAACTGGGATGGAAACCTAAATATACATTTGAAACAGGTATTGAACAAACGATAAACTGGTATTTAGAAAATCAAGATTGGTGGAAAAATATTATATCAGGCGATTATCAAGAATATTTTGAGTCTCAATATGGTAAAAGATTAGAGGAAGAAAAATGATTGTTGTCGTTACAGGAGCAGCTGGACAATTAGGTCAAGACGTTGTCATAAACTTAGAGAAAAGTAACCATGTAGTTTATGGAGCAAATCGTGAAACTCTAGATATTACAAATGAGGATAATGTTAAACAATATATAGCTAATATTAAACCTGATGTTATCATTCACTGTGCTGCTTACACTAATGTTGATAAGGCAGAGGAAGAACCAGATGTTGCGTATGAGATTAATGCTCTAGGTTCTAAATATCTTGCTGAAGCAGCTAGTTCAGTTGGTGCTAAGATGTTATATGTGAGCACTGACTATGTATTTGATGGAAGTGCAAATGAACCGTACGAGGTTAACCATCCAACAAATCCACTAGGTGTTTATGGAAACACAAAGTTAGCGGGGGAAAAATTTGTTGCAGGCACTCTAGAGGAGCACTTTATTATACGTACTGCGTGGGTTTATGGCACTAAAGGAAATAACTTTGTTAAAACGATGATAAGGTTAGGTGCCGAACGAGGGCAGGTTGGTGTTGTAAGTGACCAAATAGGTTCACCTACATATACTGTCGATTTGGCTAATTTTCTTATTGAGTTAATGGTTACAGATAAATACGGGATATATCATGCAACTAATGGAGGAGAATGTTCATGGTACGACTTCGCAAAGGAAATTTTCAGACAAGCAGATTTACAAGTAATTGTGAACCCATTAACCACAGAACAGTTTCCACGTCCTGCTAAAAGACCAAGTTATTCTGTGCTAAGTAAACAAAGAATTGAATCAGAAGGATTAAAACCTTTGAGGCATTGGACTGAAGGTTTAACAGCGTATTTTAATGAATGATTTTATAAAACATTAAGTAAACCCCGTAGGTTGAACATCTACGGGGTTTTATTATTAATAAGAGATTTACAGGGAATAGATGATAATTGCGATATTATTTCAATATAGTTTTACTATAATATGCATTTAATACTTTCATTTTAAATTAGAAAATATATCTTCTGTATCTATTAAGTCATTAAGAGTAGTACTTGAGATTTTTATAATAGTCAATAACTTCAAAATATTAAAATTTTACGATGAAAATATTCACTAGAATGAGAGTTCGAAAAATTGTAACAATTAACAGGTGTATAAATTTTATATTGCATTTAATGATTAGGATTAGGTTTTGGTTCACTAATTTCTTCGATATTTGGTTTATCTATGTTTTTCCTATTTGTGCGCTGACCTATTTGGATATAAATGCATAATAGAAATATATAGATGAATAAAAAAACTGTCCAAATCATAGGGCTGAGAACGTAACTACTCTTGAATATAATTAGTAAAGCACCAGTTAAAAAGACAGCTCCGATATATATTAAAAGTCCATAATTAAATAACCATCTCACTTTGTTATACCTCCCTTATTACGAGAACTAAAAATATTACATACTCCCAAAGTATTAACAAAATGAACAAAATTAATGCAAATTTTCCATTAATATGTTGAAACTTTATATATATATAATCTGTCTAATAATATAAGATGAAGTACAAGGGTAACTTCATGTTACAAAAAACCATTTCAATAATATATTGGATTGTGCTATAATTTTATAGGATTTGTGATTTGTGGAATAATTAGTAACAACAGATTATTCATTAATCTAGGGAATCATATTTGGAGGTCTTTGGCTATATGTTACTGTTAACAATATTAATATGTTTTGTCTTATCCATACTATTAACACCTATTGTAAAAAAGTTAGCGTTCAAAATAGGTGCCACAGATAAGCCAAATCAAAGAAAAGTCCATCAAAAGATTATGCCTAGATTAGGTGGATTGGCCATTTTTTTAAGTTTTTTAGTTGGTGTAATTATTCATCAACCTCAGAAAAATTATGATTTACCTTTTATTCTTTTGGGGGAAAATGTCCATATACCAATTATCCTAGGTAGTTTAATTATTGTAATTACCGGTATTATTGATGATATGAAAGAAATTTCAGCGAAGTTTAAACTTTTTGGTCAAGTTGCAGCAGCCTCCATCGTGGTGATTCTTGGGGGAATAAATGTAGAGTTTATTAACTTGCCATTTGGTGGCGAAATAAACTTTGGGATATTTAGTATTCCTATTACAATCATATGGATTGTGGGGATAACAAACGCTATTAACTTAATCGATGGTTTAGATGGATTAGCTGCAGGCGTATCTACTATTGCTTTATTTTCCATAGCTGGTATGGCTTTATTGATGGGAAATCCATATGTCATGGTGATGGCGTTACTACTAGCCGTGTCTACACTAGGATTTTTAATCTTTAATTTCCACCCGGCTAAAATTTTCATGGGAGATACAGGTGCTTTATTTTTAGGCTTTATGATTTCTGTACTTTCATTATTAGGCTTTAAGAATGTTACATTTGTTTCTCTCATTATCCCGATTATCATTTTAGGTGTCCCAATCTCGGATACAATATTTGCTATTATAAGAAGGATTGTAAATAAACAACCTTTATCATCACCAGATAAGTCACATTTACATCATTGCTTAATACGAATTGGATATAGCCACAGACAATCAGTATTACTAATTTATGCAATGAGTGCAACATTTGGATTAGCAGCATTTATATTCTCTCAAGCAACTTTATGGGGATCGCTTATTATCCTGCTTACTTTAGTGATTGCAATAGAAGTGATTGTTGAAAAAGTTGGTTTAGTAAGAGATGATTATCGACCACTATTAAACCTTTTAAAGGGTAAAAAGCCAGTTGGCATTAGGAATAAGTGAAAAATAAATAAAAAATCCATAATAAACACAAAAAGATGACTTTTTTAAATAAAAAGTCATCTTTTTGTGTTTATCTAAATTTATTCAAGCAAACGTAAATGTAATTATAAGTTACTTAATTTACATTTTTGATAATTCAGTTTCGAGATATATGTTGTTGCCCTCAACACTCTCACACTGCCCATTCGTCATCTCCGTCATCCAGGCAGCAAACTCATCCTTTTTCTCTTCTTCTACATATACTTCCACTTCTACATCATTTAAATAATGAATTTCCTTTATTAAATATATGGAAGCTCTTAATTCATTTTCCACTTTCCCAAGCCACGTGTAGTCAATTTTCGTATGCATGACACGCATTAGCTTCCGTTCGACAATTCCTGTCGCGTTCAGCCCTTCTGAGACCGATTTGCCGTAAGCGCGTATTAAACCTCCTGTGCCAAGCTTAATTCCCCCGAAATAACGTGTCACGACAACAACTGTGTCTTTCAAGTCACGCTTTTTTAAAACTTCTAGCATCGGAACTCCGGCAGTGCCGCTTGGTTCGCCGTCGTCATTTGCTTTTTGGATTTGGTTGTTTTCACCAATTAAATATGCAGAGCAATTATGATTTGCATTAGAATGCTGTTTTTTTATTTTTTGAATGAACTCTTGAGCGGCTTCTTCGGTTGTGACGCGCTCGGTATAGCAAATAAAACGTGATTTTTGGATAATTAGTTCATGCTCTCCATAGCCTTTTACGGTATAATAATGTGAAAGCATGCTTGTACACCTCCTGACAAGCAAGCAAAAGTAAATAACACATTCTTATATTATAAAACGACATATTTCTTACTTCAATCGTTATTAGAAAAGATTTACGTAGTGAAATGTAAATTTTTGTAGAAAATATAGATAAATACATAATGTTTGACATAAAATCGGAGGGAAGCAGATGAACCCCCAAAAGCTTGATAGCAAAATTTTGGATGAAATATTAGATAAAATGATTCAAACGGTCGACTCGAGTAAGGGTGAGATTTTTCAAATTGGTGAGCAATCAAGACAGCAATATGAGTCTCTCGTTGAAGAGCTTGAAGATATAAAAAATCAAGTGAGTACCGTCATTGATGAAGGTGATAAGTTAGAAGTATCGACAAGACAGGCTAGAAACCGTTTAGCTCAGGTTAGTAAGCATTTTAAGCAATATAGTGAAGAAGAAATACGAGAAGCTTATGAAAAGGCGCATAAGCTCCAGGTCGAACTATCGATGATTCAACAGCATGAAAAGCAATTGCGCGTACGGCGCGATGACCTGGAGCGAAGACTATTAAGTTTCCAAGAAATAATCGAGCGTTCAGAAACACTTGTCAGTCAAATTACTGTCGTTTTGAACTATTTGAATCGAGATTTACGCCAAGTCGGCTTGCTTCTAGAAGATGCACAGCAAAAGCAGGATTTCGGCTTACGAATTATTGAAGCACAGGAAGAGGAGCGAAAACGGGTTTCAAGAGAAATCCATGATGGTCCTGCTCAAATGCTCGCAAATGTGATGATGCGCTCAGAATTAATCGAACGGATTTTCCGGGAGCGGGGTGCAGAGGAAGGGTTTAATGAGATTCGTACTCTTAGAAAAAATGTGCGTAACGCGTTGTATGAAGTACGACGAATTATTTATGACTTAAGACCGATGGCGTTAGATGACTTAGGGCTTATTCCGACACTTAGAAAATATTTACATACGATTGAAGAATATGATGGCTCAACAAAAATTACCTTCCAAAGCGTTGGCTGTTTAAGTGACAAAAGATTGCCACCGCGCTTCGAAGTTGCCCTATTCCGGTTGGCCCAAGAAGCTGTCACGAATGCATTGAAACATGCTGAAGCAACCGAAATTTCGGTCAAAGTCGAAGTAGTCGAAGAACTGATTACGATGGTGATAAAAGATAATGGAAAAGGCTTTAATATCAAGGACGTTAAAATGAATAAAGATAAAAAATCATTTGGTATCATTGGCATGAAGGAACGTGTCGAGCTACTCGAAGGAAAGATTACAATTAACTCTAAAAAAGGTCTAGGAACGTTTATTATGATAAAAGTACCTTTAAGCGTAGGAAATTCGTGATTTTTGTAAGATAATAAAGGATTTTTTGGTATAATGTAGAAAATGGATGCTAAAGACTTATTGACACAATAGATGCCTAATAGACTAGAATATAATGGGGAGGCGTGAACATATGAAAACAAAAATCGTTATCATAGATGATCATCAATTATTCCGTGAAGGTGTAAAAAGGATTTTAGATTTTGAACCAAGCTTTGAAGTCGTTGCTGAAGGTGACGATGGGGAAGAGGCATTAGAAATTGTCGAAACACATAAGCCGGATGTTGTAATCATGGACATCAATATGCCAAAGGTTAACGGTGTTGAGGCGACAAAGCAATTAATTGAAGCAAATCCAGAAACGAAAGTTATCATTTTATCAATTCATGATGATGAGAACTACGTCACACATGCGTTAAAGACAGGTGCAAGAGGCTACCTACTAAAAGAGATGGATGCCGATACACTTATTGACGCAGTCAAAGTTGTTGCAGACGGTGGTTCATACTTACATCCACGCGTAACACATAACTTAGTGAATGAGTTTAGACGTTTAGCGACTGCGAATGGACAAGCATCGAGCCAGCCATTACAGCCGGAAATTCGCAGACCATTACATATTCTCACACGCCGTGAATGTGAAGTATTGCAAATGCTTGCAGACGGAAAAAGCAACCGCGGCATCGGTGAAGCACTTTTCATTAGTGAAAAAACAGTTAAAAACCATGTGAGTAATATTTTACAGAAGATGAATGTAAACGACCGTACACAAGCTGTTGTTGTAGCGATTAAAAACGGCTGGGTTGAAGTAAAATAAACCTGCCAGAGATTGTCTAAAAAGGGTCTGACCCCTCCAATTTACACATATAGATAGGTAGGCTTTTATAATCTATATGTTGTGTTTGAGGGGGTCTGGCCCTTTTTGGTTTTGAGCCAGTCTCTATTTAAGGGCCATTCCTCACGCGGTTCCCAACAATAATTAGTGAATTTCCATACATTATCCGTTAAAATGATAGTACAATAATAGAAAGCTGATGTTCAGGGGGCTACTTGAACACATAATAGGCTATCGAAATAAGGAAGGACACGATTGCTATGAAAACGGCTATTTTAACAGATAGTACCGCATACATCCCGAAAGAATTACGTGAACAACACGATATTTATATGATCCCACTTAGTGTTATTTTTGGTTCGGAAACGTATCAAGAGGAAGTTGAAATCACAGCAGAACAATTTTTTGCAGAAATGCGAACGAAACAAGAGCTACCAACGACTTCACAACCACCGGTAGGGGAATTTGTTGAATTATTTGAAGAGCTTGCGAAAACGTATGATGCCGTCATCTCAGTGCATCTATCAAGCGGTATTAGCGGTACATACAATGGGGCTGTCACAGCTGGAAATATGGTCGATAACATTAAAGTATATCCGTTTGATTCAGAGCTTAGCTGTATGGTACAAGGCTTTTATGCACTGGAAGCAGCTGATATGGCAAAGCAAGGACAAACACCTGACGTGATACTCGACCGATTAAATGAAATGAAAAAAACAATCCGCGCGTATTTCATGGTCGACGATTTAACAAACTTGCAACGAGGAGGCCGCCTAAGTGGCGCACAAGCACTAATCGGAAGCCTCTTACAAGTGAAGCCAATCCTACACTTCGAAGACAAAGTAATCGTTCCATTTGAAAAAATTCGTACAAAGAAAAAAGCGTTGAATCGTGTGTTCGAATTATTCCATGAAGATGCTTCAAAAAATGTTCCGATTCGAGCTGTAATCATCCATGCGAACCGTCCCGATGAAGCAGCAGAAATCCAACAGGAACTAGAACAGAAATATTCAAATGTTGAGTGTCTAATAAGCTATTTCGGACCAGTTATTGGTACTCACCTAGGTGAAGGTGCAATTGGCTTAGGATGGTATCAAAAGTAACAGATTTGATAAGGAGAAAGTATGATTGCTTTAGTACTTTCCTCCTTATTTAAATGAGGAGCATAGACAGATGTAACATTTACCTTCATAATATTTTTGTATAAGATTGAAAGAAGGTATGATAGTGATGTCTATGACTTCGGGTTATGAATCCAAGGTTGAAGAAAAGAAGAGAACTTATCGACATTGGACAACCTTAGAAGACAGGAAGCTACTCGAATTACGTAATAGCGGCTTGAAATTTAAACAAATTGCAACACAATTAGAAAGAACCGCAATTAGTGTCGAAAAACGTTATCGGAAAATTGTGAATAACTAGTAATAAGAGGGATACATACATATGAGATTTGTCTTACAAGATGAACGACTGATACCAACGTTTTCCGTTCATGAAGGTTTGCCGATATCTCAACATCAAACGCTTCCACATACTCCATTGAATAAACAATTTAACTATTCCACACAACTCCAACAGCATCTATATGGGAAGGAATTACTCCTTGCAGAAATCCCGTTCCCATTAGAAACCCTTCATGAACATGTCAATCACGGCTACGTCCAACTTTCACACGGTATTACGAAACAAAATTATATTTACATATGCAAGCGGTGTGGTAGTGACACACAATCATTATTTGCTTCTTTTGCATGCTCACGTTGTGGTGAGGACCATTGTCACTACTGCAGGAATTGCATCATGATGGGGCGTGTTAGTGAATGTACGCCGTTCTATCGCTGGGTAGGTCCAGAAATTACTGAAAAGACAGAAGTCTTGTTCGATTGGGAAGGAGAGCTTTCTCAAGGACAAGCCTATGCATCGAAGGAAGTAGTCACAGCGATTCAGGGAAATAGAGAACTGCTCGTATGGGCTGTCTGTGGTGCTGGGAAAACAGAAGTACTTTTTAAAGGGCTGGAATACAGTCTGCTTCAAGGGAAACGGGTATGCATCGCTACCCCTCGTACAGATGTTGTATTAGAACTAACGCCGCGTTTAAAAAAAGTATTCCCAAACACAAAAATTGCAGCACTATACGGTGGCAGTGAAGATAGGCAGCGATATGCAAATCTTTACATCTCGACAACACACCAGCTTTTACGTTTTAAAGAGGCCTTTGATGTCATCATTGTCGATGAAGTTGATGCCTTTCCTTATTCAATGGACAAGTCGCTCCAATATGCTGTACAAAAAGCGCGCAAGCAAATAAGCTCGCTCATCTACTTAACAGCGACCCCTTCAAAACAATGGAAAAAAGAAGTTCAGCAAAATAAGCGACAAGCAGTCAAAATCCCAGCAAGGTACCACGGTCATCCTTTACCTGTACCAACATTCATTTGGTGTGGTAATTGGCAAAAACGGCTGAAAAAGAAAACTCTCCCACAAATTGTCCTCAAATGGCTAGAAAACCAACTCAATAGTAAGAAACAAGCATTTCTCTTTGTACCGTCTGTAGCAATCATTGATAACGTCGTCGACATTTGCCGTCACTATGATGAGCGAATCGAAGGAGTCCATGCCGAGGATAAACAACGGAAAGAAAAGGTTCAACGGTTCCGTAACGGCGAGATACCGATAATCGTGACATCGACAATATTGGAACGGGGTGTAACAATTCCGAACAGTGATGTTGCTGTATTAGGCAGTGAGGATGATATATTCACTGAGAGTGCATTAGTCCAAATTGCAGGCCGTGTCGGCAGAAGTGCAAAGTATCCAACTGGTGCCGTGCTGTTTTTCCACTTTGGTAAAACAAAGGCGATGGTCGAGGCGAGAAAAAATGTCAAACAGATGAACGAAATGGCAAGGAAATCAATGGAAACGATGGATTCATCTTTCAATAAATGAAAGTTTATGTCATAATCTTAGTAAATACTCATGTCAGGGGCTCGTACACATGGTCATTAATGCAATGGAAAAAATCATGCAAGACTTATTAGATGAATACAAAAGCCGATTACAATTATCATGTACGTGTGAGCAATGTTTAGAGGATATTATGGCACTGACATTGAATAAAACGAAACCCCGTTATGTAACAAACGTAGATAAAATTATGTACATTAAGGCTGACTATGTCGATAAACAACAAATGACCTCGTTATTAGTGACACTCGCTGAATGTGCAAAAATCGTTTCAGACCGCCCACTTTGCGAGAACTCTGTAAAAAAGGTGAAAGGAAATGAGATGTCTTATATGTAAACAGGAAATATCCGTTGAACCGTCGTGGACGAGTTTACTTTTACTAAAAGATTCAAATACTTGCGAATCATGTGAGCAACAATTCGAACGAATCACAGGACCGACGTGCCCTGGATGTTATCGCCCCCAACAAACATCTGATATATGCCCCGATTGTGAAAAGTGGGAAAAAGACCCGCAATGGAAGCAAACCCTCCAAAAAAATGTTTCAATCTATAAGTACAACGATGAGATGAAAGAGGTCCTCTCTCTATATAAATTTAGAGGAGACGCAGCATTAGCTCAGGTTTTTGCAAAGGAAATCCGACACACATACAAAAAGCATTACACAACTTCAGCTATAGACTACACAATCCCGATCCCATTAAGTAAAGAACGCCTCTACGAACGCGGCTTTAATCAAGCGAAGCTACTCGCAAACTTTATACCTCTCAACCAGCTAGATATCCTGCAACGAGCCCACCATGAAAAACAATCAAAAAAATCAAGACAACAGCGACTCAGCTCAGAAAATGTGTTTTTTCTATTAGAATCAAGTAAAATAGTAGGTAAGAACATACTATTAATAGATGACATTTATACAACAGGAACGACTTTAAGACATGCAGCGAAAATCCTAATACAGGGCGGTGCTTCAAAGGTTTTCTCCCTAACATTAATTAGAAGCTAAAAATAGGAAACAATCTGCCGATATATAAGGTAGATAAAGATGATAGGAGAATGAGTATGGGAGAATTATCGAATTGCCCAAAATGTAATACATTATTTGTAAAAACACAATTTCGCACTGTATGTGATGCATGTTTTAAAGAAGAAGAGTTAGCCTATGAAACGGTATATAAATTTTTACGTAAGCGTGAAAATCGCAAAGCACTTTTACACGAAGTAGTAGAGGACACGGGAGTAGCAGAAGAACTAATTTTAAAATTTATCCGCAATGGAAGAATCCAATTATCGAACTTTCCAAATCTAGGATATCCATGTGAAAAATGTGGCAAGGTAATAAGAGAAGACAGACTTTGTAGTTCTTGTAAAATAGATATCAATCAACAACTGCATCAAATGGATGAGGAAAAAAGAATCATTGAACGAAATAAACCTGCAAAAGTTCAATCAACTTACTACTCCCAAAGTACTAAAAAATAGAAAAACACTAAAAACTTATTCATGTAAACCGATATATATAGTATAAAACTGGTGAGTCAACAGAAAGTGGGGAAAACTCATGAAAATCAATCATATAGGATCTATGGGAGTTAATCCATATAAACGCAATTTAGAAAAAAATATAGCAGCACAAAAACCGCAAACGAGAGAAGACAAAGTGGAAATTTCCTCAAAAGCAATTGACCTCCAACAAACAAACGAGGTAACAAAAGCAAGACAGGAAAAAGTCCAAGCATTAAAAGCACAATTAGAGAACGGCACATATACGATCGATCCGAAGGCAATTGCAACGGGATTAGTGAACTTTTATAAAAAGTAATGAAAATCAGGAGGGTTATTCTTGTCAGCAGAGAACGTTATTCAATCATTAGAAAAACTACTACAACTTCATAAAAAACTCTACGAAATAACCCTTCAAAAAACTGAACTATTAAAGTCTGAGGATGTCGAAGCATTAAGAGAAATGCTGAAGAAAGAGCAGATGTTTGTGAAGGCGATTAGTCAGGTAGAGAATGAACGGATTAAGCATACTACTGAGTACTTACAGCGTGATGATGATTTGACTTTATCAGCTTGTATTGAGAAAGCCGTTGGTGAAGAAAAAGACAGATTAGTGACGATTTCAAGCCAGCTTAAAGAGACAATTGAAGCCTTGAAACAGTCAAATCATCTTAATCGTGAACTTACTAAGCAAGCTCTACAACTAACAAACTTAACATTGGATATGATTATGCCTCAGGAAAAAGATTATAACTATAATAGTAAACCAGCAAATACTCAAGTCGAAACGAAACGTCGCTCGTTATTCGACTCGCAAGCATAAGGAGAGGAAAACATGCGCTCAACATTTATGGGATTAGAAACGGCACGTCGTGGAATGTTCACACAACAAAGCGCCCTCCACACAACAGGTAATAATATTGCAAATGCTAATACACCTGGTTATACGCGTCAGCGTGTTAACTTTCAAAGCACAAGTGCGTACCCGGCAATTGGCCAAAATAGTGCAAAAATTCCTGGTCAAATGGGGACAGGGGTAGAAGCAGGGAGTGTGCAGCGAATCCGTGAGGGCTTTCTTGATACGCAATATCGTTCAGAAAGCAACAAGCTTGGATATTGGGAAACGCGTGCTAGCTCATTAGAGAAAATGGAAGAGATTATGAATGAACCGTCTGATACAGGCTTAGCCGCAACGATGGACCAATATTGGCAATCACTTCAAGACTTAGCGGTAAATCCGACAAACGCCGGTGCCCGTGCTGTTGTAAGAGAACGTGGGAAGGCTGTCGCTGAAACATTTCAATATTTATCAACTTCTTTAAAATCTGTGCAAACAGACTTGAAAAGCGAATTAGATATTTCCGTAAAAGAAATCAATTCGATCGCAAAGCAATTAAATAATATTAACCAACAGATTGCTAGAATCGAACCAAATGGCTTTCTGCCAAATGACTTGTACGATGAACGCGATGTTTTACTTGATAAATTGTCTTCTTTAGCAAATGTAAAGGTAACTTATGAAAAATCAGGTGGAAATGCTTTAGAAATCGCAGAAGGTACAGCAACAGTGCAAATTGTTGATGATAATGATAATCCGATTGGCACGCTCGTCGATGGCACTACGCAAACAGTAAATTCTTTATCTGTAGGCTATAATAATGCAAATGGCTACGTCGAATCTGTACAAATAGGAACAGACGCACCTATTAATGTATTAAACTTCAACAGCACTGGTAAGATTAGTAGTTTAATTGATTCATATGGCTACACTTACCCAGAGAATGGCCAAATGGCTGAAGCAGGTCTTTATTCAGAAATGCTTGATAAGCTTGACGTCATGGCATATAGCTTCGCAACTGAATATAACAACGTACACAGTGCCGGCTGGACATTAGCCGATTTTGATGCGAACAATCAGCCAATGGCAAAAACAGACGTTAACTTCTTCTCGTTCGGTGTTGATGCAGCAGGAAATGATACGTATTTAACTGACCATAAAGGTGCAGCTAGCAAAATTCAAATCACGACTGCTATAAAAGCATCAACTAATAATATCGCAGCATCATTTGCTGAACCTGGACAAGCCGCTGAAATCGGAAATGGCCAAAATGCGATAAATCTAGCAGAAGTAAAAAATAAACTAATGGATATCGGTGGCACAACAACAACATTCCAAGAGTTTTATGAAAGTGTCATCGGTGGTATGGCCGTGGATGCCCAAGAAGCAAACCGCCTAACAGCGAACAGCACTGTACTCCGTGACTCTGTTGACCAAAGAAGACAATCAGTCAGCGCCGTTTCATTAGATGAAGAAATGACAAACATGATTCAATTCCAGCATGCATACAATGCATCAGCGAAAATGATATCGTTACAGGATGAATTATTAGATACAATTATCAATCGGATGGGAATATAATCGAACGTTAGGTAGGTGAAATAAATGCGAGTAACACAAAGTATGTTAGCGGGTAACTCATTAAGCAATTTAAGTAAAAGTTATTCGAATATGGGGAAATATCAAGACCAGCTTGCGACAGGTAAGAAAATTAATCGTCCGTCAGATGACCCGGTCGTTGCGATAAAAGGGATGTTTTATCGGACGAATTTAACTGAGGTTGAGCAGTATAAGCGGAATCTTTCTGAGGCGTATACGTGGATGGAGAACTCGGAGGATGGGGTTGCGCATGCCTCTGATGTGCTTCATCGTGTAAGGGAGCTTGTTGTGAAAGGAAATAACGGATCGAATAGCCCGGAGGATTTAAAAGCAATAGGTGCAGAAATTGCACAACTTAAAGAAGATCTAGCAGGTGTTGCGAATACACAGGTTGCTGGTAATTACATTTTTAACGGTACACAAACGAAAACAAAGCCGGTAACGATAGATGCGAACGGTGTAGTTGATACAAGTGCAATGACTTCAACTGCCTATAATATTGAAGTATCAAAAGGCGTTCAATTAAGAGTGAATGCTAATCCAGCAAATGTGTTTAGTCCGGAGCTATTTGATACATTACAAAAGTTAGAAGCAGGTTTATTAGATGGAAAGGGCTCTCTTGAAGATGGTGATGAACTTCTAGGGAAGCTTGATAAACATATAGATACAATACTTTCTGAGCGCTCTGAAATGGGTGCGCGCTATAATCGACTTGAGCTAATTGACAGTCGTTTAGGCAACCAAGAGGTAATTGCAAGTCGAATTTTATCTGACAATGAGGATGCAGATATCGAAAAGGTCATTACAGATTTAACGATTCAAGAGAGCATTCATCGAGCATCACTCGCAGTTGGAGCAAAAATTATTCAACCTTCGTTAGTAGACTTTTTAAGATAAAATCTAATACATCACAGGTCTGACACATACCAATGAGTCAGACCTTTTTACTAGGAGAGATAACATGAACGTCCCACAAATTCGTTTGCAAAGTATATCAGGACAAATAAGTATTCATACTACTAAAGCACAGCAAACAATGGAACAACCAAAGGCAAGCTTATCAATCGAACAACCGAAAGCCGAGTTATCAATCGAAACAACACCTTCCAAATTATCGATTGACCAAACAGAGGCTTGGGCTGATATGGATCTGAAGCATATTTCAAGGAGAATCCAAGAGGCAGCTGAACAAGGGAAACAGGATTTACTTGAGGGGATTGCAAGAAGAGCACAGGAAGGAGAGCAATTAAAGAAAATTGAAAATGGAGGAACACCTATCACAGACATTGCAAAAAGGGGTAGTAGTAAGCCGATTCAGCCGATAAATATTGCCTTCATACCCTCGGCTGGAAGTGTCAAGATAGATTATCAACCAGCAAAAGTAGAAATTGATATTACAGCAAATAAACCGAAAATTGATGTTGAAATCAATAAACCGATTATTGGTTATGAAGCAGGCAGGGTTGATATCGAGTTAGCTAGACGAAATGAACTTCATATTGACTTCGTATCAGAAGATAAGGGAGAATAAATAAATGAAAATTTCAACAAAGTATCATGGTAATATTGAAGTATCAGAATCAGATATTGTGACATTTGAAAATGGAATTCCTGGCTTTCTAGATGAAAAGTCATTTGTCTTATTACCATTGGATGATGAATCACCGTTTACAATTTTACAATCAACGATAACAGCAGAATTAGGCTTCATTATCGTTAATCCATTTATCTTTTTCCCGACCTATGAATTTGAACTATCGGATAATGAAAAGCAATTACTTAACCTTACATCTGAAAAGGATGTAAATGTATTTACTATATTAAACATAAAAGACCCTTTTCAACAATCAACTGCAAATTTACAAGCACCAATTATACTTAATACTAAAAATAATAAAGCGAAACAAATCATTTTAAATGATGCGAGATATAAAACGAAACACACACTAATTCAAGAGAATATAGGGAAATAGGAGGTGGAAGTATGCTAGTTCTTACGAGAAAGCTAAATGAATCGATCCAAATCGGTGATGATATCGAAATAAAGATAATCTCTATTCAAGGTGAACAAATAAAAATCGGCATAAATGCCCCAAAGAATGTAGAAATTCATCGTAAAGAAGTGTATTTATCCATACAAGAATCAAATAATGAAGCAGCTTCCACCCCGCAAAACCTCCTAGAACTCTTGAAAAATAAGACACCAAAACCTTAAGTTAAAAAAACTTGAGGTTTTTTTATTTTTTTCTTCAAAAACTATTAAACATTTCAAACGAGCGACGATATATAAAGTAAGAGGTTGAACAAATGGCGGCCGACATGAGTGAGACCTTAATCAAACTAAAAAAATAATAGATTCACAAGGACGTGAATCACTTAATTCAGGGAGGAAATTTATAATGAGAATCAATCACAATATCGCAGCTTTAAACACTTACCGTCAATTAAACACAGCTTCAACTGCACAATCTAAATCAATGGAGAAATTATCTTCTGGTCTTCGTATCAACAAAGCTGGAGATGACGCTGCTGGTTTAGCAATCTCTGAGAAAATGCGTGGACAAATTCGTGGTTTAGATATGGCAGCTAAAAACTCTCAAGATGGAATTTCACTAATCCAAACTGCAGAGGGTGCTTTAAACGAAACTCATGATATTCTTCAACGTATGCGTGAATTAGCTGTTCAAGCTTCTAATGATACAAATACAACATCAGACCGTGAAGAAATACAAAAAGAAATTAACCAAATGACATCTGAAATTAATCGTATTGGTAATACAACAGAGTTTAATACACAAAAACTTTTGGATGGTAATAAAGCATCTGATGCAAAAGCTTCAGTTACTGGTAAAGACATTTCTAGTTCATTTGCAACTGATATTGCTGCAACATCTATTGAATTAAATGGTCAAAATATTGCTTTAAATGCTACAAATACTTTAGATGCAACTACTGCGGTAGATATTAATGCTATTGTTACTGCATTACAATCTGATATTAACGCTGTATATGATGGTACTGCACATAATGCATTAACATTTACTGTTAAAAATGATGGAGATGCTCTTGTAATTGAATCTGATAAGGCTGGGGCTGGCTCTGCTGTTCAAATTAAAGCTAATGCAGATACAGCAGCATTAGGGTTAACAAAAGATGCAACAACAGATGCTAGTAAATCTGCAGGATCACTTCAATTCCAAATTGGGGCAAATGAGAACCAAAGTTTAACATTAGATATTGCTGATATGAGAGCAGAAGCGTTAGGCATTTCAACTGCGAATACGTCTGCTGACTCTAAATTAGCTGTAACAGATGGTACTAGTAGTGCTACTTCTGAAGAAGCTCTAAGTGTTTTAACACATGAAGATGCTTCTGCTACAGTAACAAAAATTCAATCAGCAATTGACAAAGTGTCTGCTGAACGTTCTAAACTTGGTGCAAACCAAAACCGTTTAGAGCACACTATCAACAACCTAAGCACATCTTCTGAAAACCTAACTGCTGCGGAATCTCGTATCCGTGACGTAGATTATGCTTTAGCTGCATAAGCAGTGACAAGCACAGTCGTCCTAGCTGGTAACGGCTAGAGATCATTATCGGGTGAATTGCTGGAAACCCCTTAGAGCTTTTCTTACCACAACGTAGTTGGAAACGACAAGCGTGATGGTTTGAAAAAAGAAAAGATATGGGCAATCAGCAGCCAAGCTCCTGTCTCGAAAGAGTGGAGAAGGTTCAACGACTAGGATAAACCATCTAAAAGCTAAGCTCAAGATGATGAAATCCATAGGTGAAACAGTGTACATCAGCATTGTGAATCCGAAGTGCCCGACCCCTACTAGAATAATAAAGGGTGAAGATATAGTCTGGTCATTTGTGAAAGCAAATGTTCGCACGATGGCGAAAGAAATGATGAACCAAACTAAGAATTCTATTCTTTCTCAAGCAGCACAAGCAATGTTGGCTCAATCTAATCAATTGCCTCAAGGTGTATTACAACTTTTGAGATAATGATTAAAGGGCGTCTAGCTTGGTAACGAGCTAGAGGATAACTGGGTGAATTGCTGGAACTTCCTAAAGCTTCATCAACTACAACGTAACTGGAAACGGTCAGCGTGAAGGTCTGAAAATGATGAAGATTGTAACAATGGATAATCAGCAGCCAAGCTCCTGTGGGGAAACTCTGGAGAAGGTTCAACGACTAGAGAACACGGTCTAAGGTGAAGACTATGACTATGAATCTCGTAGGGCAGTGCAAACTGTTCGAAGTGCTCAGCTCCATGAAAGTTATGGATGAAGATATAGTCTATTCTGTAATCGAAAGATACAGTCGCAAAGCAAGCGAACCAACAACCACAAGGAGTACTTCAATTACTTCGTTAATATTAGTGGGGGATACCGGAGATATTCTTCGGTATCCTTTTTTGTGCATTTGACCGTAAAAGGAGAATAGAATAATGAGGATTAATCATAATATTCCTGCATTAAACACATATCGCCAATTAACTAGTGCTACTGGTGCACAGTCAAAGTCAATGAGTAAATTATCGTCAGGTCTGCGTATTAATCAAGCGGGTGATGATGCAGCAGGTTTAGCAATTTCCGAAAAAATGCGAGGGCAAATTCGCGGCTTAGATATGGCTACAAAAAATTCACAAGACGGTATTTCATTAATTCAAACTGCCGAAGGGGCTTTGAATGAAACACATGATATATTACAGCGAATGCGTGAACTAGCAACACAAGCAGCTAATGACACAAATACCCAAACTGATCGTAAGGAGATTCAAAAGGAAATTAATCAATTAACATCAGAGGTTAATAGAATTGGTAATACGACTGAATTCAACACAAAAAAAATATTAAATGCAGGTGTCAGTGATGCTACTACTGTTAATAATATTTTGGACGGAATAAAGAATAAAGGCTGGTTAACACAAGCAGAAGATCGTATCTTTGCTGAATATGGATTAAAGGGGAATGGTGAAAACCTTAAAATTATCCTAAAATCAGATTCACCAGGAGGAACAGCTGCTTACGTAACAGGCTCGACAGGTACGACCGACCAATCCTTAACAATAGATATCAATGATTTTACCCCAAGTTCCGGTGATAGCGGTGATAATGGATCAGGCGGTGGGAACTATAGTGATCGAGTTCTTGCGCATGAAATGGTCCACGCAGTTATGAATTCAGAATTTGGTGTAGAAGCTACAATCGACATGGCAAAGTGGTTCAAGGAAGGTTCAGCTGAGTTTATACATGGTGGAGACGAGCGTTTAGAATATTATATTTCTGACGGTGCTGGTGGGTTTGATTCTGCAAAAGTAAATGATATGGTTACAAGAGCAACAGCGCTTCTAAATGGTGCTGAATGGAATGGTGACAGTAAAGATTACGCTGCAGGCTATATGATTGTAAAGTACTTAAATTACGAGATAACCGCAAACGTTGGAAGTACTAATATTAAGGAATTAATGACTGATATTAAAGGCTTAGTAGGTTCGAATACAGGAAATGATGCACTAAAAACAGCGATAGCTAATACTACAGGTGAAAACTATTCTGATTTTGTTTCCAGTTTTTCATCTCTAGATGCAACATCTGTTGCAAATTTCATTAATTTCACAGCTGGAGATGAGGCTGACACAGGTGCAGTTGGTGGCTCTGACTACGGGAACCCAGCTTTAAATGCGGAAAATGTTTTTGATAATACAACTGGTGTAACTGCAGGTCAAATATCAAAGAATTTTAATGCAACACTCCCTGACGCAAATAGTGTTTCTTCGTCGATTGTATTACAAGTAGGTGCGAATGCTGGACAGAGCTTTACAATCGACCTAAAGGATATGCGGGCTGACGCTCTAAATATTAGTGGTGGTTCAGGAGAGCAAGTTACAGCTGATGATGGCATTACAAAAGCGTATTATACTGCAATTGACCAATCTGATACCTCTAATGGTGTTACAAATGGAACAGATAATGAGATTGTTGAATATGCGTTAGATGTAAGTACACATGAGAAAGCGACAGCGGCGATTAAAGTATATGATGATGCGATAAAGTCAGTGTCTTCTTTCCGTTCGGAATTGGGGTCATATCAAAATCGGTTGGAACATACAATTAACAACTTGACTACATCATCAGAGAACCTTACTACCGCGGAATCACGAGTACGTGATGTAGATTTGGCAAAAGAAATGATGACTCAAACGAAGAATTCAATTCTTTCTCAAGCAGCACAAGCAATGTTGGCTCAATCAAATCAGATGCCTCAAGGAGTTTTACAGCTTCTTCGTTAAATTTGAATACCGGAAAGGAACTCTAGTTTATCTATAGCTCCTTTCCTACTTTTAGATTACTATTGGCTTTAAAGAATGTGTACATTTGGAATTTGTACAAAAGTAGACTGAATGGCTTATTGCAATCTTTCTTTTTAAGATTAATAGATGACCACATTTAGTACACTTTTCGTAAAGTGAGACACTCATTGAATTCAACTCCTTTTATAAAAACGTTACAATGTAAATTATATATGTTATAGCTTGAAACAGTCATTTTGTATACAACCTCTTGAATGTACATCTGCTAACTTCTCGTATGAAAAGCATACTATATTCTTCAAGAAATCACAGAATTACGATGGCTTTCTTCTATTTACTGATAAATTGAACTAATAGAGAAAATAAAGTTATATATTGAACAGATGGTGTAAGAATGCTTATATTTGTTTTAACTTTTGTGACGATGACTTTCCATGTTTATGAAAGATTAGATAATGGAAAGTAACAATGGCCAAATTATGAAAACGTGAAACCAGGATACGAATAAAAAGAGTATTTCTTCTTATCAACATAATCCATAAGGTATATACTTTATTAGTTCATAGAAGACCATTTTTCCTCAATTCTTTTATCTTATAAACAATTGACCAATAACTTCTTCCCAACTCTTTAGCAATTTCGTCATCAGTATAAGCTAGTTGTTTTAAAGCAATTAATTTTGTTATTTCCTCATTTGTATAATTTTTAAATCTAGTTGAATTTGACTCAATAACATGATAATCAGGATATAAAGCCTGCAGTTTTTCTTTTTCAATATGAAATCTGTATTCCCAGTCAAATTTATACTTCATACTTCTACAATGATGCATAGCTTTTTTTACTGTGTTTAAGAATTTATATACATCCCTTGTTTTGGTCATCTTTAAAATGTATCCATAACCATCATTTCTTTTATTAAGCTTTAATTCATACTGAAAAGTTTGTAGGATAAACTTCTGAAGTATTTCTAATTCATCTTTTCTATAGCATTGTAGATAGAAAGCAATTGAGGGCATTAAATATATGAGTTTCTTTCTTTTATTTATTCTTTTACTCAATATGAGTGATCCATCATCTAAATATAGGACGATTAAGAAGTAGATTGAGGTACAATGTTCGAGTAACTTTGGAGGTATATGTTTCAGTCCATCCTTATCATAAAAATACGGATATAAATCTGTAAACAATGGTAGAGACTTTGAACGAAGTGTTTGACTCCTATTAGTAATGTATAAATAATTTGAAAGTTGTTCGCATTTCCACATGCGATATTCTAGTTGCTTAGGACTGAAATGTTCTCTATAGCTATTGTTCTTTCTTCGAGAACCTTTATATATCTTAGTTATTTCGCCATCGCCAATAATACTTGCAAGCAAAATACCTTTTTCTTTATTGTTTAACACATTTAAAAACTCCATGTCATAACACCTCGATAAATAGTCGTAGACCTATCCTATATCTATAATATCAAACGAATGTTCGCCTTTAGTTACAGATAAATTAAATTAGTGTAAATGATTTTTAATTGTGTTAATAAATGTTAATGGTTATTAATGCAAATGCTAACTTAAAACCCATGTAGAATAGAAACTGGATGAATTGGAAAAAAGCATAGCATCCAGGATAACGTATTAATGATTTTTTAATAAATAACACATGAAACGGATGGTGCCACATGAACAAAGATAGCAATCAAGAAAAAGATTTCTTAAAGGAACAGCTTGAATGGACAAAAGAACAAATTCAAATATTAGATAAAATAGATAACAAGCTCCACGAAATGAAAGCAATTGCAGTCTATGTAACTGAACATTCACTCATACATGAGGAAACTAAGAAATTTCAAGCCCAGTTACTAGAATTACAAAACGATGTAAAACTATTAGAAAAGCAGCTCTATTATAATCAATTACCAAATTAATTCATCAACTTCCCTCCAAAGTTCCACCAAACTATTAAACATCCCCATCTACTAACCGATATAAACACTAGATAAAACTTACGAGGAGTGTTCCTATGTCGGTAGATAAACTAAATTCACTGCCAGCACTTCACAACTATGAAACGACAAAACAGACCAGTGAAATTCCAGCACCAGAATCAACTAGAGTTGATAGCACACAACTACCATATAAACAACCATCTAAAGAAGAGATGGAAGGAGTCATCGCTGGGATAAACGAGATGCTCCAACCAGCTAACACACATATTAAGTTTGAACTACATGAAAAACTAAATGAATACTACGTAACAATTGTCGATAACAACACAGACGAAGTAGTCAGAGAGATTCCATCGAAAAAATGGCTCGATATCTATGCAGCGATGACAGATTTTGTAGGACTCATCGTCGATAAAAAAATCTAGGGAGGTCCTATTATGGCGTTAAGAATAGGTGGACTTGCTAGTGGAATGGATACAGATTCAATTGTAGCCGATTTAATGAAGGCAGAACGAATTCCACTAGATAAATTAACAAAAAATAAAACAACAATTGAATGGCAACGGGATGCCTACAGAGAGATGAATACATTACTATTAAACTTTCGTAACCAAACATTTGATACGAAGCTATCATCTACTTTTGCTGCGCGGACTGTTACATCGTCAATGGAAAGTAAAGTGACTGCAGTTGCAAAAGGTGCAGCAGGACTGTCATCATTTAACATCTCACAAATTAGCCAATTAGCAACAGCGGCTACTAAAGTTAATGCCGGTGCGGTATCTAAAACAGGTTCAAAGATTGATGCATCTGCAAGTCTATATAGTATGAAGGATAATTTTCAATATCCTAATAACTTTGGCTGGAAAACAGGTAGTGTAGAGTCACAATCTAAAACAGCTGAAGCAGATGGTAAAGTACACAATTTGACACTAGCTGAAGGAATTACCATTCAAGATATCGCTACTAGTGCTTCAGTCAAAGTAAATGGTAAATCTTTTACTGTTAATACGGACATAAACACGCTTAAAACAGGTGAAGTTCATCTTGCTGAAAATGGAACTTTAACATTTTTCGATGACGTTAAAAAGGGAAGCACGATAAAGGTTGATTACGCAGCATCTAACCGTGTCGAAACTTTTAAACGTACAGAAAGTTTTAAAGAAATACAATTATCGAGAAAATTACCAGCATTAGCAGATGGTACGGAAGTGAAGATAACTGTAGGTGGCACAACTTATACAAATAGTGGCACAAATAAAAATGAGATACTAGATTCAGGTGGAAATGTTTTTGCTAAAATTGATAATGATGGAAAAATTACATTTGAAGCGCAACAGCCTAAAGACACAGAAGTTAAGGTATCATATCAACAAAAATACTTTTCATTTGATGTCGGTTCTCATACATCGAAAGGACTTGTAAATGAACGAATCCTTGTCCAAGATACAGAATCTCTTAATACAGCATTAAATAAAATTAACTCTTCGAATGTTGGCTTGTCTGCATTTTATGATGAGTATAAAGACCAAGTAACGCTAACGAGAAAAGAAACTGGTGATTTTAATAACGGTGGAGCTGAAATTATTACGACTTCAGGGTTCCTAAATGATGTTTTACGATTTAAGAGTGGCACTGAATCTGGTGGGACAAACGCTGAATTCACAATCAACGGCCTCACAACACAGCGGACATCGAATACCTTTGAAATGAACGGCGTAACCTTCACATTAAAGGATAAATTAAATGCTGCAGGTGGAACAGATGAGCCTGCTATTTCAATTAACGTTGCGAATGACACAGATAAAGTCATTGAAAACATTACGAAATATATCAATTCATACAATGAACTTGTTGATAAAATTCAAAAGAAGGTTAATGAGGAAAAATATAAAGATTATCAACCTCTAACAGATACAGAGCGAGAAGGTCTAACAGATAAGCAACAAGAAAAGTGGGAAGAAATGTCTAGAAGTGGCTTGCTACGCAGAGATTCTATGCTAACAAATCTACTTACAAATATGCGTACTAGCATATATACACCAGTTAGTGGCTCTAAAACTGACTCTAACTATAAACAAATGTCAAGTATTGGAATTACAACTACTGCAAATTACAATGATGCAAAATTAGTTATCGATGAAGATAAATTACGTGCAGCAATAGAAGATAATCCAGATGCAGTTCAACAGCTATTTACAAGCGATGGCTCGACAACTGGCGAAAAGGGAATCTTGAACAGACTTTATGACAACCTAACTACAACTATGAACAACATCAAGACAAAAGCAGGGAATGCGAATGCAACGAACGATACGTTTACATTAGGAAAGAATTTAAACAGAATTGAAAGCTCCATTGATCGCTTTGAAGACCGTCTAACAAAAATTGAAAGCCGCTATTGGGCACAATTCACAGCAATGGAAAAAGCAATTCAAAAGTCAAATTCACAAATGTCTTACTTATCATCGTATTTCGCACAATAAAGGAGTGAAACGAAATGGCAATGAATAACCCATACGCAGCATATCAACAAAACTCAGTCACCACAGCATCACCAGGTGAAGTGACATTAATGCTTTATAACGGCTGTATTAAATTTATTAAACAAGCAAAAGCCGCAATGGAAAATAAACAAATTGAAGAGAAAAACACAAACATCCAAAAGGCACAAAAAATCATTACAGAACTAATGGTTACATTAAACATGGATGTTGAAATTTCAAAAAACTTATCAGTGATGTATGACTATATAAACTATCGTCTTACTGAAGCAAATGTTAAAAATGATGATTCAATCTTAGTTGAAATAGAAGGTTTAGTTGTTGAGTTCCGTGATACGTGGAAAGAAGTCATCAAAATGAACCGTCAACTGCAACACGGTCAAGGTGGACAAGCGTAGTGAGTGCACTCGAAAAAGTTTACTCTATAACAGAGCAGCTTTTTCAATTAGTCTCAAAATCAGTAAACAAAGATTCGAGAGATGAGGTTATTGAAGAAATAACCTCGCTTCTTGATACAAGAGACGAATTGATAAAAGCCGTTCAACCCCCATTCACTGCAAATGATAAACAGCTATACAACCAAATCACTACATGGAATGACATTATCGATGATAAAATGACCGAAATCAAAGCAAACATCCAGCAAGACATGATGCAATTAAAAAAATCAAAATCATCAAACCAACAATACATCAATCCATACCAAAATGTTAATTCATCTGACGGTATGTTTTACGATAAACGAAAATAGGTGACACCATGGTTTCGCTCACAAACCAACAAGTCGAATTGCTTCACTTTTACTATTATTTATTAGACACAATTGAAGACGGCTTTGACTACATCACAGCCAGCTATACAAACCTAGAACTTAACGAAAGCGAACGTCTATTTAAAGACATCCTATCTGCTTTCTATCATATAGACTCATCTCACATCGTCATTGAGGCAATTTTTGAAGACGACGATAAAATACGCACATCAATCCACCATTTTGATGTCATCATCAACATCTTAGAAACAGAACCAGTCAACACCCAATCATACACAAACCCACACTTCATCAAAAACGAACTAATCCCAGCCTACCAAGCCTGGAAAGAACCAATCCAAACAAACTTAAGCAAATACATCATCCAATAGGAAGCTAGGGGACGGTTCCTCTGCTTCATTTTGGGTGCTTCACTTTAATGCATTACCGTATCGGGGGACTGTCCCCAACATTTGTCCTCCTACTTTTTACCACCCCCAATTTCAACATTTTCTCACAAAATTTTCACATTTTTTTCTCTCATAAGCAGGAGATCACCGGGACAAAATAGAATATTGTATACATAGCTTTATCAAAAAGGAGGAGTTCTATCATGAGATTTAACGTCAGAGGAGAAAACATTGAAATAACTCCAGCATTAAGAGAATATGCAGAAAAGAAAATTGGTAAGCTTGAGAGATACTTCGAGGATTCAGTTGATGCAAATGTAAACATTAACTTAAAGTATTACAATGAACAGGATTCTAAAATCGAAGTAACAATCCCGATGACAGAGCTCGTGTTACGTGCTGAGGAACATAATCAAGACATGTACGCAGCGATTGACCTTGTAGTAAATAAATTAGAACGTCAAATACGTAAACATAAAACAAAAGTAAACCGTAAATTCCGTGAAACAGGTGCACCGAAATTTGTGTTCAATAATAATGTACCTGAAGGAAATGCATCAGAGGAAGAAGATACCCAAGAGCTCGTTCGTACGAAGCGCTTTAACCTTAAGCCGATGGACAGCGAAGAAGCGATTCTTCAAATGGACATGTTAGGCCACAACTTCTTCGTATTTACAGATGCGAAAACAAATAAAACGAACGTAGTATACAAACGTAAAGATGGTAAATACGGCTTAATTGAGCCTCAAGTATAAGATAAATCTACAAACAGCGCCTGCTACAATGGGCGCTGTTTTTCATAAGGAGCGAATCAATGAAACGGCCTAAAATCACTGTCATTGGCAGCATCAATATGGACCTTATCACAAAAACAACGACCATCCCAAAAATAGGAGAAACCGTCCTTGGTCAATCGTTCCATACAATCCCTGGAGGAAAGGGAGCAAACCAAGCAGTTGCTGCTGCAAGACTCGGTGCCGACATTACTCTTATTGGCTGTGTAGGGAACGATGAGTTTGGCAAAACCCTTAAAGAACATCTATTAAATGAACATATCAACACTACATACATAAATTCAGTCGAGGATACATCAACTGGAATAGCATCAATTACTGTCGCAAACGGTGACAACAGCATCATCGTTGCACCCGGAGCAAATTATCAACTAACTGTATCTCACGTGAGATCACTAGAACATGTAATTGCAAACAGTGACATGATTCTATTACAGCTTGAAATCCCACTTGAAACTGTTGAGGAAGCAGTGAGGCTTTCAGCAAAACATCAAGTTCCTGTTATTTTAAATCCTGCGCCAATTCAAAAACTATCTAGAAATTTACTTACACAAGTTAACTATATAACGCCAAATGAGCATGAACAACACGAACTATTATCCTTATTAAATAGTGATGAGTTGGAACAAATACGACAAAAATGCATCGTCACAAAAGGGGCATCGGGTGTAGCAATTCATCAAAATGGTGCAGAGCAACTGATTCCAAGCTATAAAGTAGACGTCGTCGACACAACCGGTGCAGGCGATACCTTCAATGGAGCCCTTGCAGTTGCACTAAGCAGTGGAAAATCCCTCAACGAAGCCTGCCATTTCGCAAACGCTGCCGCATCCCTATCTGTCACAAAGCTCGGTGCTCAAAGTGGGATGCCAACCCTTGATGAGGTACAACAATTTATGGGGGACAGTCCCCCGCTATGATAGTGCGTTAAAGCGTCGGGGGACTGTCCTTCACTACGCTAACAAGTTAAAGCGCTGCGGGACAGTCCCCATAAAAAGTAGTGAGAAAAATTCACTACTTTTTTTGCTCTCAATGCCAAATTTCCTACACAAAAATGCACGTTCCACACCCCAACCTCCATCTAGTCCCTACCATTAAATTGAAAAAATGCAAGATATTTCACCAGAAAGGTCTAAAAACTTTCACCCAACCGGTTTAATTTTAATCAAATCCCCTATATAATTAAAAAGACCTATGTAAATTTAATTATATCTATCTATTAGAACGAACATTATAGTTCTAATTACACAACTAGAAGAGGGGAGCAAACAGGTGTCGGAAAAAACGAGGAAAGTTCTTACGAAACGGAATATTACAATTTTTAGTATTCTCGCAATTATTCTATTATCACTAGGTACATATTTTACAATTCAATATGTAAATGCGGAGACGATTAAAGAGCAATTAGCCCTAGGGGATCGCTACTACCAGGAACAGAAATATGAAGAAGCGATTATTGCTTACGAAACGGTTCTTGAAATCGATGAGGAAAATGTTGAAGCACGCATTGGTTTAGCAAAGTCTTATCAAGCACTTGAAAAAGTCGAAGAGGCAAAAGAGGTTTTAACAGCTGGGATAAAAGTCGTTCCTAAAGAACCGAGCTTTTATCTAGAATTAAGCAATATGCAAATTATCCAAAAGGATATTGTTGGTGCAGTTGAAACGCTTGACGATGGGATTAGAAATACGAAGGATGATCGACTCAAAAACGAGTTATCAACAATCGACTCACAAATCGAACTAGTCTCAGACCGTAAAGAGGTTCAAGTAGAAAAAACTGCACAATTAAAGCTAGTCTACATAAACAAGAATGAACAGGCAACAGAAACTGAGGAAGAAGCGAATAAAGCCGACTCAGAAGAAAGTTCAGAAACACAAGCAAAAGATGCTGATTCAGAAGAAAGTACTGAAGAACAAACAGAATCTCAAGATGAAACTGCAGATTCTCCAGAACAGAGTGAATTAAATACAGATGCAGAAGATACAGAAACAAACGATGACTCAACTTCAACAGAAGAAACTCAAGAAGAAGAGGATCAAACGAAATCCGAAGTACTCGTTGAAGGAAAATGGTCACTCACACCAGGTGAATCAGGACAGCTCCAAGACGAAATAGCGTCAACAAATGTGTTCACAGCGAACTCACCAGGACGTGAAACAGTCGTTGCGACAATCGGTTCACTTGAGAAACAAGCAACACTTACTGTAAAAGAGCATGTATTAGAAAATATTGAAATCGTAGCATCCGTTAATAAAAATACGGTTGGCAATGGAATTGAACTGAAGGCAATCGGACAAGATGCCAACGGAGAAGAAATGGAAGTTTCACCAGATTGGTCAATTTTAGAAGGTGTTGGCACACTAGCTTTAGAAACAGGGGCGACGAACACATTTCTTTCAAATGAACCAGGTAACTCGACGATTGTTGCAAGAATAGAAGATAAAGAGTTTAAAATATCACTTGAAACAATTGAACAAACGTTTAATTTAAACAAAGAAGTGAGTGGACAAGGGTCCATTGTGACGAGTGCAGCTGGTACACAATTTAAAGACGGCCAAAATGTTTCCTTGAAAGCAATTCCTGCTGAAGGTTGGGAATTTGTCGGCTGGGAAGGAAGTGTCGACGGTACTGCGGATCAAGTATCAGTCGTAATGGATACGGATAAAGCCGTTCGTGCACTATTTAAACCACAAACGAAGTATTACACACTTCAAGTAAACAGTGAAGGAAGCGGCGCTGTAACAAAATCAATTAAAGCGAACAAATACCGTGAAGGCACTATCCTTACTTTAACAGCAAGTCCACAGTTTGGCTGGGAATTTTCACATTGGAAAGGCAGCATTAGTAGTAAAAATGCTCAGGTTCAAGTAACAATGAACGGCTCAAAAGACATAGTTGCAGTATTTGTGAAAAAGGCAGACACAGCAAAACCGGTTAAAAAGCCAGCAGCGAAGCCTTTTCAAAAACCGGCACAACAAACATCTGAACCAAAACCGGTACAACCAGAACCGACACCTACACCACAACCTGAACAAGAGCAACCAGCAAAACCTGAAGCTGAAGTACTAGGTAATCTTGGCGGTATCATCAAAAATGCTCGTACAGGTGAAGTGATTCCGGGTGCACTCGTTAAATTGAGAGAAGGTGTTGATACACAGTCAGGAGAGGTTATTCAAAGTGGTTCAACGGCGCAAGATGGAAACTACTCACTTATCGGTATATCACCAGGGAATTACACATTAGAAGTAGCGAAAGATGGCTTTTCAACAAAATATGTAGCCGTTGAGGTTGGTGTAGGCGAGAGAAAAGTGAAAAATGAAACATTAATGCCTATTGAGAAACCAACAGAAACAACTGACTTCCAAGTTGTTTTAACATGGGGACCAACTCCGTATGACCTTGATGCACATTTAACAGGTCCGACAGTTGAGCAAGAAGGTCGTTTCCATGTCAGTTATCGCAATGACAATTATGTAGCTCCTGATGGAACGGTATATGCACAGTTAGATACAGATGACCAAGATGGAGACGGACCTGAAACGATTACGACCTTTAAACAAACAGATGGTGTGTATCGTTACTTTGTTCATAATTTCTCAGGTGAACCATCGATCACAACATCTGAAGCAAAAGTTGAGCTCTACCAAAATGGAGTATTAAAGCAAGTATTTAACGTGCCGACAACTGGTACAGGCCAATATTGGAATGTATTTGAAATCGAAAACGGCCAAGTACGTGTAAAAAATCAGTTGTTAGCGAATGAACCTGAATAATTCATTCGTTGCGCTCTTTAGGGTCTTACAACTCTAAAGAGCGCAAATCCAGTATAAAGGGGACACACCATGATGAAAAAGGCATACATATTGCTCTTTACTTGCATCTTGCTGCTTCTTCCAATCGGTCATGCTTCAGCTGAAGAAGCATTGACTTTTGAAGACAAGCAGCTAGAAGAAGCAATTCGCAAAGAAATTGATAAACCAAGTGGGGATTTGTTTAAATCAGACGTAAAAGATATTACATCACTTGATGCAACAAATGAAAGAATTCAAAACCTTAAAGGGATCGAAAATTTAACAAGTCTAACAGAACTTAGAATAGCGGACAATCTTATTTCTAACTTAGCACCGTTAGAAACGTTAACGAATTTAAAAGTAATTAACGCATCGAACAATAAAATTAAAGATATCGCTCCATTAAAAGACCTTGTTAAACTTGAACGCCTATATTTGAGCAACAATCAAATTGAAAAAATTGATGACGTAAGCTTGTTAACAAAGCTTGAAGTATTAATGCTTGATGACAATGACATCGAAGTCATTAACGGAATTAATGATTTAAAAGCGTTAAAAAACTTACGCATTGACCATAACGCTATTGAAAATATTTCACCGCTTAAAGCATTGGCAAACTTAGAAGTAATCCGGTTAAATGATAATGAAATTTCTGATGTGACAGCCGTTTCTAATTTAGCGAAAACAAAGGTATTGAGCTTGTCTAATAATCCGATTAGTTTTATCGGACCACTTGGGAATTTAACGGAGCTTGAAGTGCTTGAATTGAGTGATGGTAAAGTAAAAGAACTCGACCCATTACGGAGCTTAACAAAACTACAAGTGCTGCATTTAGACAATAACAATATTTCTGACATTGACCCTCTTGAAAATTTGGAAGAACTACATGAACTTCAATTAGGTGGAAATGACATTGACGAATTTGCGCCAGTGGAAAGTGTATATGACACATTAATTACGAAGGATTTTTCTTTAAATGATGAAGAAGAAAATGAGTCAACGGAGAAAGGGAACGATGAATCCGGACAAGGTAATTTGTTACTATACGTCCTGCTCGGAATTATCATCCTGCAAACAGGTGCATTATTCTTCGTGTTAATGAATGCGAAAAAACGAAACTAAAGAGAGGGCATTTGCTCTCTCTTCTCATATGGAGGTTAATATGTCTACTAAAGGTGAGAAGAAGCATCTCTTAAATGTTTATATCAACAAAGAATTAATCACGACCTTTGACATGCAAACGGCTGGCTCAAGCAAGTATACGATTGGCCGTGCAAAGGACAATGACCTTGTTATCCATTCCCCGATTGTATCTGCACACCATGCAACAATCCATGTAGAAAATGGTCAATGCAAAATTATCGACGAAAACAGTACGAATGGCATCATCATTGATGAACGAAAGGTAACCGAACAAGTTTTAGTAAATGGGATGCACATTTTAATCGATGATATGAACAATCCACACGATGAAGGGATTTTCATTCTTTATTCTGAGCTTGAAAATGAGCAGGATGAAAAGTGGAATGAAGTATATTTTAAGGACAAGCCATCGATTACAATTGGGCGTGAAAGCTCGAATGATATTGCACTTGCTCATAGCCTTGTGTCGAGAAAACATGCGCAAATCTTTGTCGAGAAAAATGACATTTTTGTAAAAGACCTGAACAGTACTAACGGGACATTTTTAAATGGAAAACCAGTGAAGCAAGTAACAAAGCTAAAGCCCCTTGATATGATATATATCGGTCAAACGAAATTTATCGTTCAAGAAAATAAGATTCTTTACAATGTCCACGTGAAAGGACTCCAAATTGATGCCATAAACATCTCAAAAACGGTTGTTGATTCATCTGGCGGATTGTTTGCTGCGAAAGCAACAAAGAAAATACTCGATAATATTAGTATTAGCATAAAGCCAGGTGAACTTGTGGCCTTAATTGGTGGAAGTGGTGCTGGTAAATCAACCTTTCTTGATACGTTAAACGGGTTTCGTCCTGCAACAGATGGCACTGTGCTTGTGAATGGTGACGATTTTTATGCGAATTACAATGCGTATAAAAATATATTGGGCTATGTTCCACAGCAGGATATCGTCTACGACACATTAACAGTACAACAAATGCTTATCTATGCAGCAAAACTTAGAATGCCTGAGGATTCAAGTGAAGCAGAAATTCTTGAGCGTGTTAAAGAAGTGATTGAGGATGTTGAACTAGAGGGAAGAGAAGACCTCGTGATAAGCCAGTTAAGTGGCGGACAACGTAAACGTGCCAGTATCGCGGTGGAATTACTAGCAGACCCGAAACTATTTTTCCTTGATGAACCGACTTCAGGTCTTGACCCAGGTATGGAGCGAAACATGATGAGATTGTTGCGCAAGCTATCGAATAAAGGAAAAACGATTATTCTTATTACACATGCAACAGCAAATCTCCACCTTTGTGACAAGGTAGTATTCCTCGGATACGGGGGACGTCTTTGTTATTTTGGCCCTCCATCAGGTGCACAAAAGTTCTTTGAAGTAACAGACTATACGGATATTTACGATTTGATTAATAAGCAAGCGGAGAAATGGCAAGCAAAATTTGTCCAGTCCCACTACTATTCCTATTATCAAACTCTTACAGGAAAACAAGCTGAGAAAAAACCGCTTCAAAAAGGACCGAGTCGCAGCTCACTTAAGCAATTTGCAATATTATCTGCAAGGTACTTAAAGCTATCACTCGTCGATAAGCAGCGCTTTTTCTTCTTAATGATCCAAGCACCTATTATTGCAATTTTAATGGGGTTAGTTGCTGAAACTGATTCATTTGAGTATTTTGAAACATCGAAACAAGTGATTTTTACTGTTGCAGCCTCTGCGGTTTGGATCGGATTGCTGAACTCCATTCAAGAGATTACGAAAGAAAAGACGATTTATAAACGAGAACGTACTGTCAATTTAAAGCTAGGACCTTATATTTCTTCAAAAATTGTCATTTTAGGATTAATGGGACTTATTCAATCAGTTATATTTGTGGCAATTTTTACAGCAATCATCGAGCTACCTACAGAAAATCTTTTAGGTTATGTACCTATTGAAATCTTTATGACGTTTTTCTTAAGTGTACTAGCATCAACCGCGATGGGGCTTGTTGTATCGTGTCTTGTTGCAAATTCAGATCGGGCCATGGGATTGGCACCGATATTACTAGTTCCCCAGCTTATTTTTAACGGACTTGTGTTTGAGCTTGAAGGGGTAACGGATTGGTTATCAAATCTTGCTATCGCTAAGTGGACAGCACGGGCATTTAGCATTTCCTTTGACTTGAATGACAAACCAATGGAATTGGAAACAAAGGTCGCCTTACCACAACGCGACTTACCAGAATACTACGATCATAGCTTGTCCCTGCTTTATCAAAATTGGGGAATTTTACTCGGCATTACCGTTTTATGTACAGTGATTAGCATCGTGATTTTGAAACGGAAGGACCGTCAATAACAAATAAGGAGAGACGTCACAATGGACTCAACCGTCATTTATCTTTTTCTAGGAGTCATCCTGCTCTTTAACATCGTCTTCATGGTCGTTTTCATGAAAAATAAGGCGAAAAAACCAGTAGCAGCACAGCCTGTCGGACAACCTCGTTTTGAACAACAAGAAGCTGCGGCAGATGAAGAAGCAAAAACGCAAGCGCTCGGAAGCAACCAGCCACAAAATCAGCCTGTCCAGGAGCCTGTTGAGGAAAAAACAGAAGTACTTAGTATTGCAAATCTTACGCCACAGGAAAAAGCGATGCTCGGCAAAGAAGCTGATGAAACGATGATTTTAGGTGCAGCAGAGCCAACTCCAGTCGTTCATCAGAAGGTATTACGAAGTGTTATCTATCAATCGAATGGGACCGAAGAAGTATACAAGTGGGATGAAGCAGAGGTTCTTGTCATCGGCCGTGACCCACAGCAATGTGACCTGACAATTACAACTGACAAATTTATTGGCCGCACACATGCTTTAGTCTATCAAAAGCACAGTCGCTATTATTTAGTAGACTTGGATAGCAAAAATGGAACGTATATTGACAACCTTGCTCTCAAAGGGCAACAGGAAATTAGCTTGGACGAAGCGTTTAAGCTGGGGCAAACCGAAATTGTCGTCAAGTAATGGAGGTGTGGAATGTTGTCACATCAAGAAATGGAAGAAACGATGCAGCTCATCCCTTATGTACGTTATGGAAGCTGGACGGAAAAAGGGAGACGCAGTGAAAACCAAGATTCGTTGCTTATACATCTAGACCCGCTTGTAGCCTCCTTTGCAGTTGCTGACGGTGCAGGAGGCCATCAATTTGGCAAGCAAGCGAGTGAACTAACCGTAAGTGCGATTAAAAGTGAGTTAGCATCAAATACAGATTATACACCTGACTATTTTCAGCTTCTTTTTAAGAAAAAATATGAACAAATCAATTCATATCTGTTTCAAGAAAGTCAGAAACGCAATGTGATTATGGCGACAACACTTTCAATGATTCATATTTTTGCGAACGAATTAATTGTAAGCAATGTCGGTGATACACTCATTTACCGACTGAGAAACGGCATTCTCGAGCGATTGTCAGCGATTCATACAGTCGCTTGGACAGAGTACGAACAAGGAAAACTGACAAAAGAAGAGCTTCAGCATCATCCGTCCCAGCATGTGCTCACAAAGGCAATCGGTGCGAAGGATACAATTGAACCATACTATGAAACATTGAAAACGAACAAACGTGATATCTACCTTCTTTGTTCGGATGGCGTCACTAACTTTATTACTGAAGACAGGCTTAAACAACTTTTTCATCAACTTAAGCAATTTACTAATGAAGAACTGACAGAGCTTTGTTCAACGTGTGTGCACGAAGCATTAACAAATGATGGCAATGATAATGCAACAATGATTGCGATACAAATTGTGTAAGAAAAGGGGGTGCAACGATGGACTTAAAAATCGGCCAGCTATTTGATGAGAAATATAAAATTTTAAATGTGTTAGGTAAAGGTGGAATGGGGAAGGTCTATCTTGCCCAAAATGTGAAGCTTGGTACGTTGTGGGCAATTAAACAAGTATATAAACGACCTGACTCACCTGTTGACTTTTTAGCCGAACCAAACATTATGAAAAAACTCAACCATCCCTCATTGCCGAGAATTTTTGACATTATTGACGATGATAACTCGATTTTTATCGTTCTTGATTATGTTGAAGGTGTGTCATTGGACAAAGAGCTTCGAACGGTAGGACATTTTTCTGAGCAAGAGGTAGTTGAATGGGCCAAGCAAATATGTGACGTCTACATTTACTTGCATGAACATAAACCGAATCCAATTATTTACCGCGATATGAAACCATCGAACTTAATGAAAGCTCCGGATGGCACGATAAAGGTTATTGATTTCGGGATTGCTCGTGAATATAAGGAAGAATCAGCTGGAGATACGCAAATTCTCGGTACACCTGGGTATGCAGCACCTGAACAAAGGCAATCACAAACGAGTGAAAGGTCAGACATCTATAGCCTAGGTGTTACACTGTACCATTTGGTAACTGGACTTAGCCCAAGTTCAATTTACGAGTTCAAACCGATTCGTGACCTTGATGCCACCTTATCTGAAGGACTTGAAGAAATTTTAGAAAAAATGCTTCGCAATGACCCAGCAGAACGCTATCAATCTGCAAGAGAACTGTTAGATGATTTACAAAACATTGAGAAGAAATCAACAATTTATAAAAAGGCACGGCAAAAGCGACGGATTAATCTCGTTAGCTCCTTAGTTAGTCTTTGTTTGTTCTCATATTTAACGTTGACTGGTTTTGATGAAATTAAGGCGGAAAGAATAGCAGACTACGAGAAGCTCGTTGAAATCGGAAACAGTTTGACAGATAACTTCGAATTTGAAAAGGCAGATAAGGAATTTGCAAAAGCAGTTGAGAAACTCCCTGAAAAATTGGACGCATATATTGGATCGGCAAGAAATCAATATATGAAAGGAAATTATCCAAAAACAATCACTATGCTGCAAGATGTTTTGGACAAGGTACCTGGTGCTAGTAGCCACGCAGATATTGCTTATTTAATCGGTTCCGCCTATTTTGAACAAAATGACTATAAACAAGCTGCTGCACAATTGAATAAGGCGAGTTCGCTTAATCCAAATGAGGAAACGTATTTGCGAGATTTAGCTGTCGTTCTCGCGAAGGATGAACAACTGGCGGAAGCAGAAAAGATTCTCCAAAGCATTACAGATAAAGGGATTGACGAAGAGGGAACATGGTATGTAAATGGAGAAATTCTCACAGCACAAGGTGAATTTGAAGCAGCAGTCGAGAGTTTTAACAACGTATTAACGAACGGGAAGGACCCTTCATTAAAAGCGAAGACAGCATTAACAATGGCTCAGCTTTATAAGGATAATAAAGGACCGTTGAATGATGAAGCAATTGATAAACGATTAAATGTATTAGCGATAGGACTCGAGCAATCTGTCAAAACGTACGAATTGTTATTAACTGAGAAGCAGGCTGAGGCTTATTATGAAAAGGCTATTTACGAAGGAAATGATGAAACATATTTTGTGAAGGCAATCGACCAATTTCAAAGCTTAATAGATAGAGGCTATGAACGTTCGTATTTGTATAAAAACATCGCCATCATGTATCAAGTGATGGATGATTACGCAAAAGCGGAGCAAACACTTGAAGCGATGAAAGAAAAATATCCAACCGACTATACTGTCTATTACCAGCTTGCTATGCTTTACGCGGATATGGAAAATGAAAAACCGAACAACGAGCGAAACTATGAAAAAACAGTTGAAAACTATGAACTCGCCCTTCGCTACAGTCCGGAAAAGGCAGCGACACCAGAGCTTCAGCCTCTTATTAAATTAATCGAGGAGCTTAAGGAAAACAACTTCATAGAATAGGAGGGATTGCATGACGAAAGGTTTTTTAATGGTTTCTATTGGTATTATTGGGATTATCATCTCGCTTATATTTTTGTTAATACAACTATTGAAGACAGAACCAAAAATAAGAAAAACAGAAGCGGAAGCAACAAGTATACGTTTAACTGAGACAACAAAGGCAAGCACAAGTGCACAACCAACTGAAACAATGATTCTCCATACAAATCAACACGATGAATCACGCGGTATAATACCAGAAAAACAAAGCATTAAACTCCAGCCAATCCCACAACTGGCAACAGCAAGACCGAAGCAACAGACAAAACACGTCACAACCGAGGAAACAATGCTTATGAACAATGACGAGACAGCCATACTAGGAAATCCCTCCTCTTCCTCAGCTGTTGAAGAAACTGAGATCTTGCATAAGTGACGGGGGACAGTCCCTCACTCAGTTAGCGCGTTAAAGTGATGGGGGACAGTCCCCCGACACATTAAAGCGTTAAAACAGCGAGGGACTGTCCCCCAACTCACTACCACGTTAAAGCACCGGGGGACTGTCCCCACACCCCACACAACCTCCACATACGTCCCTGTTGTACCACATCCCAAATAGTGCTAAAATAAATGTTAGACTAAACCAATAGATATAGTAATTTCACTCTACACACAGAGGAGCGTTATAAATGCTTGGTATTTTAAATAAGGTGTTTGATTTTAACAAACGTGCATTAAATCGTTACGAGAAAATGGCGAATCAGATTGATGCGTTAAGTGGCCAAATGGGTGGCTTATCTGATGAGCAGCTAAAAGCAAAAACAGAGGAATTCAAGGGAAGAGTTGCAAAAGGTGAATCTCTTGATGACTTATTAATAGAAGCATTCGCAGTAGTACGTGAAGCGGCGAAGCGTGTATTAGGATTACATCCATACAAGGTTCAGCTCATGGGGGGGATTTCTCTTCATGAAGGGAATATCTCTGAAATGAAAACAGGTGAAGGGAAAACCTTAACATCAACAATGCCTGTTTATTTAAATGCGTTATCTGGTGAAGGTGTTCATGTTGTCACAGTCAATGAATACTTAGCAAGCCGTGACGCAACTGAAATGGGTCAGCTTTTTGAGTTCCTCGGCTTAACTGTTGGCTTAAACTTAAACTCACTAAGCAAAGATGAAAAGCGTGAAGCATATGCATGTGACATCACTTACTCAACAAATAATGAGCTAGGGTTCGACTACTTACGTGATAACATGGTGCTTTATCGTGAACAAATGGTGCAACGACCATTAAACTTTGCCGTCATCGATGAGGTTGACTCAATATTAATTGATGAAGCGAGAACACCGCTTATTATATCTGGACAAGCAGCAAAATCAACAAAACTGTATCTTCAAGCAAACGGCTTTGTGCGCCAGTTAAAGCAAGAAGAAGATTTCACATATGATGTGAAAACAAAAGCAGTTCAGTTAACAGAAGATGGGATTACAAAGGCTGAAAAAGCATTTGGCATTGACAACCTATATGACATTTCTCATGTGTCATTAAACCATCATATTAACCAAGCATTAAAAGCACATTTCGTCATGCAAAAAGACGTAGACTATGTTGTTGAAGAAGAACAAGTTGTTATTGTTGACTCGTTTACTGGACGTCTTATGAAAGGTCGTCGCTACAGTGATGGACTTCACCAAGCAATCGAAGCAAAAGAAGGCTTAGAAATCCAAAACGAAAGCATGACACTTGCGACGATTACATTCCAAAACTATTTCCGTATGTACAAAAAGCTTTCAGGGATGACTGGTACAGCGAAAACAGAGGAAGAAGAATTCCGTAACATCTACAACATGCAAGTTATCGCGATTCCGACAAACCGTCCAATCGCTCGTGATGATAGAGCAGATTTAGTCTATCGATCAATGGAAGGGAAATTCCGTGCAGTTGTTGAAGAAATCAAGCAACGCCATGACCTAGGTCAACCTGTGCTCGTTGGTACAGTTGCCGTTGAAACTTCAGAATTGATTTCACAGCTTCTTAAGAAAAAAGGTGTACCGCATCACGTCTTAAATGCGAAAAACCATGAAAAAGAAGCAGAAATTATCGAAAACGCTGGTCAAATCGGTGCCGTAACCATTGCAACAAACATGGCTGGTCGTGGTACAGATATTAAACTTGGTGCAGGTGTTGTTGACAAAGGCGGACTTGCCGTTATCGGTACGGAACGTCATGAATCACGCCGAATTGATAACCAGCTTCGTGGACGTTCTGGTCGTCAAGGAGATCCAGGGATTACGCAATTTTATCTTTCAATGGAAGATGAATTAATGCGCCGTTTCGGTTCAGACAATATGATGAATATGATGGACCGCCTCGGAATGGATGATACACAGCCGATTCAAAGTAAAATTGTTTCACGTGCTGTTGAATCAGCGCAAAAACGTGTGGAAGGAAATAACTTCGATGCACGTAAACAGCTTCTACAATATGACGACGTATTACGTCAGCAGCGTGAAGTCATTTACAAACAACGTTTCGAAGTATTAGACTCGGATAATCTTCGCAACATCGTTGAAAAAATGCTTGCTTCAACCATTGACCGGATCGTTGGAAACTTTACTCCAAAAGATGAGGTTGAGGAAGAGTGGAACTTAGAAGGCATCGTTGACTATATGAATGCGAATATCCTTCAAGAATCAGAACTTACAGTGAAAGATCTTCGCGGTAAAGACCCTGAAGAAATGGCTGAATTCATTAACAAAAAAGCACTTCAGCATTACGATGCGAAAGAAGCAGACTTTGGCGAAGAGCAAATGCGTGAATTTGAAAAAGTTATTCTTCTACGTGCAGTTGATTCGAAATGGATGGATCACATTGATGCAATGGATCAACTCCGTCAAGGTATCCATCTCCGTGCTTACGGTCAAAACGACCCGTTACGTGAGTATCAAATGGAAGGTTTTGCAATGTTTGAAAACATGATTGCTTCGATTGAAGAGGACGTTGCGAAGTACATTATGAAAGCTCAAATTCGTAACAACCTTGAACGTGAAGAAGTCGCAAAAGGTCAAACAGCCGTTCATCCAAAAGAAGGCGATGAACCTGTTAAGAAAAAACCGGCTCGTAAAGTCGTTGAAATCGGCCGCAACGACCCATGTATTTGCGGCAGTGGAAAAAAATTCAAAAACTGCTGTGGTCAATAAACGGATTCTTGAATATAAAATAAGGCGCACTTTTCTAAATGGAGCGTAAGTGCGAGACTCCTGCGGGATGTGGGAAGCGAGTACTGTAGCGGCAACTAACCCTAAACGAAAACTTTGTAAAACACAACGTCCTTTACAAAAAGAGTCTTATGTTAAAATAGTTTAAATGGTGTAGGACAGAATAAACGGTAACAGAACGAGAGAGGTGACAGCCACCTCTCTCTTGTTACGCTAAAAAAATATAGAGGTGACGGCAATAATGGAATTAGTAGAAATCAGACAAGAGCTTGAAAAAACAGCTAAACGTTTAGCGGACTTTAGGGGGTCTCTTTGACCTCGATATAAAAGAAGCTCGAATTCAACAGCTAGAAGGTCAAATGACTGCCCCGGATTTTTGGGATAATCAAAACGCAGCACAATCGGTTATTAATGAAACAAATGCACTTAAGGAAATGGTTGACCAATTCCATGACTTAAACGAATCATATGAAAATCTTCAACTAACATATGACCTTGTCAAAGAGGAAGAAGACGAGGATTTGCAAGCAGAGCTCTCTTCAGAAATGAAAGAGCTGATTGAACAGCTTAATGACTTTGAACTACAACTTTTATTAAGTGAACAACATGATAAAAATAATGCAATTCTCGAACTACACCCAGGTGCAGGCGGTACCGAGTCTCAAGATTGGGGTTCTATGCTCCTTCGCATGTACACTCGTTGGGCTGAGAAAAAAGGCTTTAAAGTGGAAACACTTGATTATTTACCTGGTGATGAAGCGGGGATTAAAAGTGTGACACTGTTAATTAAAGGCCATAACGCATACGGTTATTTGAAAGCAGAAAAAGGGGTTCATCGTCTTGTGCGAATCTCACCATTTGATTCTTCAGGCCGTCGCCATACATCGTTCGTTTCTTGCGAAGTTATGCCAGAATTTAATGAAGAAATCGATATTGAAATCCGTACAGAAGACTTAAAAATCGATACGTACCGTGCAAGTGGTGCTGGTGGTCAACATATTAATACAACGGACTCTGCGGTACGGATTACCCACTTACCGACAAACATCGTTGTTACATGTCAAACGGAACGTTCACAAATCAAAAACCGTGAGCAAGCAATGAAAATGTTAAAGGCTAAGCTTTACCAAAAACGGATCGAAGAACAAGAGGCTGAGCTAGCGGAAATTCGTGGAGAACAAAAGGAAATCGGCTGGGGAAGTCAAATCCGTTCTTATGTGTTCCACCCATATTCAATGGTGAAAGACCATCGTACAAACACAGAAATCGGTAACGTACATGCTGTGATGGATGGAGAACTAGACCCGTTCATTGACGCATACTTACGTTCAAAATTATCTTAATAAAGTATAAAAAAGCAGTTGAAATTTGTTTCGCTGCTTTTTTGTATGTTTTTCACTACTAACGTCAACATAATTTGAACGAATAATTCACACAAAATAACAAAAACTAACGTAAAAATTCAACCTAACAGGAGCATCAATATGACGATCACATTTCTAGTCGTTTCTTATATTTTGCTCATAGCATTTATCCTTTTCATGCCCAAGAAAATTACGATACAGGAAATGTATATTACGTTTATCGTTGTCGCTCTTCATACACTTGTTGCAGACACATTATTTGCAGGAATTTTTAAACTATATGTTGTCATGGGTGAACCAGGTCCACAACTTATTGATTTATTTACAGAATTAACGTTACCAGCGCTGTTTGGCATTATCTATATAAATTTTATTCCTAACGGCTTAAAGAAAAAGCTTGGCTATATTATAATTTGGGTCGTCCTCTCAGTCTTATATGAAATCCTCTCAAGATATGTTGGCTATATCACATTTAAAGGCTGGGAAAATTGGTTATCAGTTTTATTTTATCTATATGCTTGTACATTTATGATTTTCCATCAGTCTTTTATTCGTAAACTGAAGAGGGATCGTCGTCATCATTGAAGAATTCACAAAATTGCTATAAATAGCGGGAACTGTTGCTACCATTCTGTTTCACGTGTTTTTCAATAAAAACTCACCTGTTATCCTCGTTTCAATTCAAAGTAGATAGGATATAATAACATTGGCACGAGATGCGATCATACATAAAACGAAAATATTAGAATTGAGAGGAGAAAGAATCGTGAAAAAGAAATTAGTTATGTTATTGCTCGGTACGTCACTTTTGTTGGCAGCATGTGGTGGTGGAGACGAGGCCAGTGATGGTAACACAACAACAGCTGGCGGCGATGCTGAAAAGATTATCCAACAAAACTGTATCGGATGTCATGGTGACAACTTGCAAGGAAGGTCAGGAAAAGACTTAACAGGCGTTGGAGACAGATATTCGCGTGAAGAAATTATTGATATCCTTGTTAATGGAAAAGGCAGCATGCCGAAAATGTTAGGTGAAGCGGATGCAGAAATCGTTACAGATTGGTTAATTGAAAATAAATAAGCTCACTCAAAGGATGATCCGACAAAGGTCATCCTTTTTCTATTTTTTCTTGCATTTTTAGTCAGAAAGTTCTAATATTTAATGAGTAGAGCGCTTACAATCATTTTCCCTAAATGTTACTAAAATCCATAAACCTACATAAAAAGACTTATATAACAACAGTTTTGCAAATAATACAGAGCTGAAATAAACTTGTAACACAAATTTAGTCTATTAATGACGAAAATTGATGGTATAATGTAGTTTGTAGTTCGGAGGACAAGGAGATCGTCTGTTTATAGTGTCGACAATTTATGACACATACTGACATTACTCCCCAAATAACAACTATATAGGTGGTTTTTTTATGATTGAAATGTCAGAAGTATATAAAACATACCCGAATGGTGTACTCGCTATAAACGGGATCGATATAGTCATTAATCCTGGTGAATTTGTATATGTCGTTGGTCCTAGTGGTGCTGGGAAATCAACCTTTATAAAAATGATGTACCGTGAAGAGAAACCGTCAAGCGGTAAAATTATTATCAATGGAATTGATCTTTCTACATTAAAAGAATCAAAGGTTCCATTATTAAGAAGAAGTATCGGTGTTGTCTTCCAAGACTTTAAGTTACTACCAAAACTAACAGTCTTTGAAAATGTCGCATTTGCACTTGAGGTCATTGGAGAGAATCCTCGTAATATACGAAAAAGAGTATTAGATGTACTAGATTTAGTACAGTTGAAACATAAAGCACGTTTCTTCCCGAATGAGCTATCAGGCGGGGAACAGCAGCGTGTATCGATTGCACGTTCAATCGTAAATAATCCTTCTGTCATGATTGCTGATGAGCCTACCGGTAACCTTGACCCTGATACGTCATGGGAAATCATGCATCTTTTCGAAGAAATCAATAACCGGGGAACAACAATTGTGATGGCAACGCATAACAAAGAAATCGTTAATACGTTGAAAAAACGTGTTATTGCAGTTGAGGATGGAAAGATTGTACGTGACGAAGCAAGAGGGGAGTATGGAATTTATGATTAATACCCTTGGTCGTCATTTCCGTGAATGTTTAAAAAGCTTAACGCGAAATGCCTGGATGACGTTCGCCTCTATCAGTGCAGTAACGGTTACGTTGATATTGGTTGGAACATTTATCGTGATTATGATGAACTTAAATCATGTAGCAGATAATTTAGAAAATGATGTTGAAATTCGAGTTTTAATAGATGTAACAGCAAAAGAGGATGCACAAGCCAAGCTGAAAACTGAAATTGAAAAACTCGAACAAGTAGATAGTGTTGTATTTTCTTCAAAGGAACAGGAATTAAATAACTTAGTGGAAAGCTTAGGTGAAGAAGGAAAATCATTTGAGCTGTTTGAACAAAACAATCCATTAAATGACGTGTTTATTGTTAAGGCAAAGGAACCTCAAGATACAAAAGAGGTTGCCGCGAAAATTGGGAAATTTGAAAATGCCTCAAAAGTTAAATATGGACAAGAAGAAGTTGAAAAATTATTTAAGGTCATCTCGGTATCTCGTAATATCGGTATTGCGTTAATTATCGGGCTTATATTTACCGCGATGTTCTTAATTTCCAATACTATTAAAATTACTATTTTCGCTCGTCGACGTGAAATTGAAATTATGAAACTAGTAGGAGCAACAAATGGCTTCATTCGCTGGCCATTTTTCCTTGAAGGACTATTCCTAGGTGCTTTAGGTGCGGTTATTCCGATTGTTCTTATCGTAATTGGATATCGTTCATTGTATGCTTATGCACTGCCGAAGCTTCAAGGATCGTTTGTAGAATTTTTACCATTCTTCCCATTTGTATTCCAAGTGTCAGCTATTCTGATATTAATTGGGGCATTAATCGGTGTTTGGGGAAGCTTAATGTCAGTACGTAAATTCTTAAAAGTGTAAACTAGTAACTTATGTTGCTAGTTTGATAGAAATGATTTTATGAAAAATAAAAAACAACATGGGGGTACTCAAATGAGGCACCCTCTTGTTGTTACATAACCTGGGGGAGGAAAAAGTAAACATGAATAGAAGAATTGTCATCTTAGGTTTAGCGACTGTTCTTGGAACAAGTGGGCTTTTACTACCATCCCAAAATCTTGCCCTCGCACAAACATTGCAGGAAAAAAAGCAAGAAATCCAAGAAAAACAATCAGATGTAACCGAGTCGATTGACCAAAAAGAAAATGAGATTACGAGTTTAGAAAAAGAAAAGTCAAAGTTAAATGAAGACATTGCAACAATTGATGCACAAGTATCAGATACGAGTGCAAAAATTAGAGAGAAAAAGGCTAACATCGAAGACACAAACAAAAACATCGAAAAAAAGAAAGCTGAAATCGAAACGATTAAAGAGAGAATTGCGGAACGGAATAAATTACTAGAGGACCGTGCGCGCTCGCTACAAGAAACAGGTGGCATGATTAGCTACCTCGAAGTGCTGTTAGGTGCCCAAAACTTTGGTGATTTTGTCGGCCGAGTTAATGCTGTCTCAGCAATCGTAGAAGCAGACCGTGATATTTTAAAAGCACATGAAGATGACAAAACGTTGCTAGAGCAAACAGAGGCAGACTTAACAAACCAGTTAAAAACATTAGAAACGTCTCTAGCAGACTTGCAAAACTTAGAAAGTAAACTAACCGTTCAAGCGAAACAAAAACAAGAACTGATGAAAAAAGTAGAAGCGCAACAAGAAGAAGCACTTCATCATGTTCATGAGTTAGAAGATGAAGCAGCCTTTTTAGAAGAGCAGAAAAAAGCGATTGAGCTTGAAGAACAACGTCAACGCGAAGCCGCTGAAGCAGCAAAACGTGCAGCAGCAGAAGAAGCAAGAAAACAAGCTGAAGCACAAAAAGCTGCTGAAGCAAAACGTCAAGCTGAAGCGAAAAAACAAGCAGCGGCTGCAAACCAATCTAAGGAAGCAACAAAACAAAAAGAAAATAGTAGCAGTTCAAGCTCATCATCAGCTGGAACAGAAGCAGCTTCAGCACCGTCAACTGTAACAGAAGCACCTGCATCATCATCAGGCAGCTTTATGTGGCCGGCATCTGGACGTCATTCATCTGAATACGGTTATCGGACACACCCAATAACAGGACAACGCAAACTGCATGGTGGTATTGATATTGCAAACAGTGCAGATGTACCGGTTGTTGCAGCTGCAAGTGGGACAGTCATCCGTTCACACTATTCAAGCAGCTATGGTAATGTTGTTTACATTACACATAATATTAATGGACAAGTCTATACGACTTTATATGCACATTTAGAAACGCGCTATGTAAGCACAGGAGATTCTGTATCAAAAGGCCAGCAAATTGGTATCATGGGAAATACTGGACATTCAACAGGTCAACATTTACATTTTGAAATTCATAAAGGACCTTGGAATGGAACGGCAAATGCGGTTAATCCAAGAAATTACCTACCTTAATATAATACCCAAAGCAAAAAACCTTAAAACTATCAATGTTTTAAGGTTTTTTTTGTTAATAGAAATATAGTATATTATAGATTCTTTCCCTTTTCTGTTTAATTTTCCTTTACTCCGCTCTGATTCTATCCTATTTCTATACCAAATTATAACCCCTGCACTTTTACTAATTACATATACACAGGTTTATCAAGGCATCTACGCTTGAAAGATAGAACAGCAGTTAACGATAATATTGAAAATGATAAATGATAATCAAGTCATAATATAAAATGGCTTGATTTTTTCTTTAGATTTAAGAAAGAATATTAAACTCATATTTATTTAATAGTCGAAACTACTCAAGTGCAAATTAGGCAATAAGAAGTATTGAGGTTGCATAAATATGGAAGTACCATTTTACTATAAGCAGAATTTAGCAATGATAGATTCTTTTACGCCAATAGTATTACTGGAAATGCAACAAATCGGAGACGACATGTTTTTAGAAATTATCAACACATCTCAGCCTTTTAAGCCGTCCACTATAAATATAATATTAGCCCATTCATATAGAAAGGACGTGGAACTATTTGGCGAAAGCAGAAATTAAACTAGATATAAATGAATTAAAGGCTGCATTAGACTCACTGCAACAGGGTATTGATGACTTTACAAGCTACACGACATCATTCCGCAATGGCACACGAGACCAGCTAAAAAGCTTTAACTCAGACTTCATCGATAAACTAGACGCCCTCCTAGACAACATGAACGATGACATCAATACAAGTCTATTAGAAAATTTAAACTCGATAAAGAAGGTCGGCGAACAAATTATTGAACAAATGCAAAGTACCGATGAACAAATAGGTCAGAAGATGAAGAGTGGTACCTCATCATGAAACAGGACCTTAAAATAAACTACGGAATATTGGACGGGATTATCGAACAGCTTCGCACATATAAAAATGCCCTAGATACAATGGACTCATCACTCGAAACATTAGTGGGCTTCATCAACAACAACTACGCCGATAGCATCGATGCCTGGGACGAACTTGTCAAGGATTCAAAGAAGCATATAAAAGAATACCGTGAACAAATCGGCGACCTACTCTCCCTATTTGAAGGATATGTAGACGACACCACCGCACATATATCACCAATTGCCAGGAATGCGATGATGCGAGTCGACCGCAGGGACATCTGGGCGAACTTATGCCAGTTAGAATCGGGAATTAACAACAACGTCCCAAAGGCTATCCGAATAACAAAAAATGAACCTTTTTCGCTCGCTTTCTGGGACGACCCAACCGATGAGGAAAAAGAAAAAAGTCGCTCAAACAAAGCAAAGCTCGACTACATTCGCGGTGAGATCTCCTCAACCCAAACAATACTTGACCGAAAAATGGACGCGTTATGGAACATTTTTGATAATAAAATCGTCCCATATGAAAACACCGACGATGCTTACAATAACAAAGCTGCAGCCGTCAAATCCAAATACACAAACTTCTTTGAAGGAATCATCGACCAGTTTGAACAAGATATAAAAGTAGCAACAAGCTTTATTAAAGGCCTAGTCGAAGGCCTAGTCGATATCCTCGTTGGCATCGTTACAATCGTCGTAGACGCCAGCATCGTCGCAGTTTCCAACCACATCCCAGACACAATCGAGCCTGACTTCATCAAAAACCCGGCCAATGAAGTCAAAGCTAAATACGGAAAAATGATTAGCGACGCCATCGAAGACCCATTCGGCATCTTTGAATCAATCGGCCAAGGCATCTCAGATACCGTCGAAGAAGAAGGAATCGCCTACATTGCAGGAAACGCAGCACCATCGCTAATCCCATATGTCGGAGTAGTCGGCAAGGCGAAGTGGCTAAAAGTAGTTGATAACGGCGATGCACCAAAGACAAACTCCGTAACCGAAGCTCTAAAACCAAAAGTAAATGACCTCGTACGAGACAACAAAGCATTTGAAGGAATCAAGCAGCGTGGTGTAGAAGTAGTAACGAAGACTGCGAACGGTGCGCTTCATGTGGTCAAACAGTTGGATAAAGGGATTAACAGTGTAAGAAATGGATTAGTATATGTTGCTGAAAATGTGGTTGGTGGTATGGACGTCTTTATAGATATAATGAGAAGAAATGGTAACATAGACAATAATGCAGTGTATGTAAATGTACCTAATAAACCTAATGTGCCGTGGAATGTTTTGGATAATAAGGTTATTCAGGAGAATATAGTTGCTCCTTTGAAAGTGATGTTTAGTAAGTTGAGAGGTGGGGGGAAAGGTGATAAGGTTGATGATAAGGGTACGGTTAATACTGTAACATTGAGTGAGAAATCCCTGGATCATGCAAATGTTGGTGACTTTACAATAAATCCTAAAACAGGAAAAATCTCTAAAATGAGTGGTGGTGGGCATGGTCAAGATAATATAGATTTTCTTAAACAGAATGGCATCGAATACAATATTGAAAAAGTTTATCCTAACGGGGTAAGGGTTGGCAATGTACCAGACCACAAGTCAAAAGGGAAGCGAACAGGTACTGGTCAAGCATGGTTTCCTGAAAATTGGTCTAAGGAAGATATAAAAAAAGCTGGAGAACATGTAATTAATATGCCTGAACACAAGAATATTGCTGATGGTGTAACAGTATTCGGTGATTACAATGGTGTTAGGGTAGGTGTAATCAAAACAAATGGAGAGATAGGAACTATTTTTCCAGATAGTATGTTACAACCGTAGTTATAAAGGGAGGTATTAACAATGTTTGAGGAAAAAGTTAGAGCAGTCTTAGGTGCACGAGCATTACTAGATGATAATGATCCAAGAGTTGAGCAAAAATGGAAAGAGCTAATTGTATTACTAAGTGAAGATGAAAACTTAACTCTGAATTTCTTACAGGTTTGTACAAAAACAGAACTTTCATTTTTAAGTGAGATTTTTGAAGAAGTGGCATATAATTTGCAAAGTAAAAAGTATATTGAATTACTATATTTACTAGATCAAAGATATCCAGACTTAAACTTAAAGAGAAGTATTCAAATTGCTGAGGAGTACATGAATTAGATGGGGATTTACTTAATTTAGACTAATTACTTATTTAGAAGAGGAAACGAATAATGATATTTTGTATCGAGAGAGAGAGAAATCCTGATTTCCAAACAACCTTGATTGGCTAAATGCCTTTCAAGGCTTTTTATTTTAATTATATTAAAACAGCTGATAATGGAGTGAGACAATAAGAAAATGATTTACTTGAAAATCGAAAGCCCATGATGGTTATACCATCATGGAGTATCATTTTAATACTTGGATAGTAAAAAATTACGATAATTAGGCGAGATGACATTTAATATGGTAGGGGTAGTTATGACATGGATTGGCTAACAAACTAACGACAATGACAAAGCTCGTGGCGATAAAAGGTAGGTTACGTAAAAAGGTTACTAGTTTAGCAACAGGGCAGACAAAAATTGGGTTGTATTTTTACAAGAGACGGTCGTATAATACTCGCTATTCGCTAAAAAGCGTTACAAAAATTAAAATTTATGTAACGGGAGGGTGAAAAGTTGAACGTTGTTGGGTATATACGAGTCTCAATTCAAGGGCAGGCAAGAGATGGATATAGCTTGAAATATCAAGAAGAGGAAATTAAAGCATATTGTAAGGAACAAGGCTTAAACTTGATTCATATTTTTAGAGACGAAGGAATTAGTGGCGCAAAACTAAATGAAGAAGCATTAGAAATAGACAGGGTGGGCTTACAGGAGATGTTGGCTCACCTTTCGTCTGTCCAAGTTGATTATGTGGTAGTACTGAACACAAGCCGATTATGGCGGTCGGATATTGTGAAGTTGCTGATTCAACGAGAGCTGAAGAAATATGGCTGTGACATTAAAAGCATTGAACAGCCCTTTTACAGTATCCATAAGAAAGACCCTAATGATTTTTTGGTCAACGGGTTAATGGAGTTATTAGACCAATATCAACGGCTTGAGATAGCGCTGAAGCTAACGAAAGGAAGAAATAAAAAGGCGAAGGAAGGTGGGTATGCAGGAGGAAGGGCGACATTTGGCTATACCAAACAAAAGGGTGAAAAAGAACTAATAATACATAACGGGCATGCAGAAGTAGTGAAACGGTTATTTGAGTTGAAATACTTACATAGAAAATGGTCACTGTCTAGGTTGGCAGAAGCATTGAATAAAGAAGGCTATCAAACAACTCAAGGGAAAGCATTTACGAAAGTACAAGTGAAGCGAATATTAGACCGACAGAGCTTTTATCAAGGGATCTATACATACGGATAAATACAAGCAAATGGGAAACATGAAGCAATAATTTAAGAGGTTACTTAAAAAAGGGATTCATTTTCTAATAAGTTCTTATGAAGCGATGAAAATGGATAGGCTTTCGTACCAATGCGCACCAATTGGTGAACGCTCGAACTAAGGTTGCCGGCATTTTCATTCAATCATTGACAACTGAATAGGAGGATGAACCATGCATGAAAAACAGAAACACATTTATGTGGGTGTAGACTTACATAAACATCAGCATGTGGCAGTGATTATTAATTGTTGGCAGGAGAAGCTTGATGAAATAAAGGTTGAAAATAAACCGCCCGCTTTCTCAACATTTTTACTAGATATTGATAAACTGACAGAAGGAGGGTTGAACCTGTATTTGGTTTAGAAGATGTGGGTGGTTACGGTCGAGCACTGGCACAATATCTAACGGACCATGGACAAGTTGTAAAAGAGGTTAACCCAGCACGCTGCTGGATGGGAGAGAAATGCTAAAAAATTCTTTAATTCACTCTTGAAAAGTAATCCGGAGTTTTGGAGTGTTGAAAATACGACTTTGATAAAGAGGGGGCGTGTTCCCAAAGTTGATGAGCAGTTTTTAGAACACTTCCCTCAATACAGGGAGTATATTCAAGAACCAATGCGGCATCATCATATTGGAGAAGGTGGGCAAGCTGCTGCCCTTCCAAAAAGTCTGCATCCTGGGTATGGTGGTATACATAATGTGGAGAAGGACTGGGGTATTACTGGAGTAGATGATGAAATTGCAAGAAGATTAGATACCTTTATAAAAGATTCAGGAAGGTGAGAGAATGATAACGCCAGAAGAATTTATTGATAGATGGGATGTTAATAAGTATGGCCCAATATATAAATTTAATAGACAAGATTTAAAGGTTACAAAACTTTCAGATGATGTTAAAAGATTTTTGTTATTAGGAGGTCTACCAGAGACTCCACCACCGTATTTGGAACTTTCTTCGCCACAAATAAGACCTATTACCGATGTATTTGATATGCCGCAACATTTTCAAAAGTACTGGTTTTTTGGTTCAACTGGCTCCGGTGATCCAATATGTATAACAGAAAAGGAAGAGAATATAGTGTTACTTAATAATGGGGACAATTATAAAGAAGTATTTGTTAACTCGTCCATAAATCAATTTGTAGAGTGTATATTAGCTTATGTATCCATGATTGATAAAGCAATAGAGGTTAACGGGGAGGATGCCTTTATTGATAACGATATACCTGAATCGGTAGTAGACTGGTTAAAAAGGGAACTAGAGAGAATTGATAGTAGGTGTATGCAAGCAGGATTCTTTTGGTCTACTGAGTATGAAAATCTATTTGAATAGTCTCGGAAATGTTGAAAATATATAAAAATGAATGAAAACACCTATGTGTAAAGAAAGAGGTAAAACAATGAAATTGGTACAGAACACTATAGTAAGGCCATTGCCTTCAGATGAATTAATAAAAAACCATGAAAAGTTTTGGAGACTTTCATTACCAGAGTCTTTCTTAGAATTTATTAAAAAAAATAATGGTGTAGAGGTTGAGGAAGCAACATTTGAGTGTAACAACCGTGGATATGCGATAGAAAGGTTCTTGTGTATTTTAGATGATACTGAAAATCATCCAAAAGGAATTTATGACATAGATGTTGTATTTTCACAAATAGGTGAAAGGTTAACTAATAACGAAGACCTGTTAGGGGCTGAACTATTGCCTTAAGCTACTGTATTTACGGGTGATTTTTTATGCTTAGATTTTAGAACAGATAAAAGCTATCCATCAGTTTGTATATGGTCTCATGAAGAATCCGGTGAGTTTGAGCCTGTTACATATAATGTGGCAAATAACTTTACGGATTTTTTAAAGATACTTGAATAGAAATAAAAGAGTACAAGTTAAAAATATATGAAATTTAATGTGAAATTAATTTAGTTAAAGTTTTAGATTTTAGTCAACATTGATGGTACGCTAATGAAATAAATAATTTATGAAGGTTGCCATCAAGGTACTCTGCTTTAATATTTGTTCTGCGAAAAAAGATGTACGATAAATAGGAGAGATGATTTAAAGGTTTATGGAGGAGTAGAAAATGAACTTTGAGATGAAACCTGAAATAAAGACAGTATTAGAAAAAATTGAATTTGTTAATAGGTATAAAGTATTATCTGAACAATTTAGAGGTAATCCCAATGATATAACTGATAGATTAGAGAATTACGATATAGAAAAGGTTAATGAAATATTTACAAAGTTTGGATATGATGCTGCTTTTGATAACAAGGAGAAATTTTTCAAAGTAGGAGTTGTGGATAATTCACCGAATTATACGATATGGTTTAATATAATTTTAGAATATGGAACGACGGAGTTTATTTGGGTTGTTTATCATAATAATGAGGTAAGATTAGGAAGTCCTTGGAGTGTTTACTCTAGATTATTAATTGATCCAAGTGTAAGAATAAAAAAGCCAGTGTATCGAAGCTATGAAGAATTAGAAGACATACTAAAAGAGGCATTTTTAATGTATGAAGATTTTAAAGTTAATTTAATCAATGTGTATAATAATCAATAATAGCTAGACCAAAATTTGCTAATTTGATATTAAGTAATACCTTGATAGGCTTGAGTCCTCTCAAGGTATTTTTATTTTAAGAGTATGATTCTGTTAAGGAAAAATAATAGGTATTATTAAGTAATGACAAGAAGAATGCTGCGAATAATAAGGAGCATTAAAAAATGGGATTAATACAATCTTTACTATCGATTTGGACTGGTAAAAGAGTGTTAACTAGAAAATAACAAATTAAAATTCTAAATCTAAAAGATAATTTTGTTGGTCTTTGCAAATCTTCGTATGCATCTAAGGGAGCTTATAGTTGGACTGTTTGGAAAGGGCATTCTAAGTGGGAGAGGCTTGTTGATGTTAGAATGGAAATGCTAGAAAAAGAGAAACAAGCTAGAGAAGCTCTAAAAATAGCTATAGAAGAGAGGTTGAGGAAATGAAGAAATTTGAAAAGCGTATTATGGGTAGAACCATTATAGTGACTGCTGAAAAGGAATTAGAGCCTCAAGTAGAAATTTTGTTCGCTATTTTAGAACAGGTAGACTCTAATAAATTAATTCATGGATTCTCTTTACAAGTTGGTTGGTCAGTCTATTATTTACATGAGAAAGAAACTGGCTATTTTTTGCTGACTACTGCTGATTACGCTAAAAATCCATTTGAAGATATAACAGAAGATTTAACCTTATCATTGTGGGTCCAACTAGAACAAAGTCATTTTTTAAGAAAGATGAATGCGGATGGTTTATCAATTAAATTTAGTGATAAAATCATACTTACTAAAGGTGTACTAGAACTCGAGAAAATATATTTACAAAGAAATGCAGATGTTGAAAAAGGAGATTCAGGTTGGTATATAGGTCCGGTAGAGGATAATAATACGACAGAGTTGTATGATCTATATGCTTATCAACTACTAAAAATTAAACCAGAAATTATACAAGTTCTTGCTTTACCAAATGACTATATGGTTGTTTTTAAAGGTAATGAAATAAAAGCAGTATTAAACGAAAATGATGTAGATGTTTTTAAAGACTCTTTATAGATTTTATTTACAGAGATTTTAAGTTACACAACTAAACTATACAGGAAGTAAAACATGGAGAAAAAAGTAATAGCTGATATTAGAAGACAGAATGTATCAAATGAAATATTAGATGAATTGACTGAAAAGATTATGAATCAAACAAATGGTAAGGTAGATATAAGATTTAAAACAAATTGATCGAGGTGAGAAAAATGGCTGTGGGATTTAAGGTTAAATATTATTGGTATCAAGTTGGTCATGGTGATTTCGTACATTCTTTTTTCTCTACAATAAGCTATCATTTAGAGCAAAATGGGTGGGGATCTGAATTTCCCTATTTATTAAATGACCTCTATCACGGAAAACTTGAAAATAAGAATATTGATAGTGCAATAAATGAATTAGAAGAAATAAAAAAGAAATTACAGAATTATAGTCCATCACAAGTAATATGGGATATTGACAACCTATCTAAAAGACCACCTTGGGGTGATAATATTAGTATGGATATCAAAAACTTATCAAATTACTTTGTCACAAGTGAGGGAGAAGACTTAATAGATATGTTAATGAAAGCATTAGAGAAAGGAATAAAAACTAATTCAGATGTTTATATAGAAAGTTGTAACTAATAACCTTCAATAGGTATGCCTTATTTACCCTTATTATGTTAAACGAAAGTCTATAATATTATCAGTTACCACCATTTCAATTCTTCAAACGGAATGCCCAGACTTTTCTCCATTTTCCAGGTGAAATTAAATTAGAAAATATGACTAATGATAGAAAATTAAACTTTGCGACTACTGATGAAGAATTGGCTAAGAAGTGGAGTACACCAGAACATAAATGGACAGCAGAAAATATAGCTGATTGGCGAGAAGTTGGAGAATATAATTGTAATCGAGCACATTATTCCAGATACTTGTTTACACATTAATCCAGGAGGAAATCTGAAATAATGTGCTACTTTTTCCACTATATTTCGGAATGTGCAAAAATTTGTTCATATTACTCCAGCTTATAATAAAGAAAATAAAACCC
>NZ_JAUSUD010000013.1 GCF_030813355.1 Metabacillus malikii
TCTCCAAAGGGGATAAACATGGAGGAGCCGTATGCGAAGACCCGCACGTACGGATCTGTGAGAGGCGCATGAGTAATTCATGCGCCTACTCTATTTTGTAGTTTTTTTCTTAGAGGTTATTGTTTTATGCTTAGTAACCCTCCAGCTACCATTGTTACAAGCAAAAGGAACAACTATGTAAAAAACAACAATGTTTATAAAAGTTGTCATTTGTATATTGTGATTGGTGATAATTTATTTGCTTACCTATAAATTACAGTGTGAAAGGTACCCTTAAAGCATAAGCTACGTAACGAGCATATTTTGTGCTCAACAATTCGTACAGGGGGTATTCCGATTGAATAAAAAAGTGACCGCAATTGCTTCTATTGCATTATTATCAACAAGTTTAGCTGCATGTAATGCGAATAACGGTGCTATGGATGAAGGTAATAATGGCAATAGAGGAAATGGAAACGCACAGCCAATTGGATATTATACAAATGAGAATACAAATAGAGATAATGAAGGCCCTGTAACTGAATTTTTAGATGGCAGAAACAATGCAGCAAATCAACAAGGTAACAGAAATGCAGCTACAAGAGGTAATCAAGGGACAAACGGAAATACTAATCAACCAACTCAGGTAAACCAAGGAAACCAAGGTAGAACTTCAGATGGCAATCAGGCGAATAACCAAGGAAATAACTCAATGCGCCAAGTAAATAACGCTACTAATAACAATGGCCAAAATAATCAAACAGCTCAACAAGGAAATCAGAATAACGGTGCAAACAGAAATAACCGTTATACAGATATGAATTATCATGGCCACTTAAATACTGAAGGTTACTATGGCAGAGAAGAACGTGAATTATCAGAACGTGTTAGAGAAACTGTAGAGAAAATGAATAATGTTGAAAATGCAAACGTTGTTGTAACAGATGACAATATTCTTGTTGCAGTTGATACCAATGATAATAATGACAAGGCCATGAAAGAGAATATTACAAAAGAGTTACGCAATGTCACAAGCGGACGTAATGTACAAGTCGTAACAGATGAAGGTACAGTTTCCCGCGTACGTAATATAAACAATAATATCAATAACGGTGGCGAACGTGGAATGATTGACACGGATATCAATAATTTAATGAATGATTTAGGAGACGCAATTAGACGTCCGTTTACTGGGAACCGTTAACATAACAAGGGGGATTTCTCCCTTGTTTTTTTACATAAAATTTATGATATGATAAGGAAAAGCAGACAAGCGGGTGAGTAATTTGGAGAAAACTACGAAAAGAGAAACAAAAGGTATCGATACAACAATAATCTATGATTTCAAAGAATATCCTGATGAAATTAGCGGGCGCTGTGACAATTGTGGAAATACACTCTTTAAAAGTTCTGTGAAAGATTTTGTCTTTTTAAGAGAATGCAGAGAATGTGGAATGAAAAAGAGCATCTAACTTGGTGCTCTTTTTACATATGGCCATATTTATTTTTATAGTGGTTAAAAATTCTATTATTGGTCACAATAGTAACGGAGCAATTCTTGTGAAAAAAATAATAGAGGTGAGTTAGATGAGCAGATTTCATCGTCGTCACATCCTTACTATAATCAGTATTGCGTTCTTAATTGGAATTCTACAATTGTTTACTCAAATGGACCATGCAGCTGCTACTAGCGAAAAAATAAATAGTTCTCATTCTGTCAAGGTAATCCTACAACAAACCTATCTAGATGGGGAACAAAGTGAAGAAGTATTGATGGAACCAAATGAATCAGAGACAAAACTTTTAACTAAATATAAAGAGTGGGCATTAATCAGCAAAAGCAACGAGAAATATGTCTTTAGACGGCATATAGATGATATTTCTCCATTGTTAAAAACGAATGGATACTTTGGATTAACTGGTGATGGTACATTATCGACGTTTAATGGGAAGCCTGAAACAAACGAGGTCATTCAATCTTTTTTTCAAATTGATATTAAAAAGCTAGAGAGTAGAATGCATCATCAATTGAAAAAGGGAATTCGTATTCATTCCAAGGATCAATATTTGGAAGTACTTAAAAATTATGAATTGTATTCAAAAGCTATCAAACAATGATAACAGCTAGATGGTGTTTAAACCTAAGAACAAGACCCTAACAACACATGCTAAATTGTACAAATGCTGTTAGGGTCTTATACATTCGGGTTACCCTCTAGCTTTTTTGTCGTACAGATTATTTAACTCCAATGCATTTTATTTTTGATATAATTAGAACAATTGTGCGTGTTTTGTTACTGATTTCAAATAAAACATCTTCTGATTCGATAGCTTTTTTGATACAATGAGGTACAGTCTCAAATGAGAGGTGAAAGTTTTGATTGAATTTATTAAAGGATTTATTGACTACGTCACTCCAGAATATATCGTCATTGACCATCATGGTTTAGGCTATAAAGTACATACACCAAATCCTTTTATTTATAATAAAAGTGCTAATGAAGAGGTTATTATTTATACATATCAGCATGTACGTGAGGACCTCATTGCTTTATACGGATTCCAAACGAGAGAAGAAAAAGCATTATTTATGAAATTGTTAAATGTGACAGGGATTGGTCCAAAAGGGGCGTTAGCGATTCTTGCATCTGGAAATCCGAAACAAGTTATTGAAGCAATTGAAGAAGAAAACGATACATTCTTAGTTAAATTCCCTGGTGTCGGAAAAAAAACGGCCCGACAAATTATTTTAGATTTAAAAGGGAAGCTTGGAGATATAGCAGCACTTTACGCACCAGATTTATTTACACATGAGAAAATTGAAAAAGAAGAAACCGATAATCTTGCTTTACTAGAAGCGGTTGAAGCGTTAAAAGTTCTTGGCTACGCAGAGCGTGAAATTAATAAAGTATTACCGACACTAAAACAAGAGAGTTTATCAACAGACCAATATGTGAAAAAAGCATTGCAAAAGCTGTTAAAGTAAGGTGATAAATGATGGATGAGCGCCTTGTATCAAGTGAGGCAGGTACGCAAGAAGAATATATGGAATTAAGCTTAAGACCTCAAACCCTTTCACAATATATCGGACAAGATAAAGTGAAGGAGAACTTAAAGGTATTTATTGAGGCAGCAAAAATTCGCCATGAAACATTAGACCATGTTTTACTCTATGGACCACCCGGACTAGGAAAGACAACATTGGCAACGATTATAGCAAATGAAATGGGTGTACAAATACGGACAACTTCAGGACCAGCGATAGAGAGGCCAGGTGATCTTGCAGCAATCCTAACTGCATTAGAGCCCGGAGATGTTTTGTTTATTGATGAAATCCACCGACTTCAACGCTCAATTGAAGAAGTTTTATATGCTGCAATGGAGGATTTTTGCTTAGATATTGTCATTGGCAAAGGGCCTTCTGCTAAGTCTGTACGATTAGATTTACCGCCATTTACATTGATTGGTGCAACTACGAGAGTAGGTCTGTTAACTGCCCCACTACGGGATCGATTTGGCGTTTTAAGTAGACTTGAATATTATCATGAACAACAATTAGCGGACATTGTACAGCGAACAGCAGAGATCCTTGAAATCGGGATTGAGTTTGATGGAGCTCTTGAAATAGCGAGAAGATCCAGAGGTACACCAAGGGTAGCTAACCGATTATTACGTAGAGTAAGAGATTTTGCACAAGTAAATGGTGTACAAACGATAACGACACAACTCGCCGTAGATGCGCTTGAAAAGCTGCAGGTTGATAAACTTGGTTTAGATCATATCGATCATAAATTATTACTCGGTATTATTGAAAAATATCGCGGTGGACCGGTAGGAATTGACACAATCTCGGCAACAATAGGAGAAGAATCACACACAATTGAAGATGTTTATGAACCATATTTGCTTCAAATCGGTTTTCTGCAAAGAACGCCAAGAGGAAGAGTTGTAACAGATTTAGTTTATCGACACTTTCATATGGAGGTACCAAAGCATGATTGACTTTCCGAAAATCCTTATGATTTTAGGTGGTGTGCTTTTAATTATTGGATTTTTCATGCAGTTTATTGGTAAACTACCAGGTGATATTATCTTTAAAAAAGGAAACACGACCGTTTTCTTTCCAATTGTCACATGTATTGTGATAAGCATTGTATTATCAATCGTTATGTCACTCATTGGGAGATTTAAATAAGTAGTGAAAATCACATTAACGTATTGAATAATAGGATACGAATATTAGTTATGAAAAGTTATATAGAAAAAAGGTGAACCAGATTGAAAGTAGAGTTATTTGATTTTGAACTTCCTGAGGATCTGATTGCTCAAGTTCCGCTTAAAGAAAGAGATGCCTCAAGATTAATGGTCTTAAATCGTACTACAGGAGAAGTAATCCATGAGACGTTCAAATCAATTGTTGATTATTTCAATGCTGGAGACTGTCTTGTATTAAATGATACACGGGTTATGCCAGCAAGACTGTTTGGTATCAAAGAAGATACAGGTGCCAGCATTGAAATTCTTCTTTTAAAACAACAAGAAGAAGACATTTGGGAGACGTTAGTTAAGCCAGCTAAGCGTGTAAAAGAAGGAACAGTCATAACATTTGGTTCAGGCCAATTAACAGCAACATGTATCGGTACTAGCGAACATGGTGGACGTTTATTGAAATTCAACTATGAAGGTATCTTTTATGAAGTACTTGATTCATTAGGCGAGATGCCGCTTCCTCCATATATAAAAGAACAATTAGACGATCGCGAACGCTATCAAACAGTATTCTCACGTGAAATTGGTTCCGCAGCAGCACCGACAGCAGGATTACATTTCACAGAGGAAATATTAGAAGCACTTAAGGAAAAAGGTGTACATATTGCCTTTATTACATTGCATGTTGGGTTAGGAACATTTCGCCCAGTCAGCGCTGAAACGGTTGAAGAACATGAAATGCATGCTGAGTTTTACCAAGTTAGTGAGGAGACTGCAACACGGTTAAATGAGGTTCGTCAGAATGGCGGCAGAATTATTTCGGTTGGTACTACATCAACGCGAACACTTGAAACAATTGCTTCAAAGCATCAAGGGAAATTTGTTGCTGAGAGTGGTTGGACTAGCATATTTATTTATCCTGGCTACGAGTTCACAGGTATTGATGGGATGATTACGAATTTCCATTTGCCAAAGTCTTCATTGATTATGCTTGTCAGTGCATTAGCATCTAGAGAGTTTGTGATGAATGCGTATGAAACTGCAGTAAAGGAAAAGTATCGTTTTTTCAGTTTTGGAGATGCGATGCTAATTATTTAATACATTATTGTTTTCATATACCTAAAAATTTTTCACTTTAGGTTTGTTTATAGTTATAACTTGATGTTATAGGGTTGTTGTTTTCATAAGTGGACAACAGGGATGCAACTATACAAAAACAGCCTTGTTTTAAAAGGAGGAATAACGTGTCAACTTCACCAATCAGATACGAATTAATTAAAACATGTAAACAAACAGGAGCTAGACTTGGTATTGTCCATACCCCTCATGGTAGCTTTGAGACACCAGTTTTCATGCCGGTCGGAACACTAGCAACAGTTAAAACGATGTCTCCAGAGGACTTAAAGCAAATGGGCGCAGGAATTATCTTAAGTAATACATATCATTTATGGTTAAGACCTGGAAATGAGATTGTAAAGGAAGCTGGCGGCTTACATAAATTTATGAATTGGGATCGGGCGATATTAACTGATTCAGGCGGTTTCCAAGTATTTAGTTTAAGTGATATGCGTACTATTGAAGAAGAAGGGGTTCATTTCCGTAACCACCTAAATGGTGATAAATTGTTCCTTTCACCTGAGAAGGCGATGCAGATTCAAAATGATTTAGGGTCAGATATTATGATGGCATTTGATGAATGTCCACCATATCCAGCAGAGTATGATTACATGAAAAAGTCTGTAGAACGGACGAGCCGTTGGGCAGAGCGCTGTTTATCCGCACATAAACGCCCGAATGACCAAGGGTTGTTTGGAATTGTTCAAGGTGGGGAATATGAAGAATTACGGAAGCAAAGTGCAAAGGATTTAGTATCATTAGACTTCCCTGGTTACGCAGTAGGAGGACTTTCAGTTGGTGAACCTAAAGATGTGATGAACAGAGTGCTTGATTTTACAACACCATTATTACCGGATAATAAACCAAGATACTTAATGGGTGTCGGATCACCAGATTCTCTAATCGATGGTGCAATTAGAGGAATCGATATGTTTGACTGTGTGCTGCCGACTAGAATTGCGAGAAACGGTACATTGATGACGAGTGAAGGTAGACTTGTTGTTAAAAATGCGAAATACGCAAGAGATTTTGGTCCGCTTGATGAAAATTGTGATTGCTATACATGCAAAAATTATTCTAGAGCATATATTCGCCACTTAATTAAATGTGATGAAACATTCGGATTAAGATTAACTTCTTATCATAATCTATATTTTCTGGTAAACTTAATGGAGAATGTAAGGCAAGCCATTCGTGAAGATCGTTTAGGTGATTTCCGAGATGAATTCTTTGAACAATATGGGTTTAATAAACCTAATGCCAAAAACTTCTAAAAACAATTGAAAGGAGGGAAAATATATGGAACTTATAGGTACTGTTCTACCATTAATTGCGATGTTCGCAATATTTTATTTCTTATTAATCCGTCCGCAGCAAAAGCAACAAAAAGCGGTACGCGAAATGCAAAGCAGCCTGCAAAAGGGTGATAAAATTGTAACAATTGGTGGACTTCATGGTATTTTGGATTCTATTGATGAAGACAAAATTATCTTAAAAGTTGGAGACGGAACACGTTTAACTTTTGACCGTCGTTCAGTTCGCGAAGTTGTAAAAAACTAATTGATACATATCAAAAAAACAAGCCAATTTCGTTAATGATTGGCTTGTTTTTTTATAGTAAGATATTAATTACTAGACCTAGAAGCTGCTAAATTTACTCCGAATACTCCGCCTACCATTGCAGCTAACAGGAACCCTCCATGATACAACATTTCTTCCATCGTAAATAATTGGCCATAGCCTAAGAACTTAAAGAGGAAGATAATACATGAATAAAGGAGTGCGGTTATACCACCAACTAGCCACCCTTTTTCTTTTCCATTACCTCCAGCTACGAACCCGCCAATGAAAACAGCTAATATTGAAATCCCTAAAAGTAGCCATGTTATCGATGACTCTGATAAATCAGTGAATTTTAAAAGTGTCGCAAATATTAGGCTAGTAATTAAAGCGATCACAAATATAGTCGTCAAACCATAGAGAATCGCTTTACCCCACTTTTTCGTTTCCATTATGGTTTCCCCTCCCTTTTCTATAAATGGTCAAGCTTGTAGCTCGTCTTAATAGAGGATATTCAAGAAAAAAGAAAATAGAATATAAATATTTAGAATTAAGGTCAAAGTTAATTGTTGAATGTGTTAATAGATGTAGCTTGCTATTATGAAGATTTAATTGCATGACTATTCAATTTGTACATAAAAGCAGTTGAAATGATAAAAACTATTAAAAAGGAACAGGTTGAAGGAGGCCTACCATTTGATGGATATGTATCCTTCCATAATAGGGCGGACAATAATTCTCTATTTTTTGATTATCATTATTTTCCGCATCATGGGAAAACGTGAGATTGCAGAACTAAGTATATTTGACTTAGTTGTTTTTTTAATGACAGCTGAAATTGCTGTTACTTCGATTGAAAATCATAAAGACCCATTATTACATACGATTATCCCGATGCTTGTTCTATTATCTATCCAAATTACTTTAGCTTATTTATCACTTAAAAGTACAAAGTTACGGCATATTCTTGACGGAAAACCAACAGTCATTATTAACCGTGGTAAAGTCGATGAACATGCGATGAGGTCTCAACGTTATAATATTGATGATTTGTTAACACAACTTCGTGAGAAAGACATTAGTAGTATAGCGGATGTAGAATTTGCAATCCTTGAATCATCCGGAAAGTTGTCTATTATTAAGAAGGATGAAAATGAAAAAGAAAGTCCAATGTTACAAATGCCGCTAATTGTTGATGGGTTCATACAAGAAGACCATTTGAAGTTAATTGACAAAAACGATAATTGGTTAAAGGAAGAACTAGAAAAGTTAGGGTATCATGATATTAAAAAGATATCTATATGCACATATAATAATGGTACATTTTCTATTGATTTAATGGATGAAATAAAATAGTGCAAAATGAAGAGGGTGACACAATAGGAACATACCACGCAACAAACACTTTGCTTGATGGTCTGAACTTGGTTATGGTCACCCTCTAAATATATTTGAAAGGTAATAGCTACTTTATAGGAATTAATTTTGCTAAATGCACACCAACAAATGGTATTCGCTTCATTTCATCACGTTCTATTAAGCTGAAAATAATTAGGAATAAACAGTAAATGAATGTAGTAACGCATATCGATATGAGTAGTCTAGGCATTAGTGAAGCTTGGACGATGAGATTGTGATAGCATAGGAAACCGATAAATCCTGATATTACTATTGTAATACCACTTTTTAGATAAGACCTTACATGGATCGTAAATGGCACAACTTTCATAACCGTTGCAAAATGTAGCAAGGTTGTAAGCATCATGCCAATAACAATCGCTAACCCCGCACCCATAATGCCTAATGATGGTTGTGTTGCTAACGCAAAGATAAGCGCGGTTTTAACAGCGGAACCAATCAAACTATTAATCATTGCTGCTCTAGCGAGGTCAAGTGCTTGAAGCACAGCTTGTAACGGACCTTGGAAATAATGAAAAATAAAGAATGGTGCAAGTACTTGGACGAAAATTGCAGATTGACTATTACCATACATCACAATCATTAATGGCTCAGCAAAAATATATAGCACAACACAAGCTAATCCTCCACTAACTATTGATAAACGGATTGCTTGTTGAAGGCGGTGTTCGACTAGCTTCAATTTATTTTGGGCCATTGCTTCACTAATAGCAGGAACTAGTGAAGTAGATAAAGAATAAGTAATAAATGAAGGTAACATTAATAATGGCAATGCATATCCAGTAAGTCCACCATATTGTTTTGTTGCGACAGCAGTGGCAACTCCCGCGATGGCAAGGCTATTTGCAACAACAATAGGCTCAAAAAACCATGAAATTGAACCGATAAGCCTGCTTCCTGTAGTCGGGAGAGCGATCCCCATTAATTGGTTAAAAGTATCTTTTCCTTTCTTAAGTGATGTAAAGAAATTACGGCGAATTTTTAATTTTCGTTTCTTTACTTTAAACATGGCAGCTAAATAAATGAGTGAAATTAATTCTCCAATAACAGATGAAAACATTGCACCGGCAGCTGCATACTCAATACCATAAGGGAGGAAAGCGCTCGTACATATCGCAACTAAAGAGATGCGAATTGTTTGTTCTAATACTTGAGAAACAGCAGCGGGACGCATGTTTTGCTTTCCTTGAAAATATCCACGGATAACCGAAGAGATTGCAACGATAGGAATAACCGGTGTTATTGCAAGCAATGGCCAGATAATGCGTTCATCAGTGAAAATATTTTCAGCTAATAAAGGTGCAAAGAAGATAATTGCTGGCGTGAAAATAACGCTTAAACCTCCGGTAATGGAGAGGGAAACAACTAAGATTTTCTTTATTTTCCTTTGGTCACCTTGTGCCTCGGCCTCGGCAACTAGCTTTGATATTGCAACAGGTAAGCCTAGTTGTGTAATCGTAATAACTAAAACAAGAGTTGGTACTGCCATCATATATAAGCCAACGCCTTCTTCACCAATAAATCGAGCAATGACGATCCGATTGATAAATCCAAGAATACGTGTAATAAAGCCTGCTAAAATTAAGATGAGCGTTCCTTTCAGAAACGATTGCTTTGTCATTTCTCTCCCTGCCTTCTCAAAATTCGTATATTCAGATACAATTACTATATGCGATTGACTAGGCCAAGCATGACAAGTTCTGTAAGATTGTAAAAACTATTAGCAAGGTCTAAGTAGTAAAGTAGGAACAATCTATTTAAGGAGAAGATAAGATGGATAAACAGCCTGTAGAATACTATAAAGATCATGTGAAGCCAGCACTAAAGAGTAAACTCGAAGAATTTAAAATGCTCGGTTATGCGGAAGTTTCAGAAGAAAAACTATGGGATTTTTTAAAAAATAAGAAATGGAGAAAAACAAAAGAATTATCAGTGTATGAAGTAGTCAGTGACGTTTTATCAGTTAAAGTAGGAGAATATATGAATTTTGTAACAGTGGAATCATATAAGAAGGACAATTGGTTTGAAAGTGAGGAAGGCAAGGAATTACTAAAAGGACTGATTTAACATTGCTTAGTTCTACCTATTAAGCGTATAATTTTGAATGAGAAAACTTAAGTTTGTAAAGTAATAATAGAAAAGTTTCAATGACATAATTGTGTTACAGATAGTTAGGAGGATACATAATGGTTAAGCGCGGTCGGATAGTTGCTTTCTTTCTAATCGTACTACTTGTAGGATCAATAGTCGGTTTATTTACGAATAAAGCAACAAATAATATTATCCTTGGTTTGGATTTACAAGGTGGATTTGAAGTTTTATATGAAGTAAGTCCAGCGAATGATGGAGACAAAATTACTAAAGAGGTACTTTTGAGTACTGTACAAGCACTCCAAAAAAGAACGAATGTATTAGGTGTAAGTGAACCTAATATCCAAATCGAAGGAAACGACAGGATACGTGTTCAGCTTGCTGGCGTTACGGACCAAAATAAGGCAAGAGAAATTCTCTCCACACAAGCTGAATTAACGTTTCGAGACTACGAAGATAAGAAAATGCTTGACGGTGCCGATTTAAAAGAAGGTGCAGCAAAACAATCTTTTGATGAAAATGGAGCGCCGAATGTCGTCATAGAATTAAAGGATGCCAATAAATTCAAACAAGTCACACAGGAAATCTCAGGGAATACACCATATAATCAATTGATTATATGGCTTGATTATGCTGAAGGTGACAAATATCAGGAAGAAATAACAAAAGAAAACCCGAAATACATCTCAGCTCCAAATGTTAATCAAGTATTTAATCAGACAGAAGTAACAATTGAAGGAAACTTTAGTATCGAAGAAGCGAAAGAACTTGCGGACTTGCTGAACGCTGGCTCATTGCCGGTTAAATTGAAAGAAATATATTCAACATCTGTCGGTGCACAGTTTGGTGAGCAAGCACTTAATGAAACAGTTTTAGCAGGAATTATCGGGATAGCAGTTATTTTCTTATTTATGTTAATTATTTACCGCCTACCTGGGTTAATATCGATTATCACATTAACTGCTTATATTTATTTAATTCTCCAAGTGTTTGATTGGATGAATGCAGTTCTGACTCTGCCTGGAATTGCAGCACTTATTCTTGGTGTTGGGATGGCAGTTGATGCAAACATATTAACCTTTGAACGAATTAAAGAAGAGATTAAACGTGGAAGAACGGTTCGTTCTGCATTTAAAGCCGGAACTAGACGTTCATTTACGACAATTCTCGATGCAAATATAACCACAATTCTTGCGGGAGCCGTACTATTTTTCTTCGGATCAAGCTCGGTTAAAGGCTTTGCAACAATGTTAATACTAAGTATAGTTGTCAGCTTTGTAACTGCAGTATTCCTATCCCGTATTTTATTAGGTTTACTAGTTCAAAGTCGTTGGCTTGATAAGAAAAAGGGACTCTTTGGTGTGAAGAAGAACCAAATCTTAAGCTTAGATGAATCAGATGATGATACATTAGTCCCGACTATATTTGACCGGGTTGATTTCGTGAAGCATCATAGAAAATTCTTTGTTGCCTCAACAATTGCAGTAATAGTAGGAATTGTGGTGATATTAGTATTTAGGTTAAATTTAGGAATTGACTTTGCGAGTGGGACGAGAATTGATGTCATGGCAGGTAAGACGGTTACGACAGAAGAAATCGTTGATGAAATGGAAAAGTTAGATTTAACAATTGAGAAAAGTGATGTTGTATTATCAGGAGCTGAAAATGAGATTGGTGTTATCCGACTCCTTGGTACAATTGATAAGGAAAAGATTGCCGAACTAAAGGAGCATTTCAAAGGTGTTTATGGTACTGAACCAAATGTGAGCACGGTTTCACCAACAGTTGGTAAGGAACTAGCACAAAATGCGTTAATTGGTGTACTCATTGCTTCAATTGGAATTATCATTTATGTCTCACTTCGCTTTGAGTTTTATATGGCATTAGCATCGGTTATCGCTTTACTACATGATGCGTTTTTCATTATTGCCTTTTTCAGTATCACTAGATTAGAAGTTGACATTACCTTTATTGCAGCAGTATTAACAATCGTAGGTTACTCTATAAATGATACAATTGTAACCTTTGACAGAATCCGTGAAATGCAGAAGAAAATAAAAGTAAAAACTGTTGATGACTTAAAACTTATTGTAAATCGTAGTTTACAGCAAACATTTACACGCTCGTTAAATACTGTATTAACTGTCGTCATTGCAGTTGTCGCATTACTGATTTTTGGTAGCTCGTCAATTTCAAACTTTTCAATTGCTTTACTTGTAGGGTTAGTTTGCGGGACCTATTCTTCATTGTTTATCGCAGCTCAGCTTTGGTTAGTTTGGAAAGGTAAGCAACTAAATAAAAAGAAAGAAGCTCCTCAATCAGCTTCAATAAACGATGAACCACAAGTATAACCATTAATGAGTTAACCCTTCCAAATAGGGTTAGCTCTTTTTTTATATTTTCATTTGTTGGTTACACTAAATGTACATAAGAAAGAGGTGAAAAGATGAGTGAGAAAGATCGTTTCAAACAGGCAGAATTTGCAGCGATAGTCGGTGTTGTAGGTAATATTTTACTTGCGATCGTAAAGGGTGTAGTTGGTGTCATTTCAGATAGTCGGGCATTAGTTGCTGATGCAGTTCATTCTGCTTCAGATGTTGTCGGGTCGTTAGCTGTATTTATCGGAGTGAGGGCAGCGAAACAACCGCCTGATGAAGATCATCCGTATGGTCATGGAAAAGCTGAATCAATTGCAGCAATTATAGTAGCGGTTTTATTATTTTTAGTTGGTTTAGAAATTGGAAAGTCATCTGTTGAGGCATTTTTTGCTGAAATAGAAGCACCAAGGATACTGGCAATCTATGCTGTGGTATTATCAATTGTTGTAAAAGAGTGGATGTTTCAATATAAGTTCCGATTGGGTAAAAGAATTAATAGTGATGCAATCATCGCTAATGCTTACGAACATCGGTCAGACGTATATTCTTCAATTGCTGCGTTAATTGGGATTGGTGCAGCAGTGTTCGGACCCAGGTTTGGATTCGATTGGTTAGTTTATGCTGACCCTGTTGCAGGTTTATTTGTCTCTATTCTTGTCATAAGAATGGCATGGAAAATTGGTGCTGAATCCATTCACACTACTCTTGATCATGTTCTACATGAGGAAGAAGTTGTTGGCCTTAAAGAATCAGTCAAAAAAATTGTGGAAGTAAAGCAGATTGATGAACTTCATGCTCGCGAACATGGGCATTATGTGATAGTAGATATTAAAGTTTCTGTAGATCCGAAAATGACTGTTGAGGAAGGTCATCGAATTGGAAAGCTCGTTAAGCAAAAATTAATGGAAGAACATGACCATGTACAAAATGTATTCGTACATATAAATCCATACTCTCCAACATGAAAGGAAGGCATCTAATGAAACGACAATGGAGTATCGTCATTGCAATATTATTTGCACTCATTATCGCCATTTTTGCTGTGATTAATGTTGAACCTGTACAGGTCGATTATCTATTCGGACAAGCAGAATGGCCACTTGTCCTCATTATACTCGGCTCAGTATTAATGGGAGGCTTTTTAATTGCTACAACCGGATTTATCCGTATAGTTGCACTGCAACGAAAACTTAAAATGGTTGAAAAAGAAAATCAATTATTAAAGGAAAAGTTAGAAAATGATCAAATGGTAATTGCTCCTCATGATACAGTGGAGGAGTAAATTTACCCAAAACTAAACTATCTATTGCCAATAACCTTAAATTGAAACCCCTTTGTCGTTTTAGTATAATAGAACGGTTGAGGGGTGAAATTATGTTAAAGGCAAAAACTCGGTGGATGATAAAAGAGTCAAATGAGGAATTGATAAATAGATTTATGAACGAACTATCATTAACACCACTTGTTGCTTCATTACTGGTGAATCGTGGTATTACTTCAAACGATGAAGCAAGAGAATTTTTACAAGCTGGTTTGAAGTCCTTTCACGACCCTTTTTTACTAAAGGATATGGATAAGGCTGTTAGCCGTATAAAACAGGCAATTGAAAAAAATGAAATGATATTAATATATGGAGACTATGATGCTGATGGTGTTAGTAGTACGACCGTACTTATCACAACATTACGTGAGTTAGGGGCAAATGTAGAATTTTATATTCCTAATCGATTTACTGAAGGATATGGGCCAAACGAGGCTGCTTTCCGATTTGCTCATGATAATGGTTTTTCGTTAATTATTACAGTTGATACAGGTATTGCAGCAGTACATGAAGCGAGCATTGCTAAAGAGCTTGGAATGGATTTAATTATTACTGATCACCATGAACCTGGACCAGTGTTACCAGATGCTATAGCGATTATCCATCCGAAGCAACCTGATTGTCCATACCCGTTTAAAGAACTGGCAGGAGTAGGGGTGGCCTTTAAATTATCTCATGCATTACTAGGTGAACTGCCTACTAATCTGTTGGAAATAGCTGCGATTGGTACGATTGCCGATTTAGTTTCTTTACACGGTGAAAATCGTGTAATAGCTAAATTAGGATTAAAACAGATGCAATCAACTAATCGGGTTGGATTAAAAGCTCTCTTAAAGATAGCCAAAGTTGAAAGCAACGCGATTAATGAAGAAACAATCGGTTTTGCTATTGCACCACGAATAAATGCGGTTGGTAGATTGCAATCTGCTGACCCAGCAGTCGATTTATTATTATCTGAAGATGAAGATGAGGCACTATACATTGCTGAAGAAATAGACTCCTTAAATAAAGAAAGACAAAAACTAGTTAACTCTATGACAGAGGAAGCTGTTGCAGAGGTCGAGACAAATTATCCGATTGATGAGTATCCGGTTTTAGTCATTGCAAAGGAAGATTGGAATGCAGGTGTTGTCGGTATTGTAGCATCCCGACTCGTTGAAAAGTACTACCGACCTACAATAGTATTAAGTATTGATCGTGAAAAAGGGATCGCAAAAGGTTCAGCAAGAAGTATTGCAGGTTTTGACCTTTTTGCGAACTTATCAACTTGCCGAGAGATACTCCCTCATTTTGGTGGTCATCCGATGGCTGCAGGTATGACGTTAAATATCGATGATGTAGATGAACTTCGTAACCGTTTAGTACAGTTAGCGAAACAGCAATTATCAGATGCTGATTTCATTCCAATTACAAATGTTGATGTATGCTGTAAATTGGAGGATATCTCAATTGAAGCGATTGAGGAAATGAATAAACTCGCCCCATTTGGAATGCATAATCCTAAACCTGTTATCCAACTTGAAGATGTAAAATTAGCAAATATCCGAAAAATTGGTTCTGAGCAAAATCATCTAAAACTTGTATTGGAGCAGGAGGATTTGCAGTTAGATAGTGTTGGTTTCGGGTTAGGTCATATCCACGATGAGCTATCACCATCTATTACATTATCGGCGATTGGGGAACTTTCTATTAATGAGTGGAATAACTTTAGGAAACCGCAATTAATGCTTCAAGATGTAAGTGTAGATAAATGGCAGTTATTTGATTATCGTGGAACAAAAAATATGGACAAGTTATTGAAAATGTTTGTTACGAAGGATCAGGACAGTCAAATCATCTCGTTTCAAGAAAAAACGTTCGAATATTTAAAACAAAATGGCTATGAACAAAATGCTGTGTTAGTAAGGCAAGTTGCTGATGCAGTACAGTTAAATGTTCATCATACTCCAGTTGTTTTACTAGATTTACCAGATTCTATGGATACACTTCTATCGATATTTAAACAAGGAATACCTTCAAGAATATATTCAATATTTTATCAAGAAGCTGAACACTTTTTCTCTACAATTCCGACAAGGGATCATTTTAAATGGTTTTATGCATTCTTATTGAAAAAAGGACCGTTTAACCTAAGAGAACAAGGAGAACAGCTCGCTAAGTATAAAGGATGGACAAAAGAAACGATTGTATTTATGTCAAAGGTGTTTTTTGAACTAGAATTTGTTACAATAGAAAATGGTGTTATTTCGACAAATTCCACAAAACAAAAACGAGATTTAACAGAGTCGAAAACATATCAGCAAAAGCAAATGCAATTAGAACTGGAAAAAACGCTATTATATACATCATATATGCAACTTAAGCAATGGTTCGAAGACCAATTTGAGTCAATAAACGATGCACTTGTGAATGTATAAGGAGGATAATAAAAATGGATTTAAAGCAATTTGTAACAGTCGTGCCGGATTATCCAAAGCCAGGCATTCAATTTAAAGATATTACGACTTTAATGGATAATGGTGATGCATATAAATATGCTACAGACCAGATTGTAGAGTATGCTCGAGAAAAAGAAATTGAGCTTGTTGTTGGTCCTGAAGCTAGAGGATTTATCATTGGGTGCCCTGTTGCATATTCATTAGGTCTTGGCTTTGCACCTGTACGTAAGGAAGGTAAGCTTCCTAGAGAAGTCATTAAAGTCGAATACGGGCTTGAATATGGTAAAGATGTACTTACGATTCATAAAGATGCTATTAAGCCTGGTCAGCGCGTGTTGATTACAGATGACTTATTAGCAACAGGTGGTACAATTGAAGCAACGATAAAGCTTGTTGAAGAATTAGGTGGGGTTGTGGCAGGTATTGCCTTTTTGATTGAATTATCCTACCTTGAGGGACGAAAATTACTAGATGGTTATGATGTTTTAACATTAATGAAGTTTTAACGATAAAAGCACTCTTTACGGGTGCTTTTTTTCTAAAAGTTGTTTTTACTCTTTTCTAAAGATTCTTTATTAAATGAATGTATCTTTCAACTATCGTTTTTAAGGGTATGACCTAATTTCGTATCCATACTATAAAAAAGATATTTTTTCTTTACATCTTTCTATTTTTTATTGATAATAGTTACAATATAGTAAGTTTTCTAATTGGAAATAGTTATAATACATGTTAAATATCGTAAATAAAGTTTTTAATATAAAAAGGTGATTCCATGGCAAATGAACAAGTATTATCTTCTGAGCAAGTAATTGAAAAGGCCAAACGATATCTCCCAAGTGAGGATATTGTTTTTATCCAACGTGCCTATGACTATGCAGAAGAGGCACATCGGGAACAATTTAGGAAATCAGGTGAACCTTATATCATCCATCCGATTCAAGTTGCGGGAATATTAGTTGATTTGGAAATGGATCCGTCTACAATTGCGGGTGGATTTTTACATGATGTCGTGGAAGACACCGAGGCTACCCTAGACGATTTAAGGAAAGAATTTAATGACGAAGTAGCAATGCTAGTTGACGGGGTAACAAAACTAGGAAAAATCAAATATAAATCCCAAGAAGAACAACAAGCAGAAAATCATCGAAAAATGTTTGTGGCAATGGCGCAAGATATCCGAGTTATTTTAATAAAACTTGCTGATCGTCTACACAATATGCGTACACTGAAACATTTACCTCAAGAAAAGCAAAGAAGAATTTCCAATGAAACACTTGAGATTTTTGCACCACTAGCACACCGTTTGGGTATTTCAAAAATTAAGTGGGAGCTAGAGGATACTTCTCTTCGCTATTTAAATCCACAACAATATTATCGAATTGTAAATTTAATGAAGAAAAAACGTCAAGAACGATTAGAATACCTTGATCAAGTAATCAATGAAGTCCGTGAACGAGTTGATGAAGTGAACATTGAAGCAGAGTTTTCGGGTAGACCAAAACATATTTATAGTATCTATCGAAAAATGGTTCTCCAAAATAAGCAGTTCAATGAAATTTATGATTTATTAGCTGTTCGAATTGTCGTCAACAGTATTAAGGATTGCTATGCAGTACTTGGTATTATCCATACATGTTGGAAACCGATGCCAGGCAGGTTTAAAGACTATATTGCCATGCCTAAACCTAATATGTATCAATCACTTCATACTACAGTTATTGGACCAAAAGGAGACCCACTTGAAGTACAAATTCGTACATTTGAAATGCACCAAATCGCAGAATACGGGATTGCAGCACATTGGGCTTATAAAGAGGGAAAACATGTAGATGAAAAGACAACATTAGACAAGAAACTCTCATGGTTTAGAGAGATATTAGAGTTTCAAAATGATGTAACAAATGCGGAAGAGTTCATGGAGTCATTAAAGATTGACCTTTTCTCCGACATGGTCTTTATCTTTACTCCAAAAGGTGATGTTATTGAACTACCTTCTGGTTCGGTCCCAATTGATTTTGCCTACCGGATACATTCTGAAATAGGAAATAAAACGATTGGTGCAAAAATTAACGGGAAAATGGTGACACTTGACTATAAACTCAAAACAGGTGACATCATTGAAATTCTTACATCAAAACATTCGTATGGACCAAGTCAAGATTGGTTGAAATTAGCACAAACTTCCCAAGCGAAAAATAAAATCCGTCAATTCTTTAAAAAGCAACGACGTGAGGAAAATGTCGAAAAGGGAAAAGAGATGGTTGAGAAGGAAATTAAAAATCTCGACTTCGATATTAAGCAAGTAATGACAGCAGATAATTTACAAAGAGTTGCAGAGAAATTTAATTTCGCTAATGAAGAGGATATGTATGCAGCTGTTGGGTATAACGGAGTAACCGCCCTCCAAGTTGCAAACCGTTTAACTGAAAAATGGCGAAAGATACGTGATAAAGAAGAACAAGAGAAAAATATTCAAGAAGTCGTGAAAGATACGAAACAGTTCCCAACAACAGCTAGAAAGCGTGACGCTGGTGTTCAAGTTAAAGGAATCGATAATCTGCTTATCCGTCTATCAAAATGTTGTAACCCTGTCCCTGGAGATGATATCGTAGGATTTATCACAAAAGGCAGAGGTGTATCTGTTCATAGGGAAGATTGTCCGAATGTTCATACTGAGGATGCAAAAGAGCGCCTAATCGATGTAGAATGGGAAAACCACGCTTCAACAACACGTAAAGAATATAACGTCGAAATCGAAATCCTAGGCTATGACCGTCGTGGATTATTAAATGAAGTGTTACAAGCTGTAAATGAAACGAAAACTAACATCTCTTCTGTTTCTGGTAAATCAGACCGAAATAAAGTAGCGACGATAAACATGGCGATCGCAATTTCTAATATTAACCATCTGCATAAAGTAGTAGAAAGAATAAAGCAAATTTCTGATATTTATTCAGTGCGAAGAGTCATGAACTAATTTGTAAAATATTTATATAAGGATTGAGTATTTTGAAAATAGTAATACAACGGGCTGAAAATGCAAAGGTTATCGTAAATGAAGAGGTTGTAGGAAAAATCGAACAAGGAGTAATGGTACTTGTCGGGATTACACACGACGATACAGTGGCTGATGCAGATTACTTAGCAGATAAAGTAGCTAACTTACGAATCTTTGAAGATGAAGCAGGTAAAATGAACCTCTCCTTGCTTGATATTCAGGGACAAGTATTGTCTGTCTCACAATTTACGTTATATGGAGATTGCCGAAAAGGTAGACGTCCTAATTTTATGAATGCAGCAAAGCCTGATATTGCAAATGAATTATATGAAACCTTTAATCAAAAATTACGGGATAGAGGCGTACATGTTGAAACAGGTTCATTTGGTGCAATGATGAACGTTCAATTTACGAATGTCGGTCCAGTTACATTAATTTTAGAGAGTAAATAAAATGTAGTCTTAATGATCATCTATTTCCATAAATGTATGATGATCTTAAGACTACTTTTTTTAGTTTTTTCCATTTAATGGAAAGAGTCATGCCTATTCATAATTACCATAAGTTAGTACTAATAAGAATCTTACACTCTATAGCTTTTTTTAACATTTTTTCAAATCATCATTTAATTTCCGTGCCTGATTTTTAAAATAAAGATAAAAAGCAGTCCAAATACCAGCATATACAACGATCGCACTAAAAATCGTTAACAGGATAATATTCGTATTAAACGGGATCCAACCGATGGTCAATGCCAAGATGAAATAAAGCACTAATACTGTTACAAAGTGAAGGATTGTTTGTTGTGATAGTGTCAGTTTTCTTATTTCAAAATACATAGGGCTTACTATGAAGAACCAGCCACAGAACAGCGATCCTAATGAATTTTTCAAAAATAAATCTCCGTCAATCGCCTCAAGGCCTCCGACAAGGAATAGTAGATTTGTAACGACAACTGCCACAATCGCTCCAAAACATATACCAATGAAACTTCTCATAATAAAACTTTTCATTTTAATTACCTCCTATTAAATTTTAAGGCTTCTCTAATTGCAGGTACATAGGTACGCGACACATACTCCTTCTTACCGGATTTAAAATAAACGCAAAGTGTACCATTGAATGATGCTTCAAAGCGGCTCAATTCATATAAATTGGCAATCACGGATTTAGACAATCGGATAAATTTATGTGCAGGAAGCAAAGCCTCAAGCTCATATAATTTTTCCTTTAAAATATATGAATCTGTGGCCGTTACAGCAAATACTCGGTCTTTTTCAGTATGAAAATAATGAATATCAAACGGTTTGAGAATATATTGCATGTCGCCCTTTTTACCGACTATAAATTCTGTCTCCTCACTCTGAAGAAAATCGATTAGTTTCTGAATTCTCTCGTTTATTTCAGGAGCTTCTATCGTAATCTTCGTTTCCTTTGTTGACTTATCGATGTTTAGATATAGTTTCATAATTTCATACCCCATTTCTTTGTTGAACATGTAAATGTCTATATTCTTGAAGTGTTTTTTACCTCCTTTCTTACTAAAATTTTACGGTGTTTTTACTTTCTAAACGAGGGATTTTCCGTAACTCGCTAGATTGGAATGGTAATATGCAGGAAATAGCTGGTGAGTTGCATTAGGTGTAGCTTTCAAAAAGGTTAAAAATAGAAGAAGGGGATAGAGGGCAACATATTGTCATTAAAGTTCCCCTCTTATTTTGTTAAACTGTTGCTTTTTATATTGAGAGAATGCTGTATCTTAATTAGTCCTTACAGTTCAGATATATTATCTAAATGTAAATATACATTTAGATAATTACTTATTTTTAAAATATTGGGCTAGACCATTATATATTCCTTGAGAAGCTCGTTCTTGGTAGTAAGGTGTTCCTACTGTTATCTCATCAGTCTGATTGCTTAAGTAACCTAACTCTAACAGGACGGCAGGATTATTATTTTCACGCAACACATAGTAATTGCCGAACTTTACGCCACGGTCATTCAAATGGGTCTGTTTAATAAGCTCCTTTTTTAGATGGGAAGCAAGTGGTCCATCTTTTATTGAGTGATAGTAATATGCTGTTGTTCCGGAAATCGTTCGATTTATCGTACTATCATAATGTAGACTTATAAAGGCATCTGCTTTCCTATAATGTGAGGTACTGACCCTTGAGTTTAAACTAATATATGAATCATTACTACGGGTCAAAAATACGTTTGCACCTGCAGAATGAAGCTTATCATATAAGAGTTTAGCAGTTGTTAACGTCAAGTCTTTTTCGAATGTACCATTTATACCGATAGCGCCACTATCTTTACCACCATGACCGGGGTCAATTACGACTATTTGGTTTTTTAAATATTGCTCTATCCCGGGTTTTCTAATTAATTTCGTTCCACCAATCGGCTCTACAATCCATCCTGCGATATAGCCTGTTTGATTATCTTCAAGGTTGATTTCAAACCAATCTCCGACTAGCTGCGTTATTTCAAAGGTATCTCCATAATTGACTGTTTTAATTGTTGAATGAGTTGTAGATGGTCCTGAACGGATATTTGTCCCGTCGTAGATAATTTTTATTAAGTTTTTTGCTTCCCGGCTGGTAGATGAATCGATGGAACTCAAAGGATTTTTGGCAATAAACCAACTCGCGACCCATCCGCTTTTATCTGTATCATAAAATATCTTGTACCAATCATTGTTCTCTTCAGAAATCGTTACTTCCACACCTTTTTTGATAGTATCAATGACTTCACTGTCTAGTCGACCATCAGAGTGGATTGATAGTTTACTTGCCGTAACAATTCCCTTTTGTTTAGGTTGAGATTTCATGGGTTTAGCAGAATTATTATCTCGTTGATATTCTATGTACCTCTCTGCGACCCAACCAACGGTCCCATTATAAGATATTTGAATCCATTCCCCACTTTTTTCTAAAAATATGGCATGTTGGCTATTTTTGAATGTTCCGATAACTTGAAAGGAAATACCTGGTCCAGATCGGATTCTTAAGCCTGTAGACTTTGTTATTACAATTAGGTCCGAAGGTGAGCTTTGAGATTTAAGATTTGTTTTCTTTATGATATGTGTCTTAGAAACCCACCCACTTTGTGCAGAGGTTAATTTGATTTTAATCCACTCATCACTCTCTTCGATAAATTCGTACCTTTCCCCTCTCTTAACTTCAGCAATTATTGGAGCGGATAGACTAGCACCACTTCTAACATTTAAGTCGTCTGTATTTATTAATACGTCATTATTTGACGCATTTACTATAGATGTTTTTGTTATACATGTAAGTATTAACAGCAACGAAATGGTGAAGAATATCTTTTTCAAAAAAATTACTCCTCTCTACTTCTTACATAACGAATAGACTACTAATTTTTCCAAGGTGGAAATCATGATTTAATCGTGTCCCATAACATTGATTTTAGCTTTAGATAGTATAAATATCTTTTAAAAGTTCTTTAAAAATATCAATGTTCCTTTATTATTTTTAAATAAATTCTGCCAAGTTAGGAAAAGATAAGAGTAATGTAGTTTGACGAAGGAGGCTTTTTGATGAGAAATAGTGAAAAAGGGGCACTATCCCATTCGAATCGTGAAATTTTTGGTGTGGATTTTCATGATTTTATGATAAAAGAACAAAACGATACATCGATGGAGCTTGCATCAGAATTTGGAATTTCGCTTCGAGAAGTAAAGAATTTAAAAAAACATCTAAATCGTTCTTGACATAGTATGTGAAAGACTCGTATGATAAGATAAAATTCGATTATATTTTTGAACCATTGAGGAAGAAAAGTATATAAGACTACACATGCAAAGAGAGGAAATGTCCTAGGCTGAAAACATTTCTACATGATGACTTATAGAACAACACTTCTTAGGTTTCTCACTGAACGATGATAAGTCTAATAGGTGATGAACGTGACAGGCGTTAACTGTTTGAGTGGAAGTAGGCTGAGGCTTATTTCAACTAGGGTGGAACCACGGGTATAACTCTCGTCCCTACATTATGTAGAGACGGGAGTTTTTTATTGTTGTCTCAGTTTTCATTATAGAAGGCTATGCTTTTATAAATGTTAATCTTTATTACTATATAGCCAAAGTGACTCATTGTTTCATTGAAATTAGACGCGTGATATGTTGATAAGTAGTCTTTTTTCAGAATCAACCAATGGAACGTTTACGACGAGAGAAATAATATGAAAGATAAGTGATATGTTACTTATACATACAATTTTTACCCGAACATAAGACAAACGCTAAGTTAGATAATAGATAGGTTTCATAACCTATACTTTCAAGAAATGGAGGGAATGTTTTGTCATTTCAAATACCAAGAGGGACTCAGGATATATTACCTGGGGAAGTTGAAAAATGGCAGTTTATTGAAAATACTGCACGTGAGCTTTGTAATAGATACCAATATAAAGAGATACGGACACCTATATTTGAGCATACTGAATTGTTTTCTAGAGGTGTTGGAGAAAGTACAGATATTGTTCAAAAGGAAATGTATACCTTTCAAGACCGAAAAGGTAGAAGCATTACATTAAGACCAGAGGGGACGGCTTCCACTGTTCGTGCCTTCGTTGAGAAAAAGCTTTATGCAAATGCTGCACAGCCAACAAAGCTATATTATATTGGGCCAATGTTCCGCTATGAGAGACCACAAACAGGTAGGTATCGTCAATTCGTACAATTTGGTATTGAAGCGTTAGGCAGCAATGATCCTGGAATTGATGCAGAAGTAATCTCTCTTGCGATGTCACTATATCAAACACTTGGGTTAAAAAGCTTAAAGCTTGTCATTAATAGCTTAGGTGATGCTGAAAGTAGAAAAGCACATCGTGAGGCATTAATCGCTCACTTCGAACCAAGCATTGGTGAATTTTGCTCTGATTGTCAGAACAGGCTTCAACAAAATCCATTACGTATCTTAGATTGTAAGAAAGACAGAGAGCATGCATTAATGGAAACGGCACCTTCAATTTTAGATTACTTAAATGAAGACTCTATACAGTATTTTAATAAAGTACAAACATACTTATCTGCTAACGGTATAGAATTTGAAGTAGATGCAAGACTTGTAAGAGGATTAGATTATTATAACCACACTGCCTTTGAAATTATGAGCAATGCAGAAGGCTTTGGTGCAATTACAACTTTGTGTGGTGGAGGCCGTTATAACGGTTTAGCCCAAGAGATAGGTGGTCCTGAAACTCCTGGTATCGGTTTTGCCTTAAGCATTGAAAGACTCCTATCTGCCTTAGATGCAGAAGGTATAGAATTACCAATTAACTCTTCAATCGATTGCTATGTCGTGACGATGGGAGAAGAAGCAAAGGACCGTGCTGTCTCATTATTATTTGAAATGAGAGCTGCAGGCTTACTTGCTGAAAAAGACTATGAAAATAAAAAGCTGAAAGCACAATTTAAAGCTGCTGACCGTCATCAGGCAAAGTATGTCGCAGTACTCGGTGATGACGAACTTGCTAGAAATGTAATTGCTGTTAAGGATATGGAAACAGGGAATCAAGAAGAAGTACAAATTAACCAACTTATTGATTATTTAAGAGGACGAAGCTAAAAAGCTTATTACTAAATACACAAACTTTTTAAAGGTGCAATGAAAAATAAATTAAAATTATTATGGAGTAAGTAGTACAGGTGAGTTACATTGATGCATTGAACCTCACCTCCAATGCTTCGAGTGAACACTGCAGTTAACCAAATAATACTACTTATATATCAGCAATAACAGAAATAACAACCTAAAATAAACTATTAACCAAAGGAGAGGTTTTTCATGTTTGGTCGTACATATTATTGCGGAGAAGTACCTGAAACAGCAATCGGAGAGCAAGTTGTTTTAAAAGGATGGGTAGCTAAGCGTCGTGATTTAGGTGGAGTCATTTTCATTGATCTTCGTGACCGTACAGGTGTTGTTCAAATCGTATTCAATCCGGAAATTTCTGAAGAAGCACTTGCTATCGCAGAACGCGTAAGAAGTGAATATGTGTTAGATATTACCGGAAAAGTAGTTGTTCGTGATGAAGAGACGATTAATCCGAACATCCCAACAGGGAAAATTGAGGTTATCGTTGAAAAAGTATCCATTATTAACGCAGCGAAAAATCCACCGTTCCTTATTGAAGATAAATCGGACGAGGTTTCCGAAGATGTTCGTTTAAAATACCGTTATTTAGATTTAAGAAGACCTGCTTTATTCAATACAATTAAAATGCGTCATGATGTAACGAAATCAATGAGACATTTCCTTGATGAAAATGGATTTTTAGATATTGAAACACCAATTTTAACAAAAAGTACCCCAGAAGGTGCGCGCGATTATTTAGTACCAAGCCGTGTTCATGAAGGTGAATTTTACGCATTACCACAATCACCACAAATATTTAAACAGCTATTAATGGTTTCTGGATTCGATAAATATTATCAAATCGCACGCTGCTTCCGTGATGAAGATTTACGTGCTGACAGACAGCCGGAATTCACACAAATAGATATTGAGGCATCATTTATGAGCCAAGATGACATTATGTCAATGACAGAGCAAATGATGGCTAGAATAATGAAAGAGACGAAAGGGATTGAAATTGACCTACCTATCCAAAGAATGCCTTACGATGAAGCTATCGGACGATTTGGGTCAGATAAACCAGATACTCGTTTCGGTTTAGAATTAGTAGATGTTGGTGAAATTGTGAAAGACAGCGGACTGAAAGTATTCAGTACGGTCGTAGCAAGTGGTGGACAAGTAAAATCAATTAATGTAAAAGGTGCTGCTGATAAATATTCACGAAAAGATATGGATGCATTAGCTGAATTTGTTGCTCCGTACGGTGCTAAAGGACTAGCATGGTTAAAGGTAGAAGCGGATGGCTTAAAAGGGCCAATTATTAAGTTCTTCACAGAGGAAGAGCAAGCCAATTTAGTGAAAACAATGGATGCATCAATTGGGGATTTACTAGTATTTGTTGCAGATAAAAAATCAGTTGTGGCAGACGCACTTGGTGCACTCCGTCTAAAATTAGGTAAAGACTTGCAATTGATTGATGAAAGTAAATTCAATTTCCTATGGGTTGTTGATTGGCCATTGCTTGAGTATGATGAAGCGACTAAACGTTATTATGCTGCACATCATCCATTTACAATGCCAGCTCGTGAAGATTTAGATTTATTTGAAACAGATCCGAGCAGCATGAAAGCTCAAGCATATGATATCGTATTGAACGGTTACGAATTAGGTGGTGGATCAATTCGGATATTTGAAAAAGACATTCAAGAGAAAATGTTTAAATTATTAGGCTTTACGGAAGAAGAAGCACATGAGCAGTTTGGTTTCTTACTTGATGCCTTTGAATACGGTACTCCTCCTCACGGTGGGATTGCTTTAGGTCTAGACCGTTTAGTGATGCTATTATCAGGCCGTACTAATTTAAGAGATACAATAGCATTTCCGAAAACGGCTAGTGCAAGTGACCTACTTACGAATGCACCAAGTACTGTAAGTGAAGCACAGCTTGAGGAATTAAATCTAGAAATAAGAGATATTTAAAACTTAAAGTCGTTTAGCTCATATCTGCTTAACAAATTAATGAGACCTTTTTAAGGGTCAGACTTTTCAAGTGCACATTTCTATAAAGATTAATGACACTATTTTAATCTTTATAGAATGAGTGTTCAATGAGTCTGGCCCTTTGATTTTGTATGTAGTTCTATTAAATGCAAAAAAAGTCCCGATTATGCCGTTACGAACTTCCCTTGTTTTGATCCCGCCAACAGCAGGTGGGTGCTCTGTTCTAAGGTTTGTAAGTCCTAAACAATCGTGTTAGAAGGCATTTACTTTGCTTAGAAACGAAAGCTCCCGTAGTAAAGATGTTAGGTCAAAACTAGGTGTGCAACGAACACATCAGGATTATGTTTGCGCTTTCATTTTGTTTGTAAATAAATATTAGCATACAAAAAAATGCATATCAAGTCTTGATGAAAAATTAGTTATTAACATTTGGTTTCATAATTTACAATTCCTTTACTTATCATTTCTTTGTTTATAATTGTATAAGGCTGGGATATAACCACCCACCCCGCTTCCCGTGAGTACTGCAAGAGGAGACAAACCCTAAACGATAACTCAGTTAAAAGCAACATTGTTTACGAAAACAGCCTATCTTTAAAGCCTTTTGTTCAGCCTCATAATCAATTCTACTTAATTTGGTAAGGAATCATTCTTGGGACAATTTGCTCGGATGTGAAAAAAGTCATATTTGATGATAAAAGTAATTTATATGAAAAGTACTTGCTTTTTCAAATACGTATGTTATATTCTTTTTCAGGAAAAAATACTGTCATTATTGATTAGACGATAAATATTGGAGTGAGGTAGTTGTTACATCAATTTTCGCGAAATGAACTAGCAATTGGAAAAGAAGGCTTAGAAATATTAAAAAATAGTACGGTAGCTGTATTAGGTGTCGGGGGAGTTGGGTCTTTTTCTGCAGAAGCACTAGCACGTTCTGGCGTTGGCAAAATAATTTTAGTGGATAAAGATGATGTAGATATTACAAATGTCAATCGGCAAATACATGCGTTACTTTCGACAATTGGCCAACCGAAAGTTGATTTAATGGAAGCACGTATTAAAGAAATTAATCCAGAATGTGAAGTCGTTTCATTAAAAATGTTTTATACAGAAGAAACGTATGAGCAATTCTTTGAGTATAAAATAGACTATGTTATTGACGCATCGGATACAATCGCATACAAAATACACCTTATGAAAGAATGTTTGATACGAAATATTCCGATTATATCAAGTATGGGTGCAGCAAATAAAATGGACCCGACACGTTTCCAAGTAGCAGATATCTCCAAAACACATACCGACCCAATTGCGAAAGTAATTCGGACACGTTTACGTAAAGAGGGAATAAAGAAGGGGATTAAAGTTGTCTTCTCTGATGAAAGTCCAATCGTCATTAGGGAGGATGTTCGTAAAGTAGTAGGGAACGATAAAGCAAAAATCCGTAAAGCAAAAATGCCACCATCTTCAAATGCCTTCGTTCCGTCTGTTGCAGGTTTAATAATGGGCGGGTATGTTGTGACAGAACTAGTAAAAGACATAAAAATAGTAAGAGTCAAAGATGAAAAATAATTAAGACATTGGGGAAGGTGACTAAAAATCACCCTCCTTAATGATAATCTAGTTTCAATTCTAACGTATCTTCAGCAATATTCTGTGCCTGTCTCAAAATTCTCGCTAAAAGACTATATTCTTGTTCCAGCTTGCTTTTCTTTTTCATAAGTTTGTCATACTTCAAGGACAATTCATTCTTTTCATCTGTTAATTTTATCTTTTCATTTAATAGTTGCTCATTTTCTGTTTTTAGCGTTTGACTATTGTACAAATTAAGCTGATTTAAGTAGCTGATACAATCTGAAATTGTCAATGATGCCTCAGGCAAATGCTGCTTACTCTTCTCATTTACTTCGACAGGTGAAGCCTTTTCTATTTGATGGGAAGGTCTACCTTTTACCTTTGCAATTCTTGTTTTCTTTGCTTCCTCAATTTCCTGTTTGTAATCACTTCTGAGAACAGCATTCCAGCGATACCCACAAGCTGCAGAAGTTCGATTTAATTGTTGCGCTACTTCCTCGAATGCGCGAGTTTGGGTATTTCCTTCTCGGATATGGTTTAAGACGGTTTTTACAAGAAACATGTCATCTTCTTCACTCCATAATGTATGTTTACTCCCCACAGCTGTCTCCTTTCTATTCAATCATGTTTATAAATAAAGTTAATCCTATCCTTACCGAAACATACTGTATTATGCAAGCAAGAGACCACAACTCAATAGGAAATAAGTGCATATTAATTTGATGATTTTGATTTAGATAATAATTTGTCATAGACCTGACTCAACGCTAATTCAAATTTTCCAGTTCGCTTTGGTTTATAATATACTTTATGTTTCAAGCGATCAGGCAGGTATTGTTGTTGCACCCAGCCATTTTCATAATCATGTGGATAAAGGTAATCGACACCTCTGCCTAAATTTTTCGCTCCTTTATAATGAGCATCCTTTAAGTGTAGTGGAACTTCACCTGATAGACCGGAACGAATATCAGCAATAGCAAGGTCTAGCGCTTGATATGCACTATTTGATTTAGGAGAAAGACAGAGCTCGATTACAGCATTTGCTAATGGAATTCTTGCTTCTGGAAAGCCTAATCGTTCAGTTGATTCAATTGCAGCGAGAGTCCGTTGCCCAGCTTGTGGATTTGCAAGCCCGATATCTTCGTAAGCAATAACTAATAATCGCCGATTAATGCTAACGAGGTCACCTGCTTCAATTAATCTTCCTAAATAATGTAAAGCTGCATTTACGTCCGAACCTCTTATTGATTTTTGGAATGCTGAAAGAACATCATAATGCGCATCCCCATCTTTATCATGTACAAAGCTTTTTTTCTGTAAGCATTCCTCTGCTACTTTTAGGTCAATACATATCTCACCTGCTTCATCTTCATCTGTAGATATAACTGCTAATTCAAGTGCATTTAATGCCGAACGTACGTCACCGCCACAACTTGTTGAAAAATGATAAAGAGCCGCTTCATCCAAATGGACTTTTTTATGACCAAATCCATTCTCATCATCTTTTAATGCTCTCAATAATGCTTCTTTTATATCTTCATCACTCAGTGGATGAAGTTCAAAGATTTGACACCTACTCCGTATTGCTGGGTTAATTGCGTGATAAGGGTTACTAGTTGTAGCGCCTATTAAAATGATTTTTCCGTTTTCTAAATGTGGAAGCAAAAAATCTTGCTTCGCTTTATCTAGACGATGCACCTCATCTAGAATTAAAATAACTTGTCCAGACATTTTCGCTTCTTCAACAACAATTTCCATATCCTTTTTATTATTTATCACTGCATTTAACTTTCTGAATGCTGTGTTAGTGCTACCTGCAATCGCAGTAGCGATAGATGTCTTACCAATACCTGGGGGGCCATACAATATCATTGAGGATAAATGTTTAGCCTTCACCATCCGTTCAATTATTTTCCCTTTAGAAACAAGATGTTCTTGTCCAATAATCTCTTCAATTTTCTTCGGTCTCATTCTAAACGCTAATGGTTGTTTCAATTTTTACACTCCAAACGTATTTGAGAATTTATTGTATGGTTAGTTATTAAGGATAATTTCAAAAAACATTGTCACTTTTGATTAGTTGTCACTATGGATTGGCGCTTCTTGCGGTGCTAGCTACTGCGGCTTCATACGCCTGCATGCCTTTTAGAAAAGGAAACTTTATTATGAATATTTAATATGGTATTTGACATCAAGTGCATATCAAACCTTGTAAGTTGGTTTTAGTGACCTTTAACTTAATAATATGCTATAATGGCTAATGTTCAAAGTATGTTGCAGAAAGATAGAAGGAAATTGAATGAATTAGCATCTTTGTGTATATAACAACCGGGGGATTGACTGTGAAACAAAATCGACTTATGTCTTCTATCATAAAGTGGTTCATCTTTTTTATTGGACTTTTCATAATGGCATTTGGAATAGTTTTAACGATGAAAGCAAATTTAGGAGTATCGTCTTGGGATGTACTCCATATGGGACTTTATTATAGGTTTGGTTTGTCTATAGGTACGTGGTCAATATTAATTGGAGTCATCGTACTCATTTCTTCTTCATTACTTTCAAAAAAACTCCCACAGCTTGGTGCAATTATTAACATGCTATCAGTAGGAGTTTTTATTGATTTATATATGTTGATGCCAGTCCTACAAACACCTGATACGTTTTTAGGGAAAATGTGTATGCTGCTCCTAGGAATTCTCGTCCTAGGTTTCGGAATGGGACTGTATATATCTGCAAAACGAGGGACAGGGCCAAGGGATAGTTTAATGATTGCACTTGTAGAAAAAACAGGGAGGTCGATTACCTTTATAAGGGGAACAATTGAGGTTATCGTCCTTGTTTTAGGATGGATTCTTGGAGGTCCTGTTTTTATTGGAACAATTATTGCAACAGCATCAATGGGGTATGTTGCAGGTATCATGATTCCGCTTTGTGAGAAGTGGACAGAATGGTTGGTATACAAGGTTGCAATTGATAAACGGCAAATGCATAACCCAAGCTTTATGAACCGAAATATATAGGGGGTTTTTTAAATGAAAATTTCAACAAAGGGTCGTTACGGTTTAACGATAATGATAGAGTTAGCGAAAAAACATGGTGAAGGTCCGACATCTTTGAAAAGTATCGCACAGGCCCATGATTTATCAGAACATTATCTTGAACAATTAATTGCTCCATTACGCAATGCTCGTCTCGTTAAAAGTATTCGAGGTGCATATGGTGGTTATATATTAGGCGATGAGCCTGCAAATATTACATCTGGTGACATTATACGCGTTTTAGAAGGGCCGATTAGTCCTGTTGAAGTGCTAGAAGATGAAGAACCAGCAAAAAGACAATTATGGATTAAAATACGTGATGCAGTTGTCGATGTTATTGATAATACGACGTTAGAGGATCTTGCTAGTTACACGGAAGGTGAGCAAGAGCCGTATATGTTCTATATTTAAAATTGTTGGTATTTTTCACAACAGTTTGTAACTCCTACAGATTGCGTTGAGACTGTTAAAGATAGTATTAGATAAAATGCTAATTGCAGAAAGGAGGTTTTTTAAGTGAAGAGAGTTTACTTAGATCACGCAGCCACATCACCAATTCACCCAGTTGTAATGGAAAAAATGTTTTCTATGATGAAAGAACATTTCGGGAATCCATCAAGTATTCACTCATTTGGTAGAGATGCACGTCGTATCCTTGATGAGTCTAGAAGAAATCTCGCGACTAAAATAGGAGCTACACCATCAGAAGTAATTTTTACAAGTGGTGGAACAGAAGCAGATAATTTAGCAATTATAGGGACTGCACTAGCTCACAGACATAAAGGAAATCATATTATCACGTCAGAGATTGAGCACCATGCTGTGTTAAGGTCATGTCAATATTTGGAGAAGAATGGCTTTAATGTCACATATTTACCAGTCGATAAGCATGGGTTCGTTTCAATAAATGATCTGAAAAGAGAACTTACAGACGAAACAATTCTAGTGACAATTATGTATGGTAATAACGAGGTTGGTACGATTCAACCGATACAAGAAATAGCAAAGTTGTTGAAAGACCATCAAGCATTATTTCATACTGATGCTGTACAAGCTTTTGGTATACTTTCAATTAATGTCAAGGAGCTAGGATGCGATTTAGTTTCAGTATCATCTCATAAAATAAACGGTCCAAAAGGTGTCGGTTTTCTATATGTGAAATCAGGGTTAAAGTTGACTCCAACCTTTTACGGAGGTGAACAGGAACTTAAGAGAAGAGCTGGAACTGAAAATGTACCGGGGATTTTTGGTTTAAGTTTAGCTTCAGATTTTGCTACATCAGAACTTGAAACGAAACAAGAAATGTTTCTTAAATTTAAACGTGAGATGATGTCCATCTTTGAGGAACATTCAATTCGTTATGAATTAAATGGTTCTTTAGAAGGTTTACCGCATATTGCAAATTTTTATTTTCCAAAGACTCATATCGAATCATTACTCGTTAATTTAGACTTGGCAGGTATCGCTGTTTCAAGTGGTTCTGCATGTACAGCAGGATCGGTTGACCCTTCACACGTATTAGTGGCGATGTATGGTAAGGAGTCAGATCGTATCACATCTTCAGTACGTTTTAGTTTTGGACTAGGCACACAGTTGGAAGATGTCCAATATGCAGCACAACAAATAGTGAATATAGTAAATAGATTAACAAATCATTGATACATGGAGGTGATAGCCACTATGAAGAAGGAACCGAAAGATACTAGAGTAGTTGTTGGTATGTCTGGTGGTGTTGACTCTTCAGTAGCTGCACTTAGATTAAAAGAACAAGGATATGATGTCATCGGTATTTTTATGAAAAATTGGGATGATACCGATGAAAATGGAGTATGTACTGCGACAGAGGATTACAATGATGTCATTGAAGTTTGTAATCAAATTGGCATCCCTTATTACGCAGTGAATTTTGAAAAACAGTACTGGGAAAAAGTATTTACGTACTTTTTAGATGAGTATAAAGCAGGAAGAACGCCGAATCCTGATGTTATGTGTAATAAGGAAATTAAATTTAAAGCATTTTTAGAACATGCATTGTCACTTGGTGCTGATTACTTAGCAACTGGACATTATGCACGAGTAGATTACCGTGACGGGGAATATAAAATGTTACGTGGTATAGATACGAATAAAGACCAAACATACTTTTTAAACCAACTTGGCCAAGAACAACTATCAAAAGTCATGTTTCCATTAGGTGATATTGAGAAACCTAAAGTAAGAGAAATGGCTAAGGAAGCTAATTTAGCAACAGCAACTAAAAAAGATAGTACCGGTATCTGCTTTATCGGAGAACGTAACTTTAAAGAGTTCTTAAGCGGATATTTACCAGCACAACCAGGCCTAATGAAAACACTTGATGGTGAAGTGAAAGGAAAACATGACGGGTTAATGTATTATACAATCGGGCAACGTCATGGTCTTGGAATCGGTGGAAGTGGTGAACCTTGGTTTGCTGTAGGAAAAGATTTAGAGAAAAACGTATTGTATGTCGACCAAGGTTTTCATAATGAGTTACTTTATTCAGATTCAATTACTGCAACGAACATTAGCTGGATTTCAGACAAACCTGTAACTGAATTATCTTGTACGGCGAAATTCCGCTACAGACAGGAAGATAATGAAGTGACTGTAACTATCCTAGATAAAGATACAGCAAAGGTGACGTTCAAACAGCCAATCCGTGCAGTGACACCTGGACAAGCCGTCGTGTTTTATGATGGAGAAGTATGTCTCGGCGGTGGAACGATCGACGATGTTTATAAAAATGGCGAAAAATTATGGTATGTATAACGAAAGTAAGATAGTATAAAATGGGGGTTGACACATCTGAAAGTGAGTCAACCCTTTTCTGTTGACTATGCTTTATAGAAGCACTGGTTAACAATAAACGAAATATAAGCCTAAAATTACATACATAATAAGAGTTATTAGGAGTGGGTTTAATGGATACGAACCATAAAGGAATCGAAGCAATGCAAAAGGGTAATTTTGAAGAAGCGGCAACAATTTTTTCAAAAGCGATTGAAGCTGACCCAAATAACCCGGTTCATTATATTAACTTTGGGAATTTACTTTCAGCAGTAAATGAGTTTGACAGAGCCATAAAATTTTATGAAAAAGCGATTGAAATTGATTCTAAAGCTGCAACAGCATATTATGGGGCAGGAAATGTCTATTATAATCTTGAAAACTATAATGAAGCAAAAAACATGTTTGAAAAAGCGATGAAACAAGGTTTAGACCAAGGTGATCTTCACTTTATGCTCGGTATGTGTTTGTTAAATATTGATCAGGGCCGTTTAGCTTTGCCATATTTTCAACGTGCTGTTGAATTAAATGAAAATGACCAAGATGCACTGTTTCAATATGGTTTATGTTTAGCTAGATTAGATTTAATCGATGAGGCTATAGAACAATTTCAATCAGTAATTGCGATAAATGAGGAGCATGCAGATGCTTATTATAATTTAGGGGTAGCCTATGCATTTAAGGAAAATATCGAGAAGGCACAGGAACTGTTACGCAAAGCGTTATCGATCCAGCCAGATCACCTTTTAGCTAGCCATGCGTTGAAAATTTTAACTAATTCAGAAAATTAATTTCTAAGCAAAAAGGACGGAACGAGAAGGGAGAGACTTTCATGCAGGAAAGTGCGGATTTATTTGGTGAACAAGAGCGTTATGTCAAAGGTTTAATAAAAGTTGTTATCTTTCATAATGATCAGAATTTATATTCCGTTTTGAAAGTTAGAGTACATGAAACGACAGAAGAAATTGATGAGAAAGAAATCACAGTAACTGGTTACTTTCCACTCCTGCATGAAGATGAAGTCTATACCTTTTATGGCTCTTTTACGAACCATCCTAAATTTGGCCAGCAGTTTCAGACTGAACATTTCCGAAAAGAATTGCCACAAACGAAAGAAGGTATAATTCAATACTTATCTAGTGACTTATTTAAAGGAATCGGCAAAAAGACTGCTGAAGCAATTGTTGAAAAGTTAGGCGAATCTGCAATTTCTAAAATTTTAGAGAATCCAAGTGTACTTGAGGGGATACCGAAAATTAACAAAGAAAAATCAAAGCAATTAGCCGAAGCACTTATTTCCCATCAAGGATTAGAACGGATAATGATTGCACTTAACCAGTTAGGATTTGGCCCTCAATTAGCTATGAAGATATATCAAGTATATAAAGATGAGACGTTATCCATTATTCAAGCAAATCCCTATCAGCTCGTTCAAGATGTTGAAGGAATTGGCTTTGTTAGAGCAGACGAGCTTGGCAAACAGTTAGGGATTATCGACCAGGACCCTGAACGAATTAAGGCAGCTTGCCATTATAATATTGAAACAATGTGTCTTCAGGAAGGTCACGTTTATTTAACAATTGATCAGCTAGTGATGAAGACAAAGGAGCTGCTAGATAGGTCGCAGCAAAGTGGAATTCAAGAAGAGACAATCCTTAATGAAATAGAAGCACTTCAGGAAGAGAATAAAATAATTGTTGAAGATGGGCGTGCCTATATGCCAACACTATTTTATGCTGAACATGGCTTAGCAAAGAACATAAAAAAGGTTCTTGAGCAAACTGAATATGATGATTTGTTTCCTGAGTCTGAATTCCTCTTATCACTAGGGCAGCTTGAAGAGAGAATGAATGTTCAATATGCTCCATCACAAAAGGATGCAATTCAAAAAGCTTTAATGTCGCCGATGTTATTATTAACTGGTGGTCCCGGTACAGGAAAAACAACAGTTATTAAAGGGATTGTTGAATTATATGCAGATTTACACGGGTGCTCATTAAATGTGAATGATTATAAAAAAGAGGAGCCATTTCCAATTGTTTTAGTTGCTCCGACTGGACGAGCAGCGAAGCGAATGAGTGAAGCTACAGGAATGCCTGCTGTAACAATTCATCGCTTGCTGAAATGGAACGGTGCGGACGGCTTTGAACACGGGGAAGATAATCCAATTGCAGGGAAACTTATTATCATTGATGAGGTTTCTATGGTTGACATTTGGATCGCTAATCAACTTTTTAAAGCATTACCAGAGAATATACAGGTTATTATGGTTGGTGATGAAGACCAGCTCCCATCCGTTGGACCAGGACAAGTTCTTAAAGATTTATTGTCAGCACAAATTATTCCTACAGTTCGGCTAACAGATATATATCGTCAAGCTGAAGGCTCATCCATAATCGAGCTTGCTCATGATATTAAAAATGGGACGTTACCTGCAAATATTGTTACGCCTACAGCTGACCGTTCATTTATTCAATGTACTCAAGCGCAGATGAAAGAAGTCATTGAAAAAGTAATCAATAGTGCAATAAGAAAGGGATATTCAGCAAAGGATATTCAAATTTTAGCACCGATGTATCGTGGGTCTGCAGGAATTGACCAATTAAATTTATTGCTTCAAGAGTTATTTAATCCGAAGGCACCTAATAAACGGGAGATCAAATATGGGGAGATTGTTTATCGAAACGGTGATAAGATTTTACAATTAGTGAATCAGCCAGATAGCAATGTCTTTAACGGTGATATAGGTGAAATCGTCTCGATTTTCTATGCAAAAGAGAATACTGAGAAGGAAGATATGATAGTAGTATCATTTGACGGGAATGAAGTCACTTATACGAAGCAGGATTTTAATCAGTTCACACATGCATTTTGCTGTTCGATTCATAAGTCACAAGGTAGTGAGTTCCCTATCGTTGTCCTTCCGATTGTCAAAGGGTATTTTCGAATGCTAAGAAGGAACTTGATTTATACGGCTATTACAAGAAGTAAGCGCTCATTAGTTCTCTGTGGTGAGAAAGAGGCATTAAAATGGGGGATTTCAAATAACGATAGTTCTGAACGTCAGACAAGTCTTATGTTAAAGTTAATCGGTGTAAACGATAACCCTATTGACGATGAATTGCAAAAAGAATTACCTTTTCCATTGGCAGATGCCAATATCGGCATGGAAAATATTACACCATATGACTTTATGGAATAACGACCGTAATAGCTATACATAGACGCTTATTGAACAAAGTTAAAACTTACTCAATAACCGTCTTTTTTTGTGGATTTACTGTATTTACAGGGAAGGAACTGTAAAATGACTTAGGAATGAAGATTAAAATCTGGCAGTCATTGAAACTGAAAACAGAAAGATACTGAGTCAAAAACCGTCTTCATAAGGCGTATGAAGCCGAAAACGAGAACGAATCAGAGTCAAAATTGTCTTCATAAAGCGTATGAAGCCGAAAACGAGAGCGAATCAGAGTCAAATTCGTCTTCATCATAAAGCGTATGAAGCCGAAAACGAGAACGAATCAGAGTCAAAACCCTCTTCATAAAGTGTATGAAGCCGAAAACGAGAACGAATCAGAGTCAAAATCGTCTTCATAAGGCGTATGAAGCTGAAAATGAGAACGAATCAGAGTCAAAACCGTCTTCATAAAGCGTATGAAGCCGAAAACGAGAGCGAATGAAACCTCAAATATCCTTTGGAAACTACTGCGAATAATAACATAAGTGAATTATGAACGATTCCTATTGGTAATCGTTACACCGTATGATGGCTGTCCAAACAGCAAATGCTAAAAATGTTCGGGAAGGTGGAGATGACTTTGCGGACATTTTCAACATTGAAAGGGATGCCTGTATATTGTAATAAAAGTGCAACCCTATTAGGATATGTAACCGATTTATATTTATCCCCTCAAGGTCAAATATTCGGACTATTAATGGAAGGCAAAGGGCTCATTAATCGTGACAAATTTGTTCCTTTTGAAGTTGTGGATGCTTTAGGAGAGAATGGTGTCATGGTTAAGGATCGAAATAGTTTACAACCTGTCCATGCTATAAAAACGAATCAACAGTATATCCCATACGATGACCTTCATTTTAAGTCTGTATTAACAAGAGAAGGTGAAAAATTGGGATTATTAGAAGATGTATATATTTCTGAAAAAATGGGAACAATTGAGGCATACGAATTGACGGACGGATTTTTTGCTGATATCACAGAAGGAAAGAAAGTTGTTAAAGCTTCTGGTGAACCACTTACGATTAGCAAAGATGCGATCGTCATGGATTTTAGTTAGTGAGGTGTGCCAGTTGTTTTCATGTCCGAATTGTAGAAGTAAAGACCTAGGGAAAATCGGTGTAAATCAATATTATTGTTGGAGTTGTTTCATTGAGCTATCAGTTTCGAAGGGTAAGATATTAACTCACCAAGTTGAAGAAGATGGAACATTAAGTTCTTTGGATGATTTGTTTTCAGATGATGAACGATCAATAAGCATGTAAAGGGGAGATTGGTCTTGAAACGTACCGTAACCTCACTACTTTCAATTGGTCTTGGAGCTGCCGCATATCACTTTGCTCGTAATTCTAATTTACAATCAAATCGTTCTATGAAGAATATGAAAAAACGTGTCATGAAGATGCTTTAACAAGAAATTTAGTCATTTTTAAAAAAGGGGACTGGCACTTCAAACATTATATATAGATTTAAAGCATTCTTATTTTCTATATCAATGTTTGTTGGTCAGCCCTCTTTTTAATGTATAAAATGTTCACTTCCTTCCACAATATAGGGAAGGAGGAATATGATGAGAGAACGTCAGATTAAATGGTTATTACATATTTCAATCTTATTGTTAAGTTTGTTAACAGTTTTTGTATTTTTTAGAATCTATGATGTTTGGGCTCCGTTGTTTTTAATGATTAAAGCAATATTGGTCCCTTTTCTCATTAGTGGTTTTATTACGTATTTACTTCATCCTGTAATTGAAAAGCTTCACCGGACAGGTGTCCCAAGATCTTTATCTATATTAATTATCTATTTGTTGTTCTTTGGCGTCATTGGTTATGGGTTTTACCGGGGGATACCGGTACTTATTAGCCAACTACGTGATTTATCTGAGAATTTCCCACGATTATCGATTACTTATAATGATTGGATAAAAACGATCCATACACATACAAATAATTGGCCTGAAGGTGTCCACGAAAGAATTGACTTGATGTTCCAACAAACTGAGGAATGGCTAGCAAAGACTGTTGAAAAGGTTATCAACGGACTTAGAGGCATACTTGATTATATGCTTTTACTAGCAATTATTCCTTTTTTAGTCTTTTATATGCTAAAGGATTATGAGTTACTGAAAAGAACCTCCTGGTATTTAACACCGCGAAAATGGCGAAACCCAGCGAGAAAGTTTTTAAAAGATATCGACCATTCCCTAGGAAATTATATTAGAGGACAATTACTTGTTTGTTTTATTATCGGTGCGTTAGCTTTTGTCTCATTATGGTTCTTTAACATAAAATATCCGTTGATATTAGGTCTAGTCATCGGTATAACAAATATTATTCCTTATTTCGGTCCATTAATTGGGGCAATTCCCGCTCTTATTATTGCGGCAACGATGTCTGGTAAATCGATTATGGTAGTCATCATTATTATTGTTGTTCTCCAATTCCTTGAAGGAAACATTTTAGGTCCATTAATCGTTGGTCGAAGTCTTCATATGCACCCGATCATTATTATGCTTGCATTATTAGCCGGTGGAGAAATAGCTGGTGTGTTAGGGATGATGTTAGCTGTGCCAATTGTCGTTATTTTAAGGGTGGTTATCATGCATCTAGTTGAAATAAAACGGAAACATTGACAATTTTAGATGGCTTGTCTATAATTCACGATAGAATATATAACAAAACTATGATGGAACAAGTATGTTGTACCACTTTATAGAGAAGAATTTCCTTTGGCTGGAAGAAATTCTAAAGTATGGGCAGCAGAAAGCTACTCCTAAGTGCAGGTAAAGACTGCCGGTTTATCTCGTTACTGATAATGAAGTGATAGATTTTCGCTAATTGTACCTGCACGCTTAGGGGAAAATCTGTAATCAGGGTGGTACCGCGAGTGAGCTCTCGTCCCTGTGGAAAGAGGATTTCTTTACACAGAGACGGGAGTTCTTCTGTTTAAAAGGGCAATTTGTAACCTTGACTATTCTCTAATTGTTCTTTTCAATAGAATTGTATTTCCTATGCCTAACGATTGTGAATAGATGCTTGGAACTATTCCACCTGCTAATTACAGCATCACAAGCAGAAACAACATAACGAAGTTTACTGTGACAGCAAAAATATTAATTATATAGATACACAAGGAGGATACATATGAAAAAACTATCATCTGCTGAAGTAAGACAAATGTTTTTAGATTTTTTTAAGGAAAAAGGCCATACTGTTGAACCAAGTGCATCGCTTGTGCCACATGAGGATCCTACACTTTTATGGATAAATAGTGGTGTTGCAACCCTTAAGAAATATTTTGACGGGCGTGTTATACCTGCTAATCCAAGAATTTGTAATGCTCAGAAGTCAATTCGTACGAATGATATTGAAAATGTAGGGAAAACTGCTCGCCATCATACATTTTTTGAAATGTTAGGGAACTTTTCAATTGGTGACTATTTTAAAGTTGAAGCAATTGAATGGGCATGGGAGTTTTTAACGAGTGAAAAGTGGATTGGATTTGAACCTGAGAAGTTATCTGTAACGATCCACCCTGAAGATGAAGAGGCATTTTTACTTTGGAGAGATAAAATTGGTATACCTGAGGAACGAATTATCCGTTTAGAGGGAAACTTCTGGGATATCGGTGAAGGACCAAGTGGGCCAAATACTGAGATATTTTATGACCGTGGAGAAAGCTTTGGGAATGATCCTAGCGACCCTGAGCTATATCCAGGTGGTGAGAATGAAAGATATTTAGAGGTTTGGAATCTTGTTTTCTCACAATTTAATCATAATCCAGACGGTACATATACTCCACTTCCGAAGAAAAATATTGATACAGGTATGGGACTAGAACGTATGGTATCCATTATCCAAGATGCGGAAACAAATTTTGATACAGATTTATTCATGCCAATTATCAAGGCAACTGAACAAATATCTGGAGAGACGTATCGAACAAATAGTGAAAAAGATGTATCGTTTAAAGTGATTGCAGATCATGTTAGAACAGTAAGCTTTGCTATAAGTGATGGTGCACTCCCATCAAATGAAGGACGAGGCTATGTATTACGAAGATTATTAAGAAGAGCCGTTCGTTATGCGAAAAACATTAACATTAATCGTCCGTTTATGTATGAACTAGTACCTGTTGTCGGTGAAATCATGGTTGATTTCTATCCAGATGTAAAAGCGAAGACAGAATTTATCCAGAAAGTAATAAAAAATGAGGAAGAACGCTTCCATGAAACATTGAATGATGGTTTAGCGATTTTAAGTTCGGTTATGAAGGAACAAAAGGCGAATGGAAGCCAAGTTATTCCGGGTGCTGATGTATTCAGACTGTATGATACATACGGTTTCCCAGTGGAACTTACAGAAGAATATGCTGAAGAAGATAATATGAAAATTGACCATGCAGGCTTTGAATTAGAAATGGAAAAGCAACGTGACCGTGCTCGGGCAGCTATTCAGAAGGTTGATTCAATGCAAGTTCAAGGAGGCGTGCTTGGCGATATTAAAGTCGAGAGTGAGTTCGTTGGTTATAATCAGCTAGCTATTGAAAATTCTAAAGTGTTAGTCATTGTAAAAGATGGAGAAGTGTTATCAGAAGCTCAAGCTGGAGACGAAGTACAATTAATTCTAGACAAAACACCTTTTTATGCAGAGAGCGGCGGACAAATAGCTGATGAAGGTATTATTAGTAATGAACAAGTCAACATTGTTGTTAAAGATGTACAAAAAGCGCCTAATGGCCAAAACCTTCATAATGTAACAATTAAAGACGGCGTGATTAAAACGAATGATCTCGTCAATGCGATTGTATCTGAAGAAAATCGTAGTGGAGTTGTCAAGAATCATACAGCGACACATTTATTACATCAAGCATTAAAAGATATTCTCGGAAATCATGTAAATCAAGCCGGTTCGTTAGTGACGGATGATAGACTCCGATTTGACTTTTCACATTTTGGGCAGGTTACTCATGAAGAACTGGCTAAAATAGAACAAATTGTCAACGAAAAAATTTGGAGCAATATCCAAGTAAATATTGATTTTAAAACTTTAACTGAAGCAAAATCAATGGGAGCGATGGCCTTATTTGGCGAAAAATACGGCGAAATTGTACGAGTCGTTCAAGTAGGTGATTATAGTCTTGAATTATGTGGCGGTTGTCATGTTGATAATACTGCAACTATCGGACTCTTTAAAATTGTATCTGAAACAGGAATTGGTGCCGGTACAAGACGTATTGAAGCAGTAACAGGGAAAGCTGCGTACGAGGTTATTAATGAACAACTAGAAACGTTACAGGAAGCTTCTGCATCTCTAAAGACAAACCCAAAAGACATTGTAAGTAGAATTGAAAGTCTTTTATCAGAGCATCGTGAACTTCAACGAGAAAATGAATCATTACTTGCGAAACTAGGTAATCTTGAAGCAAGTAATATTGTAGATAAAGCTGTATCGATAAATGGTGTTACGGTGTTAGCTGCAAAGGTAAATGCAAAAGATATGAATAGTTTACGTGGAATGATGGATGACTTGAAAAATAAACTAGGATCCGCCATTGTAGTGCTTGGTGCCACAGATAACGATAAAGTAAATATTGTTGCAGGAATAACGAAAGACTTAGTTGAAAAGGGTTATCATGCAGGTAAACTAATAAAAGAAGTAGCAGAACGTTGTGGTGGTAAAGGTGGCGGACGCCCAGAAATGGCACAAGCTGGTGCAAAAAATCCAGAAAATTTAACAGATGCATTGAACTATGTCGAAGAATGGGTTCAATCCGTTTTATAATTAAGTAAAGTAGTGTAGAATGAAGATAAGTAAGATTGGACATGCAGATTCTAATGAATCTAAGAAAGAGGTGCGAATGGTGAGTTCATTTGATAAAACGATGAAATTTAATTTCTCTGATGATTCGGTCGAAACAAATGTAAATGAAGTACTCTATACCGTTTATGATGCTTTACAAGAAAAAGGTTATAATCCAATTAATCAAATTGTAGGCTACTTACTTTCTGGTGATCCTGCTTATATCCCACGTCACCGAGATGCACGAAATTTAATTCGTAAGCTTGAAAGAGACGAATTAATTGAAGAACTCGTAAAATCTTATTTACAGAATCAAAATGGAGCAAATGCGAAACAAATAAAATAACGGTTAGCTTTTAGTTATGATAATCTTTATTTTGATGATATCGAAAGGACAAACATGCGTATATTAGGATTAGATTTAGGTTCTAAAACACTTGGTGTAGCAATAAGTGATGAACTAGGCTGGACAGCACAAGGTGTGGAAACAATTAAGATAAACGAAGAAAACCGAGATTTTAACATCAAAAGACTTTCTGAAATTATGGACGAATTTTCAGTAGAAAAAGTCGTTCTCGGTATGCCTAAAAATATGAATGGAACAATTGGACCTAGAGCAGAGGCAAGTCAAAATTTTGCAGAGGTTCTTAAAAAGAAATTTGATGTTCCAGTCATCTTGTGGGATGAAAGACTTACAACGATGGCTGCTGAGAGGATGTTAATCTCAGCAGATGTGAGCCGAAAGAAGCGAAAGCAGGTCATCGATAAAATGGCAGCAGTTATGATTTTGCAAAGTTATTTAGATAGTCTAAGTAATTGAAAGCAGCAAACTAAAAAAAGAAATGAAGAGGTGTCCATATATGGAACATGGAGAAAAGCAAATTACAGTTATAGATGAAAACGGCAATGAACAACTATGTGAAGTGTTATTTACATTTGAATCAGAAGAATTTAAGAAATCGTACGTTTTATATTATCCAGTTGGTGCAGAAGAGGATGACAGTGAAGAAATCGAAATCCACGCTTCAAGTTTTAGCCCACGTGAAGATGGAGAAGATGGTGATTTAGAGCCAATTGAAACGGAAGAGGAATGGGATTTAATTGAGGAAATGCTAAATACATTTCTAGATGAAGAAGAAGCTGAATAATTTACAACAATCATGCAGTTAACCGTCTTGGTTAGCTGCATGATTTATTTTCGGGTTAGAGTAATGAACTATCCGTATCATTGAATAAACTAAATAAGCTTAAGTCTCAGGCTTGTTGCCGCCTTCTGCTTTCGTATTCATCTGTGTAAACGCACGGATACGTTATACATTTCCCACTACCGCAGAACTTCCGTAATTACGCTTAAATGAACCCATAGAAATATTTGACCTAAAAAGCAACCTCTTTAAAAAAAGCCCTAAAAATAAGTTGAAGATAGTTATTTAATAGTATTAGTACATATGTAAATAGGAAAAATATAAAAACGAGATAAATAAATACGGTTACGATTCATATATTTTTCATATACATACCATTTTTCTGAAAAAATTGCCGAATCATAATGAACATTGTAGTATAATGATTGAGATGAGAGGAGGATGTGAATGTCTGAAAAAGATTCGAATAAATCGTCTTTTAAAGAATCGTTCAAAAATAAGTTACTTGAAAAGCAAAAAGAAACTAAGGTTGCCCGTAAAATTGTACTAACGGTATTTACCATTATCATCATTGTCTTTTCAGGCCTTATAGGTGGCGGTTATTTATATATTAAATCAGCACTAGAACCTGTTAATCCAAATGATAAAAAGGGTATAGAAGTAACGATACCGATTGGGTCGACAGTGACAACAATCTCAAATATTTTAGAAGAGAAAGAGATTATAAAAGATGCACGCATATTTAAATATTATATAAAATTTAAAAATGCAGCAGATTTTCAAGCTGGTGAGTATACCCTTAATAAATCAATGACATTTAATGAGATAATAGAAAGCTTACAACAAGGAATGTTAATGCAGGAAGCTGCATTTCAAGTTACGATTCCGGAAGGTCGACAACTGGATGAGATTGCTTCATTAGTCTCAAAGAAAGCACCATACTCAGAAAAAGAAATTATGGGGAAATTAACAGATAAAGAGTTTATACAAGATATGATGGGTAAGTATCCAAATTTATTAACAGATGATATTAATGGTAAAGATATTAAGTACGCACTTGAAGGCTATTTATTTCCAGCAACATATCCTTATTATAAGGAAAAACCGACAATTGAAGAAATTATTGAGCCGATGATTAAGAAGATGAATGAAATCGTGACCGTTTACTTACCACAACTGGAAGAACAAAAAATGTCGGTTCATGAATTCGTCACAATGGCTTCATTAATTGAAGAGGAAGCAACTGAAAAAGCAGACCGTGAGAAAATATCTAGTGTATTTTATAATCGAATTGAACAAGACATGCCTTTACAAACAGACCCAACTGTTTTATATGCGTTAGGAGAACATAAGGATCGTGTATTATACGAGGACCTTGAATTTGATTCTCCATATAACACGTATAAGAATAAAGGACTCCCGCCTGGACCAATTGCAAATGCAGGTGAGACATCATTTAATGCCGTTTTAGCACCAGAAGAGACGGACTTCCTGTATTTCTTAGCAACAAAAGAAGGCGAAGTTATCTTTACTAAAACACTAGAAGAGCACAATATTGAGAAAAATAAACATATCATTGGTCAATGATAGCTGGACTAGAGTAATCGCACTTCTAACAGAAAAAAGGACGGTTTTTCGGCTATCCATCATCAGAGCTTAATGTTGTCAGTTCGCAAACATAGCCTCGTTATGGTACAATATATCGAGTTGTGAATGGACGTTATTACGAATAAGAAATTATTTAAAGAGTTCTCATTTCATGAGGCTCTTATTTTCGGTATAACGATATACTTATTGAATGTAGGTGTGCAAGATGATTGATAACGATGTAATTACCTATTTGGAAAATTTACTTCCTAAACGACCAAAATATGTACAAGACATGGAAGAAATTGCGGCACAAAATGAAATTCCGATCATGGAGAAGACTGGAATTGAAGTATTGCTATTACTATTATCAATGCAAAGGCCAAAGAAAATACTTGAAATAGGTACAGCAATTGGATATTCGGCTATTCGTATGGCATTGAAGATTCCTACTGTAGAAATATATACAATTGAGCTTGATGAAGAAAGATATCAACAGGCAAATCAGCATATAAAAGCAATGGATTTAGAAACGCGTATCCACACCTTTCATGCTGATGCACTTGAGATATCAGAACAATTAAAGCAATTTGGACCTTTTGATGCACTATTTATTGATGCTACAAAAGCGAAATATACAAAGTTTTTTCAAGCGTATGAACCAATGCTATCTGACGGTGGTATTATTTATTCCGATAACGTCTTATTTAAAGGGACTGTAGCACGTGACCGTTCAGAACTTCAAACGAGGAGACAACGAACCTTAGTTAGAAAATTAAATGATTTCAACAAATCATTATATGAATTACCAAACTATGATACAACAATTATTCCAGTTGGGGATGGAATAGCCGTAACAAAACGGACTTAATCTATCCTCATACAAATCAATTGTTGTTTTTAATCGTTCATTTAGGCTGCTATGAAATTATTGATGTATATTCAAAATCACCATTTATAGACAATTAGTACCTTAATTTATCAATAATTTTAGTGTTTAAAAATCTATTTGAATAATTTTAAGATGAGGTGTTGAACCATGAAAAAACCCGAGTTATTAGTCACACCTAAGAAGGTTGACGATATAGCTCCATTAATAGACGCAGGAGCAGATGCGTTTATTATCGGAGAACAAAAATACGGCTTAAGATTAGCCGGTGAATTTTCTAGAGAAGATATTATAAATGCCCTAGACATTGCGCATAAGGCAGGTAAAAAAGTCTACGTAGCAATGAATGCTATCTTTCATAATGACATGATTAGTGAGATTGAAGATTATTTGACATTCCTTTCTAAGTTAGATGTTGATGCTGTCGTCTTCGGAGATCCAGCAGTATTAATGATTGCAAAACAAGTTGCTCCATCTATTAAGCTACATTGGAATACCGAGACAACAGCAACTAATTGGTATACATGTAACTACTGGGGACGTAAAGGAGCAAAACGTGCCGTATTAGCACGGGAGCTAAGTATGGATGCAATTATTGAAATAAAAGAACATGCTGAAGTAGAAATAGAAGTTCAAGTACATGGCATGACATGTATGTTCCAATCAAAACGAACACTTCTTGGTAATTACTTCGAATACCAAGGTAAGGCACTAAAAATTGAAAAACGCACGAAAAGTGAAAAGATGTTTTTGCATGATCCAGAAAGAAATAATAAATATCCAATCTTTGAAGATATAAATGGTACACATATTATGAGTCCTAATGATATTTGTATCATTGATGAATTAGGAGAAATGATTGAGACAGGCATCGATTCATTTAAAATAGATGGTATCCTTCATTCCGCTGAGTATATTAAAAACGTTACAAAGATTTATCGCCAAGCAATTGACCTTTGTGCTAATGACTTTGATAAATATGAAGAAGAAAAAGATAACTTCTTAGATGAAATCGAAAAATTACAACCAAAAAATCGACCATTAGATACTGGTTTCTTCTTTAAAGAGACAGTATATTAACTCTCTTTTGTACTAAAGAGAAACATAAGGTTTAACCCAAGCTGGTAATGTGGAGATGAAATTCAAATTCAACGATAAACACATCCATGTAATTTAAGTGGCTATAGGAGTGAAAAGCATGACGGTTTTAGAAGATAAAATTTCTAAAATAATAAATGGAAAACGGGTAATAACTAAAAAACCGGAATTACTAGCTCCTGCTGGTAATTTAGAAAAATTGAAGATAGCAGTTCATTATGGTGCAGATGCAGTTTTTATCGGTGGACAAGAGTATGGACTTCGATCGAATGCAGATAATTTTACGATTGAAGAAATGGCAGAAGGTGTCAGGTTTGCAAACAAATATGGTGCAAAGATTTACGTAACAACGAATATATTTGCTCATAATGATAATATTGCTGGCCTTGATGAGTATTTAATGAGCCTACAAGGTGCTGGAGTAACTGGGATTATCGTTGCAGACCCATTAATAATCGAAACATGTAAGCGAGTTGCTCCAAAGTTAGAAGTTCACCTTAGTACACAGCAATCTCTTTCAAACTGGAAAGCTGTTCAATTTTGGAAAGAGGAAGGGTTAGAACGAGTTGTTTTAGCTCGAGAAACAGGCGCAGAAGAAATGAAGGAAATGAAAGAAAAGGTGGATATAGAAATTGAAGCATTTATCCACGGAGCGATGTGTATTGCCTATTCAGGGCGCTGCACATTAAGTAATCATATGACAGCACGTGATTCAAACCGCGGTGGATGCTGTCAATCCTGTCGTTGGAATTATGATTTATATAAGCAAGATAACGAACAAGAAGTCGCTCTATTTGAAGAAAATGATGCAGCCTTTGCAATGAGTCCGAAAGACCTAAATTTAATTGAATCTATTCCTAAAATGATTGAACTAGGGATTGATAGTTTAAAAATCGAAGGCAGAATGAAATCAATTCATTATATCGCAACTGTAGTAAGTGTATATAGAAAAGTAATTGATGCATACTGTGCTGACCCGGAAAATTTTATCATTGACCCGGAATGGTTAAAAGAATTAGATAAATGTGCGAATCGTGAAACAGCATCATCCTTCTTTGAAGGGATACCAGGATACCAACAGCAAATGTTTGGTAATCATAGTAAAAAAACTGCATTTGATTTTGTTGGTCTAGTTCTAGACTATAACGTTGAGACCAAGATGGTTACTTTACAGCAACGTAATTTCTTCAAACCTGGTGATAAGGTTGAATTTTTCGGACCAGAAATAGAAAATTTCTCGCAAACAATCGAAACAATTTGGGATGAAAAAGGGAATGAACTTGACGCGGCGCGCCATCCTTTACAAATTGTAACCTTCAAAGTGGAAAAGCCGGTTTCGAAATTGAATATGATGCGAAAGGGGCTCTAATAGATGAAAAAAAAGCCCATTGTTATAGGTGTAGCCGGTGGTTCTGGTTCGGGTAAAACGAGTGTCACGAAAGCCATTTATGAACATTTTAAAGGACATTCAATTCTCATGCTGGAACAAGATTTCTATTATAAGGACCAAAGTAATGTACCTTTTGAAGAAAGACTAAAAACCAATTATGATCATCCATTAGCATTTGACAACGATTTATTGCTAGAGCATCTAAATGCTTTGCTTGATCATAAGTCAATTCATAAGCCTATCTATGATTACAAATTGCATACGCGATCAAAAGATGTTATGCTTGTTGAACCTAAGGATGTCATCATCTTAGAGGGGATATTAATTTTAGAGGACAAACGATTACGTGATATTATGGATATTAAACTGTTCGTTGATACTGATGCAGATTTAAGGATTATTCGTAGAATATCCCGTGATATGAAAGAACGAGGGCGTTCTTTTGATTCGATTATTGAACAATATCTGTCGGTAGTGCGTCCAATGCATAATCAATTCATTGAACCGACAAAGCGCTATGCAGATATCATCATTCCAGAAGGTGGTCACAATTACGTAGCAATTGACTTAATGGTAACAAAAATTCAAACAATTCTTGAACTAAATGCAATTTTGTAATAACATAGCATAGATAAAGAGTACAGTGATCATATTATGTGTATAAGAAAAATATATTTCTTGCAGCATCTATTAAAAAGTAAAGGGCACGATTGCCCTTGCTTTTTTCACATAGTAAGAATATATGAGTTAGTTTGAAGTGTTAATGTCTCTATATATCTTACTAAAGAATACTCTTTGCAATTAGAGACAAACTCGTGTCTCAACAAAATACATACTTTAAAGAAATACCCCTATTTGGTTTGAAAAGGATACTAAAATTTGTTGCTTTTTTAGTAGTAATGCAGCAAGGTTTACAAAAACAGCCTAATAAAAAACAAAATTCGGGGAAGTTAACTAGAAGGAGTGGAAAAAACATGGCACAAGAAAAAGTTTTTCCTATGACTAAAGAAGGTAAAGAAAAGCTAGAGCAAGAGCTTGAATATTTGAAAACGGTTAAACGTAAAGAAGTAGTAGAAAGAATTAAAATAGCACGCAGTTTTGGAGATTTATCGGAAAACTCAGAGTACGATTCAGCAAAGGAAGAACAAGCATTTGTTGAAGGACGGATCACTACGCTAGAGAATATGATACGTAATGCTAAAATAATCGTTGGTGAGGCTGATACTAGTACAGTTTCATTAGGTAGAACTGTGACCTTTTTAGAATTACCAGATGGCGATGAAGAAACATATACAATCGTTGGTAGCGCGGAAGCAGACCCATTTGAAGGGAAGATTTCAAATGATTCTCCAATCGCAAAAAGTTTACTGGGCCGTAAAGTTGATGAAGAGGTTACGGTTCAAACACCAGGCGGTGAAATGTTAGTAAGAATCGTAAAAATCAGCTAAGTCAATGTTTAATATAGGAGCACCTCGTCGAAAATGAAGACGAGGTGTTTTTTATTGGGCTTTTATCTTTGTTGTTGTATTTTTGCGAACATAAGGGCTTAATTGAAGCAAAAGTGCGAGATTCCTGCAGGATGCGTAGGAGAGGTGAGATCCCACTGGCGTTTACGCCGAGGAGTTCGAAAAACGTAGGCGGATAGCCTTCAACGTACAATACCTTAAGTGACAAAAAACATAAAGCAAACTGAACGTTTAGATAAACAGCGATATCAAACATGGAAAAATGTTAAGGAGGGAGGAGGAGAAAATGATTAAGAAAAGAATAATATTTATAGGCACTATCATAATGATGGGGTTATTTGTCATTCTATATCGATTAGCAGATATTCAATTAATACATACTGAATCATTTTCAAAGAAGGGAGTTAACCTCGTTCAAGAGAGTGTAAGTCAACGTACTCAAGAGGTAGTTATTGATGATGGACGAGGCAGATTTACAGATCGAAATGGTGCGCCACTACGTGACCAAGTTGAACCTTCTCTTGTCATATTTCCATTTTCTAAAGATATTGAATGGCCTGTTGAACAATTAACGAAAATTATTAATATATCAGAATCTAAATTAAATCACTTACTTGCCAACATAAAGAAACCTGCAGTGCTCTCAAAAAAGGAGGGTATACATTTAACAAGTGAAGAGATTGAATCAATAAATAATTTAAAAATACCTGGAATTTTCGCTATATATAAACAATCACCTATTGAAGAATCGATTGCTGAACATATAATAGGAATTACAGGTGAAAATCCTGAGTTGTTACGTAGTAAATACCCTGATCGTAGTGATTTGTCGTATAAAACTCAAATTGGTATAACAGGATTAGAGAAGGCGTTTGATGAATTTTTGTTACCGGATGCTGAAACAAAACTCCTTTATCATGTTGACGGAGACGGCAATCCGTTGTTTGGCATTAATGTTAAATATATGGCAGACGCCAATCCATTTTATCCAGTTACGATCGAGACTACAATAGACAAAGAAATTCAAGCTATGTCAGAAGATATCTTATCAAAACATAAGATAGAAAAGGGCGGGATAGTACTTCTGGATATTGAAACTAATAATGTTTTAGCTATGGTAAGTAAACCTGATGTAAATCGTGCAGAAGATGCTACACTCGCCAATCATATGATTCAACCAATTTTTCCAGGTTCCATATTTAAAACTGTCATTTCTGCTGCTGCAATTGAATATGGTTTAGATGATGCTACACGACAGTTTGATTGTAGTTTAAACCTACACGGTGAAAATGATGGAGGACAAGATGATGGAATGCTAAACTTTGAGAGAAGCTTTGCAAAGAGTTGTAATTATACTTTTACAACACTTGCTGAGGAGTTAATAAAAATAAATGATTCGGTCATTGAGGATACTGCAGAAAAACTTGGATTAGTAGGTCCAGTTGGCTGGAATGGAAAAGTTTTCCACTATGACAATTTTAAACAATTCCCAAATGAAAAGTTAGGGAAAATTTGGGGTGCAAACGAAGATAAACAAATAAAACGAGCTGTACATCAAACAGCAATTGGACAAAAGGATGTAAAAGTAACACCAATGGCAGTAGCGAATATGATGGCAACAGTTGCTCGTGGTGGAGAGAGGAAAAAAGTAAGAGTCGTTGAAAATATATTGTACAAAAATGGAACTAATATGTATTCCTTTACGTCTAATTCTATAGATGGTGAACATATTAGCCCATTTACTGCAAAATCTATGCAAAAGCTATTGAGGTTAGTTGTTACCGACCCAGAAGGGACTGGTAGGCGATTTCAATCATTAGAAGTAGAAGTATCCGGAAAGTCAGGGACCGCCCAGACGGGAAAAAAAACTGAACAAGGAGCGTCACTCTATAACAAATGGTTTGCAGGCTTCTTTCCGTCTAATCAACCTAAATATGCTTTAGTTGTTGTGGAGATGGATACAACGAGTGAAGAGTCTGGGACTAATGCATCATTTTATGATATTGTAAATGAATTAGCAAATAGAGATTTGTAATTCACCAAATTTTAAGGATTAATTAATAAATGAACAATCTTAGATTTGTCAAGGATTTGTAATTAAATGAATGGAATAAAATACAAAAATATAACATTTTTCACTGTAGAAAAAGCATCGTACCAATCACCTATTGACAATACTAGTGGACTAAAATTATTCGAAAAACTAGATTGAATGGCGTTCAAATGCTAGAATAAGACAGAAGGTAAGAGGCAAAGGAGTGTTAGACCTTGAGTAACTATGATGTACATTCTCGTTTTGAGAAACGGGATAAACGGAGAAAAACAAATATTGTCTTAAATACATTAATAGGTATTGTTGTCGTGCTTATCGTGTTTATAGGTTCTCAACTTATTCTTGGAGGTAATGATGCAGATAAAACTGCAAAATATAATGAGCAGCCTGAGATAAAGCTTGCTAATGAGGAAAATACTATAAAGGAACAAAACGAAAAGGATACAAACGATAATGATGCAGATACAAAAAGTGAATCTAATGAAAGTGATACAACAGAACCATCAGATGACGTAGTAGAGGATGAGACTGCTCATAACGAACGAAATCTTGATGATGATAATTCGGAAGATACAACAATTACTGCAGGCGAACCAGGGTCAGGTGTAGAAGAAACGATAGAGAGTTCAGGATGGGAACCTGTTGGAACTTCTCAATCCGAGCCCCATGCAGCAGACTATACGAAAGGATCTCAAGATTGGAATGAGATGACTAGAGCTTTAAGTTATGCAACTGGAATACCCGAGAATGATATGATTATCTGGCGGTTAGAAAATAATGGGTCACCTAACGATGCTGTAGGGACAATTTCTCCAAAAGATAAGTCTGCAAAGTTTAAGGTTTATATTACTTGGGTTGAAAATAAAGGATGGAAACCAACAAAAATAGAAAAATTGAATTAATGTAAAAAAACAGTGGGACTTTTCCACTGTTTTTTTGCCCATTTCTTTAATTTCTTAATGTGTAATGGGATGAATAAATAAAGGTTACTAGCAGGAATGCCGCTTAAATTTGAGGATTAGCAGATCCGAAAAAGTGATAAGTGAAAGAGGTCTTATCACCCAACTATACATTTTTAAAAGGCTAGAAAGGGTTCTTCAGATTGTCAACACTATGCGTACATAGGCCAATTTTTTTCATTAATTCGTCGCTTTAAAGTGTACTACAGCACTATAGAATCTTTTTCCGTCATCTGTAATATGCATTTGATGTGACACAGATGATACTGATAATAAAATCGCCTGATTCTGCTCGATTTTTTCATTTATTCTCTTCTCCAGCTCTTTTATAGAAGTTGCTTCGAAAAATTCTACTTTGTCTTTTAAAATATCCAGTTTGAAATTCATTCTATACACCTCACAAACACATTTTCTGTAATAGCTCTAAGTTTATTTTACAACAGAATCTAATAGGACGATACGTAATCCTTGGCAGTTAGCGAAAGTCCAGTTTTTTTCTTGCTATGGTATCATAAAATAGGTAAACTTCTAGGTGGTATATCGTACATATCAATAGTGCTTAATATGGAAAGGATTTGAAGACATGAAAATTGCGATAATCGGAGCAATGGAAGAAGAGGTTACCATACTTAGAGACAAGTTGGAGAATCGTAAACAAGAAGTTATTGCTGGAAGTGAATTTACTACAGGACAATATAATGGAAAAGAAATTGTCTTGCTAAAATCGGGTATTGGTAAAGTAAATGCAGCAATGAGCACGACTTTGTTGTTAGACCGTTACCAACCTAACTATGTTATTAATACAGGGTCAGCAGGTGGTTTTCATCCCGAGTTAAATGTAGGAGATGTTGTCATTTCTTCTGAAGTTCGCCACAACGATGTGGATGTAACAGCATTTAATTATGAATATGGACAAGTTCCAGGGTTACCGCCTGCTTTTATCCCTAATGAAAAACTTATCGACATAGCAGTCACTAAAGCGAAGGAAATAAAAGATATTCAGGTTAAAAAAGGGTTAATTGTTACGGGTGATTCTTTTTTGAGTGACCCTGAAAAAGTAGAATTTATCAGAAATAAATTCAACGATTTACATGCAGGAGAAATGGAAGCTGCTGCAATAGCTCAAGTTTGTCATTTATTTAATATACCATTTCTCGTTATACGTTCTCTTTCTGATATTGCAGGTAAAGAATCCAATGTTTCATTTGAGCAATTTTTAGATAAAGCGGCAAAAAATTCAGCACAATTAATACTAAGTATGATTGAAGAAATAAATAATTAAGATTTATTGATATAAGTACATCAACAAGACAGGTGGGCAGAAAAGCTGACCTGTTATTGTGGTGTTCGTAAATATACTATCTTTACTTAGTCTTATGTATCGCTTTGGCGTGGTCCCATCATAGCATAGCCGTAAATTTTGGTGAAATTTACATGATTCATAGACAGCTAGATTATGTTATTCTTTTTCTATAACGTCCAATATAGGTGGGGAACTATGGAAAAGAAAAAATTACATGGTTTAATGATAGATTTTAAAAACTACGCGATTATTTTATTAGCTGTTAGTACTTTTTTATATATAGGGGTAGTAATACCTGACCAAGGAAAATCTGAATTGTATGATATAATTCTCATGGTATCGACAATAGCATTGCTAGTCATTTCATTTCTATGTTTTAAACGGTCTTTATTTTATAAAAAGCAATATGACAATATCGAAGAATAAGCAAAGGGTGACTCATATGATTTTTGAGTCACCCTTTGTTATGCAAAATTTGGTCTCGAATCGTATCGTTCAAATGAGTCTGCTCGGGAGACTGAATTCACGAGATTTTAGTTTTAAAAAAATCTTTACATTGTTGGAAATTGAGGTTATAATTACCATTATCAAAAAGGAGGTCGATGAAAATGAAAACTACACAGCAAACAACTATCAATCATTCATTATACATATTTTCATCTTATCGACCGCTAAAGGATCATTCATTGTGAGAGTTTACTAAACAAATTATGAATGCCAACGGGGATAGATGTCTCTCCGTGGCTTAAAATATTTATTATTAACGTCACAGAATCCTGTGGCGTTTTTATTTTGTTTCTTTTAAATGCTCATATTTATGAATGTGAATTTTGAAAAATAGAGGCAGTAGTATATTGATTAAATGATGAAAGGTGGTCGATTATTATAAAAAAACTCAATTAAAGGGGGTGAGAAGCATGACGATAAATTTATTCTTTATTACATTAACTATAACAAGGCGTTTACAGTCAAAAGACAAGGTTGAACGTAACGAAGAAATCAACAAATTAATGGAACAATCTCGAGATAAACTTTACAAAACAGGAGATATGTAAAATTACTTAAAAAGTGAACAGGAGGAATTTTTATGATTGGGAAAGAAAGATTACAACATTTATTCGTTTTGAAGGATAGTACCTAGCTATTATATGTGAATATAGCTATTAGAATATAGTTAGAAAGAGAGAAGGCTCTAGCCTTCTCTTCTTCTTTTAGGATTACTTTTTTTTCGTTTTTCCTTCTCAGCCCGATAAAACTCGTGAAACATTTTCATAAGTGCCCGTTTTTCAATTCTCGATACATAGCTTCTTGAAATGCCTAATTCTTTTGCTATTTCTCTTTGTGTCTTTTCTTCTTTTAAATCCAACCCAAATCTGCCTACAATTACTTCTCTTTCTCTTCCATCTAATATATCAATGTATTCTTTTACCTTTTCTAATTCCATGTTTAGCTGAATCGTGTCGATTACATCTTCATTTTCTGACTTTAAGACATCGATTAAACTGATCTCATTTCCTTCTTTATCCTGCCCAATTGGGTCATGTAATGAAACATCTTTTTTTGTTTTCTTTAAGGCCCGTAAATGCATCAGTATTTCGTTCTCTATACAACGAGCCGCGTATGTTGCGAGTTTTGTACCTTTTCCTTGAGAGTAACTTTCAATAGCTTTAATCAAGCCGATTGTACCAATGGAAATAAGGTCTTCAGAATCTTCCCCTGTATTTTCAAATTTTTTGACAATGTGAGCAACGAGTCTTAAATTATGTTCAATCAGAAGATTTCTCGCATACTCGTCACCTTCTGCCATTAGACGTAAATATTTCTTTTCGTCCGATGCAGACAAAGGCTGTGGGAAGGCATTATTTTTTACATAAGATACTAAGAACACTAATTCTTTTACGAAAAAGCCTAGTGCTGATAAGAGACCTGCCATTACCTCCACCTCCACTAATCCATTTATATAGGCTAAAGCCTATAAATAATATGTATGTAAAGATTCCTCGGTTCGTGCATGTACAATGAAATTAGAGCATTTATATTTTCTTTAGATTTAATAATCAATGGCAATAGAATATTTTGCTAGCCTATACACATTTAGACATCTATACATATTTATATATAGGTTTATATAAAGGAGGTACTATTATGGATGGATATGCTTATTACGGTCCAGGTCCATACCCATACTATCCAACATATGGCCGTATCGGATCTGGCTTTTGGTATGCAGTAATAGTGGTGTTGTTAATATTGTTATTAGTGTTTGGCGGAGGGTATTACTATTACAATTATTATAAATAATGACGATTGATAATTCCTCAGTATGTATGATATGGCGATTGGAATGTAGTATTTGCAAAAGGACTTACTTGTGCACAAGTGTGGAAAGGTATGGGTATGTAAAACAGAACAGCTATTTATTCAAATAGATGGGAATAATAAAGAGTAGAATTTAATGAAAAGCCGGTAAACGTTTGATTTTCACTGGCTAGCAGCGTAAAAAAATAAAGCAGTCTCAAAAACTTATCCTTTTTTCTTGAGACTGCTCTTTTATGTTTAGATGTTATATCATATAATTGTATTCTGTTATTGATGTAATACATAGTTAGTTGACTTAACAATATGTAGTTTTTAAGTTTAATTAATGTCCCTTTTTAAGAGGATGCTTTTAGCACATGACCTAAAGAACGGCGTTTGATTTCATTTTTTATTAGTTCGATGAAGTCATCATTAAGTTTCAATTCTGTCGCTTTATAATAAGATTCAATGAGTAATTCGTCAGAAAGTTTTCGCATGTTGGTGGCCAACTAATTGGCTCTACACCTCCTAACATAAACATTTCAATGTTTATTTTCTTGTTGTTTTTAATCTATCATGATTTAACATGCAGAACAACCGTTCTCTTATCCACAGATGCAGGTGGATAAGTTGTGGGTAGTTTGTTTGTAAGTTTGTATATATGTGTAATTACAAGGGGGATAATGTGTATAATATTATCCACAACTGTTGAAGTGTCTCAAAATTTGTCGAAAAGTTTTTATCATTTGTTGAGTAAGTGATACATATATATAATTTTCTTTTGAAAGTATGCGATAATTTAGTTATGATGTAAGTTGGCAAAAAAAGAATATTGAGGTGCAAAACTCATGTTACGACAATTTTTACCTGGAGAATATGTGAAAAGTATTTACCATATATCTCCAAGACAATTAAGCGACAGAGGTATAAAAGGGATTATTACTGATTTGGATAACACTCTCGTCGAGTGGGACAGGGAAGAAGCTACTCCTCAACTCATTGAGTGGTTTAAAGAAGTAAAAGATTCAGGAATTCAAATAACTATCGTATCAAATAATAATGAAAAGCGTGTAAAAGATTTTTCTGACCCTTTACAAATACCATTTATCCATAAGGCGAGAAAGCCATTAATGAATGCCTTCAAAAAGGCATTGAAAACGATGAATTTGCAAAAAAGTGAAGTCGTTGTGATAGGTGACCAGCTTTTAACAGATGTGTTAGGCGGAAACCGTACTGGACTTCATACAATTTTAGTAGTTCCAGTAGCGCAAACGGATGGTTTTTTCACTCGAATTAACAGAAGGATTGAACGTAGAATCATGAATACCTTAAAAAGAAAAGGGATGATTCAATGGGAGGAATAGAAAGCGTGTCAGACAAACAAGTTTCTTGTATTGGTTGTGGTGTGTTCATCCAAACGGAAGAGCCACAAAAATTAGGGTATGCCCCAGAGAGTGCTTTATTAAAAGAGGAAGTTATCTGTCAAAGATGCTTTCGCTTAAAAAATTATAATGAAATTCAAGATGTTTCATTGACGGATGATGATTTCTTAAAGATTTTACACGGGATTGGTCAGTCAAAGGGTTTAATCGTCAAAATCGTCGATATTTTCGATTTTAATGGTAGTTGGTTACAAGGAATCCAACGATTTGTAGGAAGCAATCCAGTCCTTTTAATAGGAAATAAAAGTGACATATTACCGAAATCGGTCAAACAACAAAAGTTAATCAATTGGATGAAACGAGAAGCGAAGGAATTAGGATTAAAGCCAATTGACGTTTGCTTAGTCAGTTCCCAAAGAGGCCACGGCATTAAAGAAGCTGCAGAATTGATTGACGAATATCGTAATGGGCAAGATGTTTATGTTGTAGGGTGTACGAATGTCGGGAAATCAACATTTATAAATCGGATGATTAAAGAAGTAGCAAATGTTCAAGAATTGATTACGACATCACATTATCCAGGGACAACATTAGATTTAATTGAAATTCCACTTGAAGATGGTACAGCATTATATGATACTCCTGGAATTATTAATCATCATCAAATGGCACACTTTGTAGACAAGCTAGATTTAAAACTTTTAAGTCCTAAAAAGGAATTAAAGCCTAAAGTCTTTCAATTGAATGAAAGCCAAACATTGTATTTTGGAGGAATAGCTCGTTTTGATTATGTATCAGGTGGAAGAGAATCGTTTGTTTGTTATATACCTAATGAAATTACGATTCACCGTACAAAACTTGAAAACGCAGATGCATTATACGAAAAGCATGTTGGAGACTTACTCACACCACCTCGAAAAGATGCAATTGATTCATTCCCAAAGCTAATTCCACACACTTTTACAATAAATGAAGGAAAAACAGATATCGTTTTCTCTGGGCTTGGCTGGGTAACTGTGAATAATCCAGGTGTGAAAATAGTTGCATATGCTCCAAAAGGAGTAAACGTTACAATGAGAAAATCGCTAATATAAAACTTAGGAGAGGTTTATATGGGGAATTTATATGGTGTGATAGGCTGTCCGATCAGTCATTCGATGTCACCTGATATTCATAATCTAGCTTTTACTACATTAAATATAGATAGTTATTACAAAGCATTTCATATCGAACCTAGTCAGTTAGCTGAAGCGGTGGAAGCGATGCGGCTCTTAGAGATAAAAGGCTATAATGTAACGATTCCACATAAAGTATCAATTATTCCTTATTTGGACGAGTTAGATGTAACAGCACAAATTGCAGGTGCTGTTAATACTGTAGTCAATGTAGATGGGAAATTAATTGGTCATAATACTGATGGAAATGGTTATAAGAGGTCTTTAGAAGAAATGCTATTAAAACCATTACAAGATAATAAAATCCTCATTATCGGTGCAGGTGGTGCTGCTGGGGGAATATATTATACATTGGCACATTATGGGTGCCGAAATATTGATATAACGAATCGTACTTTACAAACGGCCGAAAAATTAATTGAGGATTGCCCTTATGAAAATAACAGCACGGCATTGTCTCTATTGAACGCAGAAGCACAACTAGGTCATTATGATGTAGTCATTCAAACAACAGCAGTAGGATTATACCCGAATATTAATGAACAGCCAATATCTGTTAAAAATGCAAAGGGATCTGCAATCATCAGTGACATCGTATATAACCCGATAAAAACCGCTTTTTTAAAGGAAGCTGAACAATTAGGTCTAACGATACATAACGGTGTTGGTATGTTCGTACATCAGGCAGCGATAGCTTTTGAATTATGGACGGGACAAAAGCCGCCACTTAACGAAATGGCAAAAGTAGTTCATGACAAACTAGGAGGTTAACAAATGTTAACAGGTAAACAGAAACGATATTTACGTGCAAAAGCACACCATTTAAATCCAATCTTTCAAGTAGGAAAGGGTGGAGTGAATGAGAATATGATAAAACAAATATCAGAGGCCTTAGAGGCACGTGAACTATTTAAAGTTTCTATTCTTCAAAATTGTGAAGACACTAAAGAGACAGTTGCAGAAGAACTTATAAAAGGTACTGGAGCTGAACTTGTTCAAATTATTGGACATACAATTGTATTATATAAAGAATCTAAAGAAAACAAGCAAATTCAGCTACCTTAACTTTTTAGGGAGGTCAATATGTCAAAGAAAATAGGAATATTAGGTGGAACTTTTGATCCACCTCATTTTGGCCATCTTTTAATTGCAAGTGAAGTTTTAAACGAATTACAATTAAATGAAATATGGTTTATGCCAAATCAAATTCCTCCCCATAAACAAGAGAAACAATTTTCTACAAGTGAACATCGGTATAATATGTTAAAATTAGCAATCGATAAACACGACCATTTTAAAATTGAAACGATCGAGTTACATCGGGATGGGCCTTCCTATACGTACGATACACTTTGTTTATTACGCGAGAAATATCCATCGTACACCTTCTATTTTATTATTGGTGCGGATATGATTGAATTCTTACCCAAATGGTATAAAGTTGACGAAATCTTGGAGCTCGCAACGTTCGTCGGAGTTAAGCGGTTTGGTCATCAAACAATAAGTCCATATCCTATAAAAAAGATCGATATTCCGCAAATTGATGTTTCATCAACATTATTAAGGAAAAGAATTAGAACAAATAAACCGACAGATTATTTAATGCCGGATGTTGTGAAAAAATATATAGAGGAGAATCATCTGTATGGATCGTGAAGCTGCCTTAGAGATCGTAAAAAAACAGCTTACTGAACATAGATATACACATACAATAGGTGTAATGGAAACAGCGATTCGTCTTGCTGAATTGTTTGGAGCTAATCAAAAAAAAGCTGAAACTGCTGCGATTTTTCATGATTATGCTAAGTTTCGTCCGAAAGAAGAAATGAAAAAAATAATAATCGAACAAAAGTTACCATCCATTTTATTAAAACATAATAGTGAATTGTGGCACGCGCCAGTAGGTGCATACCTTGTGGAAAAAGAGGTTGGGATACGAGATAAGGATGTTTTAAATGCAATTAAGTATCATACTTCGGGACGTCCAAATATGACGCTTTTAGAAAAAATCATATACGTCGCAGACTATATCGAACCTAATCGTCATTTCCCAGGCGTAGAGGAAGTGCGTCAACTAGCAGAGAATGATTTAGAGCAAGCATTATTAAAATCAATGCAAAATACAATTATGTTTTTACTGAAGAAAAATCAAGCTATCTTTCCAGAAACGATTGAAACATATAATTGGATAATATTAAAGGAGGAATAACATTTTAATGAATGAACGAGATATTTTAACATTAGTAGCAAGAGCAGCAGATAGTAAACGTGCCGAGGATATTATTGCCTTAAATATGAAGGGGATTTCATTAATAGCCGATTATTTTGTGATTTGCCACGGTAATTCGGACAAACAAGTCCAAGCAATTGCAAGAGAAATGAAGGAACAAGCAATAGAGAGGGAAATTCCTGTTAAACGACTTGAAGGTTTTGATGAAGCTAGATGGGTATTAATTGATTTTGGTGACGTTGTTGCCCATGTATTCCATAAAGACGAGCGTGGCTATTATAACTTGGAAAGACTTTGGGGTGACGCACCATCTGAGGATTTAACGAGTGAGTTAAGTCAATGATTTATCAGGGATTTGCTTATATTTATGACCATCTAATGGAAGATGCGCCATATGATGATTGGATTACATTAATTGAAAAGGCCATTATAGCGTATCATCCAGATGTAAGGAAAATCCTTGATGTAGGTTGTGGAACGGGTGCTATTACTTTAAGGTTAGCTGAAAAACAATTTGATGTGACTGGTGTAGATATTAGTGAGGATATGTTAACCGTTGCGCAATCAAAGCTAGCTGATAATCATGTTCAATCAACTTTTTTATTGCAGGACATGAGAGAATTAACAGGCTTCGATAATGCTTTTGATTTAGTAACGATTTGCTGTGATTCCTTAAATTATTTAGAAAATGAAGCAGATATCCAATCTACATTTTCTCGAGTGTATACCCAATTAGCAGCTGGTGGTCTATTTATTTTTGATGTACACTCTGTATATAAAATTACTGATATTTTTCCGAACGAATTTTTTGCAGAACAAGATGAAGATATCAGCTATATTTGGAAATCTTATTGTGGTGAGCATCAAAATAGTATTGAACATGACATGACCTTTTTTGTTAATCAAGATGATTATTATGTACGATATGATGAATTACATTATCAACGCACATATTCAGTCGAGCAGTATTCCGCATGGCTTGAGGCTGCTTCTTTTGAAATTTTGAGGATCTGCGGTGACTTCGATTTTAATCAAACGCCTACATCTACAACAGAGAGGGTATTTTTTGTAGCTAGAAAAAAATAAGAACAATGAGAAAACCGGAAGTGAGTAAACATCCACTCCCGGTTTTTTATATTTTCCGAAAAATTTTTAAACTATTGAAAGGAAAAAAACAATAGTTGTAGAATTATTTATGGGGAATACTCTCAAATTGTACAGATACTTCTTCTATATCTTCATAGTATTTCTCATGGGTTACTTGGAACACTTTATTAAACATTTCTCCGACCTCATCTTCAAGTACCTTTATTCCTTTACCAGTTACTCCGCCTTTTACAATTACTTTTTCCTGAAGAGTAGGGAGTGAATATAGCTCTGTTTCTAATAATTTCCCCATTCCAATCACCATTTCGCTAGCCAATAATGTTGCTTGCTCTTTTGTGATGTTTGTTTCTTCTACAGCACCTTCAACAAACTTTTGTAAGAGAAAGCTAAAAAATGCAGGGCCGCAGCTTACAATGTCAGAGGAAACCCTTGTTATGTCATTATTAATCTGAACTGGATTGGAGATTTTTGAGAATAATTGCTCTAGTTGGGTCTGTGTTTCAACATAGCAAGAATTACCATAAGAAACCAATGAAACACCTGAAAATGCCCTGTTTGTTATGCTCGGTATGACTCTTGCAACTTGACATTTGACAATAGATTCTAATTGTTCTACTTGAATCGGACTCGTTATCGAAACTAAACATTTATTTGGTATGAGTAGATTTTCAATGTCTTGTAATAATGGATGTATATCTAAAGGTTTTACACAAATAAATACGAAATCAGACCTTCTTACTACCTCTCCAGCATCCTCTACTACATGAACATCTGGATAATTTTCTTTAATTGCATTTGCTTTTTCAATTGTTCGATTTGTCATATGAATGAATGAGGGTCTAATTGCTCCCGACTCGATAAACGATTCAATTAATATTCTTCCCATGTTCCCTGTTCCAATGAAACCTACATTCAAAGTTCATCCCCTCCTTAGAATGCATAGCTCTTATACATGATATGTTCTTGAAATCCTTTTATGAATAGATATATGAATGGAGTGATGAAAAATGTTAAATTTTCAACAAAATAAAAAAATCATTTTTTTAGGCGGTGGATTAGGAGCCACTATACTTTTGCTTCTATTTCTCATATTACATTTCAATACAAATGAGGCAAATACGCTAGTTGAGGACAACAATGAGCAATTATTTATAGAGGAAACAGAGGAACTTGGGGATTCAGAAGTGAGAAGTGAAGATCCACAACAACAAATAATTGTTCTTGATTTAAAGGGGGCGGTACGTAATCCTGGTGTTTATGAATTACAGGTAGGTTCAAGGGTTCACCAGTTAATTGACTTAGCTGGTGGATTTAATGAAGAAGCAGATGAGGGGTCAGTCAATTTAGCAGCACCATTAGAGGATGGAATGGTGATATACATTCCAAAAAAAGGTGAAGTAAATGAAAATCCATTTATAGAGCCAATAAATGAAGAGACTGAGTCAACTAGTAAATTAGTGAATATAAATTCAGCTACAGTTGAGGAGTTACAAACATTGCCTGGTATCGGACCGTCAAAAGCAGCAGCGATACTGGCCTATCGTGAGGAGGAGGGACCATTTTCTAATATAGAAGATATTATGAAGGTATCTGGAATAGGAGAAAAATCATTTGATAAATTAAAAGAATTAATTACTGTTAAATAAACAGAAGTAATACAATTAGCGGCCGTTGCATTGAGGGAAATGTAAGCAAGGCAATATGCAATAAAGGTGACAATTTGATAATATAATTTGACGGCTCATCTATTTTCTATATAAACTACTAGTTAGAGAGAAATTTGTCGATTGGGGGAAACAAATGATGAGTCGTATATCATGGGATCAATACTTTATGTCACAGAGCCATCTATTAGCGTTACGAAGTACTTGTACGAGATTAGCGGTAGGAGCAACAATCGTCCGAGAGAAACGGATGATTGCTGGAGGGTACAATGGCTCGATCGCAGGTGGAGTTCACTGTTCGGATGAAGGGTGCTACGTAATTGATAACCATTGTGTAAGAACAATTCATGCTGAAATGAATGCATTATTGCAATGTGCAAAATTTGGTGTACCAACTGAAGGTGCAGAAATCTATGTTACTCATTTTCCTTGTCTTCAATGTTGTAAAGCGCTTATACAGAGCGGAATTAAAACCGTATATTATGCGGTTGACTATAAAAATCACCCTTATGCAATTGAACTATTCGAGCAAGCGAATGTAAAGGTGGAGCATGTAGAGTTAGAAAAAGTACCTTATGAAGATCATATAAAGAAATTACAATTTGTGAGTGAACTAATTGATCGTTTATCAGAAACCAAAGACTTAGATGAAAAGGAATTACTAGAATTGAAACGTAAGTCTGAGCTGTATTTCGCTTAAAACATTCTTTTTTCAGACTGTTTACAGGTAGAGAGGTGTGTCTCCTCAGTTAACTTAAAGGTGTTCACCTCCCTATTCTTATTATGTATGAGTATTAAACTAGCAAACAAGAACGGCTTCTCAAGTAAATAAGAGTAAAGTTAACAAACAATTATGTAGGTGTTCATTGAGGTGTTTAATAATTGAATGGGAAACTTATCTTTCTTGTAATTGCTGCATGTTTTGGGATACTTACATGTAAATATCAATTTCATCCCCTACTTGTCATGACTACGCTAAGCTTCCTCTTACTTTTGTTCATTAAAAAGTTTTATAACTTATGCCTTTTTTGTTTTATTACTACAGTATTGTTTGGTATTATTTATCTATTTATCGACGATAATAATCGAACATTATTACAACAAGGGGACTATTCTGATGTCGGTGTTGTCGCTTCGATACCGAAAGTTGATGGGGACCTTTTGAGGGCTGAAATAGTTATTTCTTCTAAAGAAAAGGTAACAATTACATATATAATTCAATCATATGAAGAAAAGGTTAAACTTAAAAAGTTAATGGTTGGGATGACGTGTCAATTTGAAGGTGAATTGGTGAAGCCGAAGTCAAGAACGATGCCAAATGCATTTGATTATAGGCAGTATTTGTATGAACATCATATTCATTGGCAGTACATAGTGGATAAATTAGTGGCTTGTAAAAGTAGTTCAAATAATATCAATATATTGCTTAAAAATTGGCGTAAGGCGGGTTTAGATTTTATTGAAAAACATTTTCCAAGCGATTCGATTGGGGTTGTTCAAGCTTTATTATTCGGTGAAAGAAGCTTACTTGAAGAGGATGTTGAAACAGCTTATCAAGAGCTTGGGATTGTTCACTTATTAGCAATATCTGGTTTACATGTTGGTATACTTACGTCAGGTGTTTACTTTATATTCATTTATAGTGGATTAACTCATGAAAATGCACGGCGCCTTTTACTAGTGATCTTACCGATTTATGTCATTGTAACAGGTGTATCTCCCTCAGTTACGAGAGCCTCTTTTATGGCGATTCTTTATATCGTGTTTAAGCTGCTGAAAAAGAATGTTTCCTCACTAGATGTTATTAGTATAACGTGTTTAGCGTTACTAATAATAAATCCTTACTATCTATTTCATATTGGTTTTCAACTTTCATATATCGTTACGTATAGTCTGTTGCTGTCTTTCCGTATCCTAAGTAAATTAAGTAATTTTATCAGTAAATTAATAGTGATTTCTTTAATTGCACAATTAGGTGCAATGCCAATATTACTTTTTCACTTTTATGAGGTATCACTAATTAGCATCCCAATGAATATGTTGTTCGTACCTTTATATTCGTATATTATTTTACCAATTGCGATATTTTCAACTGTTTGTACACTCCTCTCCCAAGACTTCGGGAATTACATTATTTATGTTTTCGATGAAATCCTACAATTTTCACATCATCTTGCGCTATTTGCTTCTTCACTTCCATATACCACATTAACAACAGGAAGGCCACATATCATCATCCTACTCTTATTATGTTTCACGACTTTAACCTTCTTACTTATTTTCGAGGGGAATAAGGATAAGGTAAAAGCTATTTTTTCCTTTAATCTTATTATAATAGTACTGATTGTACAGCTAGTTTTGCCATATTTGAATCCGAGTGGGAAGGTGTTGTTTATGGATGTAGGTCAAGGTGATGCAATCTTTATCCAACTCCCCCATAATAAGGGCAATTATTTAATTGATACAGGTGGTAAATTATCCTTTCCGAAAGAGGAATGGCAGTTGAGGAAATCGAGTTTTTCAATTGCAAAGAATGTCGTTGTGCCATATCTAAAATCACAAGGTATAACCAAATTAAACGGCCTCTTTTTGACACATGGTGATTTTGACCATGTCGGTGAAACACTTGAATTAATGGAAGGGGTAGAAATTGAGAAACTATTCGTACCCAAAGGGTTTATTAGGGGAGATTTAGAGGGGGAAATTATTAATAAGGCAATGGACAAAAACATAAAAATCCGTGTTTTGAGTCGAGGTGATATTTTATCTTTACATCATATTACTTTTTATATCCTTTCGCCAAACCAACTTACCAATAATAAAAATGAAGATTCCTTAGTTTTATATTGTGTAATAGGAGGAGTGAAGTGGTTGTTTACCGGAGATGCAGAGGAAGAAGCAGAGAAGTCAATCATTAGTCACTACCCGAGATTAGATGTTGATGTATTAAAACTTGGTCATCATGGAAGTAAAGGATCAACAATACCAGAACTTTTAGACCATATTAAACCTAAAATTGCAGTTGTCTCTGCAGGTTTTAACAATCGATATCAGCATCCACATAAAGAAGTGTTAGAAAGGTTAAAGGAAAGAAACATTAAGTTGTTTCGGACGGACCTACAAGGTGGAATATTATTTGAATATACCGGGTTAAATGGAACCTTTTATACCCATCCTCCATATAAATAAAGTAATAAGCAAGCAGAAAAAGAGACTGCATATTCGCAGTCTCTATGTAAGAGTAACATTTTCATTAAGAACCAATTAATTTAACAGCAGTTGCGATAATGAAAATTAAAGCAAAAAATCCAAATGATGCAATAAACCCTACACCAGAATCGACTGCGTCATTACGCTTACTCTGGACACTTTTTTCAAATTCATTCACTGTTACCCCTCCTATATCAGTTTTAGTATAAGCGATTCCAATAAAAAAATCTACATTCTCAATTCTTCTCTTTTATTAAATAACTTAAGCGAAAACTAAGTTAAAAGCAACAATGTTTACGAAAAATGTTAGTTTAAAAATCAATGGTGACTTGAAAAGTAAGTAGTTAGATAGTGGTATCGCTTGTGAATTAGTTATCCTAGGTTCTAATTCAAAGCGTTCACATAGATTAAAGGGAGTAATTCAAGATGAATTAACTCCCTTTTAACTTGCCAAACAATCCGATTCAATTTACGATAGAAGCAAGTGACAGTAGAATTAGGAGCAATGATATGATTTTTAAAATATGGAATGATATTAAGAAGAAAAAGTTAGATAATTTATATTTGTTACTTGGTAAGGAAGCATTCCTTATGCAAGAAACTGTACAATTAATTGTAGATGCAGTTTTATTAGAAGAGGAAAAGGATTTTAATCTTTCTGTATATGATATGGAGGAAACAAGTATTGAAACTGCCGTTGAAGACGCAGAAACTCTACCATTTATGGGAGAAAAAAGATTAGTTATTATAAAAAACCCTATTTTTTTAACAAGTGAAAAGAAAAAAGAGAAGGTTGAACATAATATCGGGAAATTGGAAACTTACTTAAATTCTCCAGCGCCATACACAATTCTTTTATTTCTCGCTCCTTATGAAAAGTTAGATGAGAGAAAGAAGATTACGAAGCTTATTAAAAAGCAGGCTTCTTTAATCGAAATGAATGCGTTAAAAGAGCAAGAAACGATCGAGTGGATTACGTCAATTGCTGAAGAAGAAGCTGTATATTTTTCTAAAGAAGCGATTGAGGAATTGATATTATTAACTGCGGGAGATTTGATGAATATGCATCAAGAGCTACGTAAATTGAGTACATACGTAGGACAAGGTGGTCAAATTACACCTGAGACAGTTAGGCTACTTGTAGCAAGGTCATTGGAGCAGAATATTTTTGAGTTAATTGATCATGTCATCCACCGTAGAAGCAAAGAAGCATTACAGATTTTTTATGACTTACTAAAAAACAACGAGGAGCCAATTAAAATTCTCTCCCTTCTAGTAAATCAATTTAGACTCATTTTGCAAGTGAAGGAATTAGCGAATACCGGCTATGGTCAGCAACAAGTGGCTAATACATTAAAGGTTCATCCATTTCGAGTAAAACTAGCGCTGCAGCAGGCGAAACTATTTCATTCAGAAGAACTTGCACAAATTTTAATAGACTTAGCAGAAGCAGACTATGAAATGAAAACTGGTAAAAAGGACAAGCAGTTAATCATAGAGCTTTTTTTATTAAAATTATTTAAACAGTAGTGAAACTTTCGTTAATAAATATAAAACATAAGAAAAAACGATCCCCAATAGGAGGATCGTTTTTTTGTTTAGATAGCAACATTGCCTAAACTGGGCATTGTTATCAGCTATTTTATGCAGTATTATCCGTTAACTTTTTTAGCTAAACGAGATTTGTAACGAGCAGCAGTATTTTTGTGTACTAAACCACTTTGTGCAGCTTTATCAATTCGTTTATTCGCTTCAACAAGTGCCGTTTTAGCATTGTCAGCATCATTAAGTAAAACTAATGCATCTACTTTTTTAATAGCAGAACGCATTGCAGATTTAATAGCTGAGTTATGTGCATTACGCTCATTGCTAGTTTTTACGCGTTTAATTGCAGATTTAATATTTGGCATACTTTCACCTCCTAAGAAATAACACGAGGTCTAATTTTCTCGAATTTTCCTTTACATGAACAAAAGATATTCTATCAAACACACACCAATATTGCAATACTAATGTAAAGGAAATTACATTGAAACTTCAAATTACATAAACAAATTTCTAACACTATCATACAAATTATCGGTAAAAAATCACAAACATTACAAATCATAGAATGTTTCGGTTGTGAAATGGCAACGATACATAACAGGACTATTATGGAGGGATTGTATTGGATAAGTCATTGGATTTAAGTAGCTATTCAGTTCGAACAGACTTAGCAGTTGAAGCTCGAGCTATGGCGCTCGAAAAAACTGCTAAGTCTGTGGATGTCGAGAATTCTAGCAATATTTCTGGAATCATCATTAAAGAATGGGAAGAGGAAGGAATAAAGTTATCCTCAATGGAAATTAATGACGAAGGTGCTGAGGTTGTAGGTAAAAAGCCTGGAAAATACTTAACTCTTGAAGTACAAGGGATTAGACAAAAAGATAGTGAACTTCAGGAAAAGGTGATTAATCAATTCGCAAAACATTTCAGTCGGTTTTTGACGGACCTAAACATTAGTAAAGATGCAAGTTGTTTAGTAGTAGGACTAGGCAACTGGAATGTAACACCAGATGCACTTGGACCTCTAGCTGTAGAGAACCTCTTAATAACACGTCATTTATTTAAATTACAACCAGAAAATGTTGAAGAAGGGTTTCGTCCGGTAAGTGCAATCGCACCAGGTGTTATGGGATTAACAGGAATTGAAACAAGTGATATCATCTCAGGCGTAATTGAGCAATCAAAACCTGATTTCGTCATAGCTATTGATGCATTAGCATCGCGTTCAATCGAGCGAGTCAATTCAACAATCCAAATATCAGATACTGGTATACATCCAGGATCTGGTGTAGGGAACAAACGGAAGGCTTTAAGCAAAGAAACCTATGGTATACCTGTAATCGCGATTGGTATTCCAACCGTTGTTGATGCAGTATCGATTACGAGTGATACGATTGACTTTATTTTGAAGCATTTTGGTCGAGAGATGAAAGACGGGGATAAGCCTTCACGTTCGTTAGTGCCAGCTGGTATGAATTTTGGAGAAAAGCGGGTACTTACAGATGAAGATCTTCCAAGTGAAGAACATCGAAAGCAATTTTTAGGAATTGTTGGTGGTCTGGAAGATGAAGAAAAACGTAAGTTAATCTATGAAGTATTGTCACCACTAGGACATAATTTAATGGTTACACCTAAGGAAGTTGATTTATTTATTGATGATATGGCAAATGTCATCGCAAGTGGACTTAATACAGCACTCCATCAGCAAGTAGACCAAGATAACGCAGGTCTTTATACGCATTAAAGTTTAAATCTAGTAAAGAATAGAAAAAGATAGATTGTCTTATTCTTCAAGTTCTACTTCCTTATGCTACTACATACAATTTAGTAGACAAGCATAAGGAGGATTAATAGAAATGAAGCGTTCTCGTACTAGTCGTAGTATGATTTTTACATTGAGTGGGACAAGTTTTAAAAAAGGAATTGTTATTAGCTTCATGGTCCTATTTATGACATTTTTACTTTCTGGCTTCTTAACATCTTTAAAACCAGAATACCGGCTTACATCTTCTTCAATAAGTGATTTAACTAAAAATATTGATGGTGAGTCTTTTTTACAGTTATTAGGAGCGGAAAATCGTTTTTTTGTATCGGCTCTACCTGAAAAACCAGAACCAATTAAACTTTCCACAATTATGTTTAAGGTTGCAACAAGTATTAATCCTGACGATCCCCGTAGTTTATTAGGGAGAGAGCTCCCGGGATTTTCTTTATATGATAGTGAAATTGTCGTAGCAGGTGATGGAACGAACTATACTAACATGCCTTATGAATCTCCACCTCCCACTGAGGTGTTAGAACAAGAAAGAGAAGCATCTATAGATAAAAATGAAGTTGTTAATTCAGTAGATGACGAACCGAAAACGCCACCTTCCTTAACAACTGGGGATAAAAAAGTTGTTTATATTTACAACACACATAACACAGAATCATATTTACCACTATTAGAAGGAGAGACTGACCCGAATCGAGCCAATCATTCCAAAGCTAATGTCACTATCGTGAGTGAATTGTTAGGGAAAGCATTTGAAGAACGGGGAATAGGTGCTCAAATCGATTCTACAGATATACAGTCTAATCTAAAACAAAAAGGTTGGAACTATGCAAAATCTTATACAGCTTCACGCCCAGTCGTACAAGAGGCATTGGCCAATAATCGAGAATTGAATTATATAATCGATATACACCGTGATTCGCAACGAAAAGCTGTTACTACGATATCGATTACTAACAAGTCTTATGCGAAGATTGCTTTTATTATTGGTAGGGATAATCCTACTGCTGAAAAAAATGAGAAGATTGCGAATGAATTACACAACCTCCTTCAAAAGAAATATCCAGGTTTAAGTCGCGGTATATTTAAACAAGGTGGTAAAGGATATAACGGCGTATATAACCAAGATTTATCAACGAATGCGATGCTTCTTGAATTTGGTGGAGTTGATAATAATTTAGATGAACTAAAAAATACAGTTGCTGCAGTAGCAGATGTATTCAGTGAATATTATTGGCAAGCTGAAAGAGTGAACAGTAATGGAGCTACTGAACAGTAGTCAAAGAGTGAGGGAAGAATCATGATAAAATTTATGTTTAAATGCTTAGTTCTTTGTTCAGTTCTATTATTTGGTGTCCTCATTGGGATGCAGCAAGCTAATCAGGGAATCATTAAAATGAAAGGGTATCATGACCCTGATTTGAAAAGTGCATTTCAAGTTGATGGTGAACACGGTGGAGACCTTCAAGCGTCGATACTTGGAAATGAAGTAACGAGTCAGGACCTCCAAGCGAAGCAAGCACAATTAGAACAAATCGAAGCATTTAATATTTTCACTCAAATTGGCAAGCAGTTTGCATCCTTAATTAGTGGTGTTGTTACAGTTATTCTTGACACAATTTCAAATGCAATAAATACTATAGTTGATTAAAATAGTAGAAGGGTTAAGTTTCTTAGAAGTGTTTAAGAATCTTAATTCCCTCTACTATTTTTTGTTCAAATTTTAAATATCAATTAGTAAGAATTACAACGATATTGGATTGGACTAATATATTATAGGAATACTATTATTCATTGAATGTTGAAATAGCAATTGATATAATGAAGAATAGTGTATTTGTAAGCTATGTAGGAGTGAAAGCATATATGAATCGAGAAGAAAAATTAAAACGACAATCGCGGATACGGAATTTTTCAATTATTGCCCATATTGACCATGGAAAATCAACGTTGGCGGACCGGATATTAGAAAAGACCTCTGCACTGACACAACGTGAGATGAAGCACCAATTACTAGACTCTATGGATTTAGAAAGAGAACGTGGCATTACAATCAAGTTAAATGCTGTTCAATTAAAATATCGAGCTAAAGATGGCGAAGATTATACGTTCCATTTAATCGATACACCTGGGCACGTCGATTTCACGTACGAGGTTTCCCGAAGTTTAGCTGCTTGTGAAGGGGCAATCCTAGTTGTTGATGCAGCACAGGGAATTGAAGCCCAGACACTTGCGAATGTATATTTAGCATTAGATAATGACTTAGAAATTTTACCTGTCATTAATAAAATTGATTTACCAAGTGCAGATCCAGATCGAGTGCGTAATGAAGTGGAAGAGGTAATCGGTCTTGATGCGTCTGAAGCAGTATTGGCGTCTGCTAAGGCAGGTATTGGGATTGAAGATATATTAGAACAAATTGTTGAAAAAGTACCTGCACCAGAAGGAGATCCAGAAGGACCATTAAAGGCTCTAATATTTGATTCGCTTTATGATGCTTATCGTGGTGTTGTTGCCTATATTCGAGTCGTTGAAGGAACTGTCAAAGTAGGCCAAAAAATTAAAATGATGGCTACAGGAAAAGAATTTGAAGTAACAGAAGTCGGAGTGTTTAATCCAAAACCAGTTCAACTGAAAGAATTAAATGTCGGCGACGTTGGGTTTTTAACGGCAGCAATAAAAAATGTCGGTGATACCCGTGTAGGTGATACGATTACAGACGCGAAAAATGGCGCTACAGAAGCACTACCAGGCTATCGTAGATTAAATCCAATGGTTTTCTGTGGTTTGTATCCAATTGATACAGCTAAATATAATGATTTACGGGAAGCCCTTGAAAAGTTAGAGTTAAATGACTCTTCCTTACAATTTGAGCCTGAAACATCCCAAGCTCTTGGCTTTGGATTCCGCTGTGGGTTTTTAGGATTACTTCATATGGAAATTATCCAAGAGCGAATCGAGCGGGAATTTAAAATTGATTTAATTACAACTGCTCCGAGTGTTATATATGATGTTCATTTAACAGATGGTGAATCATTAAAAGTAGATAACCCTTCTAACATGCCAGACCCACAAAAAATAGACCATATTGAAGAGCCTTATGTTAAGGCAGCAATAATGGTTCCTAATGATTTTGTTGGAGCAGTTATGGAGCTTTGTCAAAAGAAACGTGGTATTTTCATTGATATGCAATATTTAGATGAAACACGAGTGAATATTAATTATGAAATTCCTCTTTCTGAAATCGTATATGATTTCTTCGATCAACTTAAATCAAATACTAAAGGCTATGCTTCCTTTGATTATGAACTGATTGGATACAAAACATCAACATTAGTGAAGATGGATATCTTGTTAAATGCTGAAAAAATTGACGCATTATCATTTATCGTCCATCGTGATTCTGCATATGACCGAGGAAAGATTATCGTTGAGAAACTAAAAGAATTAATTCCAAGACAACAATTCGAAGTTCCTATTCAAGCTGCTGTCGGCCAAAAGATTGTCGCACGTTCTACAATTAAGGCTATGCGTAAAAATGTACTTGCGAAATGTTACGGTGGGGATATTTCGAGGAAAAGAAAATTATTAGAAAAACAAAAAGAAGGAAAAAAACGAATGAAGCAAGTTGGGTCTGTTGAAGTTCCACAAGAAGCATTCATGGCTGTATTAAGAATGGATGATAATTAAACTATTAATGAATAGCAACAAAAATTGATGCCGCAGAATAAACCTGCGGCTTCCTTAATTATAGAAGGTGAAAATATTGACTAAATCAGCATATGTACACATTCCGTTTTGTCACCATATTTGTCATTATTGTGATTTTAACAAAGTATTCTTTCATAATCAGCCTGTTGATGAGTACATTGAGCTTTTAATAAAGGAAATAAACTCCACATTTGATAAGTCTAAACATGACTTACTAAAAACGATATTTATTGGTGGTGGGACTCCTACTGCATTATCTGCCATACAACTTGACCGCCTTTTAGAAGGAATGCTTGAACACTTAACACCTACTAGCAACCTTAAAGAATTTGCTATAGAAGCTAACCCAGGTGAGTTAACAGCTGATAAGCTTGCAGTGTTAAAAAATGCAGGTGTAAATCGACTAAGTATCGGTGTACAAAGCTTTAATGATACTCTCTTACAAAAAATCGGCAGAGTCCATCGTGCTGAAGATGTATTTAGGACTATACAAGATGCAGAGAAAATAGGCTTCGACAATATGAGTCTGGACTTAATTTATGGATTACCTGGCCAAACGATTGAAGACTTTGAGGAAACGTTAAAAATTGCCCTTTCGTTAGACATGCAACATTTTTCTGCCTATTCCTTAATTGTCGAACCGAAGACTGTATTTTATAATTTAATGCAAAAAGGGAAATTATCATTGCCACCACAGGAGCAAGAAGCTAAGATGTATGAACTAGCCATGGAAGCAATGGAAGCTAAAGGGTATAAGCAATATGAAATTAGCAATTACGCTATACCAGGTTTTGAGAGTGAACATAATCTCACATACTGGAATAATGAAGAGTATTATGGCTTTGGAGCAGGAGCGCATGGTTATTTAAGCGGGGTGCGGACATCTAATATAGGCCCAATTAATAAATATATGGAAGAAGTTCGACTAACTGGACAAGCGCGTTTCCAACAGCATGAAGTAAGTAAAAAGGAGCAAATGGAAGAAGAAATGTTCCTTGGCCTAAGAAGAACAAGTGGTGTAAACAAAAAAGCGTTCTTTAACAAATTTAAAAAAAATCTTGGTTATATTTATGAAGAACAACTTGAAAAATTGGAGAAACTAGGATTGATTGAAAATAATGAACAAGAAGTAAAACTGACTCATAAAGGAAAACTACTAGGAAATGAAGTTTTTCAAGAATTTTTAATGTAAATATTTACGATATATAGGAGCGATGGTTCAGCTTATTTATTTCTAGTTTTAAGGTCATTAGTTATTTTCTTATAAGCTGTTTGTTTTTTCTAACTATATAAAGGGTGCTTGAAAATGTGGGGTGGATGATAGAGATGATGAGACGCACGCTAATATCTAGGTTTTGGTCCACCTCACTCTAGTAACCCGAGAGTAAGTCGAGAAGAAATCGAATTCCAACTACAACTAAGTTAAACAATAATGTTGATAAAAAACAATTCCTTTACAACAATGTAAAAGAAGGAGTTTCTTGAGATAAAGTGTGACGAAACAATTGACATTTGAAACTTGTTTTGATAACTTTTTATATATAATTAGCACTCGCAATAGATGAGTGCTAACAGAGGTGATGATAGTTGCTTACAGATCGCCAATTGTTGATTCTACAAGTAATTATTGATGATTTTATTCACTCAGCACAGCCTGTTGGTTCAAGGACATTAGCAAAAAAAGATGAGATTACGTTTAGTTCAGCCACAATTAGAAATGATATGGCTGATTTAGAAGACTTAGGTTTTATTGAGAAGACACATAGCTCATCAGGACGTGTCCCATCTGAGAAGGGCTATCGTTACTATGTGGACCACCTTTTATCACCACAAAGATTAACGAAAACTGAAGTTAGTCAAATAAAATCAATTTATGCTGAGAGAATTTTTGAATTAGAGAAGGTTGTTCAAAAATCAGCTCAAATATTGTCGGAATTAACGAACTATACATCAATTGTTCTTGGGCCTAAAGTGAAGGAAAATCGTTTGAAGAGAATTCAAATTGTGCCGATAAATAGTGAAACAGCCGTTGCAATCATTGTAACGAATACAGGTCATGTCGAAAATCGAACAATTAGTTTTCCAAATGCTCTTGATCCGACAGACATTGAAAAAATGGTCAATATCCTAAATGAAAGATTAAGCGGAGTGCCATTAGTCGATCTTCAAGATAAGATTATTAAAGAAGTTGTTACAGTATTAAAAAATCATATTCAAAACTACGATATGATGTTGAAAATAATGGCGGGAACATTAAAGGTAAATCCAAACGAGAAGATGTATTTTGGTGGAAAAACAAATATGTTAAGTCAACCTGAATTCTCTGATGTTGGTAGAATTAAAAATTTACTTACGATGATTGACCAAGAAAAGGAACTATATAGTTTACTTCGCTCTAACAATACCGGAATCTCCATTAAAATAGGTAAAGAAAATGAAAATATAGCTATGGAAAATTGTAGCTTAATTACTGCAACCTATTCTCTTGGTGATAATCAATTAGGAACTATTGCCGTGCTAGGACCTACAAGAATGGAGTATTCTCGGGTTATTAGTTTATTATCTCGCATGACTCACGATTTATCAAAAACATTAACTGATTTGTATCACGACTCATAACGATGGTAATATTGGATAGGGTCGACGGGTCTGTTGTCACCTATCCTCTTCAAATGGGAAAACAATGAATGATGAGATATAATCTTGCCTTTAAGGAGGTGAATAACAGTGTCAAACGAAAAAAACATTGCTGAACAAGAAGAAGTAGTTGATATTACTCAAGATGAAGAAGTAAAAGTTTCTGATGACCAAGTTGAAGTAATTGAATCTGACGAACCTAAAGCTAATGAGGATAAGTCAGATGAGAAGATAGCTGAATTAGAAACCAAACTTGAAGAAGCAGAAAATAAAGCATTACGTGCACAAGCCGACTTCGACAATTTTAGAAGACGTACGCGTCTCGAACAAGAAGCTGCTCAGAAATACCGTGCACAAAGCTTAGTATCTGAAATAATTCCTGCTCTTGATAACTTTGAAAGAGCATTACAAATAGACGCAGATAACGAGCAAACGAAGTCGTTACTGCAAGGTGTTCAAATGGTTTATAACCAACTAGTTCAAGCTTTACAAAACGAAGGTGTGGAAGCAATCAAATCTGTCGGTGAGCAATTTGATCCTAATTTCCACCAGGCTGTCATGCAAGTAGAAGATGAAAACTACGATTCAAACATAGTAGTTGAAGAATTACAAAAAGGCTATAAATTAAAAGATAGAGTGATTAGACCATCAATGGTAAAAGTTAATCAATAAACTATTATTACATATTAGGAGGTTCATGATATGAGTAAAATTATTGGTATCGATTTAGGTACAACAAACTCATGTGTCGCAGTATTAGAAGGCGGAGAACCAAAAGTGATCCCAAATCCAGAAGGGAATCGTACTACACCTTCTGTAGTCGCTTTTAAAAACGGTGAACGTCAAGTAGGTGAGGTTGCTAAGCGCCAAGCTATTACAAATCCAAATACAATTATCTCAATCAAACGTCATATGGGAACAGACCATAAGGAAGAGATTGAAGGTAAAAACTATACACCTCAAGAACTTTCAGCAATTATTCTACAACACTTGAAATCATACGCTGAAGAATATTTAGGTGAGCCTGTAACGAAAGCGGTAATTACAGTTCCAGCATACTTTAACGATGCGGAACGCCAAGCAACAAAAGATGCTGGTAGAATTGCTGGGTTAGAAGTTGAACGTATTATCAATGAGCCAACTGCAGCAGCATTAGCTTATGGACTAGATAAAACAGACGAAGACCAAACAATTCTTGTTTATGACCTTGGTGGCGGAACGTTTGACGTTTCTATTTTAGAGTTAGGTGACGGTGTGTTTGAAGTTCGCTCAACTGCTGGAGATAACCGTCTTGGTGGAGACGACTTTGACCAAGTTATCATAGACTATTTAGTTGCAGAATTTAAAAAAGACAATGGTATCGACCTTTCAAAAGATAAAATGGCATTACAGCGTCTAAAAGATGCTGCAGAAAAAGCTAAAAAGGATCTTTCAGGTGTCACATCTACACAAATTTCACTACCATTCATCACTGCTGGAGAAGCTGGTCCGCTTCACTTAGAAGTGAGTTTAACACGTGCAAAATTTGATGAACTATCATCTGACTTAGTTGAAAGAACGATGGGACCTGTTCGTCAGGCTTTAAGTGATGCTGATCTTTCAGCTAGTGAAATCGATAAAGTAATCTTAGTCGGTGGATCAACTCGTATCCCAGCTGTTCAAGAGGCAATTAAAAAAGCTCTTGGCAAAGACCCACATAAAGGTGTTAACCCAGATGAAGTTGTGGCATTAGGAGCATCAATTCAAGGTGGAGTCATTACAGGTGATGTTAAGGACGTAGTATTACTTGACGTAACTCCATTATCATTAGGTATTGAAACAATGGGTGGAGTATTCACGAAGTTAATCGATCGGAATACGACAATCCCAACAAGTAAATCACAAGTATTCTCAACAGCTGCAGATAATCAAACTGCTGTAGATATTCATGTCCTACAAGGTGAACGTCAAATGGCAGCGGACAATAAAACACTAGGTCGCTTCCAATTAACTGACATACCACCAGCTCCACGTGGTGTACCACAAATTGAAGTATCTTTTGATATTGATAAAAACGGTATCGTGAATGTAAGAGCTAAAGACCTAGGAACAAATAAAGAACAAACAATTACGATTAAGTCATCTACTGGCTTATCAGATGAAGAAATCGACCGTATGGTAAAAGAAGCAGAAGAAAATGCAGACGCTGATAATAAGCGTAAAGAAGAAGTTGAACTCCGCAATGAAGCAGATCAATTAGTGTTTACGACAGAGAAAACATTAAAAGATTTAGAAGGTAAAGTTGACGAATCAGAAGTAACAAAAGCAAATGAAGCGAAAGATGCTTTAAAAGCTGCAATTGAGAAAAATGACCTGGAAGAGATTAAAGCGAAAAAAGATGCTTTACAAACAATTGTACAAGAGCTTTCAGTAAAATTGTATGAAGAAGCAGCAAAGCAAGCTCAAGCACAGCAGGGTGGAGATGCAGCAGGCGGTCAAGCGAATGACGATGTTGTAGATGCTGAGTTTGAAGAAGTCAAAGACGACGATAAAAAATAAGTCATAGTCATTTATAGATGAAAAGTCAAAGTCAGGCTGGTCTTGGCTTTGGCTTTTTTTCGGATAATTACTATAAAAAGGCTCTGTAACATTAGATCTTTCCGCATTTTAAACGCTAGAAATCCAGAACGTATTACCAATGCCGAAGTTAATGCACTTATCTAGTAGACTAGTCTGTATCAAGGGTCGATTGGACAAGGGCGAGACTCCAGCAGGATGCATGGAAGAAGTGAGACGTGTGTAAGCCCAACAAAGCGTCAACTAAACATCCATTAAGGAAGCGTACATAGCTAATAACTATTAGTTGCTTTTCTTTCCTTTAGAATGATACAATTTACCTTATGTGAGAAAATCGGGAGTGAGAATAAATGAGCAAGCGTGATTACTATGAAGTACTTGGTTTAAGTAAGAACGCGTCAAAAGATGAGATTAAAAAAGCCTATCGTAAATTATCCAAGCAATATCATCCGGATATTAATAAAGAGGCAGATGCTTCGGATAAATTTAAAGAAATTAAAGAAGCCTACGAAACTTTAAGTGATGACCAAAAGAAAGCACACTATGACCAATTTGGTCATACAGACCCAAATCAAGGTTTTGGCGGTGGTGCTGGATTCGGTGGCGATGGCTTTGGCTTTGAAGATATTTTCAGCTCAATTTTTGGCGGTGGCACAAGACGACGTGATCCTAATGCACCAAGACAAGGTGCTGACTTACAATATACAATGACACTAAATTTTGAAGAAGCGGTTTTTGGTAAAGAAACAACAATTGAAATACCTAAAGAGGAAACGTGTGAAACATGTCATGGCACAGGTGCACAAAAAGGGACGAAACCAGAAACATGTTCACATTGTGGTGGTTCTGGACAACTAAATGTTGAACAAAATACGCCATTTGGCCGCATTGTAAACCGACGAGTTTGCCATCATTGCGAAGGAACCGGTAAAATGATTAAGCATAAATGTGGCACATGTCGCGGTAATGGAACTGTGAAAAAGCGTAAGAAAATACAAGTGAAAATTCCTGCAGGTGTTGATGATGGTCAACAGCTAAGAGTATCAGGTCAAGGTGAACCTGGTGTTAACGGTGGACCTCCGGGAGATTTATATGTAGTATTCCATGTGAGAGAGCATGAGTTCTTCGAAAGAGAAGGCGATGACATTTATTGTGAAATGCCACTAACCTTTGCTCAAGCAGCACTTGGAGATGAAGTTGAGGTTCCTACATTGCACGGTAAAGTGAAATTAAAGGTGCCAGCCGGAACACAAACAGGTAAGAAATTCCGTCTAACAGGAAAGGGAGTTCCAAATGTTAGAGGGTACGGCCAAGGTGACCAATATGTAGTGTTACGAGTATTAACACCTACGAATTTAACCGAAAAACAGAAAGAATTGTTGCGGGAATTTGCGGAAATAAGCGGAGCAAAGCCTGATGAGCATGAAGAAAGTTTCTTTGATAAAGTTAAGCGCGCTTTTAAAGGTGAATAATAGGTTAGTTGAATAATCAATGATGAAGAATGGAGAGTTGGTAGACATGAAGTGGTCAGAATTTAGCATTCATACAACACAGGAAGCTGTTGAACCCATTTCGAATATCTTACATGAGGCAGGAGCTAGCGGTGTAGTAATTGAGGATATAGCTGATTATGAAAAAGAGCGAAGTACGTCTCTTGGCGAAATCTACCAACTAAATCCATCAGATTATCCAGAAGAAGGCGTCATTGTAAAAGCGTACTTACCTGTTAATAGCTTCCTAGGCGAGACTGTAGATGCCATTAAAGCTTCGATAAACAATCTTTTAATTTATGACATTGATTTAGGCAGAAACCATGTTACTATCAGTGAAGTCAATGAAGAAGAATGGGCAACAGCATGGAAGAAGTATTATCATCCTGTTAAAATCTCAGAAAAGTTCACAATTGTTCCTACATGGGAGATTTATGAACCTGTAAGTTCTGACGAATTAATTATTGAATTGGACCCAGGAATGGCATTTGGAACAGGGACGCATCCAACAACTGTATTATGTATTCAAGCATTAGAAGATACAGTTGTAAAGGGTGATACAGTAGTTGATGTAGGTACAGGTTCAGGTGTATTAAGCATAGCAGCTGGATTATTAGGAGCAAAAGAAGTAACCGCTCTTGATTTAGATCATGTTGCTGTAGAAAGTGCAAAGCTAAATTGTAAGATAAATAAAGTGCATAACATTGTTAATGTTTCTCAAAATAACCTTTTAGATGGTATTGAAGGACCTGTAGATTTAATTGTTTCAAACATATTAGCAGAAATAATTGTTCGTTTTATTGACAAGGCATATGAAATATTAAAACCTAATGGAACATTTATAACATCAGGTATCATCCAAAATAAAAAACTGGAAGTTAAGGAAGCATTAGAACGTACAGGATTTACAATTGAAGAAACATTAGTTATGGAAGATTGGGTAGCTTTTATCGCAAAGAAAAAATAGAAATTCCATGAGGGTAGATGAACAATGCAACGATATTTTATAAATGAACTAAAAGCTAATATTAACACACATATTCAAATTACTGGCGATGATGTTCATCATATTTCCCGTGTAATGAGAATGCAGCCCGGAAGTACGATTATTTGTTGTACGAATGACGGCTATGAAGCTTTTTGTGAAATAGAAGAAATTGCTAATGGATTCGTACGTTGTTCTGTTTTAAAATGGGATTTAACAAGTCGCGAGTTACCAGTATCTATATCCATTGCGAGCGGGTTGCCTAAAGGGGATAAGCTTGAATGGATTATTCAAAAGGGCACCGAATTAGGTGCTTCTTCATTTATCCCTTTTAATGCTGCTCGTTCGGTCGTAAAGTTAGATACAAAAAAAGTAAGCAAAAAACTTGAACGATGGCAAAAAATTGCAAAGGAAGCTTCTGAACAATCGTACAGAAATAATATTCCAACAATTTCTGAGCCATTGGGTTTTAAACAATTATTAGAGAATTGTAAACACTACGACGTAAAAATCGTTGCATATGAAGAATCGGCTAAACTAGGGGAAAAGAAAAACTTATCAATAGCATTTGACAAACTGAAAGAAGGTTCTTCTTTACTAGCAGTTTTTGGACCGGAAGGCGGTTTATCAGAACAAGAAGTAGCTTTACTTGAAGAACATGGGTTTTTATTATGTAGTTTTGGCCCTAGAATTTTACGAACTGAAACAGCACCATTATATTTATTATCAGCTGTTTCTTACTATTTCGAATTATCGAGGTGAACATCATGCCTACAGTTGCATTTCATACGTTAGGTTGTAAAGTAAATCATTATGAAACGGAAGCAATATGGCAGTTATTTAAGGATGCTGGCTATGAGAGAACAGAATACGAACGTGTTGCAGATGTATATGTTATCAATACATGTACAGTGACAAATACAGGAGATAAAAAGAGTCGCCAAGTAATTCGTAGAGCGATACGTAAAAATCCGGACGGTGTTATTTGTGTAACAGGTTGTTATGCACAAACATCACCTGCTGAAATTATGGCAATTCCAGGTGTTGATATTGTCGTAGGTACGCAGGATCGTGTGAAAATGCTTGATTATATTGAGCAATTTAAACGCGAACGAGAGCCAATAAATGGTGTAAGAAACATCATGAAAACACGAGTCTATGAAGAACTAGATGTACCTGCATTTACTGACAGAACGAGAGCCTCTTTAAAAATCCAGGAGGGCTGTAATAATTTCTGTACATTCTGTATTATTCCATGGGCAAGAGGGTTAATGCGTTCTCGTGACCCAAAAGAAGTAGTTGTACAAGCACAGCAACTTGTTGATGCAGGATATAAGGAGATCGTATTAACAGGAATTCATACAGGCGGATATGGGGAAGACTTAAAAGATTATAACTTAGCAATGCTCTTACGTGACTTAGAGGAGCAAGTGACAGGATTGAAAAGAATCCGTATTTCGTCCATTGAAGCAAGTCAAATTTCCGATGAAGTGATAGAAGTATTAAGAAATTCTACAAAAGTTGTAAGACATCTTCATATTCCAATACAATCAGGCTCTGATACTGTCTTAAAACGAATGCGCCGTAAATACACGATGGAATTTTTTGCAGAGCGAATTGAAAAGCTTAAAAAAGCTTTACCGGGCTTAGCAATTACTTCTGACGTCATTGTCGGTTTCCCAGGAGAAACAGAAGAAGAATTTATGGATACGTATCGTTTTATTCAAGAGCATAAGTTTTCCGAACTACATGTTTTTCCGTATTCTAAACGTACAGGAACACCTGCTGCGAGAATGGAAGACCAGGTAGATGAAGATGTGAAAAATGAACGTGTCCATCGATTAATCCAACTATCTGATCAATTGGCAAAAGAATATGCTTCATCTTTTGAAAATGAAGTATTGGAAGTAATTCCGGAAGAACGGTATAAAGAGGAAGCAAATGAAAACTTATATGTCGGCTATACGGACAATTACTTGAAGGTTGTTTTTCCTGCTAACGAGGAAATGATTGGACAAATCGTAAAAGTGAAAATCACAAAATCAGGATATCCTTATAATGAAGGCCAATTCGTAAGAGTTTTAGACGAACAGCTAGAGGATAACATTCGATTAACATCATAAAAATGTAAAATTAGACTGGTAAAGCTCTTTGCCAGTCTTTTCACATAGGAGAAAATGTAATTGAGATACTTTATAATAAAGGTAAAGATCTGTTAAGGCTACGTCAATATCTTCTAAAATTATTGGTATACTAAACAATGCAAATAGTTCACTACCTTGGAATTCATCTAGAGCAATGGTAACATATAACAAAAGAAGCCTGACTTCAAAAAACTTCAAAAATGAAAGGGGTATATACATATGGTAAATATTGCAGGAATGATTGATCATACAGCATTAAAAGCAGATACAACGAAGGAAGAAATTGAAACATTATGTACAGAGGCTAAAGAATATCAATTTGCTTCTGTTTGTGTTAATCCCACTTGGGTAAATACTGCAGCAGAATTGTTAGCGGGGACTGATGTAAAGGTTTGTACGGTTATCGGATTTCCGTTAGGCGCAAATACACCGGAAACTAAGGCTTTTGAAACGAGAAATGCCATTGAAAACGGAGCAACAGAGGTTGACATGGTTATTAATATCGGTGCGTTAAAAGACCGTAATGATGAGTTGGTTAAACAAGATATTAGAGCAGTTGTCGACGCGGCAAAAGAAAAGGCACTTACCAAAGTGATTATAGAGACAAGCTTGTTAACACAAGAAGAGAAAGTACGAGCATGTAAAATAGCAGTAGAAGCAGGTGCAAATTTCGTTAAGACATCAACTGGTTTTTCTACTGGGGGAGCAACGATTGAGGATATAGCACTCATGCGCGAAACCGTTGGCAAAGAAATAGGCGTCAAAGCATCAGGCGGAGTTCGAGACACTGCAGGTGCAGAAGCAATGATTAATGCTGGTGCAACAAGGATTGGGGCAAGTGCAGGTGTTTCAATCATTAAAGGAGAAAAAGCTACTTCTGATTACTAAATCATTTCTAACAGTGATGACTAATCGGATAATATCTATACAATTTAGGTTAATAATCAGATACAATATGTATGAATATTGTTGGTAAGAATATATAGGATAACAACTGCCAATATTTTATATTTAGAAACTTTTCGTCATATGAGTTGACCAGAATAATTGATTATATTATAATTGCAAAGTACATGTTTTCTATATAGACATGTTTTATTTAAAGATGTCGTGGTTGTATTCGGAGGGAGGGAAAGAGAATGTCAAAAACGGTCGTTCGTAAAAACGAGTCGCTTGAGGATGCTCTTCGTCGTTTCAAACGTACTGTATCTAAAAGTGGTACAATACAAGAAGCAAGAAAGCGCGAATTCTATGAAAAACCTAGCGTAAAGCGTAAGAAAAAGTCTGAAGCAGCTAGAAAGCGCAAATTCTAAAAGAGGGTGTACTTGTTACTATGAGTCTTCTTGAGCAATTAAATCAAGATATGAAGCAAGCGATGAAAAACAAAGAAAAAGACAAATTAATTGTCATTCGTATGGTCAAGGCTGCATTGCAAAATGAAGCAATTAAACTTGGCAAAACTGAGTTGTCTGATGAAGAAGACTTGACAGTTCTTTCTCGCGAATTGAAACAACGTAAAGACTCCCTCCAGGAATTTAAAAATGCTGATCGTTTGGACTTAGTTGAAAAAACACAAGCAGAAATCGATATATTAGTCGAATATATGCCTGAACAACTTTCTGAAGAAGAGGTTTCTGAAATTGTAAGAAAAACAATTGAAGAAGTTAATGCCACTTCAAAAGCAGATATGGGGAAAGTTATGGGAGCACTTATGCCCAAAGTGAAGGGAAAAGCAGACGGTAGTCTTGTCAATAAGCTTGTGCTTAAACAGCTAACATAACATAATAAAACACCTTGCGATTCGCAAGGTGTTTTTTATTATTAATTTTATTTAAAAGTGTACACAATATGGTTACTATTTCTAGTTTCTTATTTCTTCACTTTCAAAAAATTGTCTATTTCTTCGTGTAAATAAACCTTGATACTCCACAATTCCTAGTAAATCCGTATTTTAATGTGCTATGATATTTTTTATTTACCCTTAGATAAATAAATGAAACTTTACTGAATTACATACGTAATACTATAGGGAAGATGAAGGGGGTGTTATGGATGAAAAAACATATCTATCTTTTTATGATTTTATTTGGTGTCGTTCTTGCATGTTTTAATGGCTTTAGTTCAAATACCATCAAGGCAGATGCTGACGAGAAGGTATTCGTAATACGCTTAGAAGAGACTGTCGAAAAAGGACTATCCCAATACATTAAACGAACAATATCTGAAGCAAATGAAAAAGATGTTAACCATATCATTTTAGAAATAGATACTTTAGGCGGTGCAGTTGACGGTGCATTGGAGATCGCAGACACATTAAGGGCTAGCGAAATTCCAGTCACTGCTTACATTAACCGTAGAGCTATTTCTGCTGGTGCCTATATCGCATTAAATGCAAATCAAATATATATGGCTCCAGGCAGTCAAATGGGTTCTGCAGCGATTATTACTGGTGATGGAAATGCAGCAGATGATAAATCTCAATCACTGTGGCTTTCAGAGCTAAGAGAGTCAGCCGAATATAACGGCCGTGATCCTAAATACGCTCTTGCGATGGCTGATAAAGAAGTTGATATACCAGAATATGCCGCTGAAAAGGGAAAATTATTAACATTAAATGCGAATCAGGCAATAGAAGTCGGTTACTCCGAGGGAACAGCATCAGATTTAAAGGATTTGTTAAAACAACTTGACCTTTCAAATGCATCAATTTTAAAAGCGGAAGAGAGTATTGCTGAAAAGTTCGCTCGTTTTATTACAAATCCTGTTGTTGTGCCAATTTTACTATCTATTGGAAGTATCGGGTTAGTTGTTGAATTGTACTCCCCTGGATTTGGCATCCCAGGTACAATGGGATTAACATCGTTGCTCCTTTTCTTTTATGGGCATTACGTTGCTGGATTGGCAGGTATGGAAGCAATTATCTTGTTTATTTTGGGAATTGTGCTAATAGTAGCAGAATTTTTCCTCCCAGGTGGTATAATAGGAATTATAGGCTTTGCGAGTATAATTGGGAGCTTATATATTGCTGCTGGAAACTTTATCTCAATGACGATTTCATTAATTATCGCATTTGCAATGGCAATTTTAGCATCTATCTTAATAGTAAAGGTGTTTGGAAAGCGAATGAAAATATTTAATAAATTAATATTGCGTGACTCAACTAATACTAAAAGCGGCTATGTTTCAAATCACTCGAGAACGGATTTAATTGGGAAAGAAGGTATTACCTTAACGGCACTAAGACCCGCTGGAACAGCAGTAATCTCGGATGAACGTCTTGATGTGGTGTCAGAAGGTAGTTTTATCTTAAAAGATAAAACAATTAAGGTTGTGAAGGTTGAAGGGTCACGAATTGTTGTTCGAGAGATATAAAGTGTTGGTTAATAATGCTAAATGCAGCGTGAGTTGGTATTAACTTAAACGCGCTGCAATAGTCTTAACAAGGACTTAGGCCTAGTATTTGCATAATTTGAAACACATGAAGGTAGGCACAAAAAATTTACATATATAGGAGGAAAACAATGGATCCACAATTAGTTTTATTAGTTGGATTAGTCATCCTGGGGATAATTATTTTAGGTGTATTTTTTACATTTGTTCCTGTTGCACTCTGGATATCTGCATTAGCAGCAGGTGTTAAAGTAAGTATATTCACATTAATTGGTATGAGGTTAAGAAGGGTTATTCCTAGTAGAGTAGTCAATCCGTTAATTAAAGCCCATAAAGCAGGTTTAGGAGTGACCACAAATCAGCTAGAGAGCCACTACTTAGCTGGAGGAAATGTTGACCGAGTTGTCAATGCGCTTATCGCAGCGGAAAGAGCAAATATTGAGTTAACATTTGAGCGTTGTGCAGCGATTGACCTTGCTGGACGTGACGTATTAGAAGCAGTTCAAATGAGTGTCAATCCAAAAGTAATTGAAACACCATTTATTGCGGGTGTAGCAATGGATGGTATTGAAGTGAAAGCAAAAGCTCGTATTACAGTAAGAGCGAATATTGAGCGATTAGTCGGTGGTGCTGGTGAAGAAACGATTATAGCTCGTGTTGGTGAAGGGATCGTTTCAACAATCGGTTCTTCAGACGACCATAAAAAGGTGCTAGAGAATCCAGATATGATATCACAGACTGTACTAGGCAAAGGGTTAGATTCAGGTACTGCCTTTGAAATCTTATCGATCGATATTGCAGACGTTGATATCGGTAAAAATATTGGAGCAGAATTACAAACAGAGCAAGCAGAAGCAGATAAGAAAATTGCTCAAGCGAAAGCAGAAGAAAGAAGAGCGATGGCTGTTGCACAAGAACAAGAAATGCTTGCCCGTGTACAAGAGATGAAAGCAAAAGTTGTCGAGGCAGAAGCAACTGTACCATTAGCGATGGCAGAAGCACTTCGTTCAGGTAATATCGGTGTAATGGACTATATGAACATTAAAAATATATCGGCAGATACAGATATGAGAGATTCAATTGGAAAATCAAATCAAGATAATAATGATACAGACGAATATTAAGCTAATATGATCCTATAGGTTAAGGTGATTATTCCCTTTTCTTTCATAAAGGAGGGAGGAAATATGGAATCGCTATTTGAACTTTTATCGAATCCTTTAATATGGGGAGCAATTATTTGGTTATTTTCAAGGCTATTTGTTGGCAAAGGGGAAGAAGACCAAAATCAAAATAAGACTAATAAGCCCCGACAACAAATCGAGCAGCCAAAGCCAAAGGAATCATCCGCTGAACCTAAAAGGAGAAAACAAGAACTTCAAACCGTACAAGAGGCGTATGAAAAGTTGAAAACTCTTTCCACTGATGTGACTGAACGAAGTAGAAGGTCAAATGAAGGAAGGGAACAACGTAATGTACAAAAAAGGCAAGAAACAGTTCCGAAAGTAGACCGACATGTTAGCCGAGATTTCTTATCGATTAACAAGAAAAAGGCTGCAGAAGGTGTCATTTGGAGTGAAATATTAGGCCCGCCGAGAGCTAAAGCACCCCATTATACAAGAACTAAAGGACGATTATAATTTCTATTCATAATTTGTTATAAGACTCCCTTTTTTCTCATACATATGAGATGAAAGGGGGTCTTTTTTTTATGGCAAAAAAATGGCGACAACAGCTAACAAGATGGATTACAAATACAATTGACCTTCCGCCCGATGTCATGATGGATCTTCCTAGAATCACAATGGTAGGACAGCTCCATATTTACATAGAAAATCATCGAGGACTTTTGATGTTCACGGATACAGAGCTAAGGCTTTTATTAAAACAAGGGCAATTATTAATAAAAGGTGATTCTTTTGTAATAAAAACAATTTTACCAGAGGAAATATTACTCGAAGGAAAAATCACTCAAGTCTTATATTTAAATGAATAAAATGTATAGAAATTTTAATCAACAAAAGGTCAGGCACTAGAAGTATTTATTCTAACGGATTTTTAAGGGCAGTGGACCTCAATGAGATTGAATCATCATTCTCGTTAACGTCATAGGGGAAACTGCCTTCTGAAAAGATAAATTATAGCAACTGTACTGTCAAAGGGGGATAAGAATGAGAAATCAGTGGACGAGTTTCATTTTAGGTAACGTGAAGGTTAGTATAGATGGAAGAGGAACAGAGCGGTTTATAAATGATTGTGTCCGCGAGGGAATAGAAGTGTGGAAAGTTTCGCGTGGTAAACAAGATAATCTGACTTTTTACATAAAAAATCGCGACATACATGCTTTAAGAACAGTAGTGAGGAAAAACGAGTGTAGATGTAAATTTGAAAGAAGACTTGGTTTCCCCTTTATAATAAAGAGAACAGCTCGTAATAGCGGCTTTGCTGTCGGATTATTAGCATTTTTAATTGTAATCTTTGCCTTATCAAACATGGTTTGGGGTGTGAAAGTAGAAGGAGCTTCACCTGAAACAGAGCATTTAATTAAAAAAGAACTGTCTCGAATCGGGGTGAAAACGGGGAAATTTCAATTCTTTATAGATAATCCTGATAAAATACAAAAATCCTTAACAGATAACATCCAACAAATCACTTGGGTAGGTGTAGAGCTTACTGGTACAACCTACCATTTAAAAGTAGTCGAAAAAAATGAACCAGAAGAAGCTGAATTAGTTAGTCCAAGACATATTATTGCTGAGAAAGAGGCAACGATTGCAAAAATGTTCGTTGAACAAGGACAACCAATGACAACTTTACATGAACATGTAAAAAAGGGACAAATATTAGTATCGGGCTTGATTGGAAAAGAGGATGACCAGAAGCAAGTGGCAGCAAAGGCAGAAATTTTCGGTGAAACTTGGTATAAATCAACAATAACAATTCCGTTAAAGACGACTTTTAAAGTGTTAACTGGGGAAGATAAAGTTAACCATTCTCTCAAAGTAGGCTCAATAAAGCTTCCAATTTGGGGGTTGAAAAAACCAGAGTTTACTGAATTTGAAGTTGAAAAGGATACGCGTAACTTAAAGTTCCTTAATTTCACCCTACCGTTAGCATATGAAAAAGAGACATATTTTCAAAAGGAAGAAGTAACTAGAGATTATACACTAAAACAAGCTAAAGAAGCTGCTCTTGACCGAGGAAGAAAACAAATTGAACATAAACTAGATGAAGAAGAAAAAGTAATCGGTGAAAAAGTTTTGCACGAGACGAATGAGAATGGTAAAGTTAAATTAACAGTTCTTTACCAAGTGTTAGAAAATATAGTAAAAACTACACCAATTGTTCAGGGAGATTAAAGAATGCCAGAAGAATTAGTGACATTAAACCAACAATTAGAAAATCCAAATGAAGCAATTGCTTTATTTGGTAACCATGATGTTAACTTAAAGCGCATGGAGCAAGAATTAAATGTATCAATCGTTTCTCGAGGTGAGGGTGTATTTGTCTCCGGGAAAGCTGAAGATGTTAAGCTAGTGGAGGATATTCTTAAATCATTGCTCCTTGTTATTCGCAGAGGGATAACCATTAGTGAAAGAGATGTTATCTATGCTATCAGCATGGCAAATGAACAAAAGCTTGAACAATTTGAACAACTGTACGTTCAAGAAATAGCAAAAACTGCTAAGGGTAAATCGATTCGAGTTAAAACATTAGGACAGAGGCATTATATAGCTGCGATTCAAAGCAAGGACTTAGTATTTGGGATAGGCCCCGCAGGTACAGGTAAAACGTATTTAGCCGTTGTCATGGCCGTCAATGCATTAAAGAATGGCAGTGTAAAACGAATAATACTAACAAGGCCAGCTGTTGAGGCCGGTGAAAGTTTAGGGTTTTTACCTGGTGATTTAAAGGAGAAAGTTGACCCATACTTACGTCCACTTTATGATGCTTTACACGACGTATTAGGAATGGAGCATACACAAAGGTTAATTGAACGTGGGACAATTGAAATCGCCCCATTAGCGTACATGCGCGGGAGAACATTAGATGATGCTTTCGTAATCTTAGATGAAGCGCAAAATACAACACCTGCCCAAATGAAAATGTTTTTAACGAGATTAGGCTTCGGTTCTAAGATGGTCATAACTGGTGATAATACACAAGTAGATTTACCGAAAGGTGTAAAATCAGGTTTAGTTGTTGCTAAAGACACACTAGCCAAAGTGGAAGGTATCGCTTTTATTGTATTAGAACAATCCGATGTTGTGAGGCATCCGCTCGTTGCAAAAATTATTACAGCTTACGAAAACTTCAAAGAATGAATATGCGGTGACCCGAATGCCCGAATTCGGGTCATTTTTTTCTAATTTAGTTCGTAATCCTAAAAGTTTCTTTGTTGAGCCATCGAACGAATACATACTTGGGGTAGATAGATATTAGGAAAACATTTGCGCGTCTTACGATTCACGACTAACTAAATTTCTTTAAATAAAAGTTGCAGCAGGGAATTTTTTATAAAAGTTTTTTCTAAATATAGTTGAAGATTTAGGAATAAAAAGAAATAATGAAATAGTGGACCGTAAAAAATCAAGGTCGTAAATTTATGCTAATGAAAGCGTGCCGGGATGATTACCTTTGCGATAACAGTTATCATAAAATTTGTACCAGGTGTCTTTGAAAAGGTGGTGCTTTTCGATGAAAAGTGAAAATCAAAAGATAAAAAATAAAAAACAAATACAAAAGAAGCAAAGTCCGTTATTAGAAAAGGTGAAAAACTACAAGTTCCTTCATATCATCTTATATGGTATTTTAGGTGTTATCCTTTTTGTAGCGCTGTATAGTAATGTTAAACCAGAAACTCTTGACATTGAATTATTTTCTACATCACCAGAAACGATATATGCCCCAACCACTGTTGTTGATAATGAAGAAACGGCACGAAGGGAGAAGGAGGCATCCAATTCAGTAGAAGATCAATTCGTACTAAGAAAAGAAGTTTCTGAAAGCCGTGTAGCACTTATATCATCCATCTTCGATACGATAATTGACGTTAGAAATAAAGATGATTTAAACAATTCCGAGGAAAGTGACATGACAACGCCCGAGGAAAAGGTGGAAATGCTTCGAGAGCAACTAACAGATTCGATAAATGAGAAAATCTCAAGTGAAACGTTTTTGCCACTTATGCAAGCAACAGACGAAGAGATGATGTTAGCCAAAGATACGGTAGTTACAGCTGTTAATAATACAATGAGTCAGGAAATATCAGTCGTCCAATTAAGTGAGGCGAAAAAGCAAGTTGAGGATGAAATAAGAAATACATCCCTAAACTCAGATGTTCTGGCAGCTGCAGTCACATTAGCACGCTTTTCAATCACTCCAAACTACTCACTGGACCTAGAAGCGACAAATCAAAAGCGGCAACAGGCAATGGATGAAGTGAAAGAAGTCCAAATAAAGCAAGGACAGATGATTGTTGAAGAAGGCGAGTTAATTAGTAATGAAGTTTATAGAAAACTGGGTTTAGTTGGTTTACTAGATGACCAACATTCGTATAAACCGTTTATAGGGCTAGGATTGTTTGTTTTCTTAATCGTAACAGGTGTTGTTTACTATTTTGAAAAGAAAGATAACCTCATTTCTTCTAAAAATAACTCGTTACTATTGTATTGTCTTATCTTTGCAATCTCAATTTTATTAATGAAAATTGTTAGCCTGTTCCAAAAAATCGATTATAACCACATTGGCTATATCGTTCCGGTTGCAATGGGGGCAATGCTTGTAAAATTACTTTTGAATGAGAGATTAGCAATCCTAACAAGTATGATTTTTGCTATTTGTGGCAGTATTATCTTTAATGAAGGGATAACAGGAAGCTTTAATTTTTCAATTGGCGTATATTATTTATTTGGATGCCTAGCTGGTGTTCTATTTCTAGGTAATCATAATTTACGTTCGAAGATTCTACATGCAGGTCTATTCGTCGCTTTGATGAACGTATTTGTACTTTCGGCCATTTTACTTATTCGTAATGGCAGTTACTCTAATGTGGAAATTGGGTCTTATTTAATTATGGCAACAGCATCTGGATTAGTGGCATCTGTTTTAACAATCGGTTTTATGCCATTTTTTGAGACAGGCTTTGGTATTTTATCAACAATGAGACTAATTGAACTTTCTAATCCGAATCATCCATTACTTAGGAAAATATTAACCGAGACACCTGGGACATACCATCATAGTGTCATGGTAGCAAACTTAAGTGAATCAGCTTGTGAGGCAATTGGGGCAAATGGGTTGTTGGCGAGAGTAGGAGCATATTATCATGACATTGGTAAAACTAAAAGGCCACAATACTTTATAGAAAACCAAATGAATATTGAAAACCCACATAATAAACTGTCTGCCCAACTAAGTAAAAATATTATCATTGCTCATGTAACTGATGGAGTAGACATGTTAAAAAAGCATAAAATGCCAAAGGAATTTATCGATATCGCGGAACAGCATCATGGTACGTCATTATTAAAGTATTTCTATCACCAAGCTAAACAATCAAATGATAATATATATGAAGAGGAGTTTCGCTATCCTGGTCCAACACCACAAACAAAGGAAATAGCAATTATCTCAATTGCTGACAGTGTTGAAGCAGCGGTTCGCTCTATGTCAAATCCAACACCAGAAAAAATTGAAAAGTTAGTACGATCAATTATTGCTGACCGACTACAAGATCATCAACTCGATGAATGTGACTTAACATTAAAAGAACTTGATATTATAGCCAAGTCATTTTGTGAGTCATTAAAGGGGATATTTCATTCAAGAATCGAATACCCGGAAATAAATAAAAAGCAGAAGGTGAAATAAGATGAGACTAGTCATCGATTCTATAGATGAAACTAATGAATTAGAAGCAGCGCAAATGAGGACGATAGAGGAACTGTTACAGCATGCTGCTGAAATAGAAGATATCGACCAAGATACAGAATTATCTGTCACATTCGTTACAAATGAGCGTATACAAGAAGTAAATAGGGAATATCGCGATAAAGACCAACCAACAGATGTCATATCATTTGCACTCGAGGAAATAGGTGAAGGAGAGATCGAGATTGTAGGAATAAATCAACCTCGAGTTCTAGGAGATATTATTATTTCTATTCCTCGTGCACGTGAACAAGCTAGTGAATATGGACATTCTTTTATGCGGGAACTAGGCTTTCTCGCTGTACATGGCTTTCTGCATTTGTTAGGTTATGACCATATGAATGATGAAGATGAAAAACAGATGTTTACAAAACAAAAGGATATTTTAGATAGTTATGGGCTTAAAAGACCAGCAGATATCTGAATGGAAGCGTTTTTATAAGAGTTTTATGTTTGCGTGGTCAGGCATATATCAAACCTTTAAATCAGAGCGTAATTTTCAAATACATGTTATGATAGCTGCGATTATGGTTATTTTAGGATTTGTTGTCAGATTTTCGATTATTGAATGGGTTATCGTGTTGTTTCTAATTGGCGGAATGCTTGCATTGGAACTTATGAATACTGCATTGGAACATGTTGTAGATCTAGTTACCCAAGAAAGGAAACCACTTGCTAAGGCAGCAAAAGATGCAGCAGCAGGTGCTGTTTTGGTATATGCAATTCTCTCAGTTATAATAGGTATTACGCTCGTCTATAACAATTTATAGGTATTGGTACATTTGTATACTTAACTCTTACAATTAGATAACAAAGTTTGTGTTTACGTGAAATCTTTGAATGAATTAGGTACAATAAAAATAACAGTTAGTTTATTATGGAAGGAAGAAAGCAACTCGTGAATAATGAACATCTTATAACTGAAGCAAAGGCAGCACGTGAATTAGCCTATACACCTTATTCACACTTCAAGGTAGGTGCTGCTCTACTAACAAAAGATGGTAAAGTATATAAAGGTTGTAATATAGAAAATGCTTCATATGGTATGACTAATTGTGCTGAACGTACAGCAGTATTTAAAGCTATCTCAGAAGGTGAAACACAATTTGAGGCTATTGCTATTATAGCTGATACAAAGGGACCTGTTTCACCATGTGGAGCATGTCGACAAGTATTATCAGAACTATGCCCGCAAGAAATGAAGGTTATTTTAACGAATTTAAACGGTAAAATACAAGAAACTACAGTAAAAGACTTACTACCAGGAGCTTTTTCACCGGAGGACTTAAATGACTAATAAACAAAACTATAAATCAGGATTCGTATCAATTATTGGAAGACCTAATGTTGGAAAATCGACATTTATTAATCGTGTCATTGGTCAGAAAATAGCAATTATGAGCGATAAGCCTCAAACAACACGTAATAAAATACAAGGTGTTTATACTACAAACGATTCCCAAACAATTTTTATAGATACACCTGGAATTCATAAGCCTAAGCACAAACTTGGTGACTTTATGATGAAGGTCGCTCAAAACACATTAAAAGAAGTGGACTTAATTCTCTTTATGATTAATGCGGTTGAAGGTTATGGTAAAGGTGACGAATTTATTATTGAAAAGTTAAAACAAACAAACACACCTGTCTTCTTAATTATTAATAAAATTGATCAAATACATCCGGACCAGCTATTACCTTTAATCGAAAAATATAAGGAATTATATCCGTTTAAGGAAATCATTCCAATTTCGGCACTTGAAGGAAATAATGTAGAAACGTTATTAAATCAAATAGAACAAATGTTACCGGAAGGACCACAATATTATCCTGAGGACCAAGTAACTGACCATCCCGAAAGATTTATCATAACTGAGCTAATTAGAGAGAAAGTATTACACCTTACAAGAGAGGAAATTCCTCATTCAGTTGCAGTTGTAATGGATAGTCTTGAAAGAAGAGATAATAATAAAGCGATATATGTTGCTGCTACAATTATTGTTGAACGTGTTTCTCAAAAGGGAATTGTTATCGGAAAACAAGGCTCAATGTTAAAGGAAGTTGGTAAGCGGGCACGTATTGATATTGAAGCATTGCTTGGATCAAAAGTCTTCTTAGAATTATGGGTTAAAGTGCAGAAGGATTGGAGAAATAAAGCATCGCAGTTAAGAGATTATGGTTTTAGAGAGGACGAATATTAATTTTATTCAGATACATTGTTAGCAAAATTTGTTTGACATGATTTGTATGGATTCAGGTCAAGATATGTGTAATGAAATTGGATTTAATGATTGCTAGTCTTAATAACTGAAAGGTGGGGTTTTAATGTTGGATTTTACCTGGAAAGTTTTTTCACAGACAGGTAGCATTGATACGTATCTTCTTTTTAAAGAGTTAGAAAAGGATACAGATGACGGACCCGATTCTGAAGAGGATGAACTAGCTGAAATGGATTTTCCAATTTCCTGATCTTGCCTAAACCTTTGGAAGGTGAGGGAATTTGCTTCAAAAATGTGAAGGTATCGTGATTCGTTCGATGGATTACGGTGAATCAAACAAAATAATCACTATATATACGAGAGAACTTGGTAAAGTTGGTGTTATGGCACGAGGCGCAAAAAAGCCAAATAGTCGTCTTACGTCAATAACCCAACTTTTCACTTATGGAACCTTTATGTTTCAACGTTCAACAGGTTTAGGTAGTCTGCAGCAGGGGGAGACGATTTTATCCCATCGAGTGATTCGTGAAGATATTTTTCTAACAGCTTATGCTTCATACATATCAGAGCTACTTGATAAAAGTACAGAAAATAATGAGCAAAATCCTTTTATGTTTGAATTACTAAAGTTAACGTTAGATTATTTAGATGAAGACGTTGATCCGGACATTTTAATTAATATTTTCGAAATGAAAATGTTACCAATTCTTGGATTAAGCCCTCAACTTGATTGTTGTACATTATGTGGAAAGAAAGATGGTACATTCCATTTTTCTATAAGAGAAGGTGGGTTTATTTGTCAAAACTGTTTTGAAAAGGATCCATATCGTTTGCCGATAAGTCAAACCACAGTTAAGCTTATTAGATTATTTTATTATTTTGATTTAAATCGTCTCGGTAATATATCTGTGAAATTAGAAACTAAGAAGGAATTAAAAGCAGTGATACAAGGATATTATGAAGAGTATGCCGGTTTGCACCTGAAATCAAAACGATTTCTTGACCAAGTAGAGTCTCTAAAAGATAAATTGTAATTCTATTGAAAAAATCTCAGTCATGCTTTTGTTTCATTATCGTAAAGGTCTACTGGAGTAAGACACTGTACCTATCTAACCAAACCATAGACATGGGAGAATGTCATTAGTAGTACTACCTCGGGTAAAAGCATACCATAAGGATTGACATTTATAAAAATTTCGATTAAGATGCTTATAGAATTTAAAGAATTAACATATTGCGTTGAGGGATAGAAGTACTTACGAGTTATCCAATAAAAGCGACCTTAGGACGGTGTAAGCTAAGGATTGGAGCGTAACGAAAGGCAATCCTGAGCTGACTTTATAAAGTGGCTCATCAAATTAGATGAGCAAATAGGGTGGAACCGCGGGTAACTCTCGTCCCTATGTCAACATAATTGGCATAGGACGAGAGTTTTTTGTATTTAATTCTCTTTGGAATCCTTTGCCTTTCATAAGTCGAACTGAAACTGAGTTATTGGATTAAGGAACAAAGTGTCAAAAATCGGTAGCAGTAATGAATAAGGAGTAATATAATCGAATGCTCTTAATAATTTTGGAGGTGTAATAAGTGAATATTCAAGACATGATATTAACTTTACAAAAACATTGGTCTAATCAAGGTTGTATATTAATGCAGGCATATGATACAGAAAAAGGTGCTGGAACAATGAGCCCATATACATTTTTAAGAAGTATTGGCCCAGAGCCATGGAATGTTGCGTATGTTGAACCATCAAGAAGACCAGCAGATGGCAGATATGGTGAAAATCCTAATCGACTTTATCAGCATCATCAATTTCAAGTGATAATGAAACCATCACCTGATAATATTCAAGAGTTATATTTAGATTCATTGCGTGCCTTAGGGATTAATCCTTTAGAACATGATATTCGTTTTGTTGAAGATAATTGGGAGAACCCGTCATTAGGTTGTGCAGGTTTAGGATGGGAAGTTTGGTTAGATGGTATGGAAATTACTCAATTCACCTACTTCCAACAAGTTGGCGGTTTGGAGTGCAAGCCGGTTTCTGCGGAAATTACATATGGAATCGAACGTTTAGCATCATATATTCAAGATAAAGAAAATGTATTTGACTTAGAGTGGACTGAAGGATTTACAGTTAGGGACATATTTTTAATGCCGGAATATGAGCATTCTAAATACACATTCGAAACATCAGACACGGACATGTTATTTCAATTGTTTAATACATATGAAAAAGAGGCAAACCGACAAATGGATGAGGGTCTTGTACATCCAGCGTATGATTATGTATTGAAATGTTCACACACATTTAATCTACTTGATGCTAAAGGGGCAATATCTGTTACAGAACGGACAGGTTATATTGGACGTGTTCGTCATCTGGCTAGGAAAGTTGCGAAGACCTTCTATGATGAAAGAGAAAAACTAGGCTTTCCGATGTTAAATAAGGAAGGAGGAGTTAAATAATGAATACAACACAAGATTTATTAATAGAGCTTGGCCTTGAGGAAGTACCTGCACATTATGTCACAGATGCAATGAACCAACTTACAAGGAAGCTAACAGATTGGCTCAATGATAAAAAAATATCACACGGGCAAATTAAATCTTTTTCAACTCCGCGAAGACTAGCTGTTTTAGTGCAAGCGGTAGCTGAAAAACAACCGGATATAATTGAGGAAGCAAAGGGTCCAACAAAAAAAATTGCCCTTGATGATGCAGGGAATTGGTCAAAAGCAGCACTTGGTTTTACTAGAGGTCAAAATGTTTCTGTAGATGATATTTATTTTAAAGAAATCAATGGCGTTGAGTATGTTCATGTACAAAAATCAATCGTTGGAAAAGAAACATTTAGCTTATTACCAGAGATACGTGAACTATTAACTGGTTTAACTTTTCCTAAAAACATGCGTTGGGGAAATCATGATATGCGCTATATTCGACCAATTAAATGGGTCGTTGCTTTATTCGGAAAAGATACCATACCTTTTGAAATTGCAGGGGTTTCGACGGGTTCTGTAAGCTTGGGTCACCGTTTCTTAGGTAAGCAAGTAGATATTTCTGCGCCATCTCTATATGAGGCTACATTGTTAGAGCAGTATGTGCTCGTAGACCCGATTAAAAGAAAAGAAGCAATAACAAGTCAACTAGCTGAACTAGAGAAAAAAAATAACTGGATAATACCGATTGATGAAGATTTGTTAGAAGAGGTTAACAATTTAGTGGAATTTCCAACAGTAGTTCATGGAAACTTTGAGGAAGATTATTTAGCTTTACCAGATGAAGTGTTAGTGACGTCAATGAAGGAACATCAACGTTATTTTCCGGTTAGAGACAACGAAGGAAAGCTTCAACCACACTTCGTGACAGTTCGAAATGGTAATCAGCAGCATCTTGAAAATGTTGCTAGAGGAAATGAGAAAGTACTTCGTGCTAGACTTTCAGATGCAAACTTCTTTTATAAGGAAGATCAAAAGTTAAAAATTAACGATGCCGTAGCTAAATTAGACAAAATTGTTTTTCATGAGGAGCTAGGATCGCTTGGTGAAAAGGTGAAACGTATAGTAAAGTTGTCTAACTTATTAGCTGAGAAGGTGGGGCTAAGTGAAAATGAAAAACTAGATGTTGAACGCTCAGCATCAATTTGTAAGTTTGACCTTGTTACTCATATGGTTTATGAATTTCCTGAATTGCAAGGTAAAATCGGTGAGAAATATGCACGCTTAAGTGGTGAAAATGAAGCAGTAGCATTAGCTATAAATGAACATTATATGCCACGCCATGCAGACGACCAAATTCCAAATTCAAATGTTGGAGCAATTGTTTCGCTTGCGGATAAACTAGATACAATTGTAGGGTTCTTTTCAATTGGTAAAATTCCGTCAGGCTCTCAGGACCCTTATGCGTTAAGAAGACAAGCAAGTGGAATTGTCCAAGTGTTATTGTTGAAAAATTGGAAGCTTAGCTTGCCAAGTTTATTTGAATTAAGTCTTAGTTTATATGAAACAAAAGATGAACAGGTCAAACAATCTCTACTTTCCTTCTTTAAATTACGCCTGAAACATGTATTAACAGAAGAAAAAATAAGATTTGACCTTGCTGATGCAGTTTTAGAGTCTTCATATGTTGAAGTATCATCATTAATCAAGCGTGCTAAAGTCCTTGAGCAGGCATCAACTGAAGATGACTTTAAAGGTGTAATTGAAGCACTAGCTCGGGTTATGAATATTGCTAGTAAAGGTGAGGAGCAGGAAATAGATATTCAGTTGTTTGAAAATGAGTATGAGCATGCTCTTTATAATGCTTTTCAAAGTTCACAAACTGGTGTGGAAACATCCCTTTTCAATGGAAATGAGGATGAAGCATACAAAATATTATCCAGCTTAAAAGATGTAATTAATGAGTATTTCGACAATACGATGGTCATGGCAGAAGATGTGAAGATAAAAACCAACAGACTAGCATTAATGGTTAAATTATCACAGTTAATTCAAACATATGCTAAGGTGAATAGCATCTTAGTAAAATAAAGATATATCCCTATGTTTATTCAGGGCTGCTTATGGCAGCTCTTTTCCATTAATGAAGTGGGTGAAAAACGAACATATCTTTATTAGTAATATCCATTTGTACAAAAAGTGGAGTGTTGAATTCTTAAACATTAATAATATTGAACAAGAGTATGCAATGAAGATATCTAATAGCAACGGACCAATGTAAGTAGTGCCTTTTTTATTGAAAAGAGAGGGGTTTTAGGATGAATTATCGCATGATTTATATAGTATCAGATTCAGTCGGAGAAACTGCAGAATTAGTAGTTAAAGCGGCGGCGAGTCAATTTAATGGTATATCATCAAATACTAAACTTAAACGAATTCCCTATGTAGAAGACAAAGGAACTATCTTAGAAGTTTTATCACTGGCTAAGGAAGATCAGGCGATTGTTTGTTTTACTCTTGTTGTTCCTGAATTAAGACAATTTTTGATTGAAGAGGCTATAAAACAAAATATTGTTTATTACGATATTATCGGACCATTAGTAGATATTATGGAAAAAACATATGGCAAAACGGCTAAGTATGAACCAGGCCGTGTTCGTAAATTAGATGAGGAATACTTTAAAAAGGTCGAGGCAATTGAATTTGCTGTTAAGTATGATGACGGCAGGGATCCTAGAGGGATATTAAAAGCGGATATTGTATTAATAGGAGTATCGCGAACATCTAAAACACCCCTATCACAATATTTAGCACATAAGCGATTTAAAGTCGCTAACGTTCCTATAGTTCCAGAAGTAGAGCCTCCTGAAGAATTATATAAGGTGGCTGCACAAAAATGTATAGGATTACGAATTAGTCCTGATAAGCTAAATAATATTAGAAGAGAGCGACTTAAATCACTAGGCTTAAATGATGAAGCTTTTTATGCAAATATAAATAGAATTAAAGAAGAGCTTGAATACTTTGACAAAATTGTTGATAGGCTTGGTTGTAAAGTTGTCGATGTCTCAAATAAAGCTGTTGAAGAAACAGCAAATATCATTGCAAACTTTATGAACAATCAGAATAGATGATAACGAAAAAGGTTGTATTTGTCCGAACCAACCTTGTACAAATACAATTTAAGTTTTAGATTTGACGAAAATGTTAAAAATAGATAAAAAATATATAGATATTTGTAGAATTTTATATTATAATAAAAAATTGTGATAAAAATAAAATTTTTAGGTTTAGAACTTGACTTTGAGGAATAAACTATTAATTGTATACTGTCAAGTGTAAAACGCGAAAAAAATTCGACAAAAGATATGAGCTCAGAATGATTTTTTGTTTCTACGAACTATAAGAAGGAATTTGTCGGAGTGATGTAGAATAGAGAAATATGGCGAAAAAACAATGAAAGTTTTTGTTGATGCTGATGCTTGCCCGGTTAAGCAGGAAGTGATGAATATAGCTAATGAGTTTGATATTGAAGTTATATTTGTAGCATCATATAACCATGCTTCTGATTAAACTTACGGAGGTAAATGGATTTTTGTCGATACCGGTAAAGAAGCAGCTGATTTATATATTGTAAACCATGCAAAAGAAAATGATTTAGTCATTTCTCAGGATATTGGATTAGCTGGTTTATTATTAAAGAAAGGTGTCGTTTTTATTACACCGCGTGGTAAGCAATATACAGAACTTAATATCGCTAATGCCCTTCAGTTTAGATATTTATCTGCAAAGGAAAGGCGAAGCGGCCATTTTTCAAAAGGTCCCAAAAAGCTAAGTGAAGATGATATATTAAATTTTATCACAACAATGAAAAAAATTTTGTCGAAAGATGCAGGAGATTAAAAATGAATCTCGAATATCTTTAACACGGGGTTGTTAAAATGGTTAATCGAATTCCTGAGGAATTAATCGAAAAAATACAACGAAATTCTGACATTGTTGATGTGATAAGTGAATATGTTCAATTGAAGAAACAAGGTCGTAACTATTTTGGTTTATGTCCATTCCATGGGGAAAAATCTCCATCATTTTCAGTTTCGTCAGATAAGCAGATATTTCATTGCTTTGGTTGTGGTGCAGGTGGTAATGTATTCTCGTTCCTCATACAGCATGAAGGGTATTCATTTATAGAAGCTGCCCAACACCTCGCAGAACGGGCAAACATTGAATTGCCTTCAATATCTGCTGTAACTAGTAATGCAGTATCTAAAGATAGCGAGAAGATGATTGAAGCTCACGAACTATTAAAGAAATTTTATCATCATTTGCTCGTAAATACAAAAGAGGGCCAACCAGCTTTAGATTATCTATTAAATCGTGGATTCACTAAAGAAGTCATTGACCAGTTTGAAATTGGTTATGCCTTGGATTCCTGGGACTTTATTTCAAAATTTCTTTCAAAACGAAACTTTGATTTAAAAATGATGGAAGCTGCAGGGTTAGTCATAAAAAGAGACGAATCAGATGAGTATTTTGACCGATTTAGAAATCGTATTATGTTTCCGATTATGGACCATAATGGGTCGACAATTGCTTTTTCGGGAAGAAATTTAGGGAATGAGAAACCAAAATATTTAAATAGTCCAGAAACTAAAATTTTTAATAAAGGTAAGCTTCTGTACAATTTTCATCGTGCTAGATTACATATTCGAAAAACTCAACAAGTCGTTTTATTAGAAGGTTTTGCTGATGTTATTTCAGCTGACAGTGCAGGTGTGAAACAGTCAATAGCAACTATGGGTACTTCGCTTACGGAAGAGCAAGCGAAGATTATTAAGCGCAATGTTTCTGAAATAGTGCTCTGCTATGATTCCGACCATGCAGGAATTGAGGCTACAATCCGGGCATCAAAGCTTTTGACAAGTGTAGGTTGCAATGTGAAGGTTGCTAACATTCCTGATGGACTAGACCCTGATGACTACATCAAGAAATATGGTTCTGAAAAATTCAAAAATGATGTAATAGGGGATAGCGTTCCTTTAATGGCATATAAATTGAAGTATTTCCGAAGAGGGAAGAATCTTCAAAATGAGGGTGAACGATTACAATATATTGAAAATGCCTTACAGGAAATCAGTAGGCTTAATAATATGATTGAACAAGAATTATATTTAAAACAGCTATCTGATGAATTTGACTTAACGATGGATGTCCTGAAACAGCAACTTCATCAGAAAGTAAAACAATTTCAGAACAAGCCTCAAGTACCCGTAAAAAGAAATGAACTAATGCAAAAAAGAACACCGATTAAATCTAAAAGATTGCTACCTGCTTTTCATACAGCTGAACGGATGTTAATTGGTCATATGCTTAAAAGTAAAGACTTTTCAGAAAAAGTCCTTACAAGACTTGGATTACAATTCAACATTGAAGAACATAAAGCAATTGTTACTTATTTATACGCTTATTATGAAGAAGGTAATGAAGAGAATGTGAGTGCATTTCTATCAAGATTACCTAACTCAGAATTACAACACATAGTATCCGATATTGCGATGTTACAACTTAATACAGAGGTAAGTGAACAAGAATTATCGGATTATATAAAACAGGTGTTGAATCAACAAAAAATGTTAATGATAAAAGAAAAAGAAGCAGAGAAGATTGAAGCAGAAAGAAATAAGCAATATAAAGATGCTGCGAAAATAGCGATGGAAATCATCCATTTAAAGCAAGCGCTCAAGGCATAGTATGTAAGCTGAAGATGAAAAAAGTGTTAAGATGTTTAGTATGTCTATATGAATGCAAATACCATTTAAAATAACGCGAATAAAGTAATCCAATGCTTATCATGAAATGCGGATAAGTTGGAAGGAGGGGATCCTATGGCTGATAAACAAACCCATGAAACTGAAGTAACCTTTGAACAAGTCAAGGAACAGTTAACTGAAATTGGGAAGAAACGCGGAGTTTTAACATATGAAGAAATAGCAGAACGTATGGCAAACTTCGAAATAGAATCAGACCAAATGGATGAGTATTATGAATTTTTAGGCGAACAAGGTGTAGAATTAATTGGTGAGACTGCTGGAACTGAAGACCCAAACGTTAAAGATCTTGCGAAAGAAGAAGAGTTTGATTTAAACGATTTGAGTGTTCCTCCCGGTGTCAAAATTAATGACCCCGTTCGGATGTATCTAAAGGAAATTGGTCGTGTTGATTTATTATCAGCTGATGAAGAAATTGAATTAGCAAACCGTATCGAGGACGGTGACGAAGAGGCTAAACGTAGGTTAGCTGAAGCCAATTTACGACTAGTTGTTAGTATTGCAAAGCGCTATGTTGGTCGTGGTATGTTATTTCTAGATTTAATTCAAGAAGGTAATATGGGATTGATGAAAGCTGTTGAAAAATTTGATTACCGCAAAGGTTTCAAATTCAGTACTTATGCTACATGGTGGATACGCCAAGCTATTACACGTGCAATAGCCGATCAAGCACGTACAATTCGTATTCCGGTCCATATGGTCGAAACAATTAACAAGCTAATAAGAGTCCAAAGACAACTCCTCCAAGACTTAGGAAGGGAACCAACTCCTGAAGAGATTGGGGAGGATATGGAACTAACTCCGGACAAAGTGCGAGAAATATTAAAAATTGCTCAAGAGCCTGTTTCGTTAGAAACACCTATTGGTGAAGAGGATGATTCTCACCTTGGCGATTTTATTGAAGACCAAGATGCGACTTCGCCTTCTGAACATGCTGCATATGAGCTGTTAAAAGAACAACTAGAAGATGTATTAGATACGTTAACAGACCGAGAAGAAAATGTATTACGACTTCGATTTGGTCTCGACGATGGACGCACAAGAACGCTTGAAGAAGTTGGTAAAGTTTTCGGCGTTACGCGTGAACGTATTCGACAAATTGAAGCTAAAGCATTACGTAAATTACGTCATCCTAGTCGTAGTAAACGTCTTAAAGACTTCTTAGAATAAGTTGAGGCGGACAAAATTGTCCGTCTTTTATTTGATAAAGAGTTACTTACGGATAAAAGGATGGCCGTTATGAATAATAATGTAAAAAAGAAAGTAATAATTAATGAAATTTCATATTGGAAACATAATAAGCTATTACCTGAAACATATTGTGATTTTTTGTTAGCTCTCTACACAGAAGGAAATCATGAAGAGAATCAGTTAATACCAACTGAGAATAATCGTTCAAGGAAATACATTTCATATTTTATTATATCGTTTCTAGCAATTGTTTCACTACTTGTTATTTATTTTACTGAATTGTCATTTGTTTTGCAAATGACCTTAGTAGGTTTTTTATTAATATTTTCAATAGTTGTTACCGCTTACCTTTTTACTAAAAAAGAAAATTTTCAATTCTCGTTAAGTTTAACCTTTTTACAGTTACTCATTTTTTCAATTCATTTAATTGAAAGAATAACCGAAGGAACACAAGTATGGTTAGGTTTAGCAATAATCGGGAATTGCTTGTTATGGATTATCTTTGGTAGTATATATCGGTACGTTTATCTTATTATTAGTGGTTCAGTTGGATTAATTGTCCTTACAGTATTCATTATTATATAAATGGTCAATTTTTACTTTATGAATATGTCTAAAATGTGAAAAACTTAAAGTAGTTTAAAGATAGGTCTTTCACTAATCGGGAATATCAAGTAAAATAGAGATTGTTTGAAAAATTGGCATTATGATGTTTATTTTATGATGAAGGCAGTGTATTATGATTTATATGATATTATATTTAGGACAAACGGCTGCCAGTTAACAATAATTCGATCACCAATCAGGTAAGAATTATTTATATTTACATAGGGGAGGTTACATAAATGAAACGAAATCCACTTATTCCATTTTTGTTAATTGCTGTTTTAGGTATCGGCCTTATGTTCCTACTATCTTTTAAAGGTCTTGGCGATCATAAAGAGTTAGCAGCAGGTGACGAAGGTGAAAAGTCTGCAGACCTTGCAAACGCTACACCTGAAGAATTGTATCAACAGGCTGGCTGTATTGGCTGTCATGGTGATAATTACGAAGGTGTTGGAAATGCACCAAGTCTTATAGGTGCAGGTGAAAAGTTAGGGGTAGACGGTATTAAGAAAACGATTCAAGAAGGAAGAGGCGGTATGCCTGGTGGCCTTATTCAAGATGCTGAACAACTTGATAAAATGGCACAGTGGGTATCTGAGCTTAAATAGTCAATTTAAAACTATAAAATATTGCTGATTTATGTAAATCTTTCGCGAAAGATACATATTAGGTAAAAAAGTCCTTTGCTTTTGTAAAGGACTTTTTTTACTAAAAGAATATGTTGTTAAATAGGCAATTAGGTAATAATGTAGGTGAATCCTTAGATAGTGGTGATGAAATGAACGAATTAAAATTATCAAAAAGACTTGAAGTTGTTGCTAGCTATATTCCAAAAGATGCAATTTTTGCAGACATAGGATCTGATCATGCTTATTTGCCATGTTATTCTATAATTAACGGTATAGCCAAGGGTGCGATTGCAGGGGAAATTACAGAAGGTCCATTCCTTTCAGCTCAACGTCAAGTGTCAAAATCTAATTTAGATGAAGTAATTTCGGTACGAAAAGGCGATGGTTTGTCAGTAATTAAAGAGGATGAAAAAGTTGACTGTATTACGATTGCAGGGATGGGAGGCAGTTTAATAACAAAGATACTAGAAGATGGAAAGTTAAAACTCGATTATGTTAAGAGGCTTGTGCTTCAACCAAATATCCATGCTATAAATATTAGGGAATGGCTAATTAACAATGAATGGGAATTAATTAATGAACAAATAATTGAAGAGGACAACAAAATATATGAAATATTAGTAGCTGAAAAGGGTAATGCTCATCGACCATATCACAAACATTCTCTTCAATCCGGATTATTGTTTGGACCATTCCTTTTGGAAGAAAATAATAAAGTTTTTCAGAAAAAATGGACGAACGAACGGACTCATTTGCAAACCATTTTGGCTCAATTACAAACTGCAGGTTACACGTTTGAAAATAGTGAAAAGTATAGAGAAGTATCAGGACAATTAAACTTAATAGAGGAGGTTATCCAGGCATGAGTAAGACGCCAAATGGTTTTGAAATTATTCAATTGTTTGAACAATACTCTCCAAAATCATATGCGCTAGAAGGCGATAAAATTGGTCTGCAAATAGGTAGCCTCAATAAGCCGATAAAGAAAATAATGATTACATTAGATGTTATTGAAGAGGTTATCGATGAAGCGATAACAAAGGAAGTAGATTTAATCATTGCTCATCATCCTCCAATTTTTCGACCTATTAAAAACCTAACTACAGATACAGCTTACGGTAAAATGATTGAGAAATGCATCAAGCATGACCTTGCAGTATATGTAGCACATACAAACCTTGACGTAGCGCCTGGTGGAGTGAATGATTTATTAGCAGACTCCCTACATTTAAAGAATACAGATGTATTAATTCCTACATATGAAGATACCTTAAAAAAACTAGTAGTATTTGTCCCAACTACACATGCTGATGAAGTCAAAGCTGCACTCGGTAAGGCTGGTGCTGGACATATTGGACAATACAGCCACTGTGCATTCCAGACAAATGGTGAAGGCAGCTTCTTACCATTGGAAAATACGGCGCCTTATATTGGTGAACAAGGTAAGCTCGAAACGGTGCAAGAAGTGCGCCTTGAAACGATAATGCCTCAATCTATACAAAACGCAGTGCTAAAGGCCATGAAAAAAGCACACCCATATGAAGAGGTAGCTTACGATATTTATCCACTTGAGCAAAAGGGGAACTCTCTAGGCCTAGGTAGAATCGGATATCTTGAAAAAGAAATGACATTACAACAATTTGCTAGCCATGTTAAAAATACGTTAAAAGTAGAGTTTGTTAGAATGGTTGGTAATCCAGATGACTTAGTTAAGAAAGTAGCTGTACTTGGCGGAGATGGCAATAAGTATATACAAGCTGCAAAATATAAAGGTGCAGATGTTTATGTAACAGGTGACTTATATTTTCATGTTGCCCATGACGCGCTAATGGCTGGATTAAATGTTATTGACCCAGGTCATCATGTTGAGAAGGTTATGATTAACGGTGTATCCGACAAAATAAGTACATTATGTAAGGATAAAAAATTTAACGTAAAGGTGTTTGGTTCTGAAATTGATACAAACCCTTTTAAATTCATATAAAGTCATATTTGATGCAGAGAAGAGAAATATATATGAAAAAAGAATGCCTTTTTTACAATTAGTGAAAAAAGGCATTCTTTTTAATTATTTCTTTATTTTTACTTTAGGTAGAATCTTAGTAAGTGGAATATGATAATCTTTTTCCCAAGTTGCTTTATCATTTGGGTCATATTGTTCTAAAAATTGGATGACTTTTTTTGTAATTGGTGTAGGAGTAGATGCACCGGCTGTTACTGCTACAGTCTTTACATTTTTTAACCATTCAATTTTCAATTCACTTAAATCAGAAATCCGGTATGCTTTTGTACCGGCAATTTCCTGCGATACTTGGGCTAGACGGTTTGAATTATTACTTTTAGGGTCACCTACGACGATGGTTAAATCTGCTTGACCTGCTTGCTCGGCGACAGCCTCCTGACGAACTTGAGTAGCTAAGCAAATTTCTTTATGTGTTTCTGCGTGAGGGTACTTTTCCTTAACTTTATCCATAATATCGGCAACATCCCATTGACTCATCGTTGTCTGGTTTGTGACAATGATTTTACTATTTTCAATACTTAGTTCGCTTACATCCTCAACAGATTCGACAAGATGAACAATGTGAGGGGCAACTCCTACTGCTCCTTCAGGTTCCGGATGTCCTTTTTTACCAATATAGATTACATGATAGCCTTCAGCTTCTTTTTCACGAATTAAATCATGTGTCTTTGTTACATCTGGACAAGTCGCATCAAGAGTAACTAGCCCTTTTTCCTTCGCGATTTTTCTGACTTCTGGAGAAACACCGTGAGCTGTAAAGATAATCGTACCTTCATTAACCTTCTGTAATATATCTAATCGGTTTTTACCATCTAGCGTAATGATACCATCTTCCTCAAATGCATCTGTAACATGTTTATTATGAACAATCATACCTAAAATATAGATTGGTCTAGGTAAGGTTTTATCTAGTGCCGCATTTTTTGCTATAACCATTGCGTCCACAACACCATAACAATATCCACGGGGTGCAATTTTTATTACATCCATTTATAATGCCTCCTTAAGAGATCACTAGCTTATTTTAGCAAGGTTACTAATAGACAAGTTTAAAAATTTATCAATCAACTAAAAAAAGCTAATAAGTAAAAAAAGCCGGAAAACGGCTTCTAATTCTAACAATCTCTTAATATTATATCGAAATTTAGGTCAGAATACAAAGATGAATATTAGATATACAATTTGGGTGTGGAACCTTTACTAGATTTTTTAGATTTTTTAGGTTTTGGCGGTTGTGAGTTTTCTTTAGGGTGATTATGATTGTTATTTTCTTTTTTAGATTTGAGAGGTTTTTTTGCATTCTTTTTATTAGTTTGTTTTTCAGTGCTAGTTTGTTTTACTTGTACTATGTTCGATTCACTTTCTATTTGCTTTTTGTCTTCCTCTTCCTCAGTCTCTGTTGTGTCGGTACTATTTAACTCTCGATAAATTTTCCACATAGCTGGTAAATTTTTCACTAGAGGCCCGTATTGTTGAACCATTGGGGTTACTTGCTGTGCCATGCCTAATACTTTTTGTACATTACCTAACATATTAGAGATATTTGCAGGATTGGTTAGACCTTGTAAAGCGCCAGAAGCAGTGTTAGCAGTCGTGTTCGTCATACCTTGCATCATGCCTTGTGGAATGGTATGTGCAGCTTGGCTGCCTGGTAGGATGCGGGAGATGAGTCCCTTTAAACCGCCGGCCCTTGTAGGCATTTGCGGGCTAAAATTTCCAATACTCGGTGACATAGGTTGACGCATCATTGGCATTCTTCCTGGAGGTACTTGAAAGCCTCTTGGATTGATCGGAGGCATTGGTCTATTTTGAAACATATGATTCCTCCTTCCTTTTACATTACTCTATATTTTATATATGCAAACAAGTAGAAAATGGTTTCAAACACCTGAGAGGACAAAAGTAGTATATTAAGTTATTAATGGTCATAATGAGAATAGTAAGCTTTCTGAGGTTAGAGGCAAAGAAGGTAGTTGTGATTTTCTTGTTATCGTATATAATGTTATGATGGACGAATAAAGTTATACATATGACACTTATAGCTTTATCCTTAAAGGAGATGAACGAAATGGAACACACAAAATTCGAAAGGTTTGCATTAAAACCTTATATAATAGAGGCAATTACGAAAGAGCTTAAATTTTTTGAACCTACTGAGATTCAGGAAAGGTTAATGCCTTCCATCCTAAAAGGTGAGAGTGTAATTGGCCAGTCTCAGACTGGTACGGGTAAAACACATGCATACTTATTGCCATTACTTAATAAAGTGGACCCTACCCAAAGGGAAGTACAGTTTGTTATTACGGCTCCTACACGTGAATTGGCAACACAAATCTATCATGAAGTTGTGAAAATAACAGCTTTTTCTAAAGAAGATATCGTTACAAAATGTTTAATAGGTGGTACTGACAAACAACGAACAATTGAAAAGTTGAAGTCGCAACCACATATCGTAGTCGGAACTCCAGGCAGAATAAATGACCTCATTAAAGAGAATGCACTAATTGTGAATAAGACTCGATCACTAGTTGTTGATGAAGCAGATTTAATGCTTGATATGGGATTCATAAAAGAAGTTGATATGGTCGCTAGTCAAATGCCTGAGGAGTTACAAATACTAGTATTTTCTGCAACGATCCCTGAGAAATTAAAACCCTTTTTAAAGAAATATTTGGAGAATCCAAAATTTACTCATGTAGCACCTAAACAAGTAACAGCAGCGAAAATTGAACATGTACTTGTCCCAACAAAACACCGTAACAAGAAAAAACTCGTCTTTGACATTCTTAAAGGTTTTAATCCTTTTATAGCAATTGTTTTTACAAATACTAAGAAAAATGCCGATGAGGTTGCAGATGCTCTTTTAGAAAATGGACTCAAGGTTGGCAGAATACATGGAGATTTATCCCCAAGAGACCGAAAGAAAATGATGAAACAAATAAATGACCTCGAATTCCAGTATGTAGTGGCAACGGATCTAGCGGCACGAGGAATTGATATAAAAGGTGTTAGTCATGTTATTAACTATGAATTACCTACTACAGATTTAGATTTTTATATCCACCGAGTAGGAAGAACAGCCCGGGCAGGAAGCTCTGGTGTAGCTGTAACTATCTATGAACAATCCGATGAAGATGCTTTAAATAAATTGGAAAAATTAGGTGTTGATTTTGTTCATCGTGATTATATTGATGGTGAATGGAAAGATTTAGATGATCGTAAAAAACGACAGAAGCGGAAAAAGACACCTGATGAAGTCGATGCACTAGCAAAAAGTATTGTTCAAAAACCTAAGAAAGTAAAACCTGGTTATAAAAAGAAAATGACTCGAGAAATGGAACAGATTAAAAAGCGTAAACGAAAAATAGATAACCGAAAAAAATAGGGGGATACATATGTTGAAGATTGGTTCTCATGTTTCTATGAGTGGAAAAAAGATGTTATTAGCATCAAGTGAGGAAGCAGTCTCATACGGAGCAAATACGTTCATGATTTATACAGGGGCTCCACAAAATACGAGACGCAAAAAAATTGAGGAACTCAATATTGAAGCTGGACAAGCTCATATGAAAGAGAATGGTATAGAGGAAATTATTGTACACGCACCGTATATTATTAATATAGGTAATACAACAAATCCAGCAACTTATGAATTAGGGGTTAATTTTCTTCGTTCTGAAATAGAACGAACTCAAGCGATTGGTGCTAAGCAAATTGTTTTACACCCAGGTGCACATGTCGGCGCGGGTACTGATGCTGGGATAAAGCAAATAATACAGGGCTTAAATGAAGTATTGACTCAAGAGCAAGAAGTGCAAATCGCTCTCGAAACGATGGCAGGAAAAGGGTCAGAGTGTGGTCGTTCCTTTGATGAATTAGCTAAAATTATAGATGGTGTGACACATAATCAGCATTTATCAATCTGTTTCGATACGTGTCATACACATGATGCAGGATATAACATTGTTGAAGATTTCGATGGTGTATTACAGGAGTTTGATCATATTATTGGTATAGACCGTTTAAAAGTACTTCATATAAATGATAGTAAAAATCCAATGGGAGCCAGCAAAGACCGCCATGAAAACATTGGGTTTGGTCACATTGGCTTTACAGCATTGAATCATATAGTTCATCATCCTGATTTAGTAGATGTACCAAAAATATTAGAAACTCCTTTTGTTGGAGAAGATAAAAAATATAAAAAGCCACCATACCGTCATGAAATTGAAATGTTTAGAAATCAATCATTTGATGAACAACTATTAGAAAATATATTACAATCTTAATATTAATTAGTTTAAATTATTCAAAATGGCTGTCAGTAAGAGACAGCCATTTTATATTGTATTTGCTTCTTTAGAATTGTAGTTATTAGTTACAGAACATCTAGTTAAAGAACAGGTGTCGTACAGAACATTAAACGACACATCGTAAGTAGAGTATGAGATGTAATGGCTTTGCTAACCTGTTAAACCTTTATATTTAAGTAGTATTTACCTTGTGAACTTATTAAAGATTTCATTCACCTGTTTTGCAACGTTAGGGGTAGTTACTTGTGCTATTTGAGACAATAAATGTTTTCTTTCGTTTGGATTAAAAATATTAATATTTTGTCCATTTAATAATGTCACCACTTTTTTTGCTTGTTCACGAGTAATTGTAACATTAAATTGGTTTGCATATTGAAGTAGCTCATCTACTGATATGTTATTCAATTTTTGATTTACGATCTTTTGAAATAATATCATCACCAAACCCTCCTCTAAAAACAATGTATGGAGGTTTATGTAAAAGGTGAGGAAATTTTCACTTTTTATTATTAATCTTTATTCAAATAATAGGTTACCGTTACTATTTCACCTATTTTGTTATAAAAATAATTCAGTAGGTGATTATTTTATCATAGAAATATTATATGTTTTTCCTTTACATTATTTAAATAGTTCTGTATAATTTTTATGTTATTAGGAATGTTTATTTCTTAACTCTAAATCGTAACGATTCTTAATTTAAGGTTAACCTATACGTTCAGTCCATTTGTAAATGTTCGGGTTTTCATCTAAAGCAAGGTGACCTCAAATGGTTAATTACATGCTACATCGAGCAGAATGAGATGTATAAAAATCAATAACAAAGTTATAAAAGCCAATGTTAGAGGGATGAGATTTATGAAAAAACCGATTATTGAAATAAGTCATTTGAATTTCACATATGAGCAGCAACGAGTTTTAGAAGATATTTCACTTTCTATTGAAGAAGGGGATTTCCTAGGTTTAGTAGGACCGAACGGGTCGGGTAAGACAACATTGCTTAAATGTATATTAGGACTACTGAAACCGCAACAAGGAGAGATTAAGCTATTTGGTGAAACAATTCAAAAATTTAAAAACTGGCATGAGATTGGTTTTGTCTCACAAAAGGCTAATAGCTTTAATACAGGGTTTCCAGCTTCCGTGTTTGAAGTGGTTTCGAGTGGACTTACGTCAAAGCTGGGGTTATTTAAACTAATGACGAAACATGACAAACAAAAAGTGAACCAAGCTATTGAAGCAGTTGGATTAAGTGATTTCAAGAAAAGGAATATCGGTGAATTATCCGGAGGACAACAACAACGAGCATTTATAGCTCGTGCCATTGTCAGTAATCCAAAACTCCTTATTTTAGATGAACCTACAGTAGGGGTAGACGCACAAACTGTACAGAACTTCTATGAAATGTTAAAGCATCTCAATGAAAAATTGGGAATAACCCTGTTGTTAGTAACACATGACATAGGAACAATTACTGATAAAGTATCACATGTTGCATGTATTAATAAACATTTACATTTTCATGGTAAATCAATTGAATTCGAATCATTAAAAGACGATGAAATGTCAGATTTTTATGGGCATTCTCTACATGTGTTAACACATAATCACTCCCATTAATGGAGGACTACAAGATGATAAGCAGTATGTTTGAATACGAGTTTTTACAAAATGCATTTATTTCAGGTATGTTAATTGGCATTATTGCACCATTATTAGGAGTATTTATCGTCGTGCGAAGGATGTCACTCATTGCAGATGCTCTCAGCCATGTTACATTGGCAGGTATTGCGGCGAGTTTATTATTAGAAAAGAAAGTATTAGCATTTGCTGGATTAAACCCAATCTATTTAGGGATGGCCTTTTCTGTCACCGGTTCATTATTTATTGAGAAGTTAAGAACTGTCTACAAACATTATCAAGAATTAGCGATTCCAATTATTTTGTCTAGTGGTGTTGGAATTAGTGTCATTTTCATTTCATTGGCAGATGGGTTTAATACTGATTTGTTTAGTTATTTATTCGGTAGTATTAGTGCAGTAAGTAGAACAGATTTATTTATTATCATAGCCATCACTGTCGTAGTCATTGCAATAATTTTCTTCTTATATAAGGAATTGTTTCTATTATCTTTTGACGAAGAGCATGCTACTGCATCAGGTATACATGCAAAGGCAATTCATTTTGTTTTTATCTTAATTGTAGCTCTAGTCATTGCAGCATCGATGCGAATAGTTGGTATACTTCTAGTGTCATCTCTTATGACATTACCTGTAGCTGCCAGTATTAGAATTGCTAAAGGATTTAAACAAACGATTTTCTTTTCTGTACTATTTGGGGAAATATCTGTTATTATTGGATTAATATCAGCGTATTATTTAGATTTAGCTCCAGGTGGAACGATTGTCGTTTTATCGGTAATAATCCTTATTATTGCAATATTATGGACAAAAATAAAAAAGGGGAAAGTTTCATGAATGTTCAAGAAGCTCTCGACTTATTAAAGGAAAAAGGTTATAAATATACAAATAAAAGAGAAGAAATGCTCCAATTATTTGCAGACCATGATAAATATTTAACAGCAAAAGATGTGTTGGAGTCTTTAAAGGATGATTATCCTGGCTTAAGTTTTGATACAATTTATCGAAACCTATCATTGTTTGCAGATTTAGGAATATTTGAGATGACCGAGTTATCAGGTGAGAAACATTTTCGATTTACTTGTAATGCACATCATCATCACCATCATTTTATCTGCTTACAATGTGGGAAAACGAAAGAAATTCCAGGTTGCCCGATGGGGAGTATTTCACAAAGTTTATCAGGATATGATATAAGTGGTCATAAGTTTGAAGTGTACGGTACATGTCCTCAATGTCATTAAACTTAAACTTTGGATGAGAAAATCAAAATAAGTTCAAAAAGTGTCAGCCCTCATAACACATAAGTGTAAGAGGCTGACACTTTTTACTATTGAGCCACGCTTTTCAAATTTTTCTTAATGCTTATTTTTAGTCGAGAACAGGAGTACTATACCATTGATTTACCCACTGCTTTGCTTCTAACCAATCATCCACACGTATAACTCCATTTGGCACGACTTCTTGATTGTACGGAGTATTAAATAGAATTACTGGTATTTTATGCTCTTCACAAATCATACATGCGTTATCATGCTTGTCTTCAAAAAATATAGAAATTTTATTTTTTTTAATAGCCTCAAGCTTATTATGATGTCCAATTAATTCTAAATGGTGATAAAAAATACCGTTATTCTCAAACCAATTATGTGTAATATCTGCAAGGTGTTGGCGGCGAGCACTTATAAAGTAAAGTTGGTGCTGTTTTTCCCATTCAGTTAAAACCTCTCTTGCGAAAGTAGCAAGTGGTGCTTGTTCATAAATAATTGGTTCGAAGTTATCCATCCAAACCCAAAATTCTTCTTCAGAAATATTTAGTACCTTTGTAAGGTCATATTCTTTCATATCATCGTATGTAAGAGATGGATTAAACGAATTTTTTAAATATGGTACAAATGTTTTTGGATCTGTTACAGTGCCATCAATATCGATTCCTAGTCGTAACATCATTGTTCTCTCCTTAGAAGTTTGTTACATGTAGTGTATCATAATACATAGTAACGCATAAGAAAAGTTTTACAGTTATAGTTTTATGACGAATGCTCATAATAGTAATGCTCCTTTATTTCAGAAAGGTAGGGATATGAATGCCGGAAGATAAAAATGTCAGCAATCAAGGGAATGACCGTTTTGATAATCTTGACTATAAAGGTATTACTCCACTTGACCGTGAAATTGAGAGCGATTTTAGTACAGAGTCTGCAAATGAAGTATCAGCACCTGTAAATAACGTAAACGATGGTGAGAACAATAATACGAACAATATGCATACAGAATCAGCAGCTGAAATTGCTGCTCCAGTTAATTTAAGAAGAGAGGTTATTCGTAATAAAAGCGATTCTAATATGGGGGAGTCTACTGCAACAGAAGGAAAAGGGATTGGTTTCTTAGCATTAGCTCTTTCCATTATCTCGCTTTTTATTTTACCTGTCATTTTAGGAGCAGCAGGTGTCATTGTTGGCTTTATCGCCAGAAGAAGAGGTGCTACTGGTACAGGTGCATGGGCAATCGGGATTGGTATTGTTTCGATAATCTTAGGAATGTTTATCATGCCATTCTTCTAAGACTGTAATAATAGTTAAACAAAAGGGTCTGAACCTCAAAAAACAATGATATATAGAGGAAAACCTATATACAGTGTTTGAGGGGTCAGACCCTTTTTTAAGTTTATGCTTTCTGTTCAGCCGCTACTTTAGCAAAATGTTCTTCAGCTATTAAATCAATTTCTTTCTTTAATTCCTCGACCATTGTTTCCTCAGGTACTTTTCTAATGATTTTGCCTTTGCGGAATAGAAGACCTTCTCCACGAGCACCAGCTATTCCGATATCAGCTTCTCTTGCTTCTCCCGGGCCATTAACTGCACAACCTAGAACTGCAACTTTGATTGGTGCTTTTATCTTTGAAATATATTCTTCTACTTCGTTAGCAATACTTATTAAGTCTATCTCAATTCTTCCACATGTTGGACAAGAAATTAATGTAGCTGCGTTAGCCGCAAGGCCAAAGGACTTAAGTAATTCTCTTGCAACTTTTACTTCTTCAACAGGGTCTGCACTTAAAGATATACGTAAAGTATTACCAATACCTTTATTTAAAATAACACCTAAACCTGCTGCACTTTTTACAGTACCTGCAAATAAAGTACCTGATTCAGTAATCCCTAAGTGTAATGGGTAATCAAAAGCTTTTGCTGCCTTCTCATATGCTTCAATAGCAAGATTTACATCAGAAGCTTTCATTGAAACAATAATATCATGGAAATCTAAATCTTCGAGTATTTTAATATGGTGCAATGCACTTTCTACCATACCATCAGCAGTAGGGTACCCATACTTCTCTAAAATTCTTTTTTCTAGAGAACCGGCATTTACACCAATACGAATTGGAATACCACGTTCTTTTGCAGCTTTTACTACTGCCTCAACTTTTTCTTTTCTACCTATATTACCAGGGTTAATTCTAATTTTATCTGCTCCGCCTTCAATGGCTTTTAGAGCAAGTTTATAATCAAAATGGATATCAACCACCAGTGGGATATTAATACGCTTTTTAATTTCAGCTATTGCATTAGCTGCACGTTCATCTGGACATGCAACACGGACGATTTGACATCCTGCTTCTTCTAAGCGATTAATTTCTGCAACTGTAGCTTCAACATCGTGTGTTTTTGTTGTAGTCATACTCTGTATAACTACCTCATTATTTCCACCTATCGTTATATTACCGACCTTTACAGGGCGAGTTTTTGTTCGATGTATAATTTCGCTCACGTATAATCGCTCCTTAATTAATGTAATCCAACATATATAATTCTATCATGACTTTCGTTTCATTAGAATTTATTCGTGTTTAGTTTTCTATTATTATAGCACCAACACTCATTTTACTAGTAGGCATTCGAAAAAACAAGAAGGAACTACTGGGTATAATCCGGAAAGAGATAAGTTTCACCAATAATGATTGACTCTGCTTTGATATTTTCATTCAGTAATTCAAAGTCTTCAATTATTTTATCTATAGGTGCAGGAAGTCCACTATGTAGCTTCTCTGTAATGGATAATACAGTATCACCTTCACTCACTTTTACTTCATGAAAAGGGATAGATGGCTTTGTCTTCTCTTCCACAGAATTGATTGATTCTTTTACGCTCGGCTCATTTACTGTTGGAAGGGTACCAACGTTCATGTCATAATAAACGATAAATATTAGAAATAAGAAAAATAGGAATAGAGAAAGGCGTTTCATCCGTTTACCTCCAATAATTCACACATATTAGTAAACTATGCTTGTCTATAGAATTATATGAAAAATTCTTTGAATAAAGAATAGTGAAAAGGTAATCCGCTATTTTACTTACATAGAAGCTACAAATGACTTATTTACTAGTAGTGTCTATTGTATCTGAGTTGGGGAGTACTCACTTCATTATTCACCCTGTCGAAATATGGAGGTATCTGATAGTATCACTACGCATCTATTTTAACCTTGTGGTTGGTAGGTTTATCCAAATGAGAGGTAGATCAATTTCCCAGGAAACATTTGTGCGTGTACTTTGTTAATTGGGTCTGTTGTATTAATTTGAAGAATAAATTTAACGCCCTAACTTATACCAACATCAAAGAGAAAGCAATGTATGTGTAAAATTCCAAATATCAGTCGACAAATACAACTAGAAGAAATTAAGAGAGGGTGACCAAATTTTAGGTCACCCTCTAAAACTGCTTTATGAAACAGATAGTGGCTTTTTAGAAGCTGGTATTTCTTTCATTACTAGGAATATGACGACTAAATGAACAAACCAGGTGAGTAAGAAGCCATTTGGTACAATAATTTGAAAGCTATCCATTATAACGAAAAAGACAGTAGCTAAAGTAGTTGAGTAAGCTGATAGAATCCATACTTGTTTAAACGATAAATTTCTTTGTAGGCCATTATTGAACGCTGAACCGAATAATGCTAAAAATGTAACTTCGATAAATTTAAAAAATGAGCCGACAAGGTAAAGGATGACAATCACAATCGCCAACATAATAGGTAATATCTGATTTAATTGTTCCGTGATTGTGATAATATCATCTTTTGTTAAAGATAAGTTAAATAAACTATATTCATAAGATTGGGATCTTCCAGCCGTCGATACGACAAAACGGTCATCTAAAATACCTATTGCATCATTTTTAGCCTCGATTTCTTCAACACCGAACGAACCAGTATCATCTAATATGATAATAAAGTCGTCTTTTTTAATCTCAATAGGTTCGTTTATATCAGCATGAAGCTTACTATTTTCAATTGAAAAGGCAGGTAATTCATTTTTTAGAGTTTGATCTAAACCTTTTAAGCCTACTACCATCGCGTTTGAGAAGTGAATAGCTGATGGAAGAATACTTAACAAGGAAAGAATAAATACAAACAGTATTGTTTTTCCAATTCCTTGAGAGCGAAATGTTGAAATGATTTTTGGAGAATAAATACTTGTGAAAAATTGTTTAAAAACGTTCATGATTAACAGACACATCCTTCTGAATTGGTTACTTAGTAAATATGTATAATCCTTTTTTACGTATAGGTGAAAGAGAGCAGAGTATTAAATTAGTACGATATCATTTTATATGTACGACTCTGATAAAACAAGGATAGAACTCTAAGCTGAGATATCATTTCGGATGAAAGCGGTGTATAAATTAATTTGTAAATTTTTTGTTAAGAAATGATTAAAATATCTTTACAATAAAACTATATATCGTTAATAATTGTAAGGGTTGTAGATGTTTGTCGAGATTAGACGAAATGAATGAGGGGTTGAAAGTTTTGGAAATAGATATCCAGAAGATGATCTTTGAATTTGTTGGCGGGCTCGGAATATTTTTATTTGGGATAAAGTTTATGGGTGATGGCCTTCAACGCTCAGCTGGTGATAAACTTAGAGATATATTAGACAAGTTTACAACAAATCCGGTAATGGGTGTATTAGCAGGAATCATAGTTACTGTGCTTATCCAATCTAGTAGTGGTACAACGGTTATTACAGTTGGTTTAGTTAGTGCTGGTTTTATGACCTTAAGACAAGCTATTGGTGTTATAATGGGTGCAAATATTGGTACAACAGTCACAGCGTTCATTATAGGGATTAATATATCAGATTATGCATTACCAGTTATTTTTATTGGGGCAATCTTATTATTCTTTTTTAAAAGCAAAAAAATACATAATTTTGGTCAAATTGTATTTGGGTTTGGTGCTTTATTTTTTGGCTTGGAGTTAATGGGTGATGGAATGAAACCACTGAGTGGTCTTCAAGCTTTTCACGATTTAACAGTAAGTATGAGCGATAGCCCGTTACTTGGTGTTCTAGTTGGGACTGTGTTTACACTCATTGTACAAAGCTCTAGTGCAACGATTGGAATACTACAGGAACTCTTTGGGCAGGGACTTATCGATATTAAAGCTTCATTACCTGTATTATTTGGTGATAACATTGGAACAACAATAACTGCTGTTTTAGCATCAATAGGAGCATCGATAGCAGCAAGGCGAGCAGCATTAACACATGTTATATTTAATTTAATCGGGACAACGATCTTTTTAATTTTCCTTCCATTGTTTACTATTTTTATAGAATATGTACAGGGGCAATTAGGATTAAATCCTCAAATGACTATTGCAATAGCACATGGTGCATTTAACTTTACAAATACATTAATTCAACTACCGTTTGTTGCTGCATTAGCATGGATTGTTACAAAGCTTATTCCTGGTGAAGATTCGCTAGTTGAATATAAACCAAAACATTTAGACCCTATTTTTATCCAACAATCCTCATCTATTGCATTAGGCCAGGCTAAAGAGGAAATATTAAGAATGGGTAACTTTGCGGTATTAGGGTTAGAGGAATCGAATATGTACCAAAAGAATTATTTACAAAAACATGCTGATAATGCAACGCAGCTTGAAAGTGCAATAAATAATTTAGATCGAAAAATAACTGATTATTTAATCTTAATCTCAAGAAGTGAAATGTCTCCTACTGAGTCAGAAGAACATAGTATGTTGATGGATACTGTTCGTGATATTGAACGAGTTGGTGATCATTTCGAAAATATAGTGGAATTAGTTAATTTTCAATTAAACAACAAGGTTAAGCTAACAACCTCTGCACAGGAAGATTTAGATGACATGTTTAAACTCACTATTAATACACTAAAGAATGCAATTACTTCGCTAGACGATAAAGATATTGCGTTGGCTAAGAATGTACAAAAAGCAGAAGAAGAAATTGATAGAATGGAACGTACTTTACGCAAAAAACATATTTTAAGAATTAATGAAGGTAGCTGTTCCGGTTCTTCTGGAGTTGTATTTGTCGATATCATAAGTAATCTTGAGCGTATTGGAGACCATTGTGTAAACATTGCTGAAGCGGTATTAGGTTATCGTAAGTAAAAGAATATGTTTAAAGGAGGTACTATGGATATATTATATTGGTCAATCATCATTATTATGTTCCTTGTGGCGTTTATAGGACTAATATATCCAATCATTCCTAGTGTAGTTTTTATTATTTTAGGATTTGTACTTTATGGCTTCTTATTTAACTTTAGTGACCTAACATTATTATTTTGGATTGTAGAACTGGTATTAGCTATAATATTATTCGTTGCAGATTATTTCACGAATATGATAGGAATAAAAAAATATGGCGGAAGTAAAGCTGCAGTTTGGGGAAGTACAATAGGTTTATTAATCGGTCCGTTTATTATACCATTACTAGGGATCGTTATTGGTCCATTCATTGGAGCAATTATTGCTGAACTTATTGTTCATAAAAAAGGGTTTATTGAATCAATAAAAGTTGGAATTGGCTCGTTAATTGGGTTTATATCAGGAGTATTTGCAAAAGGATTGGTCCAATTGATTATGGTCGGTTTCTTTATATTTACCATTGTTTAGCAAGGTTGTTTAACTATACATTTTCAAGATGACTGAGACTTTTGTAAAATGTGATTGAAAGTGAAAATTTGGTTGATTAATTAGGCTGTTTTCGTAAATATTGTTGCTTTTAACTGAATTGTCGTTTAGGGTTTGTCTCCTCTTTCAGTATTCACGGGCAGCGGGTGGGTGGTGAGCCACATAGCTCATTGCGGCACGATAAAGCAAACTTCAGGTCATCTCACTACGATAAGTCATCATCGATTCGCAATACGGCTCATCGTGATTCCTTTATGTCAGTAGATGGCCCTCCAGTTTGTACGTCGTTGGGCAAGCCGTCTGCGCTTTTCGATCTCCTCGGCGCAAACGCCTGCTCACGTCTCACCTCTCCCACGCTTCCGGAAGGAGTCACGCACTTTAAGCTTCAACAAACCACAATCTTTTAGAAAAGAACCATTTATTAAGTATTGAAACTCCTCGTTAGAAAGTAACAACTGATTTGTAATAATATCTATATACATGTTGAGTTTGTAAATTTCTTGAAAGTGTATATTTTTAAAAAAAAGGAATAAAATGATACTTGTGCAAATGCTTTTTGATTGAAAGAATCTTTTATATTTGGTAACCTTAAAACGAATAGCTTGATAAAAGCAAAAAACGTACATAACAAGGAGGATTTTTACAATGGCTTATGAACTACCTCAATTACCTTATGCATACGATGCTTTAGAACCACATATCGACAAAGAAACAATGAATATTCATCACACAAAACACCACAACACTTACATTACAAATGTAAATGCTGCGTTAGAAGGTCATGCTGACTTAGCTAGCAAAAGTGTTGAAGAATTAGTTTCAAATCTTGATGCTGTTCCAGAGGCAATTCGCACTGCAGTACGCAACAATGGTGGTGGACATGCTAACCATAGTTTATTCTGGACTATTCTATCACCAAATGGTGGAGGCGAGCCAACTGGAGAACTAGCAGAAGCAATTTCTGCAAAATTTGGTAGCTATGATAGCTTTAAAGAAGAGTTTGCAAAAGCTGCTACAACTCGCTTCGGGTCAGGTTGGGCATGGCTAGTTGTCAACAACGGAGAATTAGAAGTAACAAGTACTCCAAATCAAGACTCTCCTTTAATGGAAGGTAAAACACCTATCTTAGGTTTAGATGTATGGGAGCATGCATATTATTTAAATTACCAAAACCGCCGTCCAGATTATATAGCTTCATTCTGGAACGTAGTAAATTGGGATGAAGTGACTAAACGCTTTAACGCAGCTAAATAATTTTTAAAAGAGCTAACTATTTGTTGGCTCTTTTTTTATGTTCTTTTTTAGGTACTACATACCTTTATTAATTACGTATTCCTTCTCTTTTATGTTTAGTCAGTTGAAATAAGTATACATAACTACAAAATGTTAAGACAGACTAAGTAATAGAAGTTGAAGGGGAGTTTTTTTATGTCTAAATTGCAAAAGATTTTTGGAGATGTACATGTGAGTAAAGATTTACTTTTATTATTAATTATTGGTGGGTTATATTCGTTAAGCATTGCTTTATCTAATACATTCGTAAATGTGTATTTATGGAAGCAATCAGGTGAATTTCTTGATTTAGGAATTTATAACCTATCTATAGTAATTATGCAACCATTAACCTTTATTTTTGCTGGCAGATTAGCCAAGAAAATAGATAGGGTAATTGTATTACGATTAGGTGTTATCTTTTTAGCGATTTTTTTTCTTACAGTTTTACTCATTGGAGATTTAGCTGCAAAGCTCTTAGTTGTAATTGGGGGAACATTAGGAATAGGTTATGGTTTTTATTGGTTAGCATTTAATGTTCTCACATTTGAAATTACAGAGCCTGATACAAGGGATTTTTTTAATGGTTTTTTAGGAATTATGAACTCAACAGCAGGTATGATTGGACCAATTATTGCTGGTTTTGTCATATCACGTTTGAAAAATTTCACAGGATACACTACTATCTTTACGATTTCCTTAATTTTATTTTCAGGTGCTGTTGCTTTAAGCTTTTTTTTATCTAGAAGACCTGCAGAAGGTAATTACTTACTTAAAAGAATTCTCCAGGAAAGAAAAAATAATATAAATTGGAAGCGTATTACTACTGCACATTTTTTTCAAGGGTTACGTGAAGGAACATTTGCTTTTGTTATTGGTGTCTTTGTGTTTATTACAACAGGAAGTGAATTAGCACTAGGTAAATTTGGTTTGATTAATTCAGCTGTTGGCTTTGTAGCTTATTTCTTGGCTGCCAGAGTAATTAAAAAATCAAAACGTAAGCTTTTTATTTTATTGGGAGGCATCTTATTATACCTATCAATATTTATTCTATTATTTGAGTTAACATATCAGAGGTTAATCATCTATGCAATTTTAATTGCGATTGGATATCCAATGTTGTTAGTACCATACGCATCATTGACGTATGATGTAATAGGTCGGGCTTGGAATATAACGAAAGCTAGAATTGAGTATATCGTGGTAAAAGAAATTTATTTAAATGCTGGTAGAATTTTATCGATTGTTTGTTTTATAGTGGCTGTTAAATTCTTTAATGAAGAAAAAAGCATTCCAATTTTATTAGCTATTATCGGAATTGGTCACTTTCTTATTTACTTTTTTGTCAAGAATATTCATATTGATAATAGCGATGAAACAATAGAAGAAACTGGTCAAAGACCAGTAAGAAAAGCCAATTTAGTTGATGGTGATAGTGGTGCATAAAAGGTATTAATCAGCAACTATAGAAAAACTGGGGGATTCGGAATGTTTTAATCCGAATCCCTCTACTTGTATTTACTCATATATGGGATGTTTCTAAATGATGTAAGTAATGTTATTTTTGGACTAAATAAAGATGGTTATAATCACTAAAAGTATTAGAAAGTAAGAATTAAGAATTATTTATCTAACCTTCATTCTTAACATTAGCTTAATATTCAAATGCTATAATGGGTCAAATTACACATGATATGGAGGACACAGTTTGAAACAGATATCGATGAATCAAGTACATAAGATTAAAGCTAGTGAAAAAGAACAACATAGGACAAGGAAATTTCATCAAGGGAATTCACAAGGATCGAAACAATTATTTAAAAAGATTATTACAGGGTTAAATTTGCAAAGTCGTTTATTGTTTTTATTTATTTTCCTATTAGTTGTTTCGATTACAATCGTGGGCATTAGTTCTTATTTAAAGGCAAAAGATACTACAATTGACATTATAGAAAATCGGATAAGTAGAGAGTCAGAAGTAATGGGTTACGTTGCAAAAAACCTTAAGTTTTTATATGTAAGTGACGACTCGTATTTTATGCAACAGTTTGAAATTAGTATTCGTGACCAAAAACAACAGTTAGAGACAGATGGGATAAAATCAAATATTTTTTATTATACGGATGAAGAAATCAAATCATTTAATGTAAGTAAACAAGCAAATATTTCCTTTACAGAATCGTTTAAGAAAAAGATAGCAAATACGGAAAAAGCTGTTTTTCATCAGATGATAAACGGTGAGGACTATACGATTTCCGTATTAAACATACCAGAAATCAGCGGAAAATATCTGTTAGTTGTACCGACAGCATCTTATCTTGGAACAGTACATGAAATGGCACAATTTATGATTATTGTAATGATTGTAAGTATAGTCATAGCAATTATTCTTTTAATCTTATTTATTCGCAGTGTCACAAAACCTCTTACTGAGTTAAGAAATGTTATGACAGAGGTACGTGAAGGGAAATTTAATAGAAAGGTATTAATAAAGACAACAATTCCAGAGTTACTCTCCTTAAAAGTAAGTTTTAATATGATGATTGAACAAATGCGAAATATCCTAAATGAACTAAATGAAACAACTACAGAGCTAGAAAGAACAGGTGGGAAATTGAGTGATTCCTCTGAATATGCACTTACTTCTAGCCACCAATTAATAGAAGCTATTAATGTTGTAAAACATGGTGCAGAGCAGACGGCTAGTAGTTCAGATAATAGTGTTAATGGATTCCAAACTGTCAAACAGAATATACAGATGTTAATGAACGGTATGGATATGGTGTTCCATAGCTCTGAAGATATGAATTCATCTGCAAAGCGTGGTGAAAAAAACAATACATATTTAATTAATACAATCAACAGCTTTGAGAAGGAGTTTGAACACATGACATTTACGATTCAACAAGTAAAGGAACACTCAACTTCAATAACAAAACTGGTAGATTTAATAAAAGGTGTAGCGGATCAAACGCAATTATTAGCACTAAATGCTGCTATAGAGGCGGCGAGAGCAGGTGAATCAGGGAGAGGATTTGCTGTTGTTGCGAATGAGGTGCGCAAACTTGCAGTACAATCCGCTTCTGCAACTGTAGACATCTCAAAATCAATTAATGAACTAGAAGATGTGACATTTAGGGCCACGGACGAATTTGATGATATGTTATTAAAGATTAGACATTACTTGGAGACTGCAAACGATTCAAAAGCATCGTTTGATGAACTAATGAAAGAAATAGATACAGTAAGTAAGAAACTACAAGGAATGCGAAGAGAGATTCATAGGTTAAATCTTGTTCTTCCAGACCTAGAAGAAGCAACGGTAAATGCGGCGTCAATTTCACAAGAAACACTTGCTAGTACTGAACAAATGCTTTTGGCGAGCGATAATCAAATAAAGCAGATGAAGAGCACTCACGAAATTGGTTTACAGTTAAAAGAGTTATCAGATTCATTAAACAACTTATCAAATCAATTTAAAGTGAATTGATAAATGTCAGGCTTATATACTTACATTGTATATATGGACTGGCATTTATTTGTGTTCGCATTGTTAATTTTTGCTCTTTTCCAAAAGAATTTTGCTTTTTAGGACAAACTTTATCAAGGTGGTTGGAGCGTAGGTGCGAGACTCCTGGAGCGACCGAGCCTAGGTCGTAACATATAGCGGGTGGGATTCCCGTCGAGAAAGAACTAGCCATTCACTCGTAGCGAGTTTTGGAGGGTATTTGGTAACAGATACCTTTAAGCGTAAACAGCTAGGTAATGGGCCGTAAGCCGTATGGTTGAAGGGATTGAGCTTCGAAAATCGCATAGTTGAGAAGGCCGATGCGTTCAGGGGTGCAGAAGGCAACATTGTTAATTTCGATAAATGGCAAGAAAATAACAACTTCTCCGGAGTCGATGACCTCGGCACGTTACACATCGATATGTTACGGCAACTCGGGAGATCCTTTAGGTCTCTTCACAAGGAGAGTAATGACTTACAAGCGATAATAAAGTGAGGACAGTCAAACGCCTAAAGGAAGTCGGATGGCAGTATAGTACCAATGAAGTCGGGTAACTCTGACGGAGGAAAGGCTGCCACCTATCATAGCCCTTGAAGGGGAAACATTACTACACACAGAGGTAGATACTAAATGGAAACGAAACTGAAAAGGATAGCAGAATTAGCGAAATTAAATCCAAATATGGTCTTCACTTCTCTAGCGCATCTACTTAATGAAGAGCACTTAAAACAATGCCATCATGAATTACCTAGTGGCAAAGCTACAGGTGCCAAAGGTGTAACTAAAGAAGAATACGGTCAAAAGTTAGATGAGAATGTCAAAGAATTGGTAGAACGCTTAAAGAGAAAAGCCTTTCGACCAGTACCGGTTAGACGCACCTACATTAATAAACCAGGTACTAAGAAGAAAAGACCTCTAGGCATTCCCGACCACGAGGACAAGGTTGTCCAACGTGCGTTATCAAAGATACTTAATGCCATCTATGAAAATGACTTTCTAGATTCATCTTTTGGATTCAGACCAAACAGAAGTTGTCATGACGCACTGAAAATCCTTAATGTATATATCGAGAAACGCCCTACAAATTATATTGTAGACGCAGATATTAAAGGATTCTTCGACAACGTTGACCATGAGTGGATGATGAAATTTCTGAAGCACCGTATTAATGACCCAAATCTACTAAGAATTATAGCCAGATATTTGAAGGCTGGATACATGGAAGAAGGAAAGTACTTTCATGTAGACAGAGGTACACCACAAGGAGGTATTATCTCTCCGATACTAGCCAATGTATACTTGCATTACGTCCTAGACTTATGGTTCGAAAAGATTGTAAGAAGGAGTAGTAAAGGCAAAGCGTATATGGTTAGATATGCAGACGACTTTGTATGTTGTTTCCAATATAGAAGTGACGCTGAAGCCTTTTATGCTTCCCTTAGTGAGCGACTACAGAAATTTAAACTGGAGGTCGCTGAAGATAAAACGAAAATCATTACCTTTGGGCGATTTGCCGATGATGACTCAAAACGTAACGGAGGTGGAAAACCACCAACGTTTGA
>NZ_JAUSUD010000014.1 GCF_030813355.1 Metabacillus malikii
AAGACCAAAAAGTATGATGAAAAAGAAAGAAATGTCCTTCATGGCAAGGATGAAGACCAAAAAGTATAATGAAGAAGAAAGAAATGTCCTTCATGAACAGGTATGAAGACTAAGATGTTGGAAGGAGTGTCCTTAATAGAAATTCATAGGGTGATGCCGAAAAATAAGACAGGCCCTACCGAAAACCGGCTCACAACAAAGGGAACCCAAAAACTAGGTTAATCCTAAAACATCCCTCACTCACCAAATTGTACATTCTTATTTAGTCGAAAATGTACATACTTATCTTGACATCAATAAAAACTTCTTAATAGTTGATGAAACCTAAAATAAGCAAGCCTTTAGAGAAAACTGTCATCCTAGTTGAGATGAAACCGAAATGAGAAAGTCTTCCGCAAAAATCTCCATAGGCGCCTACTAAGAGAACCCTCCACAATTAATAAAAGTCCTAAACATCAAAAGTTAACAAATATGCACTGGCTTTAAAGTGAAACTAAAAAACCCGCAAGCTCACCACAATGGTGAACTTACGGATTAGGCAGACAAGTAATTTTGAAATTTGTTTATCTACATTTATGATGTCAAAGCAGAATTAAAATTACTTAAACAATGCTTTTATTTCATCAGAGATATATTTATCCTCCACTGTTACATACCAATACGTATTATTTGCAAGAGTGAATTTAATATAATATTGTCCGTCAACGTCATAGTCTATTGAATATTCTAACAGTTTATCAATACTTTCTTGAGCAGTAATTGTATGAATTTCTTCACCTTGGTGAAAAAATTCTTCTAATGAATACACATCGATTTCTTGATGATTTTTCACTCGGGTAATCTCTGCCTTCTCAATGTGTTGAGGCTGGACATGGGCATGTTTAATATGCTCTTTTTTTGCTATCCACTCATCAATGCGTTTAAATGATCTTTTCCAATCGATTGCTGCTGTATAATAGGGTGTTTCGGAATTTTCATAATGTATATCGAAATAGCCCCATCTGCCTGTTGATGAGATGAGATCGTCAATTGTTTGTGATAATAATTCTTCGTTTAAAATTTCAATTAGTTCCTTCAGTTCTGTTTCATCGGTTATTGTAAATGGTTTACCGAAAGGGTCATATGGTGTAAAAGTGATTGACCTAAGTTTTTTCTGTAGCTGCTTATACTCTGGTAAATTCATTTTGTATTCTTTTGATTCTATAATCGGTTTTAATTGGTCTTTTAACAAATGGAATGGAACAAAATATTCTCTCGTAAAGCTATTGCCGTCTTTTAGTCGGTAGGTAATGACCATTTCTTGAGCATGTACATACTCATCATATTTTGATTCACTCAGCATATCTTTTTCTGCAATCAAATATTCATGAAGATTACGTACATCTTGAATATACATTTTTGAATCTGAGTAGATAAGTGGAAAACTATCATAATCATTCAAATTGCTAATTTCGTACTTATCTCCGATGTAGACTTCACTTATTTGATCCATATCAGGAAGTTTTTTCTCATACTGAAACACGTCATTACGAATTGACACAAGGATGAATAACATGATAATACTATATCCGATAAAACCGATAAATGAGCGGTAATGGAAGATACGCCATGTCTTTTGGAGAATCATTTCAGCAATTACATAGCCGAGAAGTCCGGCACTAATGTAGCCAAATGTAATCCATCCCCAATCATTAGAAGTGGTGCTAGAAAAATAAGAACCTCCTAAAAGCATGCTGCAAAACGTTACACCGTATTTAAATAACGGTTTTAAAATTGGAAAAACAATGACATCTGTTGCTCTCTCTAAATGTCTAGCTTTATATAAAAGAATGCCGCAGATGAAAAAGACAATCGTAAGAATTAAATATATTGTCGTTTCAAGTAATGAAAATGGAACTGCAATCTCTTCCTGAAGGTTTAAGTGAATAAACTGATGGAAAATCGATAAATATTCAATCTTTTTTTCTATAAAGGCTGTTGAAAATCCATAGAGCAGAAAAGATAGATTATAGATAATTACTGTTACAAGACCAACAGGTAGAAATAGAGCTATATATGTTAAGATGGCATGAGCACTTGACATACCAGTCATCATCCCGATAACAACTGTTATACTAAAAAGAAGTGAGGTCAGGATGAGATATATAATCGTCCAGGACAAAAGTTCAGATATTGTCAAAATGGAATCGAATCTCTCCACCGTGGCAGTTGCAAAATATGTTGTCAGTGCTGTAATTATGACTGGGATGAAAAGCAGTAATAGACCACTCATAAAGTGATTGAAAAATATTTTTTCTCTCCGAATCGGTAAACTGTGTATCATATCGACAGAAGATTCAGTGTGCATATACCTATATAAAAGCAAGCCAGCTGCAATCGGAATTGTAAAAAGAAATAATGCTTGAAGCTCAGTATTAAAATAGAAATAATTTGCGAAATCCTTGTAAATTACGTAGTCACTTGATGCGATTTGCAATATTTCTAATGGAATCGCAAACAATAAACATAGTAAATAAATGATGCCGATCCAACCATGCTGTCTGAAATTTTGTTGGATAATGGCGATACTAAAGAAGGATTTTTTCGATTTCATATCCGATATCCTCCATTTCGTAAATGAAAATTTCTTCTAATGTCAACGGTAGTAAATCAAAAAGAAGTAATTCAGTTGATTGGATGATTTTCCTTATCTTCTCTTCATTTCCTTTTACAATTAGTAATAGGATACTGCCACGTTTTTCTTGGTGTAAAATGTGTAACTGGTTTAAAAGATGTTCCTCATGTGTAGGGTCAGATAGGGCGATTTGTATTTTGTGTGTATCGGTCTTTAAATCGTCTATTTCCTTTTCGATAATAATTTGTCCATCGTGCATGATCCCAACATGGTCACATAAATCTTCAATTTCACGCAGGTTATGTGATGAAACGAGTACTGTCATTTCACGTTCGGCTACATCTTGAAACAAGAGGTTTTTAATTTTCTTCCTCATTACAGGGTCTAGTCCATCAATCGGTTCGTCTAAAATAAGGACATCAGGCAATGTTGATAGAGCTAGCCAAAATGCAACCTGTCGTTTCATTCCTTTTGATAAGCGATGCACTTTACGATTCACATCAATAGAAAAGGCATTCGCTAATTGATTGAATCGCTCTTGGTTCCAATTAGGATAATATTTTCTGTATTGTGAAGCCATTTGTGCAACAGTAGCTTGTGGGAAGAAGTATATAACATCAGGTATAAAAATAACTCTTTCCTTAATCGCTACATTCTCATATGACGGTTGTTGGTCAATTTTAATCGTACCTTTATCAGGACGATTAATACCTGCAATCATTTTAAGTAATGATGTTTTTCCGGCTCCATTCGAACCTAAGAGACCGTAAATGGATCCTTTTGTAACAGATAGTGATAATTCATTAACTGCTTTATGTTTGTTATATGCTTTACTAACGGAATGAACTTCAATCATACGTTTATCCCCTTTTTTTAGTGATACTATTTTTCAAAGTTGTTTCTGCGTTGTGCTTCATCAAAAAGAACAAACAAGTCTTCTTTTGTTAATCCTAAATAGATTGCTTCAGCAATAAGCTTCTGGAGTTCATCTTTCAGTTGCGCCAGCTGTTGCTCATTTGGCATGAACTCTATTCTGGCAACATAATTTCCCTTTCCTTTTATTGAATAGACATAACCTTGTCTTTCGAGCTCGCGGTATGCTCGTTGAATCGTATTTGGATTAACGGTAAGCTGACTAGAAAGCATTCGTACTGATGGCAATTGCTCATCTGGCTTTAAGATTTGACTGATAATAAGCTCTTTAATTTTGTCAACTAGTTGCTCGTATATGGGTTTCCTGCTTCTAACGTCTAGCTGAAACATGAGTAACCCCCTTTGTATTAACTGTATTAATATTATTAGTACAGTGAAATCTTATCTGAATTATCCGGAAAAAGCAATACATTTCGTATATGGAAGATGAATTTTTTGGTAAGCATGCTTTTCATAGCATTGTGTACCATAAATGATTTACAATAGGTACATACTTTAAAGAAGGATTGGATGTTAATGAGTATTTTACAGGTGGAGAATTTATATAAAACATATGGTGAAAAAGTTCTGTTTGACCATATCTCCTTTACGATAGAAGAAAAGCAACGAGTTGGTTTAATCGGTGTGAACGGAACTGGAAAGTCAACATTATTAAAAGTAATCGCAGGATTAGATTCTGCAGATGAAGGGGAAATAACCCATGCCAATTCGTTACATATTGAATATTTACCACAAGAACCTGAATTAACAAATGGATTAACTGTATTAGACCAGATTTATTATGGTGAAGCCCAAATAATGAAGGTAATGAGAGAATATGAACTTGCATTGGCGAACTTAGAACAACAGCCAGAAAATGAACGGTATTTGAAGCAGTTAATCTCGATGCAGCAAAAGATGGATGAACATGATGCATGGGAGGCAAATACAGTAGCAAAAACAGTTTTAACAAAGCTAGGAATTACTGACTTCACTAAGCTGGTCGACCATTTATCTGGTGGTCAAAAGAAACGTGTTGCAATTGCTAAAGCATTAATTCAACCGGCAGATATCCTCATTTTAGATGAGCCAACAAACCATCTAGATAATAATACGATTGAATGGTTAGAGAGTTACTTAGCAAGCTATCGGGGTTCAATTATTCTCATTACACATGACCGTTATTTTTTGAACCGTGTTACAAACCAAATATTTGAACTGGACCATGGACAGCTCTATACGTATTCAGGTAATTATGAAGTTTTCTTAGAGAAAAAAGCTGAAAGAGAAATAAATGCAGAGCAATCTGAACTGAAACGTCAAAATTTACTAAGACGAGAGCTTGCATGGATTAGACGTGGGGCAAAGGCACGATCAACTAAGCAAAAGGCGAGAATAGACCGCTTTGAAGAGTTAAATGAACAGAAAGGTCCTGTAATTAAAAAGGATTTAGATTTTGCGATCGGTTCTACTCGGTTAGGTAAAAAGGTCATTGAGCTAAAAAATATTTCAAAATCTTTAGATGGTAAATTATTGATAGGAGATTTTAGCTATTTGGTTACACCTGGTGAAAGGCTTGGTATTATAGGACCTAATGGGAGTGGGAAATCGACACTATTAAATATGATTGCTGGTCGTATACCAGTTGATAATGGAACAATCGAAATTGGTGAAACAGTAAAAATTGGATTTTATACACAAAACCATGAAGAGATGGATGGGAATCTTAAAGTCATTGAATACATTAAAGAGACAGCTGAAATTGTTCATACAATTGATGGAACGATTATTACAGCGGAGCAAATGCTCGAACGCTTTTTATTCCCTCGCTCACAGCAATGGACTTATATCCGCAAGCTTTCAGGTGGGGAGCGAAGAAGACTCTACTTATTAAAAGTGTTGATGGAAGAGCCGAATGTTCTTTTCTTAGATGAGCCAACAAATGATCTTGATACTCAAACACTAAGTGTTTTAGAAGATTATTTGGATCAGTTTCCTGGTGTAGTATTAACGGTGTCACATGATAGGTATTTCCTAGATAGAGTCGTTGATCATTTAATTGTATTTGAATCTGCTGGGAAACTAAGCCGATTTCAAGGCAGTTACTCCGATTATATGGAAGCAAAACAACAGCAAGACCTTATACAGGAAAGAGAAATACCTAAGGAGAAAACTACTTATAAAAAGGAAAAGAAAAAAAGACTTAGCTATAAGGAACAGCAGGAATGGGACGGGATTGAGGATGTAATTGCCCGGCTTGAGGACAAAATGGTTCACCTTGAACAGGAAATCGCAGCAGCAGGAAGTGATTTTGCAAAGGTACAAGAGTTATACAAAGAACAAGAAGAAACCAAAAAAAGGCTGGAAGAAACAATGGAACGATGGGAAGAACTATCACTATTAATAGAGGAAATTGAGGAAGGAAATTAGTAAAGAAAAAGGGCCACCTCCTGTTTAACACTCATATGTAGTGTTTTCGGAGGCTGACCCTATTTTTAACTTATTTGCAAACTAATCAGGACTAGCAGACAATACAGGAATGCCTATTAAACAACACGATTTTTATCTTGATTTAAATGAATGTAATATTTATTTTTGAAGTAAAGATATAAGCGATTAAGCGTTACTAATATGAGCCCTAGCATAATGAAAACAACGGTAAACGAGATGATGAACAATGTAACATTACCGTAGTTTCCAACTCCTACCGGTAGTTTTCCGTTAGGGTTTAAAAAGAAATACGGATAAAAACCATCAAACGCACCCCTCAATAATGAAACAAAGCAATAGAGAACAGGATAAATAATCCAAGTAAGAATTGAGATATATTTATATCTTTTTTTTGTTTCAAATACTATCCAATTAAAGAAAGTCAGCATTGGTATTAAATAGTGTAGTGTGTAGTTAGTGATAATTCTAACTCCTGAATATTCACCACCACTAGCAAGTAAAAAATGATAGGTGAGAATACCAACAGACATATAAATAATTGAACAATTTTTTAAAAAATCTAAAAAAGGAAATTCATCTTTCTTTGAAAAGGATGTTATGAAGCTGATTAAAAAACTGAATGAAACAATAAGATTTGCATGTATTGTAAATTTTGTTGTAGAAGCTAAGGGGTTAGGGGAATAAATGATATGTAGTATAACACTGATGAAACCTATTAAAAAGATAAATAAATGAAAGATTGTTTTCATTTTTCGGATAAATGTATGTTTATTCCTTTTAGGCATTAGAAGTTCTCCTTACATTATTAAACTTAAATTACAAATAGTTACAATAATCAATTAAATTATAATATATCATCGATATAATTTAAATAATTTTCTGGAAAATATCGAAGGAGTAATTACCAATTATACTTGGGTTAATATTGAATAAAACGCTCAGAGATTTTTTCTCTCGAGCGTTTTTAATTGAGTTTCTAACTACCACTTGGTACAAAGTTTGTCTGACTTTGTGGTTTCCCTTGAACTATGGTCGTTTCGTGTTTTTCCATGTCCTCAGTTAAAAGTAATTGAACATGGCTGGAATACCTATTGCTAGAAATTGTATTAATCCATTGGAAAAATTCCTGTTCTCGGGTCTGGTGTAACATTGGGTTTAATGCAGTAACAGGGTGTCCATAAGGCGTAATAATGGGAAGTATTAAGGTAATATACATAGCTATTCACCCCTTTTTCATAGTGTATTCGACCAGTAAATAAATGCTCTTTTTACTTTATTAATAAGCTCATTAATAAAACAAGATGGATTTGCAAATAATCATCATAACAAATAGTAGAAGTGGGTGAATTTATATGGGATTAATGGAGTTAATGTTAAGAGTTGCAATTGGTTTTTTTGTATTATTTACACTTGCTAGAATAATGGGAAGAAAAGAAATTAGCCAAATGACTTTCTTTAATTTTGTATCTGCTATTGCCATAGGTTCTATCACCGCAAACTTGGTAGTGAGCCGAAATTTATCTATTCGAAATGGAGTGTTAGCTTTAGTCGGATGGGCTGCATTTACACTAATAATGGATGTTATTGATATAAAATCGAAAAGAGCTCGTATTATTACAACTGGAGACCCGATTATTGTTATAAAAGAAGGGAAAATTGTTGAGAGAGCACTAAAGAAAAGTCGCTTAGATTTAGATGCATTAAACACAATGCTAAGACAAAAGAATATTTTTGCTGTTGCTGATGTAGATTATGCAATTTTCGAAACAAACGGAAACTTTCAGTCATGCTAAAGGAACAAAAAGCACCTGCTACAAAAGGGGATATTAGCACTGTAATGACAAAGAAAGTGTTTCCGATTGCGACGCAAGTAATCTCGGATGGACAAGTAATCGAAAAAAATCTTGAAAAGCTAAATCTTGATAAAGACTGGTTAAATAAACGGCTTCAACAAGTGGGAGTTCAATCAAGTCAGAATGTATTTTTTGCTGAAGTACAGCAAGATGGTTCACTTTACGTCGATAGCAAAGATAATTTGCTACATTAGTTCAAAGAAAAAAGGATTTTGATATTTAGTATCGAATTATAAGTAGGCCCATTTTTTTGTATAAAAGGAAACATTATGACGGAATAGCAGTGATTTTTAATGAAGAGAATCTTATATTTACTAATGAGAGTTACGTAATCGTGGCATAATACTTACATATTCATACACTTTTATCCGATTACAATGGTGCTAAATGATTTTATAGATTATCAGCTAGTCAAAATAGGAGGCAAATATGGAAGCATCAATTTTATTAGAATATGGCTGGGTACTATTGATCTTAATCCTTTTAGAAGGACTACTATCTGCAGATAATGCACTAGTACTAGCAATCATGGCAAAACATTTACCAGAGGAACAACAAAAAAAGGCGATTAATATTGGTTTATTGCTTGCATTTATTTTTAGAATCGGTGCAATTTTTATCATTTCGTTCTTATTTCATGTTTGGCAAGTTCAAGCAATCGGAGCAGCATACTTAATTTTTATTGCTGTGAAGCATTTAACAAAAAAACATGATGATAGTAAACCGAAAAAGGTACGAAGCTATCGTATGACAGTTGCACAAATTGCATTAGCTGATATCGCTTTTGCAATTGATTCGATTTTAGCAGCTGTTGCACTTGTGATTGCTCTGCCTGATACACCGCTCGGAGATATCGGTGGTATGGACGGTGCAAAATTTACGGTTATCGTGATTGGAGCTATCGCGGGTCTGATCGTGATACGATTTGCTGCAGGATTATTCGTTAAACTGTTAACAACACGCCCAAGCTTGGAAAAAGCAGCGATGTTAATCGTTGGTTGGGTTGGGGTAAAGCTATTAATGCATACTCTTGCACACCCGGCAGTTCATATTATTTCTCATGATTTTGTAGAGGGAATCGTATGGAAATCAATTTTCTGGTCAGTAATGTTACTTATCGCTGTAGGTGGCTGGTTTCTATCAAAGGAACCTGACAAAATGAATGATGCTAGTTAACGAAAAAGAACAGTGGCTTATCACTGTTCTTTTTCTTAGGTTTTTTCGTATTAATCCATACTCAAAAACCATACGATTAGAAATGAAAAGGTGAAAAAAATAACAGCTAAAAAAGGAGAATGTATTGAAAAAATATAAAGAATTAAAGGTCGTTTCTATTCCTAAGTGGGGACCATATCTTCGTGAGCAATGGATTCAAAGCTTTGCAGGCCATTTAACCAAGCCAGAACAAAAAGCAATTAACTTGGATGAGTTTTTGTGGCATTTATGCAGTTGGAGAAAAGTGGACTGTGTAGAGGGGGAAAATGCACTAGAAGCATTTCAGAAACAGGCAAAAACGAAATGTACAATCTTTTTTCAACATAAAGATGAAGCATATCTAATTGAGAAGGCTCGGACAATTACTGTAAATCACCTGCCATACGACCCGTCCCATATAAGTGATGGAGATTTATATGTGATGGACTGGGATAGGCGATGGACCTTTATGATGACACATGAATCACAATGTGGTCCTTATTTTATTTCGTTAGATTAGGATTTGAAAATACAAATAGGTGTTGTGTTATAACTATTAGGGGTCAGACCCCTCAAGTAGATTTGATTTCAAACTATAAGTTTTTTGTTGGAGGGGTCAGACCCCAGTTAACTAGCTTCTCTATATGTGATCACATGTTTTTCTGCTTTTTTTAACATCACATGATAAATAAGTCCGCTTATAAATGCGAATATGCCTAAAATAAAAAACGTCAATGTGTAGCCAAACCATAACGACATTGGTATTGCTATAGGTGCTATCGTGCGGCCAATCGTATGCCGCAAACTTGCTGCTGCAAAGTATTGTCCACGCATATGTTCAGGTGATATTTTTGAAACAAACGTTTGTTGAATACCAGCCGTCATGAGCTCCGCAAAAGTAAATAGGCCCATTGCAATAAGCATAATCCATACCGATGAAGAAAGACCAAATGAAATCATTGCAATTCCATATACAATGGATGAAATGACAAAGACATTCTTTTCTTTATACTTACTCATCCATTTCGTCACGATAATTGTGAGTAGTGCGACAAGTAAGCCGTTTTCAGAGAGAACCACTCCAAATACTTGCTCTCCAGTTAGTGTAAGAGACCAATTACCAAAGTCGAAAATCTTCTGATGATGGATCATTTCGGTAATATAAACAGGAATAAGCATATCAAGTTGCATGAAGGTAACCCCAACGAGTATACCAGCAATAATAAACAAGAAAAACGTCTGATCTTTAAAAATAATATGATACTCTTTTACTTGTTTCGTAATAATTGTGTACCATTTATCGGAACCAGTATGCTGCTGTTCTGGGGCTGTTTCCCTTGTATGCTTGACTAATAATAATGATAATAGTAAACAAACAACACCAGAAACCAACAATACTTCAAATGGATAACGTACATAAAAAATCGCACCTAATATTGGACCAACAACAACGGCAATGTTTATAGATGTATAAAAAATGGCGAATACACCACTTCGTTCTTTTTCATCGACAACATCTGTTACCATTGCTTGTGAAGCTGGCCAATAAAATGCACCAAATACACCTGCTAACGAAAAGAAAATAAACCCTAAGAGTGGCATCGAAAGCCAAGGTGAATCTGTCCATGCAAATAATATGAACGATAGTCCCTGACCAATTGAAGCAATAACCATCATCGTTTTACGTCCGTATCGGTCCGCAAAATATCCTCCCATAAGGTTCGCTAAAACGGAAAAAATCTGAGAGAAAATAAGTAAAAGTCCAGCAAGCTCTTTCCCGAAAGCTTCCGCAAAGTAAATTGTAAGAAACGGAAAAAACATCCAAAAAGTAATGTTCATTAACGTTTCACCAAGTAAACGAATTTTGAGGTTAGTATCCCAATCTCGTATTCTCATCGTTGCACACCTCAATCTTGTATTCTACCGAAATAAATCATACTCTTTAGAACTAGGAAAAACAATAGCATAATCTGGTGGGTGTTAGATGTAATACCCCTATCAGGTTGGAAATGTATAAATATCTAGAAAAATAAATCAAGCCTTCATTCACAATAATCATGTATTGATAATACGATATAAAAAAGCCTAGAAGGAGTGAGTATGTTGCCACAATGGCTTATTGTATCGTTAATTGTAGTTATTAGCGGAAGTATATTAATCAGTGTCATAACTAGTTGGCTGCTCCTTTCACCTAAACGTGTTAAATATGAGAAAACATATAAACTAGGGATTAAAAGGGGAGAAATCGATGAAGGTTTCTTTAGCAAATTACGGAAGGAAGAGCTTTTTATACAATCTTATTATGGATATGATATACATGGCATGTTTTTTCCTGTAGAAAAGGGAAAAAAGGTTGTAATTATCGCACACGGTATTACATGGTCATTATTTGGGAGCTTTAAATATGTAAAGATGTTTCAAAGAAGAGGATTCCATGTATTATTATGTGACCATAGATACCATGGATTAAGTGGTGGTTCATATACGTCTTACGGCTATTATGAAAAGGATGATTTAAAGGCATGGATTGACTATCTAGAGGATAGGTTTGGCGATGATGTGTTTATTGGCTTGCTTGGCGAATCATTAGGAGCTGCTTCAGCGTTAGAGGTTTGTAAACGTGACCCTCGTGTGAAGTTTTGCGTTGCTGATTGTTCGTTCAGTGATTTCCAATCGTTATTGAAGGTAAGGATGAAAATGGATTTAAAGATTTGTATACATCCACTTATTCATTTAGTTGGCTTCTTAATTAAATTGAAGCATGGCTGGAGTTTCCCGGATATTTCTCCAATTAAAGGATTAGAGAAAACGAACACTCCGATCCTGTTTATACATGGGAAAGAAGATACATTTATCCCATTGGAAATGAGTTTAGACATGTTCCGAAGAAAAGCAGGTAAGAAAAAGCTTTACCTTGTACCAAAGGCTGGCCATGCAGAAGCATTTAATACAGATCCAATAGGGTATGAAAAGAGAGTGTTAGAGTTTATTAGAGATATCGAAGAGCTGTTCGAGGGGAGAGATCGACCATCCTATTAATGGTAATCTTAATTTGACACACTATCTAAAAAAGTAAAAAGAAAAAGGGGAGTAGCCGTTCCTCCCCATCATGAATTTCATCATTTTATTATTTCTCAAGTAAATCATCTTCATCATCATTAGGAAGCGGGTCGATTTGAGAGGAGTCATTAGTGTTTAGCGAATCATTCAATAAAAAGATTATGAGTAAAATAGTAATAGCAAGTGTTCCAATTAAAAAAACAGTGAAAAGTCCTATTTTAATCATATAAAAACCTCCTTCTTATCAAAAAGATATGTTGATAAGAGAGAGGTCAGAATCAATCAATTATGCTTTTCGTAAATTTCCTAGCTCTTCTGCAATAGCTTGCATTTCATTTGGGCTAAATGATTGCTTTTTCATTACGTGTTCGTATATATCTTTAAGTTCTTCATACATATCTTCATTAAAATGTGTAGATTTAATTGCACCAAAGTTTAACATCCGAAGCTTTTCTTTAATTTGGTCAACCATATATTCAACATTTTCAGCAGATTTCTCCGTTAGATTCATCATATCATCATTCCTTTCTTGTCCCTTAAAGTAATTATTGTTATTGTAACATGAAAAATGTCGATACATTCAAAACATTCGAATCTGTTTACGACGTTATGCTTTTTCCTTTTCACGTTTTTCCTGCTTGACAACTTCGAGGAACTTTTTCGTTTCAGCAACTACTATCCCGGATAAACCAATTAATCCAATTAAGTTAGGAAAGGCCATTAATCCATTCATAACATCTGCAATTCCCCATACAATATCAATCGTTGTAATGGAACCTAAAAAGACAGCTATCACAAAGGCATACCGATAATATTTCACAACTGATTCACTAAATAGGTAAGAAAAACATTTTTCGCCATAATAAGACCAGCCGAGAATTGTTGAATAAGCGAAAAATAACATACCAATCGCAACGATGATGGAGCCAATCGGACCTAGAAATTGTTCGAATGTTAAAGAAGTAAGTGCTGTACCTTCAACATTACTTGTATATAACTCACCCATTACTATAGTAATACCAGTTATTGAACAAATAACAATTGTGTCAATAAAGACTTGTGTCATCGAAACTAATGCTTGTCGACCAGGATAATCAGTTTTTGCAGCAGCAGCGGCAATTGGTGCAGAACCTAAACCAGCTTCATTCGAGAAAACACCACGGGCAACCCCCCATCGAATAACGGCGCCTAAAGCACCACCAGCAACGGCTTCACCTGTAAAGGCATCTGATAAAATAAGTACTACCGCATCAGGTACAAGATTAATATTCGAGATGATAACAATGAGTCCTGCAATTAAGTAAAATAAGGCCATAATCGGGACGAAAATTGCTGTTACTCGTCCAATTGATTTAATCCCACCTAAAATAACAAGGGCGGTAAAGATAGTAATGATAATACCGGTAACAATCGTTGGGACAGAGAAAGTAGATTTCATAACACCAGAAACTGAATTTGATTGAACCATATTTCCGATACCGAATGCTGCAATAGCACCAAATATGGCAAATAAGACACCTAGCCACTTCTGCTTAAGACCATGTTCTAAATAATACATAGGCCCGCCAGACATTTCCCCATTCTTATCTTTCACTCGATATTTGACAGCTAATATTGCTTCAGCATATTTCGTTGCCATTCCGACTAGTGCAGTAATCCACATCCAAAAAACAGCACCAGGTCCACCCATAAGCACAGCTGTAGCAACGCCGACGATATTCCCTGTACCTACTGTTGCTGCTAAAGCAGTCATTAATGCTTGGAAATGTGAAATATCACCTTCAGACCTGTTATCTTGTTTTTTTGAAAAGGCAAGCTTTAAAGAGTATGGCAACATGCGAAATTGGAGCAGCCCTAAACGAAAAGTTAAATATAAACCGGTCCCTACAAGTAAGATAAGCAAAGGCGGACCCCAAATAAAGCTACTGACTTTACCAATCACTGCTTCTAATGTTTTCATAACATCCCCCTAATGTTAAATTGTGACCACATGTCTGTAATGTCCTATTCGTCACTTATATGAAAAGTATTCGGATAAATATTTTTAAATGTCAAAAATTTTAGCTATTTTTTACAATTATAGAAGCAAAACTGCTAATATTAATTAACCTAGTAGCACTAACAATCAGTACTATATGTAATTAAATAGTTTGTATGTAATAAGGTGTTGTAAATTGTTAATATTGCTCCGTGACAATTGTCAGAACGTGAAAGAAATCTTATGATAGGTAGTAATGAAGAGAAATTAGGAGGGAATTATATGGTAAAAGTATTGTTTGTATGTTTAGGGAATATTTGTAGGTCACCAATGGCAGAGGCGGTTATGAGACATTTAATTGCTGAGGAGGGGCTTGAGGATAAGATTACAGTAGACTCTGCTGGAACAGGGGATTGGCATATTGGAAAGCCTCCACACCAGGGGACTCGAGAAATTTTAACGAAAAATCAAATCTCATATGAGGGGCAAACCGCACGTCAATTGCTCGAACAAGATATTTCATCTTTTGATTATATCATTGGAATGGATGCTGAAAACATTGGGAATATTAAGCGACTAGCAGGAGATTTTCCGACAAATCATATTAAACGATTATTGGATTATGCAAAAGAATTCTCTACAAGTGATGTCCCTGACCCATACTATACTGGGAATTTTGATGAAGTATATGAGATGGTAACGGAAGGATGCAGGAATCTGCTTTCGGAAATTAAACATGAGTATCAACTATAAGAGGGGATAGCCTATGAGTAACGAAAATAAATTACTAAAAGGAATGGTTATTGGGGCAATCGTAGGAGCGGCGGTCTCAATGTTTGATAAGAATACCCGTCAGGCTGTGTTGCAATCTAGTAAATCTATGTGTTCATCTTTAACGCAATATGTGAAACAACCAACTAAGCTTACTACAGATGTCAAGCGGAAGGTCGACACAGTAAGAGATACAGTCCAAGAAGTTTCAGATGATTTAGCCTTTATAAATGAAAAGGTAAATGAATTAAAAGAATCATCCCCACATGTTATACATATGCTACAAGAAACAAAGGACAAACTGATTCCATAACTGAAACGTTACGTGGAGGTAGATGTCTTGGCTTTTATAAAGGAAATGATTAATCGCTTTTTACATGATGAAGTAGCAGGATTATCAGCACAGCTTGCATACTTTTTCTTACTATCTCTATTTCCATTTTTGTTATTTCTCATCACGCTTATTGGTTATTTACCAATATCTCAACAAGATGTGCTTGGTACGATAAGCGAATTTGCCCCAGGGGAATCTGTAAAAATCATTGAAGAATCACTTGATCAAATTATTAAACAAAAAAATGGTGGATTACTGTCCTTCGGGATTGTTGCTACGTTATGGTCTGCATCAAATGGAATCAATGCAATCGTGCGTGCGTTTAATAAAGCTTATGATGTGAAAGAAACAAGGTCTTTTTTCGCTTCAAGACTTATGGCGATTTTCTTAACGATTGCAATGGTGTTTGTCATCGTCGTAGCTTTATTGTTACCTGTCTTTGGTCGAGAAATTGGTATTTTTATTTCCTCACATTTTGGTTTGTCAAAAGAATTTTTGACGGTATGGAATACTCTTAGATGGTTTTTAAGCGCGATTATTTTATTCATCGTATTTGTAGCATTATACTTTTTCGCTCCTAACAAACGCCTCCATATAAAAGATGGGGTGCCAGGAGCATTTGCAGCAACATTAGGCTGGATTTTAGTCTCATTAGCCTTCTCATATTATGTAGGTCATATAGCAAATTACAGTGCAACATATGGGAGTATCGGTGGGATAATCGTCCTTATGATTTGGTTCTATTTATCGGGAATGATTATTATACTATGCGGAGAATTAAATGCAATGCTATATGATAGAAAGAAGAAAAGTAAATGAAGACATGAAGAGGTTGACTTAGATGTTAAAGTGTTTGAATCCAAAAACAATGATGTGATGTTGTTGGAGGTCAAACACTTATAAGTTAGCTTCTTTTTGCTGAATTCATAAATAAGTAATGTTCTTCCTTTAGGTGACTTACGGATTAATTTAATTAATTAGTTGTAGCTTTTTAGAGCGGGGAGAGGAAGTCAAGTCTAGTCTGTCGGGTATTGTTAGTATGGTAGGAACAAATTAAAATAAGTAAACTACATCCATACACAATGGTCTGTTAATCGAAATTAACCAGTTGTATTGAAACAAATTCCAACTTTGCAAAAGGCAATTCATATATTATTTACAATCTTTACATAAAATTTTAACTTGAATAGAAAGAACTAAATACTCAAGATAGAGGATACTTCCTTAGGGTAAATGGGGCCATGTATTTGTTTTTTGTTTAGCTAACAACTCCTAAATGAAAGTGGAATTTTAATAGGAAAAAAGAATGTAAGTCACGATATATCCTAATTTTACCTTTTTGTTAAAGACGAGGTTATCAATAAAGCATTTAGTATACAGGTACTATAGAACATTTATAATACCTTTTGTATAATACAAGTATAAACAAAATATTGGTTAATAATACAATATTTCACATATTCATCTACGCTGTGAAATGATTTCTGGATACACTCCGTAAAGAAATCAACCCTAAACGACAAATGAGTAAGAAGCAACAATGATTACAAAAGTTCACATCTACTCAGATGAATTGTATGAGGTTCCAGGAAATCTTTCTGTTTGGAAGGTGAGAACCGGAACTGAGGGTAACATAGAAGAAGGGAGAAGAAGGTAGTAAATATGGTATTAAGAGAAATCATTTCTTTTCATTTTGTCATTGCAGTTTTCTTTACAATTCTAGGATATATTTCTTACTCGTTACTTGTAGAGAATAATATCATGGAAATAAATTTACTTATTAATGATTATCAGAATGTCATGTCCGAAAAGGAGAAGGCAGGATTTATGATGATTTTCATTAATAATATCACCTTTTTCTCACTTGTTTGTGTGTTACCAATTCTAAATTTCATCTATTTAAGCGTACAATTTTTTAATATTGGTACATATATCTACCAAATTAAAAGTTTGGCTTTTCTTCAGCAATTTACACTACTTTACAGACATTCCATCTTTGAGATTCTCGCATTAATGATAGCAATTTATATTAGTTACTCCTTAATACAAATGTCAAACACATACTTGAAATCAACAGATATCGACTTTCCTTATCGAAAAAGATTTAAACAATTAGCTTTTGCATATGTTGTAATACTAGTTTTAACTTTTGTTGGAGCACTGTTGGAGGGAAATGTTCATGTACTCATTTAATCATGTCACTTTTAAATACACAGATTATATATTAAAAGACTTTAGCATGAACATTGACAGCAAAAAAATAGGGATTATTGGAGAGAATGGTATAGGGAAAACGACAATGCTTAAGCTAATGAGCGGTCAATTAGTCCCTCAATCAGGCCAAATAGCTCTCAGTGGGGACACCTATTTTGTTCATTTTGATTTGTTTAAATATAAAAAATTTACTCTCCGGGACATGCTAGATTTATGTATGCATCTAGAATCATTCAATTGTACAGATTATATGGATTATGTAAAAGCATTACATATTACATCATACATGGATGTTCCAATCGGAAAGCTCTCTAAAGGCACGATAAAAAAAGTTGCATTATTGTTTGGCTTTTTATCAGTCCATCCAATTCTATTAATAGATGAACCATTTGAATCTTTAGATAAAGCTTCAAATAAAAATATTATTCGATTATTTAATGAAGAAGAAAGAGGGCTGGTGATTGTAAGTCATGATCTCGATATGCTTCAACAATCCGTAGATAAAATATATCACTTAAATAATAAGGGATTGACTATTAGTGAAAATGACGTATTACTATAAATTTGCTTCCATTTTATTAAAGCGAAAGAGCAAAAACTATCCAAAAGAAATAATAATAGGAATCATCGTTTCAGCTTTACTTATGATGGTTTACACTACAGAACCTTTATGGGGTAACTTAGTCGTACTATTCTATTGTGGTTTGTTACTTATTACAAGTATGGTAGATAATGAAACTTTTTTTGGTTATCAAGATTTAGAATTATTCGATTTAAAAAATAATACACTTCCATTTAAAATCACGTATATAGTGCAAAGAATTTTACTTGATATGTATTTGACTAATACGATTATCGTAGTAAGTGTCTTTATCTACATAGCAGTTAAATCTAGTTTACCAACGGGACTATTCTTTTTGACCATTGTTACAATAAGCCATCTTCTAATGCCTAGTGCTAATTATTGGGCTTATAAGGTCGGTGAACAGGGAGTTATTCTATCTGTAGCCTTTTTCGTCATCCTATTAGTTTCAGTAATCGTCGGTTGCATTCATAATATAGCTCACTTAGGTTGGTTATTTAGCGGCACTAGTTATATTCATTCACTACTACTTATCCTGTTTACGTTACTATCTGTTATTATCCTTGATATTATCAGTGGTTTTTATAGAAGTAAGACAGATTCAAAATTGAATACAAGAAAATTTTTCTTGTGGCTAAAAAAACTTAATGTCTTCTTATTTAAGGACTATGTATTATTTTATAAAAATATCCTACTTAATCTAGTTATGATTTTTACATTATATAGCCTTCTAATTATTGGTACAGAGGATAAATTAATTCCATTTATGTCTGCCTTTATTATTGGGAGTAGTAGTATCTTTGCGATGAAAAGTAAAAAAAAATATACGTTACTTTCTCATGACCCTTTTTTTGATGAAACGAGGTTGAAACGTGATGCAAAGTATATACGTATAACAAAAATGATGACGATATTGAGCGGTGCTGTTATAAAAATATCAGTTTCTCTTGGCATATTAGTTTATCATAAAATATTCGATGGTAGAGTACTTGCCTCATTAGCTATCCTTATGATACTAGGTTCAATTATTGAATTTATAGTTGTATATCGGAATCATTTATCCTCAACAATTATGAATAAGTTTCTAGTATATACAGCAGTGCTCATTTTTGGCATCACAGCGTATTTTAATAATTATTACACATTGCTATGGATCTATTTATTTGTCCTACTTATCTACTGCTTTTTATCAGCAGTTAGTATTTTACGAAAGGACTTGCCGAAAACTATCGTAAATCATTAATAAGTCCTCGGCTAATCATTTTGAAGAAAGAAGTGAACTATATGAAGTCTATCAATCTTACACAGAAGCTATTATTAATTATTTATTTAATTGCTGCAGTCGTTCTAGGTTCACTGACAGCTGATGAAGATTTTATCGCAGTGTTTGATGGTAGCCAAATATACTTATGGTACTCGTTATTAACGTTGTATTACGGTGTCTTAATGTTAATAACAGTTTGGATTGTATCATATTTAACGTTACTATCTTATAAATTAGCCAATAAGCAAACGTTTGACCGAAAAAGGGTAATGTTGAAGTCAATGTGGTTGTTAATTATCACCTTTTATGCACATATGATTGTTCTATATATTAACCATTATATATATAGTGGAAGTGAGATTCTTTTAATATTTATCATACCTGCTGTCATTGTAATTATTTCAATCGTCAAAGATATAAACATACAAGGCTTTAAAAAAGTTGTGGCGATTATCCCGCTTAGTATCTATATTGGCTTCGATGCACTATCAATCTATTTAATGATTTAGTGATGATATTAGCCGGTTTGGGGAAATGAGGATAATGAACATTCCTAATAACTCAACTTATCAACTTAGTAAAATATCGGAGAGAGAAAGGAAGATTTACATGGATAAAAAAACTAGACAAGCACTAGAAGCGATTGAGAAAGTCAAGTCACCAGGAGATGTCGTATATGAAGTATTTCGAACCGAAAAGAAATCAGGAATGTTTCAGTTTTTAAATATATTATTTGAATCAATTCCGTCAGCATCTTCTTCGCTTATGAACGATAAGGTCATGTATTTACTTGCTTCTGAAAAAAGTGGAAAAATACTTGAAATTGAAAATGGAGTTATAAGGAATACAACAGAAGTACCGAATTGGACAAGTGACCAGAAAGATAAATTTAAAAAAGTGACGATTGATAATCACGTTTATAAGAAGTTTAAAAAGATACTGTAATACAGATGGAAGGATGTAAAAGATGCGTAAAGTAAAGAGTTTATTGATACCAACATTCATTTTACTTTTTGTTGCGATAGCAGGATGTTCATCAGATGAAAAGGCATCGGAGCCAAAAAGTAATGATAGTTCAAAATCAAGTAGTGAATTACCAATTGAAGAAATTGAGAAGAGGTTTAATGAAAAGGAGTTTAGCAAAAAGTATCCTGACTACCAAGTTAATTTCGAGCAAGAGTCAGGTATGGAGTCGGTTTATATAACAAACCACGACCCAAAAGACTTAGCGAACTTACCTGACTATCAAGAATTAATTGAGTATGGGTATGTAAGTCTAGAATCAGATGATATGGTTTATGCTATTGATATTTTTCTAAAAGACACTGAAAGTTATTATTCTGCTGAATATAATGCAGAAACGAAAGAATTAATAACAGAAGATGGTGATTGGACTCCAGAGGGGGACCTAGAAAAGTTTGTTTCAGAACGACTAGAAATGATCGATTATGTGTTGCAAAAATAGTTAAAGGTGGATAAGTCCGTGTCGAAGTATAAGATGATAGCATATTTACCTTGTTTCTTAATCATTTTAAGTACGGGCCTATTGTCTGCCTGTGTGAATAAGGAAGTGGCAAATGGTGTCGAACAATATGAACTTAAGGAAGAAGAAATAAAATATAAAGGCTATTTATCACCAACACAGACAAAGATTATTGATGTTGAAGAGTCGAAGTTAATAGTGAAGAATGGGAATCAAGTTAAAGAAGGCGAAGTACTAACAGAAATGGACGAGAAAGTAGAGAAAGAAGTTCAAGCATTAATTGAAAAGCGAAAGAAAGTCGAAGGAGAAATCGCGCAGCTAGATAAGAATATTTCAGAAATAAAAAAAGGTAACTATTCCGTTAGTCCTGAATTATCTTCTGAAGTTGAAGGTATGCAAGAATCACTTCATTCACAAGATTATATTGTCGAAGAATTGGAATTAAATCTTGAAGAAATTAACTATAATTATAAAGCAGAAAAAGAAAATCTTAACAGAAGTCTTAACGAAAACAACAATGAATTAACTAATTTAAAACATGAACTTGAAACGTTAAGAGCTAATAGGATAGAAGCAAGTGAAACTGAACATGAAGCAATTATGACAATTGAAAGTGAAATAAAATCGCTAGAACAAGAGAATGAGGAGATAAAGGAAAATCTCCAGACATTAGAACAAACCTATAAATTCAATGAGGCAAGAACGAAACAGTCTTTACAAAATAGTAAAGAAAGTAAAGGATTATATGAGAAAAAGTATCAAAATATCAAATCGGGGAACACGAATGATCCTTCAGTTAAAGCCGTTATCTTGCAACTTGAAGAAGAAAAGAAGTCAAAACAAGATAGTATAGAAGAATTAAATAAAACAATTGCTTCATATGAAGAAGAGTCAATGGATGTCGCACCGTTTGATGGTCAGATTTCTATAACATCAACAGGACAGGTTGCAATTCACAGTAATGTATATCAGTTTGTGTTTAATGCGACGGAAAGACAGATTGAAGAAGTACAGAATTTGAAGCCGTTACACTTAAAATATCAATCGGAAGTTGTTGGTGAACTAACCTATCAAACAATGGCATATAATGAGGAATTATCTACACAGGGTCAAACTCCGATATATAAAATGTTGTATGACATTAAGCCGACTTCAAAGTATAAGCCAATCTATCATGCTACTGCTTATATGGTTCATACAAGTGAAATACATATACCTCAGGAGTATGTAGGCACTGATGAAGATAACAAACATTTTGTTCTTATTAACGGTAAGAAAAAGAATGTAAAAGTTGAGAAAGTGGAAGATGATTATTTACTTATCGAAGGTGCCGAAGCAGGAGACGTAATTGAAAAGGTAGTTGATGGGTAAGTGATTCAATTAAAAGAAGTATTTAAGACATATACAGGTCGTAACTATAAAGTAAATGCGTTAAATGGCATTGATATTACAATACCAAACGCTCAATACGTTTCTTTAGTAGGCAAGAGTGGTTCTGGTAAATCATCATTAATTAAAATAATTGGTTTGTTAGATTTTGATTATAGAGGAGAATATATCTTCCAGGAAAAAAGACTTGAACAACATTTCAATGACCAAATTATTTCAAATTACCGAAAAAGAATAGGGTATGTTTTTCAAGATTTTCAATTGATTGATCGTTATACTGTCCAAAAGAATATTGAAATTGCTAGTGTCATCAAATTAGGCAAGCTCGATACAGTTGCTGTAGAAAACAGCTTGAGAAAAGTTGGAATGTTAGAAAAAAAGGATAGTTACCCAGATGAGCTAAGTGGGGGACAAAAGCAGCGAGTTGCTATTGCAAGGGCAATGGTTTCAAACCCTGAAATAATTATTGCAGATGAACCGACAGGAGCGGTAGATGAAGCGAATACGAAGGGAATTCTTAAACTCCTTGAAGAAATTCATGATACCTTCAATACGACGATCATAATCGTAACTCATGATAAAGATGTTGCTTTATCAGCTCAACGGATAATTGAGTTAAGAGACGGTAGGGTAAAAAGTGATATATTTTGTTAAAAATTTAAAAGAATCCTTTCGATATAACCGATTCCGAACAGTATTAACAGGTTTAGGTGTATTTATCGGAATAGCTGCTGTAATTATCATTATGACAATTTCAAATAGCTTTTCTAATAATCTAGTTAATAAGTATGTCAATAATACGACAATTGGCTTGATTAGTAGTGCTGACAGCCTTGTTGATATGGAAAGTGTTATGAACGATGGTGATATAAAAGATAATTTGGAAATCGTTAGAAACCTTCCAGGTGTTAAAGAATTCAAGGAAGCGTATACAGAAGAAACTGTCGATGTATATTTCGAAGATACAGATGATTTTAAAGAAAACGTTGTCGCTGAATTTAGAAATATTGGCGTTATTGAAGGAGAATCATTTCAGGAACGTTCAGGAAATGTTGTAATCGTCAAAGATAATGAAGAATTTGATAAAAAATATACAATTGGCGATACACTTTATGTAAATAATGAAAGCTACGAAATTATCGGAATAACAGATGAAATTGGTAATACGAACCCGAGCCTTTATCTTCCGGAAGATTTAAGGTCAGAAATTGATGTAAGTGCTAGTTCAATCAGCAGTACATTTAACCTAACTCTAGAAGATGGATATGAGCTTGAAAGTGTGAGTAAACAAGTATTAGAAATGTTGAATAACGGCTTAGATGATGATGTGAAATTCATTGATTATTCAGAGGAAACTAGTAAAGCAATTAAGGAGTCTATTGGTAGTATTTCAATATTTCTCGTATTAATCGGTGCAATATCACTTGTTGTAGCAGGAATAAATGTAATCAACATTATGTATATTTCAACATTGGAAAAAATGAATGAGGTAGCTATCTATCGTGCGATGGGTATGAAGAAAACAACAGTTATAAGTTTGTTTTTAATGGAGTCTCTCATATTGGTTATTGTATTTGCATTGTTAGGTTATTTTGTTGGTTTATTGATAGCGGGAGTTATCTTAACGTTTATGGATATCCCGATGGTGTTTTCAATATGGCATGTACTTCTCGTCCTGTTTATAAGTATGCTTTTAGGTATTGGAGGAGGTATCAAGCCAGCCATAAATGCTGCAAATTCAAATCCAGCAACACTACTAAAATGACGACGAAATAGCTACACACTTGAAAGGAGGTGATAAAGATGAAAGCAGGTTACCTAGTAGGGAAATGGGTACAAAACAAATTAAAATCATGGTCTCAACAAAGTGTAATTAACTATTTAGCAGCATCAGTTGGAAAAACAGCAGCTAAGAAAATCGTTAGTAGAGTAGTAGCAGTTGGGGCTACAGCAGCAGCAACTTATATTGCTGGATTGCTTGGAGCAAGTGGTACTGTAGCAGGTCCTATCGGTGTTATCGTAGGTGCAGCAACTGGATGGCTCTAAAATTATTCATCTAATTTCAGAAGTAGTAAAATGAAAATGGGAGGATACCTTGTGACAGCAAGGTGTCTTCCTTTTTGTTTTAGAGCCATCAGTTATATAGATTATAATAATCAACTGGAAAATTTTCAAGTTCGAAGATGATAAAATAATTCCTTCATCATACATACCTGAAATTAGTATATGCAATATCATTTGCCTATATACGTTTATATCTAATAAATTTTCCGCTCACATCTAATCCTTTTCAAAACATCTATCCAAGATAGAAGCTTATGAAGCTTGAATGATTTGGGGTTAAAATCAACCACTTTGTTTAATCAGAAGATATAATATGTAGAAAAAAGAGGCACCGTGCAATTGCACAGTGCCTGAATGATTGTTTGTAGGACGAAACAAATGACTAGAGAAATTGGTAACGCTTGCAAAATGAGCGTAACAAGTTTACCTAGGGACTCATTTCATAACTTAATTTTACTAGTATTTGTATAACTTGTAAATGAGTAATGTTGATTTGTATGGAGGAAAATATCTAATGCGATGTAAAAAATTTGGATAAACAAATTTAAACTAGAAAACACTACAGATAGTATCTTGAAAGGAGTATGCAGGATGAAAAAAAAATTGTTCCTGACCATTATTATGGTGTTGAGCTTAATCTGTTCACAATCAGCTTTGGCTAAAGGTCAACAACAAAAGCCGAAAATACCTGATACTGTAATGGAAATTTCCAAAGAAAATACGTATCCGAATCCAACCCAAGACTTACCATATCTACAACCTAGTGAGCTCTCTCAAGCATTAATTGATACATCAACGGTACCAATAGAGAACCCTGATTTGATTCGTATCCTCAATGAAACATCAATTTCAGATGCTCCATTAGCATTTGGCTATCGTGCAACGATTTATTTGGGTGAATGGGCCCTGAACTACGAATCAACAGAGACAGCAACAAATTGGGAATATCAAAAAATTAATACAAACTTTAATGATAACCGTGGAGGTAAGTCACCTATTCAAATGCATTATAAGCAGGAAGCACAGAAATCGATTAAAGGTGGATTGACTGCGAAGGTACCTGAAGCTGAGCATGTGAAGAAAATGATGCTATTGAAGGCAATGAAAAAAACAAATTTACCACTATCATTTGAAACAATTATAGGAGCAGGAACAAAAACAGAGCAAATCTATAATGTTCCAAGGAAAAAGCTTGGTTATCTTTATGCATATGCACCAGCGGTAAATGAAAAAGGGAAAGTCACATATGGCGAAGTATATTTAGTATTAAAAGGGAACAAGAAAAGTATTGTCGTAAAAAATGTTACGTCACAAGGGATTGGAGCATGGATACCATTACAGGATCATGTAACATTTGGCTTTGTTACAACAGACCAACCAAAATAAATCTATAAAAAAATCAGTGTAGCCAACACTGATTTTTTTATAAAGGGAAACAATGTCGTGGTTGGAGTATGTTCAAATAGCTATAAATTTGCTTTTCGATTAGTAAAGTCCACATCTTCATAATAGCTGTTTTTCACTAAAATATTGGGTCCTAAGCATTGTACAGATGGACAATGACAATTCATTGTATTAGCTAATTTTGAAGCGGTCCAGTTATCATAAGCAGATTGCAACGTGTTTTCCTTAATATTACCTAGCGGTGGTGCATCGCCAAAATCAGTTACAATGATGCTTCCATCAAAAATATTAACATTTAATCGTGACCTGCCATCAGGATCATTTCTTACAGTTACATTTTGACTTCGACGTAATCGATTTATTAGCGCTAAATCCTCCTCATTATCACTACATGCATAGAAGGGTAATGTACCAAATAACATCCAAACGTTTTCGTCACGGATATCTAACAGATGGTGAATTGCTGAACGAATGTCTGTTAATGATAATGTTTCCAATGAGCTAGCAAAGTCACTTGGGTACATCGGATGTATTTCATGTCGCTGACACTGCATTTCATCAACAATTTGTTTATGTATCTTTTCGATATATGGCAAAGTTCTTTTATTTAACATTGTTTCTGCGGAGACAATGACACCAGCATTAACGAGAGCGCGGCTGTTCTCTATCATACGTTCAAATAACCTTGCCCTTTGCTCAAAACTTGGTTTACGCTCCATCATCGCAAAGCCAACTTCAACAAAATTTTCGACAGTTCCCCAGTTATGTGAAATGTGAAGAACATCTAAATAAGGAATAATTTTTTCGTACCTTTTTAAATCTAGGGTTAGATTTGAATTAATTTGTGTACGAACCCCTCTTTCATGGGCATACTTTAATAAAGGGACAACATAATTGTCCACTGATTTTAATGAAAGCATCGGCTCTCCGCCAGTAATACTTATTGAACGAAGCATTGGGACTTCTTCAAGTCGTTTTAATAAGAGCTCTATTGGAAGTGCTTGTGGATCCTTAGGCTGTAATGTGTAACCTACGGCACAGTGTTCGCATCTCATATTGCATAAAGTAGTTGTCGTAAATTCAATATTTGTTAACTCCATCTTCCCATATTGTTGCACATCTAAGTATGCTTCCCATGGGTCATATGAAGTTGTGATAGGTCGTAATGTGTTTGTTGCATTCATAATAAGGAACTCCTTTGTTTTAACGAATGGGTATTTACCCCATGTACATTCTAACATGAACACACATTCTAATCATCAGTTGTAATTTGTAGTAGGATATTGTTTATATGTCTAAGTTAGGCTAGGATAATAGTATTTGAGAGGAGTGAACGTATGGGAAATGCTGTACACGATAAAGATTCACAACTATCATATTTAAAGAACCGTTTAAATATGTTCTTAGAGGTACTTGATTCAATGGACCCTGAATCAACAGATGTAGAGGATATTGACAGATTATTAAATATGTTAGACGAATTAGAGTTTAAGCAAGAGCAATTTAAAAAAGATTGGAACCTTAAAAGAGTATGACCTTGAGTCTACTCCTTTTTTACTGAGATTAAACATGTATTTTTGCGGTATTGATATAAGGGGTGTCTTCTTGAAAGCGCTTGTTATATTGCTTTTCAAGAAATAGGTGAAGGAGTATAATAAAATTGAAGAAATAGACCGTAATTTTTTTAAAAAAATGAAAAGACAATTAAGGGGAGAATCGAGATGGAGAACTTTTACGAAAGCATGTACAAACTAATTGTAGAAACATCTACAAATCTACCTAAAGATGTACGTAGAGCAATTGCTGCAGCCAAGCTTAAAGAAAGTGCTGGGACTCGATCGGCGATGTCACTTGCAACAATAACAAATAACATCAAAATGGCTGACGATAATATTTCACCAATTTGCCAAGATACAGGCTTACCTACATTCAAACTCAAAGTCCCAGTTGGGGCCAATCAAATAAAGATGATAGAAGAAATTAAACGAGCAATCTCCCAAGCGACGAAAGATGGAAAGCTGCGTCCGAATTCAGTTGATTCAATTACCGGAGATAATAGTGGTGACAATCTTGGTGAGGGTACACCTGTTATTAAATTTGAACAATGGGAAAAAGATTATATAGATGCACGCCTTATCTTAAAAGGTGGAGGCTGTGAAAATAAAAATATCCAATACAGTTTACCGTGTGAACTTGAAGGACTAGGAAGAGCCGGCCGTGACTTAGATGGGATTCGTAAATGTATAATGCACTCCGTTTATCAAGCACAAGGTCAAGGCTGTAGTGCAGGATTTATCGGTGTTGGAATAGGCGGCGACCGTACGAGCGGCTATGAATTAGCAAAGGAACAGCTGTTTAGACGTGTTGATGATGTGAATGAACACGAGGATTTAAAGAAGCTAGAAGAATATGTGTTAGAGCATGCAAATGAATTAGGTATTGGTACAATGGGCTTCGGTGGAGAAACAACATTACTTGGCTGTAAAATCGGTGTCATAAATCGTATCCCAGCTAGTTTCTTTGTATCTGTAGCCTATAATTGTTGGGCATACAGACGTCTAGGTGTCTATTTAAACCCTGAAACTGGTGCGATAAATGAATGGTTGTACCAAGATGGAGATGAAATTGATTTTGGTCAAGATGAAGTAGCAGCAGCTGAAGAACAAACGAAGCAAACACGTGAAGTTGTTCTGGAGGCACCTATTTCTGAAGAACAAATTAGAAGTCTTAAAGTAGGAGACGTTGTTCGGATAAATGGAATGATGTATACAGGAAGGGATGCCATTCATAAGTACCTTTCAGAAAATGACTCACCTGTTGATTTGAACGGCCAAATTATTTATCATTGTGGACCTGTTATGATGAAGGATAAAGATGGTCAATACCATGTAAAGGCAGCAGGACCAACGACTAGTATTCGTGAAGAGCCATACCAAGGCGATATTATGAAACGATTTGGAATACGTGCCGTAATTGGAAAAGGTGGCATGGGTCCTAAAACACTTCAAGCATTGCAAGAGCATGGTGGTGTTTATTTAAATGCTATTGGTGGTGCTGCGCAATATTATGCAGACTGTATTAAATCAGTAGAAGGGGTTGACCTTATGCAATTCGGCATCCCAGAAGCAATGTGGCATTTAAAAGTCGAAGGGTTCACTGCAGTTGTCACGATGGATGCACATGGTAATAGCCTCCATGCTGATGTAGATAAATCATCACTTGAGAAGCTTTCGAAATTTAAAGACCCTGTTTTTAAATAAGTAATATGAAAGTACCTTTAGTACAGGAGTAGTAGATTCTATATTAACAGTGATATTAGGTTTGTTACAAAGCGGAATGCAATACAAACATTTATACACAATAAGCGACTGAAGCAACTTCTCGTGAGGTTGCTTTTTTATTTTAACTTGTTTTCGTAAACATAGTTGCTTGAGTTTTCTACAATCTACAATTAAGACTTAAATAAACATTTGTTTAAAATTGGAAACCGAATTTGTTATATAAAGAGATAATTAGAGAAAGTAATTTTCTATCTATTAAAATAGCTCATACCCATCAATAAATGTAAAAATCTTGTAAAAAAGTACTTGATTTCAAAATAATAAGGTATAATTGTAAAGTGTTCCAAAAAATGGGCAACCAATAAAAAGATAGCAATGTGGAGGAGAAACGATTTGTTAAAGTTTATTTTGAAAAGGAAAATCTTAGTTGGGTTAGTGGCGGTTCTCGTTCTGTTAGTTGGAAGTTACTCAATGCTAAATGTTGATAAAGAGTTAATGCCATCCTTTGAGATGGACATGGCTTATGTTGAAGTCCGTGCTGGTGATATGGCAGCAATTGAAGTTGAACGGACAATTACAACACCATTAGAACAGAGTATTCAAGGTATTGAAGGTGTAGAAGAAGTAACATCAACTACTGCTGTTGGTCATAGTAGTTTAATGGTGATGATTGAAGAAGGAAAAGGAAATGAAGTCTCAAATGAAATAGACTCCATTACACATTCGACGACATCAGACATAGCTGGTATAGATGAAGTGATCTCAGGTCAAGTCGGGAGTACTAGTGAGAGTTACGAGTTTTTTATGGACATCTCAAATGGTGATATGAATGAGATGACAGCATTTGCTCAAGATATTTTAGAGCCAAGACTGGAAGAGCTAAAAGAGGTTCGTGATGTATCTTTAGCGGGTATTCAGGAACATGAAATGATTGTGAGCTTCAAGAGGGATGAAATTGCAAAAAGAGGTTTAGATGTCATGCAAATCCAAACAATCATTCAACAGTCAAATAGTGAGGCAACACTTGGTGAATTTAGTGATGAAAAGGATGCACCTTCCCTACGGTGGGATACAAAGCTTGAATCCAAGCAGGAAATAGAAAATCTTCAAATTCCAACTGATTCAGGATTTATCTCGTTAAAGGATGTTGCAGATATAAGCTTACAACCATTAAAAAGCTCTTCAACTGTCTGGAAGAATGGAACGAAAGACTTCATCTTTGTTCAAATTGGACGTGTACCCGATGTAACACAAATCGATATGGCTGATGCAGTCCGTCAAGAAGTAGAAAAAATTGAAGATGAGGGCTTAGTAAAAGGCTTTGAGTTAAACGAAATGGTTGCTCAAGCAGATTATGTGCAAGAATCAATCGATGGTGTAACAAATAACATTTTAATCGGAGGAATTATCGCAATTGTGATTTTACTCCTATTCCTACGTAATGTTCGGGCAACTCTAATCGTAGGGATTTCAATTCCGACATCCATTTTACTAACGTTCATTAGTATGTGGCTTCTAAATTATAGCTTCAATATTTTAACACTAATAGGGCTAGGGCTAGGGATCGGAATGATGGTTGATTCGTCAATCGTAATTTTAGAATCAATTTACCGTAAAAAAGAACAAGGATTAAAAGGGATGCAAGCTGTACTTAAAGGAACAGAGGAAGTAGCAACAGCAGTTATTGCGTCAATGCTAACGACAATCGTGGTCTTCCTACCAATTGGCTTAATGGGTGGCGAAATGGGAGAGTTTATGATCCTGCTTTCGGTTGTAGTAGCAGCAACATTGATTAGTTCGGTCATTGTTTCATTTACTGTTATCCCTTCTTTATCTGAGAAGTTTTTGAAGTTAGGAAAGAAAAAACATGTTAAAGAAAATGGGTTTTTCATTAAAGGATATAGTAAACTTGTCGGTTGGGTTGTAAAGAAGAAACGAAACAGCATTGCGATATTGATATTATTTGGCGTCATCTTTGTGAGCTCATTATTATTAGTGCCAAAAATTCCAATGACTGTAATGCCAGATGTCTTTAATCGGTATACAGAGGTACTAATCGATCTTGAAACAGGTATCTCCGCTTCAGAAAAAGAAGAGGTTATACAAAAATTAGATGAAACATTATCAGAGGTTGATGATGTTGAAACGAATTATATTATGGATAATGGTGGAATAGTCTATGCGATTATTAATATGACAAAGGGAGATGACATTACAAAAGAACAAAAAGATGTCAACGAAGATATTTTAAGTTCATTGCGAGACCTACAAGATGAATACCCAATTGAAGGTGTTCAAGGTGCAATGGATGCAGGCAGCGGCTATCCAGTACAAGTAAATATTACAGGTGAAAGCTATGAACAACTACAATCGCTCGCTGCAAATTTTGTATCTGAGTTGGAAAAGGTTGAAGGAATCGTTGGTATTTCAAATTCTGTTGAAAAAACATCAGTAGAGCAAGTGATTGAATTGAAGGAAGCTGAAATTGAAAAGGCGGGCTTGTCACCTGTACAAATCAGACAGTTTATCGAACAAAGCTATATGAATGAAATTGTTGGTGAGGTTTCGAACAATGATAAAAAAGTTCCACTACGATTAAAGTGGGATAAAGAAATGAATAAGCAGGAAACATTACTAAATGAAACAATTCCAACAAATGATGGCGATAAAAAATTATCTGCATTTGTTGAATTAAAAAGTGTTGAAGCCCCTAATGAAATTTCACATAGTGATGGAGAACGTTATGTGACAATATCAGCTGATATTAAAGATGCAGATTTAGGAACAATAAACAGAGAAGTAACAAAGGTAATTGATAATTTTGAAACGCCAACTGGTTATGATGTTGAAGTTGCCGGTGATATTGAAGAACAGCAGGAATTAATGCAAGATATGATTTTAATCCTGGGGATTGCTATCTTCCTTGTTTACTTAGTAATGGCTGTTCAATTCAATCATCTGGCACATCCAATTATTGTTATGTCAATCATTCCTATGACAATTGTTGGTGTTATTCTAGGGTTATTTATTACACAACATGAGCTTAATATGATGTCGGGTGTAGGTGTTATCATGTTAATAGGGATTGTATTAAATAATGCTATCCTTTTAATTGACCGTATTAATCAATTACGCAAGGAAGGCTATGAAGCAAATGTTGCTGTAGTAGAAGCTGGAAAAAATCGAATTCGTCCGATCTTCATGACAACATTAACGACTGTGGGCGGTATGCTCCCATTAGCACTTGCTTCTGGAACTTCAGGTAATTATCAAGCACCCATGGCGACTGCGATTATTTCAGGCTTGCTATTCGCTACATTTATTACATTGTTACTCATACCTGCTGTCTATCGTATATTCCATGCGCTTGGTAATGGACTTACCGGAAAAGGTAAACGAAAACGGAACAAAAATGCTGAAAACCTCTCTGAAGAAATCGCTAGTTAAGAGAATTTAAGGATGAACATTGGTATAGATTCTCCATGCTGAGAAATTAGACCAAATGTTTCATCCTCTTTTTTAGTACCTTTTTCCAGTATGGAATTCTTCTCATAATCAACACTATGAACAGAGATTAAAAATGAGGAGAGAATACGATGAAAAAGTGGTTCATGATTTTCAGCTTAATTTGTTTTGTTTTATTAGCAACAACGCCAGTTAATGCAATCTCTAATAATCCAATACACTGGGGCTTTAAGAAAAGTAAGAATCATCAACCAGCATCTGCCGGGAAAGAGCTTGATGAAATACTAAGTAAATACGGATCATTTTATTTAGGTGATACTTCTAAAAAGGAAATTTATTTAACGTTCGATAACGGCTATGAAAACGGCTATACGAGTAAAGTACTGGATGTATTGAAAAAAAGAAAAGTACCGGCCACCTTTTTCGTAACTGGTCATTATATAGAAAGTGAACCTAATTTAGTAAAACGGATGGTAAATGAAGGACATATCGTTGGTAATCATTCTTGGTATCATCCAGATTTAACAACACAAAACGATGAGAAATTAAAAGAAGAGCTTGAGTCAGTTCGCTTAAAGGTAGAGGAATTAACAGGCCAAAAAGGGATGAATTATTTAAGACCACCACGTGGTATATTTAGCGAACGTGTCTTAGCTGAAGCAAAAGAGCTCGGATATACAAGTGTTTTTTGGTCGCTTGCATTTGTTGATTGGAAAATCGATACACAAAAGGGGTGGAGATATTCGTATGACAACATCATGAAGCAAATACACCCAGGTGCAATCCTTCTCCTCCACACTGTATCAAAAGATAATGCTGAGGCGCTCGACAACGCGATTGTTGAATTAGAAAAACAAGGCTACAAATTCAAAAGTCTTGATGATTTAATGGTGGATAAGATGTTGAAACAACGAGAACTATTAGGTAACTAAAAGGGTTAAGAAATAAAATTTTAATCAAACGTAAAGCCTGAGAATGTCTAGATAGAATACATTCTTAGGCTTTTATTTTGATTAAAAACCATTCCATAAAATGAAAGAAGCCATTTATATTATGTATAATAAAATGGGATCTTATCTCCCCATGGATGTGCTAGGAAAAATCAATCTTATGCATGTTTTATTTCGAGGATCAGATTCCTAGCCTAGCTACCCCGAGATAGACAGAGCAATACAAAAGGAGACAAAACAGGCCTATAACGACAACTAAGTAATAAGCTTCAAAAAACTATAAAATTACATGAAGAAAGGACAGGAGTACATGTGGAAAGAAACGATTGAGGTAAACGGTCCCTATCATTTTAAACAAGTAATTAGTCGATTGTCGCTGGACCCTTTAAATCATGTCAACGATAAAGAGCGAATTGTAAACGTCCCACTGCTAATGAATCGAAAACGAAATGTAATTGGGGTTAAAGCTGTAGGTACAACGGAACTACCTAAGTTTGAGCTATCAGGTCATGATGAAAATGTAAAAGAGCAAGCAATTGCCGAAATTAGACGAATATTTCAATGGGATTTTTCCATGAAAACAGTTGTTAAGCATTTCGAAAATACAAACTTAGCTGAAATATTTAAAGAACATCGCGGAACACCATTAGTTCTAGAATTTGACCTCTACCGTTGCCTAATGAAGTGTATTATCCATCAACAATTAAATGTCACCTTTGCACATACGTTAACTGAAAGATTTGTTAAGGAATTTGGCAAAGCTGTTGATGGAGTTTGGTTTTATCCGGAACCGGAAGTAGTGGCAAATATATCTGTAGACCAATTAAGGAATTTGCAATTTAGCCAACGAAAGGCGGAGTATATCATTGATACGTCACGCCTAATTTCTGAAGGACAATTGGATTTATCTAAGCTTTATCAATTAAGTAATGAGGAGATTATTGAAAAGTTAGTAAAAATTAGAGGGATAGGTCCTTGGACAGCACAAAATTTATTGTTATCAGGATTGGGAAGAAAAAACCTTTTTCCTAAAGCTGACATTGGTATACAAAAGGCGATACAAAAACATTTTAATCTTGATAAGAAACCTACAAGTGAAGAAATGGACTATTATAGTCAAAGTTGGAGCCCGTATTTGAGTTATGCAACTTTGTATTTATGGAGAAGTATTGAGTAGACGAAAAGCCGATGCAGGAATAGTCCATCATTTTAATGATAGTTGTACGTATATGTAACTAATGAATACATACAAGTGGCGTATTTTTTTTGAAAAATCTATTGACATGTACGAACGTGTATAATACGATTATTAATGGTTAGGATAAGCGCTTACATCACTTTGAGTTTTAAACATCTTGGACATCCTTTTTGCAAAACATACTAGTAATGTGAATTTTACCTAACCGGATTGGCAGGAACGAAACGGAGATATTGCTTAGTAGGTCGCATATCATAGGGATTTCGCGGTTTTTTTTGTATAGGATGTTAATAAATAGATAAGTAGATTCCATACAATTATAAATCATCGTCTTTTTTGTTTGTACGGACATCCCTTTTATTGTCAATGCGAATACATACTTAAGTAAACACTACGTTTCCTAAAAAAGGAGGGGTATTCAAGCAATGAAAAAGAAACTATCTCGAAGGTTGTTAGCTATTTTCTTGACTCTTGTACTAATCGTTCCAAATTTAGCATTCGCCGCTGAATCAAATGGGCAAACTGCTGAAACAGAAGCACCTGTTTTTAAAGATGTATCTGTACATGATCCATCAGTAATTAAGACTGGTGATACGTATTATGTGTTTGGCTCCCATTTAGCAGCAGCAAAAACAAAGGATTTTATGCAGTGGGATGAAGTAGCAAACATTGTAAGCCCTGATAACCCATTATTTGAAAATGTTGTTGAGGAATTGAAGGAATCATTTGATTGGGCAGAATCTGATACATTATGGGCTGCTGATGTCATTGAACTTAATGGCAAATTTTATATGTATTATAACGCATGTAAAGGGGACTCCCCACGTTCTGCAATGGGGATTGCAGTTTCTGACAATATTGAAGGTCCATATAAAGACAAAGGGATTTTCTTAAAGTCAGGTATGTGGGATCAAGAAAGTCCGGATGGAACTATTTACGATGCGAGGGAACATCCGAATGCTGTTGACCCAGACGTATTTTTTGATAAAGATGGGAAGCTATGGATGATGTATGGCTCATATTCAGGTGGGATTTTCATTATGCAAATGAACCCTGAAACAGGTGAACCATTACCTGATCAAGGCTACGGGAAAAAGCTTTTAGGTGGAAACCATAGCAGAATTGAAGGAGCATACGTTCAATATAGTAAAGAAACAGACTATTACTATATGTATCTATCTTTCGGTGGTCTTGATGCAGTAGGCGGTTATAATATGCGTGTTGTCCGTTCAAAAAATCCGGATGGACCATATGTTGATGCACAAGGTCATGACATGATTAATGTAAAAGCAAATCCTGAATTACCTATCTTTGACGATGCTTCAATAGAGCCTTACGGGGTTAAGTTAATGGGCAGTCACCTATTTAAAAGAGAAGTCGGTGAACCAGGGACTGGAATTGGTACAGGATACGTTTCACCAGGACATAACTCTGTCTACTATGATGAAGCAACAGATGAGCAATATTTAATCTTCCATGCTAGATTCCCACAAAAAGGCGAGATGCACCAAGTTCGTGTTCATAAAATGTATATGAATGAAGATGGATGGCCAGTCGTATCACCACATCGCTATGCTGGAGAATCATTAGAAAAAGTCGATGCTGAAGAAATTAGTGGAGACTATAAGTTTATCAATCACGGAAAAGATATTTCAGCTGATATAAAAGAATCTGTATTAATCACATTAAATGCAGATAACACAATATCTGGAAATGCAACAGGGGAATGGTCGTTTGATGGTGAGAACAAAGCAACAATCGAAGTTGGTGGAAAAATATATAAAGGTGTGTTCAACCGTCAATGGGATCAAACAACTGAAACATATGTCATGACATTTTCGGCATTATCAGATGAAGGTGTAGCAGTTTGGGGAAGCAAAACTGTCACACAAACAGATGAGGAAATTATCGAATCTGTAAAAAATGAATTGTCCCTCGGTGATACGAGTAAAGTCATTAGTAATTTAACATTACCAACAAAGGGATCACGTGATACTCAAATTACGTGGACATCTTCGAATAGTGAAATTGTTTCTGAGGAAGGCAAAGTAATACGCCCAATCGGTACAGAAAGTGTCACCGTAACCTTAACTGCAACAATTACAAAAGGTAATATCGTTGACACGAAAACATTCGAGATTACAGTTTTACCACAAAAAGAAGGTAAATTAGTAGCTCGCTATACTTTTGATGGAAATTTAAGTGATAGCACAGAAAATGTTGCTGATGGAACAATTACAGGAAACCGGATTGATAATACAGGTGGTACTAGTTCATTTGAAGAAGGTAAACTTGGACAAGCAGCTGTATTTAATGGTGAGACAGGTATTCGTTTACCAGATGGATTAATCTCAAGTAATAAATACTCAGTTTCATTATGGTTAAATCCTGAAGAATTAACAGAGTTCACAACAACGTTCTTTGGTGCAAGCAGTAACACAAAATGGCTTAGTCTTTTACCAAAAGGTCATGGTGGCGTAGCAAATGATACGATGCTTTGGTCTGGTGAAGCTTGGTATGATGCAGGCACAGGAATGAAAATACCAGTTGATGAGTGGTCACATGTTGCATTTACCGTTGACAACGGTAGTCTTCAAATCTATGTAAACGGTGAAGAGAAGTTTGCAGGCAAAGGCTTCCCTGACGTATTTACTACAGAAAATGGTGTCTTCGGCTTAGGTGTTAACTATTGGGATGTTCCTTATAAAGGCTTAATGGACGACCTTCTAGTATATGATGCACAAGTATTAACAGCTGAAGAAATTAAAGCCTACTATGAGACAGGTGAAGTTCCGGTATATCCAGAAGTAGAGGAACCAGGAACAGAAGAACCGGGAACAGATGAGCCAGGAACGGATGAGCCAGGAACGGAAGAACCAGGAACGGAAGAGCCAGGAACGGAAGAGCCAGGTACAGAACATCCAGGTTCAAAAGGGACTATTGATAACATTGATGCATTAATTAAGAAAGCTAATCTATACACATCAACAGTAGAAGCATCTGCCTTTACAATAAGTAAAGAAGTTATTGAATCACTGCCAGAAAATAGTTATCTTCAATTAACGAATGGTGCTGCAACTGCAAAAATTCCAGTTTCTCTATTAAAAACTGGTGAGAACATTCAATTTAGTTTTGGAGAAGATTTAGCAAATGAATATAGTTTTGAAGATGCAAAACCAGTTGGTGAAGTATTAGATTTTACAATTACAAGTGGTGATGAAGTAATTGAAGAGTTTGGAGACACACCAATCACTTTAACGTTCTCAATTAATGCCGATGAGGATACTAACCTAGACAATGTTGTGGTTCTGTACATTAATGAACAGAAACAATATGAAAAGGTCGAAACAAAACAAGTAGACATAGAAAATAAAACAATATCAGTTGATGTTGAACACTTCAGTATCTATGGTGCTTATGAAGTAGCAGATAGAGACAATGGAACACCTGCAGATAATGAAACACCAGGAAATACGGATACAATAGAACAGCCAAAAGAAAATAAACCAGTAACAGATGTCAAGGCAGACCCTGTTGAAGATGGACAATCTCAGGCTGGAAAGAAGTTACCAAACACAGCAACAAGAAGTTACAATATGCTATTAATCGGTGCATTCGTGCTGATTGCCGGAGCAGCAATATTTATCTATGTGAGAAGAAAAGCAAGTGTAGAATAAAAAAAAGTGAATGAGGCTAACTAAAAAGTTGGTCTCATTTTCATCTATATTATATAGATAAGATAGCGTAACTAGCTTTTAAGGAGGAGAATTAGTATGATTAAAGGATGAATGTAAGTGAAGAAACGGAGAGTATATAGCTATGAAGGAAACAGGGAAAAAACGCTCAATTAAAATAGAAGAAGGCCAAACTTTTCCATTATCGATTAAACGATTAGGTATAAATGGTGAGGGAGTTGGTTATTTCAAACGGCAAGTTGTCTTCGTTCCAGGGGCTCTACCTGGTGAAGAGGTACTTGTTGAAGCAACAAAAATCCAACCAAAATTTGCTGAAGGTAAGGTTAAAAAAATACGGAAGCAGTCTCCTTTTCGTGTAAAGCCCCCATGTCCAATCTATGAAGAGTGTGGAGGATGTCAGCTTCAGCATTTAGCATATGAGCAACAGCTTAAAGAAAAGCGTGACATTGTGATACAGTCGCTTGAACGGCACACAAAGCTACAACTTCATAAGCTGGATATTCGTAAAACAATTGGAATGGATGAACCTTGGAATTACCGTAATAAAAGCCAATTCCAAGTCGGTCAGCAAAAAAATGGTCAGGTAATTGCAGGGCTTTATGGATTAGATTCACATCGTCTCATCCCGATCCAAAACTGTATGGTCCAGCATGATTTAACAAACAAAGTTTCAGAAGGGGTTAGACAAATACTAGAAGATTTGCAAATACCTATCTATGACGAACGGAAACGAAAAGGAATTGTTCGAACAATCGTGACACGTGCTGGCTTTAGTTCAGGTGAAGTTCAAGTTGTTTTAATTACAACTCAAAAAGAAGTCCCACGTAAAAAATTATTAATGGCGGAAATTCAAGAACGGTTACCTGAGGTCACATCACTCGTTCAAAATATTAATGGGAACAAAACGTCATTAATCTTCGGTGAAAAAACGATTCATCTAAGAGGTGAAGAGGTTATTCAAGAAACCCTCGGAGACTTAAGTTTTGAATTATCAGCACGAGCATTTTTTCAATTAAATCCTATTCAAACAGTTAAGTTATATGACGAAGTGAAAGAAGCTGCAGGTCTAACTGGTAAGGAAAAAATCGCAGATGCATACTGTGGAGTCGGTACAATCGGAATGTGGTTAGCAAGTGGAGCAAGTGAAGTGCGTGGCATGGATACAATTGAATCAGCGATTATAGATGCGAATGAAAATGCTAGGAAACACGGCATATTAAACGCAACATACGTTACAGGAACAGCCGAGCATTGGTTGCCAAAATGGGTGAACGAAGGTTGGCGTCCAGACGTTATTGTCGTTGATCCTCCTCGGACTGGCTGTGACAAAAAACTATTAGATGCAATCATTCAAGTGAAGCCTAAAAAGTTCGTATATGTATCTTGTAACCCTTCAACATTAGCGAAAGATATCGACTACTTATCAAAAGACTATCAGGTGGAATATATTCAACCAGTTGACATGTTTCCTCATACAGCACATGTAGAAGCTGTTGCAAAGCTAGTAAAAAAATAATAAGAACAATAGTCTATGAATAAAATTGAGGGTATAAATATATTTCTTTGGAGGGACTACGATGAGTATCGAGGTAAAAAATGCAATCGTAAATGGAAAAACGGCACTAGGAATTGAACTTGGATCGACTAGAATTAAGGCTGTATTAATTGGTGAAAACAATGAGCCAATTGCATCCGGCAGTCATGATTGGGAAAATAGCTATGTGAATAACGTCTGGACATATAGTATAGAAGAGGTTTGGAAAGGAATCCAAACTAGTTATCAAGCAATGGCCAATGACGTGAAACAACAATACGGAGTCACATTACAAACAATTGGTTCAATTGGATTTAGTGCAATGATGCACGGATACATGGCATTCGATCAATCTGGAGAGCTTTTAGTTCCGTTCCGTACATGGCGTAATAACATTACCGGTCAAGCTTCAAAAGCACTGACTGAATTATTTAACTATCATATACCGCAAAGATGGAGTATTGCTCATTTATATCAAGCGATTTTAAATCAAGAAAACCACGTTGCGAATATTAGCTTTCAAACAACGTTAGCTGGTTATGTTCATTGGAAGTTAACAGGTGAAAAAGTGTTAGGAGTAGGCGAAGCATCAGGTGTCTTCCCAATCGATTTAAATACTAAGAGCTACAATGAAACAATGATTAATCAATTTAATGAATTAGTAGCACCAAATCGTTTACCATGGAAATTAGAAGACATTTTACCAAAAGTACTAGTTGCTGGTGAGCAAGCAGGTGTTCTAACAGAAGAAGGTGCAAAACTTCTCGATGTATCTGGTGAATTGAAAGCTGGAATCCCACTATGTCCTCCAGAAGGAGATGCAGGAACAGGAATGGTTGCTACAAACAGTGTTGCAAAACGTACTGGTAATGTATCAGCAGGAACTTCAGTCTTCGCAATGGTTGTACTTGAGAAAGAACTTTCAAAAGTGTACCCTGAAATCGACCTTGTGACAACACCGACTGGTAATCTTGTCGCAATGGCACATTCAAACAACTGTTCATCTGACTTAAATGCATGGGTAGGATTATTTGGAGAGTTCTCAAAAGCTATGGGCATAGATGTTGACATGAATAAACTATATGGCACTCTTTATAATCTAGCATTAAAGGGTGATCCTGACGCAGGCGGCCTACTTGCTTACGGTTACCTATCTGGTGAACATATTACTCACTTTGAAGAAGGGCGTCCACTATTTGTTCGATCATCTGACAGCAATTTCAATCTTCCAAACTTCATGAGAGTACACCTATTTACGGCTTTAGGTGCGATGAAGCTTGGTATGGACATACTTCTTAAAGAAGAAAACGTTAAACTAGATGAAATTTTAGGACACGGTGGATTATTTAAAACAGAAGGTGTTGGTCAAAGCATCATGGCGGCAGCCTTAAATACACCAGTATCTGTAATGGAAACAGCTGGTGAAGGTGGAGCATGGGGAATCGCACTACTCGCTTCATATTTAATTAACAAAGAAGAAAACGAAACACTAGAGCAATTCTTAAGCGGAAAAATTTTCGCTGACCAAGCAGGTAAAACAATGTCTCCTGATCCAAAAGACGTTGAAGGCTTTGAGCAATTTATGGAACGCTATAAAAATGGCCTACCGATTGAAAGAGCAGCAATTGATTATTTAAAATAATAGGTGAAAAATACGACAGGGTCCTGATTTTATCCTGTCGTATTTTTATAATGTAATTGTTTGTTATAAATTGGTCGATGAGAAGTCAATTAATTAATAGGTAATTAAGATAAGACTGAAAACTATGAACTTCTTGGCCGGTAATATTAAGAAGTGAACGCTGATGCTATTTTTAATATTATATGTAAAAAAAAGTTGAGGCTACTTGTTGACAGTACCTTTGCATATAGGATTAAGAGCTCGGAATTGTGATATGAATAATTGTATTAGTTGGTTGAGTAAGGTTAAACTGCTATAATATAGTGATAGATTCATTTTTACATTTTCGTAAGAGAGGTCTTTTATGGCATATAAAGCAGCGACTGAATTATTAGAATTAGTTAACTTAACGATTGACGGCAAGATGTTATTCGTGGGTCAAACAACTGAGGAAGTTTTCACTATTTTAAAAACACTAAATGCCAGTGAAACAGATATTAATTTATCCGAAATGCAATCGATGTCGATGGATATTAGACAATCCTTTTGTCAACAAATCTTCTTTGGCGGCCGAACTCCATTAATTATTAATGACACGCAAACACATCATTTCACAAGTCATCTACCTCTAACCTCGTTATTAAACATAGGTTCATATATAGGAGTCCCAATTTTTTACCAGGATGGAGAAATGTTCGGCACCTTATGCGCGGTTGATTCAAAAAAGTCAAATTTTACTGAAAAGGATATTGAAATATTCGAGAAATTTTCTAACCTTTTTTCTTACGTAATAGAACTGGAGAAAAAAGTTAATATTGACCACCTTACTCAGCTTTATAATCGAGGTTTTTTATTTGATAGTTTTGAATATATATCAGATGAAGGTGCAATCATGCTCATTGATTTAGATGGGTTTAAACAAGTGAATGATGTTTATGGACATGATATTGGTGATTTAGTATTAATTGAAGTAGGTAGTAGATTAAAAAAGGCTTTTAAAGAATTCAATTTACCTATTAGGTTAGGGGGAGATGAATTTGTTATCCTCGTTCCAAACTTAACAGAAAAAAACCTAATAGAAACATTAGCAAATCAAGCCTTAGAATGTTTACAAGATTGGAGCACCTTTAACTATCCTATTGAGTTAACTGCTAGCGTAGGGTTGACAACTTTCAACAAGCAGAATAATGAGTTACAAAGCCTAATTAAAAGAGCTGATAAAGCGATGTATAAGATAAAACAAAATGGAAAAAACAACTTTAAATTTGCTGAGGAATAAGAAGTAGAGACCATATATCAGGAATTCTCTTACATAATTTGTAACTATTAGTGGACAGTTTTGAGGGATAAATTAGAATATTTCTACGGTATGTTAGTGACTTTTACCTAATATACCGTTTTTGTTATGATTGAAAATTATAGATAAGAGGTCATGGTAAAACTTACATATCGAGATGATAGACAAAGCATCAGTTACGCTGTACTGAGAATGGATATGACTGAGAAACAGAAATTCAGTATTATTATAGAGTCTAATTACATAATAGGAGTGGAAATTAACATGGAAAAGGATATCACAATTAAACCATTATCCGAAATCGACTATCTAAAAATCCACGGACGAACGACCGGGGACCTTTCACCTTTAACCTTGTTTTGGACAGCAAGTGGTATCGAACTGAATGCAAAAGGAGCTGAACTCTGGATTGAGGTTGAAGTTGATTATGAACAATATGAGCCTTGGATTAGTATTGTTATAAATTCGACACCTGTTGGAAGACAAATGCTAACAAAAGGAAGGTACTGGGTTTGTATTTTTAGAGGGATGAATGAGAACGTTATCAAGAATGTACATATTTTAAAAGATGTCCAGGCTATGAATAGTGACCCAAGCCATTTACTACAAATACATGCTGTAAAGTTTGATGGCGAATTTCTACCTGTCGAAGAAAAGAAATATAAAATTGAATTTATTGGGGATAGCATCACTTCTGGTGAAGGTGCGATTGGTGCCAAACAAGAGGAAGATTGGATATCGATGTGGTTTAGTGCAATTGATAATTACGCGGTACTAACAGCAAATGCTTTACAAGCAGACTATCGAATTCTTTCGCAAAGTGGCTGGGGGATCTTAACAAGTTGGGACAACAACCCAAACTATAATATCCCAGATTACTATGAGAAAGTGTGCGGTTTGTTAACAGGTGAGAAAAATGAGTTGATTGGGGCCTTCCGAGAAAATGATTTTGACGCTTGGCAACCTGATATCGTTGTTGTCAACCTCGGCACAAATGATGGAGGAGCTTTCTATTCACCAGAATGGAAGGATGAAGAGACTGGCAAAGTTTACAAACAACGATTAAACAACGATGGTACATTTCATGAAGATGATGTGCTAGCATTTGAAACAGCAGCTGTGCAATTTTTAAACAAACTTCGTCAATATAATAAGAATGCACAAATTATTTGGGCATATGGAATGCTCGGAACTCCGATGATGCCAGCAATTTATCGAGCAGTCGACCAATATAAGAAGAACTCAGGCGACCAAAATGTATCAATAATCCAGCTTCCTAATATGACGGAGGAAACAGTTGGTGCAAGAGCACATCCAGGAAAGCTAGCTCATAAAAGGGCAGCAGCAGAATTAGCAGAATATCTTAAACAATTTTTATACAAATAAATTATCATGCTGACTCAGGCGAAAGAGAGAATACTCGATTAACTTGAGTTCATTTTATTTAGTAGGGAATTAAATCCAATATTTTTATCCTTAATAAATACTTAATATGAAATTCCCATTATAGTATTAGTAATAACTATAACGTAGGAGTGAATGTGTGGGGATGAATGGTCAAGCAGGATTTACATTAAATATTATAGATTTCATAACCGTTATTATTAATTGGTCAATTATACTCTTTATGGCCAGTCGAATATACAAAAAACAAGATATAAAACCAATGAAAAGGAAGGTATTGCTCGTTTGTATCATTGGACTTTTCTCTTTTTCTCTACATTTGAATGATTTGCAGTTACAAATAGCAATATTGCCACTAGGTGTTTGGCTTTTATTTCTATATCTTAAGAAAAAAGAAGGGAGATGGCAAAGATACCGCCAATATGCATGGTTAGGTTTTTGTGCGAATTACCTCTTTCTAGCTTTTGCACTCATCTCACTACCTATTAACAATATGTTCTTTTCAAAAGAAAATCCTGGAACTTTTCTTGCGAATATCCAATCTGCATCCGTTCACACTATCCATCCATCAGGAGAAAGCATCACCCTAGACAAGGAAAAATTGCGAACTCAACTTTCGTCAATGAAACAAGAAGGTTTTTTTAGTTCGGAATGGTATTCTGAAACATATATTGACGAATCAAACAAACGGGATGAGCGTTTTCCTTATGAACTTATCGATGCATCAGCAAAATGGGGAAGTGGTATTGTCGCAACAATCTATATAGAGGATGACGGAAGAGGCCTATTGGTAACGACCTCAGATGACCAAGTGTATTTTCGCTCTGCTGAACCCTTTATCGAAGAGGTGAATTAATGTGAGGCAAAAAAAATTACTCTTCGCCATATTAGGAATTGTAATAGGCATCGGCATCATTTTAATCTACTTTTCAAAGCCAGCTCCATTTCTTACTCACCAGCAGTTAGTTAAACAAATAAATGAAAACATCCCAGACGCCAATCCCGAGACCATTCAAGACACGATTTTTATCGATGACAGTCATGTATTTGCTCCATTTATTACTGAAAAAAATGAGTATGGAATCAGTTTATGGGAATGGCAGCACGGGAGCTGGGCACCTATTAGAATTACTACAAGTGGTGAACCAACAGTTTGGAAAATAAAGCATAATAACCTCTCAACCTATCGAATCGTTTGGAATTATCACCCTAAAGACCAAATCCAATCATTCGCTATATTTTACATAAGAGAAAGAGGGTTCTCTTCCTCATCCAACAAAGAAATCTACTTACCAAGAATTGAACTAAGCCATAACATTACAGTCGATGAAGGTTCATATGGACTCCGTGAAATCCCTGAATTTTGGCTGCCTATAATGGATGGGGTTAAGGAAAATATTTCTTATGGATTTATGACATATAATGCTGATGATCATATTATATTCCCTGAAGAAACACTACACGGAATTGGTTATTCTTACGGTGAAAATTATGAGGATGTTAGATTATTAGATGAAAATGAGATAGACGGTGTTGTTGGGGAGTGATCGTGATCATTATAGTTAGTAGTAAGGTTGAAATGTCCTTCATCAAAGCGATGAAGACCAAAAGTAAAAAAGAGTAGATTAGAAATGTCCTTCATCAATTCGATGAAGACCAAAATAGAAAAAGAGTAGATTAGAAATGTCCTTCATCAATTCGATGAAGGACAAAAATAAAAAAGAGTAGATTAGAAATGTCCTTCATCAATTCGATGAAGACCAAAACAGAAAAAGAGTAGATTAGAAATGTCCTTCATCAATTCGATGAAGACCAAAATAGAAAAAGAGTAGATTAGAAATGTCCTTCATCAACTCGATGAAGACCAAAATAGAAAAAGAGCAGCCGAGAAATGTTCTTCATCAAAGCGATGAAGGACAAAAATAAAAAAGAACAGATTAGAAATGTCCTTCATCAATTCGATGAAGACCAAAACAGAAAAAGAGTAGATTAGAAATGTCCTTCATCAATTCGATGAAGACCAAAATAGAAAAAGAGTAGATTAGAAATGTCCTTCATCAACTCGATGAAGACCAAAATAGAAAAAGAGCAGCCGAGAAATGTTCTTCATCAAAGCGATGAAGGACAAAAATAAAAAAGAACAGATTAGAAATGTCCTTCATCAACTCGATGAATACCAAAACAGAAAAAGAGTAGATTAGAAATGTCCTTCATCAACTCGATGAAGGACAAAATAAAAAAAGAACAGCCGAGAAATGTCCTTCATCAAGGTAATGATAAACTCATGTTCAAATAAATGCATCTGTTTCCATAAAAAAAGACCGAACAATGCTATTACCATCATTCGGTCAAAAGTATTAAACTCATAAATAAAAACAACTTTTAAACATTATCCTATTCTTTGACTAATTGTTCATTACTCATAATACATCCATTGGTGAACACCGAATTTTTTATAATTATTTTGTAGGATATACCTAATTCTTTTTTTTGAATCAATAATCTTACACCACTCATAAATCACATTTGTCGTAACCTTTTCATTTGGAAAAAGAAGTTTGAACTCGTGTACACTTCTCAACACCGCATTTATTACCTTTTCTTGAACACCGCAGTTTTGACAGATACATTTTTGTCCGATAGTAATCATATGGAGTGACCCGCAGGCAGTGCATGTAATCCCCTTCTTCAGTTTGTCATAGTCATAGTTTGGTAAGTTATTAAAAGGAGAATCTTTTAAATGTAAAGAAAGTAATTTGTTTGCGAGTGTGCGATGCTTTTGGTTCATTTTTGAGGATTTGGAATCAAGGGTGCTTATAAATCTTTGTAATTGTGTTGGTAAGATAAATGGTTTGTTCAGAGGTGCCTGGTAAAGAGTAAACGTGGGGTTAATAAAAATAACGTATGCCTTAATGGATAGGTTATATCCAAGGCCTTGTATTAACTGACGTAAAAGCAGTTCACTTTTACTCAATTGGTTTAGTGGGTTTGTTATTTCAGTTTTTGGTTGTTTGTATAACCTGTCAGATTCATAATAGTAATCTCCTTCATAGTTTTTTATTTCAAACATGTAGATAGTGTCTGATAGGATGGTTAAAGAATCAATTTGAAATAGTGTGTGATTTTGTTTGAATAGTAAGTCATTTAAGATGATGGATTCTCCTTCAATTGTATTTATCATGGAGTCAAATAGTGTTTCACCCTCAAATCCTTTACTAATGTTAAGATAATATTGCCTCTCCTTTTCAGATAATTCGCTGCGATTGTTCAATGATTTCAAGATGAGCAGCTCGGTCGATTCAACGCGTTCCTTGTAAATCATCTTCTACTCCTTTCATAATTTTTCCTACAATTCAATTATATTGAATCATGTCGAGTAATCAATCATGAAACCTTTTCAAAAATAAAACGTATAAAAATGTAATAGGATTTAGGGGGATATTCATGTTTTCAGAAATTAATGAGCAGCTCATAGAAATTCAAGGTCATTTACGGAAAAAGGATAAATATGAGGCACAGTTAGAGGATTATAAAGATGAACTTGAGGCAATTGAACATAGACTAGCTCAATTAGAAAGTAGGTTACAGTCCGAACAGGAGGATGTAGAAAAGTTAGAACGGTTTAGCCTGACAAACTTATTTGCAACTTTATCTGGAAAAAAGGATGAAAAGCTATCGGTAGAAAAACAGGAATATTTAGCTGCTAAGCATAAGTTGGAGGAAGCGAAAAAAACGCGGGTTGAAATTGATGATGCAATGATTCTTATAAGTGAGAAGCTTATTCAACTAGAAAATGCGGAGTATCGATACCAACAACTTCTCAAGCAAAAAGAAGAGATGATAAAGACGAGTTCGACTCCATATACTGAGAAGATTTTTGAATTAAGCTCACTTGAAGGAAGACTTCAAGCATATATAATCGAACTCGATGAAGCAATTAACGCTGGTCAGAATGTGAAAAATTCACTTCAAAAAGCGATTACATCCCTAGAAAAGGCAGAAAATTGGGGGACGTGGGATATGCTAGGTGGTGGGACAATTACTGGAATGGTCAAGCATCAGCATATTGATGAGGCAGAAAAATCACTTCACCAAGCACAGACAAGAATGCGACAATTTCAAAAAGAATTATTGGATGTACAAGAAACTGCACAAATTGAAGTGAATATTTCTGATATGCTCAAATTTGCCGATTTCTTCTTTGATGGGTTTATCGCAGATTATATGGTGCAAGGAAAAATTAATCGTTCACTAGAGCAAGCGAAACAACAAAATGAGCGGGTTCATACGATTGTTCAAGGTTTAGAAAATCAATATGATGAAAAAAATCGTGAACTTAAGAGAATTCAACAAGAAAAACAACACATTATTGAGAAGTTATAATGAAATGAAGGGCTGTTCATACCATACTGGGAGTTTGTTATGAGCAGTTTATTTGCTTTTAATTAATATTCGTCTAAACTTAGTTTATATGGTAAACAAACTAACTTGATTGTTTACCATTATTGTTTTCAAAAAATGTAACCGGTTTATTCAAAAAAATGGTTGTCAATTACGGAGGTAATTATGAAAAAAGTTGTCGTAACAGGTGGTAGCGGTCTTTTAGGTCGAGAGGTCATCAATGAATTTTTAGAAAATGGTTATCACGTTGTGAATGCTGATTTAAAACATCCAAATGATGCCTTATGTGAGACAGTGATAACTGATTTAACAAATTTAGGTGAAGTTTATGGTGTATTAGCGGGTGCTGATGCTGTTGTACATTTAGCCGCAATACCGGTCGCATACTCACATCCGAATGAAGTAACATTCAAAAATAATGTAATGTCTACTTACAATATTTTAGAAGCAGCAGGCACTTTAGGAATTAAGAAAGCCGTCATTTCATCTAGTGAGTCATCATATGGAATATGCTTTGCAAAGCGACCAATCGTTCCGCAATATGTGCCAATTGATGAAGAACATCCACAATTACCAGAAGAAAGCTATGGTTTATCTAAAATCGTCAATGAAAAGACAGCCGATATGATCCATCATCGAACAGGGATGCAAGTTGTTTCTCTACGACTTGGCAATGTGGTAACACCCGAGATGTATAAAAACTTCCCAAGATTCATCCATAATCCTGAAGAAAGAAAAACGATTTTATGGAGCTATATCGATGCAAGGGATGCAGCAACGGCTTATCGTCTTGCGGTCGAGACTGACGGACTTGGTTCAGTCGCTTTAAATATCGGAGCAGATGATACGAGTATGGATATTGAAAGTAAACAATTAATGGAAACAGTTTATCCAACCGTAAAAGAGTTTCGTAAGGAAATAACAGGTTTTGATGCTCTCTTAAACAATGAAAAAGCTAAACAATTATTAAAGTGGCAGCCGGTTCATAAATGGAGAGAATATGTAAAATAAGTAGAACGTATAGGACAGAAGGAGAAAGCTCCTTCTGTCCTATTTACTGTTTCTTATTCTAATAAGCAATAATTCAATAGGCTTTACCATTAAGCACTTACTTTCGTTATAATTGCTTCAATATATAAATGTCATTTGCGATAGTTTGATTAAAATCGGCCAATATTATCGATAAAGCGGGTACCCATCGACAGGAGAGTGCAGCTTTCCAATACTGGTTTCTAAATCTATAACAGTTGCTACTAGGGTAGCAATGTAGAGCTTCTCAAGTATTCCTCTTACACACTTGTTTTCCACTTTGAGATTTCACCCATAATATGGGGAAAATAAATGCGCATCTTCATTGACTATTTCATGATAGAAGTATAAAGTTCAAGTATAAACTGTTCGTTAGTGAACAATTAGATGGTGAGGATGGTGAATCAACAGATGGATTATGATAATCCTGTCATGATACGCTCTGTCGCATTATTACGGTCGTTTTATGATGTGCATAAAAATATGATGCGATTAGTTCAAAATACAGCATTAGAAAATGGATTAACCGTTCCGCAGTATATTTCATTAATAACTATTTCAATGCAAAAGGAAATGACACAGAAGAAAGTTGGGGAGGAAACATTTCTGCCAAAAAGTACGTTAAGTCAAGCAGTCAATGATTTAGTCCAATTAGGTTTATTAACTCGTCAGCAAGTTGAAGGGAATCGTCGGGAAATGCTGTTGATGATTACAGAAAAGGGGAGTAGGTTATTAAACGATATTCACCTACAAGCAGGAGGTGTTCAGGAAGCATTTCAACATGCAACCGAATCTTTGTCAGATCAACAATACACTGAATTAATTCAATTACATCAACAAATTGCAGAATACTTAGAAATCAAAGACTAATCATAAGGGGGTACAAAAGTTGATTAAACTATTAAAAGAGTTGAAGTTTTATAAATGGATGATTATAGCGATTTTTGCTCTTATTTTTTTGCAATCGATGGCAGAGCTTTTTTTACCGACCTTAATGGCTGATATCGTTGATAAAGGTGTAGTTTTAGGTGATACACCATTTATTTGGAGAACCGGTGGGATCATGCTTTTAGTCTCTGCACTTGGTGCCATTGCTTCAGTTATTGCTAGTTACTACTCTGCTAGAGCTGCAATGGGATTAGGGAGAGATATCCGAAAGAAAGTCTTTTATCATGTTGATAAATTTAGCCTCCAAGAATTTGATGAAGTCGGGACTGCATCACTCATTACGAGAACGACGAATGATATTACTCAAGTTCAGCAAGTTGTGATTATGATGCTGCGGATGGTCATTAGTGCCCCGATTATGTTAGTCGGCGGGATTATTATGGCGGTGTCAAAGGATGCAAAATTATCATTAGTTATTTTAGTGACAATGCCTGTTTTAGTTGGTGCAATTTTACTTATCTTTAAAAAAGGGATGCCGCTATTCCAAACAGTACAGAAACGGTTGGATAAGTTAAACTTAGTGTTTCGGGAAAATTTAACAGGGATTCGGGTCATCCGTGCCTTTAATCGCGAAACAAGTGAAAAGGTGCGTTTAAAACAAGCAAACAAGGAATTAACAGATGTATCTATTAAGGTAAACAAAGTGATGGCTTTTATGATGCCGGTTATGATGCTAGTCATGAATTTGACTGTTGTTGCAATTATTTGGTTCGGTGGATTACGAATTGATAATGGTGCAATGCAAATTGGTGATTTAATGGCATTTATCCAATATGTCATGCAAATCATGTTCGCATTAGTCATGGCGTCGATGATGTTTGTGATGATTCCAAGAGCTGCCGTTTCAGCGAAAAGGATTAATGAAGTGTTAGAAATGACACCATCTTTTAAAGATGAAGGGACGAAGCAAGCAAATATTGAACATGGCACATTAGAATTTGACAATGTTACATTTAGTTACCCAGGAGCAGAAGAGCCTGCATTAACAAATATTTCATTCCGTGCAAACAAAGGTGAGATAACTGCAATCATAGGTGGAACAGGATCTGGAAAATCAACGTTAGTGAACCTTGTACCACGTTTTTATGAAGTGTCCAGCGGTATGATTCGTGTCAACGGAGTAGACATTCGCGAAGTTCCACAAGAAGAGCTTCGTTCTAAAATTGGTTTCGTTCCACAGAAAGCAATGCTTTTTACTGGGACTATAGCAGATAACATCCGTTTGGGTAAGGAAGATGCTACAGATGAGGAAATTGCACATGCTGCCAAAATCGCTCAAGCTGAAGATTTTATTTCAAAAATGGCAGAAGGGTATCAATCGGAAATTGAACAAGGCGGTTCGAACCTTTCAGGTGGGCAAAAACAGAGGCTTTCAATTGCAAGGGCTCTTGTTCGCAAGCCAGATCTTTATATATTTGACGATAGCTTTTCAGCATTAGATTTTAAAACAGACGCTAGACTTCGTGCTGCCTTAAAGGACGAAACAAAGGATGCTACGGTGCTTTTAGTTGCTCAACGTGTTAGTACTGTAGTTGATGCTGACCGTATTATCGTATTAGATCATGGTCAGATAGCAGGAATTGGGACTCATGAAGAGTTACTGGAAATGAATGATGTTTACAAGGAAATCGTTGAATCTCAGCTAACAGAGGAGGAAATTGCATGAGTAAGCATAACAATTCTCACGGCAGTCGTCCTCCGGGTCATGGGCACGGTCACGGTGGTGGTCCGATGGCGATGATGGGGCAAAAGCCAAAAAACTTCAAAGCCACTTTAAAACGTTTGTTAGGTTATTTAAAACCTCGTCGTAATACGTTAATCGCGGTGTTTATTGCGGCAATTTTAAGTACCGTTTTTATGATTGTTGGTCCTAAAATAATGGGAAATGCGATTACAGTACTTTTTGAAGGAGCCTACGGTAAGCTGCAAGGTGTACCAGATGCAAAAATTGACTTTGAGAAAATAGGTCAAATACTCCTTACACTTGCTGGTCTGTATGTAATAAGTAGTTTATTTAGCTACTTGCAACAATATTTGATGTCTTCTGTTGCACAGAATACTGTTTATGACTTAAGGGAAGATGTAAATGAAAAGCTTGAGAAATTGCCATTAAAATATTTTGATGGAAGATCGAATGGTGAAACACTCAGTCGTGTCACCAATGATATCGATACAATCGGCAGTACACTTCAGCAGAGTTTAACACAATTTATTACATCAATCGTGACGATCGTTGGTATTATCATTATGATGCTGTTTATTAGTCCTCTATTGACATTAATTACAGTTCTCAGTCTGCCTATTTCACTCTTTGCGATTCAGCCAATATTAGCCCGTTCGCAAAAGTACTTTGCTGACCAGCAAAAAACACTAGGTGATTTGAACGGGCATATTGAGGAAATGTATACAGGGCATCAAGTTGTCAAAGCGTTTGGTTATGAGAAAAAAGCAGGAGAAATGTTTGATGAAGTTAACGAGAAATTATATGAATCCGGTAGTAAAGCACAATTTATATCAGGAATTATCATGCCAATTATGTTCTTCATCGGAAATCTTAGCTATGTCGTCATAAGTGTCGTCGGCGGAATACTCGTTACGCAACGAGCAATTACAATCGGAGATATCCAAGCGTTTATCACGTATTCAAAGCAATTTACTCAGCCAATTACACAAACAGCAAATATTGCAAACATTATACAATCAACAGTTGCTGCAGCAGAACGAGTATTTGAATTGCTTGATGAGGAAGAGGAACAAAAGGAAGTGAATGTAGCAAGCTTACAAAGAGCGAAAGGGTCAGTTGAATTTGAACATGTCGATTTTGGTTATGGTGAGGACCTACTCATTAAAGATATGAATATCCAAGTATCCCCAGGCCAAACTGTTGCGATTGTCGGACCAACAGGCGCTGGAAAAACAACGTTAATTAACCTTTTAATGCGCTTTTATGAGTTAAATGGCGGAAAGATTAAAATTGATGGTCTAGACACAAGAGAAATGTCACGTTCTGACTTAAGGAAAAGTTTCGGAATGGTACTACAAGATACATGGTTGTTCAACGGGACAATAAAAGAAAACTTAGCATATGGAAAAGAAGACGCAAAAGATGAGGAAATCTTTGAAGCCGCACGGATTGCCCATGCCGATCACTTCATCAGAACGTTACCTGACGGATATGAGACAGTCCTAAATGAAGAGGCGTCCAATATTTCACAAGGTCAAAAACAATTATTAACAATTGCTAGAGCTGTTCTAGCTAATCCGCCAATTATGATTTTGGATGAAGCAACATCAAGTGTTGATACGAGAACAGAGGTCTTTATCCAGCAAGCAATGAACCGCTTATTAGAAGGTAGAACGAGCTTCGTTATTGCACACCGACTCTCGACAATCCGTGATGCTGACCTCATCCTCGTTATGGACCAAGGCAGTGTTATCGAGCAAGGCACACATGAGCAATTACTCGAACAAAATGGTTTCTATGCTGACTTATACAATAGTCAATTTTCAGAGCAAGCAGTTGGATAATATTCGAAAGCTATCTTTTTAGGTAGCTTTCTTTTTTAGTACAGTTTAACTGCTATTATCACTCCTTAAGGTAGCTGCTGTACATCATGTGGGCTCTTAAGCTAGAAGATGATGAGAATCTGAGTTATATCTGTATCAAAAATTAGATAGAAATAGACCTTTCAATTGCTCGTTAATATGCATAGATTAAAAAACTACTTCCAACCACGATATTTATCATACTCTTCTCCTGGTTTCAAAAAATGGAACCCTTTCACCTTAATAAAAATGAAATGACTAACTAAACCGACTAGTGGCAAGCCTATAATCCAAATCCAAGTCCAAAATACTCCTATAAACAGATTGCTAATGATTGTTAATCCAATATATCCGCAATATCTTAATGCAAGCACATACCAAGGATCCTTCCTGACGAATTGATAAAACATGAGCCTGCCAATTAAGAGAACACAGGCAGATACAATTATTTGAACATAAAGCATTGTAGTCACCTTCACCTTCCTATTTTAAGAGTTGCCTTAACTACAAAAAGTTTACTTTATACAAATTAATTGTAATATATTTACTCTTGGCGTTCAAGATGAAAGATTGCATTTTGTTTTTGTTGGGTGACTTAATAATGTGAACAGTAATAAGGGTGGGAATATAGCTATAATTCGAGGCAATAGTAAAGAGGTTGACTCAAATTTTTCAGTTATATCCGTTGCTACACACTGATGATAGAGAGGATTCTTTATCATACATTGTGTTTACGGGGAGATATTTTTGAGTCAACCTCATTTTTGTTCATGCAAATTATTTATTTGTACTATGTTGTTTATTAGGAAGCTTTCGGTTTGCTTGTGCTTTACCTTGGCGCTTTTCATTTTGCTCAGCTTTTCTTTGTCTTTCATGTAGCTCTTCTACGAATTCATGTGTATTATCCATCATAACCCTCCTCGTACTTTTTCTCATTGTTAAGTTTTCCTATGGTCAATTTTTAATACAGAAATGTAAATGGTAATTAATTTTGGCTCTTTTCTAAAAGATTGTCGCTTTTTGCACTAACCTTTTTAAGGGTTTGTTGGAGCTGACCTGAGAGACTCCTGCGGGATGCGTGGAGAGGTGAGACGTGAGCAGGCGTTTACGCTGAAGAGAACGAAAATCGTAGGCGGCTTGCCCATCGACGTACAAACTGGGGGGCATCGACTAACACCAAAGGAATCACGATGAGCCGAATGGCGAATCGATGATGACTTATCGTAGGGAGGTGACCTGAAGTTTGATAAAGGGTAGCCGCAAGGAGCTATGAGGCTCACCACCCACCCCGCTACCCGTGAGTACTGCAAGAGGAGACAAACCCTAAACGACAACTCAGTTAAAAGCAACAATGTTTACGAAAACAGCCATACTTTTATTTCTTCAAGTGTGAAACACCACCAATGTAGGCAAAGTGTTTTTAGAATGTACGTTATTTTATTACGACATTTTTTATGTCATAATTTGCATATGAAGAGGAGTGAACTAGGTGCATAGCATATTAATTATTGAAGATGACCCAAAAATTGCAGAGCATTTGCAGACCTATATAAAAAAATACAGTTATGATGTAAACGTCGTTACAGTCTTTGAAAGAGTTATGGATGAATTTCGTACATATAAACCGGACCTTGTATTATTAGATATAAATCTTCCTAGCTTTGATGGGTATTATTGGTGTCGTCAAATTAGGAAAGAATCGATATGCCCGGTTATCTTTATTTCTGCACGAGTTGGAGAGATGGACCAAGTGATGGCGTTAGAAAATGGCGGAGATGACTTTATTACAAAGCCGTTTCACCCTGAAATTGTCATGGCGAAAATAAGGAGTCACCTGCGCAGAGCTTATGGAGAATATGCGATACAAGCGGATGAACGGAAGTTAGAAAGGGAAGGTTTAATTTTATTTCTGGAACGACTTGAACTAGTGTTTCAAACGAAGACTGTTACATTATCTAAAAATGAAGCAGATATTATTGAAAGCCTAATGGAACGGTATCCTCGTGTTGCTGGTCGCGAAGATCTCCTCGAAAAGATTTGGGATGACCAAGCATATGTGGATGATAATACTTTAAATGTGAACATTACGAGAGTACGAAAGAAATTTGAAGCACTTGGTATAAAAGGTGCCGTCGAAACAGTTAGAGGTGCAGGGTATCGCCTTCATGTATCGTGGCAGGAGGTGGATGATTCATGAGGTTATTTATAAGGGAGCATATGTTATTAATTGTAGTGCAAATACTACAATTTTTTCTTGTTTTATCAATTTATTGGCTTGATGGATACCACAGATTAATGCCTGCACTGTATTCCGTATTCCTAGGACTGCTCCTGCTTAGTGGCTACCTTATCTTTAATTATTACAGCAGACGAAAGTTTTATGCCAGGCTGAGTCATAAATTGAATACTTTAGACCAATCTTTGCAAAAGTCAGATCTTACCCCTGTTTCAGAAGCACTTGATACCCTGTTAAAAGAGCAATATCAGCTTTATCAGAAACGGATAAAAACTCTGGAGGCAACACAAGAGGAGCATCTTAAGTTTATGAATCAGTGGGTACATCAAATGAAGACCCCATTATCGGTGATTGAACTGATCGCACAGAATCTTGATGAACCTGATTCCTCGAATGTTCGGGAAGAGACAGAACGAATGAAGGTTGGTTTAAATACGATTCTTTATATGGCGAGGCTTCGTACGATTGAGCAAGATTTTCATATTAAGCCTGTGTTATTGTCGAAAGTGATCAGTGAAGTTAATAAAGAAAATAAACGTTTTTTTATACGTAATCAAGTATATCCAACAATGTTAGAAAGCCGGGAAGGAATTACAGTTGAAACAGATGAAAAGTGGTTGTACTTTATTCTCTCTCAACTAGTTAACAATGCCGTAAAGTATTCAAAGGATAAAAGTAAGAAAATCATTATATCTTTATATGAAGTAGCTGGTGAAGCTTGTATAGAAGTGAAGGACTTTGGTGTAGGCATTCCTGAAACGGATAAGCGCCGTGTATTCGAGCCTTTCTACACTGGAGAAAATGGGAGGAAATTTCGCGAATCAACAGGGATGGGGCTTTATTTAACAAAAGAAGCAATTGACCAATTAGGTCACCGAATTGAGCTTGAATCATCAGTTAATGAAGGGTCCACATTCCGTATTGTGTTTAGTAAGACTCAAAACCTTACAGCCTTGTAAGGAAACTGAAAGATAGATCGATTTTGTGAAGTGCAGTATCGGTATATACTAATCACAAGTTAGTAAGTTATGAAGGGAGAACTTGTGATGCTAAGTGTAAAACAAGTAAGTAAAATATATGAAGGTAAAATTGCCTACAGAGCATTAACAGACATTGACTTAACGATTAATACTGGTGAATTTGTTGGAATTATGGGACCTTCAGGTAGTGGGAAAACGACACTATTAAACTTGATTGCGACAATTGATGAGCCAACTACAGGCGAAGTTCTAATCGATGAAAGAAATCCTCATAAATTAAAGAAGGATGCACTAGCGAAATTTAGGAGACGAGAATTAGGCTTTGTGTTTCAGGATTTTAATTTACTTCATACATTAACAGTTGAAGAAAATATCGTTCTTCCCCTTACGCTAGAAGGGAAAAAAGTAAAGGAAATGAAAGAAAAGGCTAACATGATTGCGAAAAAATTAGGGATTACAGACATTATGAAAAAGCGCACCTATGAAATATCTGGAGGACAAGCACAAAGGGCAGCTGTTGCGAGAGCGATGATCCATCAGCCAAAGCTGTTACTTGCAGATGAGCCGACAGGAAATCTTGATTCTAAATCATCAAAAGCTGTAATGGAAATGCTTGAAACAATTAATAAGCAAGATGGGACAACGATGATGCTCGTAACACATGATGCACTAGCAGCTAGTTACTGTAATCGTGTTGTCTTTATCCGTGACGGAAAGTTTTATTCAGAAATTCACCGTGGTGATAACAGGCAAGCCTTCTTCCAAAGAATTATTGACACACTTTCTTTACTAGGAGGGGATGCACATGACCTTTCGTCAATTCGCGTTTAATAACGTCATTCGTAATAAAAGACTGTATGCTGCGTATTTTCTAAGCAGTCTATTCACAGTGATGGTGTTTTTTACCTTTTCAATTTTTGCTAATCATCCCTCATTAAGTGGAGATGAGATGAACAGAGTAGTGACAAAGGGCATGGGAACATCCGCAGGAATTATCTATGTTTTCTCTTTTTTCTTTATTTTGTACTCAATGAGCTCGTTTTTACAATCCCGTAAGAAGGAATTTGGTCTGCTCATGATGCAAGGCATGTCGATGAAGCAAATCCGTTTGATGGTATTCTTAGAAAACATGTTAATTGGTTTACTAGCAACGATAGGTGGTATCTTATTAGGCCTCGCGTTTGCGAAGGTTATCTTGTTAGTAGCAGAGAATGTGTTAATCATTGAAAGCGCACTACCCTTTTATTTTCCAACAAAGGCAATTAGTATAACTTTCATTTCATTCTTGCTCTTGTTCTTTATTATTTCTATCTTTGTGACATATGTATTACGAAGTAAAAAACTAATTGAATTAATTAAGGGAAATAAAATGTCAAAGGGAGAACCTAAAGCACATCTTATTTTAACAATTCTAGCAGTGTTGTTACTTGGTTCAGGTTATATTGCGGCACTTTTAGTACAAGGTGTTATGGTTGTTTTTGCAATGCTCCCTGTCATCATTGTTGTAACGATCGGTACGTATCTGCTATTCACCCAATTAAGTGTCTATTTAATTAGAAGATTGAAAAAGAATGAACATATTTTTTGGAGTAAGACGAATATGCTATTATTCTCTGATTTAGCGTTTCGTATGAAGGACAATGCCAGAACGTTTTTTATGGTAGCAATGGTATCAACGGTTGCTTTTTGTGCAATCGGCTCTTTATTCGGTTTCCAATCAGTTCTTACTTCTGGAATAAAACAGGCAAACTATACTACCTTTAAATTTACACCTCATGAGGAAGGTGAAGCAGAAAAGGTAGAACGGATTAATGAAATATTGGCTGAAGAAGATATAAAAACAGAAACAGCCCATATGATTTTAACAAATTTTGAAATGGATGCGACTCAGGTCATGATTGCCAGTGAAGCTGATTATAACAATTTTGCAACTCTCATTGGTGAAACAAAGGTAGATGTCAAAGAAGGAGAAGCTCTAGTTGTTAAATTCCAAGGTGCAAGCTTTGAAGCACCCAAGAATTTACTCGATAAAGCAATTACGTTAACGACGGGTAACACATTGAAACCTGTTGATGAGATAAGTTCGAAGGCAATACCTGCGTTAGAATCCTATTACATTGTTTCAGATCATGATTATCAAAATTTGCCTAAACCGATTTCTGAGCAAGGTGTTTATGTGTGGCAAGTAGTGGATGGTAAAGCTGAAGTGTTATCCGCATCAGAACGTCTCTATAAGGAAATTCCAAGACATGAGTTTACGTCAGTCGAATATGAGGTTTATGAAATCATGAAGTTTTACGGACCTGTTTTATTTGTCGGACTATTTATTGGAATTGTCTTTTTCGTATCAGCTGGTAGTTTCCTTTATTTTAGGCTCTATATGGATTTAGATGAGGATAAACAAAAGTTCAAGTCAATTTCGAAGATGGGTCTAACCGAAAAAGAATTAAAAAAGGTACTAAACAGACAAACAATAATTCTTTTTTTCGCCCCGATTATTGTGGCGCTTATCCATGGAGCTGTAGCACTTACTGCTTTATCAAACCTCTTCCAATTCAATATAGTAAAAGAATCGGTAATCGTGCTATCCGTATTTTTAGCTATTCAAATTGTGTACTTTTTTATTGTACGTTTTTTCTATACAAAGCAAATTAAGGCTGCACTGTAACTGGGGGACTGTCCCCGGTTATTTTTTTATAAATAAGGTTGATGAAACCATAAACACGCTTCATAAGTCATGGATTCGATAAATGAGGAAGGCTTTACTCATAAACCGTTTTAATATAAATGCCAAGATATGTACATTTTCGACTTTATACGATGTACATTTTAGAGAGAATTAATTTGTTCTACATACTAGGGATGAAGGTGTTCGGCTAGAGAGGGAGTAGAGATTCGTCTTTCATGGGAGAGATGAAGACCAAAAAGAAAAAGAGCAGGCGTAAAATGGTCTTCATGATAGGGATGAAGACCAGAAAAGAAAAAGAGCAGGCGTAAAATGTCCTTCATCAAAGCGATGAAGACCAAAAGAGAAAAAGAGCAGGCGCAAAATGTCCTTCATGATAGGGATGAAGACCAGAAAAGAAAAAGAGCAGGCGCAAAATGTCCTTCATCAAAGCGATGAAGACCAAAAGAGAAAAAGAGCAGGCGCAAAATGTCCTTCATGATAGGGATGAAGACCAAAAAAGAAAAAGAGCAGGCGTAAAATGGTCTTCATCAAAGCGATGAAGACCAAAAGAGAAAAAGAACAGAAGTAAAATGTCCTTCATCAAAGCGATGAAGACCAAATAGGGAAAAGAACAGGCGCAAAATGTCCTTCATCAAAGATAAAGGTCAAAAATGAGGGGGAGTAGACGAGAACTGCTCTTCATAATTCGATGAAAGTAAAGAACGGCAATTGGTAATGATTTATCTTTGGGAGCTAATCAAAAGTTTGCCATACATGACGACGTGGCTATGAAGCTCACTAACTCCCCGCTTTGCTGCCGTGCTGATGCTGCAATTAATCCATAACTATAACTAATTATTAAGCAATAATCGAGCAAATATATCCTCAATCATAAAAAGATGTCGATCCATGTATTTTATTAAACTATAACTATATCAATATTTGTAAAATGTTGAAGTTTAGTGTAACATTTTTGTAATATGAAACGTCTAATAAGTGAGAATATTTATGTAAAGAAGGTATGGGGAAGATGCAGCGTCAAAAGGCAAAGAACAAGCAGAAAAGAAGGAGAAGACTGATTGGGGAAATCGGATTACTTTGCTTTGTTATTCTTTTATTTGTTTATTCTTATAATCTATCACATTCTAAAGCTTCAGTCGAAGCAGATGCCGCAACAGAGGTCAAGGATGCAGTATCAGAAAAGGAAAAGGATAATCAAGTAATGCAAGTGAAAGCAAAGGAACTGCCAAATGATTTAACCGCAACAAAAGAGGATAGTCGTAAACAAGAAAAGAAAGAGTCTGAAACGGATGTACAAGAAATTGCGATTAATGCAGAAGAAAAGGAACAACCTAAGGAAACAGCTAATCCTGCATCAAATGTCGTCTACCTTACCTTTGATGATGGCCCGCATGAAGTATCAGATGAAATTCTCACTGTACTCGATGAGTATAATGCAAAGGCAACCTTTTTTATGCTTGATGGGAAAATGAAGGAATATCCGAATGCAGTGAAACAAATGGTGAAAAATGGTCATAGTGTTGGATTACATGGAGTTACGCATGATAGAAAAAAATTCTATCAATCTAGCAAATCTGTTTTAGGTGAAATGAATCAGGCAAGGCAAACTGTTTTTGAATTAACGGGCGTTAAGACGGATTTAATTCGTACTCCGTATGGGAGCTATCCACACATGACGGATACATATAAACAAGCAGTTTCGAATGAGGGCTATAAATTATGGGATTGGAATATTGATAGTCGAGATTGGCAATTAAGAAATGAGCGGTTTGTCACTTCCGTTATCGAGCAGTTAGGTTATGAGCGACACCCAGACGAACCGATTGTGATTCTATTGCATGAAAGGCCAGAAACATTAAAGCATCTTCCAAAACTGTTGGAGTATTTAAAAAAACAAAAATATGAATTGAAAGCATTGGATTCATCTATGACTCCAATTCAACTTTCTTAATAAATTCAACCCTCATCTTTTGAGGGTTTTTTATTACCCCCTTTATCCCAAATAAACATAGATTGCTAGGAGCAAATGTGTAAGTCACACTTAATACAGATTTCATCTTAGCTTTCCTCAATAATTTTTTAAAAGCTCACTGTCACAAAAACACTGCTTTAATCGTCACGTGTATAAAGTGATGAAAGGGAGTGTTTTTTTGTTGAATAAAAAGTATGATGTCATCGTAATCGGTGGAGGTCTAGCTGGATTAACAGCAGCACTATATTTAGCAAAAAGTGGGAAACGTGTAGCAGTACTTGATAAAGGAACTTCATTTGGTGGTAGAGCGAGTACGAAGGATGTTTCCGGATCGATGTACAATTTAGGTCCTCATGCTTTTTACAAAAAAGGTAAAGCAGTTAAGAGCTTGGAAGCTTTAGGAATTCGCATGAATGGTGGTTCTCCGAGTTTGAAGGGGGTTGTTTTTAGTCATGATGAGGCATTTACATTGCCTAGTGATGTTCAAAGTGTAGTAAGTACAGGTTTGCTAAATTGGAAAGAAAAAAAGGAATTTGCTTATTTAATGTGGAAAATAGCCAAGATTAATCCGAAAAATTACGAAAATCATACATTAAAACAATGGGTTGAGCAAGAAATCTCTTCGGAACGTATTCAACAAGTCGTTTATATGTTTTGTAGATTGGCTTGTTATACAAATGCACCAGAAATCGTAAACGCAGGGGTCACACTTCGTCAGCTGCAACTTTCACTAGGGGGAGCACTATATGTGAACAGGGGCTGGCAATCTGTTATAGACCAACTCACTGAAAAAAGTGCAAATCTTGGTGTGGATTTAGTAAAGCAGTGTAAGGTGGAGGAAATAAAGATAACAAATACGAATAAATCTGTATTATATTACGAAGAAGGTGAGTTGAGGGAGCTGGATGCGGAATCGATTGTTGCAACAGTTCCACCAAAAGAACTCTTGAGATTAGTAAAAGGTATAGAGGAAAGTCAGTTAGGAGGGCAATTACAAACATGTATTCCGGTAAGAGCAACATGTCTTGATGTTACCTTGAAACATTTACCTAACGCGAAACAGCACTTTTCACTAGATCTTGACAATGCTTATTATTATTCCAACCATTCAAAAGGAGCGAAACTCACATATCATCCAAATCACCACGTCATACATGTAATGAAATATCTTACACCACAAGAGAAAAGTATACCCGAGCACTTACTAGCAACTTTTTTAGGAAAAAATCAGCCGAATTGGCGGGAATATTTAGTAACGAAACGATTTATGCCAAATGTAATTGTGTCACATCGAATCCATGAACCAGGAAAAAAGAAGTATTTAGCAAGTGCTTTGTCCGAGTTTCCGGGCCTTATATTAGCTGGGGAATGGGTTAGTGATGATTGGATGTTGGCTGAGGCGGCAATTCATTCGGCCGAAGAAGCAGTAGCAATTTTAAACGGTAAGGAGAGTGCATCGATTGGAAGCTAATCATATCGAAGACCTTTATACACGTTATAAACCATTACTTTTTTCAATCGCTTATAAGATGGTAGGAACTGTATCTGAGGCGGAAGATATTGTTCAAGATACATTTTTAACTTTTTTTCAACAGGACCTGTATGCCATACAAAATGAAAAAGCATACCTCTGTAAAATCGCCACAAACCGTGCACTTGATTTATTAAAATCTTCTAGGAAGAAACGTGAGGTTTATGTAGGACCTTGGTTGCCTGAACCCTATTTAAAAGGAAATGGTGAAGATTTACTTAACCAATATTTAGATGATGAACAGCTATCCTTCACATATTTATTCATGATGGAGAAGCTAGCCCCTAATGAACGCTCGGTGTTTATTTTAAAGGAGGGGTATAGTTTTAAGTATAGTGAAATCGCACAAATACTAGATAAAACGGAAGCTAATTGTCGCAAGCTTCTTGAGAGAGCGAAACAAAAAATTCGATCGAAAACTTATGAAACAACATTAAATAATGGAAAAAATCGTGATATTACACAAAGCTTCATAAAAGCTTTTCAAGAAGGGAAAATGAATGAAGTAATCAAATTGATGTCAGAAGATGTTATTTTATATTCTGATGGTGGTGGCATTGTCAAGGCAGCAATTAAACCAATCTATCAAAGAGACCGTGTCTTGGCATTCCTACTAGGGGTTGCATCAAAGCTACCACAAGACTTTGTATTTGAACAAGCCGAAATTAATGGACAGATAGGGCTTGTTAACCGTGTGAATCATCAGACACATAGTGTTATATGTTTTCAGGTTGATAATGAGGTAATGGATAAAATATACATTGTGATGAATCCAGAAAAATTAGCACATATTAAATGAGGTGAAGCATCGTTGAACTGCTTATGTGAAACAGGACAGACAAATAATTTAAAACTAGAAGGGGATGTAGGTGCAGACCCGGTTTGGTGCAAGGAATGCGGGTGCAATTTAGAAGTGGAAGACTTTGATGTATCAGAAGCTTTAGTAAAAAAATTGTTTGAGTGGTCGTCTAGTTATGGCTTATGGATTGATTGGGAGACGGATACTTTACGTCAAAATGGATTATTACTTGAAAATAAATTTAACCAGATTGGTAAATTACTAGTAAATGAGTTGGCAATGGAGTTGGGTGATTTATACAACATAACGTTCATTCCATCAACAAGTGCGAGGTTCTATGCTACACTATAAAGAGGAATATGATGAAAGCTGAACAAAATGTCGGAGGCTATGATGAAAACAAGAAAGATAACATCGTTGTATAAATTAGTAGTTAGCATTGTGATATTTTTCGTTCTATTATCGGGATGTGTGCCGAACGAAACAATGACACTTTTAGATGCAGAAGTATCTGGTGTGAAATTATCGATTTCAAAAGGTCTAGGTGGAATGAATGAAGATATTCTTACGTCTTTTACCGATCAACATGCAATAAATGTATTTGAAAAGTCAATAACAACTGCAGTTCACAAACCGGGTAAAGTAAAAGACGACCCTCCACAATATGATGTTATGGTTGAGTATGAGGAGGATAAGGATGGAGGAGAGCTGCCTACTCATGGCATGCATCTTTGGCTAGGACAAGAGAATGAACCAAGTACATTTATCTATATTGGTGATGATGTAACGTATGAAACGACGATTCAAGTTACAAATGAGTTAAGGCAATTAATTCAGGTAGCTATTAAAAAGGAGCATTTGTAGTGGATATACCATATGCTCCTTTTGATTACTTTTTATTTAATTGTTCTAAAAGGGAAATAATTTTATCATTTTGTTCAATTATTTTTGCGTTTTGACTTCTTAACTTAGTGAAGTCATATAAATAAATGAGTAAGATAATGACAATGAAAATAGCCAAACAACAGACCTCCAAATTTAATATTTCCTTTTTTCAAAAGTTATTTCAAGGGTACATACCCAGACAGATTCACAATCTCTTGACCTTGTTCAGATTGCATCCAATCGAGAAAAGGTTTTACATGTGGGTTTTTACTCCCAGCTGTGATGGCGTAAAATTCAGAAACAATAGGATATGTTTCATTTTGAATTGTCTCTATTGTAGGAGGAATGCCGTCAATTGCAAGATGTTTAATCTTCCCACCGGTAACCATGTTTTGTGAAAAATGTCTGAAAGAAAAGCCGATAGCATTTTTTCTGTTTTGATAATTGCTTGTCTCTTCGATGATTCCACCCATTGCTGATACAATATCTTCAGAAGGAGGCTCCATTAAATGCTTCCCGTCCATTAGCTTTTGGAGTGCAGATTGACTACCACTTCCTTCAGGTCGTTGAAAGGCTTTAATTTCTTCTTTATCTCCACCAACCTCATGCCAATTAGTTATTTCGCCAGCATAAATGGACTTAATTTGCTCTAGTGTAAGTTCATCAACACGATTATTCGTATGTACGAAGAAAACAAAAGCTTCTCTCCCAATCGGAGTTAACGTTAATTCAACTCCAAGATCTTTCGCATAATTCATTTGTTCTTCAGATGGGTGTGCCATAAATGCGATGTCAGCTGAACCGTGGATAAGCTTGTCAAAGGCACCACTTGTTTGGGATGAGACAATTTCACTCTCCTCTAATGAATAGTCCTTTTTCGGATAGACAGCCTGACCAAAAGAAGCATAGACCGGGTATAATGCTGTTGCCCCATCTAATCGTGGAAGGTTTTCAATATCGTCAATTTTAAATGTTGATGGTTCATTTAACATGACTGCCTTTGTATTCTCTTGAAATGGCTGATACTCAGATAAGTCCACATCCTGATTACTAACGACTTCTAGGCCTTTTATATAAGCCTGGTAACCTTCAAAGCAAATGAGCGAAATCATACAAATTGCGACAAAGCTAATAGCAATTTGCTTTACAAATTTCTTTTTCATATGACCATGGATAGCCAAAATCATGATAGTAGCTAAGCCTGCAGCTGTAATTGGTACAAATGTTCCGTAAAACTCAGCATGTCTGGATAGACTTGCAATAATTGTTGCAATAAATCCACCAATGATGAAAAATAAAACCGTTATAACAGTAGCGAATGTTTTCATGCATTTCTCCTTCTAAACTACTTATCTATAAGATTACTTTAGCATAAATTTCCTTTTTGTATAGGTGGAATTTGGAAGCATTTTTAGCAGGAAAGACAAGTGGAACTCTAAATAATAGGGCCAGCTTCTCCATTAGAACCTTATTACAGATTAGGTGTCCATAGCGGTCATTGATTTTTTAAAAATAATCAATATCAAATAAGAGGCATGATAAAGGTTCATCAGAGGTATCAGCTTCAAATCATGCGTGCGTAGTCATTTCATAAAAATATCTGCGCTTATACATTCCAGTAAGCTCATCAACAATAGCCATTACTTTCATCTTTTCATACATGAACACATTATCAATCGTGATCGAAGCCTGTTTTAATAAGGTAAGGGCTAAAGTAATTTCACCTTTTGCAAATCTTTGATATTCTTTTTCCAATGTGACAATGCCAATAAGATGACCTTTCATATCATGGGTTATAACGAGGAGGTGGTGCATATCTTTCTCGTTATAAGTTAGCATGTAGCCGTTGTTATATTAATAAATTTGCTGTTCAAATATATAAATATCCTTATTCTTTAAAAGTGAATTGTTAGTTAACTCACCATGTCCAACCTGTTGTTCATATTGACCTTGTCCATCTCGTATCCACATATTAGCGTAACGATAGTCAATGTAATTTTTGATATTATCTAGAACGAGATTTTGTGCTTACTTAATTGGTACATAGAACTAGTTATTGATTCTAATATTTTCATTTTTTCAAATTCAGATAAATATTTAATCCTTTATTCATTTGCCTTTACTTGTGAAAGCTTTAGTTCTTTTATTTTTATTAACATATTGTTTAGAGCATGAATGACGAGAGTGAAAGCTATAGTCATGGGGGAAACTATCTGTAGATTGTGAAATGTTTCGTGATATCGGGTTGAATTTTTTATAGCAAGAGGTGACTTAGAAGTGACTGACCACTTATAATGCATTGATAATCACGATCTTGCTTATAGGTCATACGCTTTTCGTCCTAAGTCACCATGATTAGTTATCGATGAGTAATTTTCATTTTTAAGCTGTGTAACAAAGTGATTAATTGCTCATATTCATCGATGGATATATTGCAAAGCTCAATTTCTGATGCGATTTTTTCAGTGATTACTTGTTTATGTTGCTGAGCCTTTTCTTGCAAATGAATCAAAACTTTTCGTTCATCTTCAGTAGAACGATGTTTCCGTAACCACCCATTTGTTTGCATTCTAGCAAGCATCGGAGTTAATGTCCCAGTACCAAGACTAAGCTCATTGCCTAGCTCTTTCACAGTTAGGCCATCCTTATTCCATAAGGCGAGTAGTACTAAATATTGTGGGTAGGTTAATTCAAACTCTTTCAATACATTTGTGTATAACTTCGTCAACTCACTAGATGTTTCATATAATGCAAAGCAAAGCTGGTTTTTTAATGTTAAAAAGTCTATCAAAAAATCATCACCCAAATTAGTAGATTGTTTCTTATAGTACGCTCATGATGTCACGTTCAATTGTCGCTGGTTCAGTTGTAGGCGAGTAGCGGTCTATCACTTTACCATCACGGTCAATTAGGAACTTTGTGAAATTCCACTTTATCGCCTTTGAGATAACGCCCTTTTTTTGACTTTTAAGGTATTGGAATAGAGGGTCTGCCTGCTCACCATTGACATCTACTTTAGCAAAAATAGGAAAGGTTACACCATAATTAATTTGGCAAAATTCCGTCGTCTCGCTAATATCATCAAATTCCTGGTTATTAAATTGGTCACAAGGAAAACCTAGAATTTCAAGACCCTTTTCATTGTACTTATCATAAAGCTCTTGCAATCCTTTAAATTGAGGAGTTAGTCCACATTTACTAGCTGTATTAACAATAAGAAGAGCTTTCCCCTCATAATCCTTTAAAGACTTTTCTTGTCCGTTTGGCATTTTAACGTTGAAATCATAAATTGTTGGCATTTAAATCCTCCTTCATGTAAATCGCTTACGTTTTAATCGTACACGATTTATTTGTTGGTAGCAACTTTAATTTTGTCTGACAGGACTAGTTGAAGGAAATATATATGAGGTTACTAATAGTGAAATATTAGGTGAACGATCAGATGAAGACCAAAAAGTATGATGAAGAAGAAAGAAATGTCCTTCATGACAGGCCTGAAGACTACTAAAAATGTAGAATAGAAATTGTACTTAATCGCAATTCATAGGATGATGGACCCCGATAAACAAGAGAGGTACTATCAAAGTCATTTTCTTTTTTAAAGGCTCTTTTCTAAAAGTTTGTGGCTTTTTGCACTAACCTTTTTAAGGGTTTGTTGGAGTGGAAGTGCGAGACTCCTGCGGGATGCGTGGGAGAGGTGAGACCCCGCAGGCGTTTACGCTGAGGAATACGAAAAGCGTAGGCGGCTTGCCCATCGACGTACAAACTGGAGGGGCATCGACTGAGATAAAGGAATCACGATGAGCCGAATGGCGAATCGATGATGACTTATCGTAGGGAGGTGACCTGAAGTTTGCTTGTTCGTGCCGCCGGAGCTAGACAGGCTCACCACCCACCCCGCGGAAAGCGAGTACTGTAGCGGAAACAAACCCTAAACGACAACTCAGTTAAAAGCAACAATGTTTACGAAAACAGCCTTTTTAAAAGAAGTTTCCCTTCAAAAAAATGTAAGTATGAACATGACTAAAAGCATGGTAATATAGAACTATTGGTATGTATTCTATTTGATCTGGGGAAAATCTATGGAACTATTAAGAAATGGACGTCTAAAAACTAGATTATTATTTATTTTAATGCTGATACTGTTATATGGATGGATTTATCAATTTGAATCAGATGATTTGATAAGGTCCATTGGGGTTACTATATTTGCGATAATTATCGGTATTAACAGTATGCGGCATGTTTATAAGGCTTATAAATTAGACATAGAAGGGTTAAGGAAGTTTTGGTTATTACTTAATATTGGGATAGCATTTTTTATCCTGTTTGAAAGTTTATGGTTTTTCCAGACTGTATTGTTTCAAAACCCAGTATATCTCGATGTAATCAATTTTGTTTGGGATATCTATCTAATTTTTTACCTAAGCGCAATCATATATAAAATTAAGGTAATATCGCATTATCCAACACTTAATAACCCATTCATATTTAACATTATTATATTCATGACGACAGCGTTTACGATAAGTATCCAATATTTAGTGAAACCAATTCTTGATGTGACTAATGAATCAATAATGGCAACAGTTTTAGTGATTATCTATCCTATACTAAGTTTAAGTTCGATTATCGCTACTGGAATTTTATATTATATAGCACGGTTTCTAACGAAGCGAATTGAATTAATAAGTTTAACTATACTTTTCTCAGCAATAGTTATGTTTATTGCTGATTTTGGCTTTATGTATCATTTAAGTATCGAAATATTCCCTTTAGCAAGTATATGGGATCCGTTATGGATTATTAGTATTTGGTTGTTAGGTTTGGCAGGAAAAAAGGGGCAAATGTCTTGTAATTATCAAAAGGGTAGTGATGATAAATTAAGTAATTTATACACATCACCATATCCATACTTTAGTATTCTTTTATTAGTTTTTTTAACAATTCATCAATTCCACTATAAGGTGAATGCATTATTTATTGGTTTATGTATGACAATTCTATTGGTGATCTTTAGACAGGTTCTTCTGTTAAGACATAATAAACAGATTATGAAAAAGTATAAATATTTAGCCTACCATGATCCATTAACAGGTCTTTTAAACCGGACAAGCTTTAAAATAAGGCTAAAAGCTGAGATTGATGAGGCAAAAGCAAGTAATAGTAAGCTTGCGGTCATTTTGTTAGACCTAGACAGATTTAAGAATATTAATGACACGTTGGGCCACCATGTTGGAGATTCTTTATTAAAAGAAGTTTCTAATCGGCTAGTTCTGGGATTGAATGTTGGTGAAGTTTGTTTTCGAATTGGAGGTGACGAATTTGTCATTATCCTTACAGAGACATCAGATGAACAAGCTAAAAAATTTGCTGAAAAGCTTATGACTCAGTTTTCTTCTGCTTTCCAAGTCGACGATTACTCAATTAATGTTTCACCAAGTGTTGGAATTAGTATGTACCCTGATAACGGCATTAGCCATGATACGCTATTTAAATACGCAGATGCTGCGATGTATTTGGCAAAAGAACGCGGTAACAATACGTATCAATTTTTTAATGGAACCTTACATGAAAAAATTGAAAGAAAAATACTGCTTGAAAATGGCTTAAGGAATGCAATTCAAAATCAAGAGTTACATGTTGTCTATCATCCGAAAGTAATTTTAGCTACTAGAGAAATATTTGGTATGGAAGCCTTATTACGATGGAAACATCCTGTGCTTGGATACATATCACCAGCCGAGTTTATTCCGATTGCAGAGGAAACTGGACAAATTATTCCGATAGGCGAATGGATGTTAAGGAAAGCATGTGAACAAGCAAAACAATGGGAAGACAGCGGCTTTCCACCTTTATATGTAGCTGTAAACGTTTCTGTCCGCCAATTTCAACAAAAGGACTTTGTTGAAAAAGTGACGAACATTATTCATGAAACCGGGATGAATCCAAATTACTTAGAACTAGAAATTACCGAGAGTATCATACAGGATATTGATGAATCAATAAATGTGTTAAAAGGATTACAGGAATTGGGAATCAGCCCGTCGATTGATGATTTTGGAACAGGCTACTCTTCTTTATACATTTTAAAGGAACTACCGATTGATATAATTAAAATTGACAAATCCTTCATTGATTATATAACTGAAAAAAAGGATAAACAGATGGTTAAAACGATTATTGAATTAGGTCTTAGCTTAGATTTGCGAGTAGTTGCAGAAGGCATTGAAACAGAAGAACAGCTAGCGAAACTAATTGAATATGATTGTAAGTTTGGACAAGGCTATTTATTTGCAAAACCATTAGATGCAGTCCAGTTTGAGCAATTACTTTTAAGCAAAATAAATGATAACATCTAGATTATTGCCATAGGCTAGTTCATGTAACGTACTTATTTTAAAGAAGACAGTTGGAATACTACAAACTAACGAATCTTTTTACTAACGGAGCAATTAGCCATTAATTGCTCTTTTTTTATACACTGAAAAATGAAAGGTTAACAAAAAGGTTATTGGAAATTAATTGAAGCGTGATATAATAGTAGATAACTATAAAATGAGATTATAGATAAAGCGCATACAAAATTAAATGTAAGCGTTTAATTTACTATTCTTTTGAACTTATGAAAGAAATCTAGTGAGAACTGGATGGGGTGGTGTTTTTTGTTGCCAATAAGAGTATATAGTTGCTGTTAGCAATTTCATACTAAAGAAGAGACATTCTGCCACACACTAATAAGTAGAAAACATATTATCAAAAATCAAAATCACGAAAACGTCAACAAAGAAAATTATAAGAAAAATAGTCTATAGAAATGTATAAAAAGGTTTAGACTAATGTCAGTTTGGGTATTGAACTCTATCAAGTTTGAGATATTGCGGAGGGATCGATGGTGACAATTGGTTCAAAAGTATACTATAGAAATGAAATTTATAGAATTATCTATATATATAATACAGGTATGTGTGAGATCCAAAAAGAAGATGCGACGTATAAAGTAGAGTTGGTACAAATCACGGAGGTTTCGGAAAGATAAACTTACATAGCAAAATGGGGAATAACCGATTTCAGTTAGATTCCCCATTAATCATATACATAATTAGTTTACTGTTCTGCTTAATAACATCGATTCTAATTCAATAGCTGGGACAGGAGGACTAAAGTAGTAGCCTTGTACCTCATCACAATTCTCTGAAATAAGAAACTCTAGCTGATCAAGTACTTCTACGCCTTCAGCAATGACTGTTAGATTTAGACTTTTAGAAACGGAAATAATAGCTTTTACGATTGCCGCGCTTTGTTGGTCAGATAAAATATTATGGATAAAGGACTTGTCTATTTTTAAAACATCTAAAGGAAACTTGTGCAAATAATTTAATGAAGAGTAGCCAGTTCCAAAGTCATCGAGAGAAATACTAACTCCTAATGACTTTAATTGTCCTAGTTTTTCAACGGATTGATCTAAATCGTGCATCGCCATCGTTTCAGTGATTTCAAGGTTTAAATATTTTGCGTCTAATTGAGTTTCTTGTAACGTTCGCTCAATCATTTCTAGTAAGTTCAATTGCTGAAACTGCCGGGCAGAGAGATTTATTGACATATTAATAGGTGAGTAGCCCAAGTCTTGCCATAATTTATTTTGCTTACAAGCAGTTTGTAATACCCATTCACCAATTGGGATAATTAATCCTGTTTCCTCTGCTATAGGGATGAACTCACCAGGTGAAATCATGCCCAACTCCTTCGAATTCCAACGTATTAAAGCTTCTACGCCTACTAGCTGTCTAGTGTGCACATTGATTTTCGGTTGATAAAATAATTGTAATTCACCTTTTGCCAACGCATTTCTTAATGATCCTTCGAGCAGTAATTTGCGTTTATTTTGCTTGTTCATTTCCACAGAGTAAAATTTAACATTGTTCATACCCTTTGCTTTTGCATATGACATTGCGGTGTCTGCATTTTTTAGCAATGTATCAGAGTTGTCTCCATTATAAGGGTAAAAACTTACCCCAATACTCAATGTAATAAAAACATCTTGACCATTTATTTCAATAGGTTGTTGTAATTGTTGAAGTACTTTATTCGTAAGTTGTGAAACTGTCGATTGACTGGCATCTTTTAAAAGGATTGAAAACTCATCATCACTTTGTCTCGCAATAAGGTTACTACCTGAAATAACTGATTTTATCCGTTTTGCTACTTTAATAAGAAGCTGGTCACCGATATGTGAGCCAAATGTTTTATTGAAAAACTTAAAACGGTTAATATCAAAGTAAATAATTGCTAATTGCTGGTCTACCTGTTTCTCATTAAGACTTTGGATCAGTTCTTCTAAGTGACTTTTAAAGTAACGACGATTATATAAACCTGTCAAACGATCGACATATGCCATTTGCCACATCTTTTCCTCTGCAATTTTTCGCTCTCTTATATCACGAGAAATCGCAAGGCCATATTGTTTGTCACCTAAACGGAGAAGTCGGACACTAATTTCACTCGGAATTTTCTCACCTGTCTTTGTCATATACTCACCTTCAAAGGTAGTATGGTTATGTTCGATCAGTTCTTGCTGGGTATCACTTACTTTACCCTTGCGCTTAGATGAGGTGATGTCTAGTGGTGACATGGTGAGAAGCTCTTCTTTTGTGTAACCAAATCGTTCACATGCTGACTGATTAATGTCAATGAAGTTTTTCGGCATACCGTTATCGTCCATTGCGAATAAGTATATGGCATCGTTTGCATATTCAAATAATGTTCGATATTTTATCTCATTATGAATCCGTTCTTCACTTGCCTTTTTCTTATAAGAGATATTTCGAGAAATACTGAGTACTGCCTTTTGACCATTGTAATCAATTGAAAAGGAAAGTGTTTCTACATGTAATTCATTTCCATCGAGACTAATCGCCTTCTGTTCAATCAAATCTAAGTTGCTTTTTTCGCTAAGCAGCATGAGACGAGTTCTTGCTTGCTCATGTACTGAAGGATGGAGAAATTGGTATATCGATTTTTGGATGAAATCCTCTGGGTCATCGGAACCAAGTATTTTGGCACCATTTCTATTAATATATAAGATTATTCCGTTTTGGTGGATGATGACTGTTTCTGGAATCATTTCAAGTAGGTTGAAGTAATTCTTTTGGTCTACCTGTTGCTGAGACGTGGAATTCTTTTTTACAATAGAAATGTACAAAAGAACAAGTATCAATGGTAAAGTAATGAACATACTTTTGAGAAGAGTATTTATCTGTAACGAGAGGATGAAAGCTGTTAGTAAGAAGAAGCCTACTATTGAAATCAGAATCGCAAAGGATGGTTTCTTATGAATTATGTTCTTCATTATTGTCAATTCCTTTAAGGTTATAGGTAACTCACAGTTTTGATTTCATAATTTTAATTATAGGGGGATTAATCAGAAAAAGCCAGATAAAGTTGAAGTATGTCGAATTCTGCAAAAGATAAAAAGGGCACGAAAAGTGAATAACGATAATCAAAAGAAAAAATAACAGGTGATGATCATATTGAATAAAATAATCGTAATTGGCTCTGGCATTCTCGGAGCTTCAACAGCGTTTCATTTAGCAAAGGAAGGGGCTATTGTAACGTTAGTTGATCGGAAGGATAGAGGTCAAGCTACCGATGCTGCTGCTGGAATTGTTTGTCCATGGCTAACGCAACGTCGTAACAAGGCATGGTACAAGCTAGTCAAAGGTGGGGCACGATATTATCCAGAATTAGTGGAGCAGCTTGAGGGAGAAACAGGGTACAAGAAGGTTGGAGCACTTAGTTTACATACAAATAAAGACAAATTAGCTAAAATTGCTGAAAGAGCCTATAAACGTCGAGAGGATGCACCAGAGATTGGAGAAATATCGATTCTAACTCCAGCAGAAACAAAGGGGCTATTTCCACCAATATCAGATGAATATGGAGCAGTACATATTACTGGTGGTGCCAGGGTTAATGGCAGAGCGTTACGAGATGCATTAATTCTGGCTGCATGTAAAAAGGGAGCAACCGTTTATCAAGGTGATGCTGAGCTTTTACTAGAAAGTGATAAGGTAAAGGGTGTACAGATAGATAATGAAAAGATCTATGCAGATCAAGTGATTATAACAGGTGGAGCATGGGCGAGTGAACTATTGAAGCCGTTAGGAATTAAATATCTCGTCACACATCAAAGGGCACAAATTATTCACCTTAAACTGCAGGAAATGGATACTGGTAATTGGCCTGTTATAATGCCGCCAACGAATCAATATTTATTATCATTCCCAGGTGGAAGAGTTGTTGCCGGTTCAACACATGAGGATGATGTCAATTTTGATTATCGGGTAACCGCCGAAGGAATTCATGAAATATTGGATAAAGCATTCCATGTTGCACCTGGATTAAAAGCCAGTACCTTTCTCGAAACGAGAGTAGGATTTCGGCCGTTTACACCGGGCTTTCTACCGGTAATTGGCAAACTGCCAGCTGCTGATAATATATTGTTAGCCAACGGTCTCGGTGCTTCAGGCTTAACAAGTGGACCATATTTAGGTGCAGAGCTAGCAAAGTTAGCTCTTGGCAAGCAGTTAGAAATTGATTTAGAGTTGTACAAAGTAGAAACGGCCCTAGACTATTTGTAATCTACATAACAAAAAACGCCGAAATTGAGTGGAGGTAGCTTCCATCAAATTTTGGCGTTTTTTTAACCAATTCGTTTCTCTTGCATACAAAATCGTTAAACCTGCAATCTCCCGATCATCAATCGCTAATACCTTACTTAAAATGTATTAAGGTAATAGCAGAAATGACGTGCATCTTTTTTGCTTTAAAATCTTCATTTATTCTTTCAGAGATTGATTAAATACTATATTTAATTACATTAAAGGTAAGAATACTTAGTTGATACAGGAAAAATGTAGTGAAGCCAGCTAGTGTAAAAAAGACAAGGTAAGTTTTCGATAACGTATTTTTATTCATTTTACGAACCTCACAATCTATTAATAATAGTACTAGTATGTCCAGATTATTAATTCATAAACATCCCTTTAAATTAATTTTGGAGTGGTAGCTTCTTTTATTTTATTAAGTTACTGCAAAGTCAAAAGACTATCCGAGAAAAAGTATGTTATAAAACCTGACATCATCCAATACAGTCAATCATTTAAGAAGTATAATGAGTATATCTTTTAAGTGAAGGGGATGTTAGGATGAAAAAATCTAGTGTAGGAATATTTTCGTTTTTGATCTTGACGTTGAGGACGGTTTTCACATATTAAATAAATGAATCAATCAAGATACTGAAAATGAAGGGGAGGCCATTTTCAGTATCTTTAGTTATAGGGTAAGTAAGTATAAAATTTGTACTTTGTTTCAGGTTTAGCTCCAGCGCCTAGCCCCTCGAGTTATAAGCCACATATGAATGAAGACAAAACATCTTCTATTCATTTGTGGCTTATGATTTTCGGCAGTTCAAGGCAATTGCGCTATTATTATTAAGCTATTAAGCTGCTACATCTCGTCTCTTGAAAACAGTAAATGCAAGAGCATGGAATAAGACGAAATAAATGACTAGCATCGTAATTGAGAATCCAATCGTCATCCCTTCGACTGGTGGAACGCCGTCAAAATACACACCAAGATACGTATTCGCGAATAAAAGATATTTTGTCCAGTCGAATCGACTTGCAAGTAACGTCACGATGGTGTTACCCGTAAACAATAAGAATAATGTAATACCGATGGCAAGTGAACTATTACGGAAGATCGTTGAAATCATAAATGCTAAAGTTGTCAGCATGATAATGTCAATAGATGAGATGAAATACTCACCGATTAAGTGGGTTACGATCGATTGCTCGATTACCTTGCCGTTTGTGTAAGCTAAATGGGAAACATCATTAGTCGGCATTCCGAATAACACTAATCCAACAATTGCTGAGATGACAAAGATGAAGACTAATAAAAATAATCCGAAAAGAAGAACTGTCAAATACTTTGAAAGTAGTATTTTTGATCGCCTAATTGGTCGAATTAGTAACAGCTTAATCGTTCCTGTTGAGAACTCTGATGAAACGATTCCAGATGCGATAATAATAATAAAAACTCCGGCAAAGCCAAATATGGATACGGACTCTTTCACAAAGGTCCATAAATGTGTTTCAGTTTCAGGTGGGATATTTTCTTTTAGCCGATATTCATTAATGGCAATTTCCCTTTGATAAAACGAGTTCAAATTTGAGTTTTGCTGTCCAGTTTCTTCAAGATTCTTTTTGTTTTCAGCGATTATGCTTTCAGTTTCCTGCTTCCAATCTGCTTGTTGAGTAGGCTCTGACTGAGTTTCGGAATATTTATAAAGTCCGCCCATACCGATGACCAATAATGCGAGGATACCGACCATGACAAATGTTCCGACACGTTTAAATATTTTAATCCATTCGTTTTTAATCAAATTAACCAACGTTTTTCCCTCCTTGTTCAGTTAGTTCCAGGAAACGATCTTCCAACGATTTTGAGATAGGTTTGACTGAATATACGTTAATATCATCTTTTATCAGTTGCTTTAGTAGCAATGGAATTTGCTCTTTATCTGCATGTAACGTAAAGCCCTTTTCGGTTATAATTGCATTCATATCATTCGTTAGCCATGCCTTTGTAGATCCAAGCTCACCCGTTTCAAATTCAAATAGCTGTTGTTCTGCTTGCTCTTGTTCGTTATGGATGCTTTGAATCGTTGTTAGCTTACCATTTTGGATAATCGCAATTCTGTCACACATCATTTCCATTTCAGATAGCAAATGACTTGATACGATAACACTCATTCCTTTTTCACGAGTAAGCACTTTTAAATGGTCTCGAATTTCGCGGATACCAGCTGGGTCTAACCCGTTCGTAGGCTCATCTAATATGAGTAGCTTCGGGTCATGAAGGAGACATTGAGCAAGGCCAAGTCGCTGCCTCATGCCTAATGAATAGGTTCGGACTTTATCGTGTATTCTCTTTGTAAGTCCGACAAGTTGAATCACTTCATCCACTTTCTCCTTCGTGATTCCTTTGTGCATTCGTGCATATTGCATTAAATTTTGATAGCCTGATAAATATTTATACATTTCAGGATTCTCAACGATTGCTCCAATGTTGCGAACCGCAGCTTCAAAGTCTTGTTTTATGCTTTTTCCACAAACAACAATATCACCTTTACTTATTTCCATTAGACCTACAATCATCCGAATTGTTGTTGTCTTTCCAGCTCCATTGGGCCCTAAGAACCCGAACACTTCACCTTTCGTAACCGAGAAGCTTAAATCGTTAATAATTGTTTTACCTTTAATTATTTTCGTGACATTCTTTAATGTAAGTAGTTCATCCATTTAGGAAACCTCCTCAATATTTTGAATTAATTCTTTAAACCACTGTAATACAGAAAGTCCTTGCTCTTCGCGTAATACTTCTACTTGTTCTTGGCCAATGACGGTACCGTAATAAATCGCAACGACTTCATCGAGTAGCGGTTCTATTTCGTTTATTTCATGTGTTGCAATTAAGATAATTTGGTTTTCAAAGTCAATATATTGAAGGAGACTCTTTACAATGGCATCTCTAACCATCGGGTCTAACCCCGAAAATGGTTCATCGAGTAAAATGATATCAGTGTCTCTAGCTAAAGTTGTGACTAGCTTTAAACGGCCGCGATTACCTTTAGATAGACTTTTGACCTTTTTACTACTGTCTAACCTCATTTCAGAAAGTAGTTTGCTAGCTCTTTCTCGGTTAAAGTCTGCAAATTGACTTGCATAAAAATCTACCGTTTCCTGAACTGTAAAGGTGTCATAAAACATGTCTAGTTCTGTTAAATAAGCGACAGATTCGCTCGTGTTACGAGTTACGGCTTCACCATTTACCTTCACTTCGCCACTAGTTGGGAAGACTAGACCGGTGATGAGTTTTAATAATGTAGATTTGCCGCTTCCGTTAGGACCAACTAAACCGTAAATTTTCCCCTTTTCGAAAGCCAGATTTGTTTCATTTAATGAGATGTTTTTTCCGTACTTTTTCATAACTTGATTAATTTGGATTGTCATAAGAGTCCTCCTCAAGATACTGTTTTAAATAAGCCATCATTTCTTGTTTCGTTACACCCATCTCTTCCATCTTTTCAACGAAATTTTGGATGATTTTATTTTGCAAAGAGCCTCTAACTTCGCTTAATAAATCCTCATTTTCAACAACGAATGTACCTTGGCCACGTTTTGTTTCCACAATGCCCATCCTTTCTAATTCAGAATATGTGCGCTGCACTGTGTTTGGGTTTACACCCATTTGAACAGCCATTTCTCGTACAGAAGGTAATTTATCACCTATTTTTTGTTTCCCACGCACAATATCAACGGTTATTTTGTCAACGATTTGCATATAAATCGGCTTCGATGATTGAAATTCGTCTGGCACGTTTTACACCTCGACTCTCTTGGTGAGTAATTTTGCTGCGATGAAAATGAGGATGATTGATAACAGCGCATAATATAGAAAAGGAACGACAGGAATAACGCCTTCATCGAAATAAACCGTCCAATTTGCCTCTTTTAGTTCTAAATTAGGAGATGTTATCAGATGTACTTCATATTTACTTATAAGTTCTTTTATAAATGGAATTCGAGCTATAAACGATTCGAACAAATTGTAGAAAAAGTATATGGCTAGCATAATAAGCCAGCGTATCGGCTTTATGATTTGTTTCGATGCTAACGAATGATAGAGAGTCCAATAGAAGCAAACCCAACAACCAAAGAAAAAGCCAAATAGTAATAGAATCAGGTTTAGATAAAGGAGTGCTTCAATAAAAAGTGGTATCCCAAGTTGTTCGTAAACCTCTCTACCAAACCAATAAAGACTGATTGCTCCATAAATTGAGAGCAGAACTTGAACGATTGCTTGATATGATAATGAAGTGACAAATTTAGAGAGAAGTAACGCCAAGCTTGAACGTGGAGAATATAGCCAAATTTGAGTTTTGCCTTCAATTTTTAACATTGCAAAAATCATGATTGGTGTATAAATGACCATCGACAAAGCTGACATGATAAAAACCGGTAATGTCCCCACAGGCTGGTTAAAATACGATGATAAACTAAACCCGGCAATCCAGGCTAAGCCATAGATAACTAAGGAAGTAATAAATTCTGAACGTGAGATGCGAAAATCTTTTTTTAGTAAGCCTTGTATAGGTCCCATAAGTAATCTCCTTTTGTATTAGTGTCCTATTTGGATAGTACACTAATACATTATGATTGGTCAAGGGGATTTGGAAATATAAAATGTAAGATATTTATAAAAATGTACTTAATCGTTAGGGGAGTGTGATGAGAGTGCAATTTAAGTGTATTGAGCTATTGGACGTTAGTATAGTAGAGGTACGCCATTGACCAACTAGCATTGAATGATAAATTGCGATTTATTTATGTATATTGATATAGAAAAAACATTAGTTTGATACTGAAATTATCGTCTTGTACAGGGGAAGAAATTATTCTATTATATTAATTGTAGTTGTTTTTATAGTATAGTTTTATCGAATAAGGTTGCGATTGTGAGGTTAAACTCGTTCTAGCAGTGAGGACGAGTTTTTTAGTTCTTAAGCAATCAGCTAGAAATACGAGTTATGTATTGAAAAAATCTCAATAATGCTAGTTTTCAATGTTATTAAAGAGCAAGTACGTATAAACTATCAAGGATAGTGCGTCTGAAAAAAGAAATATGGTATGAAAGTGAATGAATATTTCTATATGGTAGGTCCGCAAACGACAATCGTGCTTAAGTATGACACTTAGTATTCATTGTTATGTTATAAATAGAAGGAGATTGAATTGTGAAAAGAAGTGATACGCTACTAATTGGTCTTATGTTATTTTCGATGTTTTTTGGAGCGGGGAATTTAATATTTCCTCCATTTTTAGGTGCACAATCAGGTACATCCTTTTGGGCAGCAATGCTTGGCTTTATTGTGACAGGAGTAGGACTCCCATTTGCTGTGTTATATGCTGTTTCACTAGTAAAGGGCGGAGTACAAACGATAGGTAACAGGGTACATCCGTTGTTTAGTACAGTCTTTATGATTATCGTTTACTTATGTATTGGCCCGTTTTTAGCAATTCCCCGAAATGCTAATGTTGCATATGAGATGGGGGTTGAACCGTTCATTAACGGGTTTTCTCATCCAACCTTTAATTTGTACATTTTCACTTCCATTTTCTTCGGTCTTGTCTATTTTGTTAGCTTGAATCCTGAAAAAATGGAAAGATACATGAGTAAATGGATTACACCGATTTTATTGATTTCAATGATCGTTCTCTGTGTTGTCGGATTTGTAAGACTTGATACACCACTGCAAAGTCCTACAGAAGCATATGCTACAGGTGCATTTTCAAAAGGATTTATTGAGGGATACAATACAATGGATGCACTTGCAGCACTGGCATTTGGTATAGTTATATTAACATCGATCCAAGGTAGAGGAATTACCGACCGTAAAGATCTGACACGCTATACGTTGAAAGCAGGACTTATTGCGGGAGGGCTTCTATCACTCGTCTATATTAGTCTTGGACTAATTGGTGGGAAAATGGCTGCAGTTGACACGTTTAAAAATGGGACAGCTATCTTGTCAGCTACTTCAACATTATTACTTGGAACGAGTGGGAAAACATTGCTAGGCATTATTTTTACGCTTGCTTGTTTTACTACGGTTGTGGGTTTAACAACTGCTTGTGGTCAATATTTTTCAAAACTATTGAAAAATGTGAGTTATAAAATGGTTGTTATCATTGTGACGGCTATTGGTTTTGTGCTCTCTAATATGGGACTTGAACAAATTTTGACATTTTCAGTGCCGTTTCTAGTGACAGCCTATCCGATAACAATTGTGCTCATCATCTTAACGTTTTTAAATCGCTTTTTCAGAAATTCACGTATTGTCTATGGGATAACAATCTTGTTTACTGCAATATTTGCGATAATTGGTGGTCTCGCTTCGACTGGACTTCATTTAGGTTATTTACAAAGTGTCATATCCTACTTACCATTCGCATCAATCGGACTTGAGTGGATCGTTCCAGCGCTTGTTGGATTGCTCATCGGATTAGTCGTCAGTAGATTTAAGACAACTCAGCAAGACCTCTAGGAAAGAGGTCTTGTTTTTATTTATTAAGAAATAAAATATTGAACATCGATGAAAGCTATTATATACTTAAATTAACTTAGTTAACCGCTTAACTATCCGGAGGCATTATGAATCAGAAAATTACAATTAGAGATGTAGCAAAATATGCAAACGTTTCCTCTGCAACTGTATCCTATGTCCTTAACGGAGTAAACAAGGTTTCAGACGAAACAAAAAATCGTGTATTACAAGCAATTGAAGAATTAAATTACCAACCTGATTTCACAGCAATTAGTTTATCGAAACGCGAATCAAAAATGATTGGTGTCATCATGCCTTTAGTCGGCGAATCCCTTGCACCATTATTTAAAGAAAATCATTATATTAGTGAATTACTTAGCGGTGTAGAGTTTATGTGTCGCAGTAAGGGATATGATTTTCTCATCTCTGGTATCTCCAAAGCAGAAGAATGTAAAACATGGGTAATGAAACGAAATTTAGATGCATTATTAGTCTTAGGGAAGTTCCCGAAGAAAGTATTCTATGAAATGAAAACGCTATCGACACCATTGATATTCGTAGACTCCTTTGAGGATTATTCCGCTTCCTATTACAATATTCGAATCGACGATGAACATGGTGGATATTTAGGTACGAAGCACTTAATCGAACTTGGTCATCGTAATCTATGTTTTATACCAAATGGTAGGATAGACTGTGATGTCGATGGACAACGATTTCAAGGATTTAAACGAGCGCTAGCTGAAGCAAACATAGAGTTTCATCCAGGGATGGTTATTGAAGGAAGCACAAACTCCTTTGAAAGTGGCTATGAAATCGGTGAGGAGCTTGTCAGACAACGTCAACTTACAGGAATTTTTACTTCTTCAGATATAAAAGCACTAGGTATTATGAAGTCACTGACCGATATCGGTGTAAATGTGCCGCAAGATGTTTCAGTCGTAGGGTTTGATGATTTAATGATAAGCCGCTACTCATCACCTAGTTTAACTACGATTCGACAAGATGTATTTAGAAAAGGTTCTGTAGCAGCAGAGGTTGCTATACAAGTGATTGAGAAAAAAGAAGATGAACCAAAAGAAATTATGCTGCCAGTTGAATTAGTCGTTCGTGGTAGTACAACAAAAATTTAAGGAGGTGAGGGAGAACTCTACAAAGTTAACCGGTTAACCAAAAATAGAGCTTGTTCTATATTGCTGAAAGTTACACATATATTAATAACAAGGATTCAATTCAAGTTTGCAGTTATTTAGTGCATGTAAAGATAATCAAAAAAAAAAATAATAGATTAGGTGAGATAAATGACAAACGTTACTGTATGGAATGAAAATAGACATGAACAAAAAAATCCACTTGTTAGTGAGATTTATCCAAACGGAATTCATGGTGCGATCGCACAATTTTTAAAAGCGGCTGACCTCGATGTGATGACAGCTACACTTGATGAACCAAAGCACGGGCTAACAGAAGAAGTGTTACAAAAAACAGATGTTCTAATTTGGTGGGGCCATTTAGCACATGATGAAGTTCAAGACGAAATAGTAGAGAAAGTAAAACAACGCGTACTAGATGGTATGGGATTAATCGTTCTCCACTCAGGTCACTTTTCAAAAGTGTTCAAACAATTAATGGGAACGAGCTGTGATTTGAAATGGCGTGAAGCAGATGATCGTGAGCGTATTTGGGTCATTGACCCGAGCCATCCAATTGCTGACGGTATCGGCGAATATATCGAGCTTGAGAAAGAGGAAATGTATGGCGAGCATTTTGATATACCAGCGCCGGATGAACTCATTTTCACAAGTTGGTTTGAAGGTGGAGAGGTATTCCGCAGTGGCTGTGTTTTCAAGCGAGGTAATGGCCGAATCTTCTATTTCCGTCCAGGTCATGAAACTTATCCAACATACCACAATGAACAAGTTCAAACAGTGATTAAAAATGCAGTGAACTACGTAAAGCCTGTTCAACGCAAACGACCTGTTTATGGAAATGCCCAGCCATTAGAAGTGATTGCTAAGAAGTAATCGATGTTTGAAGCAGATCTTGAAGAATCCGCTTACAGGAAGGTAGATTAAAAGGCTAAAAAAATAATTTATCATAAAGGGGAATGTGTCATGAGTAAATTAAAAATTGCAGTAATTGGTTGTGGTAGTATTGCGAAGTTTCGTCACCTACCAGAATATAAAGTAAATCAACATGTTGAAATCACCGCAGTTTGCGATATTTTCGAGGAACGTGCGAATGAGATTGCAAGACAATATGAAGCTAAAGCATATACAGATTATAAAGAGCTTTTTGCAAATGAAGAGGTAGATGCAGTAAGTGTTTGTTTACCAAACTACTTACATGCACCAGTTTCGATTGATGCACTAAACAGTGGTTTTCACGTGCTTTGCGAAAAGCCGATGGCAACATCACAAGCAGAAGCAGAAGCGATGATTGAAGCAGCAGAAAGAAATGGAAAGAAACTGATGATTGCTCATAACCAACGTTTTGCACGCTCTCACCAATTAGCAAAACAACTCATTGAAAATGGTACAGTCGGAAAAATTTACAGCTTCCGTACTGCATTTGGACATCCAGGACCTGAAGGCTGGAGTGTAGATGGCAGAGATAGCTGGTTCTTCGAAAAGGATAAAGCATATATCGGAGCAATGGGTGATTTAGGTGTACATAAGTCAGACCTGATCCGTTACTTACTAGGAGAAGAAATTACGGAAGTAGGAGCATTTATTGAGACAACGGCAAAGGAAAATACAGATGTTGATGATACAGCTGTTTGTGCGCTGAAAACTGAAAGCGGTATTATTGGCACACTTGCAGCGAGCTGGTCTTATACAGCTAAGGAAGATAACTCGACCATTATTTATGGAGAAAAAGCAATTTTACGTCTAGAAGATAATCCAACATACTCACTTGTTGTGCAATATACAAATGGTGAGGTCGTAAACTATGAGCTTGGCAAAATTCAATCAAATGAAGAAGGCGGTCAAAACACATCACATGTTATCGACCATTTTGTTTCAGCAATAATTGAAGATAGAGAACCATTAATCAATGGAGAAGAGGGCATGAAATCACTAGCTGTTATTTTAGCAGCAATTAAATCAAATGAAACAAAAACAATTGCGAAAGTGTTTGAGTAACAATGAGTAAATTACGAATCGGAATTATCGGTGTAGGCGGAATTGCTCAGGGCCGTCACATCCCAGCGTTTCAATCGTTAAAAGACGATTGTGTCATTACAGCAGTTAGCGATGTTAACCTCGAACGTGCAAAAGAGGTCGCTGAGAATTTTCAAATCACACATGTTTTTGAACAGTATCAAGACATGTTTTCTGAAGTGGATGCTGTTTGTATTTGCACACCAAATAAATTTCATGCCGAAATAACCATTGCAGCATTTGCAGCAGGTGTTCATGTCATGTGCGAAAAACCAATGGCCCTTTCTGCTGCTGAATGTGAAGAAATGCTTGCTGCAGCAAAGAAAGCGAATAAAACGTTAAAAATAGCTTATCATTATCGATTTATGAAAAATGCTCAAGCGGCCAAAAAATTAATGGGCCAAGTAGGGACACCACTCGTCACAAGGGTGCAAGCATTGCGCCGAAGAAAGGTTCCTGGCTGGGGAGTGTTTACGAATAAATCACTTCAAGGTGGTGGTAGTTTAATTGATTATGGCTGCCATTTACTAGATTTAGCGATTTGGCTAATGGGAAATCCAAAACATATTACGGTTTCGGGGAGCACCTATCAAGCTTTAAGTACGAAACCAGAAGGCACAAATGAATGGGGAGCATTTGACCGTAAAACATTTGATGTCGATGACCATGTTACAGCCTATATTAAATTTGAAAATGGTGCGTCCCTATTACTAGAAACATCATGGGCTGCAAATATATTAGAAGATAAAGAGCTTGTAAGTATTTCAGGTGTTGATGGAGGAATTAGCGTATTCCCGCTAGAACTCTATACAGAGAAAGATGGAATGCAACTAAATAGTAGTGCAGCCTGGTTAGCTGGAGAGGAAGACCCGGGTCTGGCACAGGCGAAAAATTTCGTCGACACATGCCTAGGTCGTACTGAACTCGTAGTCAAGCCGGAAGAAGCTCTACAAGTATCACAAATCATTGATGACATTTATAGGTCAGGGGAGGAATTTAAATGAAATTAGGTGTTTTTACAGTATTATTTAATGACAAGTCATTCGAGGAAATGTTAGACAGAGTAAAGGAAGCTGGCTTACATGCTGTTGAAATCGGAACTGGTGCATACCCAGGCAATAAACATTGTGATTTAGATGCTTTACTTGAAGACGAACAAAAGCGAAACGACTATTTAGCTAAAGTAACAGACCGCGGTCTAACAATAAGTGCGTTCAGTTGTCACGGTAATCCAATTTCACCTGATCAAGCTTTTGCAAAAGAATGCCATGATACACTTTTAAAAACAATCAAACTAGCATCATTATTAAATGTTCCTGTCGTCAATACATTCTCAGGTACTCCTGGTGATCATGAAGAAGCGAAATACCCGAACTGGCCTGTGACACCATGGCCAAATGAATATGGCGATGTTTTGAAATGGCAATGGGAAGAAAAGCTAATTCCATATTGGAAAGAGGTAGGACAGTACGCAGAGCAGCATAATGTGAAAATTGGTTTAGAACTGCACGGAGGCTTCCTCGTCCATACACCATATACTTTACTAAAGCTACGTGAAGCAACATGTGACGCCATTGGTGCAAACCTTGACCCAAGTCACTTATGGTGGCAAGGAATAGACCCAGTTGCAGCGATTAAAATACTTGGAAAAGCAAATGCTATCCATCACTTCCATGCTAAGGACACATATATTGATCAAGATAATGTGAATATGTATGGTCTCACAGATATGCAACCATATGGAGAAGTTCAAACACGCGCATGGACATTCCGTTCCGTCGGATGTGGCCACAGCTTAACAGAATGGAACGACATCATGAGTGCACTTCGCTTATATAATTACGATTACGTCGTCAGCATCGAGCACGAAGACCCAATCATGTCAATTGACGAAGGCTTCGATCGTGCCGTAAGAAATCTGCAATCAGTACTTATAAACGAAACGCCATCGCAAATGTGGTGGGTGTAAGCTTACACTAATAGCATAATTATGAACAGACAGTGGCTGGGTACGCTCGCTACTGTCTTTTTTATAGTAATCTATAATATTGGATGACTACGTTATGTTTGGATGGATAAGCCATAAATAGGAGAAGGTACTGTAAGGACTATTCTTAGAAAAGGGTATGAAGGCTAAAACGAGAAAGAGCAGGATCATATGGTTCTCATTAAGGGATATGAGGACGAAAATGAGAGAGAACCAGAGCGGAAATATTCTTCATAGAAGTGATGAAGCCCAAAACTGCTAAGAGTCAGAGCAGAAATGTCCTTCATAGAAGTGATGAAGCCCAAAACTGCTAAGAGCCAGAGCAGAAATGTCCTTCATAGAAGTGATGAAGTCCAAAACGACGAAGAGCCAGAGCAAAAATGTTCTTCATAAAAGTGATGAAGCCCAAAACGATAAAGAGCCAGAGCAGAAATGTCCTTCATAAAGGTGATGAAGCCCAAAACTGCTAAGAGCCAGAGCAGAAATGTCCTTCATAAAGGTGATGAAGCCCAAAACTTCTAAGAGTCAGAGCAGAAATGTCCTTCATAAAGGTGATGAAGCCCAAAACTGCTAAGAGCTAGAGCAGAAATGTTCTTCATAGAAGTGATGAAGCCCAAAACTGCTAAGAGCCAGAGCAGAAATGTCCTTCATAAAGGTGATGAAGCCCAAAACGACATAGAGTCAAAGCAAAAATGTTCATCAACTTGATGAAGCACAAAATGCAGAACTCCTTAATAGTAATAGTCCTCACCTAGTAGGTGAAGACCACAAGAAAATTCATATAATAACCCAAGCAATAACAGATAAAATCACCAATCAAATGTCCACTCAAAACTAGAGCAATCTACAAATTACCTACCACGAAACTTACTGTCATATAGCAAGTAATATAGAGTGTGCACATCAACTCAACCTTCTACTAAACCCTTCCGATCTGCTGCCAACGGTGGTTGTTCTAACCATTCGTTGTTAATAAGGATGTTAACTCCATCTTCAGCATATTTCAGAATTTCTGCAGTTAAACGTGAGAAATCAACAGCTAAGTCACTACGCATACTTTCGGAAATCCCTGCTCCGTAATTACCGATTCCAGAGTAAATCATCATGCTAAAGTGATATAGCATTAATTTTTCTGAGAAAGGTGATTCTGTCGATTCAGTCACTTCCTGGTCAGAAGACATCGGGATCGGAAGTGAATTGTTTTCTAAGTAATCAGTGAACACTTTAATATGCTTTATAGCGATATCCTTCCCCCGTAAAAAATACTGTTGAATCTTTTTTGTTGATGAAACTTGGCTGAAGGCAGTTGCTAATGTTGTGCCGATTTGATTTGTTTGGATATTAAAAAATAAATTTGTCACTTCACTACCAGTAAGAGCATCTCGTCTACCGAGCCCTTCTAAAAAGAAGGATTGTTTTTTCACAAATTCCTCTTTCTCCGGATAAGGAATATGTGGGGAACGGATTGGTATGCCCTTTTTCAATAACATATCGGTTGACATACGGTCCAAGTCACGAGCAGCATTTAAACAATTTTCAAAGAAAGTACGAATGTCGTTACGGAAAACATTAGGTAAGACTCGTCCATATGATTGGAGTCCCCCAGTCGCCATATGCTTTATATATTTTAAGTAAAATACATCCGAAAATAATCGTTTTGCCTGCAAGTTGACATCTGACGAATTAAAAGCAATTGGCACTTCGATTTGTTCATCGATAAAAAGCTCTTTTATAAACGTCACATGTTTTTTTGATGACGATAGTGAATGATTAAGTAAGGTTTTAATGTCTTCATCCTGAATATGTTGGAGAAAATAATGGATGACTTGCACAGACATTGTTTCCGCCTGGTAAATATTCCACAAATATGATAGTTCAGAAGCGGTTAATTTTATATGTTGATGGTCCAATTATATTCACCCTCCCTCATAAAAGATAATGTTTCCACCAATTGCAGATTTATGAGAAATTTCTAGAAGAATTTTATTTTTGGTCGAATTATCTGTATGATAAGTAAAGAATAAAAATTAACGAATGAATGGTGAGAAGATGCAGGCAGTAAAAATATATGCAAAAAAAGACTTTGTCAAAAACTTCAAGTCCGGTTATCCACTTATTAACAGAGATATGATTAGTAATAGTGAAGTGTTAAAAAAGGAAGGTTCAATAATTGAGCTCTATGATGAGCGAAATCAATTCCTTGGAAAAGGGTATTTTGGGATTCAAAACAAGGGAATAGGTTGGATACTCACAAACAATAAAGAAGAACAAATAAATCAGTTGTTTTTTGAAAGAAAGCTTAATACGGCTTTAAGTGAACGAAGAAAGTTATATCAAGATTCTGAGACAACTGCATTCCGCGTTTTTAATGGTGAAGGCGATGGAATTGGTGGACTTACAATCGATTACTACGATGGTTATTATGTAGTAAGCTGGTATAGTGAAGGGATTTATACATTTAAAGATTACGTAATTCAAACATTGTTGAACGAAAAAGGAACTCTAGGAATTTATGAGAAAAAGCGTTTTGATCGTAAGGGAAAGTATATTGAAGACGATGATTTTGTTGCAGGTGAACGGGCAGTATTCCCACTTGTCGTTAAGCAAAATGGCATTAAGTTTGCGACTTATTTAAATGATGCTGCCATGGTTGGGGTTTTTTTAGATCAACGGGAAGTTAGAAAACAGATTAGAGACCACTATGCAAAAGGTAAAACCGTTTTAAATACTTTCTCATATACTGGTGCGTTTTCTGTATCTGCTGCATTAGGTGGTGCCACCAAAACAACGAGTGTGGACCTTGCAAATCGAAGTAAGGCGAAAACGATTGAACAGTTTCAGGTGAATGGATTAGATGAATCGGACCATGAAATTATCGTCGAGGATGTATTTCATTACTTTAAATATGCAGTCCGGAAAAAGTTGAAGTTTGACATGGTCATACTTGATCCGCCAAGCTTTGCCCGTTCAAAAAAGCATACATTCAGTGCGAGTAAAGATTATCCTGATTTATTAAAGCAAGCAATTGAAATTACGAATACAAATGGAATCATTGTGGCCTCTTCAAATTGCAGTACATTCAATATGAAGAAATTTAAAGAATTTATTCAAAAGGCCTTTGATGGTCGCAAATACAAAATAGTTGAAGAATATACATTGCCAAGTGATTTTAAAACAATTAAGGAATTTAAAGAGGGAAATTATTTAAAAGTAGTATTTATTAAAAAACTTTCCTAAGTATAAGAGAGGCTCATAATTGGATGACCCCTAAAAATAATAATAGTTAGATATATTTGTAGGGGTCTAACATTTAGTTATTGAATTACGTCGCCCCACTTATTTAATTAAAAAATATGACCTGTATTCACTTATGAGTAATCTTCGTTTTTTTAAAAGCTCCTTATATTCTACAAACAACTTAGTATTTTCACGGTCACGAATCCATGCTGAAAATGCCTTTTCACATTCTTTGGATAGTTGTTGTAGCTCTTCATTTACCTCACTAAGTTTTCTTACTTCTAAAACTTGTGTCATGAAAAATCCCCATCCTTTTTAGAAATTCTTTATAAAAATTCTTGATTGTTATTGTAAAAAGCTAATAATTTTATTGTTAGAAGACATATAAGAGACAATAAGAAGGGTCTAAACAAGTTGTCATAATTGGACAAAATGAATAATTTTCCTCGTCATGTTGCTATTACCCGTAAAAATTTTGTCCTAAACAAAAAATACATTCGAAAACAGATAGAAATCATTTAAACAAACGTTTAATTAAACAAGATATCATAGAGGAGTTTGGTTCATCTTGGAGAAATAATAGTAAATTCCTGTCATGAATAGACGATTCGTTGTTGAATGAAAATTATTTCTGGGGAAATATGACGAAAGAGGGTTGAAAATGAACGTTGGATTAATTCGTCATTTAAAGGTGAAACATGTAAAGCCAAAAGGGTGGATAACTGAAGATGAACTATTTAAATGGATAAAAGGATATGATGAAGCAGCAATTGATGTGAATCACTTTACGAGAAAACAGTCAAATTGGGACAGGGTTTATTCTAGTGACTTAATCAGAGCGGTTGAAACTGCAGAACTTATGCATGACGGTGAAATTATACAAATGAAAGAGCTTAGGGAAATTAAATTATTTCCATTATTGAAACAAAAGATTAGATTACCTTATCAATTGTGGTTGGTTTTACTCAGAATGGCTTGGCTTTGTCATCATCAATCACAGCTTGAAACTAAGACAATAGTTGAAAACAGAATAAGAGGTCTAGTTGATAATCTCTTAGCAGATAATGGTGAGGATATCCTAATCGTCAGCCATGGAGCATTAATGATATATATAAGAAAGGAGCTTATTAGAAGAGGGTTCACTGGACCAAAATTTAGACATGCTAAAAATGGTATCCTATATTTATATTCAAAAAACAGATGACCTTACGTCTAGAAAGAGAAGGTCATCTTTCACGCATATTATTTTCGTTTTTTTGCTTTTTGTTGAAGCTCTGGTGTGCGTTCATCTTGGGCAGAGCCGTAGTGGATATTTGTTAATTTTCCTGTATCTGGTGGTTGTTGAGCGTTCTTCTTTGCCATGGTAATCCCTCCCTAATATTAGTTCTGTATTAGTTTGTACAAGCGTTAGAAAATTGAATGTGGGAATTGATGCCAGCGCAGAGTGATAGATGTTAAAACTTGATTTTTATATTGCCTTTGCTTTTCTTGTTCAGAAACTGTACGATAATGAAGACATAAGACAATAAGTGTACTCGTCATTGTAAAGGAGAAATAAAGATGACTGATCAAACTTTTTTAAATAATCTGAAGCCGTTTATCCAAGCAAATTGGGAAAAGGCAGAATTTCAGCAAGCAACTGCAGTCCAACTTAAAACAATTCCACCTATCCTTGAAGGGAAGGATGTTATAGCAGAGTCGCCAACAGGTACCGGTAAAACCGTAGCATATCTGTTACCGTTATTAAACCAAATCGATGAGACAAAAAAGAATAATCAGCTAGTGATCCTTGCGCCGTCAAGAGAGCTTGTGATGCAAATTTTTGATGAACTTAAAAAGTGGTCTGAAGGAAGTAGTTTAACAACTGTTTCACTCATCGGTGGGGCAAATATTAAAAGACAAGTTGAGAAATTAAAGAAAGGTCCTCAAATTATTGTAGGTACTCCAGGAAGAATAATGGAACTTATTAAATTAAAAAAGTTAAAAATGCATGAAGTAAAAAGTATTGTTCTTGATGAAGGTGATCAATTATTAACTCCTGAACATAAAAATACGATTCATGACATAATTAAAGCAACGAAGAAAGAACGTCAGGTAGTTCTTTTCTCAGCTACTGTTAACGTAGGGACGGAATCAAAGGCAAGAGATTTAATGGGTAAAAACCCTGAAATTATTAAAGTAGACCGTAATGAAGTACCAACTGGTGATGTAAAGCACGTGTATTTAGTTTGTGAACAACGTGAAAAAGTTACCCTACTTGAACGAATGGCGAAGACGATAAAAATGAAAGCATTAGGATTTGTTAAGGATATTGGTAATCTTACCGTTATTGCCGAGAAGCTCGAGTATAAAGGTGTAGAGATACATTTACTACATAGTGATACTAGGAAGGAAGAGCGGGAAGCGGCATTGAAGAAAATGCGGACAGAGAATGACGGGCTTCTATTAGCTACGGACGTGGCAGCACGTGGATTAGATATTGAAGGGCTAACTCATGTCATTCACTTTGATTTACCTACTCACTCTTCTCAATATGTGCATCGTTCAGGGAGAACAGGCAGGCAAGGTGCTTCTGGAACAGTAGTTGCCATTGTAACTGAAAGGGAAGAGCGGGAATTAAAGAAGATTGCAAAAGAGCTCAATATTCAGTTGCAAAAGAATAGACTATATAAAGGTGAATTAGTTGAGGCTTAACACTAGGAAAGCACGACACTCGAATATGAGCGTCGTGCTTTTTTCAATGATGTTTTTTCTTGGTGTAATCATACTTTATGTCGGAAACGGATTCATTATACATCTTTTTTAAAACAACTAAAAATGTTTCTTATTTGTTTTTACCTAATCATCTAGCTCCATACGCATATACTTCCTTGTATTTGGCCCGTATATCCCATCGTCCTTTAAAGCTGCATACATGGATTGGAATCGTCGCACTGCATCAGTTGTATTAGCACCATATATTCCATCAACAGCACCTGGGTTAAAGTTTAACTCTTTTAATGCTCTTTGCACTTGGCGAACGCCTTCACCTTGACTACCATTTCGTAATACTCCTGACGGTAGTGGAAAATCGTTTGAGGATACACGCTGATGATTAACTTGCTGTAGTTTATTAAGTGTGACAGGGCCGACTAAGCCATCAACAGATAGACCGAAGTCACGTTGAAATCTCATCACTGCCTTTTCTGTTTCATCACCAAACGTACCATCTGCTCCAAAGCGAGGGAGCCTATATCCCGCCTTTATTAGTTCCTGTTGAATGTCTTTTACAAATGGACCTGAAGCACCTTCGCCGACTGGTAGCTTGACTGTTGTCCCTTTTACGACAGAAGCAGGAGGTTTCGCAGTTTGTGGCTTCTGTGGTGTTGGTGTAGTCTCTGCCGGCTCTGAAGGACCGCCAAAATTCGCTAATGCTTCGGCAACGTCATCAATAAATACTGTCCAAGAGATGCCGTGATTACGTAATATATTAATTGGGTCAGTACGTCTAGCTGGGTCTAACGTTGCGTGTGCAATAATCGCTTTCCTAGGATCCAAGTTGAAGCGGTCACATAAATATGCATGGTACCATACATACCTGGCATATGCTTGCTGGAAGTTAATCTTTCCTCCATGACAAAGCTCAACTCCAATTGCTGCATCGTTGGCATTTGCTCCAAAGCGTTGATTATCACCTGTGACGTTAGCACGAACATGCCAAGCCTTTTCATTCAAAGGAATGATTTCTAGAATATATTTATCATCTATAAAGGCGTGTGCTGAAGCAGATGGTTGTTGTCTATCGAAGTAGTTGCGATTTCCATAAGCTGTAGAACCAGGGTTTCCCGTATCATGACTGACAATAAATCGGACCGTTCCAATTCGTTGACCAGATCGGGAATTTCCAGTACGAATATAGTCTCTTGTTATTTGATAAACCAACTTATTTAACACCCCTTATTATTGTAGTTGTAATTAACACACTATTACGCTTTTATTTTATGAGGTGGGCTAGTATAATGTGAAAGTTGGCTTTTTATTTTATTATCCACATTATCCACAGAACTAGATAAAAATGTGGAAAACTTTAATTGATTTTTGTGGATAATTATAGTCCTGTACATAAGGATACAAACAAGTTATCCACTTTACACACAAGAACTATTGTTGGTTATCCACAAAAAGTTACATATATATCCACAGTTGGTGATAAATTCAGAAAATTATGTAGATAAAAAAATTACCCACACCGATGTTGATGTGGGTAACTTTTCGTTTGTTATTTACGTTTTGCTTTTGCTTTTTGGCGTTGGTCAGCTGCTTTAGCACGAGCCTGTGCTTCAATATCATTTGAATCAGCTAATTCACGTGAAAATTCCTCGTCGATTCCGTCACGCTTTAAATTCTTTGGTGTTTGTGGCAATGATGACGTATTTTTATCGCGCGCACCATGACTATGTTTATTTCCACGACCCATGAAAAAACCCCCTAAATAATATTGAACATGAACCGTTCGTTCATCATTAGGTTGGCTCTTTTTTTAAAATTCATGATTGGAAATTAGTGTTGTCTTCGAGTTACATAACCACCAGCACGGTCTGCCTTTTTAAATTCGTGTGCATAGGTTACTTCTTGCATACTAGATAACGTAGATTTCGTACGGTCTCTGCGTTTTTTCTCATTAGCCATCTATATCACCTTCCCAAACATAATGTCATTCTTATTTTGGGCAAATGAAGTAAAAATATACCTATAATGGAAAAAGTGGTTTTGAGAATGGTAGTGTGTAGTTGGCTTACTAATTATGTTAAAAAATTGAATTAAAAAATCCTTCATTTAGTCAAATGAAGAAATCTCCATGACATAATGAAGGATGTTATATTTGTTACGCTTCTTTTAAATGCTGCTCTTCTGTTTCTGTCACTTGTTGATAAGTGTAGAATGTGTATAAGTCTTTTGTAATTTCAAATAGGTTAAAAAGATCTTCACCTTTGTTAATTTGCTCAAGTAGAGCTGCACGTGTTTCATTTGCGTTCACGACATATGGCAATTTTTCAGCAGCTTTCGTTGAGCGGACATTTTTTTTGCGAATTCTCAAAAATATCGTATCTATATCAAGCTCGTAAAATAATTCATGAAAGAAAGCATCTTTTGCAAGTTTATTATAGCCTTTACCATGATATGGTTTTCCTAGCCATGTTCCTAGGAAACCAGCATTATTTTGGACGTCAAATAGGCTAATCGTTCCGATTGGAGAGCCCCATTCGTCTAAAATGGTACGCGATATTAATTCACCACGTTCTTCCGCTTCAATCGTTTGTTTTGTTAAAAATAAATATTCCTCAAATGAATTAGCTTTATGACGTACAAATGGGAAGACATCAGGGTGTATCATTTGTTCATAAAGTGCATGACTATCATGAATATCACGTTTTTTTAGCATCTGGATCCCTCCAATATGAGGGCAGACCCCACGTGTATGGTCGTCTCCACCCTCGAAATTTTTTTATAAAAGCTTTGCGTTCAAAAAATTTCGGGGTGGGAATCGAACCCACTAGAACCAGTAAAGCTGGTGGCGCACCATTTGCCTTCCCATTACTAGATTTAATTGTCTGTAATTATCATGTTTTAAATATCTTCTTGAAGTATAATACGTCAAAATAAATAAAAAAGATACTCCTTTTTTGTCGAATTTCAAAAAAAAGTTACTTATCCTAGTATAGCTATTAATCTGACAATGTTTTGTAAATAATGGAAAGGAAGAATTTTTGTTTTCTAGTATTTTATCACGGTGAATTAGTAGAGAAGAAGCGTTTAGAAATATTGATAAAAAAATAAATTTAGACAATTACAAAGGCTTGAATTGTGATTCTGATATAATATTTTTCTGCTGCTGATGATTATTTAAGCCATATAGACTACGGTCCCGTTTATCAATGTCATTCGCGGTTTCGCAAAGTAATGAAAAGGGTGATGATTCCATAATACTAAGTCAGCATCCTTTCCAATTTCAATACTTCCGACACAATCATCTACCTTTAAGTTTCTTGCTGCAGTAATCGTGATTGCTTCAAGTGCTTTTTGTTCATCGAAGCCTTCACGTACGGCGATAGAGGCACAAACATTCAAATATTGAATAGGGGTATACGGATGGTCAGTTGTAATCGAGACATCTACTCCAGCATCTGAAAGTGCTTTGTAAGTCGCCCAACTTTTATTTTTTAATTCAATTTTTGATCTTCTTGTTAAGGTAGGACCAACACAAACTTGTGCGTTTTTACCGATGAACTCTTCTGCGATTAGATGACCTTCTGTACAATGTTCAATCCGGTAATCTAAGTTAAATTCTTCGGCAAACCGCATCGCACTTAATATATCATCAGCACGGTGTGCATGAATTCTAACAGGTATTTCACGATTTAATGCCATTTTTATTGGAGTAATTCGCATATTGTTCGGCAAATTGCTATAAGTTGCTTCGTAAAAGGCTTCGCGGAGCATTCCCATTATTCCCATTCGAGTAATCGATTCTTTATTCCCATGGCTATGCATTCGCTTTGGATTTTCACCAAGAGCGATTTTTAACCCGGCAATTTCTTTAAGCAGCATATTTTTCACATTCTTACCAAAGGTTTTAATGACGGAAGTTGTTCCCCCGATGACATTTGCACTGCCAGGCATAATGTGTGCGGTAGTAATCCCGTATTTTATTGCATCTGTAAACGCAGGATCTAGTGGATGGACACCGTCAATTGCTCGGATATGCGGGGTAAGGGGTTCGATTGTTTCATTTGCATCGTTTCCAGCCCAGCCAGTGCCTTCATCATATAAACCTATATGGGTATGAACGTCAATAAATCCAGGGAAAAGCAGTGAATCCTTACAAGAAATTACCTCCATATCACGAGTAATGTCGATGTTCTTCTCAATTGCTGCTATTTTTCCATGATCGACAAGAACATCAACTTCATATAACACCTTTGATGTCACAGGGTACACAGTTGCTTGCTTTAACAGGATTTTTTGATTCATTTACGTCGCTCCTATGTATGAAGTAAATTTGTTAATGCACTGCGGAGTGTAGGATATTTATATTGAAAATCCATATCGAGTGCCTTTTGTGGTTGAACCTTTTGGCCTTCTAAAATTAAGATGCTCATTTCTCCTAATACGATTTTCAACAAAAATGTTGGTGCAGGCAGTAAAAAAGGCCGATGAGCTATTGATGCGATTTGCTTGCCAAAGTCCTTCATTTTCACTTGTTCAGGTGCGGTGAAATTAACTGGACCTTCTATTGAAGGAGTGTTTATGATAAAGTCGAAAAGTCGAACGACATCATCGATATGAATCCACGATACCCACTGCTCACCAGTTCCTAAATTTCCGCCAGCGTACCATTTAAACGGTAAAACCATTTTCGGTAGTGCACCTTCATCTCCTAATACGATTCCAAAGCGAGCAAACACATTACGAATAGGTAACTGATTAAATTTAGCTGCTGATTGCTCCCAAGCTTTAACGGTATTAGCTAAAAAGTCATTGCCATAGCTAGTTGTTGCTTCTGAAAATGTGTCAGTTAACGAGGTGCCATAAATCCCTATCGCACTAGCATTAATATACAAGCTAGGTTTGATAGGTAATGACTTGATAATTGCATAAATTTTATCTGTCGTCTGAATTCTACTATCACGTATTTCTTGTTTGCTTTTTTTCGTCCAACGGTCATTAATCGACTTACCTGCAAGGTTAATAAAAACGTCACAGCCATTCAATTTGTTTACGAGAGATGCAGTAGGCTCATCTATATTGATGTACGTTAGGTTTTTTTCTTCGGATGTTTTTTCGCTTCGTGTTAAAATGATTATATTATGGTTTTTTTCTAGATAGAATCTTGTTAAGCTTTTACCAATAAAACCTGTACCGCCACAAATAACGATATTCATTTATCCATCTCCTAAATGGTAGAGTTACTATATATATACCCGATTCGTTCGGCGTTTCCTTTATTAAACGTTCTGTAATATAAAAAAGTAGGTGTGATAATGGCAGTTATTACGAAAATTACAACCCAAAAACATAGTGATGATAGATTGAATATTTTTTTAGACGACGGTAGCGGAGAGAAGTATGCCTTTAGTGTCGACCAGGATGTATTCATACGGTTTAATCTACAAAAGGGAAAAGAACTAGATGAGTTCGATATTCATGAAATTCAATTTGGCGATGAAATCAAAAAGGCGTATAACTCGTCGCTAGAATATCTAAGTTATCGTATGCGATCAGTTAAAGAAGTAGAAGATCACCTGCGAAAAAAGGAATACCAAGAAGAAATTATCCAAGATGTCATGAGTAAGCTTAAGGAAAATAAGTATGTAGATGATTTAGCATTTGCGATTGCATATGTACGTACGCAATGGCAAACAAACGGAAAAGGACCGGTTGTCATCAGGCGTGAACTAGCGGAAAAAGGAGTAAACGAACAATTTATTCAAGAAGTATTGAGTGCATATCGGCAAGATGAACAAGTTGAAGTAGCTGTAACACATGCAGAAAAGCTTTTGAAAAAGAATCATAAAATCTCGACAACTCTCCTTAAGAACAAGGTTGAGCAGCATTTACTCCGTAAAGGCTTCGCTTATCAAATCATTTCAATCGTGTTAGAAGATGTTCAATTTGAACAAGAAGATTCGGTTGAAATGGACAACTTAAGAAGACAAGCTGAAAAAGCAAAACGTAAATATGAGAAAGAAGAGCCTTATCTATATCGACAGAAAATGAAACAATTTTTATACCGCAAAGGTTTTTCAATAGAAATGATTGAGAACTATTTAAATGAGGACAATAGTGAAGGGGATTATTTCGATGCATAACAAACGATATAGTGAAATGTCAGAATATGAATTAACAAGTGAAATCGGTCAACTAAAAGAAAAAGCTAGAAAAGCGGAGCAGCTTGGGATCATTAATGAATTTGCTGTATTGGAAAGAAAAATTACGATGGCAAAATCGTATTTACTGAATCCTGCCAATTACAAACCTGGGGATATATATGAAATTGAAGGTGATCCAGGTGAGAAATTTAAAATTAGTTATATGAATGGAATATTTGCTTGGGGTCATCGCACTTCTTCCCCAAATGTTGAAGAAGCGTTACCGATTGCGATGTTAATTGAGCAATAAAATGAACAAAAATGAACAGGGGAATAGAATCCCCCGTAAGGTTATTTATGAGTAAGGCTTGTCACGTTTTCCGGAAGCTCTCATTCGTTCTTGAGGGTGTGTATTAATGGAATCATCAGCACGTTTTGAAGCATATTCAGTCTTTGCTCTAGGTTCCCCTTCAAGTTTATTATCATTTTGATACGGAAATCCAGTCTCTTTATTACGCATGGTAACCCCTCCAAATGCGAATTCATACTTCAATAATGAAGCGCAACCTTAGTATAAGACGTACAGAAAAAATTATGAGGTGAGAATAATGGAAATGTATTTTGAACGGTTAACGAATGAATTATTAAGCAAAAACAACACATTATCATATGCTCAAGCAAGAACATGGATTGAATTATTATGGGAAGATTTTGAATCAACACAAGCGAAAACAGGAAGAGAATACCAGGGGAAACAAGTAACAGAACAAGTAGTCAGACAGCTTATTACGAATTATGGGGAAAGGCTTCATGAATTTATTGCGACGAACCCAAAGTACAGTCATTTGTTAAAAGACGACTATTTGAAGCATTAATTAAACGTTTGTTTAAATGAGTTAGCTAAAGGAAATCAGTGTGAAAATTGAAAAAAGGGTGATTTAGGAGATTTAGACTTCTTTCCAAAGACTATTTTCGTAAACATTGTTGCTTTTACTGAGTTGTCGTTTGAGGTTTGTCTCCGCTACAGTACTCAGCAATAGCGGGGTGGGTGGTGAGCCTCATAGCTCCTTGCGGCACGAACAAGCAAACTTCAGGTCATCTCCCTATGATAAGTCATCATCGATTCGCTATACGGCTCATCGTGATTCCTTTGGTCTTAGTCGATGCCCCTCCAGTTTGTACGTCGATGGGCAAGCCGCCTACGCTTTTCGTTCTCCTCAGCGTAAACGCCTGCTCACGTCTCACCTCTCCCACGCATCCCGCAGGAGTCTCGCACTTTCGCTCCAACAAACCCATAAAAAAGGTTATTGCAAAAAGCCACTATCTTTTAGAGAAGAGCCTCTAAAGTACTATTAAGTTTAAGCAGTTTAAATTTCTACTCAGGGATAAGCTCCAGCTTTTTGCGGAGCTTTTCTTCACTGAATATCCATCCTGTGTAGGAACTAACGATATTCAAATCGGTGTCGAGTTGGACAATTGCGACAAATGGGTAATAATTTTTACTACGGTAACGTAAATCAATGAATCGAACTTCATAATGGTCGGTGAACTCTTCAACCTCCCAGCGATACACAGGTGAAAATGATAAAAATGCGGAAATGTTTGCATCTTTTTCTGCTGCTCTTATAATATCTGTTTGTGGAACAGGAACACGTTCAAATTCATCTAAAAAATTAATTTTCCCATGGACTGCTCGTGCAACATAAAACTTTGACTTCGTTGTTACAGCAATATGCCATTGCCGAAATCTCATAGTTGGTGAGATAATGACTTGTTCTATATCTGGAATCTTCTGATGAAGACATTGGATAATACGTCTCTGCATGATAAAGCGAATGATATAATAGGTGATTAGCACAGCATAAACAGTTAAGAATGTGTAGCCGGGATGAGCACCTAGTAACCAAATGATAATCCCAATAACGTGGACGGTAAAAATAAACGGGTCAAAAGTATTTATCATACCTAAAGCTACCCACTTCTTTGAAAAGGGGCGCAGCGCTTGTGTTCCATAAGCATTAAAAATATCAACAAATACATGGAGGCTAATCGCTAATAAAGTCCAAAGCCATAAATGAAGCAAGTTACTCTCTGGGAAAAATAACATTCCGAGTCCAGTAATTAATATCGACCATATAAAAATTGCAGGAATAGAATGAGTAATACCGCGATGATTGCGAATATACCTAGCGTTGTTGCTAAGCTTTAATATCGTATCAAGGTCCGGGGCTTGTGAACCGATAACTGTACCGAGCATAACTGCGTGTGCGGTTGGATTATTCATCCCAACTGCAGGGTCTAATGTTGCTAAACCACCTAATGCAATTCCCATGACAATATGTGTACCAGTATCCAAAAATGTAACCTCCTAGTTTTACTCGAAGGGAGTAGAGAGATTCAGGTTGAATATATTCATCTGAATATATATGTACTCATCTTGTCCTTTGTGAGTACCTCTTATTAAACTTAACAAAATAGTAAAAAACAATTCATTTTACCTTTACAATCCATAAAACATCATTAAAGGGGAAAACAATGACAAACATTCATGAAAAGCTTTATGATTTTCCGATCGCGGATTTTCAATCAGACTTAATTGACTGGTTTTTACGAGAAAAAAGAGATTTGCCATGGAGGAAGGATCAAGACCCATATAAAGTATGGGTATCTGAAATTATGCTCCAGCAAACGCGAGTTGATACTGTTATTCCTTATTTTAACGCATTTATTGCAAAATTTCCTTCAATAGAGTCTTTAGCAGAAGCAAATGAGGAAGAAGTTTTAAAAGCTTGGGAAGGATTAGGATATTATTCTCGAGTTCGTAATTTGCAAACGGCTGTTAAAGAAGTAAAGGAAAGCTATGGGGGAATCGTGCCTAATACGCCAGAAGAGTTAGGAAAGTTAAAAGGGGTTGGACCTTACACGAAAGGGGCGATATTAAGTATTGCCTACAACATACCTGAACCAGCAGTTGACGGAAATGTTATGCGAGTATTATCAAGAATTTTATCAATCTGGGAAGACATTGCGAAGCCAAAGTCTCGGAAGTTATTCGAAACAGCTATATATGAATTAATTAGTAAAGAGGACCCATCTTCTTTCAATCAAGCGTTAATGGAGCTCGGCGCATTAATTTGTACACCGACTTCACCGTCATGTTTATTATGTCCGGTTAGAGAGCATTGCGCGGCATTTAGTGAAGGCGTTCAACAAGAGCTGCCTATTAAAAGTAAAAAGAAGAAGCCAAAGCCTTTACAAATGGCTGCAGCGGTACTATACGATGAGAACGGGAACTACTATATTCATAAACGACCAGCAACAGGCTTACTAGCTAACCTTTGGGAACATCCAAACACAGAAGTAAACCGTTCGTATGATAAAAACTATCGCGAACAGCTTAGTGACTATATAAAAGATGAATTTGGGATCGAGATAGAACTAACTGACTTAAAGGGAACAGTAGAGCACGTCTTTTCACACCTAATATGGACAATCTCAATCTACTTCGGCAAAGTCAAACAAACACCGAATGAAAAACTTATCAAAGTAACAAAACAGCAACTCGAACAACACGCCTTCCCAGTCTCCCACCAAAAAATCACAAAATTGTACAACGGGGACAGTCCCCCACTGCTTTAAAGCAGTGGGGGACTGTCCCTCTTTAATCATATTGAGCCTTAGTCCCCTGTGTATACGTTGCTTCACCGCGGTTCAACCCACCACGAGATGTAATTTCTTCGACAATTTCACGATGAATCGTTTGCCCTTCTGCATTTAAATATGGGACGACTTGCTGCAAGGAATGATGAAAAAAGGCAAGTTCAGAATCCTCCCATTCACTTTTCGGCATCATTTGCAGTTCTGTCATATCACGACCTACATACATCAGTAACCCTCCTTTTAGAAATACAATGATTCTCTTTCTTCTATTTAATGGTGCAAACTTGCAATATATTCAAGTGGAATTAATTAGTACAAACATGTTCCACACAACCCGATAAGTACACTCTATACCCCCAAAAAAACGATAGTGTCAACAAATGCTAAAAATACCTCTCACGCTTAAATAGCAACAAAAATAGAAGTTTCTCCTTATTATCTGATACAATATATTCAACTATTCGAGTTTTACATAGAAAGGATTGTCAAAATGAACCAGCAAAGAAAGCTAGCATTAATAACCGGAAGTAGTCGCGGAATTGGTCGAGCTGTAGCAATTCGACTCGCAGAAAAGGGATACGATATCGTTGTAAACTATGCACGCAGTAAAACTGCTGCACTAGAGGTAGTAGAAGAAATTGAAAAACTAGGGGTTAAAGCAGTTGCTATCAAAGCAAACGTCGGTAAACCGGAAAAAATTAAAGAGTTATTTGCGCAAATTGATGAGCAATTTGGCAGACTTGACGTATTTGTCAGCAATGCTGCCTCAGGTGTACAAAAGCCGGCGATGGAGCTTGAAGAGAATCATTGGGATTGGACAATGAATATAAACAGTAAAGCACTATTATTCTGTGCTCAAGAAGCTGCTAAGCTAATGGAAAGAAACGGCGGAGGCTATATCGTAAGTACAAGCTCCCTCGGTTCAATTCGATATCTTGAAAACTATACAACAGTTGGAGTATCAAAAGCTGCACTGGAAGCACTAACACGTTATTTAGCAGTTGAACTATCACCAAAGAACATTATTGTCAACGCAGTTTCAGGTGGTGCGGTCGATACAGATGCACTGAAGCATTTCCCAAATCGTGATGAATTGCTAGCAGATGCAAGAGAAAATACTCCAGCAGGCAGAATGGTGCAAATTGAAGATATGGTGAATGCAATAGAATTCCTGTTAACCGATAAGGCACAAATGATAAGAGGACAAACGATAATCGTTGATGGGGGACGCTCATTACTCGTCTGACCTTAAAACTTTAAACGATTGGACATCTTATCCAAAGATAAGTAGTATGAAGAATCAACAACACCGGTATTGAAAATCACCTAAATAAAAAATTATAAAAATTTTTAATAAATCTTGGATAGAAATATCACCTCCGGGACAATCTATATTTCGTGGAGGTGATATTAAAATGGCACAAAACAACCGTGGTAAAACAAGCACTGGTACAAACATTCAAAACGTAAGACAACAAAACGCTCAATCTGCACAAGGTTCACAAGCAGGCCAATTCGGTACTGAATTTGCTAGTGAAACGAATGCACAAGAGGTTAGAAGACAAAACCAACAAGCTGAACAAAACAAAAGCCAAAACTCTTAATTAAAGAATCATTCTTTAATTAAGTGATGAAAGACACCTCTCTAATCCGTGGAGAGGTGTCTTTTTATTTGCTCAATCGATGAGTGAGAACATAATCTAATCAAACTAAGTATCATCGAAACATATAAATTATACTAAACGACAAAACTTCCTTTCCCTCTACATAAGTAGTCAAAGGATTAAAAGAATGGATGGAGAAATAAAGTAAAGCGAGACAAATTTTCTCTTAGGCTGAAAGGAGAGGAACGATGAACTTTGAGCAGCTTGTTGGTGAACAATTAAAAACGATGGATAAATTGCTGTACTTACAATCTGAAATCGAGCGGTGTCAAACGATAAAAAATGAATTAGACGAGTTGCAAGATATCGCAAAGGTACGTTCAATACAGGAAGAAATTACACAAAAAAAGATTGAATTATCACATATACAAAAAATGTTTGAGGAGCAGACGGAAGAAGTGATCCGCTCATATGAAAAGCAAAAATTTGAAACCGTATCGTAACGCACTAGGGTCATTTCGCAAAGGAAATGGCTCTTTTATTTTCTTTTTTTACATACAAACGTTATAATAGTAAGAAGTATATAATGAGATGAATTTTAGATAGGTATTACATTTTAAATTTTTTCAGGCTTTTTTCGTGGATTTGAGTATATATTTATGGGTTGATTACACGATAGGAGGTACATTACCACCTCGCAACTTTGTAAAATACTACGAAAACGACCTATTATAAAAACCTTTTTAACAAGAGAGTGGAACAAGTCACTCTGCGGTTAGAAAAAAGACTACATCAGCATAAGAAAAGAATCGAAAAATCGAAAGAAGGGGAGAAAATTGGGCATTCCCAGGGAAGGAGACAAAATCCAAATTCATAGTTATAAGCATAATGGATATATACACAGAGTCTGGGATGAATCAACTGTATTAAAAGGATCACAACATTGTATAATCGGTGGAAATGACCGTACAGTTGTTACAGAATCTGACGGGAGAACTTGGATAACGAGAGAGCCGGCAATTTGTTATTTTCATGCTAGACATTGGTTTAATATTATTGGCATGCTACGTGAAGATGGAGTGTACTATTATTGCAATATTAGCTCACCATTTGTTTGGGACGATGAAGCATTAAAATATATTGACTATGACCTAGATGTTAAAGTGTACCCTGATATGACTTATACGATATTGGATGAAGATGAGTACGAACAGCACAGTAAGGAAATGAATTATCCGGAAGTCATCGACTTAATTTTAAAAAATAATTTAGAGACGTTAATTCGCTGGATACGGCAGAAAAAAGGTCCGTTTGCACCGGAATTTATTGATGAATGGTATGAAAGATACTTAACATATGTAAGATAATAGAGAAATGCAAGGGGTGACACACTTACTCCATCAATGATAAAGCAAATTGATGGAAAGGGTCAGCCTTTTTTACTTAAACCGATCATATGCAAAAGACCATGTGTGAAATTCAACTTGAAACAACGACCGCATCAAATATGTACTTGCTTAGGAAATGAAAATCTTGAAATGTAGATAAACGCTTCGACATCCAGCTCTAGTGCCTAGCCACAAATGATCGAGGACGTTCTTTGTCTTCGATTCATTTGCGTACTTATTTGCCCGAGGCTGATCAAGGCGCCCTGAGCTTTTGTACTGCAACAGAAACGAGGGATTTATTTGGGGTCAATCAAACGCTATATGGCATTTGTCAAACCATACCGTTGGCAAATACTCGGTACGATTATTATCGGTATTATAAAATTTGCAATTCCGTTACTATTACCATTACTAATTAAATATGTTGTCGATGATATTATTGGCGGTACTGGTACAGCAGACGAAAAATCAAAAACATTACTGACGATTATGCTAATTATGTTTATTTTGTTTGTTGTCATTAGACCACCGATTGAATATTTCCGACAATACTTCGCCCAATGGGTAGGAAGTAAAATTTTGTACGACATCCGCGACAAACTATTTACACATTTACAAAAGCTCAGCTTAAGGTATTATGCAAACACTCGGGCTGGTGAAATTATTTCAAGAGTCATTAATGATGTAGAACAGACGAAAAACTTTGTCATTACAGGATTAATGAATGTCTGGCTTGATGTCGTAACGATCCTAATTGCAATTGGAATTATGCTAACGATGGACATTAAGTTGACACTCATTTCAATTATTCTGTTTCCGTTTTACGGAATATCGGTAAAATACTTTTACGGTAAATTACGTGTTTTAACGAGAGACCGTTCTCAGGCGCTTGCAGAAGTTCAAGGACATCTTCATGAACGGGTTCAGGGGATGCCTGTAATAAGGAGCTTCGCAACAGAAGATTTTGAACAAAATCAATTTGCAAAAGAAAATACAAATTTTCTTAAAAAGGCACTCGACCACACAAGCTGGAATGCCCGGACTTTTGCTGTCGTAAACACGTTAACAGACATCGCTCCACTAGTCGTCATTACTTATGCAGGTTATCATGTCATTTACGGTTCATTGTCAATCGGAACAATGGTCGCATTTATCGCTTATATCGATCAATTGTATAATCCATTACGAAGATTAATAAACTCTTCGACAACGTTAACACAGGCACTAGCATCGATGGACCGTGTTTTTGAATTTATTGATGAACCTTATGAAGTCGTTGATAAACCGGATGCAACTATAGCAAAAGATGTAAAAGGTGAAGTTGAGTTTCAAAATATTTCGTTTAAATACAATGATGAAGAATCGCTTATCATTGATAATTTATCGCTACAAGTGAGCAAAGGTGAAACGGTTGCATTAGTAGGAATGAGTGGTGGCGGAAAATCAACGTTAGTTAGTCTGCTGCCGCGTTTTTATGATGTAACCGAAGGACGGATTTTACTAGATAACATCGACCTTCGTGATTATCAGGCACAAAGCTTACGCGAACATATAGGTATGGTTCTCCAAGATACATTTTTATTTAGTAATACAGTAAAAGACAATATCTTAATTGGTAAACCGGATGCGACAGATGAAGAAGTCGTAGAAGCTGCCAAAGCGGCAAATGCTCATGATTTTATTATGAAACTGCCAAATGGGTATGACACAAAGGTCGGTGAAAGAGGTGTCAAGCTATCAGGTGGTCAAAAGCAAAGGGTAGCGATTGCGAGAGTATTCTTGAAAAACCCGCCAATCCTAATCCTAGATGAAGCTACATCAGCACTTGACCTTGAAAGCGAACACCTTATTCAAGAGGCGTTAGAAAAACTAGCGAAAAACCGGACAACATTTATTGTGGCACATCGCCTATCTACAATTACACATGCAAATAAAATTGTCCTGATTGAAGACGGAAAAGTTGTTGAACAAGGCACACATCAACAGTTAATGGATATGCAAGGTCAATATTATAAACTGTTTCAAATCCAGCATTTAGATTAAACCGCCCTATCCTATGATAGGGTTTTTTTCATGTTTTTCCGCTTTTCAATTGAACCCAAACATAATAGAAGCCCCAGAATAGGATCATAAGTGTTCATCGCCAGTATATAGAAAATAGAGATTAAATCCCTGTCACTATAAGAGGTGGTGCAATAATTTATTCCATTTCGTAGATGAGCAGCTCCTTTCTTTATCTTTCCATATAATAGCAAAGGTATCGATTAATAAAAATACAGAATAATCATAACGGCCTTTACACATGATATCTTTAACTGATTTGTAAAGGAGACAAACTAGTGAAAAGAATATTGTTCATTTTTACAAGTGTATTTACAATTCTAATAGGAAGTCATTCAGTTGTTCATGCCCAGTATGAAAAAGTACCAACTGCAAAGCTCGAGATTAATGGGAAAGCGGTAAATGGAATTGACCCGATTAAACTTGAAGGTACCTACTACTTACCATTTGTTCCGCTAGCAAAAAGCTTAGGCTATAACGATATTAAATTCGAAAAAAATACACTAACCTATGAAGTAACTGACGGATCAACGAAGATTCGCACAACGATGGGCGGTTCCCAAGCGAAAAAGGGGAACGAGCTCGTTAACATTAAACCGCCACGCTGGATAAATGAAACAGCATATATTTCATTACATGCTGGTGGCGCACTTTTTAATACGTACATTACGTTCAAAGCAGAAAATGGTTCAATCCAAATTCAAAAACCAGCACAGCAATATATCGTCCATTCTGGAGATAGCCTCTGGAACATTGCTCGACTCCATCATACGACGGTTGATGAATTAAAAGCAGCAAATAAGCTAACTTCAACAATTATTAAAGATGGACAAGTGTTAAAACTCCCATTAAAAGGTACTGCGAAAGAAATCGAACCAACTCGTGAACATGAACCGATTAAAAATATAGCGAAAACTAATGTAGCAACACAAAGACAACAAGTACTTCAATTCGCGAAAAAATATATCGGCGCTGGCTATAAATTTGGTGCAACTTTAAAAGACGCACCAAAGCTATTCGATTGCTCATCTTATACACAGTTAGTCTTTAAGGAAACCGGTATTGATTTACCGCGTGTCTCAAGAGACCAGGCAAGCAAAGGTGCAACAGTGACCAATCTTGAAGCTGGAGATTTAATGTTCTTTACAAATAAAGATTTATACTCAGATGGCAGGATTGGACATGTCGGTATTTACATGGGCGATGGAAATATGGTTCACGCCTCAACATCAGCAGGTGTTACCATTACGAAAAATGTGTTGAAAAACTCATACTGGGGCAAAAATTACTTATTTTCAAAGCGAGTTATTCAATAAATTGAGCTAGTTGACCCTCAGATTGGTGGTAAAACACTAGTCTGAGGGTCTTTACTTCGGGTATATCAACGTAGATGGTCGTAAATCTCTCAACTTTTGGGAAAAATCTGTCAACTTTTTAAAATAATCTCTCAACTTTAGTAGAAAATCTGTCAACTTTAATAGAAAATCTGTCATTCGACAGTTTTCGCCAAAAATCATCCAGTTGCAGAAGCAATTATGAAGCGTTACTACATTATGTAGTAACGCACTTTTTATGAAGATTTCAATTATATACATAGATTTTCTAGGTACTATATGTTATGATTAAGGAAAATGTTAACAATTAGTAATGATAAAAATTTGAGGTGAAAAAATGGGGTTAACAGGACTATTAGCGTTGTTCATTGTTTTTATTATGGTGCTTTTCATCATAATCGGGATATCTCAACACAAGAAAAGAGATACCAATCGTAAACCTAGTAAATTAGCAGTTAGTGCACTTTTATTTCAAATCACTCTGCTCGTTTTATTTTTTAGTGAGATATTAATGATTGACGGTCAGTTTGAGGTTATCCTTTGGTGGGGGTCCGTTTTATTCGGATTCATAGCAGGAATAAGAGAATATAAAAATCATGTCATTTTCTCTCTTATAGTTATATTCCTTAGTATAGTGATTACAATTCTCATGTTATTAACGGTACTCATTGCGTCAATGTAGAAGTGTAACGCCCAGAGATTATATTACCTTCTGGGCGTATTTCTTTGGATATGAACGTTGTTTTATTGTCTAACTCCTGCGCCTAGCCCCCGAGTCATAAACCACAAATAAATTGAAGACAAAGTGCGTCTTATGCTAATCGTGTCTATTCAATTCGCCCTGAACTTTTTCTTATTTCGCAGTATCTATTTTCACTTCATTATCCTCTTTATGGTAGCTATGAAAGCTTCCGATTAATGTTTCCAAATGCTCGAGCTGCTCGCTATAGTCGATAATTGATGAGATTAATGGAAGCAGGTGGTAATACTCCGTTGGATGGTTCTGATAGTATTCCATAAAAGCATCTGTTAGTTGTTGTTTATTGAATTGGCCTTCTTCCACTAATTTTGTTTGTGGATGTGCTTTAATTTTACCAATAAACCGTAATAATGCTTCTTCGTGTACATAAAGCAAATATTCGAGCTCATTGGTTAGGACCTTTTGCAACGATTCAGGTAATTGAATTAATTCATTTTCTAAGCGGTGTAATCTTTTTAATGTAAATAAGGCCCGGTTTGTTGTATAAATCATTTGCCTAAACAGGACAAGCTTTCTTGATTTCGCATATGTCTCCCGTTTGAAATAATTACGTTCTTCACGGTAGTTCCGATATAGCGTATCGAGCTTGTGAGCCTGGTCCCGTAAGTTTTCAATTTCATCTTTTAAGATGATGTGTTCAGCGGATTGTCTAAGACACATGCGAATCCATTTAATGATATCCTCAGTATTTTCCGATATCTTCATATATAATTTATTTTCATATTTAGGTGGCAAAAAGATTAAGTTGACGACAAATGCAGCTAAGACACCGAGCATAATTGTAAATAAGCGAATGAGTGCAGTCTCAATGAACGTTTCGCCAGGACTTCCTAGTATTGCGATAACTGTAACGAGAGTGACTGGGATAGTACTTTCTGCTTTAATTTTAATGTTTAACGCAATGACAATAATGGCAGTAATCCCGGTAATGACTGGATGTGAACCAAAGATGAGACCAAAACTAATCGCAAGAATGGCTCCGATAATATTAGCTTGAAATTGTTCGATGATTGATAAATAAGACCGGTATATTGTCGGTTGAATTGCAAAAATCGCAGAAATACCTGCAAAAGCAACGGATGGCAATTGAAAGGCTTCTGCTAAAAATAGCGCTAGTGTTATGGCAATCCCGGTTTTGAGAATGCGTGCACCTAGTTTCATGGATGTATAGTGACATTCCCTTCTAATAGTAATCATTTATAGTCTGTTTTTATCGCTACAGAAAAAAAGTGTTCTAATGAAAAAGTTCTACATGCTTTTTCAAATTAACCAAATTTATTTCTGATAAGACCAATATCGTACTATACAACGTTTAAATGCTTTATACAAGATAGAAATGCCCTTTTTAAATAGAAACTAAAAATATAACACAATTCTGACAAATGAAAGGGGTTTAAAGATGATAAAAACCCCCATATTCTTTAAAAAATGGGGGTTGGATTTTGAAGGAACAAATTAGAGCTGACTGAAAGCAGACTCAACAGCTTTCAATGTTGTTTCGATATCTTCCTTCGTATGAGCAGTTGTTAAAAACCATGCTTCGTACTTTGAGGGTGCAAGATTAACTCCTTGCTGAAGCATGAGCTTGAAAAATTTAGCAAACATTTCACCATCTGTGTTTTCGGCCTGCTCATAGTTTGTAATTTTTTCATCTGTAAAGTATACAGTTAATGCCCCTTTTAAACGATTAATCGTTATCGGGATATTATATGTACGAGCATGCTTTAATATACCCTCTTCTAAAATTGCCCCTAATTTATCAAGTTCTTCGTAAACACCGTCCTGTTTTAAAACTTCAAGACAAGCAATACCTGATAAAATCGATGCAGGGTTTCCGGCCATCGTACCAGCCTGATAAGCAGGTCCAAGTGGTGCAACCTGTTCCATAATTTCTTTGCGGCCGCCATATGCTCCGATAGGCAGTCCACCACCGATTATCTTTCCGAGTGCTGTTAAATCAGGGTAAATCTCTAATAAATCCTGTGCGCCACCATACATAAACCGGAATGCAGTAATGACTTCATCATAAATCACGAGTGCTCCAACGTCATGGACGAGTTCATTAACCTTTTCTAAAAATCCAGGCTTAGGCTCAACAATACCGAAGTTACCAACAATCGGTTCTACTAAAATAGCTGCAACCTCGTCACCCCATTTAGTAAGTGCTTCTTGTAATGGTTCAATTTCATTAAAAGGTACGGTGATAACCTCTTGTGCAATACTTTTCGGTACACCGGCTGAGTCTGGTGTTCCTAATGTTGAAGGGCCAGATCCTGCGGCAACGAGTACTAAGTCGGAATGACCGTGGTAGCACCCAGCAAACTTAATGATTTTGTCACGTCCTGTATAGGCTCTTGCGACACGAATTGTTGTCATAACTGCTTCGGTTCCTGAATTAACAAAGCGAACCTTGTCCATTGCTGGCATTGCTTCTTTTAACATTTTTGCAAAGGTTATCTCATGTGGTGTAGGTGTTCCGTATAGTACACCAGTTTCTGCTGCCGTTTGAATCGCTTTTGTAATATGAGGGTGTGCGTGTCCCGTAATAATTGGACCATATGCAGCTAAATAATCGATATATTTATTGCCATCAACGTCCCAAAAATAAGCACCTTTCCCTCGTTCCATCACGACAGGTGCACCTCCGCCAACTGCTTTATACGAACGGGAAGGAGAATTAACCCCACCGACTATATGTTGTAATGCTTCTTCATGTAATGCTTCTGATTTTGAAAAATTCATAATGACCTCCTACATTTCTTATCGAGTCACTCCTATTTTACCACAAGCGAAGCACGGGGACGGTTCTCTTGCTTCATGAAATGAAGCAGAAGAACCGTCCGAAGCCATTGAAAAAGTATACTGATTTCAGATAAGTATATGTTTTAAGCAATTTATTGTACATTTAATGTGCTTATCCTACGTAAAGTTTGGTTGGAGCTGACCTGAGAGACTCCTGCGGGATGCGTGGGAGAGCTGAGACCCCGCAGGCGTTTACGCTGAGGAATACGAAAGGCGTAGGCGGTTTGCCCATCGACGTACAAACTGGAGGGGCATCGACTGAGATAAAGGAATCACGATGAGCCGAATGGCGAATCGATGATGACTTATCGTAGGGAGGTGACCTGAAGTTTGCTTGTTCGTGCCGCAAGGAGCTATGAGGCTCAGCACCCACCCCGCGGAAAGCGAGTACTCGTGCTGCAACCAAACTGAACGTCAACTCTGTAAGATATATTCTATTTTTCTATAAACAAGACTTTTTCAGTGGTCTCGAACCGTCCCCGTGCTTCCACGCTTTCATTCTTGAGCAAAATTCGTTAAACTATTCGTTGTGAAGAAATGTGGGGGGAAGAGGATGTCTACTATTATTGAAGTCAATAAGCTAAGAAAAGAATTTAGATCATATTCAAGCCGCCAAGGGTTAAAAGGGGCTTTTCGTGATTTATTGAATCGTCAATCGAAAATAGTCCCTGCTGTGAACGATGTTACGTTTTCAGTGAAACAGGGAGAAATGGTCGGCTATATAGGTGAGAACGGTGCAGGAAAATCAACATCGATTAAAATGCTGACAGGAATTTTAACACCTACCTCAGGTGAAATTCTCGTGAATGGGATGAATCCACATAAAGAACGAGAGAAGTTCGTGCGGACGATTGGCGTTGTATTTGGTCAACGTTCCCAGCTATGGTGGGATATTGCTGTACAGGAATCATTCCGTCTTTTAAAGAAGGTATACAAAGTTTCAGATGCTGATTATAACGAGCATATGGACCATGTCATTAAAACATTAGATATTGGACCACTTTTAGATAAACCAGTGCGAAAGCTGTCACTTGGACAACGGATGCGTTGTGAGCTTGCGGCTGCATTAATACATAATCCACCACTATTGTTTTTAGATGAACCGACAATCGGGCTTGACGTGTTAGTGAAGCTAAAGATTCGCCAGTTTTTAAAAGAAATGAATGAAAAATATAAAACAACAATCCTGTTAACGACCCATGACCTGTCAGATATCGAAGCATTATGTGAACGTGTTGTCATGCTTGATGAAGGGAAGGTCATTTACGACGGAGCATTAGAGAAGCTACGTAGCCACTGGGGTGATGGTAAGCAAATTCAATTTCAATTTTCGGATGAAGTGTATGAAAATGAATTAACAGCATTGACGAATCATTTAGATGTATCGTGGCAAAAGGGTGAGAAACTAAATGTTTGGACAGCGGTCGTGAGCGATAAAGAGGCACAAATGTCTGAGTTAATTGGCCTTGTCGTCGGTGCACATCAAATTATCGATTTAACCGTCGCAGAAATTTCAACTGAAGAAGTTATCCGTAAAATTTATGAAAAGGGAGAAGCATTATAAGAACGGGGGTAGAATGATGGATAAATATATTGAAATGATTCGAATCCGCTTTCTAATGATGCTTGCATACCGAACAAATTATTATAGCGGAATTTTAATTTATAGTATAAATATTGGTGCATATTATTTTCTTTGGACAGCAATCTACGGTGGAAAAGAATCGATTGAAGGCATGTCCGCAGTACAAATGACAACATATGTAGCCGTTTCGTGGATGGCAAGAGCATTTTACTTTAATAATATTGACCGTGAAATTGCCCTAGAAATAAAAGAGGGTAAAGTCGCGGTTGAGCTGATTAGGCCTTATAACTATTTAGGAATGAAAACGATGGCAGCGTTCGGAGAAGGGATTTTCCGATTAGTGTTTTTCTCAATTCCTGGAATGGTCATTGTCACTCTAGTCTTTCCAATGGAATTTTCATCAAATAGTACAACGTGGTTATTATTTGCCAGTTCACTCGTTTTCAGTTTTATCATTAATACGCAAATTAACTTAATTACCGGTATGCTGACCTTCTTCTTATTTAATAATGACGGATTAATGCGAGCGAAACGTGTCATAATTGATTTGTTTTCTGGTTTGCTTTTACCGATTAGCTTTTACCCATTATGGGCACAAGATATTATGAAATATTTCCCATTCCAAGCAATCAGTTACATTCCAAGTATGATTTTCACTGAAGGAATTAAGGGGAATGAAGTACTACAAGCGATTTTACTGCAAGGCTTATGGGCTGTTATTTTACTCATCCCAATTCAACTGCTATGGTCATTGGCAAAAAAGCAAATGATTATTCAAGGGGGATGAGAAGATGTTTTATCTATCAATGCTAACGCAATATATCGGTCAATATATGAAGACGCGACTGCAATATCGTGCAGATATGGTTGTTGAGCTTCTATCTGATATGATGTTTCAAATTACGAATCTTGTGTTTATACTCGTAGTCTTCGGCCATACACAGTTTTTAAGTGGCTGGAACCGTGATGAAATCATTTTTATTTATGGATTTTTCCTAGTTCCATATGCAGTGTTCGGTGCGTTTTTTAACATTTGGGATTTTAATGAACGATATATTGTGAAAGGGGAAATGGACCGGATTTTAACGAGACCGATTCATAGTCTGTTTCAAGTCGTGTTGGAACGGATGGAGCTCGAATCACTGTTTGGAGCGATAACTGGTATCGTCATTATGACATATGCTGGTATTCAATTGAACTTATCGATAGAATGGTATGACATCATCTTATTTATCGTGTTTGTCATAAGTGGTGCCCTTGTTTATGCAGGAATATTTGTCTCATTAGCAAGCATCGGTTTTTATTCTGATGCACGAACATCGCTAATGCCAATGATGTACAATATCGGAAACTATGGTCGTTATCCAGTTGATATTTACAACTCAGTCATCCGCTTCGTGTTGACATGGATCCTGCCCTTTGCTTTCGTCGGTGTTTATCCGGCTGCGTTTTTCCTAGAAAAAGAAGAATGGTATATGTACTCGTTTTTAACACCTGTTATCGGTATCGTCTTTTTCGTTCTATCAGTAATTCTATGGAATGCAGGGGTGAAAAGATATCGGGGGGCAGGGAACTAAATATGTGAAACTTTAAAAGGCTTGGGGTAACTCAAGTCTTTTTATAATTCGATCTAAAATAATGTTCCCTTAGTCAAAATAAAGGTGCTTATATCTCCTGGGAAACTTTACTATGATAGACGTAACGAAAGAGTAGATGCAGAAGGCTGAGGTGGGGAAATGAAAGCGGATACAAAGGTAACGAAAAAAGATGGGCATCTGTTCTCGGTACAGACAAAAAAGGGAAGGTTCCGGAAACTAGTGAAGCAAGTAGTCGCTCAAAGGCAGCTGCAAGTGATGGCATTGCTAGGAGTATTGTGGATGATTATTTTCAACTATGTTCCAATGTATGGATTAATTATTGCCTTTAAAGAATACAGTGTCATTCGAACAATCGCAGAGGCGCCTTGGGTAGGACTAGCACATTTCAAAGAATTTATTCAGGATGATGCGTTTTGGATCGTGTTGAAAAATACGATTGGGATTAGTGTGATTAAACTAATCATTGGATTCCCATTACCAATTATATTTGCGCTTTTTATGAATGAACTAACGTCATTGAAGTTTAAAAAAGCAGTTCAAACGATTACCTATTTACCGCACTTTTTATCTTGGGTTGTGTTAGGTGGAATTTTAACGACGTGGTTAGCAGATGTAGGCATTATTAATGATATTTTAATCGGATTAGGTGTTACAAATGAACGGTTGAGCTTTTTAGCAGAGCCGGATTATTTTTGGGGAATTGTGATTATTTCAGATATTTGGAAGGAGCTTGGTTGGTCGGCGATTATTTACTTAGCTGCGATTACAAGTGTATCTCCAGAGCTGTATGAGGCTGCCACAATTGATGGGGCAAATAAGTTCCAAAAAATGTGGCATGTAACCCTTCCAGCGATTCGTCCAACCATTACGATTTTATTTATTTTAGCAGTAGGGAATGTGTTAAATACAAACTTTGACCAAATACTTGTACTGCGAAATGCACTAAATGAAAGTGCGAGTAATGTGATTGATATTTATGTATATCAAGTTGGAATTCAAAATGCGCGCTACTCCTATGCGACAGCTGTTGGATTATTAAAGGCAATTATCGCATTCATTCTCCTATTAGCGGCTAATAAGGTTACGAAAAAGCTAGACGGAACATCATTATTCTAGAAAGGAGGAGATGCAATGCTTAAACTATTTAAGCGAAATAGACGTACGACAAGTGAATATCTTTTTGATAATCTAAATGTCCTAATTATGATCTTCATTTGTTTTATTACCTTATATCCAATTTGGTATGTGCTTGTTAATTCCTTAAATGAGGGTTTAGATGCAATGAAGGGAGGAATCTATTGGTGGCCACGTGATTTTACCTTAGATAACTATAAAGCTGTTTTTGCAAATGACGGGATTTTAACGTCGTATGGAGTGACGATTGCCAAAACTTTAATCGGAACAGTTCTCCACGTTTTTTTTACAGCAATGGTTGCTTATGCGTTGTCACGGAAAGACCTGCGTGGTAGAAATATCTACATGATTATTGGGGTAATCACGATGTTCTTTAGTGGTGGTCTCATTCCGCAATTCCTACTTTATCGAGAATTAGGATTATTGGATAGCTTTTTCGTTTATATCATTCCAGCCTTATTTAGTTTCTTTGATTTAATTATTTTTGTCTCCTTCTTTCGCGCCTTACCAACTTCTTTAGAAGAGGCGGCGAAAATTGATGGAGCAAGCGATATGAAGATTTTCCTTAAAGTAGTGATTCCGCTCTCAATGCCAGTTATCGCGACAATCGCACTTTTTCACGGTGTCTACCAATGGAATGATTATTTTGCTGGGGTTATTTTTGTTAATAATCCTGATTTACAGCCGATTCAGACTTATTTATATAAAATTATTGCTGAATCTAGCTCAAATCAAATGATGACGAATGCACCTGGCGGGGTTGCAAGTAAAACCGTTACCTCACAATCAATCAAGCTCGCAACAATGGTTGTGACAACATTGCCAATTGTCATAGTCTATCCATTCCTGCAAAAGTACTTTGTAAAAGGTATGCTTATCGGTTCGATAAAAGGATAATTTGGTTTCTTGCCTGTCCTAGTGCAAGGGGAGGCAAGTAAAAAGATTAGAAAACGAAAGGGGTCTCAAAAATGGGGAGAATGAAACGAAGAAAAACACTCTATCTAGCATTTATTTTATTCATTACGGTAAGTCTGATGGTTGCTTGTTCATCTAATAAAAAGGAAGAAGCATCATCAAATGAAAAACCGAAATCTAATCTATCGGCGGATGAACCTGGCTGGAAAGTAGACACATCACCAATTACGTTTGATTGGTATATTAACTTTTCATGGTTTGCAAGCAAATGGGGGAATGATGCAACGTCAAAATATATAACTGATAAAACAGGAGTATCATTAAATATTATGACTCCGGCAGGAAATGAAGCAGAGAAGATGAATACGATGATCGCATCCGGTAGTTTACCAGACTTTATAACATTAGGCTGGGGAGAAGAGGCCGTTAAGCAAATGATAGAAGGAGAATTAGTTCTTCCTTTAAATGAGCTTGCTGACCAATATGACCCTTACTTTTTTAAAGTATCGGATACGGCAAAGCTTGAATGGTATCGCCAAGAGGATGGAAATGTCTATGGTTATCCAAATGCTTCATCATCTCCAGCAAACTTCGAGAAATATAAGGACTTGAAACCGTCAAACCAAACATTCTTAGTAAGAAAGGATATGTATGAAGCGATCGGCAGCCCGGATATGCGGACACCTGAAGGATTCTTAAATGCATTGAAGGCAGCAAAGGAAAAATTTCCTGATGTAAATGGTGCACCATTAATTCCATTAGGCTTACATGAATTTTCAGATACAGGTAATAACTCACTTGAATGGTATTTACAAAACTTCTTAGCGATTCCAATGGAGAAGGATGGTAAGCTATATGACCGTTCAACAGACCCGGAATATGTAAAATGGCTAAAAGTATTTAGAGAAGCAAATGAAGAAGGCTTATTAGCAAAGGATATATTCATTGATAAGCGTCCACAAATGGAAGAAAAGATTGCTCAAGGTCGTTATTTCGCAATGTTATACCAACGTAGTGATATGCAGGCTCAGCAATTATCACTCTATGCAAATGACCCAGACTCTATCTACATTGCTGTCGATGGACCAGCAAATGAGCAGTTAGAACAACCGACACTTGCGGGTGATAGCTTAGCAGGCTGGACAATTACATTAATTTCAAAAGATGTAAAGGATAAAGAAAGAGCGATCCGCTTTATGAGTTATTTAATTAGTGAAGAAGGACAAAAGGATATGTACCTTGGTCCAGAGGGAATTACACATGAAGTTGTTGATGGCAAACCACAATTCACGAAGGAAGCATATGAATTATTAACATCAGACCGCACTGTGTTTGATAAAAAATATGGAGCCTCCCATACATTTTGGATGCTAATGGATACGGATATGCAGCTGCAATGGCAACCACCTACAGAAGAACCGTACAAACAAATGGAAGACTGGACAAAAGGTAAAACGCAAAGCTTTGCAGTCTATGATGATATTAACCCACAAGGAACGTCTGAAGAAGGTGTAGCCAATAGTAAGATTGCCCAAGAGTGGGGAAAAACATTACCAAAGCTATTATTAGCAAAATCGGAAGCTGAATTCGATAAGATTTATGAGGAATTCCAAGAGAAACGTGAAAAATTAGGAATTGATAAAGTTAGAGAATATCAGGAGAAACGCTTTAAAGAGAATAAGGTCAAAATAGAAAAAGCATCACAACAATAACGAAGAGAGACATGAGGGTGACTAGTATCTATATAGTCACTCTCATGTCTATTACACTCCTAAAAAAGGGACAATGCCTTCAACTATTCATTGTATAATAAACAAGACCCTTACCGAGACTAGGATGTGTTTCTTATGCGGCTAAAAAGGATAATAAGGCGAATCTACCGTTGGTTTAGTCGACTATCATTACAAAACAAGCTTGTTTTTCTTTACACGACATTGTTTATGATTCCTGTACTCTTACTCGTTTTCGTCCTTTCACATGAATTCTATGAAAATGTCATTTCGGATACGATTCGAGATAATGAGTATTCAATTGAAATGGAGAAAATCCAGGTTCAGAAAAATATTGAAGCAATGAGAGAATCAGCACAAACCTTAATTTCAGATAAGAATATGATTCAATTTGTCAGTGACCGTCGTGATAAAGATGTAGATGAGTTAATTGAGTTTCAAAATAATCATATTGACACAAAGGAGCAGCAATTAGTCAATCCACTTATTGATTATACGCAGTTTTATATTGATGACCCGGATTTAATCGAAATGTGGCCCTTGCTATTTCGGGAAAGCAGAATAAATGAAAAGCCATGGTATGACAAAGTATTGGAACATAATGGAACTGAAGTTTGGTGGTTAAAAAAAGAAGATTATGGACTGCTGACAAATATTCCTGACGAAAACCCGAAAATATCGCTCTTCCGGGAAGTGATGGATAGTCATAATAACCACTTAGGAATTATCGAAATTTCAATGCTTCAGAGAAACTTTTTCCCGAAAATGTACAGTCCAATTCCTGATGGACAGTCAGAAATATTCATCATCAATCAGCAGGACGAAGTGTTTACAAATCCAGCAAACAACTTTCTGCGTGAGCATAAATTTAAAAGGAAGCAGTACGATGAGCTTTTTCAGAGATTAACCAAGGACAAAACAGATAGTTTCATTTATAACAATCATAACGTCCCATATTTAATTGTTTCTACAGTAATCGATGAATTAAATATGAAAATGGTCAATGTTATTTCTTTAGAAAAGATTGATACAGAGACAAGAAAGGTCAGATATTTAACATTTATTATCGCAATTGTTCTCCTGATTATTTTATCAACACTAACATATGTCATCACATCGTTATTGTTGAAAAAGATGTATAAGCTCATTGAAAATATGAAACAGGTTGAACAGGGAGATTTTACAGTGAAGATCGACATTGATGGACGTGACGAATTTTCAACTCTTGCAATCCATTTTCGAAACATGCTTCGTAAAATTAACCAATTAATCGCTGATGCTGTTCATAAACAAGCTGTATCAAAGGATACAGAACTTAGAGCATTGAAAACTCAAATAGATTCGCACTTTTTATATAATACTCTTGAGAATATTAAGATGATGGCAGAAATTGAGGGGAAATACGAAATCTCTGATGCGCTCACTTCGTTAGGAGCAATGATGAGATATAATATCAAATGGAAAAATGAATTTGTGGTAATTAGTGAAGAGATTACCCAAATCAAGCATTACGTTGCGATTATGAATTTACGATTAGATAGAGAGCTTGACTTGGACATCGTTATACCTGATGAACTATTAAGCCAAGAAATATTAAAGCTATCGTTACAACCAATTGTGGAGAATGCGATTAAACATGGCATTGAACCTCGCGAAACGAATACAAAGGGGAAAATCATTGTAAACGCATACAGAGAAGGACAATCCGTCTTTGTAGAAATAATCGACAATGGTGTAGGGATGGATGAAAATCAATTAATGCAGATTAATAATAAAATCGTACATGATGATAATCACGAAGTCCAACGACAATCGGGCAATGGGATTGGATTAAAAAATGTCCATAATCGAATTATTTTATTTTATGGGAAAGAGTTTGGCTTACAAGTTAATAGTAAGAAAGGTGAGTACACATCCGTTATCATCAAACTACCTTATTTACTAATAAGGGGGGCAAATGAACATGTATAAGCTATTAATTGTTGATGATGAGAAAAATATTCGTATCGGTATTCAGGCAATGATTTCACGTGAATTTCCAGATCTATTTACATTTTTATTGGCAAGTAACGGGAAGGACGCGTTAGAACTCTTAGAAAATGAGCAAATCGATATTATGCTGACAGATATTAAAATGCCACAGATGGATGGCATTGCCCTAGTTCATGAAATACAAATGCTGAAGCATAAGCCAGAGGTTGTCATGATAAGCGGTTATGATGATTTTGACTATGCGAAGGAAGCGATAAAATATCGTGTTAAAGATTACTTGCTTAAGCCGATTAATCGAGATGAACTTAAATCCACCGTTACTCAGGTTGTAAAGGAACTATTGGCTGAGAAGCAATATCAATTAGATTTTGATGAATATACAGCAAATCAACTTAACTATATTTTATTAAATCCAAACATCTCTGAGGCTGAAATTGATACATTATCAGCAAAATTGCCACTGGACCAATTTACAAATGGTTATTATGTCGGAATTTTTACATGCTCGGATAGTACGGAGCAAGACCAAGGATCGTGGATAAAAGGGGTACTTACACAGCTTTGTAATGATGAACAGCCAAACATCCTATGCTTTCTAGATAAAGACCGTCATGTTGTGATGCTGTCGACAGAGGATTCTGTGTTTACTCAAATGATGAATCATCTTTCATTACGAAGTGGCACATTAGGTATTAGTGGAAAGGAACACTCGATAACAAAAATTAAAACAGCGTATGAACAAGCAAAAGTCTCATTAAGAAGCCATTTTATTATGCCGAATCGGTCAATCATCAAGTTTAATGAGGTCAGTCATCATTTCACTGGAGAAGTTCAGCCACTTCCAATTGATGATTTAAGGAAAGTATTAAATATGATCGGAACAAATCGAGACCAAGAAATCAGAATACAGCTACTAAAAGTGTTAAATATCGATACGATCTCAACTTATGGGCTACCATACATGGAAGCTCTACACGATGCAATCAATCGAATTATTCTTGATGAAGCATTTAAGAGACTTGGTGATGAATCAATTGAACTTATTAAACTGCATCATAAAGTTGGCGGGCTCAATCATTTCAAAAGATTTTATGACTACTTCTACGAGCTTGAAAATCTTATCCTGCTTTTACATGAATATCATAAGCAGCTGAAGGTCGTTTACTCGGAACAAAAATATATGGAGAAGGCGATTACGTATATCCATGAACATTACAATAAGGATTTAAATCTTGCTGTCGTATCCAACTATGTTTCGCTTAACTATTCATATTTTAGTCATATGTTTAAGGTATACACAGGGCAGAATTTTGTTGACTATTTGAAAAAGATTCGGATTGAGCAAGCGAAAGTACTATTAAAAAACGTCGACTTGAAAATTTTCGAAGTAGGAACGATTGTCGGTTATAAAAATCCAAAACGATTCACGAAAGTATTCCGAGAACTAGAAGGGATTTCCCCAAAGGAATATCAAGATGGTATTTTATTAAAGGACTCATAATTTTTATGCTAATTTGGCAAAGGAACATATATGAAAATACTCGCAACCGTTTAAGGGGCGGGTATTTTTATACCTATTCTTAGAAACAAAAAATTCAATCGAATAACATCACGACTGCTTGTATATATTGTACAAAGTGCATTCTTATTAGGTGGGATGTTAATGGGGTTGGTGTTTTGTATATTTATAGCAATCTGTATTTTCATGAGCTTTAAAAACACGATCGCTGCATGTTTTCAAAAAAACTTTTTAACATATGAAACTGTTATTATGTTCTCCTATTTATATATAACATTGTTAGTTGGGTTTGGAATGATTTATTTAATATGTTTACAAAGTAATCTTCATGTTTTGACTGAGTCAGGTGTCGTCATTGTCGGTACCTATTTTGAGAAATTAGTCGTATCAATATACTTTAGCGCGGTAACGCTCTTTTCGGTTGGGTATGGTGATATCGCTCCGATTGGAATTGGACGGTTTTTAGCGATTATTGAAGCGTTGATTGGCTACATTCTACCCGCAGTATTTTTAGCACGGACGTTTATAGCGATTGAAAAATAGCTGTTAGTTGTATGTTTGTCCAAAATTCGTTACGCTTAAATATATAACAACTTGGAGGGATAAACATGACAATAGAAGTTGGTAGCAATGTACCTACAATGAAATTACTTGCAGATAATGGTGAAACCGTAAGTCTAGAAGATTACCGTGGAAAATACGTCGTATTATATTTTTATCCGAAGGACATGACTCCGGGTTGTACAACAGAGGCTTGCGATTTTAGAGATGAACATCAAAGCTTTGCAGAATTAAATGCAGTCATAGTTGGGGTAAGCCCTGACCCACAAGAAAAACATCAGAAGTTCAAAGAAAAGCATAATCTTCCTTTTCAATTATTGGTCGATGAGGAACATAAGCTAGCAGATGAATTTGGTGTTTGGAAATTAAAGAAAAACTTTGGCAAAGAATATATGGGCATTGAACGCTCCACTTTTATCATTAATCCAGAAGGAAAAATTGTGAAAGAATGGAGAAAAGTAAAGGTGAAGGACCACGTTCAAGATGCATTGCAATACATAAAGGAACATCAGTAAGTACGTCTATGGGTGAAGGGAAGCCTATTTTTCAAAAGCTATGGCAAACGTCCAACCATTTTCGTGGGTTTTTCGTATGTTATAGGGAAGGCATTACCTCCTCAAATGTTAGCGCCGGACTAGTGCGGACAGTGTTCCGCACTCTTTTTTGATTAAAAATATAGGTGCTTTAAATTATTTATTTTAGTTGGTTGGAGTTGATTGTGAATAGGAGCGGAGACCAACACATAATAAAAGCTAAAATCAATGATTAAGAAAATAGCGAAAATATAAAATGGAAGGTGACAGAATGCAAGTACTTTCAACAGTGAAGCTTTCGAGCGAATTGAAGGAACAACTAGAAGCAGCATTCCCTGAAACGAACGTTCACCACGACCGGAAAATAGATGAAGCAATTGACATTTTAAAGGAAGTCGATATTCTTTTTACATATGGGGAAGATATAAACGCTAAACACATTCAAATCGCGAAAAATTTGAAGTGGATTATGGTCGCATCAGCTGGAGTTGATAAACTACCATTTCTAGAAATAAAAAAACGGAACATTCAAGTAACAAATTCAAAAGGCGTTCATGCGATACCGATGGCCGAATATTGCTTAGCAATGATGCTTCAAGTTTCAAGACAAACAAAAACACTAATTGAAAACCAAGCGAATCACGTATGGGACCGTCGAGTAAAGATGGAAGAGCTACACGGAAAAACAGTTTATATACTAGGTACAGGCGCAATTGGTCAGGAGATTGCACGAATATCAAAAGCTTTTCATATGAATGTCATCGGTATGAACGGTGACGGGCGCCAAATAGACCATTTCGATAGCGTGTACTCTTACCAAAATCGCAATTTACCATTAAGTGAAGTCGATTTTCTCATTTCAGTATTACCAAGTACGAACGACACTATTGGCTTAATTGATATGCCAATGTTTGAAAAGATGAAAAAAACAATTACGTTTATTAACATAGGTAGAGGAGATGTCGTCAAAGAGGATGTACTCATTTCTGCACTGGAAAAGGGGTATATTAACCATGCTGTGTTAGATGTCTTCGCGATTGAACCGTTACCGAGGGACCATCCGTTATGGGATATGAAGAATGTCACAATTACACCGCATTTATCAGGGATAACGAAGCAATATTTACCAAGGGTCATGCCGATTTTTCTTGAAAACTTAAAGTTCTATAGCCAGGGTGAATGTTCGAATATGATCAATTCGATTAATTTGGATAAGCAGTATTAGGAAAAATATTTCCTGTTTTCATATGTAGATATTTGACAAAACTATTTATCACAATGTACACTAATTATAACGATTATAAAGTAATAATTTTTATTAATCTTTAAGTGAGGTGCATGGCGATGTCTGAACATCAATTAAAAGATGCTCTGGAAACATTGAAACAAACAGGAGTACGTATTACACCTCAGCGTCATGCTATACTAGAATTCTTAGTCGATTCCATGACACACCCAACAGCTGATGATATATATAAAGCGTTAGAAGGAAAATTCCCGAATATGAGTGTTGCTACTGTTTACAACAACTTAAGGGTATTTCGTGAAGTTGGACTAGTAAAGGAATTAACGTATGGTGATGCATCAAGTCGATTTGACTTTGTTACATCAGATCATTATCACTGTATATGTGAAAGCTGCGGGAAAATAGTTGACTTTCACTATCCAGGACTAGATGAAGTTGAGGCGTTAGCTGCTCATGTAACCGGATTTAACGTAAGTCATCATCGGATGGAGATTTACGGTAAATGTACATCTTGTGAAAAACAAGAAACACATTAAAGCAAGCCAGTCATTTAACTGTGCTTGTTTTTTATTTGTTTCTTTTGTATATATTGTTGCTGTTAGAATTAAGTCATTATAAATGAATTATTGAAGTGTACATAATAACTTAAACAGAAATTAGAATAGGGTGACTATCAAAGTGTCAGATACCTTGAATACTTATCTATAGAATAACTAGTGATACATTCATTCAATAGATAGTAATCGTAGGTGAGCCTGACCATTTTGAGTCACCCTAATTGCTACTCCATATTCATTTTTTTGCGATTATAATTTTCATCAAACTCTTTACCTTCTAAGTTTCTATCTAAAGTTAGTGGTTCTCTGCAATGCATACACATATCGACACGACCGAGTATTTTTGTTGGTTTCTCACATGAGGGACAAACAACTTGAATTGCTTTAGTTGATAGCATGCCGATCCAGAAATAAACAACTGTACTAGCAATAATTGATAACATCCCAAGTAACATAAAGATGGTCATGACCCACATATTTGTACGGAAGAAAATCCCGAGATACATAATTATGAAGCCGACAAATACTAAGCTAAGTGCAAATGTTCGAATTTTATTTATCTTACTGCTATATTTACGAGCCATCAATAACAACCTCCTAGTCTAAATATAGCACAGGTTGTATTGGAGATAAATTGTTATTGCATAGCAAAACGTAAGGACATTTGCTAGATGATAATTGTAAAAGGAATTTCACGATTAAATGTAGAAAGAATAGATAGTACATTACTATGCCATAATCTTGGAGGAACTCATGGAAAACATTCTCCGCCCAATCTATCAAGAAAGAGCGAGTCATTCAAATACATTAGCAATTATAATGATTGAAAAACGACATGAAACATCACCACTAACTGACAATTTAGATGTTGCATTATTAGTAGTTGTTCAAACTCCTGATGCAAATGCAGCGATTAAACATTATCAGTCGGAAGATAAAAAGGCATCCTTAATCGTCATGACAAAGGATGAAGTACAAGAGGCAATATTATTAGGAACGAATCGAAGAGTTGTTGATTGGATATTAAACGGAAAGATACTTTTTGACCGAAATGAATACATCGTAAAGCTTATCGACAGAATAAAAGAATTCCCTTTCTCTGAACGAAAATTAAAAATTGGCATCGAATATGGAAAATTAATTCGTCGCTATTTAGAAGGGAAAGCATTTTTTGAGTCAAATCAACACCTTGATGCATACAATCATATTGTTCACGCATTACACCACCTAGCAAGATTAGAAGTTATCGATAGAGGTTTCTATCCTGAGGTAACTGTATGGAGTCAAGTGAAGCATATTGAACCACAAGTGTATAAGCTTTATAAGGAATTAGTCGAAAGTGAAGAAACATTGCAACAACGTTTAGAATTGTTATTTTTAGCAAGTGATTTTCTAATTCATTCAAAGACAGACATCGGTGCTGCACATATTTTAACAATCATGTCTGAAAAAGATTCATGGTACTATAATGATTTGCATCAACACCCGGAGCTGAAATATTATTCAGTTGATTTAAGTATCTTACTTGAATATTTAGTTGAAAGGAAATACATTCTAACGGAAAAGGTTCAAACAAAAAGCAAAGATGTTTTTCACTTAATGTATTTTCTTCAGAAAAAGTGTTGACTCTAAATGTATGAGATGATATATTAATAAACGTCGCTGTTACAGCAAAGCAAAACGGCGGCTGTCATCTCAAACTTAAATCGAAAAAACATTTTAAAAAGTGTTGACAGATGAAAGGTTAAGATGATATATTAATAAAGTCGCTTCTAGACGAAGTTGATTAATGAAATGTTCTTTGAAAACTAAACAAAACCAAGCGTGCCAACGTTAATTTTTATTAACAACAATCGTACATTATATGTACACAAAACAATTGAGCAATCAAACACTTTATTGGAGAGTTTGATCCTGGCTCAGGACGAACGCTGGCGGCGTGCCTAATACATGCAAGTCGAGCGAAT
>NZ_JAUSUD010000015.1 GCF_030813355.1 Metabacillus malikii
GTTTTTTCCCCTTTCTTCATATTCCACCACCCCAATACCAAAATCATGAGAAATAATCATAAAAAAACTCCCCCTTCTAATATGCAAAAAATTTAACACATTATTTCAGAGAAGTATATATTGAATTCCGGAGGAATTTGGAAATGTTTGCGGTAATTGTGAGGGTACAAAGTGACTGTTTACAACATGTGCTCACGAAAAATGAACAGGAGGTGGAAATAATATGGCTCAACTTAAAATTGGCGAATTTTCCAAGAAAGTTGGTAAGCATAGCAATACGGTTGCTAACTGGTTCAATCAACTACACGAATTAAAGCTTCACTGTGTGAACAGGTCTCCTTTAACTGGAGAAAAGGTATTTGATGAGTTGGATTTAGAAATCGCACTTCATATCAAGGCGCTAAGGGATAAGAAATTAAGTATCAATGAAATATTTGAAGATATCGGAAATCAGTGTAAGCTACGATATTTTAGTATAGATGACTCTCTTGACGAAGTGAAAGAGCACAATTCAGATTACGAGCGGTTAAAAATGGAATTGCTTTACATCGTGCAAGATGTTTTAAGTGAAAGTTTATGGGATGAATTTGAAACCATAAGAAAAAAGCTCAAAGCATTGATAGATGGATTACCCAGCATGATGGACGAGCGACATAATAGAATAAAAGATTTATTAATCATTAGAAGAATTGAAGCGGAGTTAGAAACGGAAGCACTTCACAAATGGACCACTGAGCCAGTGTCCGTCCGTATAAAACGTGGTTTTTTCTTTAAAAAGGAAGAAAACATTGAAGCACGTAACCAATATGTAAAGGGTTATATCATGAAAAACTTAGAGGAACGTTTATTAAAAGTAATTTCATTCCCGGATAATCGGGAAAACCCTTTTTAAGCACTTATATTAAGTGAACAATTACGGTTACTGAGTAACTGTGCATTCTACCTAGTTATATTTAGAGAAGTACTTGCTAAATCAAGAACAGTGGGTACTTCAGGGCAAAAACACTAACTAGAACTATATATGTATAAAATTAATTAGAGAGGAGTCAACGTTATGGCATATTTATTAGGTTATGATTTAACGGAATATGATATAGATATAATTGATTGTTTGACTAATTATAGAGGTGTTAAACCTTATCATTTGGCAGTAATGAAATATGGTGTGAATTATACGAATAGTCAGGAGAAGACGATCTATAAGTATCTTAGAAAATTACTTGATCAAAAATTGCTTGCTAAGTATAAATTGCAAGATGGGTCAGAGGGATCCATGTATTATCTTACGTCCAAAGGTTACGAATTAGCAAAAGACTTATTTAATATTGAGGAAGGAAAAAAGGGAGAAGGTTGGATTAATGAAGATGGATGTACAAGTTATGGTGACTTTCCATATGAATTATTTTCTCCTCCATTAGAACAAGCTCCACACCATCTATCGTCAATTGATTTTCTTTTTAAATTAAGATCTATAAATACAACCTTTATAGAACATCGTATTAATCTTTATAGCGCTGTAACTTATGGCAACTCTGAAAATAAGTTTCGTTTTCGTCCAGATGCTGAGATTAGATTAGAGAATAATAGGATTTACGCGATTGAGATTGATAGAGGTAGCGAAAACCATGAACAGCTTTGTAAAAAATTTAGAACGTACCGACATTATTATGAGACAGCAAAACAAAGTGGATTAAATGTTAGACATGCCGGAATTATTTTTATCGTGGAAGATAAGCGTAAAAAACATGGCATGAAACGTAGATGGAAGAATATTTGTGCAGCACTTTTTAAGGAGATGGGAGACTACCACAAAGATGTTAATCTTATTATGACAACTGTCAGTGATACTAGTGAAACTATTCTTTTTGAGATAAATAGAAAGAATTATGAACAAAGGTTTATCAATAAATTAAGCACTTTTCTGAAGAAGAAAGGTAATCAGGATGTAAACCTTTATCTAATCAATGATCCAGATAATGATTATAAGCAAATTATTACAACTAATATGGCAGGAAACAATTCGTTTTATGTAACTGTTTATATAACATCGCAAACATTTGAGGCAAACGTTTATAGTAAATTTATGAATGTTTACCGTCAAATAAATGCCATTAAAAACCAAGAAGCAGTTAAAGGTCTAGAGTTTAAAGGATTTAGAAAGGCTACAATTTACGGAAACGAAATACCTTATCTTATTAATGATATTGGACCATACGAGTTAGATGAGGAGTTCAACAATGTGTTTCGGGAATTTAATGATAATGTTCAATATTATAGAGTTGATGATGTCTTGGTATAACATGTTTGTTACGCAGTATCATTACTAGTTATAATATAGTTAGTTAACAAGAAATTAATAGGATTTTGCAATATTTCCGCCTAGATTACCACTGGTAGGGGTTCAATGTGGTTGTATTTTTTTAGTAGCTACTTCAAAAAAAGCAAGGTGAATTGTTAGAATGGAAGAAATATCAAAAAACATTGGAACTGTACATGATATTGATCAGTTTTCTTTTATCGCGGAGCTTGAAGACTTTTTCTTTAAGCATCAAAATCAAGATGTAGAAATAGAACTTCTACAGGGTAAAAATACAACTGAAGGTTTATTAAATGTAAGGGCAACTGACAAAAATGGTAATGTGACTGTTTTAAATCATGATGACTCAATTAAGCTTATTGAGCAAGTATTCTCGATTAAGACAGATGAGGTATATCTGAATTTCGCTGGGCACATTGTATATCTGATTGTTTTGAAGTAATCCATAATATAGGCTAAATCGAAAAGCCTATATTATGGATATTTTTATGCCTTAAAAGGGTTACATTAGTTGTTCTCCTTTGTCATCATAGTAGGTTTCAAAATGCCTTGTAATTAATTCAAATAATTCCTTTTGAAATTCTTCGCTTGTTGTATTGATACCTGGAAGATGGCCTACTTTTTTTAGTAGAGCTTCTTTTTCTACGTTTCTATCAATCAAGTATTTCACCTCCTCGTACAATTCTGGATATTTTTCCTCGATAATCATTTCGGTATATTTAAACACCACGTTCTTACTTCTTTTATTTAGATCATCTCTAAATCGAGGGAATAAAGCTTTTTCGTATTTTGGTTTCATATGCTATTCCCACCTTTAATAATGTTTGTAATCCGTTAGTCATTTTTTTCACCTTCTTCGTTGTTATATAGAGTCAACTAACTCTATAAAATGAGATTAATTGAAAAATAGAATGGAGTCGAATTCGCTAGGGGGTAGTAATGTTTATAATAAAGGTATTATCCTTGGAGTTTAGTTCATGTATGTTTATTTTGTATTTCTAAGCTATATATCAACACTCTTTATTATTTAAGGTTTCCTTCACAGAAAATTTTCTGTTCCTAATAGTAACATTATGAGCATGTAAAAGATTCCGAATAGCCTTTTGAGTTAATGGATAAATTTTGCTAAGCTCAACTGATGATTTTCCTTCGCTATATAACCTTACAATCTCATATTCTTGTTCTAAACTTAACTTACGGGTTTTTCTCCTTGGGACATTGTACCTATATAAGATATTTCTAATCGTAACTGCACTTGTCTTCAGTGTTATTGCTATTTGATCTGGTGACTCACCAAGTAGGTATCGTGATATAATTTCTTGTTCTTGGTCATTCGTGAATTTTCTATTCATGCTAGTACCTTCTTTCTTTTTTGTTTGGTTGAAAAGATTTCAGATTTTAATAATTCTTAAACTAAGGTTAATAAAAGCCAATATGAAAGTCGAACTGGGTAGGGGGTATGTATCTAACCTAGATTTGAGCAGAAAAGTTGTGAAATAGGGCTTTTTAGCTAATTTCCTTTAATACTTACTTTTACTACTGTATAATTTTAACTATAAGAATAAATTTATAGGGTGGGAAAAGATAATGGGGAAAGATTCACTTTTTGGAAATGAACCTTCATCGAAATTTCTGAAAGTATTAAAGGAACATGGAGAAGTTTATACTAATCCTAAAATACTAAAACAAAATGTAGAAAATCATTTTAGAAAAGTAGAACAAGCAACAGCGCAGAACGAATTTATAAATGTAAACCTTGCAAAAGAAATAAAAGACGTTTGTATGGCGTTAATCAGTTATTATGATAATGCAAATAATAATGAAAAAAGATACATTAATGCTACAATAAATTATTTTACAACTTCAGATGATGAAGAGGAAGATTTCTTTTCTCCTATAGGTTTTGATGATGATGCGGAGATTGTAAATGAATGTTTAGAATTAATTGGTAAAGAAAACTTAAGAATTGATATTTAATGAGGGTGAGTATATGGTAACAAAAATTGAATCCAAAAAAAAATTAATTGCACCAGGAGCAAGAGTTGAAGTACGTGGGGAAGAGTGGATTGTGAAGAAGGTAAATCCTATACAAGGCGGGCATAGCTACAAGGTAACAGGTGTATCTGAACTTGTGAGAAATCATGAAGCAATCTTTCTGGATACACTGGATGAAATTACCGAGATAAGACCTGAAGATACTGAATTTGTTTTTGATGACTCTGAAAGATATAGAAAAAGCAGATTATATATAGAAGCCCTCCTTAGAAAAACTCCACCTATTGATAATAAGTTATATATGGGTTATAAAGGTGCGTTTGATCTTTCGGAATACCAATTAAAACCTGCTGCTATGGCACTTGAAAATTTACGTCCTCGTGTGTTAATTGCAGATGCTGTAGGTCTTGGTAAAACGATTGAGGTAGGGATCCTCTTATCCGAACTTATTAAACGTGGTCGAGGAGATCGCATTCTAGTTATAACAATGAAATCAATGCTTAGTCAATTTCAACAGGAAATGTGGGCTCGTTTTACAATTCCCTTAGTGCGATTAGACTCTGTGGGAATTCAAAAGGTTCGCTCAAAAATACCAAGCAATAAAAATCCTTTTAATTATTATAACAGAGCAATTATCTCAGTTGATACTCTTAAGAATGATAGTCAATATAGAACCTTTTTAGAGCAATCTCATTGGGATGCAATTGTAATTGACGAGTGTCATAACGTTGCAAATGCCAATACACAAAGGAATCGATTAGCTAGTTTATTGGCTAGAACTTGTGATTCATTAATATTAACAAGCGCGACGCCTCACAATGGTAAACCTCAGTCATTTGCTCAACTTATCAATATGATTGAACCAACAGCAATTGCAGATGAAGAGGATTATACACATGAAGAGATAGAAGGGTTGTTTACTCGTAGATTCAAGAAGGACATCGAGCATGAAGTTGGGAATCAATTCAGTGAACGACAAATACATGTTGAATCTATGAAAGCTACTCTTGAAGAAGAACGTTTATTTAAATACGTCCATAGTCTGAGATTTAATACCCTCGATGGAAAAAGGTCAAAACAGTTATCGATCCCTGGTTTATCAGGAATTAGAGGAACAAAGGATACGTTATTTAAAAATACATTGTTCAAGGCATTTTTGTCTAGTCCTGCAGCTTTTTTACATACTGTTCAACAACGTATAAATAAGTTGGAAAAAAGAATGGAAGAAGATCCCCAAACTAAAGAAGTCCTAAGTGAGGACTTAATAAAGTTACAACATGCTGAAGAATTAGTTCTAAAAATCACGGATGACACTTTTAGTAAATTTGATAAATTTAAGTCATTATTAAAAGAAATGAAGTGGAATGGAAAGAAAAACTCTCCTAGAATCATTCTGTTTTCTGAAAGAATTCAAACATTAGAGTTTCTTTCAGAGAAAATAAGAGAGGAATTTAATGTTGATGAGAATGTTGTTCGTGTATTTCACGCAGGATTATCAGATGTAGAACAACAAGAAGTTGTAGAAAGTTTTGGCAAGGAAAATGCTCCTATTCGGTTATTATTAGCAACTGATGTTGCATCTGAGGGTGTTAACTTACACTACTACTGTAATCATCTAATTCATTTTGATATTCCGTGGTCACTTATAACTCTCGAACAACGTAACGGTCGTATTGATCGATATGGTCAACATAAAACACCTCACATCTATTATCTATTAACAAAGTCTGATGATGAAGAAATTAAGGGGGATTTTAGAATCTTAGATAAGTTAATTGAAAAGGAAAATGAGGCACATAAAAACCTCGGAGACTCTGCAACAATTATGAAGTTGTTTGATCCTGAGAAGGAGGAAGAGTACATAGAGAAAGAACTTGCAGAAGGTAAGTCCCCAGATGAAATTCTACCCTCTTTAGACGATATTGATATGGATAAGATGCTAAGTGAAATGGATCAAATGTTAAACAATGCAGAAACTCCTAAAGTTGAAGAATACAAAAAGGGTACACCTTATCATTGGATGGACGACTATACATTTATGAAGCAAAGCTTACAAGTAATCCTTGATGAAGGTATAAATCAAAGAGCTCAAATTGAATTTCTTCAAGATAATGAATCTATAGTGTGGTTTGCACCAGATGACGTTAAACATATACTCACACATTTGCCAAGTGAAGCTGTTCCTAAAAACAAAGAGTTCCATTTAACAACCAATAGAGATAGTATTCAAAAGGCTATCTCAGAAGCACGTAAAAAACAGGGTAAATGGCCGGATAAACAACTTCTATGGGAACAACATCCTCTATTCTCGTATCTAATTGAAAGAGTTATTGTGAAATATGATAAAAATGAAGCTCCTATTGTTCAGTTGCCAACAATTGAACGTAATCAGGTTATATACTTTATGCAAGGAGTTTTATTTAATAAACGTGCGCAACCTGTCATTTCTCAATGGTTTGGCATTGAAGTTGATGGAGTGTCTTCGGAAGAAAGTAGAGTCTATACATTTGATGAACTCGAGGACAAGCTTAGTATTAGTTCGGAGTTGTATAATCCAGGTGAATTTGAATATGACGTTTCTTTGCTTCATGATAAAAAAGTAAATGCAATTAATACTGCTAAAGAGTATTTAAGCAAATTACGTGAACAACGTGGGAAATCCCTTATGCAAGATATAACGGAAGATTTAAGAAAACTGAAAAACTGGAGAGATAAAAAGATAGAGATTATAGAAAATGAAGAAAGAGAAAAATCTGTTCGTGGAACAATTCCTAAACATATTGCTGCAAAGCTAGAATATGAAAGAAAAACTGTTGAAGAGTTGTACAAAAATCGTAGAAAGTGGATCAATAATACCATGGCAACAGATGAAAGACCGTTCTTACGAATAGCAGCTGTATTTGTAGGAAAATAAGGAGTGAGATAATGGCTATAGATTTAACTGGGATCACAAATGTTAATGAGTTTTACAGTCACCATTATTTAGATTCTTTATTAGAAGGTGATTTAAAAGGATTATATAAAAAATGGGCTGAAACTGATGATCGTTCACCGTATGAAAAATTATCTGGTATAGCAAACAAATATTTCAAAGCAAAAACTGATGGATTTAACGAAAAGAAACCTGAAGACCGTATTGAAATAACTCGAAAATTTCATATTAACTTCCTTGAAGCCTTAGGATACGAGACCAAACAAGTGATTAAGTATTCTGAAGATGGCCAAGCAATACCCGTTATAACAAGTGAGAAGCGAGACGGAAACGAGTATTTATGGGTACTAGAAACAGTATTTTGGTCAGATGATATATCTGTTTTTGAACAACCCTTAGTTTTGGAAAATAATGAAGATGAGATTTCTTGGTTTGATGACTCAATTGATATGGCAATTCAACAGGTATTTCGTTTGGATGAACCTCCAAGATGGATTGTTTTATTAGCGGGGCAAATGGTTTATTTAATTGATCGCAATAAATGGGGACAGGGAAAGTATTTATTATTTGATTTAGATGAACTGTTTGGAAGAAAACAACCTGAGACACTAAAAGCTACTGCTGCTCTCCTTTCCAAGGATGCATTAGCACCTGATGAAGGAAATGTTCTGCATGACGAACTAGATGAAAATTCACATAAACATGCTTTCTCTGTATCAGAAGATCTTAAATACGGAATACGGCGTGCTGTGGAGTTAATTGGTAATGAATTCATTCATTATCGTTCAAAGGTTGCAAAACAAAAGATTTATGGTGATGAAGAACTAGCAGATAAGTTAACAAAAGAAAGCTTAACTTATCTTTACCGCTTACTATTTTTATTTTACGCAGAATCCCGTAGTGAAGAATTGAATGTTGTTCCAATGAAAAGTGAAGAATATCGCTTAGGGTATAGTTTAGAAACATTGAGAGAATTGGAGCAAGCACCACTAACTACAGAAGCCTCTAGAGAAGGCTATTTTTTCCATGAAAGTTTAACAACACTTTTTAAGATAGTTAATGATGGTTTTGGATATGATGATCAGTTTGAAATTGATTATGAAAGTGGAAAGTATGTTGATTTTGGGTTTAAGATTGATGGATTACAAAGTCCTTTATTTAATCCAAAGGAAACACCACTACTTTCTTCGGTGAAATTTCGTAATTTTGTATTACAGGAAGTCATACAATTACTTTCTTTATCTAAAGAAGGAAGTAAACAAAGAGGAAGAATTAGTTATGCGCAGTTAGGAATAAACCAACTAGGGGCAGTATATGAAGGATTACTTTCATATTCAGGATTCTTCGCTCAAGAGACTTTATATGAAGTGAAACCAGAAAATGTTAGTAGTACAGATGAAACTGGCCAGTCTTATTTTGTACCTGAATCGAATATTGAGCAATACAAAGATGAAGAATTTGTTTTATTTAAAGATGATGATGGCTTGCAACGAAGGAAAAAATACGAGAGAGGAAGTTTTATCTTTAGACTGGCAGGACGAGATAGAGAAAAATCAGCAAGTTATTATACACCAGAAGTACTAACGAAATCTTTGGTGAAGTATAGTCTCAAAGACCTTTTAAAATCAAAAACAGCTGATGAAGTTTTGGATCTTACAATTTGTGAGCCGGCTATGGGGAGTGGTGCCTTCTTAAATGAAGCCATAAATCAATTGGCGGATGCCTATTTAGAAAGGAAACAAAAAGAACTAGGTGAAGTAATAAAACCAGAAAACTACGCTCATGAAAAGCAACGCGTTAAAGCGTATTTAGCAACTAATAATATCTATGGAGTGGATTTAAATTCAACAGCGGTTGAATTAGCTAAGGTATCAATCTGGTTAAATACTATTTACGAAGGAGCAAAGACACCTTGGTTTACTCCAAAATTTGCAACAGGTAATAGTTTAATTGGTGCAAAATTTAACGTTATTAGCAATGAAGATTTATTGAATGAGAATTATCAATATATACCACTTAATAATTTAAATCAGGTTAAGACCGGTTTTATATTCCAATTTTTGATACCGGATATTGGAATGGTTTCTTATGAGAATGATAAAAATATCAAGCAATATTATAAAAGTAATATTGAAAATATAAAAGAATGGCGTAAGAATTTTCATAATGATTTTTCAAAAGAAAGTGTTAAAAATCTAAATGAAATTTCAATTAGGATTAGTGAGGTATGGAAAAGGCTCTTAAAAAGTAGAAAGACCCTTATCAAAAAAACAAGAGAGCATATTAATGTCTATGGCCAATATAGCCTTGAAAGTGAAGATAGGAGAACATCAATAGAACAAAAGGAAAAGCTAAAGGAAGAATTATTAATTTATTCAACATCACCTTACAAAGCTTTAAAACTTATATTAGATTATTGGTGTTCATTGTGGTTTTGGCCGGTTGACAATATAAAACATTTACCAACATGGGATGAATATTTGCTTGACATCTCTGCAATTCTTGATGCGGTAGAGGGCGTTGGTGTTAATATAGATGACTTAAAATCTGTAGTCCCTCGTCTATCTATAGTTGACGAATTATCTTTAAAATATAAATTTATTCACTGGGAGGTTGAATTTCCCGAAGTTTTTTATCAAAAAAATGGTTTTGATCTAATAGTAGGAAATCCACCTTGGCTAAAGCCCAAGTGGTCTGAGAAAGATGTATTATCAGATTTCTCTCCAATTTGTTCGTTAAGAAAGCTTTCAGCAAAAGAAATTAATGCGGTTAAAGAAGAGATTTTTAGAAATAAGAATAATTATGACCTATATTTTAATGAATTGATCGAATACCTAGGGATTGTTTCATTTGGAAAGGCCAAAATAAATTACCCTAATATAGGGAGAAGTTCTGTAAACCTATACAAATTATTTATTCTAAAATCATTCGAATTAATAAATAATTCGGGAACAGTTGGATTATTAACAGACTCTGGAGTATATGAAGATCCAAATGCGGAATTATTGAGAACTGAATTTTATAAAAGATTAAGATACCTATTTAAATTTAGTAATCAATTAAATTTATTTGCCGAGGAAAGCTTAGCTCACGTAGCTACCTACTGCATAAACATATTTGGAGAAAAGAAAGAGCGCACAAATTTTAATTTTATTTGTAATTTATATCATCCTAAGACAATAGATGAGTGTTTTATTTATGATGGTTCTTATAAGCCTTTACTAAAGACAAAAGATCAAAAGTGGGAGTTGAAGGGGCATATTGAAAGAATTATCCCAGTAAATGATGATTTATTAGAATTATTCAGTGAAGTATTTGAAGGTAGTAACTCTAAGAATCCATCTGTAAGAATACCGATGATTCATAATAAAAGCATTCTTGATGTCATTTCTCGGTTTAAGCAAGAAGAAAGATTGGGAGATTTATCAGAAGAGTTAATGATTACCACGATGTTTCATGAAACTGATTCCCAAAATAATGGAATAATAAACAGGAATGTTACAATTCCTGAGAATATAAATCAAATGGTGCTTTCAGGGCCACATTATTATGTAGCAACTCCTTTTAATAAACAACCAAGAGAAAATTGTAGAAGTAAAGGGGATTATGAAGTTATTGATTTAACCCAATTTCAAGATAAAGAGTTACCTAGAACCCTTTACACAACTACAGATTCTACATTTAGCCAGGTGCCTAAATTTAGAGGAGTTCCGAGTACGAATTATTATAGATATGCTGGAAGAGCAATGGCTCAATCAACCAATGAAAGAACTCTTATATCAGCACTAATACCACCGAATTTAGTTCATACAAATGGTACAGTTAGTATTGCATTTAAGGATGAAGAAAAATTACTCGTATTTTTAGGATTGAGTCATTCAATTGTGTATGATGGGTTAGTAAAAATTATAGGAAAATCAAATATATATGGTGATGTACTTCGTTTGTTACCTATTCCAAAATTACAACCCAAACTAAAACAATTAATCCTACATAGGACTCTAAGATTAAATTGCCTTACACAAGAATATTCAGATATATGGGAACGGCATTTTTCGGAAGCTTTCTTAGAAGATAATTTTTCCAAAAAAGATAATAGATTAACTAATATATCTATTGCAAAAAAACATTGGAATAATGAAGTACCACTTAGAAATCCATTTGAAAGAAGATTGGCTTTGGTCGAATTAGATGTGCTTGCAGCGATTGCTTTTAATATTGACTTTGAAGAATTATACACATTGTATGAAACACAATTCCCATTGACAAATTCATATGAAAAAGAAACATATTATGATCAAAATGGTAAAATTGTTTTCACGAAAAATAGGACTTTGCCGCATGTCGGGCTTGATAAGTCGGAATGGGAAAAAATAATGGAAATTAGACAATTAAGTGATATGCCAAAGGAATTGAGTAATTATATTCCTCCTTTTACTCAAAGTAATAGAATTGTTGATATGGAAAATGCCTATAATTACTTTCTAAAAATATTATAACAATTTGATTGGAGGGTAGAAAATGATTCCATCTATTCTTGCTAGTGAAGTAAAAAGAACGGTCTTAGATTATTTGGATACTACCTTTAGCTTTCAAGACGACTCTTTATCCGAGCATCTAAAAGACTTTTTATTGAATTCAGATGAAAAAATGTTTAAGGGGCCTTATGTTTCAGTTAGGCTCCCTTATCGTAAAGCGGAGGAAGGTAAAAAGAATTTAACTATTTATCCTCCTTTTACACCATATGTACATCAATTACGTTCTTTTGAGAGATTATCTAGTCGAAACCAACAACCTAAACCAACTCTAGTAACAACAGGTACAGGGTCAGGTAAGACAGAGTGTTTCTCATATCCAATTTTAGATTATTGTTATCATCAACGTGAAGCTGGAATAAAGGCAATAATTTTGTATCCAATGAATGCTTTGGCGTCAGATCAGGCAAAGCGGTTAGCAGAAATGATTCATAATGACCAGGAAAACCTTGGTCATATTCGTGTTGGTATGTATGTAGGGGGAAATGGTACATATAAACAGATGGGAAAAGACCATGTAATTGATGACCGTGATACACTGCGTAAAAACCCACCTGATATTTTATTAACAAATTACAAAATGTTGGATTATTTGCTTATACGTCCTGAGGACCGTCAATTATGGCAAAACAATGAAGAGGGCATGCTTAAGTATTTAGTGTTAGATGAGTTGCATACTTATGATGGAGCTCAAGGTTCGGATGTTGCAAATTTGATTCGAAGACTGAAAGCACGCCTTAACATTAATAATGGAAATGTAGCAATGGTTGGGACTTCAGCTACAATCGCTAGTGAGGACGAAGCTTCTATTAAATCCTTAACAGACTTTGCAAGTGATATATTTGGTGAAGAATTTAATGAAGATAGTGTTATTTTGGAAGATAGAATTGAATTAGATGATTTTTTAGATTTTGAAACAAAGTACTATGAACTACCTAATGATTTAGAAAAATTAACTCATGATGTAGGTGAGTCTCAAGACAGCTTTATTCGTTCGCAAATAAAAGCTTGGTTTGGTAAAGAAGTAATGAATACTGTCCAGTTAGGTAAGGCACTAAAACAGCATAGGTTTCTTGAATCAATGTTGTCTTCTTTCCATAATGAAATACTAGATATTGATGAGCTTATTGATAAGCTCTCTAAGAGAGATCCGGAATTTGCATCAAAATCCAAGGATCGTCAACAGGAAATAATTCACTCATTTATCACGCTTATATCTGCAGCTAGGTTATTAGATGGTGAAAGAATGATTCCATTTCTACAAGTACAAGTTCAAATTTGGATACGTGAAATGCGACGCTTGATGCGTAAAGTAAGTAACAAGCCTGAGTTTTACTGGAAAGATGGGAATAAGCCAATAGATAAAGTGGGTTTACCAATGTATTATTGCCGGGAATGCGGACATTCTGGATGGTTAACATACCCAATTGATGGTAGCGGTCCTCTACAAAAGGATTCAACATCAATTTATAATAAGTTTTTCGATAAAAGCCGTTTTATCAGTTACATCTATATAGATGATGGTGAAGAAATTTATGTAGATGATCAGCAGCAAATGACTGAAAAGGTATTTCTTAATCCTAAGGACTTGTCTATTCAATCAGAGCAAAATAAAGATGGGAATTATGTTCCAGTTGTCATAAGGGAAGCTAAGGTAACTAACACAAAGCCACCAAAGGATAGACATTGTTGTCCTAAGTGCGATGCTGAAGATTCAGTTATTATTACGGGGTCCCAAGCCGCTAGTCTAGCTTCAGTAGCTATTAGTCATTTATACACTTCACCATTTAATGAAGATAAAAAATTACTTGTATTTACAGATTCCGTTCAGGATGCATCTCACCGTGCAAGCTTTTTTGAAAATAGAACTTATCGTTTTAACTTCCGTACGGCATTACAAACAGCCGTAGAATCATTGGATGGCCCAATGACTCTCAAACAACTACCAGAACATTTCTATACCTTTTGGATGAATCGGTTTAAAGAGGAGAAGGGAATTAAGAATCCAGTTCAACATTTTACGGCTACGTTTATGCCACCTGACTTAAAAGAAGAACCAGTTTATAAAAAGTTCATAAAAAGTAAGACTGAAATTCTTCCTGATGAATTAGAAGCAATATTAAGAAAAAGGCTATCATGGGAAATTACGATGGAATATGGTTTTAGTGCTAGGATCGGTAGAACACTGGACAAAGTGAGAAGTTCTATTGTTTATTTTGATCCAGCTAAAATAAATATTATTTCCAATAAGTTTACTACTCTTTTATCTGGTGATTATGGCCACGTAACTGATTTAGGGGAAGAGAAGATCAAGCAATTTGTTCTAGGTCTTCTAACGAGAGTGAAATTTAGAGGTGGAATAGAACACGAATTTTTATCACACTATCGCTACGATCAGAAGGGGAATACGTATCTATTAAGAAAAGAAAGAAACAAATATATGTCACCAATCGGCGGGGCTGTGCCGCACTTTCTAACAGATGATAAAAATAGTAAGAATTTTGATTCCATTGTTACGGGAGGAAACCGAAATTCATGGGCAGTTGATTGGATGGGTCGAAGCTTATCACAAAGACTCTCTATTCAAGATATGAACAAATTATATGTTCAATTTGTGGAATATGCTAGAGAAGCTGGAATTTTGGATAAAGTGACAAGAGGTAATATTTCCAACTACGGGATAAGACCAGAATCCCTTTATATCACCACTGAAACCAAGGGTATCATTTGTGATAAATGTGGGTATCGCTTAACAATCGGAAATGATGAACAATCTATTTGGATTGGTGCAACATGCCGTCGTTATCAGTGTAGAGGTCACTATGTTATCGATAATGATGAACGGCAAAGTTTTTACCGTGATCTTTATTCAAAAGGTAATATACAAAGAATATACACTGAAGAACATACTGGACTACTTGAAAGGTCAAAAAGAGAAGAAGTTGAACGTTTGTTTAAGTCGAAACAAGGTGAGACATATGCTGATGCTCCGAACCTTCTCACATGTACTCCTACACTTGAAATGGGGATTGATGTTGGTGATTTATCTGCAACTATGTTAAATTCTGTTCCGCCAACAACAGCAAATTATGTTCAACGAATAGGTCGTGCTGGACGTAAAACTGGGAATTCTTTAATTATAACAATGTCTAAGGCGCAAAAACATGATTTATACTTTTATGCTGAACCCAAGACTATGATGGCAGGTCATGTAGCTCCTCCTGGAAGCTATTTAGATGCACCCGAAATATTAAAGCGTCACTTCTTTGCTTATTGTATGGACACGTGGGCAAGAGATGATCATAAAGCAAAAAATTTACCTAATAAAGTACAAATGATGCTTACTCAATATAAAAAAGGTGAATTTCCGAATACATTTATTAAGTTCTATGAAAAAGAAAAATCAAATCTAATAAATAATTTTACAGCCCTTTATGAAGGGATTTTATCTGCTTCTAACAATGAAATGCTCAAAGAGTATGTAAAGCAAAATGTATTAGAAAGCTCTATTGTACATGTTATTACTAAAACAGAGAAAGAATTAGAAAAGTTAAAGAAATTATCCTCTAGTATTAGGACAGAAATGAAAAAGTTAGAAGTAAACAAACTAGTAATTGAAGATTTTGACATTAAGATTAAGGAATTGGAGAATGAACGGAAACTTGTATTTCGTATGATGAATGAAATTAAAGAGAAATATCCTTTAGAACTTTTCACAAATGAAGGCTTGTTACCGAACTATGCCTTTCCAGAAAGCGGTATAAAGTTAAAGGCTATTATAAAGAAAAGACGTTTAAATGAAGAAGATGATCCCTACGAAGTGTTTGAGTTATTAAGACCTGCAAGATCAGCATTACGAGAGTTCGCTCCTTATAATACTTTTTATGCTTCAAGAAGGAAAATACTAATAGATCAAGTGGACACAGGTGGGATAAAAAACCCAAAGATTGAGGAATGGAAGTTCTGTAATAATTGTTCACATACAGAATTAGTAACGGAATCCCATTATAAAACGGCATGTCCTAAGTGTGGTAGTACTGCCTGGGAAGATAAAGGTCAAAATCGACAAATGTTAAAACTTGAATATTTTGAATCAAAGACAGATGAAGTAGCTAGTTCAACTATAGATGAAGGTGATGAGCGTGAGAACATAAGGTTCCATATTCAACATTTCTTTGATATCAATAAAAATCAAGATAGTAAAGCATATGTAATTGATGATATACCTTTTGGGTATGAATATTTAAATGAAGTAAAGATGAAAGAAATTAATTTCGGTTATCAACAAAATTTAACTTTAAATAACAAAATGGATATAGCCGGAGATGAAGTTTCTAAAACTGGATTTAGAGTGTGTAAAGACTGTGGGATTGTAGAGAAACCGATATTTATAGAGGGACATAAACAACCAAGACATCGATATAATTGTAAGTACAACCAGCAAAATCAAGATCAAAAAGAAGCATGGACAGATGTAGTGTTGTATAGAGAAATCACATCCGAAGCAATAAGAATGTTAGTGCCTGTATCTACAACTCAGCAATCCGATAAACTGTTAACTTTTAAAGCATGTTTGGAACTTGGTTTAAGAGAATTCTATAAAGGAAATCCAGGACATTTATTTGTTAGAGATCATTTTGAACCAGTTCAGGGTGAGGAACATGGAAGCCGTCACTATTTAGTTATCTATGATGAAGTACCAGGTGGTACTGGTTATTTAAAGAATCTTGTAGAAACGAACACGTTTATGGAAGTATTACAGAAAGCATACGATGCATTAGTTGTATGCGAATGTCAAAATGATGAGAATAAAGATGGATGTTATCGTTGTTTATATGCTTATCAGAACCAGTTTGAGATTGATTCAATTTCAAGAACTCAAGGAATTGAATTGTTAAAACAAATTTTGGATCAGAGAGATAAGTTGGAAGCGACTAGTACCTTATCAAATGTTACTATTGATAGCCTTGTTGAAAGTGAGCTTGAAGAGAGATTTTTAAATAACTTTAAAGCATATATTAATTCACTGAATATTGGCAACTTATGGGTTCAAACCATCTATCAAGGTAAGCAAAGCTTTGAATTTACATTGGATAATGAAAACTGGTGGAGACTCGTACCACAAGTTGAGTTAAACAGAGATGATAATGTGTTGATCTCTAGCAGGCCAGATTTTATATTTTATCCAATTAACCAGGATCGTGATGTAAATCCAATTGCGATTTTCTTAGATGGATTTAAGTATCACGTAAAGCCGGATGAAAGAAGAGGAGAAATAGGACAAGATATTCGTAAAAGAATGGCTATTAGAGATTCTCAACAGTATTTGGTATGGACTCTTTCATGGGATGATGTCGAAGAGTTTAGCACCCATTCTGATGCACAAAGTTTGTTGTTAACACCTGATGAGGTCAAAAAAGTTTATCAATATAATAAGATATTAAAAAACCCCCTCCAGGATGATGCTAATTCGTTAATTACTAAGAATAAAGTAGATCAACTTATTACGCTATTAAAGAATCCAAAAAGGGAAAACTGGGAAAAATTCGCTATGGTAATTATCTTTAGTATGCTAATAAATCGTCCAAGAATTTCCGATGATTATGGATTAACTAAAATTAGAGAAATAGCAACATCTGAAGTGAAACCCAAAATTGATGTCGCAGATGATGCACCAGCAGGAGATTTCTTTTATATACCTAGAAATAAGTTTTCGGAAAATGAAATATTTAAAGGCTTTTTCTTAGTACCTGCTCAGGAATATCAACAATTATATCTATTAATGAAAGGTGCAGAAGGATTCCTAAATCCAAAAGCAATTGAAGGGATTATCAGGCTAGAAGATGATTTCACAAATAGGAATTTAGATGATTTTAAGCGCACATGGAATGAATTCTGGAGACTAAGTAACTTACTCCAGTTCTTACCAAATGTATATCAAGTTTCAAGAGAATTAATCGAAGAATTTGGGGATGATCTATCACTCGAAACGCAAACGAACAATGATATCTCTGAAGAATGGTTGGAACGTTTTGAAATAGTAGATGAAAGTTGTGAAGGAATCCTTCATGAATTAATGGAAAATCAAACTCATGTACCAGAAGTAGGCTATGAAGTTGCATCAAATCAAGGAACGGTGGGAGAACTGGAGCTTGCATGGGAAGATAAAAAAGTAGGTGTTTTACTTGATGAAGACGAGGATGTACTAAGAATTCTTAAGGAAAAACATTGGCAAGTATTTTTATTGACCGAGGTAGAACAGAATGTAACATTATTATTAGATAGTCTAAATTAGAAAGGGGGAGGAGTAATTGCCAAAGATAGCTATTGGTGCAGAATTCTTAAAAGCGATGTCTAATATCCCAAAGTCAGAGCAGAAGAGAGTTCGTGAGTTCACTGAGAAGTTTAGAAAAGATCCTACTCAATCTAGCATTAATTATGAACCAATTCATGATGTTAAAGATAAGAAAGTAAGAACAGTTAGGATAGGATTATCTTACCGAGCAGTAGTGCTTCACCCACCTAAAGGAGATGTGTATATTCTTGTTTGGGTGGACCATCATGATGAAGCGATGAGATGGGCTAAAAATAAAGTGTTTGAAATTAATAGTGAAACTGGTGGATTACAAATAATTGACACAGAAATTATTGAGAAAGAACAACTTGAAAATGAAGTTGCCGATGAAGTAGAAGAAAGTAATAAGGAAGAAAATCAGAAATATTTATTATTCGATGAGTTTACTGATAAACAACTTCAAAAAATAGGTGTTCCAAGATTATTATTACCTTCGATTCGCAAACTAGAAAATGAAGAAGAGTTAGAACAGATTAGAGAACATTTACCAGACGAAGCATATGAAGGATTACTCTCCCTAGCTGCGGGATTTAGTTTTGAAGAAACGTTAGATGAACTTGGGAGAGAACCTGATAATGAAGAAATTGATCCTGATGATTTTGAAAAGGCTCTAGAAAATCCAGATACAAAGAGAAGGTTTGCAACTGTAACTTCTAATGAGGATTTGCTCGATATGTTGAATGCACCTTTGGAAAAATGGAGAGTATTTCTTCACCCAACACAGGAGAAAATTGTGAAAAATAAAAATAGAGGCCCAGTTCGTGTTTTAGGTGGAGCTGGAACGGGAAAAACTGTTGCAGCAATGCACCGGGCGAAATTTTTAGTTGAAGAAGTGTTTACAAATACATCAGAAAGTATCATCTTTTTAACTTTTACTGCAAATTTAGCAAAGGTAATTAATAATCAGTTAGATTCTATTGTTCCAGAATCTTTAAGAAAACGAATCGTAGTCACAACAGTGCATAGTCTAGCTAATCGTATACTGAAGAGATATGACGAAAACTTTCAAACTGTTTCCTCACGTGAGGTTAGAGAACAGGTGAAACACGCGTGGGAAATTGCAGTATCTACTGAAGAATTAGGCTTTGATGAATCATTCTATCGTGAAGAATGGGAAGATGTTGTTCAACGTAACGGCATTTCATCGGAGAAAGAATATCTAAGAGCAAAAAGAATTGGAAGAGGTACTAGAATATCTCGACTACAACGTAAACAGATATGGAAAGTTTTTGAGGACTACCGTAGCTATCTAAACAGGCATAACATTAAAGAATGGGTGGATGTTGTACGAGAAGCCCGAATGGTTGTAGAGCGCAATGATGTTGTATTGCCCTATAAAGCTGCAATTATTGATGAGGCCCAGGATCTGCACCAAGAAGACTATAAGTTAATTCGTACAATTATTCCCGAAGGTCCAAATGACTTATTTATAGTAGGTGATACGCATCAACGTATCTATAAAAATAAAGTCGTACTAAGTCATAGCGGAATAAATGTTCGAGGTGGGCGGTCTAAAAGATTAAAAGTTAATTATCGAACAACAGAACAGATTAGAAAGTGGGCCGTTTCGATAATTGAAGGTTTACCATATGATGATTTAGATGAAGGTTTGGATGATCAAAAAGGGTACAAGTCCTTGTTATATGGTTTAGATCCAGAAATTCGAAGCTTTAGTACTTTGGAGGAAGAGTTAAGTTTTATTAAAGACTTTGTCCAAAATGCAATCATGAATCAAGTTGAATTATCGAACCTATGTTTAGTTACAAGGTCTAACAAATTGATTGAAGATGTTTACGAACCATTTTTTAAAAAAGAAGGCATTGCATCAGTTATCTTAAATCCTAATGATACAAATCAAGGTGAAGGTATTCGCTTAGCTACTATGCATAGAGTTAAGGGTTTAGAATTCTCTCATATGATTATAGCATCCGTAAATGCTGGAATCATGCCACCAAAAAATGTACTAGTAAAAGCTGCAGATGAGGTTTCAAGAATTGATATTATTCAGAGAGAAAAATCATTGCTTTATGTGGCTGCAACACGTGCTAGAGACTATTTAGTTGTCACTTCATACGGAGAGAAGAGTGAGTTGTTGCAAGGGTAGTATAACTAAAAGTTAAAATTAACAGGTGATAGTTTATTAATTAGCTTGAATGTGGGGAGGTTAATATGGAAAACTTTGTGAATTTAACTAATGCAGAAATAGCAAAATTAATTTCTAAAGCTGAGTATCAAGTAGTTTATATTGCACCAGCAATGGAAGTAATCGTAGCAAACGAGATAGTTAAATTTGTGCAAAGAACTAGCTTGTACCAAGTTTCTATTTCTTTAGATTTAAGCACAGAAGTTTATAGAGAGGGTTATGGAGACCCAGCAGCTTTAGATATTCTTTTAAATTCAGGAATCCGATTAAAAGAAACACCTGGGTTGAGAATAGGTATCTTATTAATTGATGATTATGGGTGGATATTCTCACCTGTTTCTAAAACAACCTCCCCAAATTTAGAAAACAATAAATTTAACGCTCATCTTGAAGCACTAAATGCCAACATTCTTGAAGGGTACTTAATTATTCCGAAGGAGCCAGAACAAGTTACTTTATTCGATATAGCGGTGCAAGAGAATACGACTCAAATGGCTGAAGAAGATGAATCGAGTGTAATAGAGGAAAAAGTTGAAAACATAAAGAAGGATATAGAAGCAGAACCACTTCCAGATTTTGATGCACTTCAACTACTATCCGATTATAGAAGCTTTCTACAGTTTATAGACATAACTTTTAGTGGATCACGCCTTGATCAAAAGACAGTGAAATTACCCAGCGAATTATTAATTGTAACTCAAGATAAAAATTTTGAAGAAAAAATGAGAGCAACATACAAATTATTTAATGAAGAGATATCTGAACATACTAAGGGCATGAAGGAAAAAATAGATAGACTTAGAGAAAAATACACATATTCCTTATCAAGAAAGTATGGACGTATTATACTCGTCGAGAAGAAAAAGGATTTTGAGATTGAATATAATAGTCTAGTTAAAGAACTTGAGAAACATAAAGAAAAGCTTGTTAATTATATAGATAGCCAAATTGATATAACCCAAAAAATTCTGATAGATTACTTTACTCCTGTGCTACAAAAAAATCCTCCTAATCATTTGAAAGACGATCGTGGCAACCTGTTAGATGTTAATGAAATCAGGAATTATATTGATTGGTTGCTGGACAGGGAATTTCCAAATTCTCAACACTTATTAAATCGCATACATCTTGATTATACCTATAAAGATATTACAGAAGAAACGATTAAAGATGAGCGATTTTTAAATGAGTTAGATAAGGCTTTGAAGGACGAACCTATTAGATTTTCGCATCGCGATTACCAGCAGGAGATGTTTGATTTTAAAAGAGACAATAATGATAAGAATATTCAAATATATAAAAAAGGCGATGTATACTACATAAAAAGTATTCGGTCTAGGAAAATTCTTACACACAAGATTGAATCATATACTAATGTTAAATATTTCGATGATTACGCAATAGTAGGAGCAGAGATGTTGCTGAATAAGAACATTAACTACTCTGAGTTTTCGAGCGAAATGATTAAAATGTTTGGTGACAGTACTCGTCTATTAATGAAAGCCATCTATGCACAGTCACAATACATATTAGAATTAAGCATTGATGAAATTGAAGAAATGTTATCAAATGACAGTCGAAAGTATCGATAAAATTGTACCCTCGAAGCCTGGGTGAGAGAAGTTAAGAGTAATGAGAAAAAGTTGATACCAGAGTTAATCCAAATGAATAATGGTGGTGTTAGGGAATATTTCTACATACATTTAAAATATTTCCATAATATTTTAAGTATATTGAACTGAGAGCCTTCATAGAAAAGGCTCTTAGTTTTTTGTAATTGCTAAGGTTAAAATTATTTAATATATATTTTAGTCAGTATTAATGTCTTCATCGTCAAAGAGACTATCAAGAAAATGCCCTGTATATTCGTTTTCTTTAACTTCATTTAAAAAATCATGATCGAAAATTTCTTTAGCTAGTTCATCGTCTAATAACTTAGAATCAAGAAAGTCTTTTACGAAAGTTTTGGACAATTCTTCCACTTCACTTAAATTCATTGCGCGTGTGGGCAGAAATGTTCCAAGTTCATACTTTTTTTTGTCGAACATTTTTCGATGTTCATTAGGATATACGACTACATCACATTCAAAATTGGTATATTTCCATTTTGGATTGAATTCAAATGCGACGTTTGTTAAATTACTACTACCAATTATAAATGCATATGGCTTTCCTTCGCTTATTTTCATAATCACTTTAGCGTGCCATCTATAATTTGTTTTTTCTTGACATTTAAAATGATGTATATTAATATTTCTAGAAAATCCTATTGGACTGGGTTGTTGTATTCGATATTTTAATAGTTTTGAAAAAAACTCAAATTCACAAGAATTACATTTTTCGGTAAGGGTTGAGTTATACCATTTTGAACCATTACTTTTACAAATTCGTGCATTAGGTGTATGTACTAATCCTCCACTTTTATCTTTGTCGTCATATCCCCCGGCAACTAGATACACGTTTTCATTATCAGCATAGCCATCACATATTGCCTGGATTAGTTCATCCTTATCGGGTCCTTTTTTATAACTCTTACCCCAAATTATAGTGCTATCAATATAGCCAGTCCCAATTAATAAGGATTCGTCAGAAGAACCTGCCCTATATTTAATCATATCAATAGCGGCATTCCTAAAGGGAGAAGTCCTTGGATTCCTTCTAAATAAAATCGCTAAGCCCATACTATTTCTCCTTTACCAAGTTAAGTAACTATTATTATTATTTTATCTTTTAACCAAAATAAGGTAAATAGAGAAAGTTTTAAAACAGAAGAAGAGTATAAAACCACCTGCAATATATATTCAAATTATTTTACACCAATTTTACACACCACTTGTGTAAAAACCTATAAATTCAATGATTCTGAACCTTTTTCGACCCCGACCACCGGTATCTTTTAAAAAAAGAAAATACTAAAACAATTAAAACACTCACAGTTGTTGATAAATCAATGTGTGAGTGTTTTATTTTGAAAAAAAGGCTGCTAAATATAAGTTTTAGTTTCTACGTACAATAACTCATCACAGGATATTGCATAAAAATTCCGTAAATTAAAATCTCTTGTTATAAAAATCCTCGTATAGTGCAATTTAAAGTAGAGTATAGACTTTAATTTTATTTATGAAGTTTGGAAATTGATTTAAAAAATTGTAAGTAATGAGGTACTTAATCAAAGGAATAGATTACCCATAAACCTAGTGCTTAATATAGGCGAAATGTATAATGAAATGAAAGTAAGGAACTATTTATCAAGTCTTAAATATACGGAACCTCTAGTTTAATTACCTCAATATTAATAGGCGAGTTAAATATTTTGACACAACCCAAAAAACGTTGTAATGTATTCCAAGTGGATTAATCGGAATATAATGTAGAAGGGTATTTAACATTCCAATTAGAACCACCGTATTAAAGGAGGAGTAAAACTATGAATTCCATATTTATTTTATTAAATATAGTCATCATGCTTATACTTATTGGTCTTTTGTTTTATATGCAAAAGAAGCACGTTTCGTTTAGTAAGCGTGTATTTACAGGGCTAGGTCTTGGGATATTACTTGGAGCATTTTTGCAAGTAGCTTATAAACCAGACTCAGTCATCGTTAGCACAACGACCGATTGGTTTAATATTATCGGTAGAGGCTATGTTAGCTTATTAATGATGATTGTTATTCCACTTATTATGGTGTCAATTATTCAGTCAATTATTAATTTGGAAAAATCATCTGATTTAGGAAAAATGTCTGCGTGGATCATCGGAATTTTAGTAGCAACCGCAATGTTAGCAGCCGTTGTCGGTATCGGTGCTGCTTCAATCTTTAATTTAGACGCAAGTCAAATCGAAGCGGGTCAAATGGAAAATGACCGTGGTTTGGATTTGGAAGAAAGATTAGGGGAAGTTCAAGATTTAACGATCCCACAACAAATCTTAAGCTTTATCCCGTCTAATCCATTTTTAGACATGACAGGTGCTCGTGCGACATCAACAATTGCTGTCGTTATTTTCTCGATCATTGTTGGGATTGCCGTACTTGGCGTTCGTAGAAAACAACCAGAGCAAGCGAAGATTTTTACTGATTTTATGAATGCGATTTATGCGATTGTTATGAGAATTGTTACACTGATTCTTCGTTTAACACCATTTGGTATTTTAGGATTAATGGCAAATACAGTGGCAAGTACGAATGTAGCTGGTATTCTTGAGTTAGGTAAGTTTGTTGGGGCTTCCTATGTTGCATTACTAGCGATGTTTATTATTCACTTGATTTTAGTCGGTTTGTTTGGACTTAGCCCAATCACGTTTCTTCGAAAAGTCCTGCCAGTGCTTGGCTTTGCCTTTACATCACGTTCAAGCGCAGGTACAATTCCGCTTAATATTCAAGCGCAAAAGAATAGTTTAGGCGTTGACCAAGGGATTGCCAATATGTCTGCATCATTCGGTGCGACGATTGGACAGAATGGTTGTGCGGGAATTTATCCAGCGATGTTAGCGGTTATGATTGCTCCATCACAGGGAATCGACCCATTATCACCTGGATTTATCGTTCAATTAATTCTTATCATCGGTATCGCATCGTTCGGGATTGCTGGTGTTGGTGGAGGAGCTACATTTGCAGCATTAATTGTCCTTTCCTCAATGAATTTACCAGTAGCATTAGCAGGTCTACTTATCTCTGTAGAGCCACTCATCGACATGGGACGTACCGCATTAAATGTAAACGGCTCGATGTTGGCAGGTACATTAACATCTAGAATTATGAAAAAGCTTAATATTGAAACATATAACAATCCGGAAGCGATAGAAAGAGAAACAAATCTATAACGTAAAAAGGTGGGGCCTCAATCGAATGATGGAGGTCCTATTTTTGGAAGTAGGGAGACTCGGTTCAGTAAGCTGATGCTGCTATTCGATAGAGTTCCGGATATGTATGCGGTTGTTTTCGCACTGAATCTTTGAATGTATTGACAGTATATTTTCTGTATACTAAAAGACCTTCAACATACTACCATGATATAAAATGGTGTATATTGAAGGTCTTTTGTTTTATCTAGCCTAAAAGTTCAAATGTCACTCACCGACCATACCGTCATTGTCATTATCACGCATATACGGATACAACCAATGATCACTCATTATCGGCATTTTAAAACCTGCATCCTTTGCCTCTTGAATCGTCACCTGTCCATTACCGTTTGTATCAACACTAGAAATATCACCATTCGTATTTGGACTAGGTGATTTTGCGGTTGAACTAGATGAATCAGAAGGCTCTTTGCCTGTTAACCCGAGTGATTCGTTTACTTCATCAGGGTTCACATTATCAAATGTATCAACGATTTCGTTACCCATTATCGTATACGTATACTGATAGCTTGAAGGAATCTGTGTTTTTGTATCCGGATAGGTGATAATCGCTTCAAAATGAGTCGCTCCGCCTGCTTTGCGGATCGCGTCTTCCATATAAGCTTGGTCACCATGTCGGTTAAGCGTACTTTCTTGTGGGGTAATATTATAAGCATTCGATACCCCTCCGAGTGAATCAGCGATGATATGTCCTTCATCTAATTTGTCGCTTTCGACACCAGGAACCTTTGCCTCATCAGAATAGTATCTGCCAGACGAAAGCACAGGTTCATTTCGGTCATCCTGTATAATGATTTCTTCAGCAACGACACGTACTAGCTGCCCGTGTTCATTCGTAAATGCCCAATATTCGCGGTCTCCAAAACCGATGTTCACGACGACGTTAGCTTCACGATACCCAGACAAATCACCGCCATCAACCTCAATCAGCTCGTAGCCTGAGAACAGGTCATCAGTTGATTCGGTTGGTGTTTCTTCTATTTCTGGTTCTTCTTCTTCGATAACTGTAGCGGCAGTTTCTTCTTTTTCAGTATCTTGTTCTGTCGTAACTGTCGTTTCTTCTTGTGGGGCTGTTTCTTCTTTTGTAATAGATGTATCATCTACGTTTGTACAGCCAACAATAAAGACAGTCGTTAAAAGTAAGATGAAATAGTTCAGTTTCTTTTTAATAGTAGGACCCCCCTATAATTGTTTCCTGGTGAATTTCATGCTTGGATGCCTTCTTTAGATGTAATGATTACGGAAGAATCCTATTTATTGAAAAATGGTTTGCATGCCAAACCGGTTTGAAAGCTGACAATAACTTTTTCACAATCAGTTTTTCAAGTACTCTGTTTTCAAAATCTGCAATTATTAGTTATTTTTATAAAATAATTTTGCCATACAATGAAGTCACCTTCTAATTATACAATAATGCTAGTAATCATACCCTGTCATTTAATGGATTAACTGCTATATGCATGCTAGAGAGCTTTTTAATTATTATCGTACACAATTATTTACAACGATTGGATTCAAAACCAAATATGCTTTTCACTTGTCCTTCCCTTTTTTATAATTTCTAAAATCAGAATATATTTTTACAGCGTGTACGACTAAAAAGACTAATAGGATTGGATTTGAGAGACTTATGTTATTTCGAGACTGTCCACCGAATATCTCAAGGGAAATTATCGCCAAAATAATATAAACGAACAAGCAGAGATTTAATATGATTCCTTTAAATGTAACCTTTTCGTTGTTAGTCTTTCTTAAGTCAGGGATAAAGAATGCTGATAGTAGACCTAACACAATGATTGTTATGAGAATAGTTCCTAATGTGTCATTATTGAAAGAACTATTAGGAAAAAAGTCTCTTATAAGTAGGATGTTAAATGATAGAAAAATGATTGTTGTTACAAGCATAGCTAGTCTGTTCACGTTTGATGTCAACCCCTCAAGTTTGTACGTTAAATATCTATTTTAAATGACAATTAGTAATAAACAAAGTGCCCCATCCGTAAACAATTACACCAAATTCAAAACATATCTTTCAATTTCACCCCCAAATAGAAACAACATATTCGAAAATTCGCCAATCTTTTACATTCAATTAATACTAGGTTAATAGTCTGGCGATAAAATTGTGTCTGGGAAGAGGTTTGTTGCGTGTCATGAAGCGTCATAACTAGTATTACGTTTATCGAAGCTACACCCTAACCGTTTCAACTCAGCAAATCTCCCGAAAAAGCGACAAAAAGGAGGAGAAACATGAATAAGAGACAAAGGAAGAGTGCAAGTATTCTCATGGTGCTTGTATTACTTCTAAGTTTACTATCACCAGCGGCTAATACGACTGTACAAGCTGAAACTGGTGTCGCAACTGACTTGATTATTTCAGAGTACATTGAAGGTTCTAGCTTTAACAAAGCAATTGAGCTGTACAACGGGACAGGCAAGGAAATTGACTTAAGTGGATATACGCTCGAACACTATAACAATAGTGGAAGTGCGAGAACAGGAACAACGACTACTGACAAGGTTTTACCATTACAAGGTAAGCTTGCAGCAGGTGCTACATACGTCATTTCTCGTACAGATGCAGATGCGGCGATTGTTGCTGTAGCTGATATGCATGATGAAAGCAAGAGTGTCATCAACTTCAATGGGAACGACCAAATTGTTCTGAAGAAAAATGGCGCTGTCGTTGATTCAATTGGACAAGTTGGATCAGTGGCTAATGTTCTTGCTGACGTCTCTTTAGTAAGAAATAGTAATATTTTAGCTGGGGATACAATTATTGATGATGAGTTTGACCCTGCTAAAGAATGGACAAATGCAGGAAAGAATGCGTTTTCTAATTTAGGTAAGCATACATTCGGTGAGCAACCTTCAGAAGAGGAACCTTCTGAACCTACAGAGCCAACAGAACCAACAGAACCGGAAACACCAGTTGATACAATTACAGTTGCCGAAGCCCGTAAAGCTAGTGTAGGAGATACGGTAACTATCGAAGGGATTGCAACAACAAACACTGGACTTTGGGGATATGATACATTCTACATGCAGGATGATACTGCAGGGATGTACGTTTTCAGCAGCCCGAAAGCTGTTCAACCCGGAGACAAAGTTTTAATTACAGGTAAGCTATTAACGTACAAAAATGAGTTAGAAATTGAACCAACTAGCTTGGAGATTATCTCCTCTAATAACAAAATTCCAAACGCCCAAGTGATTTCACCAGCTGATGTCGGTGAAGCAACTCAAGGTGAATTATTAAAGCTAGAAAATATCACAATCACAGACCTTGAAAGTGATAGCTATGGAACGGCGATTTTCCAAGCGAAGACAGAATCAGGAGACAAGGTAAGAGTCATACATGATAATCGCACAGGCTCAGATTACAATGAACTGATTAAACATTATAAAGAAGGCGACAAAGTTCATTTAACAGGGATTGGCTCGATTGACAATGATGGCTACCATTTCAAAACATACGGTCTAGCTAGCTATGATTTAGTGAACAAGCCAGCAGTCTATGTCGACCAAGCACAAGGTACAGTACCAGCAGGCACAAAAATTGAACTGAAAACCGGTCTTGAAGGTGCGGATATTTTTTATACAACAGATGGCACAGAACCAACTGTAAACAGCACGAAATATGTTAATCCAATTGTATTGAGCAATGGAGAAACAACGATTAAAGCAATTGCTGTCGATGGTGAAAATGTTAGTGAAGTATTCAGCTTCACATACACAATCTTAAACACTGAAGGCTTAAAAATCCGTGATATTCAAGGTAAAGGACATACTTCGAAATACGAAGGTTCTTCCGTAAAAGGAATAACGGGTGTTGTTACACACATAGTTAGCGGCTCAACGTTTGTCATCCAAGATGATCAACCAGACGATGACCATACAACATCAGAAGCAATTCAAATTTTCAAATCATCACATAATGTTTCAGTCGGTGATAAAGTATCAGTTGATGGCGTCGTTTCCGAATTTGGCAGCGGTGCAGATTTAACGAAGACAGAAATAAGCGCAAGTAACGTAACAAAAATTGGAACAGCTGAACTGCCAGCACCACTTGTGATTGGGAAAGATATCTTCCCGCCAAACAAAATCATTGATAACGATGAAATGACATCATTTGACCCTGAAGAGGATGGCATTGATTTTTGGGAATCGGTCGAATTTATGCGTGTATCATTCCCAAATGCAAAAGTAGTTGGACCTCCATACTCAAATGATGTACCAATCATTGTTGAAAGCACAACAAACAATGAGATCAATAATCAAGGCGGTTTAAACATTGCTGCAGATGATTACAACCCGGAAAAAGTATTTTTAGACAATGTCGGCAGTAACTTCAGATCAGGTGATGCATTTGATGGTGATGTCGTTGGGGTTATTTCTTACGCGAGCACAGGCTATCAAGTTTTAACTAACAAAGCGGAGTTACCTAAGGTTATCAAGTCTGACATTCAACCTGAAGTCACACATATTGAACCTGCTGCAGATAAATTAACGGTTGCAGCATACAATATCGAAAACTTCTCTAACAATAAATCAAACACACCAGATGAAAAAGTAACAAGAATCGCGAAAACATTTGTAAACAATATGAAATCTCCAGACATTATTACGCTAGTTGAAGTGCAAGACAATGATGGAGAAACAGATTCAGGAAATACAGATGCGTCTCAAAGCTACAAACGCTTAATTGAAGCAATCAAAGCAAATGGTGGACCAGCATACGAATGGACAGATGTAGCCCCTGTTAACAATGAAAATGGCGGCGCACCTGGCGGGAATATTCGTGTCGGCTATCTTTATAACCCTGAACGCACGACATTAGTTGACGGAACAAAAGGAAAAGGTACGGAAGCGAATGGCTGGAATGAAGCAGGAAATTTAACACTGAACCCAGGTGTCATTGACCCAGCAAAATATCCAAATACACGTAAACCAATTGCCGCTGAATTTGAGTTCAACGGTGAGCGAGTTGTTGTCATCGGTACACACTTAAACTCTAAAGGTGGCGACCAATCGTTATGGGGAGCAAACCAGCCTCCGAAATTAAATTCTGAAGCAGAGCGGCATAGTCTAGCTCAAGCTATCAATGATTTCATTGATGAAGGACTAGCAAAAAATCCAGACCTAAACGTTGTCCTTGCCGGCGATATGAATGATTTTGAGTTTACAAAAACATTTGACATCCTAAAAGGTGACGTCTTAACAAATATGGTCGATAAAGTTCCAGCAAACGACCGTTTCTCTTATTTCTTCCAAGGCAACAATCAAGTGCTTGATCATATTCTTGTTTCGAATAACCTTGTCGATCACACAGTAGCAGATATGATCCATATTAATGCAAACTACACAGAAGCACAGGGACGAGCTTCAGATCATGACCCTGTTATGATTCAAGTTGACTTAACAAGTAAAGAATCTAAAAAGTTTGATTTAACTGTTTTACACACAAATGATACACATGCATCGTTAGACAACATGCCTAAAACCGTTACAGCTGTTAAAGAAGAACGAGCAAAAGATCCAAACGCACTTCTTTTAAACGCAGGTGACGTTTTCTCTGGAACTTTATATTTTAATGAATTCCAAGGAAAAGCAGACCTAGCTTTAATGAACTTAATGGGCTATGATGCGATGACATTTGGTAACCATGAATTCGACTTAGGTTCTTCAGCAACAGGACATCAAGGATTAGTTGAATTTATTAAAGAAGCACAATTCCCGTTTGTAAGTGCGAACGTTGATTTTTCTAAAGATGAGATGTTTGCTGGATTATTCAATGATTCAATTACGACTGATGCTAAAGAAGGTCAAATTTATAATGGAATTATTAAAGAAATAAACGGCGAAAAAGTAGGTATCTTCGGATTGACAACTGAAGAAACTGAAGCGATTTCTAGCCCTGGCTCAATCGCGTTTGAAAACTATTTAAAAGAAGCTGAAAAAGCGGTAAAAGATTTTGAAGCTCAAGGTGTAAACAAAATTATTGCAGTCACTCATATTGGTTATGATGACAATGCTGCAATAGACAATGATTTAATGTTAGCTAAAGAAGTAGAAGGTATTGACATTATTGTTGGTGGTCATACCCATACAACACTTTCTGAACCAACGGTCGTTGCAGAAGATGAAACACCAACAGTCATCGTTCAAACTGGTAATGCAAACAGTAACCTCGGAAAACTGAATGTTGAATTTGATGAGGCTGGTGTCGTCGTAGCTCAGACAGGTCAGTTAATCGCAATCGGTGACCAAGAAGCAGACCCAGAAGCAGTAAACGTATTAGCACCATTTAAAGAACAAGTCGACAAAGTTGCACAAGAAGAAATTGGTGTGTCAACAGAAGTTGAATTAGAAAATCCACGTACAAACGGTGACAATGCAAACCCAAGTGTACGTAAAAATGAAACCATTTTAGGAAACTTGATTACTGATGGCATGCTTTCAAAAGCAAAATCGTTCACAGGTAAAAATGTCATTATGGCATTACAAAATGGTGGTGGAATCCGTGCAGCAATCAATGCCGGTCCAATCACTACTGGTGAAGTCATCACAGTTCTTCCATTCGGTAACACTTTAGCAACAATGGAAATCACAGGTGCTGAGTTAAAAGAAGCATTTGAAACGAGCTTAAGTAAATACCCAGCAGAAAACGGCGGTTTCTTACATGTTGCAGGTGGAAAAGTCGAATTCGATTCTACTAAGCCAGCAGGCGAACGTGTCGTATCTGTAACATATGTTGACCAAGATGGTAACGATGTTGAAGTTCAAGACGATGAAACATACACAATCGCAACAAATGCCTTCACAGCTAAAGGTGGAGACGGCTATGATGTGTTTGCGAAAGCTTACGCAGAAGGTCGTGTCACAGATTTAGGCTTATCAGATTGGGAAAACTTTAGAGACCATTTAGTAAGCTTAGAAGCAATCCCAACTGATATCGAAGGTCGTATCATAGATACAAACGATTTACCAAACAATTTTGGCTTAACCGTTTTACACACAAATGATACACATGCATCGTTAGACAACATGCCTAAAACCGTTACGGCTGTTAAAGAAGAACGAGCAATCGATCCAAATGCACTTCTTCTAAACGCAGGGGATGTCTTCTCTGGAACATTATACTTTAATGAATTCCAAGGAAAAGCGGACCTAGCCTTAATGAACTTAATGGGCTATGATGCGATGACATTTGGTAACCATGAATTCGACTTAGGTTCATCGGCAACAGGACATCAAGGCTTAGTTGAATTCATTAAAGAAGCACAATTCCCATTTGTAAGTGCAAACGTTGATTTCTCAAAAGACGAACTGTTTGCTGGTTTATTCAATGATTCTGTTACAAACGATGCTCAAAACGGTCAAATTTATAACGGAATTATTAAAGAAATAAACGGCGAAAAAGTAGGTATTTTCGGATTAACAACAGAAGAGACTCAAGATATTTCTAGCCCAGGTTCAATTGTCTTTGAAAATTACCTTGCAGAAGCAGAAAAAGCAGTAAAGAGCTTTGAAGCACAAGGTGTTAACAAGATTATTGCGTTAACACATATCGGTTATGATGACAATGCTGCAATCGATAATGATTTAATCCTTGCAGAACAAGTTGAAGGCATTGACATTATCGTTGGGGGCCATAGCCATACAACATTAACCGAGCCAACTGTAGTAGAAAAAGATGAAACACCAACAGTTATCGTGCAAACTGGAAATGCAAACAGTAACCTAGGGAAACTGAATGTTGAATTTGATGAGGCTGGTGTAGTTGTTGCTCAGACAGGTCAGTTAATCTCAATCGGTGACCAAGAAGCAGATCCAGAAGCTATTGAAGTTTTAGCACCATTTAAAGAACAAGTCGATAAAGTGGCCCAAGAAGAAATTGGTGTATCTACTGAAGTTGAATTAGAAAATCCACGTACAAATGGCGACAATGCAAACCCAAGTGTACGTAAAAATGAAACAATTTTAGGTAACTTAATAACTGATGGAATGCTTTCTAAAGCAAAATCGTTCACGGGTAAAAATGTCATTATGGCATTACAAAACGGTGGTGGAATCCGTGCAGCAATTGATGCCGGTCCAATCACAGTCGGTGAAGTGATAACAGTTCTTCCATTCGGTAACACATTGGCAACAATGGAAATCACAGGTGCTGAGTTAAAAGAAGCATTCGAGGTCAGCTTCAGTAAATACCAAGCAGAAAACGGCGGTTTCTTACACGTAGCAGGCGGTAAAGTTGAATTCGATTCAACAAAACCAGCAGGCGAACGTGTCGTATCTGTAAAATATCTTGACGAAAATGGTGAATATGTTGCCCTTCAAGATAACGAAACATACACAATTGCAACAAATGCCTTCACAGCAAAAGGTGGAGACGGCTATGATGTCTTTGCGAAAGCTTACGCAGAAGGCCGTGTAACAGATTTAGGCTTATCAGATTGGGAAAACTTCAGAGACCATTTAGTAAGTTTAGAGGCAATCCCGACTGAAGTCGAAGGTAGAATAGTAGATATTAATGATGTACCAGGTGGAGAGAATCCAGGTGGAGAGAACCCAGGCGGAGAGAATCCAGATGGAGAGAACCCGGGTGGTGAAAATCCAGATGGAGAGAACCCAGGTGGTGAAAACCCAGGTGGAGAGAACCCAGATGGAGAAAATCCAGGCGGAGAGAACCCAGATGGAGAAAATCCAGGTGGCGAGAACCCAGACGGTGAAAATCCAAAGGGTGAAAAGCCAGGTGGCGAGAGCCCAGGCGGTAAAAATCCAGATGGAGAAAAACCAAATGGAGAAAACCCAGGTAGCAATAACCCAGATGGGAAGAACCCAACTGTAAAACCAGGCAAATCAAATAATGAACTGCCAAATACAGCAACGGACAACTTTAACATCATCGTAATCGGGTTTATGCTAATTTTAGCTGGTGGCGTGTTATTCTATGTGAAGAGAAGAAAGTCTTTGACAAATTAATAGATTTGATTGAAGTGAGAGGCGTGCATAATTGTTGCACGCCTTTTGTTATCCATAAAACTATGGTTTACTCATGGGAAATTATGAAAATACATATCCCTTGTGAGGAAAGTTAAGATTGCTAAAGTATCAGTTAAGCAAGACAGGGCTAGTGATACAGTTGTTGATGGAGACGATAGGTTTTGGCTAGATGCTACATTTGAAGAGTAAAGTGATGTAAATTTTGAAAAATAAAAGTTTTGTATTAAGCTAAAGCTAAGTAATTTTTAGTTTTACTTTTTGTGATTATTCGGAAGTAGGTGATGAAAATGAAAGGGAAGCAACTAGCTGGAGAAAAAGCGGTAGAATACATAGAAGATGGAATGATTGTTGGGCTTGGGACTGGTTCAACTGCATATTACGCTATAAAGAAGATAGGTGAGTTAGTAAAGAGCGGGTTTAAAATAAAATGTGTTTCTACATCTACTTCGACGACAGAACTTGCTACCACATTAGGTATTGAATTAGTATCATTAAATGATGTAGAGAGCATTGATATTACGATTGATGGAGCGGATGAAATTGATAAAAATAACAACGCTATTAAAGGTGGCGGAGGTGCGCTTCTCTTTGAAAAATTGGTTGCTACAGCTTCGAAAAAGGTCATTTGGGTAGTGGATTCAAGCAAAATGGTAACAAAATTAGGAGACTTTTTGTTGCCGATAGAAGTCATTCCCTTCGGTGCTAAACATGTTTACAATACCCTTGAAATAAATGGCTATCAACCTAAATTCAGATATACTAATGAAATGTTATATAAAACTGATAGCAATAATTACATAATTGATGTAAATATAAGCAATGTTAGCAATTATCTACAGTTGCAAGAATGGTTAGATTCAATTACTGGAATAGTTGAGCATGGATTATTTCTTGGTAGTGCTGATATGATTGTAGTGGGTAGTGAAGATAGCTGTGATACACTTTTTGTATAACAATGAGGTGGGGGACAGTCCCCCGATGATTTAAAGCGTTAAACCGGTGGGGGACAGTCCCCCAGTAATTTAAAGCGTTAAATCAACAGGGGCACCTTCCTGACATGCATTTACTTGTCGGTCTTATCTTGATATACTATTTACGATGATTATAGATAAGGTAATGGTGTCTTAATAGAACGATTTTAATAGCTTTAGTTATAGAGATTTTGTATTTATGGTGATTTGTAAGCGCCTTCTACCTCCTATGTTAAATGTACATAGAAGCTTAAATAATAGTCGGGTTACGTGTTTTCGAGGGTATTTGCTCATACTAACTAGTATAATATGTAAGCGTGTTAATTTAACCAATACATGTAATGAGGAAGGTAATCTAATAGAGTATGAGAGTAAAACGGTTGTCCGATTATTTTGTGCTAATTAAGAAGTAATAGAAACATAAGCAATTAATAATATTATTAATGTTCAGTAAATTTATTAATAAAGAACACTTAACAAACTAAAGGATGAGGAGAGCGACGAATGTTTAATTCAAAACCGTTTGAGGGAGTTAATTTTTACGATATAGATTGGAATTTGGAAGGTCAATTATGGGCACACGATCCCGTCATTTCTAAAGAAGGAGATAACTGGTATGTGTTTCATACAGGTAGAGGGGTACAAATTAAAACATCAAAAGACGGCTCAAATTGGAAAGCGATAGGGTCAATTTTTGATAGCTTACCAGAATGGAGCAAGGAATACGTTCCTGAAAAAACAGAGGATAGTCTCTGGGCTCCAGATATTTCTTACTATAATGGAATTTATTATTTATACTATTCCGTCTCTACATTTGGAAAGAATACGTCTGCGATTGGTTTAGTTACGAATACAACGATTGACCCAAACCATCCTGATTATCAGTGGATAGATCATGGACATGTCATTCATTCAACAGAGGACGATGATTACAATGCAATCGACCCTAATTTAATCGTCGACCAACAAGGTCAGCCATGGTTAAACTTTGGATCTTTCTGGTCGGGGAATAAATTGATTAAATTGGACCCGGAAACGATGAAACCACAAACAGGGGCCGAACTAATAGGTATCTCTAGTCGTACAGAACAGCCTAATACGATCGAAGCACCTTTCATCGTCTATCGTAACGGCTATTATTATCAATTTGTATCATTTGATTTCTGCTGCCGTGGTGTCGATAGTACTTACAATATTGTCGTAGGTCGTTCGAAAGATATCGTAGGGCCATATGTAGATAAAGAGGGCGTCTCGATGATGGAGGGCGGCGGAACATTGATTGATGCTGGCGACGACCGCTGGATAGGACCTGGACACTGTGCTGTTTTCTTATCAGGAGACTCTTCAATCCTTGTCAACCACGCCTACGATGCCTTGAATGAAGGTAAACCAACGTTACAAATTAGACCGTTGTATTGGGATAATGAAGATTGGCCGTATGTGAAAAAGTAAATGAAGTTCCGCATAGGTAACTTAATAAATTCAATGTGTGCTGCACTCTATTTGTTAGAACCTTTAGCAAATGGAGGTGCAGTTTTTTTATGACAAATTATTAAGAAAAATCAATATGAACGTGGTGCTAAGAGAAGTGAAGCTAGAGAAACAATGATAAATAATGGATATGCTTTACTTAGTTTGACAGAGCTTTTATAGTTAATTTGAGTCGAAGCTTAATTCACAAATAAGGTGCAAATTCGGATTTTTGAACCTTAAATGATGTATAAATGTTAAAACTTAAAAGGAGGAAAAAATGACTATCATCGATAAATTAAAACTTAGTAAATATAAAAACATGGCCGTTCTTAATAAGCCAAGTGATTATGACTTATTTAACGGCTACAAAACATCACTAACAAAGGAACATGATGCGATTTTTGTTTTCGTTGAGACTATTGAAGAAATGGTAAAACATACCGAACGCATTATTAAAGAAGAGCAATTACTTGAAAAGGGATATCTGTTCTTTGCCTACCCGAAAAAGGGTAACAAACGATATGATACATTCGTGCACAGAGATGAGATTTTTCCAGCGATGAAGGTTGCTGAAGATGGCTATGTGCAAAACAGTGATATTAAGTTTTCACGGATGGTCAGCATGGATGATGTCTTTACGGTCGTCGGCTTAAAGCGAGAAAAAAAGAAAGTGAAAAAGTCACCTGCTGCCAGTCAATGTGTTGCAGATTATGAGGACAACGTAAAAGACATCGAAGCGCTATTAGCAGACCATCCAAACGAATTAACATTTTATCAAAACTTAACACCAGGCTATCAAAGGGATTGGGCACGCTATATCTTTTCGGCGAAGCAAAAGAAGACTCGTGAGAAACGCCAGGAACAAATGGTTGAGCTGCTTTCGCAAGGGTATAAGTCGGTTGATTTGTATCGGTTAGGAAAGAAATAATAAAATTTACTGTTGAAATGTAAAAAGGCAAGGGTCGACTTGCCTTTCTTAATCCATGTTATGTAATTATTCTACAACTTCTAACTGGAGGTTTTATGAATCAATTTTGTTAATTCTGTAATTTGCGTAAAGTGGAAAGTGTTTTCCTGAAACTTTTATTTTCTTCATTGTAATTACTCTTTATATTTAATGGTGGATTAATGAGGTTGATGAGTTCTTTTTCTAAAGACTCAAGCTCTGTATTGTTTATTTGTGGAGTGAACCAATACAGCAGCAAGTTCTCTTTCATCCAAAGTGATAACCAATTTTCATGGTTTTCAATAAATTTATACTTTCCTTTATCCAATTCTTTTTTCTCAAGATCAAACAGAACACCTAAACTTTTCCTCAATGTTGATCTTCTAGCTGTTCCATTAAAATGATATTTGAAATCTCTTGTGCGAAGGCTTTTCTTAGAGATGCCGGTATAGATTATTGGTTTTCCATTCAGCAGATCATATTTCAAGTTTTTCATATTTTTTGGTAATACTTCGATGCTATTCACACAAATTATGTAGATACCGGCTACATTAGGTAATTCTTTTGGATTATCTAAAAGTGGGTTAAATGGTTTTGAGTCTAATAATATCTTTTTATAATTAGTAATATCCATCGTTCTCTCCTAAACTGTTATTATATTTTAGGCAAGTATAATCTACTAAAGAAATAGTATTTACCTTGCAGTTTCGAAATTTACAAATCTCTTGGAAAATCAGCTCCAACAAAGTTAAGGAGTTTTGATAATTTAACAACTTTGGAAAGTAAAACAGTGTTTCCACTAATACTTGAGATAATTAGAACATATTTACAGTATTGCAGCAATGGGATAATAACAAAGATGCACTGTCCTGAAAATTACCAACTACTAGGTTGATAGACAAACATATAAATATAAATCATTATAATATTGTAAGGAGTTATGGAAAGGAATATAATCAATCAACCTCCATGTAAAGATGCTATGGCGGTATTTTTATGCTAAAATGGTAAAATAAGGAGGAGTTATCGATGAAAAAGAAAACACTCTGGTTGCCCTTATCGGCAGCATTATTCTCAACGGGTCTTTTATATGCGATAGGGAATATGTTTGATATCACATATTTGAGTTGGACATTCTATAAAGAAAATCCATCAGAAGGAATAGCATTTGAATCTGGAGGATCGCTAATTCCTATTATGATTGGTTTTATTGTTGGCTTTATTACAGAGAAAATTATGAAAATTAAACATAAAGACGATTCAAACTTGGTATAATGCCAAGTTTTTTTAGTACTTTTTGTTTTGGGACAGCCCCTCAACAATATCGGGGGACAGTCCCCCGACAGTTTAAAGCTTTAAATCGATGAGGGACTGTCCCCACGCGTTTTCTGTCGAATAAAAAGGTTATGAAGTGCAAAACGATTCTGTATAATATAATTTGAACACTGTTTAATAAAAATGCAATGTGGATAGATTTTAGTTCCTTTTTAGGAAAGAAAGGAAGTATTCAATGAAAATGCATCCATTAGAAAAGTGGGGAGCGAAGGTGGGCGGTCCGAGGACAAGGTGGGTCGTGCTTATCTTATGGCTCGTCTTTGCAGCAGGTTTAGCTGCGATTTTTCCGCAGGTCGGTGATGTGGAAAACTTTGCTGGTGAAGATTTGCCAGAAGAGATGAATTCAATCGTCGCTCAAACAATTATCGATGAGGAGTTTTCAACAGACGCAGGCTTACCATTACTAATTGTTTGGTATAAGGAATCAGGGTTAGGAATTGAAGACTTGCAACACATTCAACAGCTTTATGCAAAGCTCGATGAAGCACCTTTAGCAGAGCAAAAAACAATACCTCCTTTTCAGAACATGCCGACTGAGGCTCTGTTAGGTTCACTTTCAGAAAATCAAAAATCATTTGTTTCACCGGTTTTCTTTGAAGCTGACGTCGATACCGAGGTGTTAAATGAAAACTTTGAAGAAATCCGTGCGATTACAGAAGAGATTATCGGTGAGAATCCTTACGATACAGAGAGTCTAGATGACGATGGACTTCATGCTCGTTTTTCAGGACCTGCTGGAATATCCGTCGATGCGACTGGATTGTTTGAATCAGCTGATTTTCAATTAATGACAGCAACAGTTATTTTAATTCTCGTCATTTTATTACTGATTTATCGTTCGCCATTGTTAGCAATTATCCCGTTAGTTGTCGTCAGTGTCGCGTATTTAGTCGTAAGCCCGGTATTAGGTGCGATTGCTGATGCTGGATGGATTGATAAAGATGCACAGTCGATCTCAATTATGATCGTACTCCTATTTGGAGCAGGAACTGATTACTGTTTATTTTTAATTACGAAATATCGCGATTTATTATTCGAAGAGGAAAATAAGTTTCTTGCATTAGCACGTGCAGTACGCGAATCAACAGGTGCCATTGTGATGAGTGGTTTAACGGTAGTAATCGGTTTAGCTACGTTAGCATTAGCAGACTATGGGGCTTTCCAACGTTTTGCGGTACCGTTCAGTTTAGGTGTCCTCATTACTGGTTTTGCCGTTGTCACATTATTACCGGCAATTTTAGCGTTGTTAGGCAGAAAAGCGTTTTGGCCATTTGTGCCACGTACGCCGCAATTAGCGAGAGAATTTGCTGAGAAAAAGAACAAACCTTACAAAGAACCGAAAGCAAATCATAAAGTCATGAACGCAATCGGGAAGTTTGCAACAGGAAAGCCATGGCTTGTCATCATTGTCACTGCAGCAATTTTAGTTAGTTTAGCGTTTGTCTCACGAGACATTGAATACAATTATGATTTATTATCGTCGTTCCCTGAAGAAATGGATTCAAGGGAAGGCTTTACACTCATTGAGGAAAACTTTACACCAGGTGAATTAGCCCCTGTAAAAGTCATCGTCGATACAGATGGTAAAGACATTAATATTAAGGAACAGCTTGCGGACTTACCTTATTTAGATTTTGTTGCGGATCCGCAAACAGGTGAAAACAAATCAAATTATCAATTATATGAGGTATACTTAAATAAAAATCCGTATTCAAATGAAGCAATGGCCGATGTTACGGAGATGGAGACGGATGTAGCGGCGATTTTAAAAGATGAAGACATTTCGGCTAAAAGCTTTTGGCTTGGTGGTGAAACGAGTAAGCAAATCGATACCCGTGATGTGCAAGCAGGTGATGAACAACTGATTCAACCTGTGATGATTATTATCATTTTCGTTGTGTTACTCGTCTATTTAAGAGCGGTTGTAACTGCTGTTCAGTTAATGGCAACCGTCATTGTTTCATTCTATGCAGCGTTAGGCTTAGGATGGCTTGTGATTTCAGGAATTCTTGGTCATGAATCAATCGCGAGTGCTATTCCGCTATATAGCTTCGTGTTTATTATTGCATTGGGTAATGACTATAATATCTTCATGATTTCTGATATTTGGAAAAATCGAAAACGTGGACTTAGCCACGTGGAGTCAATAAGTAAAGGTGTTGCATCTACAGGTTCAGTTATTACATCAGCTGGGATTATTTTGGCTGGAACGTTCGCAGTATTGGCATCATTACCAATTCAGCTGCTTGTTCAATTTGGGATTGTGACCGCAATTGGTGTGTTACTAGATACATTTATTGTCCGTCCGTTATTAGTACCAGCGATTATTACCGTGTTTGGTAAGTGGTCGTATTGGCCAGGTAAGCTGTGGAAAAAGGAAGAACGTAAAGCTCAGGAATCGAATTAATAAACTGCCTGGGGGTGGTTAAATTGTTAGGAAAACTATTATTTATCTTAGCGATACTATGTTTACCTGTATTTGCGTATTTAGGTAAAGGAGCGACAGGTGTTATTCTCACCTTTGTGCTAATGATAGGTGCAATCCTCGTTAATTACCGTACAGTTACAAAAAATTGATGTATGTACACGATACTTACTTTAAGCGATGGTATTTCGGTGCAAGTCTTGCCGTAATACTGTCGCTTCTTTATTTATCGGGGGACAGTCCCCCGATAGTTTAAAGCGTTAAACCGGTGGGGGACAGTCCCTCAATAATGTAAGCATTAAACCGGTGAGGGACAGTCCCCCAATAATTTAATGTAAAAAATACATAAATAATTGTTACCTTTTTTTATCTCATCCGTTTTATTAGTGAAAGGAGGAGTTGGTGATAAAAAATCTTGATGACATTTATTTATTATATTTTCACGACATCTATCGCTTTCTCCTTTCGCTTTGTCATGATCATCATTTAGCAGAGGACCTTGTTCAGGAAACATTTCTACGCGCTCATCTATACATAGAAAATTACAATGGTGAAAAGGTGAAGACGTGGCTTTTTACTGTGGCACATCATGCATTCATTGATTATTATCGGAAGCAAAAAAGAACCGTTCTTAAGGATGAAAACTTTTTCCTGCCATTTATCGATAAGCAGAAGTCACTTATCGAGACTATAGTTGATAGGGAAGAGGTGGGAGAAATTATTCAGCAATTAGAAGGGTTACCAGACAAGCATAAATTTGCGGTGCTTTTACATGATTTTCACGGGTTATCGTATAACGAAGCAGCACAAGTCATGAATATCAAGCAATCCCACTTTAAAGTGATGTTATTTCGTGGCAGACAAGCGATCAGGAATCGGAAGGGTGATGAAAAGTGAACGAAGAATTTAAACGGAAACTAAAAGCCTATGAAAATGGTGAACTTTCAGGTTCCGAATTAGAGGAATTTGAAAAGGAATTAGAAAAACTAGAAATCTATCAGGAGATACTAGAGGGGGAGGAGTCAGAAGCAAAGCCTACTATAAAAGAAGAGAAACAGAAAATGATTTTAAAGCGAAGTAAATGGATGGCAAGATTGCAAACGAGCATCACAGTACTTGGTCTCATTTTCCTGTTTACAATTGTTACATCAGTGTTAACAGCTGTTTATTATTCATGGGGCAAACCAGACCGTGTCGATGTGTATAGAAACGTAATTGATTATACATTAACTGTTACTGATCCTTACGGATATTTTGGCGGGACGAGCACAAATACAAAGGCATTTTTCGGTTTGGAAGCCACTCGTGATTTAAATAAGCAAGTTGGGGATGAAGTGACGACAGTTGGGGAAATGAAAGTAGATTTCTTGTTTTCGATGATGAGCTATCCAGAAACGGATTACGATGTTAGTATCTCACAAAATCAACCTGTATTTTCCTATCCAAATTCAGGGGATGAGAATTACACGGATTGGAGCAGATTGGAAAAATTACCTGATGGCACCGTCATGTCTGCCTTTTTATCCTTCAAGGACCTTATTGAAACGGAAGAAGTACTTAAAAGATTTGAAGGAAAAGATATGGAAATAGTTTGGTTAGCAGTTGACACGGGACAAGAGAAAAATGAGGATGGAATCGTGTTTGACCCAATCGGATTCCCAAGCTTCCCAATTTGGCATGAGGACGATATGATATTAGAATCTAGGGAGGAAGAAAAGGGGTTATTTGGTAGTGTTATCTCAGAAGGTCATTCATCGCCTGACTATAACATAGGAGACCAGGAAATTCTCCACAAGCAATTTATCAAAACGTTATCGTTCTTAAAGAAATACGAATCAAAAGCAAACAAACTATATTATGGTGAGCTAAACCTAGCAGACCGTATCGAATACCTTAACAAAAACGGCTTCCACCATTACGGCGTTGTCGTAACCGGCCCGACCAAAGAAATCCTAAAACTAAAAGAAGAAAATTGGATTAGAGAAATCACAGTTGATGAAGTCGAACTCTGGAACTGGTCTGAACGATGAAGCAGGGGGACGGTTCTTCTGCTTCCTTTTTTATCAAAAGGGAAGCAAGAGAACCGTCCCCGCGCTTTCTAAAGGGAATATCGATTTTTTCCTAGTCGTTTTGCTTTGTATAGAGCTTCGTCTGCTTGTTTAAGGAGTTCGTTTCTGTCAGTGTTTTCGGTTGGAATGACAGTTGCCACCCCAATACTTATTGTTACATATTCAGAGGTAGAGGATTTTTCATGCGGAATATGCATTTGCTCAATTAGTACATTCATTTCATGAGCAGTGTCTTCCGCACTTTGTTGATTGATGTTCGTTAACACAGAGACAAACTCCTCACCGCCATACCTTGCGACAAACCCCACTTCCATTGAACGCAAGGCTTCAGCTACTCGTTTTAAGCATGTATCCCCTTCTTGATGCCCATATCTATCATTGTAATTTTTGAAGAAATCAATATCGCATAGTAAAACTGTAATTGGTTTTTGATGTGTTAGGCACTCATTGTATGCTTGTTCATAGTAATTCTCGAATGACCGCCGATTTGGAATGTTCGTTAAACCATCGAGAAGGGCCATTTGTTCGAGCTGTTTGTTAAGTTGTTCAAGCTTTTCATTTGCTAGCTGGTATTGCTCTGTCCTTTGCTCAACTTTAAGTTCAAGGTCATTGTTTAATTTAACTAAATCATTTGCAAGTGCTTCTGATAATTCTAATGATGAAGAGAGCTTTCTTGATAAGAGAAAGGAGAAGCAAATTATAAACACAGTAAGGCCGATTAAATAAAGGTTAGTGTTCAGTAGTCTAATAATGTAATTGAAAACATCGACGATTACAGTCATTAATAAACTGACAATCCCTACTATAAGAAATTTCGTTTCTACAAGTCTTCGTTTTAAAGATTTTAAGATACCATATAGTGCAAAAATTGAACAAAAGATAATAAACACTTGAAAGTACTTTAGATATGCAGTGTAAGTAATCGCCTTTGTGAAAATTGTAATCACACTAAAGGATATAGGTACAATAATACTAAGCTTAATAAACCACTTAGGAAAATCATTGGAGTATAACCGATACAACACCATGGCCAATAATGGCACATGTAAGTACAAACTTATATAATTTAACTTCTTTTCAAACTCCCAGCTTACATCTGGAAAGAACTTCGTGAAAAATATATCCCCGACCATTAAGTTTCGAAATGCTGCAACGAGACAAAATACACCAAAATATAGAAGTGACGCTTCTGACTTCCTAAAAACTCCAAGTCCAATATGATAAATACCAGCTAAAATAAGGATGCCTAGCAGCAACGATTGCAAGATAATTTGATGAATATATTGTTTATGGATTGACTCGGCCGTTCCAATTTCAATCGGCTTCCACATACCACCTCTTAAATGTTCATGGTTAGAAATTTGCAGCGTTATTGTAAATGATTCATGTTTGGGTGTGAAAAAAACGACACGTGGGTATCGTTTCGCAGCACTTGTTTTTGCGTTTGTTCCAACCTTTCCAACTGTTGTTATCAACTGATTATCAATCCATAGCTTGTAGCTTGAATCGATATGGGGAATATTTAATCCAAGCACACTATCTGATAATGGTACTGAGGAGATATGTAAGCGAAAAGTGGCATAGCCTTTTTTAGGTAGAGATGTACCGTTGAAATCGTAATTGTCCCAAAAGCCTGGAAACGTAAATGTGCCACTAGCTGGTCTATCTACATGTAAAGTAAAGTCCTCAGGCTCTATAAGCTGTTCCCAATACATCTCCCATTGACCACTCAATGAAATAACTTCTGTGTCTGAGTTCCATTCTGCCAAGTTCATTACACCATTTGTTGCATTGAAGGTAGTCTCACTCTTCTGCGGTGCACAGGCCTGAAGAATAAACATTATAACTATTAATAAACCAAAAATTTTAGATCTCAACATCATTCCCTCGCTCTGCGTCACAATTAACACATACTATTTTACTACAACTTTATCACTATCATAAGGTGGTAAAACAAGGAAACAGGGGGACGGTTCTCTTGCTTCCTTTTCCGCTGGAAAAAGAAGCAGAAGAACCGTCCCCGCGCTTCCCGTGTTAAAATAGTACTATGATAGGGAAAATTAACTAGTTATGAAAATGAAGCGGAAGAACCGTCCCTCCGCTTCCTGAAGGAGATGTAAAGATGATTGATGCGAGTGGTTTAGTTGGGATCATGGAGATTGAGGATACGACGTTGAGGAATGAGCGGATTTTAGGTGAGGTGCAGCCGCTTGCGAGGAGGATTGTTGATTCGTTTTTAGAGAAATATGGGGAACGTGAACGTTATCTCCTGCAGTTAACGGTACATACACATGAACAAACGATTAGGACGACGATAACAGATTCAAAAAATCCTAAATATGCGGAAAAGAAACAGCATTATGGCGACAAAGGCTTTGTGGAATTAAAGGATGAGAGTCGCTATGATAGTCCGTTGTCGATTTTAAAGCTTGAGTTTCATCTCGCAACACGTGAGATTAGGATGATGATGACCTCGGACTTTTATCCGTTTTGGGTGTTATCAAAGCGTACACAAATTCACGAGCTTGAGAGAATGGTAGAGGAACTCGATGAAACGGTTCAAATATTTACTATAGATGAGAAAAAGAATCTCATTACGCAATCTGAATTCATCGATACGATTTTACGCTACTTAAAGAATAAACGTAGACCTACACTACACTTTGGAACAATTTTACCGTTAGAAGGCATGATCGAGGAAGCAGACATCGTTGATAGACTTTGGAATACCTACGAAATGCTACAACCAGTTCGAAGTGTACTTGGAAAAGAAGCAGATGAGCATAGTCAGTCGATGTTACTCATGAAAGCATTTCAAAAAGATGTCACACCGTTACAAATTGAGTTATTTTCAAAAACGTATGAAGTGAAAATCGATGAAGAAGTGAAAAGGATTAAAACAAATGAGTACAAGCAAATGTTTTATATCTATGACCAAGATCAATTAATTACAGAAGGACATATTGCTTTCTTTACGCGTGACCCACATGAGTCAATCGGAATTATCGTTAACAACAAAGGCTATATTTATCACCGCATTCGGAAACTGGCCAACCGCGAAAACTATGAATGGTACATCAAAAAATCTTTCTATCATCGTGGTAAATATAATGAAAATAATGAAAACCAAATGTACCAGGACCGAACTGTCGAAGAATTAATGAACCATCAATTTACCCTTAATGATGCAAACGCGTTTTACGTCGGGACGTACCAAGGCAGTTCAGAATTTTTTACCGAACCAATAACAAAAATTAAGGAACGGTTAATTACAGCAGCAGCGATTTTTGCCGATGTAAGAGGCTTGCTCACATTCCCGAAAGGCACAAATCAAGTCGTTCGAGAGGAGGAAGATGATGATATCGAGTCAGAAGTAGAAGAATACGCTAGTTCCTTTGATTTTGCGACGATTGTCGACTTGGTTGAACAAAGCGGCTTCACTTTTTCGATTGATATTATTAGAGATTTCTATCTTAATTTAACAAGCTTAGATGATAAGCATTTTGTTATCTTAAGTGGGATATCAGGTACAGGGAAGACACAATTATGTCGTGTTTTTGCGAATGCAGTCTATGGGCTTGATTACAGTGAGGACAACCCGTATTTGAAAATTGTCCCTGTTCGTCCAGATTGGATGGATGCGACATCACTATTCGGTTATTACAGTTCGTTTGAAAAGCGCTATATGAGAACAGAATTTCTCGATATGCTTCTGCAGGCAAATGAGGAAAAAGATAAGCCGCACTTCCTTGTTCTAGATGAAATGAACTTGGCTCGGGTTGAGTATTACTTAAGTGATTACCTCAGTGCAGTTGAATCGAGAAAACCAATTCAACTTCATACGATTGACGATGTAGCTGATATTCCGAAAACAATTGAGATTCCACATAATTTTTATGTGATGGGAACAATTAATGTTGATGAAACGACACATAGTATCTCAGATAAAGTACTCGATCGTTCGTTTGTCATGACGTTATCAGATGTTGACTTTACAAGCTTCTGGGACCAGCTAGATGAAAAGTTCAAAAAGACGGTACAAGCTGAATGGGACTTACTCATTGCGATTCATAGTAGTTTAGTAAGCTATGATTTACACTTTGGGTATCGGACGATGAATGAAATGATTCGCAAGCTGTATAAAAATAGTCTCTTGCCTGAACAGTTACGAATGGACCGCTATGAAGCGTTAGACAGGGTCATTTCAGAAAAAGTCATCCCAAAAATTCGTGGCGATGAACGGATAACTGGACTGTTGGAGGTTTTATCCGCTACATTCTTGCAAAACTTTGGTGAATACTCAACATCGTATAAGCACATGAAACGGATGAGAGAGGAATTAGAACGCTATGGCTCCACACAATTCTGGCGTTAACATTACGGTTTGGGACGAGAGGGATAATAGCTGGGTACCGCTTAACAAAGTCTATTTACAAGAAGCAATGCAATATCGATGGCGAGCACGGACGAATGAGGCATTTCGTCTTACGATGCAATCGATCTCTTTGCCAATGACGAGAACGGATGTTGGCTGGGAGGGTGTCTTTGAAACGCCATTTCAAAGTGGGGGCATTACGTTTGCGATTGTAGGAAAAGACAAGAATCAAATGATTGAAAACTATGTATACACGGATGAGCGAAAATTAACGGAGCAGCAATATAAAGTGCTTTTAGAGGATATTCTAAACGAAGCGGCAATTTGTTTTCAACAGTCAGGTTTGCACACTTCAATATCTGCAAGTGGTTTTACCCGGGAATGCTCAATGTTGCAGTGGATGTACATCGAAACATCGATGCATAAACTCCGCACTATTTTCCGGAACATTGATGCCAAACCTTTAAGGCATTTGTACAAGGATGAGGTGCTTCTAAAAAGGGAACGAGTGAAATACGCAACACCGAGAAGCATTGCTTGGGTGGAGCGCTACGGACAAGGCTTTGGCGGTACTCCAACAAAGCTGCCTAGCCACATCCAAACAACAAAAGTCGAGGAGTCGTTCAACGTTTATGAGCATCGCGTTATTGTTATGCAGCTTAATGAACTTGAGCATTTACTTAAAAACTACCGGACATTGAATGATGAAGAGATTAAGGTGAAAGCAACACGTTATCTTGACTGGATTAGCTTATGGAAAAAGGCACATTTTCTTCAAGGACTCAGCGCACATTCCGGGACATTAAATACGACACAAGTATTCCGTAAGCACCCGGTCTATCGTCTCTGGTACAAATGGTTTCAAGCGCTCTATCAGTTCAAAACCATTACGTTCGACCTTGAGCGAAACATAAGTTTAAAAGATACCTATTTACTTTATGAAATCTGGTGTTATATGCAAATCATCCGTGTGATACGTGAAAATGGTTTACTAATGGATGCAGGGCAGTTATTTATGAAAAAGGATGACTTTTACTTTTTACGATTAGCAGAAAATAAAGAAAGTGTTGTAGAGCTAACGAATGGTGCGAGGTTAATCTACCAGAAAATCATTCAATTCAATACGTGCCCATATTATTCGTATACACAACGGATGATCCCAGACATCGTCATCGACTATCAAAACCATCTGTATGTCATGGACCCTAAGTATCGTGTCCCAGCTAACTTGCCAATGGCTTTAGGGGAAATGCATAAATATCGAGACGGGATTATTCATCGTGACAATGATTTGCCGGTTGTCAAGGAAGTATACATTTTAACACCGACAGAATCACATTCAACGAGCGAGAAAAATTTCTATCATCAGAAGTTTCAGGAGAGATATGGGATGGGGACATTTCGTCTTTCACCTGAAGAGAACAGTCATACGTTTCAACAATGGCTAAAGCGAATTTTCACATGAATGAAGCAGGGGGACGGTTCTTCTGCTTCCATAATGGAAGCAAAAGAACCGTCCCTGCGCTTCCTATTTCCTTTCCCCTAAACGAATTACATTCCAAGAATGTTTCGCTAGGTTTGCAGATACACGACCGTCTTGAACCTTCGCATTTCCGTTAGTATGAGGTTTGACAGCCTCATGCTCCATTGTATTTACTGCTTTTAAATCTTCATTTTCAAGCACAATATGCTCTAAAATTTGATAGCCTTCAAAGCTTCGTACATCGGCATCAAGCTCAAGACCTTCTTCTAAGCTGCGATTTAATGCGAAAATCGTTAGCTCTTCAGTTTCTGGATTGAACACTGTCATTGTATCTAAGTATGGTACATCCGTGTATTCCTTAGAATCATATTTTGGTGAAGAAACAACTGGTTGTAACGCAATGCCACGTCCGTATTTAGACACGTGCAGGTATGGATAGAAGATTGTTTGTCTCCAAGCGCCACCGCAATTTTTCGTCATAATCGGTGCAATCACGTTAACAAGTTGAGCTAGACAAGCCATTTTTACACGGTCCGCACGGCGTAAGAAGGACATTAACATACTTCCAACTAATAGTGCATCCTCAAAATTGTACACATCCTCTAATTGAGGTGGTGCTACTTGCCATGGGTCGAGCTGTTTGTCTGCATCATTAGAGTGGAACCAGACATTCCATTCGTCAAAGCTTAAGTTAATCGTCTTTTTACTGCGTTTTTTCGCTTTAATAAAGTCAGCAGTCGAGATTACTGTTGAGATAAAGTGGTCCATATCAAGTGAGTTTGCTAGATAGCTAGCTGTATCGTTATTTCTGTTGCCATAGTATTGGTGTAATGAGATGTAATCAACCGCATCATACGTATGCTCTAATGTCGTTGCTTCCCATTGTGGGAATGTCGGCATTTGTGTATTTGAACTACCACATGCAACAAGCTCGATAGAAGGGTCAACAAGTCGCATCGCTTTAGCCGTTTCAACCGCAATACGTCCGTATTCCTCAGCTGTTTTGTGACCGATTTGCCATGGTCCGTCCATTTCATTTCCTAAGCACCATGTTTTAATGTTGTGTGGATCCTTATAGCCATGCTTCTTTCTTAAGTCACTCCAGTATGTACCACCAGAATGGTTCGTGTATTCGATTAAGTTTCTCGCAGCGTCAATGCCTCTTGTACCAAGGTTCACAGCCATCATCACGTCAGAGTTAACTTTTTTAGACCAATCAACAAATTCATTCGTACCAAGATGATTCGTTTCAGTTGTTCGCCAAGCTAAATCAAGCCTTCTCGGACGATCTTCACGCGGTCCAACGCCATCTTCCCAATTGTAGGCGGATACAAAGTTACCACCAGGATAACGAATAATTGGAACATCAAGCTCTCTTACAAGATTGATGACATCTTTGCGAAAGCCATCTTCATCAGCTTCTGGGTGGTCAGGCTCATAAATTCCACCATAAACAGCACGACCTAGATGCTCAATAAATGAACCATAGATTCTGTTATCTACTTCAGAAATCGCGAAATCTTTGTCAACAATCATTCTTGCTTTGAGATTTGTCATTGTGTTTCCACCTTTGCAAATTATTTAATCCCATTTTTTAAAAAAGTAATGGGTTTAGTAGCAAAACAGATATCATTTCTTTTACTTTATGTTTTATTAAATCATTTTATGTTTTTATGATAACGAGCTTGTAAGTGCTTGTCAATGAAAAAATAAAGCGCTTACTAAAACTGTTTTGGTAATACTAAATTAAAGGTAGTTTTCTTAGTTCTAGACATCCTCTAAGGTTGATTTTACAAAGGTTATTGCCACTTAAAGGAAGCGTAGAGTGCTTTACATTTTATTGTGAATGTATTATATTCCTTCTCAATAGCAAGCTTCTATTTTATAATTATGTAAAATGTTTTAGATTATGAAAGGGCGTTACTAATGGTACATATAAAAGAGCTTCGGTCCGGGTTAAATATTTTTAAAGCGCTAAGTTCCGAAATTAGACTAGAAATCTTATACTTACTGCGAACAAATGAGAGCATGAATTTAAATGAAATTGCCGATAAATTAAATCTTTCAAATGGTGCTGTGACAATGCATATTAAAAAGCTTGAGGAAAGTGGATTAATTGACATTAGTACCGCTGTAGGTAAACACGGAATCCAGAAAATTTGTTATTTGAATGAAGAGTATCTTACTGTTGAATTAAAAAGTAAACAGCCGGAAAATCTCTATGAATATGAAATTAAGGTCGGTCATTATTCTGATTACAATGTCGAACCGACATGTGGACTTGCTACAAAGGATAGTATTATCGGTGAGTTTGATGATCCGCGTTACTTTGCCGACCCACATCATATTAACGCAGGGGTGATTTGGTTTGCTAAAGGGTATATTGAATACCGTATTCCAAACTATTTAAAGCAAAATCAGGAATTTAGTGAACTTCAATTTATATTGGAACTTAGTTCAGAAGCTCCAAGTTATAATAATAACTGGCCTTCGGATATTTATTTTTACCTCAATAATATTGAATTGGGCTATTGGACATCACCTGGAGATTTTGGCGGGGTAAAGGGTAAAAATAACCCGTTATGGTGGCCGCCGCATTTGAACCAATACGGAATGTTAAAATTAATAAGAGTGACAAAAGAGGGCACGTTTATTGACGGGTTTAAAATATCAGACGTTACGCTTGACGATATAAACTTAACGCAACAATCTGATATCAAATTAAAGCTTGCCGTTTCAAATGACCAAAATAGCGGTGGGCTCACCCTTTATGGAAGCAGCTTCGGAAACTACGAACAAGACATCATCGCAAGAGTCATTTACGATGTGAAATAGGAAGCGCGGGGACGGTTCTTCTGCTTCCATCATGGAAGCAAAAGAACCGTCCCCCTGCTTCCGAGGAGGGCCTGTTTATGAAAATTCATCAAACTTATGGATTTAAATTAAAGGGAGATTATCAAAAACGTGTTGCTGGTATTCATTCGATTGGGAGGGAATGTCGGGCGGACGAGGTATACAGATGGGATGGGTTAGAGCGAAATGAACATGGGAGAATCGTCTTTCAATACACGTTAGACGGACAAGGTGCGATTGAGCTTCACGGACAGACACACACCCTACATAAAGGACAGGCATTTTTAGTGCAATTGCCTAGTGAGCATTGCTACTATTTGCCTGACAACTCAAGCCACTGGGAATTTATTTATATTACTTTATACGGACAAGAAGCGCTCCACTTTTTTCATCAGCTTACCGAGAGCCATGGCCATCTCTTACATCTTGAAACGACTGCCAGGCCAATCAAGCATATCTTTCACATCTTGGAGCGGATTGAAACGACGGGTATCGAGCATGCCTATGAGATATCAGGATATGCCTATACATTTTTAATGGAGTGTATGCAATATTTTGAGCATGACCGAAAAAAGGTTGATAAGCTGCCGCTCGCGATTGCCAAGACGATAACATACATCGAAGAACGATATCATGAAGATTTAGCCTTAGCTGACCTTGTTGAAGTCTCTGGGTTATCAAAATATCACTTCACGAGATTATTTCATAAAACAGTCAATGATACACCAATCAAATTTCTCACAAAAATCCGCATTAATCATTCATTGGAATTACTAAAAAATAAACAGTTAACGATAGAAGAAGTGGCAGAAAAAGTAGGCTATACGAATGCGAATTACTTTAGTAAAGTGTTTAAAAGTTTGCTAGATGTCACACCGAGTGAGTACCGCAACAGTAAATCATTTATGCCTGTAAACCATATTTTTATTGATTAATGAGAGAGCAATATTTTACTTATTTCAAAATTATTTGCGATTGTAAAAGCGGTTTCTCCCCCTTACTATTGTTGGTAAGACAACAATAGTTTCACATTTATGACGAATGTTAAGGGAGGAATTTTTTATGTCTAAAATTACTTTTTTAGGTGCAGGTAGTACTGTATTCGCAAAAAATGTTCTCGGGGATTGTATGACGGTTGACGTCTTACAGGATTTTGAATTTGCTCTGTTTGACATTGATCACGAAAGATTAAAAGATTCAGAGATGATGCTAAATAATTTAAAGCAGAGCCTTAACTCGACTGTAAAAGTAAAAGCCTACCACGACCGGAAGGAAGCATTAAGAGGTGCTAAGTACGTTATTAATGCAATCCAGGTTGGTGGTTATGACCCATGTACGATTACCGATTTTGAAGTACCGAAAAAATATGGCTTACGACAAACGATCGCAGATACGTTAGGGATTGGCGGGCTTTTCCGAAATTTACGAACGATACCTGTCATGCAGGAGTTTGCACGTGATATGAAGGAAGTTTGTCCAGATGCATGGTTTTTAAACTATACAAACCCGATGGCCGTGTTAACGAATGTCATGTTAAAAGAAGGCATTAAAACGGTTGGTTTATGTCATAGTGTTCAAATATGTGCCGACCACTTACTTGAGGCACTGGATATGCCAAAGGATAACATTCAATATAAAATTGCCGGGATTAACCATATGGCCTGGTTACTAGAAATCACACGCAACGGAGAAGATTTGTATCCAGAAATAAAGAAACGAGCGAAAGAGAAGCAAAAGGAAAAACACAATGACATGGTGCGCTTTGAATTAATGGATAAGTTTGATTATTACATTACGGAATCTTCTGAGCATAATGCAGAATACCATCCGTACTTTATTAAGCGAAACTATCCGGAGCTTATTGAGAAATATAATATTCCACTAGATGAGTACCCGCGCCGTTGTGTAAACCAAATTGAAGGCTGGAAGAAAATGCGTGAAGACTTAGTTCACGATAAAAATTTACAGCATGAACGGACACATGAATATGGTTCATACATTATCGAAGCAATGGAGACAAACAAACCATTTAAAATTGGCGGAAATGTATTGAACACAGGTGGTTTAATTAGCAACCTCCCAGAAAATGCAGTTGTCGAGGTGCCTTGCTTAGTCGATGCAAGTGGTGTGACACCAACGTATGTCGGAGCTTTACCAGAACAATGTGCCGCACTTAACCGAACAAATATTAATACACAGTTGTTAACAATCGAAGCAGCCCTAACAAGAAAGAAAAGTAAAATCTATCAAGCAGCAATGCTGGATCCGCATACAGCAGCAGAATTATCAATGGATGATATTATTGCTTTATGTGATGACTTAATTGAAGCGCATGGAGATTGGTTGCCGGAGTATGAGTAAAAAAAGCATGGGGACGGTTCTTCTGCTTCCAAAAGGAAGCAGAAGAACCGTCCCTCTGTTTGCTAACTAATGTCAGAATACCTATAAATCAATGCTGCTAACTACGCTGATAAATGAGATGACCAACTTCTTAATCATTACTTTTTTACCCATTTTGAGACAATTACTGAAAGGGATTGTCTTTTCATTATAGGTTGATTAAGATGTTTATGAACTTCAAACTGCAGAATATTATGACAATTATTAAGGGGTTCAATCAAATAGGAAAGGAGATGTGAAGCGTTAATTAGTAAAGATGTTTGGTCCTGTTAAATATTATTGTTGACCTATGCTGCAGGTACTATCTTTTCGCGGATGAAGCGGTGAGAATTTCCTCCTTAAGGCCTTGCAGCTAGAAAAGTATGTTTTAACCCCCATGTCAAGACAACACCAGCTTATACTACATCGCCAATAAAATCCGTAAAAATCTCTGTTTCCGCTAAATCAACATGAACTTAACTAGGATTGAGCACGAAAATGGTCAATCAAGTATGAGAAATAAACATTTACTAGTCAAATTATCTTTATTTCTAAGAGGGAGGTTGGACGGTTGCGGAAAAAGTTTAATTCAAAATTATTAAGTGTCTTTACTGCGATGCTGCTCATATTTGGATTGCTCAACCCATCGTTTGTATATGGTGCAGAGGTTCCGGAAGCAAACGTAGACGGAGGTGCATCAGAAAAAGCAAATTCTGAGATAGAGGATAATCTTGAGCAGAAAGAAACGGAAGTACAACAGGAATTAGAAGAACAACCAATAATAGATGAAGCAAACGGTAATCAGCAAGAGGATGAAAATGGTGAAGATGCATCTGCTGAAGTTATCGAGAATAAAGTAACTGTAGAAGCTGAATCAGAATCGTCCCAAACGAATGAAGAGGTTAAAACAACTGAAAGTAATCAGGAAGAATCGAATCCGGACCCACAAACATCAAACAAACCTACAACCGAGGTTGAGCCAGAAAAAGTGGAAGAGCAAGAAGTAAATGTAGCTGAGAAGGAAGTTGCAAAGCAAGCAACTAATGATGTTGATTCAGTTAAGAGTGTAACATTAAGTGGAAACTTTTTTTCACCAAATGGCGATGGGAAGCATGATACTGTTGGTTTATCTGTCAATCTAGGTGCACAAACAACATTTGGTGTCTACATTGGAGACTTAACAAAAGATAAAGTAATTGGTCAATTAGTGGATATTAGTACTTATCAAACTGGGGACCATAGCTTTACAATCGATGGATTTTATACTCCATTAGAAGGTGGAGAAAAGCAAAAGCTGCCAGAAAGTATCTACCGTATTATTCTTATTGATGAAACAGGTTCCAAGGTCCTCGGCGCATCAGATGAGCTATTCGTTAAAACAACAGCCACCGATTTTGAAATCAACCCGATTGCGGACCCGGTTAAGCAGCAGGAATATGAAGTAACTGGTAATGTTAACGACCAGTTAGTGGAGTTAAATAAAAAGATGAATGAACTGGGCGGAAGGTTTAAAGTAGATGACCTAATGGATGCAAGTTACACGTTAACAAGACCTAATGGTAATAAAGTAGAAAATGATGTATTTATTACTGAAGATGGGACGTTTACTTTCCGCTTATACTATTTAACAACTGGTGAGCACACGCTAACAGTGCGCATGAATGATGGATTAGGAAATAAAGGTGCAGAAAAAACGATTACTTTTAATGTTGAGTTTGAAGCACCTAAAGCTTCCACGGTTATTACACATGCCGAATTAGAAGGTAACGTATTAAGTAATGAAAACTCTTCTACAAAACTTAATATGGATCTGAAAGAAAAAGTAACAGTTACAGGTGTTATCTTTGATGCCTTAGATCCGAATGGCGGAGATTTTAATAATGGAACAATTGGCTCCTATGTTGAATGGGCGAAATTCCCTTATGGACCTGGCAAAATTGACTTTAATGTTTCCTTAGCTTACCGACCTTGGGTGTGGTTTGGAGACCCATTTTTACCGAGCCTACATGAGAGTATCTACACGATTCAGTTAGGCGCTAGTTCAGATGAGGTAAGTTACGATGATACAGTTGATGTTGGTCCGTTATTTGTAAAAAAATCACCATCGAAAATCGAAGTAAACCAAGTGGACGAAACTATTGAACAATCTACTTACGAGATAACTGGTAAGATTGTTGATAAATTTGTTGAATGGGGACCAAGTGTAAAGCAAATTTATGGTATCAATTACGATGTTAATGATTACCTCTATGTGCCGTATGAATTAACAAGTCATATGGATAATGAAACGACAAATACTGAGCTAGCTAAACTTAATCAGGATGGAACTTTCACAATTCCATTGAAAAATTTACAAACGGGTGACTATACACTAACAATTAACGCACGTGATAAAGGAGCAGGTTCAAATACGGTGGAGCAGGTTCATTTTACAGTAGATAACGATAGTGGTCCATCAGAGCCTGAAGAACCTAAAGAATTTAATGTGATATTAACACCATCAACAACAGAAGCAACAGATGGTTCGGTTTCGATTTCAGTTGCTACCGATAGCGATGCTAATATCGTCGCATTAAAATGGTTAGCAGGAAATAAAACAGTAGAAGAATTTGCAAATGAAGGAAATGAAATTGACCTAAATACAAATGCTTTCTCAGTTGAAAAGAACGGAACCTATACGATATATGCCTTAAATGCTGACGGAGTATCAGCAGTTACTGTTATCACTATTGAAAATATTAACGAACCAAATGACCCGAGCGAACCAGGCGACCCAACTGAGCCAGGTGATCCGAGCGAACCAGGAAATCCAACTGAGCCGGGAGACCCGAGCGAACCAGGCGACCCAACTGAGCCGGGTGATCCGAACGAACCAGGAAATCCAACTGAACCGATCGATCCAAGTGAACCAGGCGACCCAACTGAGCCGGGAGACCCGAGCGAACCAGGCGACCCAACTGAGCCGGGCAATCCAAGTGAACCAGGCGACCCGAACGAACCAGGAAATCCAACTGAACCGGGCAATCCAAGCGACCCAGGCAACCCAACTGAGCCGGGAGATCCGAACGAACCAGGAAATCCAACTGAACCGGTCGATCCAAGTGAACCAGGCGACCCAACTGAGCCGGGAGATCCGAGCGAACCAGGCGATCCAACTGAGCCGGGAGATCCGAGCGAACCAGGCGACCCAACTGAGCCGGGAAATCCGAACGAACCAGGAAATCCAACTGAACCGGGCAAATCAGATTCTGATAAACCAAGCAACGATAATCAACCTAATAAAATAGAGAGAGAAAATAAGCCAGTTACTGTTACGCCAGTTTCAGGGAATATATTACCGGAAACTGCAACCCAATCATTTAACATTTTAGCAATAGGCGCACTTATTATGATGGTTGGATTATCTATAATCTTTGTATATAGGAGAAAACAAAGCGTTACAAAATAATGGATTAAGACTCCCTTTGATAATGAATTGTCAAGGGAGTTTTTGTATGCCCTTTTTTGAGGTGAAGAATTCGTTCCACTGTTTGTGCCATTATTCCTAGTACCATGCGCTTATTCCTTTCGAGTCAAAAATCATTTAACGTAAATAGATACATAGAGACATAGGAGGAAACATAGACATGGAGAGAAAAACAAAATGGCTTATTCTTATCGTCACAGCCATTGTATTTTTGGTTGGATGTGCGAATAATCAGGAAACACAGACAGTTGAAGAAAATAGTCGTGCAGTTGAAAAGGAAACAAGTAAGGAAGACAAAAATGAAGAGGAAACAGATAATAATAAAGCTGATAAAGACGTGACAAACATCGAGTTAAGCGGTGAAGTTGTCAATGAAAACGGGGTAATTACCGTTAAAGGAAAAAGCAACTTATTGGCAGGGACAAGAGTAGAAGTTGATTGGCTTGACCGACCTTTTTCCGTTCGCAATCCAATCTGCCTGTTATGTGAAAAAGATGCAGAAGTCGATAAGAATGGCAATTTTGATTATGAAATACCTACTGAGCTACAAAACTATGGACCGATATATGTAACAATTGATGTCATCCTCGGTGGTTTAGGACAGGCCGACGAGATTGAAGCCGTTTATGGTGAACATGGGGAGAATTTAGAAGGACCGTTTGTATATAAACATGAAATTTTGGAGGAAGAATATCAGAAAATTCATGCTTCCATACTCGTTAATCCTACAGAGGAACAAAAAGTTTATCCAATTGAAACACCGAAACGAGAAGAAACACCTGATGACTATGCTAATACTAATGTCTGGATTGATACAGAATTAACGAATGACCATCATTATTTCTATGTAAAAGGGAAATCAAACTTATTAGAGGGCACAGACTTGGTTGCATCCTATTATTCATCAAAAGATGCCACTCTTGCACAAAACTGGGTAAGTTCAAAAGCAAATGTCGTAAGTGATGGTACTTTTATCTTACAAATCCCATATGACACGATTACCGATAGCGGTTATATTAAAATTACGTCAAAACCTACGAATTCACATATATTGAAAACAAAAATGAAGCAAATCTACGGGGAGCATTTCGAGAAGATGAGTGGTGAGCAGGTTATAGCAAATAAGGAAGACGGGAACGGAAACATGATTGAAGTTATCCTACATCCAAAGCCGCCAATCGTTAAAGCACCGGAAAAAACAAATCTTACAACTGATGGTGAGGAAACAAAAATTCAATTACCTGATGACATATTATTTGACCATGATAAGAGCGAATTAAAACCTGATGCTCAAAAAACGTTGAATGAAGTTATCAAAGCGTTGGAAACCTTAAAATCAGATACAGTCATTCACATAAATGGCCATACCGATAATACAGGTGAAGATCAATATAATAAAACATTATCAGAAAAACGAGCACAAGCAGTGGAAACCTACGTAAGACAAAACGGGAAAGTTAACCATATCAACATATCGACTACAGGTTATGGTGAAACAAAACCGATTGCATTAAATACGACAGAGGAAGGAAAAGCAAAAAATCGTCGTGTTGAGATTGTGATAAATCCGCAAGAATAAAAGAGGGGACGATACTACACTTTATATTGGAAGTGTAGGTATCGTCCCTTGTTATATTAATTCAAAATTAGTCTGATTGAAGCTTAGAGTAGATAGAAAGATCGATGAATTTCCCCTTTGAAAGCTCTGACTGTCTAAGTATTCCTTCAAAAATAAAGTTACCTCTCTCTAAAACCTTAATGGAATTTTTGTTTTCTGGTTCTACCTTTGCCTCAACCCGATTAAAGTTTAAAGTAGTAAAAGCAGTACTAACAAGCGCATTGATCGCCTCAAGTGCATAGCCGTTACCCCAATAAGGTTTAGCTAGGTCATAACCTATTTCAGTTTTCATATTTTCAAAGTCTAGAGTATTAAATCCACAAGTCCCAATTAACTCCTTTGTTTCCTTATGAATCATGGAGAAACGAACTGCCTTTTTTTCTTCAGCTAATTGATTAAGAAGCTGTATCATCTCTAGCACCTGAGCTTCTTTCGTGAAAGGAGAAATATTCATGAATCTTGTTACATCTCTATCAGACCATATCGTAAATAATGCAGGTGCATCATCTATAGAAATTTCCCTTAAATATAACCTATTTGTGTACAATTCTTTAATCAATACCTTTACCTCCTAAAAAAAAATTTCCTACATGGATGAGTTAAAAATATTGATATCTGTGCATCATTCAGTCCCTTCATTACGTTATAATCAAATTATAACGTAATGGGTTAATTTAACATATCAAATATTCAAATTAGCTCTGCCATTACTGTATTGCGTTGGTATAGATAGACCTAATTACAATAAGGATTACTCTGTAAAAGAAGCAACTTGATAAGGTGTTATAATACAAGAATAGAAGGAAGAATGAACATGAAATATGTGAGCTTTATATGAAACAATTTATAATCCAAACATTAGGAATGATTGTACTTTGGGGTCTGTTTTTTTATTTTGAAGGAGAAGTTGTTTCTCCAAGTGTGATGCTGATTTGTGCAGCAATTATGACGTTATATTTCTTTTTAAAAGTAGCATCACGACCATTTTATCTATATATGGTCATGACGGGGTTATTGCTAACGATAGGTTTCATAGAGAGGGATATTCTTTATATTCTCTTACTTATACTATATATCGCTCAATTGGCTTCAGAGCAACTAAATCTTGTTTACTTTAGGATATTAGTCATTATTTCTGCTGTAGGATTATTAGTCTTTGCATTGATAAATATTATCGAGCATTCAGCATTTATATATTCTCTATTATTCTACATATTAGCAATCCAATTAAACTCGTTATCGACGAAAAAACGTGAACAGCGTAACCTCTATGAAGAGTTGCTAGGGGAATATCGAAGGTTAAAACGGATGTCACTCGTTTCTGAGGAAGAGGCACGTAATCAGGAACGGACGAAAATCGCAAGGGACATTCATGATTCAGTCGGGCATAAGTTAACGGCGTTACTAATGCAGTTAGAAATCCTTTCAATCAAAAACGGTGCTGAACCTTATCTCGAACTGAAAGAGTTGGCAAAGGATAGTTTAGAAGAAACGCGTTTTGCGGTTAGAGCGTTAAAGGATCGAGAATCTGAAGGGATTGCAACAATTTTGATGCTCATAAAAAAGCTGGAAGCAGAAAGTCATATTATCGTTCATTTTACGACAAAGCAAGGAATCCTTTCAGCAAGGTTGACGAACGAACAAAGTATTGTACTGTATCGATTTATACAAGAAGGGTTAACGAATGCGATGCGCCATGCCCATGCTCGTGACGTACATGTTGTACTTGGCAAAACGGCAAACGATAATATTGAAGTTACTGTTAAAAACCGAATCTATAAAAAGGTTCCATTCGAAGAGGGCTTCGGGCTTCAAAATATGAGGAAGCGTGTAGAAGAACTACAAGGAACACTTACAGTCTATCAAACGGATGAACACTTTATCATCAAAGGCATGATTCCAGGAAGTGATGAGGAGGCGAAGATGAGTTGAATGTGTTAATTGTAGAAGACCAGTCGATCGTTAGGCAAGGCTTGAAGCTAATGCTCGAACAAGATAGCCAAATCAAACGGGTGGCAGAGGCTGAAAATGGCGAGGAAGCAATTAAAAAGATGGAGGAACTTGTCATCGATCTCGTGTTAATGGACATTCGGATGCCTGTCATGAACGGAATTGAAGCAACAAGAGTCATAAAAAGTCGTTGGCCGCATGTGAAAATTTTAATGCTGACAACGTTTAATGATGATGAATATGCCATACAAGCGTTAAAATATGGAGCAAATGCATTTTTATTAAAAACCTCTGACCAAAAAGTGTTACTAGATGCAGTCCATAGCTGTTTTCAAGGTGGCATGCCAATCAATGAAGAGGTTGCAGCGAAAGTTATGCCGCGATTATTACAAAGAGTAGATAAAAGCTTGAAATCCCACTCTCGTCTCGTGAGCAGGATATTACAAGATTAATAGGTGAAGGGAAAACGAATAAGGAAATTGCGGATGAACTATTTTTATCAATTGGCACAGTGAAAAATCACATTACACAAATTTTACATAAGCTAGAGCTTCGCGATCGGACACAGCTAGCTATTTTTGCGATAAAAAATGAATTAACTTGATTATCAAAGGTTATCCAAAATGTCTATACGAGACAACGGGGTAGCCTCTTTTTCATTCAATTATGACTTAGGTCATGTTTTCACATAAAACAAGTGACGCAAGATAGTACTCTTATCACCTTAAACTCGATATGATGTAAACGATAAGGAGGGGACGATATGTTAGAAGTTGTGCAATTAGAAAAGAAATATAAACAAACGTTTGCTGTGCAAGGAGTGAATATGTTTTTGGAAAAAGGTGAGATTGTTGGGCTTCTCGGTCCGAATGGGGCTGGAAAATCAACGACAATCTCGATGCTATCATCTTTAGTTGTCCCAACAGCTGGTGATGTAAAGCTATTAAATGAAAGCATCATTAAAAATCCGCGGAATATCCGAGAAATTCTAGGAGTTGTCCCACAGGAAATTGCCCTTTATCCAGATTTGTCAGCAGAGGAAAATTTACGATTCTTTGGAGAAATCTATCGTTTAAAAGGCGCAAACTTAAAAAAGCGAATCAACGAGGTGTTAGAACAAATTGGCTTAACTGACCGGAGAAAGGACATTGTCAAGACATTCTCAGGTGGGATGAAAAGAAGGCTCAATATCGGAGTAGCTTTGCTTCATAATCCGGAAATGATCATCATGGATGAACCAACTGTTGGCATTGACCCACAATCGAGAAATTATATTTTAGAGACAGTGAAGAAGCTCAATCAGGAACGTGGGCTGACGGTATTGTACACAAGTCACTATATGGAAGAAGTCGAGTTCTTATGTGACCGCATTTATATTATGGATAAAGGGTCGATTATTGCCTCTGGTACAAAAGATGAGCTTAAGAACATTCTTTCATCTGAAAATACGATTTCCATCAAGGTTGAGAGAGTAAAAGAAGAATTTATCAATCTACTTCAGGCAGACCCTACGATTCGTCAAGTAAAAGCAGAGGAACATGGTGTAACCATCATTGTCCCTAAGGAGTACAACTTATTTAAAAAAATATCACAGATGGCCGAAGAAGCGGAGACGAATCTCATCTCAATAGACGTTAAATCTCCAACGCTAGAAGATGTTTTCCTTCACTTAACGGGAAGAGCTTTAAGAGATAATTAGGCGGTGAAGCAGATGATTATTCCATTTATTAAGAAAGACTTATTAGTATTGTACCGAAACCCACAAGAGTTATTGGTCTTACTCCTGATGCCGCTTATATTAATCATGATTCTTGGCTTTGCCTTAGGTGGATTGATGGGGGATAACCAAGCTCCAATTTCAATGAAGGTAGCATTGCTTGACCGTAGTGACGAACAACGGGATGTAGAGGCCTTTAATCAAAAGGTTCAGGAAAAAGAATTACCGGTGGAAGCAGCAGAAGCTTTATCACAAGGCGCAACTCAATTAAAACCAATTCAAATTTTAGTAGACGAAGTGTTTGGCAGTAAGGAGCTAAAAGAAATCGTTCAACTTGATATGATAGACTCTGACAAGATCGATGATATTCGCAATGATGAAAGTTTTGCTGCGATAATTGAGATTCCTGAAAACTATACACTTGATATTCTCTCAGCAGTATTGCTTGAAGAGCCTACAGCTACTTCAATTAAATTATTTAAAAATGAAGGGAAGGAAATTTCAACAAATGTTGTGGAAGATGTCTTAGTAAACTATCAAAAGCAGCTTTCAACAATAACACTCGTTGAAAAGGAAGGGATTCAGCTAGAGGCTCTAAATGAAAAACTAGGTGCAGTTGAAACAGTTTCGAAACAGGACCCGATTAACTCGATGCAATATTATACAGTAGGAATGAGTGTCATGTTTATATTATTTATTGCTTCTAATATAAGCTCATTTGCATATCGGGAAAAGCAAACTCACGTATTTAATCGAATCCTTCTATCCAACACGTCTAGATGGTCTTATTTTATTGGCATATTTACCTCAGTTATTATTATCGCCTTTATCCAACAAATGATTTTATATGGTGTAACCTCACTTATTTTTCAAATTGTCTGGAAAGACATCGTCGCGTTCATGATAGTCAATGTATCTCTATGCTTTGCAATAGGTGGTTTAGCAACATTGTTAACGGCATTAAACTTTAGAATTAATTCAGAATCAGTTTCAAACTTTTTCGGTAATGTCATCGTCGCGATTATTTCATTTTTAGGAGGTAGCTTTATTCCGGTTGGAGATTCAGCATCTGTCATCGGAATGCTCGGCAACTATACACCAAATGGTTCTGGAATGACAGCCCTATTACAATTGCTACAAGGTGAAAAACTTGCGGCGATCTATCCTAATATTTTGTATTTACTAATCTTCGGCTTGATTATGCTAACGTTAGCCGTCGCTAGTTTTCCAAAGAGGGGTGATGCAATATGATAAGCATCCTAAGGGCGAAGTTTCAATTATTTATTCGGAAACCGATGCTTATGATTGGCATGACTGTAATGAGTATTCTCTTTGCGACGTTAATCGGCAGCACAAATGATCAAGTGATTGCTATACCAGTATATACAGATATTGAGAATGTAGAAGATTCAGCAATATGGAAGGAATTAACCGAGTCAGAAGGTTTTGAATTTACGTTAGTGTCTGAGGAGCAAGCGAAGGAAAAGGTAAGAAAAGGTGATGTCGAAGCTAGTGTACAACTTAAAGAGGAATCGTATACAATCATCATTGCAACAGAAACAGAAAATTTCCATGTCCTTGAAAGCTTCTTACAATCCGTTTATCAGGACCTATTAGTGGAAAAGAACATTGAAGAGTCTACATTTGCTTCCGATGCTGAAAAAGCTGAACTGTTAAAAGAAATAAACAACCGTGAAGAGAATCCGCTTGTTGAGGTGGAGACAGCTTCGTTCCGTGGGAGCGATTCTGTTGTTATCGATAATCAAATGCAAACAATTTTCGGCTTTTCACTATTTTTCGTTATTTACACGATTTCATATAATGTTCACCATATTATCCAAGAGAGACAGCTAGGCGTATGGAACAGAATGATTTTATCTCCTTTGAAAAAGTGGGAAATGTATGCAGGTAATTTGCTTTATAGCTTCCTGCTCGGATATTTTCAGATTGCGTTAATCTTTTTCATCTTCCGTTATATCATCGGTGTAGACTTTTATGGGGGATTTGGAAAAACATTACTCATTTTAGTGCCATATGTTTTCTCAATCGTAGCGCTTATGATGTTTATCGTAAGTCTAGTCAAAAACACGCAACAATACAATGCAATCATTTCACTCGTTGCAGTAAGTATGTCCATGCTTGGTGGTGCGTATTGGCCATTGGAAATTGTTACTTCTGACTTTTTACTGATGCTATCAGATTTTATCCCGATAAAACATGCGATGGAAGCATTAAAACATGCGACAATATACAATGAGTCGATAAGCGAATTAATGTACCCAATGAGCATTTTGACGATTATAGGGGTTGTGTTAATGGGAATCGGGATTAATGTAATGGAACGGAAAAGTGAATAATAAGTAGTTATTGAATGAGAATGGGACAAAAGGTTTTAATTATAAGAAAAATACGAACTAATAAATTAGATTTCAATTCAATCTTCTGGGACATAACAAAAAAACAACTTAGTTAAATATGAACATTTTCTTTGGGTTCTATGCTGCAAATTCTGTAAAGGTTGATTGGAGCGGAAGTGCGAGACTCCTGCGGGATGCGTGGGAGAGCTGAGACGTGAGCAGGCGTTTGCGCTGAGGAGTACGAAAAGCGTAGGCGGCTTGCCCATCGACGTACAAACTGGAGGGGCATCGACTGAGATAAAGGAATCACGGTGAGCCGAATGGCGAATCGATGATGACTTATCGTAGGGAGGTGACCTGAAGTTTGCTAGTCGATAGCCGCCGGAGCTAGACAGGCTCAGCACCCACCCCGCGGAAAGCGAGTACTGTAGCGGAAATCAACCGGAACGTCTACCCTGTAAAAACAAAACCTCTATTTTTGCATACTAATAGTAACTATCAACATGAAGTTGGCAAATAATTTCTCTGGACGAAAGATGAAAACCTCTGGTAGATTGTGTATATTAGAACAAGCATAGAACTGACAAATAACATGAACGACCGAATAAATGAGGTGTCCCTATGACAACAAACAATCAAACAAATCCTAAAGTCGATGAATTTTTAAGTAAGACTGAGAAGTGGCATGAAGAATTTGTGAAACTGCGCGAAATTGTCCGTGAATGTGAGTTAAATGAGGAATTTAAGTGGATGCATCCTTGTTACACATACGAGAATAAGAACGTCGTACTAATCCATGGCTTTAAGGAATACTGTGCACTATTATTCCATAAAGGTGCCTTATTAAAGGACAAACACGGGATTCTAGTCCAACAAACGGATAAAGTTCAAGCAGCACGACAAATAAGGTTTAAAAATGTAAACGAAATAGTTGAATTGGAGCAGATATTAAAAGAATATATTCGGGAAGCCATTGAGGTAGAAAAGGCTGGATTAGAAGTAGAAAAGAAACCGAATGAAATCGAAATACCAGAAGAACTCCTTGCAAAGTTTGAGGAAATTCCAGAACTTAAACCCGCCTTTGAAGCCTTAACCCCAGGACGTCAAAGAGCATACATTCTATACTTCTCCCAAGCAAAGCAATCGAAGACACGGACGTCAAGGATTGAGAGTAATATTGAAAAAATTCTTGCTGGCAAGGGGCTAAAAGATTGCACTTGTGGACTATCAAAAAGGATGCCAAACTGTGATGGGTCTCATAAGTTAATACAATAATAGTAATGGTGTTGTTGTAGAAAAGCTTATTAATCCACGACTAGGAGTAACTTCTTAAATTATCCATCATACAGACAAGAACTAGTGGTGTACATAATAAGCCACTAGTTCTTTCTATTCCGTAACAAAATTAGATTAACTTAACCGGCACACATAACTCACAAAAACCATTGGCAATCATTTCACCGCTATATCTTTCAATAATCGGTCTATCTTCAAGCTGATAGCCACTGTTTTGTAAGCACGGAATAATTTCAGCCCATGCTTGCTGAACTGCTGCCGTAGTATGCTCTATCTTGCATATTCCGTAAGTACCGCCTATCAGTTCACCTTCATTCATTGAATCATCAATTTCATAATCACTCGGAACGACGATACAAGCATCATATCGACAGTTTTCAGGAAGTGTTGTTTCAGGATTATCATGTGAAATCCCAAAGATAACCCCTGAATGATAGAGATTTTTTTCTCTAGCCCATTTTTTTAACCTTTCCATTGCTTGCTTGTTTCCAAGCCCATATGGTCCAACCTGGCGTACATAGGCAATACGGTAATTCGGGATGTTTTCGAATGTTAAGTTCATCTTCTCAATCCTCTCATAATGGATATCTCTTACATTTCGAAAATAACATGTTATAAAAAAATATTCATACTAATTTTTAAAATTTTCCAGCTTCCACTGTGAATCTGACGTTACTTGATAAATCTAACGTAAAATAGCAATTAAGAAAAAAGGTAATAACTGTGAAAAAAAGAGTGAAATTTGCTGTTTTGTATGTTATCCTTTTTTCACTTAAGTTGTAATAGATGTGGTTAATATAGTTATTTTCATAGTTTCTGTTGTTTTTGTTAGGTTGATAACACCACTCTCCTATATGTACCTATTTGCCGGAAACAGCAAACTATTAAATCAATGCTAATCCAAAGGAAGTGCACGGATGTCTACTAAACGATCTGATACTCAAATGATGAATAAAAGCTTCCAATCAGACTGTGAGAATTGTTTTGGGTTATGTTGTGTTGCTTTGCCTTACGCGAAGTCAGCAGATTTTGCCTTTTCGAAAGATGGCGGGGAACCTTGTAAAAATCTACAAGCCGATTTCCGCTGTAAAATCCACACCGACCTTAGAGGCAAAGGGTTTAAAGGCTGTACAGTTTATGAATGCTTTGGAGCAGGGCAAAAGGTTTCTCAAATTACCTATCAAGGCAAAAACTGGAGAGACAATCCAAACCTCGCAAACCAAATGTTCGACGTTTTTCCTCGCATGCAGCAAATTCATGAAATGCTCTATTATCTTGATGAGGTATTACGGATGGGCAAGGAATCATCAATTCATGAAACATTGCTACAAGTATACGAGGAGACAGAATTGTTAACAGATTTATGTCCTGAAGAGATTTTATCTATTGATATTCCGTGCCATCGTGCTAAAGTTTCAATTCTTTTAACACAAGTTAGTGAACAGGTCCGAGCAAAAACTAGGCGGGGGAAGCAACAGCTGAAAATCGAAAAGGGAGCAACGTCAGGAAGCTTAATTGGTGCCAGCTTACAAGGTGCCCAACTTAAAGGGAGTAATTTAAGAGGTGCATTACTGATTGCTGCTGATTTACGCAATGCGGATATACGAGACTCAGACTTTTTAGGTGCAGATTTACGAGATGCGAATATATGTGGCGCAAATTTACTAGGGAGTATCTTCCTTACACAAGCACAAGTTAATGCTGCAAAAGGGAATCAACAGACTAAATTGCCAGAGCATCTTCAAGTTCCAGAACACTGGTTAAATGAAGATTAGAATTTTTATAAACAGTATCATCTAATATAGATATGTTATAGTCAGTTTTAACTTTAACATCCTGAAATCAAAAGCACATCAAATTATAGGCAAAGCGCCTCGATTCAATGTGCTTTTTGCAGTATCTTCAAGTGCTAATTTCTACAGGAATAATCACTGTAAATGTACTTCCTCTATCGATCTCACTTGTAACGTTTATCGACCCTTTATGGCTGCTAACGATCGATTTTGCGATGGAAAGTCCTAGACCATGACCACCTACCGTGCGTGTCCGTGACTTATCTGCACGATAAAACCGTTCAAAAATCTGCTTCAGTTCATCTTTTGCAATGCCAATCCCGCTATCTTGTACAACGATACATATCGTGGAGTCTACCTTTGATAGTTGAAGGATTACTTCACCTCCGTTTGGTGTGTATTTCATTGCATTATCTAAAAGGATGTATATCAATTGAGAAAGTCTGTTTGAGTCAGCGACTACTAAGAGTGACGATGAAGTAAAAAGGTTCATTGATAGTTGTTTTTTCTTTGCTAATGGGCGTAGTGACGTAAAAGCGTTTTCTGCTAGCGTTTTGAGGTCAACGGTCTCGAGATTCAAATCAAATGTACCCGAATCGGAACGTGCGAGAGCTAACAAGTCGCTTACTAAATTTGTCATTCTATTCACTTCGGAACGCATGTTTAAAAGGAGACTTTCTGTGAAATCATCTTTCTTCGACTCAATTGTCATGTCTATTGCATCAATTGACGAAAGTAATACAGCTAATGGTGTGCGCAGTTCGTGTGATGCATCTGCTACAAACTCTCGTTGTCTAGTAAAAGCAGAGGTAATGGGTATCATTGCTTTTTTAGACATCTTATGGCTGATAAATATAGCGACCCCGAAAAACATTATCCCTAAGCCAACGAGGATAACTAGCACCCAGTTAAAAAGTGTATAGATGAAAGTTACATCTTTTCCAATGTAGAGTTTGCCGATAAATTGACCATTGTAAGTAATTGTATCACTTGCAATCATAAGGGTTATCGTTTGTTCAGGTTCATGATGATGAAATTCTCCATGCTTGCGACTGTTAGGTAAGGTAGCGTTTAGATGAACGGTTTCTTTGAAAAGGTTATGACCGTCATTTATTCTTCCTGATAGCAATTTTAATAGTTGCGAATGTAAACCTTTATCCGTTTCATCTCCCATTAATAACTCACCGTGTTCATTTAAAACATAATAAAACGATTGGTTCACCCCTGCAATGACAAGGTCCCCAGCATCTATGCCGCGAAAATTATTCCGTTGATTAGTCTCTAAATATTCCTCTATTACGTCAGCTTCCGTTGCAACGAGTGAGGCCAGCTCATTTTCAGTGCTTTTTAAAATTGTGACATGAAGGACTGTATAAACGATGATAACAAATAATAGTAGAAATAAAATGAGCAGCGAACTATAAATTCGAGTTAACCTTCTTTGAGTCGTGCTAATTAAATCCTTATTTCTTTTAGGATGGAGCTTACTTATCAACGAGAGGGGACTAGTTCGCAATTTTATAGCCTACCCCTCTTATGCTTTTCACTAAATCGTCTTTCCCGAATTTCTTTAGTTTTTTCCGTATTAATTTTACAGTTGCATCAATTGTTTTCGGGGCTACTTCACTGTCATAGCCCCAAATCCGATCTAAAATGATTTCTCGTGGCAGCACTTGTCCTTTATTTTGGATTAATAAATCGAGTAATTGAAACTCGCGTGGACTAAGTTGAATTTCCGTTACACCAAGACGAACAGATTGACTCATTCGATTTAGTACCAAATCATGAACCTGGATTTCCTCTTCTAAAAGTGGAGCATAATTACGCCGCGAAAGTGCACGTAACCGGGCAAGTAGCTCATCGATTTCAAACGGCTTTACTAAATAATCATCAGCCCCGGCATCAAGTCCGTCAATACGGTCCTGGATGGAATCCTTTGCAGTTAACATCAGAATCGGCCCTGAATATCCTTGTTTTCTTAAACGTCGACAGACTTCTATACCGGTACCGTTCGGCATCATCCAGTCTAGAATAATGACATCGTAATGACAGTTATTTGTGTAAAAGTAAGCATCCTCTCCATTCTCAACCCACTCACACGTGTAGCCAGCCTTCTTTTTTAACATATATAAGATTAGTTCTCCAAGATTGATATCATCTTCGGCTAATAAAATATTCATCGTCAATTCTCCTTTAAGCGCGTGTTAGAACAGGAAATGACAAATGGTTCTCCTATTCCATCTTCGAATCTTACAATGCGAAACTTAAAGGAAGCTTAAAATAGTTGTTTCAATAAAAAATCCTATAAGCAATGATTGGCTAAAAAGGATCAAACCTAATAATAAGGAAGGAATCCATTTTAATCTCGTTAAAAATCCAGAAACTTCACGATCCTTTCGATTAAGAAGACTTTGCGTACACAATTGTAAAGCATGAAAAGTCGAATGAACAAACAGGTAAGAGGATAAAAAGATACTTAAATGCATCACAACAATGGGCTCGTTGAAATATATCGGAAGGGCTAATAATGTCCCAAATGATAAGACCCATAAAATACTAGTGATTCTGCGTATCCATTGAGAGACACTTAATAAGACAAGTACAAGAAACAATAAGAGAATGAATTGAAAGCTTTGGTTTGCTATTAAATAAAATAAGCCAACTATAGCGAGAGAGACCCCTGAGTAGGCTGCATAGATACTAATCGTATCTTTTAGTGATGCAAGTCGTCTTTTTTTGATTGTGATCCCATTCGATTTATTTAGTAGTCTACGTTCAAAAATTCCTTTTATCATTCCGTGTAAAAGGTGATGAAAAAGAGATAAATAACCTCTTACATATGGTATACGGAATGCGACAAACGCTATCAGTAAGTAAATAAATATAGGCAAAGGCTGACTAAAATATAAACTATAGTTTGTCATGTTCAATTGCTCGATAATATTCGAGATATCCATAGCATTATGAATCTCCTTTCAACATTTTTAAAAGCAAAGAAGCACCTAACTTGTCAGCTGGTGCTTCTTATAAATCGTTCATTTACACTGCTTTATCTTCCTTCTTTAGTTTTTCTAATTCCTTTGTTAATTCTTCCTCATTAATAGCATTTTGGTACACGGAATCATAGGATACGATTGGATTTGTGAATTGGTTGCTAGCCTGGACCTCAGCTTCCATAAGTAAAATACGTTCCTCTGCGCGTGCGACACCGCGAACGATATTATCTGTTTGGAAGGAAGCTGTTGCTTTTTGAATATGTTTCATAGATTGGGCGACATTTACACGTGAAGCTAAGAGAATTTTCTTATGCTGGAGCTGGTTATATGTTTCTTGTAATTCTGTTATTTTTTCTTTCAGCGTAAGCGTTTGTGATTGAATCATTTCGTATTGCTGTTGATAGTGCGCGAGTTGTTTTTCATGAATTAATTTTTCTTGCACAGCTAGTTTAGCAATCGATTCTTCTTCGCGGTCAATTGCTAATTTTGCTTGGCGAGTTCTTTTTTCGATTAAACTGTTTGTTTCAAGAATAAGCGCTGCCTGCTTGTTTTCTACAAAAATTTGTCGAGACAGTGCCTTATGCGCTTTTGTGATCTCTTGCTCAATTTCCCTCGTATATTCGTTTAGCATCGCCATTGGATCTTCGACTCTGTCTAATAAACTATTTAAATCAGCTTTTGTTATTACTTTCATTCTTTTAAAAATACCCATTTAGTCATTCTCCTTATTGTTTCGTAAATTTTTTTCCCATTGGTCAATCATGCTTGCATTTTGGTTATACACTGGTTTATGTGAACTCATCATTGATGTATCAATAAATTGTTGCATCGCAGAAGCTTGCGATTTTTTTCTTAGCCATTTTGCTACGAGAACGATTACTGTGATGATAATCGCTAACAACAAAATGGATCCTAGCCACGAAAATCCGCTGCCTACATGTGGAACGATACCATGGTGACCATCAAACCCTCGGTGTGGTTGAATTCCTCTTGGGCCATGTCCATGTGGTCCCATTGCAAGGCTAGGTTTTGCGCCTAGCAAAAAGTAAATGCCAAATACCATAGTAGTTAGCAATCCGCCCCACATAAATGTTTTCTTCCATTTCATATTCATATTGTTTCTCCTCCTTTCGTTGTTGATGATTGTAGTTTATAAGAGTTTAGTGAAAAGTTAGTGAAAGGTAGAAGTAAATTTTAATTTTTTTGAAAGAATAAGGGGTGTGAAGATACTTGTAAAGTGCAAGTATTTAATTTATAGTTTAATTTATGTTGACTAATAAGGAAGTGTAATGAGTAGGTGATAACAATTCGGGAAGCAAATGAAACGGATTTATCGTCCATTTTGAAGATTTACAATCAAGGAATTGAAGATAGAATCGCTACTTTAGAATCTGAGCAAAAAGATATTGATTTCATGAATAATTGGTTTTCCCAACACAATGGTCGTTATAAAGTACTTGTTGCGGTTAATGAGAATCGAATCATAGGTTGGGCTTCATTAAACCGCTATAGTAACCGTCGTGCATATGCTGGGGTTGCTGAACTGTCAATCTATATAGATAGAGAGAATCGTGGAAAAGGAGTTGGTCAAAAACTGCTTAGAGACATTGAAGAAGTAGCAAGGGATCAAGATTTCCACAAAATCATCCTATTTACATTTCTGTTAAATAAATTAGGGCAGTCCCTATATATGAAGAGTGGTTTTCGTAAAGTTGGCATTTTTGAAAAACAAGGACTTTTAGACGGCCAGTTCATTGACGTGATGGCAATGGAGAAGATAATTAGTAAATCTACATAAGGTGGTGCAAGTTATGACAGTCAATCATGCAAGCGTTCTTTCAGCAAATTATTTTGATGCGTATTTTAATCTAGTTATTAAGTCAAGGGATTTCACCATTTATGAGGCAAAGGAATTTATTATCCAGCACTTTTTTAAAGGTGATTTACATCTGTACGGTGAGGATACATACAAGAATTTCACTTTAGTATACGATAAATTAATAGAGAAATATTAAAATTGATAATTAGTTGTAAATTGCAAACATTAGCATATAAAGATAAGAGGGGTGAATGCAGTGGAAGATTTAAGAGAACTGTTTCAAGTTATGACAAGACGATTCGGACTGTTAAATAAAGATTGCTGTACTGCTGGAGGTTGTGAAATATCGCTAATCCAAAGTCATATTTTATATGAAATTGACCGTCAGCATGAACCATCAATGCAACAAATAGCAGATACATTAGGGACCGATATTACAACATTTAGTCGGCAAATTCAATCGTTAGTAAAAATGAATTTAGTTAAAAAATCACCCGCACCAGAAGACAAAAGAATTAGTATCCTCTCATTAACACCAGAAGGTAACAATATTGCTGCTTCTATCGATAAGCAAATGAGTACATTTTTAAATGATGTTTTTTCCAAAATGAATGAGTTTGAGAGAGAAACGGTCATCCGCTCAATTAAGTTGCTAAATGATGCAATGGCGAAATCAGAAGGTTGCTGTGGGAGGACGATGGGTTAAAAAACCCATTATAAATACTTGCAAAATGCAAATATTTAGATGTTTTTTTATTAAGGGAGGTGGTAACTTTGAAAGACTGTTTTTGAAACCAAGGAAGATTAATATGTAAAAACCCACCATTATTAGTAACGAAAAGAGGGATAATAATGAAAATGCATGTTGGAATTAATGTAACAGACTTACAGAAGTCGATACAATTTTATGAAAAAGTCTTTGGAATAGAACCTGTAACAGTTAGACCTGACTATGCAAAGTTTTTACTCGATTCACCCGAATTAAACTTTACGTTAAATCTAAAAGATAAAGTTTCGGGTAATCAAGTTGGGCACTTTGGTTTTCAAGTAGATGATGTAGATGAAGTGATTCATCATAAAAACCGTTTGGAGAAGCTTGGTTTTTTTGCACGGGAAGAGATGGATGTTACATGTTGCTACGCTACCCAAGATAAGTTTTGGGTTACCGATCCAGATGGAAACGAGTGGGAGTTTTTTTACACCAAGACAACTGAACATCTTCAAAATAGTGACCAAGAAGGATGTTGCCAGAACGACCATTCTTAAAACGTAACTTCATTAATTAAGAAGACCAGCTCCTATATCGATGGTCTTCTTTTTAATTTTTCATGAAATTATCCTTGTAAATAACATATAAGTTTTTTATTATATAAGTAAACGTTTATATAAGCGTTCGATAATATGTGATGTATGAATGGTGATGATATATAGAAGAATAAAGATGCTCTAATATATTTTGATTAGAAATAAATGAGAACTATTTGGTACTTTTTGTGGTTATCATCGTAAACTTTGGCAACGAATTAGTTATTATCAACACTTATTATGACAATATGAGCCTTACAAAAGAGGAGGTGTCTTGCTGCATGGAACAAGTATCTTCACTTGAAATTGAAAAATCTGCAACAATGATGAAGCTATTAGGAGATAAAACACGCTTAACAATGGTAAAAATGTTAGATTCCCATGATTATTGTGTTTGTGAATTTGTGGAGATATTCAAAATGAGTCAGCCTGCTATTAGCCAACATCTACGCAAACTGAAAGATGCAGGAATGGTGAAAGAGACACGAAGAGGTCAATGGATTATCTATTCGATTAATAAAGATAACGAGTACTATTCCATCGTCCGGAGCATTCTCGCTCATCTTCCAAGTCAAGATTATAGATTGCAGGAACTTGCGGACCAAGGATTACGCATTTCCTGTGAGTAGTAGGAGGTATTTGTATTGACATCGGTTATTTTAGCTTCAGCGATTTTTCTGTTAACCCTTATTTTTGTCATTTGGCAGCCTAAAGGACTCTCGATTGGATGGTCTGCCTGTGGTGGAGCGGTTCTTGCATTAATCGTTGGAGTCGTTGATTTCAATGATGTAATAGATGTTACATCGATTGTGTGGAATGCTACACTTGCTTTTATTGCAATCATTATTATTTCTCTCATTTTAGATGAAATTGGATTTTTTGAATGGGCAGCACTCCACATGGCAAGAGCTGCTAAGGGAAATGGCGTAAGAATGTTTGTTTATGTGTCTATATTGGGCGCATTAGTTGCGGCTTTATTTGCAAACGATGGAGCTGCATTGATTTTGACACCAATCGTATTAGCGATGGTTCGTAATTTGAATTTTAGTGAAAAAATGGTCTTTCCATTCATTATGGCAAGTGGCTTTATTGCAGATACGACGTCTTTACCTTTAGTAGTCAGTAATCTCGTCAACATCGTATCAGCAGACTTTTTCGGGATTGGATTTTTAGAATTCGCTTCAAGAATGGTGATTCCTAACTTCTTTTCATTAGCAGCAAGTATTCTCGTTTTATATTTATTTTTCCGTAAAAGTATCCCGAAAAATTATGAAATGTCCCAATTGAAAAAACCAGTTGAGGCAATTCGTGATCAGAAAATGTTTCGACTATCATGGGTAGTACTTGGCATACTACTTATTGGCTACTTTGCCAGTGAATTTGCGGGGGTGCCAGTGTCAATCATTGCAGGTATCGTTGCAATCTTCTTTCTCCTTATGGCAAAAAACAGTTCTGCTGTTAATACACGAACAGTTTTAAAAGGAGCACCGTGGGCAATTGTGTTTTTCTCCATCGGGATGTATGTCGTTGTATACAGCTTACGAAATGTTGGGTTAACAGATTTACTTGCTGACTTGATTCAAGTGACAGCTGACCAAGGCTTATTTGCGGCAACAGTAGGTATGGGCTTTATTGCAGCCATCTTATCATCTGTTATGAATAACATGCCAACTGTCATGATTGACGCGTTGGCCATTGCAGATACAAACACTACTGGAGTTATAAGAGAAGCGTTAATTTATGCAAATGTAATAGGTTCTGATTTAGGCCCGAAAATCACACCGATTGGTTCCTTAGCGACATTGTTATGGCTTCATGTCCTTTCACAAAAAGGTGTCAAAATCTCATGGGGAACTTATTTTAAAACAGGTATTATCTTAACCATTCCAACACTGTTCATTACATTAGTTGGTTTATATATTTGGTTGCTTATTATCCATTAAACAATAAAGGAGAAAGATTCAATGGCGAAGAAAACACTCTATTTTTTATGTACTGGAAACTCATGCCGAAGCCAAATGGCCGAAGCTTGGGGAAAGAAATATTTAAGCGAAGAATGGGACGTAAAAAGTGCGGGTATTGAAGCACATGGTCTAAATCCAAATGCTGTAAAAGCAATGAAAGAAGTAGGTATTGACATCACTGACCAGACATCAGATATAATCGACCCGGACATTTTAAACAACGCTGAATTTGTTGTCACATTATGTGGGGATGCTGCTGATAAATGTCCGACGACACCGCCACAAGTTAAACGTGCCCATTGGGGATTTGATGACCCTGCAAAAGCAGAAGGAACTGATGAGGAAAAGTGGGCAGTCTTTCAAAGAGTGCGTGACGAAATTGGTGAAAGAATCAAGCAGTTTTCAGAAACTGGGGAATAATCTTCAATAAATGAGTGAGATTCTTATGGATCTTACTCTTTTTTTGTGTACAAACAACATAGAGGGTATGTCGAATTTTATCGAATGACAGATTTTTTAGTGAAGTTGACAGATTTTCTTCAAAAGTTGAGAGATTTTTCCTAAATCTTGAGAGAAAAACTTGAAAAGTTGGGAGATTTTCACTAACACGGGCTTATAATAAGTTGCTAGAATTCTAATTGTGTTGCGAATAGCTAGGTAGTATTTAACAAATGATAAAATGAGCACATTTTAAGCAGGAGCTGATTCGATGTCTAACACGATTCCTCATGAAGAGGGTATGGATAATACTCTTAACCTATTAAAGGAAGGTTATAGGTATATATTAAATAGACGCCGTAACTATAACTCGAATGTCTTTGAGACCCGAATATTAGGTAAAAAAGCAATATGTATGGGAGGAAAGGAAGCAGTTGAACTTTTTTATCACCTAGAAAAGTTCAAAAGGGAAGGTGCAGCACCTAACCGCGTGAAACAAACGTTATTTGGTAAAAAAGCGATACAAACAGTAGATGGGGCAAACCATCAACATCGTAAAGAAAAGTTCATGTCACTTATGTCGCCGGACAATCTAAATAGATTAAAGCGGATTTTGAAACAAGAGTGGAGAACTGCGGCTAAGCATTGGGAACAGCTGGAACAAATTATTTTTTACGAAGAAGTTCAGAAACTGTTATGCAAGACCGCCTGTGAGTGGGCTGGTGTTCCTGTAGCGGAAGATGAATTGGAGCGCTTAACAAACGATTTAGTGGCAATGTATGAGTCTCCCGCTGCAATCGGTCCAAATCACTGGAAAGGAAGACATGCGAGAAATCGTGTGGAAAAGTGGGTGGCAGAACTTGTTGAAAAGGTGCGTAACGAGCAAATTCAACCTTCTGAAAATACTGCTTTATATACGTTCACATCGATGCGTAATTTAGATGGTGTGCTTCTTGACAAAGAGACTGTAGCAGTGGAAGTCATCAATATATTGAGACCAATTGTTGCAATTTCGATATTTATTAATTTTACACTGCTTGCTTTGCACAATCATCCGGAAGAAAGAGAAAAACTTGTCAGTGATGATGGGAAATATGCACATATGTTCATTCAAGAAGTCCGTCGTTATTATCCGTTTTTTCCCTTTGTAGTAGCGCGGGTGAAACAAGATTTTATCTGGAATAACTATAAGTTTGAAGAAAATACATTAACGTTTTTAGATTTGTATGGAACAAACCATGACCCCGAAATTTGGGATAAACCTGACTTGTTCCATCCACAGCGCTTCAGTGAATGGAAAGGAAGCCCTTTTGAATTTATTCCACAAGGTGGTGGGGATTATGTAATGGGACATCGATGTGCAGGTGAATGGGTGACGATTGAAATAATGAAAGAGAGTTTGGATTTTTTATTGAATAGCCTTGAGTATGAAATTCCCGAACAAGACTTAAGCTATAGCATGACTAGTATACCGAGCATACCTCACAGTAAGATTGTCCTTAAAATGATAAAGATTAGAGAATGAGTGTGAATGCTGAAGATAAAGTAACAAGTATAACGAGTAGTCGGTTTCATTGATGCTAGAATTACGAGTAGTAAAACATTGGAACCCCGATGACAAAGTGAGATTCTAAAAAATCTTACTTTTTTTATACAATTTTTCGATAATGTGTGTGTGTCGAAATTCATCGAATGACAGATTTTTTAGTGAAGTTGACAGATTTCATTCAAAAGTTGAGAGATTTTCCCCCAATCTTGAGAGATAAACGTGAAAAGTTGAGAGATTTTCACTACTAAGTACTATGACAATTACAAAATCGAATTAAAAGTAAGGAGAATTCACTCTGTTCATGAAAAAAGTGACTAATAGCAGTCACCTTTGATTAGAATTTATTTAATAAATTTCATTAACTCATCATTTTCTAGAAACGATTTCACTAATTGATTACTTATAAGTGGTTTGCTGTAGAAATAGCCTTGACCGAAATCACAACCGTATTGGTTTAGAATTTGATGTTGTTGTTCCGTTTCGATTCCTTCGGCAACGACTGATAAATCTAAATTGTGGGCTAACTTTACGATAGCATCGACGAATGACATATTTTTTCGGTCTGATAGTTCCCCGATGAACGATTTATCAAGCTTTAGAATATCTACTGGTAGCTTCAATAAGTATGATAAGGATGAAAAGCCTGTACCGAAGTCATCAATTGCTATTTTCATTCCTAATTCCTTCAGTTCATGGATTGTTTCAATTGCTAAACTAGGATTAGAGATCATAACACTTTCAGTTATTTCCAACATTAAACATTCGGGGTTAGTATTTGTACTATTAATGATTTTCTTAACATCTTCTACTAGCGTCCCTTTCTCGAGATGTTTTGCTGAAATATTCACTGAAATGGGAACCTTTTTGTATCCTTTTACACACCAGTCCTTTAACTGTATACAAACTTTTTCAAGTACCCACATTGTTATCGGAATGATAAGGTTATTATCTTCAGCCAAGTGAATGAATTCGAGAGGAGAAATTAACCCTCTAGTTGGGTGTTGCCATCGGATTAGCGCTTCTACCGAGTTTAATTCTTTAGTAGCTAAATTATATTTTGGTTGATACACAAGAAACAGCTCATTGTTGATAATCGCTTTTTCTAAATCTTGTACCATAACCTTGTCTGTTAAATCACTTGAAGGATCCTGGTAAAATTGAAAGTTGTTTCTACCTGTTTGTTTTGCTTTATACAAAGTCATGTCTGCGCACTTCATTAGAGCAGAAGCATCTCTGCTCGTATCGGGGAAAATCGAAATACCGATTGAAGACGTTGTCACAAATTCATGTTCGTTTATTTCCCATTTATTTTGCAGTGAATCTAAAATTCTGGTGGCGATAAGTTCTGCTTCATTTTCATGGGAGATATGTGGTAATAATACGACGAATTCATCTCCACCAAGTCGGGCGATGACATCATTTTTTCTAAGACACTTCGTTATTCTTCTGACGAATTGGATTAATAAGTTATCTCCAACACCATGACCGAACGTGTCGTTGACCCATTTAAACCTATCGACATCAAGAAGTAACAGTGCAAATTTATCGTTTTTAGTGGATGTGATTGCTTCCTGAAGTTTATCTAAAAAAGCTCGACGATTAGGAACTCCTGTTAAAATATCATGAAATGCCATATGTTTAAGTTCATCTTCAAGTCGTTTTTTCTCCGTTACATCACGCGAAACTGCAACGACAGACGTGACTTCGCCTTCGATAAAAACAGGTTCAAGATTTGTTTCGACCCATATTGTTTCTTTTTTTGCTGAGATAAATCGAAATAATGTTGATTTTCCTTTCCCTTCTTGAAATACTTCTTGTAAAACTTTACGTCCTTCATCTATATCATCAGGGTGCATTCCTTCGTATCTGGTGTTTCCTAAAAGTCTATTTTTATCGATTCCGATTACTTTTTCAACGGATGGAGAGGCAAAAGTAATTCGTCCGTTTTTGTCAAAAACAAAGATTAAATCTGTTGTATTTTCTAAGATGAGGCGATATCTTTCTTCACTTTCAGCTAAGTCTCTCTTCGATTGTACTCTCTCGGTTACATCTCTACTCATGACGATAAGTGCTTTCCTACTGCCGTCGTCATAGAAAAGTGGGATTTTTACGACCTCATATATATGACCTTGTTCATTAACGACTTCATCCGTTTTAATTGATTGGCCATATGCACTTGCTTGTCTGTCTGATTCCATATAAGCTTTATATACTTGTTTAAATATTGGAGATACAAGACTTAATTCTTCGTCTGTTTTTCCGATATATGAATCTTTATTAAGTTTGTATAACTTTAGTGCATGGTTATTTGCGAATATATACTTTCCTTCACCATCCTTCATCACGATAATATCAGGTGATTCGTTAATAATTGTCTCTAAGTTGTCAATTTTCTCTTTGAGTTGGTTGATGTCATTTCTATCATTCATCACTGAATTCTCCTAACATACATCCACTTTTTTATAGCTTACCCTCCCCATAAAATAATTACAATTACTTTTATGGGGACAGTCCCACTAGCGTTGCACGTGTTGAAAAATAACCCAAAAATGTTATAAAAAGTATTTACTAAACATAAAAAAACTCCTATTGTAGAAGTTGTGACCTTGTTTTGTTCCCTAAACAAACAAGTCTTCCACAAAGGAGTACAAAAAATGAATAGTAAAATTATAGGCCGAGAAATGCTTATTTGTCAATGCTTATCTCTTCTACCTACAGAAGATTTTGACTGCCCATTACTTGACTATGGGAATTATAAGCTTACCACGAAATCTTTATTAAAAATTTTTGTATCCGCACAGTTAGACCAATGGAGTTCCTATGCACACATGGAGGAGAAGCTAAGGGCTTATCCAGAACTATGTAAAGAACTTGATATTAAAGGAATAAGTGGCTCACAATTGAGCCGTCGTATCAACGATCTTCCAACCGAATGGGTACAAAAACTTTTTATTAAAGTGGTAAAGAAAATTAAACAACTTACGCATTCAAATAAAGGATTACCAAATGGTATTGGTCGCCTACATATTGTTGATTCTACTGAAATAAGATTACCAGAAAACTTGTGTGATTGGGCATTTATTTCAAAGGGACATAATGCAGTGAAAATGCATACTAGATTAACTGTTGTCTCAAAAGATATTGTATTTCCAGACAAAATTGTACCTTCAACAGGTACTGTGAGTGATTACGAAAGTTCGGATTCCTTAGTTGAAGAAGCAGATGCCATCTATGTGATGGACCGTGGTTATCCTTCGAGAAAAAACTTAATGGATTGGCAAAAGAAAGAGATCTCGTTTGTCGTTCGAATAACGAAGAATCTTCGATTATATACATTGGAAAAATATGAACCAAGTCACCCATCTGTCATTAAAGATGAAAAAGTCTTATATGGGATTTCTGATATACCAATTAGATACATTGAGTTTGTAGATGAAAAAGAAAGAACATATAGAATTTTAACGACAAGGTTTGATTTCACAGCTCAACAAGTGATGGAAATCTATCGTAATCGTTGGATAATTGAGTTATTTTTCAAATGGATTAAGCAGCATCTTAAATTAACAAAGCTCTGGAGTACGAAGCCACAGGGGATTTGGAACCAAATGTTCCTAGCACTTATTGCCTTCGGACTTTCATTGATTGTAAAACTGCAAACCGAGTCAACGAAGACCCCATGGCAATTCTTTCGGCTTGTCCAAACGTATCTCTATCAACCAGTAGAATCCTTTATGAAAGAATTACAATTAAAAAAGAAGAAAAAATCTAAAGGAAGGCAAAAGATACCTGACCAAAAACCGAAAGTAGTGCCGTTGTATGGTAATGTAGCCCTGGTGAAGAAGGAAAAAGGAAAGTAGTCATTGAAGTAAATAATATGTAAAAAAAAGGGAACAAGGTCACTTAGGAACCAGTTTCCCTTTTTTTACTTCCCACGGAAAGAGCAGAAGTAAATATTATCCATAATTTAAAGTTTATTACAATCATGCAATGCCAGTGGGACAGTCCCTCATTTCAATAAAGCATTAAAGAAGTGAGGGACAGTCCCCCAGTTCAATAAAGCGTTAAAGTAGTGAGGGACAGTCCCCAAAATAAGTCCCCAAAATAAATTATTAAAACATAACTGTTGACAGTTCAAATCAAATTGTGATAAATTTATCTCAGGTTAAAGATATTTGATTTGAAGATAAGTGAATCCGAAATAAAATTTTTTTACACAATATCTCGAATTCGAGATGAAAAACCAATTAGGAGGAAACAAAAATGACAAAATGGGTAGTTGACCAATCACATTCATCAGTAGGTTTTGAAGTAAAACATATGATGGTATCAAAAGTAAAAGGACAATTTGATGCATATACTGCAGAAGTCGAAGCAGATGATTTAACAGATTTAACTGGAGCTTCAATTTCTTTCACATTTGATGTAGCGAGTATAAACACACATAGTGAGGACCGTGACAATCATTTGAAATCAGCTGATTTCTTTGATGTAGAAAACAATCAAACAATTAACTTCACATCGACAAACATTACAAAAGATGGTGAAGATTACAAAGTAACTGGTGACTTAACAATCAAAGGTGTTACAAAGCCTGTAACATTTGATGTAGAATTCGGTGGAAAAGGTACTAATCCATGGGGCGTAGAAGTTTACGGTTTTGAAGCAGAAGCGAAAATTAATCGTGAAGAATTTGGCCTAACTTGGAATGCAGCGCTTGAAACAGGTGGCGTACTAGTTGGAAAAGATATTAAAATCAAAGTAGAACTAGAAGTAAATCCTGCCGCTTAAACAGCATTTCACAGCTCAGGTGATGATGCGTACTTGCGTCATCCCTTAGCAGTGAGGAGTGATACGAATGAAACTAGCTAGTGAAGAGTTAAAAGCAGTAACTGTACTCCTTCGCACTTCTCAAGCTATACAAGAAGTGATACGGAAAGATGTTGCTTCATATGGCTTAAATCCTACTGAATTCTCGGTTTTAGAGCTGCTGTACCATAAAGGTGACCAGCCTACCCAGTTAATCGGGAAAAAAGTACTTATATCAAGCAGCAGTATCACGTATGTCGTTGATAAACTTGAGCAAAAAAACTATGTAAAACGCAAAGGCTGTCCAAAAGATCGCCGCGTTATCTATGCCGTATTAACGTCAAAAGGGAAGGCATTAATGGATGAAATTTTCCCAAAACATGAGAATAAATTAAAAGAAGTGTTTGAAACTATCAATGTAGATGACCTCAAACAAATGTCCACATTTTTAAAACAAGTTGGTTACAAGGCTACTAGCATTTAATTTTGCAATAAAATCTCGATTTCGAGATACTAAAATTGGAGGGATATTGGATGAACGAATTAAAAGGTATTCATCATGTAACCGCAATTACAAGCAGTGCCGAAAAGATATATGATTTTTTCACGTATGTATTGGGATTACGCCTCGTAAAGAAAACTGTCAACCAGGACGATATCCGCACATACCATCTATTTTTCGCTGATGATGCAGGTAATCCTGGAACAGATATGACATTTTTTGATTTTCCAGGCATACCAAAAGGGGTACATGGAACTAATGAAATATCAAAAACATCTTTTCGGGTTCCAACTGATGCAGCGTTAGAATATTGGGTGAAACGATTTAATAAATATAAGGTAGCACATACGGGCATTAAAGAACAATTTGGTAAAAAGACATTATCATTTGTTGATTTTGATGACCAGCAATATCAACTCATTTCAGATGAAAAGAATAAGGGTGTTGTATCAGGTACACCGTGGCAAAATGGACCGGTACCTTTAGAATATGCAATTACAGGTTTAGGTCCAATCTTTGTTAGAACATCTTATTTCGATTATGTAAAGGAATTACTTGAAAGAGTTTTCTTCATGAAAGAAATTGCACAGGAAGAGTCATATCACTTATTTGAAATGGGTGAAGGCGGTAACGGTGCACAAGTAGTCGTGGAATACAACACAGTGCTTCCGCAAGCAAGACAAGGATTTGGTACAGTCCATCATACAGCATTCCGTGTAAATGACCGTGCAGACTTAGAGGCTTGGCAAAACCACTTACAAAGCTTTCAGTTACCAAACTCTGGTTATGTAGAGCGTTACTATTTTGGTTCACTTTACACAAATGCCGCACCATCCATTCTTTTTGAACTAGCAACAGATGGCCCTGGCTTTATGGGGGATGAGCCTTATGAAACGCTCGGTGAAAAATTATCATTACCACCATTCTTTGAAGAGAAACGTGAGCAAATTGAAAAACAAGTACGACCAATTGATACGGTGAGAAGCACATTAAAAATTGAAAAAGACTATTTATAAGGAGGTGACACAGATGGGATTTTTATCAAAATTATTTGGAACGAAACAAGAGGAGGAAGAAACAATGACAAAATTAAACATCGGTATTATTTTAGGTTCAACACGTGAAGGTCGAGTTAGTCCACAAGTTGGCGCATGGGTAAAAGAAGTAGCAGATAAACGTGGAGATGCGAACTATACAGTGATTGATATAGCGGATTACAAATTACCATTACTAGGTGAAGCAGGAGCAGACGCATCAGGTGCAGCAGCATGGTCAGAAATTATTGCAGCACAAGACGGCTTCATCTTTATCGTTCAAGAATATAACCATTCAATTACAGGTTCATTAAAAAATGCGTTAGATTATCTACGTGATGAATGGAACAATAAAGCAGCAGGAATCGTATCGTACGGTTCAGTCGGCGGTGCTCGTGCTGCAGAACATTTACGCGGTATTTTAGGCGAATTATTAGTAGCTGATGTCCGTGTTCATCCAGCATTATCTTTATTTAATGATTTTGAAAACGGCTCAGACTTTAAACCACAAGCAGTCCAAGAAGATTCAGTTAACCAAATGTTAGACCAATTAATACCTTGGTCAAAAGCGTTATTTACAATTCGATAATCATCATTATGTACATGTGCTTCATCATGCACATGTACATAATTTTTAAGTAGGTATAAGGGTTGAGCAAATTGTTATCAATGTGTTGAAGAATGTGCTCAGAATTTATGCTTGTGTTAGTAAATGGAAAGTTAAGTGATTATGTCTTTGTTTATTTAAGTTACTGATTTAAGAGGTAAGGACATTGCTAATGGGCATTATAAAAACAACGTGCCTCTCTTTAAATAGGATGTTATCACAAGATTAAATTGCACAACCAAAGGAGAATAGCTGATGACAAAAGAAACAATGGGGATTCACCATATTACAGCAATTGTTGGACACCCTCAAGAAAATGTTGATTTTTATGCAGGTGTACTCGGCTTGCGTTTAGTTAAACAAACAGTGAATTTTGATGACCCTGGTACGTATCATCTTTATTTTGGTGACAAAAGTGGCAAACCGGGAACCATTATTACCTTTTTTCCGTGGGCAGGTGCTCGTCAAGGAGTAATTGGTGATGGACAAGTAGGTGTCACGTCTTACGTAGTTCCAAAAGGGGCAATGTCTTTTTGGGAAGAGCGACTACAAAGCTTTCAGATTCCATATACGAAAATGGAGCGGTTTGGTGAGAAATACTTACAATTTGATGATCCTCACAGGCTCCATCTTGAAATTGTCGAACGAGATGAAGGTGAACTGAACACGTGGAGTATTGGAAAAATCACAGCCGAAGTAGCGATTAAAGGCTTTGGAGGTGCAACATTATTATCGACTGCGCCAACGCAAACGGCTGATACACTAGAAAATGTGATGGGACTTAAGCAAGTGGGGATTGAAAAAGATATGATGCGTTTCCGTTCTTCCGCTGACATTGGGAATATCATTGATTTGAAATTATCACCGATTGGTCGTGGTCAAATGGGTGTTGGAACCGTACACCATATCGCGTGGCGAGCAATTGATGACGAAGACCAATTAAGTTGGCAATCTTATATTTCTGAAAAAGGCTATAGTGTAACCCCTGTACAGGATCGAAATTATTTTAACGCGATTTATTTTCGGGAACATGGCGAAATATTATTTGAAATTGCGACAGATCCACCAGGCTTTGCTCATGATGAATCAGAGGAAACAATGGGTGAAAACTTAATGCTTCCCGAGCAATATGAGAAATATAGAGAGCAGTTAGAACGACGTTTAATTCCGATTACTGTGAGAAGCTTAGATTAATATAAAGGAATGATTTGTTTGCTATCCATCGACCCGAATATGAACTCTGAACGAGATAATTATAAATTTCTAATCGGCAGTATCATTCCTAGACCGATTGCTTTTGTAACGACATTATCTAATGATGGGGTATTAAATGGTGCACCGTTTAGTTACTTTAACATTGTTTCCTCAAATCCACCTATGATTTCAATATCGATTCAACGGTCTGAGGGGAATCAAAAGGATACAGCACGGAATATTTTTGCAACTAAGGAATTTGTGATCCATACCGTCGATGAGGATAATGTGAACTTAGTTAATAAAACAGCAGCGACGCTACCACCTAATCAAAGTGAAATCGAAATCGCAAATCTTACAACAGTAAACAGTGAAAAAATTTCAGTACCTGGTGTAAAGGAAGCCAAAATACGCTTTGAATGTGTATTAGAACATTTTCTGGAATTAGGAGACAACGGTCAGACTAGTTGTGACTTCATAATTGGAAAAATCGTTCGCTACCATATTGAAGAATATTTATATAACAATGGCAGAATCAATCAACAACGCCTAGCTGCTGTAAGCCGTTTAGCTGGTACAAATTACGCGCAGATAGGTGAAGTATTTTCAATTGAACGACCTAACTAACGATAATCGCGGTGCAACCGTCCCTAAGATTCCCACCTCAAAACAAATAGGAAAAGCAGAGATGTTGAGGTGACGGACATGTTCACCCTGATTGGTTCAACTAACAATCATTGGGGAAAATAGGTGGTGATTACATGCTGAAAACATTAGGGATTCATCATATAACGGCAATGGTAAATGATGCGCAAAGAAATATTGATTTTTATGCTGGTGTATTAGGGCTTCGTCTCATCAAAAAGACGATCAATTTTGACAGACCAGAAGTGTACCATCTTTACTTTGGTAATAAAACGGGTCAGCCTGGGACGGTGATCACATTTTTCCCGTGGCCTAAACAATTAAAAGGTCGGATTGGAATCGGACAAGTAGGGTTGATTAGCTTTGCTATTCCATTAGGTTCCAGTTCTTTTTGGAAGCAACGTTTAGCTAAATTCAAGATTCAATATGAGATAACCAATCGTTTTTGTGAAGAAAGCATCACATTTACAGACCCGGATGGAATTCCGTTAGAGCTTGTTGAACGAAATATTGTGTCAAAGAATGGTTGGGATTCTGTCATAAAGAAGGAATATGCGATTAGTGGTTTCAGTGGAGCTACATTAATTTCTGCAAAACCACATAAAACAGCTGATGTTTTAGAAAAATTACTTGGTTTAAAAATCAGTAGTGATGAAGCTGGTTTTCTCAGACTTAACTCTGAAGGGGAGCTCGGAAATTTCATCGATATAAAGTTAACTCCATCTGTTCGCGGTCTAATGGGGGCTGGAACTGTTCATCATCTTGCCTGGCGTGCAAAGGATGAAGCTGAGGTTTTAAAATGGCGGGAGCTTCTTATCGAGAAGGGATATCATCCAACAGAAATAAGAGACAGGAACTATTTTACCGCTGTGTATTTTCAAGAAGAGGGTGGTATTCTGTTTGAAGTCGCATCTGATTCACCAGGGTTTACGATTGATGAACCACTTGATACACTTGGAGAAAATCTAATGTTACCAAGTTGGTTAGAAGATAAAAGAAATGAACTGGAACAATTGTTACCAAAAGTAGAAGCTCGTATTTTAAAGGAGGATATACAATGATTCATATATTTCATAAAGGAAGTAATCCGACAAAACCTACATTATTATTGCTACACGGTACAGGGGGAAATGAGCATGACTTGTTGCCACTTGCAGAAAGAATTGATAACGAGGCCTCTGTGTTAAGCGTTCGTGGCAATGTTTTAGAAAATGGAATGCCGCGTTTCTTTCGCAGATTAGCTGAAGGTGTATTTGACGAAGAGGACCTAATCTTCCGCACTAAGGAATTGCATGAATTTCTTGATGAGGCAGCTGAAAAGTATGAATTTGACCGTGATAATATTATCGCGATCGGGTATTCAAACGGAGCGAATATAGCAGCAAGTCTCTTATTTCACCGCGAGGATGCGTTAAAAGCAGCCATCCTTCATCACCCAATGGTTCCGAGACGAGGAATTGAGCTACCAAACTTAACAGGTAAGTCTATCTTTATTGCAGCAGGAACGAATGATCCAATCTGTTCGCCTCAGGAATCGACTGACCTGCAATCATTGTTTGAAAATGCACATGCCAATGTCAAGATTCATTGGGAAAATAGAGGGCACCAACTAACAATGGGCGAAGTGGATGCCGCTGCTGAATGGTATCGCGGTTTATAGGAAATTGGGTTAGGAAGACTTATCCAACCTAATATTGCCGATATGGCTGCTGCATGTATGAAGCTGGTTGGTAATGCTGGGTATTAGGTTTGTGTTGTTTATTACTTTTTTTATTATGATAACAGTCCTTATACGGGCCTATATACGTGGACGGTTTAACAGCTGAAATTGTTTGTTTCCATTGATTCTCATCCAGACAATAAGTATGTGCCATGATATTTGCAGGAGTAAATTTTAAAATATCAGAACCTAAAATCACTTGTGGAGTTGGAGCATCAAAGATAGCTAATAGATGTGTGTTATCAACTAAAGCTAGCTCATAATGCCACCATCCTTGTGGAACATTTGCAACTTGCCCTGGAGTAATTGTGTAATTAAGGATTTGTTTCGTAAAGGGATTTAATATCGATACAGTAGCTTTACCAGAAATGCAATAGACAAGCTCTGCGGCATTTTGATGATAATGCGGTTCAACAACATTATTCTTGCTTAAAAATATATCTAGAAGAGACACGTTTTCAAGTGTATTCAGCTGGTTTATCCCTAATACGTTAATGAGATTACGACTATCTTTTTTAAACAATGGACTATTGTTCACGTCAAATGTAAATTGAGTTGTTGGAGACGTATAGTCGATAGATGAAGCCATTTTTTGTTTCACCTCATTTACATAGGCTAGTTTTGTAGAGCCTTTATTTTATAAACATTATAGGCATATATTATGTATTTAGTGATTATTTGGTGTGAAGATGTGAGCATATTTTTAATAAGTGTGAATAAGCGGAAGCTGCTCGATTATAGGATGTATTACATTGAAGTAATGCACTTTATATTCGGGCAGCTTTTTTATGTTTAAGAGAGTGTGAAAAAAGGTGATAAAGTAATAGTAACGAATTATTAACATAGGTAGAACTAGATAAAACAAATCTTTGTTAAAGGAGTGGGCAATCATGAAGATAAGAAAACTTAATAATGGTGAACGACCTCCAATCGATTTGCTATTATTGGCTGACCCATCCTTGAGAATTGTTGAAAACTATCTCCAAAGAGGAGAATGTTTTGTCGCTGAAGTGAACGACAATATTGTCGGGGTATATGTATTACTGCCAACGAGGCCAAAGACAGTAGAATTGGTTAATGTTGCTGTATGTGAAGAACAACAAGGAAAAGGGTATGGGAGAAAGTTGGTAATCGATGCTATTAAGGTTGCAAAGGAAGAGGGTTACAAAACCATTGAAATAGGTACTGGAAACTCGAGCATCGGACAACTCGCACTTTATCAAAAATGCGGTTTTAGAATTAGTGGGGTTGATCAAGACTTTTTTATAAAGCATTACGAAGAGGAAATCTATGAGAACGGTATCCGCTGCAGAGATATGATTCGATTAGCTCAAAATTTATAGATTAGTAAACTTTATTTGCTAAATAGGATAGGAGGGGTGGGGATTGGAGTGACGGGGGACAATGACGGGGGACAGTCCCCCAATGAATTAACGCTTTAAACAGTTGAGGGACAGTCCCTCAACGCATTAGCGCTTTAAACAATCGGGGGACTGTCCCCTGTTCAAGGGTAGGTGTTATTTCATATGAAGAACTTCTTGATTAGGTTGATCTCGGGTTTGGTCATTTTGTTTTTACTTTTATACATAGCTCCAATGTTAAATATCTCTTGGGTTCAAGAGGGTAATCCAAATAGGATTTTTGTTGTGCCAATTGCGCTAGTTGGTGGTTGGTTAAGTTTATTATTGTATAAAGCTATAAAGAAGAAGCGTACAAGAACATGAAATCGGGGACAGTCCCCCAATGAAAGTCCCTCAATAAATTAACGCTTTAAACTGTTGGGGGACAGTCCCTCAATGCGTTATCGCTTTAAACGACTGGGGGACTGTCCCTTTATTAATCACTGTATTTGTGGTGCGTCATTAGGTATTTCATTTGGTATTTCACGGCCGTTTTGTGCGGGGAATTCGATACCTAGTTCCGCTAGCTGTGCTTCAGCTTCCTCGCGGGAAATGGTACTGTTTCTTTGTTGCTCCATAATGCTTTGAACTTTTTTTCTCGTCTCCTCGTCAAGATTTGAAAACATTCCCCCACGAGCTACTCCACCCATTTGACCGCCGCCACGAGGACCGCCCATTCCAGCCTGTGCCTCTGTTACACCAGATTCATTTAGCCACGTTACGGTATTCGAAATGGTGAAGTCAACTACCTTTGTCCCAGCTTGATCCATTCCATTTGTATAAAGTCCATTTGTACCTGTACCTTTAGCGGTTCCTCCTGAATAAAGAGTATAAGATGTGTCGCTAGCTAACTTAGGAGAGCTAATAATAACGGATTGATACTCTTTCACAGGAGCAAAAGTCGCAATACTATTTCCATCTGAATCTTCTAGATGAATTAGTGTATCTGCAGCTTGTACGGTTGGATAATTCATCGTAATTGTGTTTTGTGTCGAAGTATCAGATGTTGCCATCATCATGCCGGAACTTCCTGCAGCTATCAACAGGCCACCGCTAATTTCAAAGGTTTGGTCATAATCAAGTGAGCCATTATTATTATTTGTTGGTCCATTTACGATTACTGTTCCGTCAGTCATTAAAATTGAACCATTTGCATCCAGACCATCACCTTCAGCATTTACATAAATGGTGCCGCCATTAATTGAGAGAAGATTGGTTTCTGATGCTTCAGCTTGTGCCATGTCCATACCGGAACCATCGACACCGCCACCGACATTAATGCCATCATCTACAGAATTGACTTCAATCTCTCCACCTGCAATTGTAATTGATTGACTTTCAATTCCCTCATAGCTCTTCGTAACAGTGATGTTGCCACCCTTTGTGTAAATCGCCTTGTCGGCATGGAGCGCATCATCACCTGTGGCCAATGTGAACTTTCCATCTATTATTGTAATCGACTGATTGCTATGAATGGCATCATCTAATGAGTCAATTTCAAAGCCGCCGCCGCCAATTGCAAGTTCAATTGCTGCTTTAAGGCCCTTTGTACTTTCTGTCTCAGTTTCAGTTTCGGTTTCATTTGTATTAGTTTCATTCGTTCTACTAGGGGTAGGACGATTATTTTCATTTGTAGCGACGACTTCAGGACTTCCGTCACCAGTAGAAATAGTAAACGTTCCATCGGCAATGAAGAGTGAAGTCTCAGACTGAATTCCATCGTTTCCAGCTTCGATGTCAAAGGTACCAGCTTCTATCGCAATTGGTGCCTTTTCCTCATCCTTATCATTTGTCGACTTTATTCCGTCTCCGCCTGCAGTTATCGAAAATTCACCATCCTTCACGGCAACTAAATCACGTCCAATTATCCCGTCATCAACAGCATCAACTTGAATTGATCCTCCCGTAATATATAGTGCATCTTTAGAAGTAATTCCATTATTATAGTTGCCATTAACAATTAGCGTTCCAGTACCGTTAATCGTTAAATCGTCTTTGCTAAATAATGCTGCATCAGGTTCATTGCTCTCAGAATCTACGTTTACATAGCTTTTAGCATCATGTAATTCATTGGTCGTTCCATCTTCAAGAGAAATAACTGTTTTCCCAGCTTGTTCAATATATAACGGTGAGCTAGTTGAAGAATGAATTTCTGCTCCATTGAGAATGAGGCGAACAGTGCCTTTATCCTCTGCATTGACAATGATTTGTCCATCATCAAGTTTGCCACTAATGACATATACACCTGAAGTTCTAATGTTAATGATATTACCTTCAATGACAACACCGCCATTTCCCTCCGCACTAGCACTGCTGCCGTTTAGCTGAATCGTCGTACCGTTCTTCCATTCACTATAAAAATCCTCATCAGAATAGGATACTTTTTCATTAATAACAGATAAAATAGCTTCGTCACCAATTGTATTTAACGTTTCTGCTTTAGCGACGGCAGCCTGACTAGCGGCCGATTGATTTTCTTCTGAGTTGCTACATGCGAATAAACATGTCGCACATATAAGTGATGATGATATTTTTACAAATCTAGATGATTGTTTTCTCATACGTCTTCTCCTCGTTTAATTAGGCATTATTCTAAAAGTTGTGGCTTTTTTGTACCAATCCATAACGACAACTTAGTAAAAAGCAACAATGTTTACGAACATAGCCCCTAGTTTTTAGATGATTACGTACCCATTATTAAGCACTTACCTTAAATAAACCTTAAAAAAACCTTATAAAAAACCCCTGGAAAAATAGACAGGTTTGCAATTCTTCTTTTTAGTCCTATAATCGAACGTATCTGAGAAAAAAAAGGAGAGCTAAAAAATGAAATTACTAATTATTGAAGATGACAAAAATCTCTCCGAGTCAATTGTAGAAACGACAATGGAAATGTTTGAAGCAGACAAGGCATTTGATGGCGAGGAAGGTTTGTATCTTGCAGAACAAGGGATTTTTGATGTGATCATTTTAGATATCATGCTGCCACATATGAATGGCTATGAAGTGTTGGAAAGCTTAAGAAAGAAGGGCATCACGACACCGGTTATCATGTTAACAGCTAAAGATGGGATTGATGACAAAATACAAGGCTTTAAAGTAGGTGCAGATGATTACTTAGTGAAACCATTTCATCGTGAAGAACTATTATTAAGGCTTGAAGCGATCATTCGAAGAGCTGGAGGAAATGTGAAGGAACATGTGATGACGTTTAAAGATTTGAAGCTCCATCTCAAAAATAAAACAGCTGAATTAAATGGAGAAGCCGTGAAGCTAAACGGGAAGCAATTCGATTTGCTCGAGTATTTCATTACAAATAAGAACACCATTTTAACAAAGGAACAAATTTTTGATCGAATTTGGGGCTTTGAATCAGAAACTTCAACAACAGTTGTCGAAGTGTACGCTAGTAATGTACGCAAAAATTTAAAAAAGCATGGTTATGACAAATATATTAAAACCTTTCGTGGCTTAGGTTATATGCTGACAGATAACGGTGACGGTGATGTTTAATAAATCCATTTTTAAGCAGCAACGTCTAAAATTTATGTTCATCAATTTATTGGCGTTTACCATTATTTTTACGATTTTCAGTGTCATTATTTTCAGCCAAGTCCAAAGTACGTTATATACAAAAACAGATGAGGAGCTCCTTAGTATGAAGGAAAAGGTGCTCGATGAGGACGAAGGCTTTGGAGAAGGTAACTTTAAACCGACACCTGGAGAGCAGAACGTACCACCGAATAATCACCCAAGACGTAATCCAAACCCAAGAATTATCGTCCTCAATTGGGATCAGAGCGGGCAAATTATAAATGAGGCGGAAATCGGAACGGCTTATTATGAAAATTACTTTCAGGATTATGAACTCGATATAACCAATACAGATAATATCACGACAACAACGATCCACGATGCATATCATTTTCGATACATTCTTTTTAAGGATAATAATCCTAATGATGATGTAGCTTATATTCAACTCATGATAAATGTGGATGCGGAGCAAACGATTATCGCAAACTTTGTGAAACTTGTTACGATTTGTTCGATTATTTTTATCGTACTGTCAATATCAGCTAGTATTATCTTATCAAACAAGATGATGAAACCGATAATAGCATCGTGGAACAAGCAAACGGAATTTGTTGAAAATGCATCACATGAGCTTAGAACACCGCTGACAATTATTCAAAATAAACTAGAGATGATGCTAACGGCACCAAACAAGCGAATTGCAGATAAATTTGAGAACATCGCGTTAAGTTTATCTGAAACTAGACGTCTTTCCAAGCTAACCTCAGACTTGCTAACATTGGCACGGGCCGATTCCGCAGAGACGGAGCTCGTGCTAAAAGAGGTGCATGTGGATTCATTTATCGAAACAGTTTGTGCTCCTTATAAAGAAATTGCTGATTCTCAGAATAAGCAGTTTTGGCTAAATGTAAAGAGCCAGGTAACGATTAGAGCTGATGAAAGTCGCTTACATCAACTATTCGTCATCCTGCTAGACAATGCCTTAAAATATACAAGAGAGAATGATAGCATTGGTGTAAAAGCATATACTGAGGATCAGAAAATAGTTTTCGAAATATCAGATACAGGTATCGGTATAAAGAATGAAAATATGAAATATATTTTTGATCGCTTCTATAGAGAAGATAAAGCTCGTTCAAGAGAAACTGGGGGAATGGGCTTAGGCTTATCAATCGCTCATTGGATTGTTACGAAGCACAAAGGAACGATTAAAGTGATGAAAAATCAGCATCAAGGGACAACCTTTATTGTGAAACTACCAAAATAACTAATATTATGAAAGATAGACGTGAATTGCGAGCCGATTCACGTCTTTTTTATGTTATCTTATCTTACTTTTATAAGAGGGCTTATCATCCACCTTTTTAATCCTAAAAAACTTTAAAATCATTTTAAGGTTTGTTTAAGGTTCATCCATAATAATGTGATGCATAGCAACAATTACAAAGAGGAGAATGATGAATATGAAAGGCATGCGTCTGAATGGTGTGATGGGGCGAACAGAGTTAAAGCATGAAATTTCGAAGATGGACTGTTATCTATTAAGGAATAAACTAAAATACTATATGAAAATTGATCCACATGCCAAAAACGATGGAAAGTATTTAATTCGCAGTGTTTATTACGATAACTTTGATAATAAAGTACTGACTGAGAAAAAAGAAGGTTTTTACCAACGTGATAAATTCAGGGTAAGGCTGTACGACTACAATATGGAGTTTCTTAATTTAGAGAAAAAGAGCAAGCGAAACAATTTAACGTATAAACAAAAGTGCCGTATAAAAAGAGAAGAATACGAAAAGATGCGGTGTGGAGACCTTGCTTGGATGGAGGATGATTCACGTTCGCTTATCCAAGACTTATATAGACAAATGAACTTGTTTCAAATAAAGCCGATTACTGTCGTAGATTACGAGAGAGAAGTATTCATATATGATGAAGGCAATGTCCGCGTCACCTTTGATAGTAACATTCGGACAAGCTTCCGTAACAATGATTTACTGAATCCGGACTTAGCTATGGTTGAAACAAATCCTGACATCGTCATCCTTGAAGTGAAATATGACGAGTTTTTACCCGATACAATAAAATATTTGCTTCAACTCGGTGATAGAAGAAAGGGCACGTACTCAAAATATCAGATTAGTAGAATGTTTGGTTAATATTATAATTTGGAGGTTTTAGAAATGGATACATTAAATTTTAATGATGTTTTTAAATCGAGTATTTTAGAAAAAACGAGCAGCTTTTCAATCGTCGACTCTCTCATTGGGCTACTTGTTGCATTTTTAGTAGGATTCTTCATTTACTTTGTCTATAAGAGAACATTCACAGGTGTGATTTACTCTCATACTTTTAATTTATCATTAATCATTATGTCAATGGCAACTGCGTTAATTATTATCGGAATTTCCTCGAACGTCCTATTGTCTTTAGGAATGGTCGGAGCCTTATCAATTGTCCGTTTTCGAACACCGATTAAAGATCCAATTGATATTGTTTATCTATTTTGGGCAATTGTTTCAGGTATCTTATGCGGGGCTGGTTTTATTATTTTAGTTATTGTTGGCTCAATCTTAATAGGGGCAGTTTTAATGATATTCGGGAATAAAATCAAGGTAGAAAATCCTTATCTATTAGTTATTCGCTATAATCAGGCAGCAATTGAAAATTCGTTGGAACATGTCATTTCTGAAAATGTTCGCAAACATACAATTAAATCGAAGTCTGTTATGCCTGGCAATGATTATGAAATCACCTATGAAATTCGAGTGAAAGAAAAAGATATGAGCTTTATAGACAATATTTCAGATATGGAAGGGATAAAATCAGCGATTATGTTGAGCTATGATGGCAACTTTACTGCCTAACACTTAGACCAGCATTAATTTTTAAAGTCTAAGTTGAGCGGTCTGTAGACTAAGAAATCTCAGCAGGTGTGTTTTTTCTTTCTGCATATTCAAAAGTGAACTTTTTCAACAGCTTATTGGAAAATATGAAAAAAACACTTAGAGTTACGTATTTAACAATGTATGATAAGAAATGGGGTGTTTCATGAAGATGAAGAAACTATTTCTTATCAGCATTTTATTAGTTTTGTTATTCGCCTGTGGAAACAGTAGCATAGATGAAGCCAATGCGAATGACATTGCTTTGAAGTATGTGCAAGAAGGCAGTAATGATAGCTGGTATGTTAGTCAGACTAAGAGTAAAGGTGACAATTGGTTAATCCATACTAAAATACTAGGTAATAATTGTATAGAGAAATATATTTACATTCATAAAAAGTCCGGGAGCATTAGCGATGTTAGAGGTGGAAATGAATGTTAACACGATTAATAAAGGTTGGACATTGTTGTAGACGCTTTAACACACATAAACCGCGAAAAATCAATCTAAAGCGGCAACAATGTAGAAAGCAATAATTTTAAATGGATCCAGCCTAATATTATGTCGTTAATCTAATAAATATATGATAAGGAAAGTTCAAACTATACTCGCCTTTGCATAAAATATATAATTAAGATAAGGAAACGATGACTTATATAAATATACCTTAATCTTTACTATGCTCATCGTTAGTTTAGGATTAATGATATAAAATTGAAGGTGAAGGTTATGTTTAAGCATTCGGTAATTGTTGAAAAACTATTATCTAATATTAAAGTGATTTCAAATCCAAATAATAAACCGGTTACAATCCTTGGGGGATCCGAGGAATTGAGATGCATTGGTGTTGGGACGGATGCGGCTGTTTTTCAATATGTTAACGAGCCGGAATATGCATATAAATTGTTTGCTGAGGATAAAAAATGGAAAATTCCATTAGAAGCGAAAGTGTATGAAGAGCTAAAAGGGTCGCCGTTTTTTTCTATATGCTATCTTGCGACTGACAGCTATTTAGTATTAAGCTATGAATCTGGTAAAACTCTTTACGACTGTATCTTAGATGGGACTCCTATTCCTGCTCAAGTGATTGACGATGTTGAAGCAGCGATTAGCTATGCAAGAGAGCGAAATTTAAACCCTCGTGATATACACTTGAAGAATATTTTCCTTGAAAATGGCAGAGCAAAACTTATCGATGTATCGGAATATGTTAATGAAGGTAATGATTACCGTTGGGAGCATTTAAAGAAAGCCTATGATGAATTTTATGAGCTGATTAAAGGGAAGCAAGTTCCACAAATGATGCTGGATTGGATACAGAGTGAATACAATGAAAGACAGTATGATTCGATGGATCAATTTATCGGGGATCTTCATTCTCTTAAAGTACTATTAAAACCGCAATTGAATGTGCAGTCTACTTAATGTATTTCAATTTTTAGAGAGAATCAATCAAGATGACAGAGGAACTTATAACTCTGTTCAACTCCGTCACCAATATCTTCAATTAAGTTAATTTTTGAGGATCTTTTACTTTTATTGATACAACTTCACCGCAATCCAAGCACAATGTATATACCTTTTCAGTTCCGATTGCCAGTTTTTTATTCAATGGACGTAAATTGATGTAATCCGTTGCTTGAACGAAAGCAGTTCCATCACAGCTTTGACATTTCATAAAATATCCCTCCGCATACTATTTTTATGTAATACGATTATTCTACTTGAATAGTTTCACGCTCTCTTATTGTTTATTAGCCTAGATTGAGTGATTAAATAGAAACAGTTCAAGTATAGACAATGAAGATTATATGGTGAATAATACGAGTGAGTAGTTTCTAAAAATACACACATGTGGAAATATAACAGGACCACTAACCTCTTTAAGCATCCAATCAAACAAAAAAGCAATTTGATAGGACATAAAACGTAGGTTTTTTTAGGCAGTAGGGAATTGTATAAAACTTGTTGTGGTAGGAGAGAGTGAGAAGAGACTATTTGCGTACTTTGTCATAAAGTTAATCAAAATTATATAAAAGGGAGTTATATCATATGACGGAACATCAATCATCCGAAACACCGAAAAAGAAAATTAGCCTACAAGAAGCGATAAAACAGCAACTCGAAAACAAAAAGAAACAGAATCAAAACAATTCTGTTAAAGGAAAAAAGAACGCTGACCACTCAACTAAAAAAATGACAAGTCAACAAGCAAAGAAAACAAGCAATACACGCAGAAAAATGGGTGTCTAATGACCGGTCAAAGTAGAAAATCAGTAGTACCAGGTATTACTGTTGATATTGTCTTAAAAAAAAGACCAAAGAACCGGAAAGCTTACTCGTGGCATTGTGAAGGATGTACTAACGAAATCTGAAAGTCATCCTCATGGTATAAAGGTGAGACTTACGGATGGACAGATTGGTCGAGTGAAAGAAATTTATTAAGATTGAAAACAAATGTTGTTTACAGTAAGTCTTATCGAGGGTGACAAATCGTCACCCTCGACTTAATTTAATTGATTGTAAAGATCATTTGCAACTTCTGATTTAGACACCTCTGACCACCTGCCATCATAGCTTCCTTCAGCATATATCTTTAAGTAAGCATCTGGACGTAGTTTACGGTCAACGTTTTAAATAATTATTTGTTCGTTACCGTATTCATCATATCCGTTGAAAGTGTAAAGAAAGTGATTATTCCAAATCTTTTCATAAGTGTCAGTCGTCTTAACTTAATGAAGCTTGTCAGTTTTAAATACCCAATCGGTAAGTGGTTTGATATCTGTAGTAGTATTTTGAATGACAAGAAAAGACCTAACAAGTATGACTGCAACAATAAATAATCCAGAAATGCATTAAAGCTTATTTATTATATTGAATTTATGAATGACTTTTAGTGTGTTGGATAGTGGAGCTTTACATAACATGTAATCCCATTTTTACACCACCTTTAAATATGCAAGGAATGTAGTGTATAATGGACAAATAGTTCGGTGTTTTTTGGGAATTAATTAGTATAAAAGAACTGTATTGAACGACATAATATGACAAATGTTATCGATTGAAGCAAATTATAGAACCACATAATTAGAAGGTGATCGTTTGAAATTATTATTTTACTGCATGTTGTACTTAGTGCCAGCTTGTATTTTTGTTTATATGGCTGGTATGGTATTAAGCCGTAACCGTACTAGTGCTAAACATATAACATGTAGTTTGTTATTTGTATTCACATCTATGTGGTTTTTCGGTGTGTTTATTTCAGTTTTAATATATCCGAAATTTTTTAATGAAATCTCACTTTATTGGGTAAATGGAAGTATCACCATATCAGGCATATTATCATTGCATCTTTGGTTTATGAATGCAAACTTATATAGTAAGAAAAATGGGAAATATCTTACGTTGCTGTTTATACCTGGCATTGCAATGCTTTTAACATTACCAATTGACTCTTGGATGTTAAAAGAAGGAACTGCAGAAATGTCTTATATTCCTGGTCCAGGTTTATATTTATTGTGGCTCGTAGATTTTTCTTATATAGCTATTATATTTTTCATAATGACTATTGAAGTAAAGAAGAAGAATCAGGCAGCTAAATTATGGTTTAAAGGAATTTTGTTTTACTTTTTATGGACAATCATTACATTGACAGCTGCAATATTATTACAAAATACAGTTATGTATTTCTTTTACTTTCTTATTCCACATGGCACCTTCTTTTGGGCATTCGCGATTTTTCGCAGTATGTCACGTTATGATTATTTATCCTCATATGAGACACGCTATCATATTTTATTTGAACGTTCTCCTCTAGGGATTCTTATTATGGATGAGGAGGGTATTGTCTTAGAAGCTAGTCCTCAAATTGCCATGTATTTAGGGGTGAATAAGCAGGAATTGATTAATGAGTCAATTGTCTCGTTCCTAGGAGGTATAGATAAACAAGCCTTTTATATGGAATTTAATAAAATTTTTACAGAGAAAACAAAAGTAGAAAATTTCGAACTATCGTTTATCAATAAGAACAAAGAAAGAAAAACGTTATTAATCGATTCTGACTATATCATTGTCGAAGGTAAAACGCTTCAGTTCGTTATGATAAAAGATATTACAGAGGCAAAAACGAAAGAAGAAAGGGTCCGTTATTTAGCATATCATGATTTATTAACAGGCTTGTCTAACAGGGCTGCATTTGAAAAGCGAATTAATGAACTGTTAATGGAAGAGGAAACGTTTTATTTACTGTTGCTTGATTTAAATAAATTAAAGCAAATTAATGATACTTACGGTCATCAGGCAGGAGACCATGCCATTCAGAAGATTGCAATGATTTTACAAGAGGTAGCAGGTAATTCACACCATGCAGCAAGGTTGGGTGGCGATGAGTTTGTCATGTTGGTGTCAGGAGAAGAAGTAGAATCAATTCTCTCAAACTTTCAGAAAAAACTGGAAACACCATTCGTGCTGCCACATCAACAAAAAATTCAATTGTCTGCAAGTGTAGGTGTGAGCTGCTAACCTACTGATGGTAAGACAATGGACCAATTATATAGTGTTGCGGATAAGCGGATGTATCTTGATAAAGAGTCATCTAAATAAATAAACCTCCTTTTAATTTTTTCAAAGTTGAAAGGAGGTTTTTAGTTTGAGATGAACATTCGCTTGTTCATGACAATTTGGAACAATCATCAAAGCTAGTCCCTGCGTTTTCTGTAGGCCAAGAAAAAAAGACTGTCCGAAAAGTGGCAGTCTTTAGATGAATTATAGAAAATCTCTCCGTAATTCCTCAGCAGAACGGTGTGAAAGGTATCCTAACGCAATGTCATAGACTGTTTTTGCACCATATTGCTTTTCTTGATTGAGGCGATGTGCAGCTCTTGCGTATGCAACGAGAACACTAGCTGTGAATTCAGGGTTACTATCTAATTTTAGTGAGAATTCATAAATTTGCTTATTATTATCGCCTGTTTCACCACCACGGATAACAAATCCGCCATGTGGCGCTTTTGTATGGTCACGTTCAAGTTCTTCCATTGTAATGAAATTCACTTCGGTATCATAGTCAGCAAAATAGTTTGGCATTGTTTTGATTTCATGTTCAATTGCAGACTTATCTGCACCTTCTTCTGCAACTACATAGCAAACGCGACGGTGCTTTTCAGCTGTTGTTAATTCGGGCTGTGAGCCACTGCGTACTTTTTCAATCGCAGCCTCAGAAGGAATTGTATATTGAACCCCATTTTTTACACCATTTACTCGTCTGACGGCATCTGAGTGTCCTTGGCTTAGGCCTTTCCCCCAGAATGTATAGTTTTCTCCATTTGGTAAAACCGCATCAGCCATTACACGGTTGATTGAGAATAAACCTGGATCCCAGCCGACTGAAATAACAGCTGTTGTATTGTATTTTTCTGAAACTTCATTAACAGCTTGATAAAACGCAGGGATTTTTGCATGTGTATCAAAGCTGTCAACTGTATTGAACATGCTTGCGAAATATGGTGTTTGCTCAGGTAAATCTGTAGCAGAACCTCCACATAGTAAAACAACATCAATGTCATTTTTATAATCGCTCGCATTTGAAATATGTACAACTTTTACACCTTGTTCACTAATTGAAAGTGTTTCAGGCTCTCTTCGTGTGAAAATTGCCACTAATTCCATATCTGGTGATTGTTTAATCGCCTTAACTGCGCCTTTTCCAAGGTTACCGTAACCAACGATTCCTAATCTAATTTTATTCGTCATCTGTAATGCTCCTTATTCTTATCTATTTAGATTGCTAGATTTTAGATGAATCGAGCAACCTATTAAACTTCTTCTATTAGTATAAATGATTAACGATTTAATTAAAAAGGTTATTGTTTAATTATATTTGAGTGTTCACTGTAATTTCTTTAATTCTGCTTTGTTTTTGTACATTCTTTCATCTGCAAGGTGGAGAAGGTTTGTAATAGATGTTGTATCAGTTGGAAATGTAGAAAACCCACCACTTATTGATATTGAGAGATTGTTGGGGATGTCTAATTTCGAGACAGATATTTGAATACTATTTAATATGTGTTTCGATTGCGTAGCATCTGTTTGAGGTAGTAGAATAACGAACTCATCTCCACCATATCGGGCAGCAATATCTGTTTGTCTAATTTCCTTCTTAATCTTAACGGCAACTTCTTGCAGTACAGCATCACCAATTTTATGTCCTAAAGTATCGTTTATCTGCTTAAAACCATTAACATCTAAGAAAATTAGCGAGAAAACTTGATTTTGTCTTGTTGCAATTTTAGACTCCTTCTCAATAGTTGCGAGAAAAAATTGTTTACTGAACAACTGGGTTTGAGCATCTGTTCGGTTAAGATGGATTAAATAAGTAATTATTTTTACCATTCCGTAAGAAAATAGTGAAATTCCGACTGCTTTAAACCCCTTACTAATCATGTTGTCAATAGCGTCAGAGACATCAACGAATTCACTAAATAAATCGAAGAAAGAACCTACAGCATATAAATTTATACCAATAAAGGCTAAAGACCATTGCATAACTTTTCGATTTGCAAAGTATAACTTCCAAAAATAAATCATAATGATGCTCACAGCAATTAATAAGATTGCTTCAAAAAATATGTCATGTACATCTAGCTGTTCCTTTAAGTGTAGCAAAATAATCAAACCTTCCACTTGGGTGTTCTTTTAAAATTATATGATATATTGTTCTATAAATATAGCTTAAATAGGTAAAAAGACATAGGTGTTTGGTTCTGTGACTTAAGCTATGGTAGTGCGCAATGTAAATCAGGTTAGGTCATACATTTTATTGAGTGAGATAATCTCAAAAGGAAGCAGAAGAACCTCCGAAGCCACTGAAAAAGTTTTGTTTATGGAAAAATAGTATTTATCATACAAGGTTGACGTTCAGTTTGATTTCCGCTACAGTACTCGCTTTCCGCGGGGTGGGTGGTGAGCCTCCTCGGCGCTAACGCCTGTGGGGTCTCACCTCTCCCACGCATCCCGCAGGAGTCTCGCACTTCCGCTCCAATCAAACTATACATGGTATGAGCTTCTATATCTCTACAAAAAGTTTATAAGGCAAGGTACTTATCTTAACATAGTATACTTTTTCAGTGGTCTCGAACCGTCCCCATGCTTCCATGTTTTTTTAAGCAGGAAAATAAAGATAAGTATAGAATAAACAAATAGAATACCAAGCATCTCTTCGTAAGTTCAAAGGTAAACGCAGAATTAGTTGTTTGATGATTAAAAGGGGGAGCTGTTTATATAGTACTTATCTTAAACTTATTAAAGTATGAATAATAGTGGTAAAACTTTGCATGGATGTTAGCAATGAATAAAAATTAAAGCGCATACAAAGGGGAGAGATTGTAATGGTTAAACGTTATGTACAAGTTGGTACTGGTGGAAGAGCTGAGTTTTTTTATGGTGCAGTTGTTCGTGATTTTAAAGATACGAGTGACCTAGTAGCATTTTGTGATATTAATCAAACGAGAATGGACTATGCGAATCGTTTGTTAGAGGAGAAGTATGAACATCCACAAATTGCTACGTACCTTGCTGAAGATTTCGAACAGATGATTGAAAAGGAAAAGCCTGATACTGTGATTGTGACGACAATTGATCGAACACATCACACTTATATTATTAAGGCATTGGAGCTAGGGTGTGACGTCATTACAGAGAAACCGATGACGATTGATGCTGAGAGATGTCAGGAAATAATCGATACAGTGAATGAAACGGGACGTGAAGTACGTGTAACCTTCAATTATCGCTATGCCCCGCATAATACGAAAATACGAGAGTTAATCATGAACGACGTCATTGGTGATGTGTACTCTGTCAACTTTGAATGGGCATTGAATACACAGCATGGTGCCGATTATTTCCGTCGTTGGCACCGCGATAAGCGTAATAGTGGCGGTCTTTTAGTCCATAAATCGACACATCATTTTGACTTAGTTAATTTTTGGTTAGGAACAACTCCGGAAACGGTCTATGCACTTGGCGGATTACGTTTTTATGGAAGAGAAAATGCTGAGGCAAGAGGGGTTACAACCTTTTATCAACGCGCACATGGAAGTGAAGCCGCGAAAAATGATCCATTTGCGATCCAGTTGGAAGAGAATGATCATCTAAGACAAATGTATTTAGAAGCAGAAAAAGAGGATGGCTATCAGCGTGATCAAAGTGTTTTTGGTGATGGAATTAGTATCGAGGATACGTTAGGTGTTATGGTTCACTATCAAAATAAAGCAATTTTAAATTATTCTTTGAACGCTTATCTCCCTTGGGAAGGTTATTTAGTTTCCTTTAACGGAAGCAAAGGACGAATCGAGGTTCGTGTTCGTGAACAATCATATATCAATTCTGGTGGGAAGAAAGAGGACGAAGGGAAGCTAGAAGAAAAATCAATTATTGTGATGCCGATGTTTGGTGAGCAATATGAAGTAGAGGTCGAAGAAGGTCACGGTGGACATGGTGGCGGAGATCCCCTTTTATTACAAGATATTTTCGGTACCCCGATAGAGGATGGCTTTAACCGGGCTGCCACACATGTTGACGGGGCAATGTCAATTCTGACTGGTATCGCAGGAAATATGTCTCTAAACACAGGCATGCCAGTAAAGGTAGACCAATTAGTAAAATTTTAATGGTAACCTTTAAAAAGGGGCATGACAATGAAACAAACACTTAAACAGGAATTCTTAAATCCACGCAATGAATTTACACCAATCCCGTTTTGGTTTTGGAACGCAGCGCTGACACATGAAGAGATAAGACGACAAATTCACGACTTCTATAATAAAGGTGTAAATGGGTTTGTGATTCATCCGAGAATTGGAATACCTGAGGAAATCGTCTATTTGTCAGACCAATTTATGGATTTTGTTGAAACAGCTGTTATAGAAGCGGAGAAACTGAACATGTCTGTTATTTTGTATGATGAGGCCATGTATCCGTCGGGTTCTGCAAAAGGACTTGTTGTGAAGGAAAATAAAGCTTACGCAAGTAAAGGCTTAAAAATGCTCACTTATCATGTCGAAAAGGACCTAACTATTTCTGTTGATTTAGCTGATGGTGAACATATTGTCTCTGTGCAAGCAGTAAAACAAACGATGAAATCGACTATTGATTTAACTAGTAGTCAAATACTTTCCAGTGATGAGATCTATATTCAGTTTACATGTCCAGATGAGGAACAATGGCTAGTGTTAGTCTTTGTTGAGACTTTTTCGCAAGGAACGATTCGGGGCATTCATATTGGTGAAGATGATGGCGAGCGTAACGCACCTCCATCTGCTGATTTGTTAAATCCTGAAGCTGTTAAAACCTTTATTCGGTTAACGCACGAAGCGTATTTTCAAAGATTAAAAGATTATTTTGGTGATACGATTATTGCGATGTTTACTGATGAGCCTGACATACTAGGAAGAGGTTCTTTAGATGGTTTGAAGCATTGGACAGCTGATTTCCTAAACGAGTTCATTCAATCTGGTAATCTCGAAACTGATTTACCGGCGTTATGGCTTGAGGCTGGGGAGCAAACGGCTCAAATCCGGCAAAATCATCGGGAAGCCGTTAGGAAGCGGCTGACAGAAACGTATTACAAGCAAATTTCTGATTGGTGTATAGAACATGGAATAGCCTTAACCGGACACCCTGCAGCAAGCGATGATATCGGACTGCTAGAGCATTTCCATATTCCAGGTCAGGATGTCGTATGGCGTTGGGTTGGACCAGAAGAAGGTAAGTCGTTAGAAGGTGAACACTCGACAGCTGGTAAATGTTCTGCAGATGCAGCTAGACACCGAGGGAGACGACGAAATATGAATGAGTTTTTAGGTGTTTGTGGAAAGGAAAGTCCGTGGGCATTAAGTCCAGGTGACATGAAATGGTACATTGACTGGCTCGCAGTTAGAGGTGTAAATGTATTTGTCCCACACGCCTTCTATTATTCGGTCTCAGGAAAGATTAGAAGCCATGAGCGACCACCCGATGTAGGATCAAACAATCTATGGTGGCCATTTTACAAACAATTCACCCAATATATGAAAAGATTAAGCTGGCTAATGACAGATAGCGTCAATCAGACAGAAATTGCGATAATATGTGAAGCAGACCATCTACCATGGATAACCGCAAAAGTGCTCTATGAAAATCAAATTGAATTTAATTATTTAGAAACTGAACTAATACAAGCGGAATGTTGTGTTAAAAATGGTAGAATTCATATTCAAGATTATCAATATAGTGTCATTATATTGGAAGAGAATGTTAACGTGAATAAAGAGGTACTAGATAAACTATTATTATTTCAAGAAAATGGTGGTATAATCGTTACCCTTTCTGAGAAAGAGGTTGGGGTATTAAAAGGAGCAACTTTAATTCCAAGCCCTGAAGCACTCATTGAAGCAATTCCGGCTAACAAAAGAAGTGGAGCGATTTTAAAGCCTCGTAGTAAAGCGATTAGAGTGAGTAAGTTGATGAAGAACGACACCCTCTTTTATCTATTCGTTAATGAAGGCGAGGAACGATATAATGGTGGTTTTCTCATTTCAGATGCTTACAAGGTTGAGAAGTGGGATGCATGGAAAGGGGAAATTTCCAAGGTTGAGATTAGCTCTAATCGAGAGCAATTTCTCGTTCCTGTGAACCTTGAGAGAAGGTCTGCGATTATATACAGTGTTGACACGAGTGAAATCTCAAGGCCAGTGATGCAAGCTAAGCAACAAATGAAAGCTAGTTACGAAATAATTCTAAATGATGAAGATTGGCTCGTAACTTATCTCGGAAACCATTACGAAAAGCGCAAGCTACAATCATGGGTAGCATGGGATGGAATGGATAACTTTTCTGGCACTGTAACGTATGAAAAAACATTCCAGATAGAATGTCAGCCAATAACTTCACTGGTCACATTATCATTAGGTGAGGTTTATGAAATCGCACATGTCTATTTAAATGATATTGAAGTTGGAGTTCAAATGTGGGCACCATATGAAATCGAAATAAACTCAACACATTTCGTAGAAGGAGAAAATACACTCCGAATAGAGGTTACAAATAGTATGGCAAACCGAATGGACAATGCAAGGCTTGCCTCAGGGTTAATTGGACCAGTCTCTATCTTAGTAAGTGATTCGTCGAACTAATATTTTCTCAAAATTAGAACCCAAGAATGTTGAATTTACAGCATTTCTTGGGTTTTACTATTGTTCCTTAAGATTTATTTTGTGGTAAGGAAGCGAATATATCTTTGGTTGACTGTACCGGCTTTAAACTGTTCAAGTTCAAGGGGGCTAGGTTACTACCTTCTACAAATAAATAAAAAGTAGTTTGAGGTAATGTTTGAGCAAGTGTATCAAGCTTCTTTAATTGAGCAAGATTATTTTCTAAGACTCTACCATATATAAACATAAGTTTAGGATGATTAAGCTGTGCTGCTGTTTCAATTGCATATCGAGATGGAGAAGCGCCTAACATTTTAGTTTGATAGCCTAGTAACATAGCTCGAAGGAGAAATAATTGTACAGGTATTTCATTGTGTTCATTTGGCAAGCAGCTACCGATAATGAATGGAGCATAGTTATCTATAGGGTATCTTCTTCTTATAGTCGCTAAAAAGTCTCTCACTATTTGATAACTTATTGTGACCTGATAATCATCCCATATTTTTTCATAACTTAAGCGATGGATTTGACTCAAGAATGGTTCTATCAATTCATCAATGAGAACTGCTAAGCCGTATTGATATTGCGCTTTATCGAGTATCTGTTGAATCGCCATTTCATTTGCGGTTTGACCTGCCTTTATTAATGATTCAAGTAATGGATTCTTCTCTTTTGCCCGTGTTTTTGCTCCCTTTTGTTTGACTAATATGGCCGCTTGCTTTACAGAATGGCCAGCATTAGTTAAGGCAATAATCTCTTTTAAAAGAGTAACCTCATCTTCACGATAAATACGGTAGCCATTCTCCAAACGCTCTGGAGAAATAATCCCGTAGCGGTCTTCCCACTTACGAATCACCTGCTTAGAAAGTCCAGTCATCTTAGCCACTTGCTGAATCGAATAAGTCATCATATCTATTTCCCTCATCTAGGAAGCAGGGGGACAGTTCTCTTGCTTCCTTTTTATTTCTAATAATGAATCGTATATTAAGTACTCTTTATAAAATATCAATAACATGTATAAGAGCTATTATAATATTGTATCAAGCTTTGATTATGTGGGAAAGAAGGAAGAGTGCAATCTTATTCTCAAATCTTTGAGTAGGAAGTTGTGAACCATTCGAAGCAGATGAAAAGATTCTTTAAGAAGTGAGAATGGATGGTCCGGTAGTTATGATAAATTTGTCAGACTTGATAAAGGGAAAAACATAGTACTTTTAAGTAAACATAAGCTTAGCTTGTCTTCATCCTTCATAATTCTTTTTGTGAAAAATGTAAAAAGACTCATTTATTAATGAAAAAGGAAATGATATGATTACGACGAATTACCAACAATTACTAGTTATATAAGCTAGTAAAAAATGGAGGGATTTAAGATGGCGAAAGTTAGCGTTGGAAATGAAAATGGACAGGCAATTGAGCTTCATTTTGAGGATGTTGGTTCAGGAAAACCAGTTGTGTTAATTCATGGATGGCCACTTAGTGGACGCTCATGGGAAAAGCAAGTGCCAGCATTGGTTGAGAATGGATACCGGGTGATTACGTATGATCGTCGTGGGTTTGGTCAGTCTTCACAGCCTTGGAGTGGGTATGACTATGATACCTTTGCTGCTGATTTACATAAGCTACTTCTCCATTTGGATCTTAACGATGTGACCCTTGTCGGCTTTTCGATGGGTGGTGGAGAAGTTGCACGTTACATTGGTACTTATGGAACGGAACGAATTTCTAAAGCAGTCCTTGCAGGCGCGGTACCACCATACTTGTATAAATCCGACGACAACCCAGACGGCGGACTTGTTGATGCGACAATAAGTGAGTTCCAAGATGGGGTTAAAGGGGATCGAATTGCATTTTTAGATGGCTTCACTAATTTATTTTTTGCTGCAGGAGAAAGAACGGACTTAGTGAGTGAAGAGTTCCGTTTGTACATTCGCAATATTGCCGCTTTTGCATCTCCAAAAGGTACACATGATTGTATCGGAGCATTCAGTTATACAGATTTCCGTGAAGATTTAACAAAATTTGATGTGCCGACACTTATCCTACATGGTGATGCTGATGCAATCGTACCGTTAGAGGTTAGTGGACAAAAAGCACACGAACGCATCTCTAGTAGCAAGCTTGTCGTAATTGAAGGTGGACCACACGGATTTAATGCAACACATGCTAAGGAATTTAATGAAGCATTAATACAATTTTTGAATGATTAATTTGGATATGAGACCGACCGTGCCTTATCTAGGGGCACGGTTTTGTATTGAAAATTGAAGTGTGTACAAATGATGAAATCGATTTAATTTGAGATGAAGCTGATTTTACTTGAGTGATTTTAAGAAAATCTTCTTCATAGGTGGGTTGAATCAGTTTAAGCTTGAGTGATTACAAGAAAATACTCTTCATGGATGTGATGATTCAGAATTACATTGTGCTAAGCACCACCATTTCGTCTTCATTGATACAGCTCCTCTACTCTCACTTTTCTAAAGAAAAGCAAAACCGCCCCTTATAAACTACAAAGAACCAACTTCACATTTTCACATAGGCTATAGGGAATAATTGGCTGTGAAAGGAGAAAAGTATGTTTCAAAATTATTGGTATCCATATTATCAACCTGTAAATTATTATCCTGTAAATCCTTATGCTATGGCTGATACACAAAGACAATATAACACTCGTGACCACCACTACCAACCGAGTCACCTTAAAGACTATGGCCCTAATCCCTTTGTAGTGAATATTGAGCAAGCAACGAAACAAAACAACAATTTTCGAACGGCATTATGGACGGGCAAGCATTTTCAAATCACATTAATGAGTATTAATGTAGGGGAAGATATCGGGTTAGAAATTCACCCTCATTTGGACCAATTTTTACGGATTGAGCAAGGTCAAGGAATTGTTCAAATGGGTAAAAGCAAAGAACAACTAAACTTTAGGCAACATGTGAAAGATGATTATGCTGTCGTAATCCCAGCAGGAACATGGCATAACTTAACAAACACAGGAAATCAACCACTCAAACTCTACTCAATCTATGCACCACCACAGCACCCATTTGCAACGATCCATAAAACAAAAGCCGACGAATGAAGCATGGGGACGGTTCTTTCGCTTCCTTATGAAAGGAAGCAGAAGAACCGTCCGAGACCACTGAAAAAGTATACTAATTTAAAATGAGTAACTCTTATCAATTAATTTGTTCTACAGATAAAGGAGGCTATCCTATGTATAGTTTGATTGGAGCGGAAGTGCGAGACTCCTGCGGGATGCGTGGGAGAGGTGAGACCCCGCAGGCGTTTACGCTGAGGAGGCTCAGCACCCACCCCGCGGAAAGCGAGTACTGCAGCGGAAATCAAACTGAACGTCAACTTTGTAAGATAATCACTATTTTTCTATAAACAAGACTTTTTCAGTGGCTTCCGTCCCCCTGCTTTCTCCCTTGCTTTCCCCCGTCCATAATGCCACAATTTTTAACATGAATTGTTTTAAATGGTTGATAGACCTCAGACAGCTCTTTATATATAGTTATAAATAAGGAGCTGAGAAATATGATTGGTATGAATATACGTATTTTGCGAAAGAAGAATAAATGGAGCCAAGAGATGCTGGCGGAAAAGGTGGATGTTTCACGGCAGACTGTTGCGAAGTGGGAAAATGGTGAGGCATTGCCTGACATTCATAAATGTAAAAACCTTGCTGCACTATTTCAAGTTTCGTTGGAGCAACTTGCTGAAGATATGAATGAAGAAGAAGTTGAGCAACTAGGACCTAAGGGTAAGCAATTTTTCGGTGTCGTTAAGGTAGGAGAACGAGGTCAAATAGTAATTCCAAAACAGGCGCGTGATCTGTATCAAATTCAGGCAGGAGATAAACTAATTGTCCTTGGAGAAGATGCCACAAAAGGAATTGCAGTATTAAAAAGTGAAGGCTTTTTAGAATTTGCTGATATGATTCGCCGAGCTGAGACTGCAGCAGATGGGGAATTAGAATGAGTAAAATTGTCTTCTTCTCAATTCCGGCACATGGTCACACAAATCCAACCATTCCAGTTGTAGCAGAACTCGTAAAGTGTGGACATGATGTATGGTATTATTCATTCAATGAATTTCAAGCAAAAATCGAGGGAACTGGTGCAACATTTATTTCTTGTGACAATTACCTACCGCCTATTTCACAGAAGGAACTAAATCGCAAGGCTGGCAAGGATTTTGCAGCATTAATTGAAATGGTTGTAGACACGACGATTGCATTAGATGAAATGGTTTGTTCTCAACTTAAGGACATACAACCTGATTGCATCGTATCAGATTCCGTTTGCTTTTGGGGGAAACTATTTGCGAAGAAATTAGCGATTCCATATATTTGTTCTACGACAACCTTTGCTTTTAATCAACATACAGCAAAGCTAATGAAAAAAGGGGTTACTGAAGTAATCCGAATGATTTTTGGTATGGCGCGGATAAATAAAAAAATAAAGTTATTGAAAGATTATGGATATGATGTAGACAATTTTGTATCGATTATCCAAAATGACAACGACACAAATACGATCGTCTACACATCAAAAGAGTTTCAACCAATGGCTGAGACATTTTCATCAAAATATGCCTTTGTCGGTCCATCTATTAAGCAACACAAACAGGAACCTGTAATGGAGAAAAGTAAAAAGCTAGTCTATGTATCTCTGGGAACCGTTCTTAATCAAAATAAGCAATTTTACCACAACTGTATTTCTGCTTTTGAAAATAGTGAATACAACGTAATTATGGCTGTTGGTGAAAAAACAGACATAAGCACTCTCGGGGAGATTCCTGGCAATTTCACGATTGAACCATTTGTGGATCAACTTGCTATATTACAACAAGCGGACGTTTTTATTACACATTGTGGAATGAATAGTGTAAATGAAAGTCTCTACTATGGAGTTCCAATGGTATTATACCCATTGCATAGTGAACAAGGTGCTGTTGCAGCTCGGGCGGCTGAACTTGGTGCTGGGATTAGACTTACAAGTACGAAGCCGAAGCATTTGAAGCATGCAGTGGATGAAATCTTACTAGATAAATCATATGAAGAAAATGCAAAAAAACTTTCCGAAAGCTTTCATCGTGCAGGTGGTGCCAAGCTAGCTGCAAAGGTGATTATTTCTCATATAAAAGCGTACAATGTAAATCAACATTAACACGTGGAGGTTTAAACCTTTCATGTGTTTTTTATACTCTAGGAGGAATGTCAACTATAGGTTAATAGATAGAAACTTTCCAAACGCCCGCATATCTTCAATTTCTTCTTTATTCTGTGTTTCAGATATCTCAGTTAATAATATATCTCTCACTTTATTCACATTTTGAAGGGAATGATACAACAAAGCTAAATGATAGAGTGAGCTATCATTATGTTTTTCAAGTTCATCGATTACGTCATGAACAGTTTGGAAACGATGGAAATATGGCATAACAACTTGCTCGATATCCTCTAGTAACATTTCTTCTAATTTCTCTACATTTGTATGACTTTCGATGACATACCACTTGTCGATCCCGTCCTTTATAGAGGAGATGGATGTTTGCAAGACACTATCAACTACTTGAGGGTATTTTCCTACAGGATAACCAGAAAATTGCAAATAACTCGGTGTATAAATTGCTTTTGAAAAAATACCTAAGTTTATTCGAAAATCCACTCTTTCAGTATCATTCCATTTAGAACCTTGAACATTTAATGTATATGCAAGCTCATTCGTTTCTTTATAATAATTGTTACCTTTCTTTTTGAAACCAAGCTCCTTCAATAAGGGTGAGATTGTGTTTTTTTTAATATGTTCGTAGATTTGTTTCACATGAATTCCTCCTATCAAAAATGCTTTCATAGATTAACATCATCTCAATTCTGTATCTGGTGAATTCTACGTACAAATGACGGTCTCATTATCAATCGACGATGCACACCTATTGTTTATTTAAAACGCCATGTGCTAACTATTACATATATTAGCAAAAGTAACTGTTCTTATAAATAGATTACATAACTCTCAATTAAGACTCAGGTTAACAATCTCTATTTCTCATTGATTAATAGACACCAACATGGTATGACTATTATGTAAGGGTATACATGACAAAAACAGGAAGAAGAAATAGCTTGTGACGGTGAAAGAGCGATGAAATATTTGGGAGTAGGTGGAAGCATGAGAACCGTCCGAGACCACTGAAAAACACCACCTAAATAATGGGAAATGAACAAAAATATAAAATAAAAACAGAAAAACCCCCGTAATTTGGTATAATATAGTCG
>NZ_JAUSUD010000016.1 GCF_030813355.1 Metabacillus malikii
ACTCGCTACGAGTGAATGGCTAGTTCTTTCTCGGCGGGAATCCCACCCGCTATATGTTACGACCTAGGCTCGGTCGCTCCAGGAGTCTCGCACTTTAAGCTCCAACAAACCCTTGATAAAGTCTGGGCTATAAAAGCAACAATCTTTTAGAAAAGAGCCTTATAAAAAGAAGTCTACAACGAATGTTTATCTTTTTATACTCTTTTAATTTGTCATTCTTATTATCAATTGTTGACGTATACAACTCCTAAATCCCTTACTGTCGATAATCACTGACCTCATCAAGCCAAGTATAGCTCAACACAAAAAAGCCTAACTAGAGAGGTTAGACTTAGGTTAGTGATCTGTCTTTAAAATTATTCGGTCTTCTGCTGACATTTAACGCATATTCCATGGAATGTTAACCTATGGTCTTTTATTTTAAATTTCCAGTCACGTTCGACCACTTCTTCAACATCACCTAATAAATCTTCTTCAATCTCAGCTACGGATCCACATTCAATACATACTAAATGGTGGTGAAAATGTTCTGCCCCTTCCTTTCGAAGGTCATAACGTGAAACTCCATCACCAAAATTTATTTTATCTACTACCTTTAATTCTGTTAATAATTCTAATGTTCGATAAACGGTTGCTAGACCGATTTCAGGTGCTTTCTCTTTCACAAGCAAGTACACATCTTCAGCACTTAAATGGTCCTCTTCGTTTTCAAGCAACACACGTACTGTTGCCTCACGTTGAGGTGTTAATTTATAACTTGCTGAGTGCAATTGTTTTTTTATCCGATCAATGCGGGTTTCCATAACACTTTCCTCCCTCGCCACGTTCCCAAAACTATTATATATCAAAGCAGAGGAAGGTGTCCAATTAAAATCATTTTAATCTAATAAACATAATCTTTATCACTTAATATTAATTATTATTTACTAACTAGCTCGACAACATTTTTCATGAGGTAAGGAGATGCATAAGCCTCGAAACCTGATGCCGCTAATGCTAGAGCACCAATAAAAATAAATATCATAGCATATCTAGCAAATAAAGAAAATGGAGCCTCTAAATTATTTGACCTTTTTACAAATAATTGTTTAATAATTTTTAATGTAAACGAAATCGCTACTGAACACATTATGATAAAAGCCGGAATAAGTAAAATGTTTTGAGGTAATACAGATATAAAAGATAGTAAAAACCCTTTTAATCCTAATTGATTCACTAAGAAACCGACTGTAAAACCGACGACCATCCCTTTAATAAACAACATAACAAGTATGACAGGTAACCCGATTATTGAAATTCCTAAAACCCACATCAGCCCTAAATATTTTAAATTATGTGAAAAACTTTGCTGGAACATTTCTGCCGAGCTAGCTACCTTACCTTCTGCAACTTGTCCAAAGAATCGGTTTAAATAGTAATATAAATCTTCCTTCTGACTTGCATTCATACTATTTACGATTATTGCACCAAAAATAACCCCCATTAAGAATAATACAAATACAAATAAGTATATTGATGATTGTTCTTTAAAATGTTGTTTAATAACTGCACTGATTGGTAGTTGTCTCCGCATATTTTTTCCTCCTGTAATTCACTTACTAGAGTATATGAGAGAATATCCAATCTATGACGACTAATGAGAGAAACAATAGATCTTTTTAATAGAGTTGGTTTCTTCGATGTTCATATTCCTGTTACTTTGCCGTATGTACCTCCACCGCCAGATGTAACTTGGAGTTTCCCTTCACGCGCTGCTATAATATATGTAACAATTTTCTCCGGCAAAACATTTTCCAGCGCTTCTTTTGGTACCTCGTGTAGGATATTCATTTCAGTACCAAACAAGTCCTTTAATTTCACTAACGTTTTAGGCCCAAGTCCAGGTATAAATTGAAGTGGTACTTGATGTATATATGGTGGTCGCTTATATTGATTTTCCACGCCATTCGCTAGTTCCTTCAGCCGCTTTGATACACCCTTCGTAAATCGAATACTCCCACATTTTTCACACTGCGCTTGACCCGGTACTGGTTTCGTGCCACATTTTTCACAAGTCGTTTCATAATACTTACCTAAGTAGGGGTTTAGGCCGTAATTTGCGGTTATTTTTCTTCCGCCCTCATTTCCCAGTGCTTTTTTCAATTCAACATAGCTTGGCTCATTTAAAAATAGCTCCTGGTATTCTCGAGCTATTTTTGGTAACGAATGAGCGTCCGAATTTGTTATAAAAGGATATGAATGAAGTTCTGCAATTTGGTCAGCCATTCGTGTATCTGAGCTTAACCCTAGTTCAACTGCATCAATTAACCTATAATCAAAAACTTCCTGCAACGATTTTACAACACCGCTCCCATATAGACTTTTATGTGGTGTGAAAATATGTGCAGGAATAAATAATCCACCTAAATCTTTTACTTTCTTTTGTAACGTTTCCCCATCCTCATATATACGTTGAGAACTTAACGTTATGTTTGTTAGACGAGACGAGAGCCATGTTGAAAAATCCTGCATTTTTTGGAGAGTCGGCATAAAAACCAACACATGAATTGGTCCCTTACATGCATGATCATAGATTTCTAATTCACTACCTAATATTAATGTCGTTTGTTTGAACCGGATACCGCCCCCTTCTAGTTCAACACAATCACCCGTTTCAATTAGATGATTTAACGTCAAAATTACCTCTGGTACATGACAATCGATAATCCCGATAATGTCGATACCCTTATGTTCACTAGCCTCTACTAGAATATTTTCTAATGTGAGTGATTTTGAGGCTGTAATTTTTACGGGTCTTCCTGATTTTGTGCGTCCGATATGTATATGTAAATCTGCGAAGTATCGATTCATGTTGTCTCACTCCAATTGTGCCGTATGTTCTCCTTACCTAACGTTTATTTAACAGTAAATATTGAACAGCATACGCTGTTTTCGCATCATAAATGTGTTTATTTCTTACCATTTCCTCTGCTTCTTCTAATGTTACCTCTTTTATATCCAAAAATTCATCTTCATCCAATTCGGCTGGGTTCTCTAACTTTTCTAAATTTTCTGCAATAAATAAATGAACTATCTCATCTGCAAAACCAGGTGATGTATAGAAGGATATAAGCGGACGTAAATCCGAACACGTATAACCAGTTTCTTCTTCTAACTCTCTTCTTGCTGTCACTTCAGGTTCTTCACCCATTTCCAATTTTCCTGCGGGGATTTCTACTAATGTTCTCCCTAACGGCTTACGGTATTGTTCGACCATAACAATTTTATTTTCAGGTGTAATCGCAATTACTGCTACTGCTCCCGGATGTCTTACAATCTCACGTGTGCTTTTGTTGCCATTTGGCAGTTTCACCTCTTCAACAACTAAGTCAATGACTCTGCCTTTAAATACTTCCTTTGTAGAAATCGTCTTTTCTATTAAATGTTCACTCATCTTACCAGCTCCTGTTCTATAGACACATTTTTCCTCATACATTCTACCATATCTTACTTAAGTATACTGACAATCTTTTACTTGGTTGACTGGTGTCAGTATTAGGAAAAGGGTGGCTTCTTTTGAAAATCTATCGAGTAGAAAATGGAATAATTCTTGTAGGCAAGGCTTGGGAGGTACGCGCAAAGTTGAAGGAATACAGTAAGTATTATGGAACGGTTCAGGAATGGTTAGAGGACAAAAAGACATTTACCGAACCTACATTACCAATTAAACGTTAAGCCTAATATATTGCCTTTTCAGTCTATTTGTAATAATCTCTCAATAGACTTGAATACGAGGAGTGAAGTGCAATGAATAAGAGACAAATCGGCAATTCTGATTTATTTGTAAGTGAGGTAGGATTAGGTTGTATGTCCTTAGGGACAGATGAAAGTCATGCTGTATCCTTGATTGAAGCTGCCATTAATCAGGGAGTTAACTACCTCGATACTGCTGATTTATACGATAGTGGCCTTAATGAGGAATTCGTCGGGAAAGCAATCAAACATAAGAGACAAGATATCATTCTTGCGACAAAAGCAGGAAACCGCCTGTACGAAGATAAACCTGGTTGGTATTGGGACCCTTCAAAGTCATATATAAAAGATGCTGTTAAAAAAAGTCTTCAACGACTTCAAACAGATTATATTGACCTTTATCAGCTCCATGGTGGTACAGTTGAAGACAACATCGATGAAACGATTGAAGCATTTGAAGAGTTAAAACAGGAAGGTCTTATTAGGTATTATGGGATTTCATCAATACGGCCTAATGTTATCAAGGAATATTTAACAAAATCGAGCATTGTCTCAATTATGATGCAATATAGTTTACTTGATAGACGTCCAGAAGAGTGGTTTCCTCTTATTAAGGAACATCATGTTAGCATCATTGCCCGGGGCCCGCTTGCTAAAGGGTTACTGACCGAAAAGCCCATTGAGCAAAAGCTTAGCATGAATGGCTACCTTTCTTATAATAACTATGAGCTTGAATCACTCTTTCATGAGCTAAAAAAATTGAATTTACCACATACCATGACAGAACTAGCCTTGAAATATTGCCTATATGATGATGTAGTTGCTGCCGTTATTCCTGGTGCAAGCAAAGAAAAACAACTATTTGAAAATATTACTGCCGTATCATCGCAGGCTTTATCGGAGACAGAGTATAAAACACTCCAAAAAATAACGAAACTAGATAAATACGAACAACACCGATAATTGATTGAATTGAAGCTGGGACATAATAACAAAAAACACCTAGTTAAACACGAAACATTGTTTTTTTAGGTGTTTTATTTTCAAAACTTTATAAAATTTGATTGGAGTGGAAAGCGAGTACTCGTCAATCAACCAGAACGTCTACCTCGTATTAAGCAATAAATTAATGTATTAGCCGAATCAATTAAAATGAAAGACTCTTTTCTAATTGAAAACTAGAGCAAAAATCAACGAAACCGACATTGAATTTGTAACAGCGTATTATTTAAAATCTTTCCAGGATAAATTGCTTTCTCCTAGTAATTCTTCAAAACTTTTATTTTTTTCTCTTTGTTTTCTTTCTTCGATTTTTCTTCGTTCAAGCTCAGCTTCCTTTTCTTGTTGCTCAACCGTTAAATCTTTTTTTACTGCCTTTAATTTATCTACTAACTCTTGATTTAAAAAATCTGAAACAGATACTTTTTGATCATCATTTTTCTTTTTGTTATTCTTCTTCATCCTTATAGCCCTCCATTCTTACTTTATAAATTATAAAGCAATCGTCTAATTTTATAAAGAAACTGCTATCCTATGTCCTCGATTACTGAATAATCTCTCCTATCTAATGATATGTTAATGATAGAAAGGAGTGATGACAGTGGCAAAACAACGCGGACAAAAAGGGAAACCTCACGCTGACACTTCAAAAAAAATGATAGCAGCTGAAGAAGTAGAGAAAGCTACCCACCCTACCAATCGTCAAAACACACCACAATAAATCTTATGAGCAGGTATTTACTATACTTGTCTTTTTCTTTATTGGATTGGATGATGCTTTAATATCATGTAAAATGGAGGAGAGTCTATTATTAAGCTCTCCTCGTAAATTTTGTTAGTGCCATGACTTTTGTAAAATATCATTCGTCAAGTTAACAACGATCCTTACGAGAGACTTAAAAGGAGTATATATGTATGAAAAAATTTTTTATCGGTGTCCTTATCGTTCTTTCTTATATCCTCATCGTTGGCTTTTTCTTTACAAATCGGTTGATGTTTATTAAAAAGAAAACAGATGCTGAAATTATCCATCGTGAAACAAAGCTAGGTTTTTTCAATCAAAATGATTATGACGCTCTTGAAAAGCAACCATTTTCAGTTCCTTCCTCATTTGGATACTCTATAAAAGGGACTGTTATTGCTCCTTACGAAACCAATCGCTATATGATTCTCTGTCACGGTGTTACAGTAAACCGACTGAATTCTGTAAAATATATGAACTTATTTTTAGAAAAAGGCTGGAATGTTGTTATCTATGACCATCGTCGGCATGGGGAGACTGGTGGAAAAACAACAAGCTACGGTCATTACGAAAAATTTGATTTACAAACTGTTGTACATTGGCTTAAAAACAAGGTAGGCGATTCACTTACTTTAGGTATTCATGGTGAATCAATGGGGGCTGTAACAACATTACTATACGCTGGCATGGTTGAGGATGGCGCTGATTTTTACATCGCGGACTGCCCTTTTTCTGAACTTGAAGCACAATTATTATACAGGCTTAAAGTTGAATTCAAACTGCCTGGTGCATTTGTTATGCCAATCGCTAAACCATTCGTACAGTTTCGTGATCGATATTCTCTTAAAAAGGTCTCCCCTCTTAAGGCTGTTGCTGCTATTAAAAAGCCTGTTTTATTTATACATAGTAAAGATGACGACTATATTCCTGCCGAAATGTCTAGACAACTCTATGAACAAAAAAAAGGTCCTAAAAAATTATTCATTGCAGAAAAAGGAACACATGCGATGTCCTATGCTGAAAACCGCAAAGAATATTCAGATGTCATTGATGAGTTTTTAGATGAAATTCTTTAGCTGAAAAGCACGAAAGGCTCTCCTTTCGTGCTGCTTTCGCTTATCTACCCTAATACATCTGAAATTTTCTCCATGTGTAAGTCAATCCATGCTATCGCTTCATCTATCGTCGGAAATTCCTGCGCCTCAAAGGTCATTTCATCTTGCAGCAACCATACATCCTTTGTTACATCGTGAGAGCCGCCGATAGACCAATGAAGTAAGCTATACGGATGATTGTCATGTAAAAACGATACCCACGTTCTATTCAAAGCGACATTTTTAATAGACTTTAATTGTTTATTCATCCAACGTCCCTCACTTTACTAGCAAATTCATCCGTGCATTTAATATTTGGGAGGGACTTTTTAACATAAAGCAATTTGCAGACTGATTATATGAAACTGTTAATTGATCATCTAAAAATACCATCTTTGTCTTTTCAACATAGATAGGCACTTCATTTGTTTCAATTTTCAAATCATCGTACTCAGGCTCTGATACTAGCCAAAGTGCTGTGACACCGCACATTACACAGCCACAATCTTCTGTATCATATTTTAACTTTAAAACTTTCTGTTTATGTTGTTCAAGTTTTGGTTTAATTTTTTCTATCGCTTCTTTTGTAAAGGTTACTTCCATTCTTATCTCCTTCTCTCTATTTTCTTGCATCTAGTTTAACATAGGTTTGCTATGTTCTCATCTTTTCGAGACTATGTTAGAGAAGGTTTTTAACCGACCTCTTCGTACTATTTCATCTTTATATCGATAATTGATTGAAACGGTAATTGGAACTGACTCTCATCTGATTCATGTACAATTCTAAGCATCTTAGTTATCGGGTCGATATAATGAACATAACCTGTACAAGTATGTTGGTAATGGTCTTTATAGTAAGTAAACTTTAGTTCATGATGCTCTTCCATCGCTAAACAAATAAGCTCATTAAATTGCTCGAGTTGCTGCTCATCTAATTCAGGCTTTTCTTGATAGTTATCTGTTTCAGACCACTCTCTTAATAACTCTACATGTTCAGGCAGCATCATCGATGTCCATTTTATATTTCCTCTATCCCGTATCATGTTCTATTCACCGGCTTTCACTTCATTGTTCTAAAAATCCCTTTGGATATCCTATTTGGGCAATTGTTTCAGCTATTTTTCGATATCCGCTATCGTTCGGATGAATGCCATCTCTCCTTGATAAAAGTTCTGCTTGTCTCCCATCGAATGCAGAATAAATGTCAACAACTCGAACCGATGAACCATTATCAAACCCGTTTAGCTGGCGATTAATTGTCCGTACCCATTTATCGGCAAGTGGTACTTTCGGTAACGGATTATACAAATTTAGGAGAAAGACAATATATGGAACGGCACAATTCTTCTTTAATTCTTGAATAGTGCTCATGACTTCATTGAGGTTTTGCCGAGATTCTTTTACCGATTCAGCAATTTCGGTTTGCATTCCTGTTTCAACAAACTCTTCACTTGCTTCAATTAAATCATTTCCTCCCGCTGTAATCGTTATAATATTTGCACATATTATTTTTTCCTGTAGTTCATGACATTGAATCATTTTTAATACTTCACCAGTTTCAATTCCCGATTTAGCATGAATAGCTGTTAACACTTGCTTCTTTATTTTATGTTCCGTTATTCTTTTATATTGTGCTACAAAGCCTGGTGCTAAAAATGAAGCACCAACTCCAACAGTTAAAGAATCACCTAATGCTAAATAGTTTAAGTATTGTCTCACCTTGCATTCCCCCAAAGAATAAGTCCTAATAGACTATTCTCTTAACTGGGGAATGGGAACAAGACATATGACTAAACTGCTTATGCTTTATGCCCACCAACTAGCTTTGCTCGATGTTTTGCTGTTCCTGCTGGTGTATATGATACCGCACGTAAAATTGCATCCGATCCATACTTTCCTCGAATTGAGTCCATGACATAGCCAAGTGTACGTTGTTTCGTTCGATTTGGTCGAAACAAATCAAGCTGCATTTCACAATCATCCTCAATATTTGATAGTGAAACAGCAATTTGTCGTACAGTTTTGTTCGCGTAAAATTTATTAAATAGCTGCAAACATGTTTCATATATATCCATCGTAATATTTGTTGGCTGCTCCATCGTTCTTGAACGGTGAAAGCCTCCGCCAAATTCATCACGGCTATAACCAATCGTTAAGCTGACTGTTCGCCCGACTTTTTTATGCTGTCGGGCTCTGCGGGCAACCTCTTCACAGATTTCTAATATGACGTGCTTGACTTCTTCAGGGTCAGGATAATCTCTAAGCAAAATTTGACTTTTTCCAAAGCTAATTTGCCCTTGCATAATCGGTGCTCCGACTTCCGATAAATCAACTCCCCATGCATGGTAATAAAGTTGATTACCCATGATACCAAATTTCTTTTCAAGTAATGCAAGTGGATAATTGGCAAGCTGACCAATATTAAAAATCCCCATTCGGTTCAATGTTTTTTCTACTCTTGAACCAATTCCCCACATCTTACTTAATGGCTCAATCTTCCACAGTTTTTCCTTTACATCATCATATGTCCATTCAGCAACACCTGTTTTTTTCGCGTCTGTATCTAAGCATACTTTAGCAAGTAGCATATTCGGTCCGATACCTATTGCACTAGGAAGCTGAAATTCACGTTCCATATCGTCGCGAATTTTAGCAGCAATCGTTTGTGCATTCCCCCATATATGCTCGACACCGTCCACTTCAATAAAACTTTCATCAACACTATAAGTGTGAATTGCCTCTTTCGGTACATAGCGATGAAATAGCTTTGTTATCTCCGTTGACATCCGAATATAAGTCCCCATCTTTGGATTGACAATTTGAATGCGTGGATCATTTGGAACTTCAAACAACCTAGCACCTGTTTTTATGCCAAACTCCTTTTTCATTTTCGGTGAAGCAGCTAACACGATGCTGCCCTGTCGCTCTGTATCACCGACAACGACTAAATAACACGTCAAAGGGTCTAAGCCGAGCAAAACGGCTGCACAACTTGCATAAAAGCTTTTCATATCAATACAAAGAATTTTCCGTTTAGGAAATTGACGATAATCTTCAATCATAGCTGCTCCTCCAGTAGAATATATGTTCGTATTAAGTATATTCATATATTAAGGGAATATACGTTCGATTTCAATGGTAGTTTTCTCCACAAGCCTCTGAGTTTACTTTTAAAAATGTGGAATGAAATGTATATATACTTTATAAGGGGGGATTAATCAAGGTAAGTTTTCGTGAACATTGATGCTGTTTACCTGGCTTTCCGAGAGGTGGGTGGTGAGCTTCCACGTTCAAAAGCAGAATATGAGCAACTGCTTTTGAAAGTAAAAGCGAAAAAATGACGACACTAAATAGCATTGGTAATCGAAATACTGGGGAGTTTTTAAAGGACCAGAATGATACATATTGAACTTTGTTTTAGTGTCTAGCTCCGATCCAGCCCCACGAATCATGAGCACAAATGAATTGAAGACAAAAAGGGTGACACAACCACCCTCTTTAAGATTACTTTTGTGAAAAAGCCTTTCCCGCTAACCGTTCAACAAGTTTTGGCATCACTTGATACATTTTACTGCCTATATTCATCCAGCCAGGCAAATTGATTTCACGCTTTGATGTCAGCATAGCATTAACAATTGTTCGTGCGACCTTATCTGGGTCAAGCATCCATTTCCCAACATTTTTTACATATTTACCATCTTTATCTGCAATGGTGAAAAAATCTGTTTTAATTGGCCCGGGGTTAACAGCTGTTACAAAGACTTGATGCGGTTTCACCTCAAACCGCAAGCTATTTGTAAATCCTAAGACTGCATGCTTCGTTGCAGAATATAAGCTAGACTTAGGAGTAGCCAGTTTCCCTGCTTGTGAAGCGATATTTATGATATGACCCTTTTTCCTATCAAGCATAGTAGGTAACACCATTTTTGTACTCGCAATGAGTCCATAAACATTTACTTCAAACATATTTTTCATCTCATCAAGTGAAGCATCAATGACGTGATTAAACATTCCAAAGCCTGCATTATTTACTAATACATCAATTGGTCCTACCTCTTTTAAAATTGCTGTAAATACACTTTTAATCGATTCAAGATTTTGTACATCTAAGACATAATAATGGCTAGAAACACCGTAGTCCCTCTGAATTCGTTCGGAAAGCTTTACTAGCAAATCCTCTCGTCTTGCTAGTAAAATGACATGTGCACCTTGTCTAGCACATTCGATTGCAATTTTCTCGCCTATTCCACTAGATGCCCCAGTAATGACTACGTTACATCCCTGGATACGTGTGTTCATAAAAAATGTCACCTCGTTTATTGACAATTTAATTTAGTTTAAATTTGACCGATCCCATTAATTAAGTCAAGTACTCCATAGCAAACTATAAACTTAAAAACCTTGACAATAATATAGAAATCAAACAATAATGAATAAAAATTCACACTCTAAATAAGAGATAAGTAGAACCCATTACGAAAACAGCCTTGTTTAAAGGAGGAAAATTCACTTGAAAAGAATTGGATTTATAGGTGCTGGTTCAATGGCCGAGGCGATGATAGCTGGGTTAATTAAAGGTGGAGTTTATACCCCAGAGCAAATCATTGTTGCGAATCGTTCAAATAAAGAACGGTTAACAGAACTAGCAACGACATATGGAATAGAAACAACCCAAGATAAACAGAACTTGGCAAAGCGGGCAACAATTATTGTACTAGCAATGAAGCCTAAAGATGTAAAGGCTGGTATTGACGGTATTGAAGATAGCCTCACGAATCAGTTAATCGTATCAGTATTAGCAGGTATTTCAATGCGCACAATTTCAAGTATACTCGGAAAAGAAATGGCGATAATACGAGCAATGCCTAATACATCAGCTACAATTGCAAAGTCGGCAACAGCGATAGCAGCTAGTGCCCAAGTAACAACCGAACAATTAGAACAGTGCCTATCTTTGTTTCAAGCAATCGGATTATGTAAAGTAGTCGAGGAACATCAACTTGACGCCGTAACGGGTGTGTCTGGTAGTGGACCTGCCTATGTGTATCTTTTAGTTGAGGCGATGGAAAAAGCTGCAATAGAGGTTGGGTTAAGTCCTCAAATAGCTAGAGAACTCATCGTCCAGACACTGCTTGGCTCAGCTGAAATGATTGCGAATTCGGGTAAGCATCCTGAAACATTGCGAAAGGAAGTTACAAGTCCAAACGGCACAACTGAAGCAGGTGTTACAACCCTTCAAGACAAAGGGTTTGAGGAAGCAGTTATTGCATGTGTAAAGAGTGCAACAAGACGTTCTATTGAATTAAAGGAGATGTTTGCCGAGTCTATTGCCTCAGCAAACAATCGATAATGCGAATGAGGGTTACCTAAAATAAGGTGACTCTTATTTTTTGCACGCTTTCAAAGAGTAGTAATTTGGTAACATATACAACTATTGAGCAATGGAACATGCCTAAACTGCAACTCATAAGCAAGAAGCATGACGGAAATCATCAGGTGTTGTTATAATAATTGCATTGTACATAAATTGATTAGGAGGAAAAAAATGAAGGCAAAACTTTTTCAACCTTATACGATAAAAAATGTAACACTAAAGAATCGCATTGTAATGTCACCAATGTGTATGTATTCCTCGACTAGTCAAGAGGGTTATGTGGAAGATTTTCATTTGGTTCATTATATAAGCAGAGCAATTGGTCAAGTTGGTTTAATTATGGTAGAGGCAACTGCCGTTACACCTCAAGGAAGAATCTCAGCACAAGATTTAGGGATATGGAGTGATGACCACCTGCCACAATTAAGAAAACTAGTATCAGGTATGAAACAATACGGCTCTAAAACAGCTATTCAACTCGCACATGCAGGTCGTAAAGCTACTGTTGATGGTGACATATATGCCCCATCGGCAATCCCATTTGATAACCACTCGAAAACTCCGACTGAAATGTCTAAGGAACAAATTAATGAGACAATACAAGCATTCCAAGCTGCTGCAAAAAGAGCAAAGGAAGCTGGATTTGATATCATTGAAATCCATGGTGCACATGGCTATTTAATTAATGAATTTTTATCCCCGTTATCAAATAAACGCACAGATGAATATGGAGGTACGCCAGAGAATCGATATCGTTTTTTACGTGAAACAATTGAAGCCGTAAAAAGGGAATGGGACGGACCGTTATTCGTACGAATATCTGCTTCTGATTATCATCAAGATGGTTTAACAGTAGAAGACTATTACCCATACGCACAAGAAATGAAAAAACAAGGCGTAGATTTAATTGATGTGAGTTCTGGTGCTGTCGTTCCAGCAAAAATCCATGTTCATCCAGGATACCAAGTACCCTTTGCTGATCAAATAAGGGAACATGGAGCAATTGCAACAGGGGCAGTTGGTCTAATTACACATGGACTGCAAGCAGAAGAAATTCTTCAAAATAATCGTGCCGATTTAATTTTTATTGCAAGAGAGCTATTACGTGACCCATTTTGGCCACGAACAGCTGCTGCACAACTAAATGTGAATATTGATGCTCCAATGCAATATGAACGAGGTTGGGGTAAATAAAGCCTTAGAAGAAGTGGTTGTTAATGAAACCACTTCTTCTTTAATGCCGATTTTTCGGAATATCGACCTCAATAAAATCTGCAGCGATTTCACTATTAAAAAACACAGATTTCGCCTCTCGTTCAAGTTGTTTTATCTCATCCTCGGTCTGGTATCGTGAACTAATATGAGTAAGTAACAGCTTTTTTACATCTGCTAACTTTGCTATTGTTGCAGCTTGCTTCGTTGTAGAATGATAATAATCAGAAGCGAGTGATTCATCTCCCGCCGCAAACGTTGCTTCATGAATAAGTAAGTCTGCATTCTTTGCTAGTTCAACACTAGATGTAGTATACCTAGTGTCACCTAAGATTGTAATAATTCTCCCCTTTTGAGACGGTCCTAAAAAGTCTTGACCGTTTATGTACGTTCCATCATCTAGCATGACTTGCTCACCATTTTTAATTTTTTGATATATTGGGCCTGGACGGATCGGTAATTCCTTCAATTTTTCAATAAGTAACGCACCAGGTAAATCTTTTTCAACAACCCTGTATCCATACGAGTCAATACCATGATCAAGCTTTTTTGCTATTACTTTAAATTGCTCATCTTCAAAAAGAACTCCATCCGTACATTCAACAAATTGAATGTTATATGTTAGATGGGATTTACTAATAAGTAATGAAGTTTGTACGAACTCTTCTACTCCCTTTGGTCCATATACTGTAACCGTATCATTACTACCACCAAGAAAAGACCTGCTACTAATTAAACCTGGTAGACCATAAATATGATCTCCATGTAAATGGGTAATAAATATTTTCTCAATTTTTCGAGGCTTAATCGAAGTATGTAAAATTTGATGTTGGGTTGCTTCACCACAATCAAATAGCCAAATGGTTTGTCTCTCTTCAAGTAATTGCAACGCAATACTTGTAACATTACGTGCTTTAGCTGGCATACCGGCCCCTGTACCTAAAAACATGACCTTCATATCATTACCTCCTTGCCTATCATTCACTAGCATACACGAATTTAGATTTTTACGAAACTTCAAACATAATACTTGACCAAATGATTAATATTTGTCTAAAATAGACTGAATAATAAAAAGATTTTAATAAAATTCTCTATTATTAGGAAGATAAAATTGCACTAATCGTTTATACTAAAGTTGAAAAGCAAGCAATTATGTTTGATTTATCCGACAATTACATTTAAAATTAAGTATTTGTAAAGGTATTTAACACTCAGTGTCAAAAGAGCGATATTTCTACATCATGTAGGGTATCGTTTTCATATCTTTTTCCGCTGTGAATAAATAAATTGTATTTAATAAAGTGAGGTACGAACGTGAATACACAACAACATCCTAAATCAGTTATTGTAATTTTTGGAGCAACTGGAGATTTAGCAAAACGCAAGCTATTTCCATCTATCTATCGTTTAGTTCAAAATGAAAAAATCGGCAGTGAATTTGCAGTAGTCGGTGTCGGAAGAAGACCTTGGACAAATGATGAATTCCGCAACAACGTTACTGATTCTATTCAATCTTCTACGAAAGAATCAAAAAATCTTGAAGAATTCACATCACATTTCTATTATCATCCTTTTGATGTGACGAATCCCTCTTCATATTTAGAGTTAAATGATTTATTAGGAAATTTAGATGGAACTTATCAAACGGAAGGAAATCGAATTTTCTATTTAGCAATGGCTCCTGAATTTTTTGGAACAATTGCACAAAATTTAAAAAAACAAGGTTTAACCGAAACAAATGGTTGGAGTAGACTTGTCATTGAAAAGCCATTTGGCCATGACCTTCCATCAGCAAGAAAATTAAATCAGGAAATTCGTGAAGCATTTAATGAGGAGCAAATATATCGTATTGACCATTACCTTGGTAAAGAGATGGTACAAAATATTGAAGTTATTCGCTTTGCTAACGCGTTATTTGAACCATTATGGAATAATCGTTACATATCAAATATTCAGGTTACATCAAGTGAAGTACTAGGTGTAGAAGACCGTGGCCGCTACTATGAAAACTCTGGTGCACTACGTGATATGGTACAAAACCATATGCTACAAATGGTGGCGTTACTTGCAATGGAACCACCAATCAAGTTAACAACAGATGAAATTAGAAGTGAAAAGGTAAAAGTATTACGTGCTCTTCGCCCAGTTAAAGAGGATGAAGTTTCAAATTATTTCGTCCGTGGGCAATATGCAAATGGTGAACTCGATGGTAAGCAATTAGTCGGTTATCGTGAAGAAAACAATGTTGATCCTGAGTCTCAAACAGAGACATATGTTGCAGGGAAGCTACTAATCGATAACTTTAGATGGGCTGGCGTTCCGTTTTATATTAGAACTGGAAAACGCTTAGCGGCTAAATCTACTAAGATTGTTGTTCAATTTAAAGATATTCCGATGAACTTATATTATAAAAAAGGTGAAACATTACCACCAAACTTATTGGTCATCAATATCCAACCGGATGAAGGCATTACATTACAATTGAATGCGAAAAAAGATGGGGATGCGGGTGATTCTAACCCGGTTCAATTAGATTTATCTAATGACTTCCATGACGGAATTAACACGCCTGAAGCATATGAAAAACTGCTATATGATTGCATGCGTGGCGATGCTACAAACTTCACTCATTGGGATGAAGTAGCGTTATCATGGAGCTTCGTTGACCCAATATCAGAAGCATGGTCAAAAGGAAAAGCAGCTATCGCTTCCTACGCTTCTGGCTCAATGGGACCAAAAGAAGCAGATGATATGCTTGCAGAGGACGGCAATCAATGGTGGCCTGTTAAATAATAAAAATCTTATGTATAAATAAAAGGCTAGAGAATGCTCTCTACGCCTTTTATTTATACATTTTTTCCAAATAATGCACTTTATTTAAAAAATTAAGGCTTCTCCACTTACTATATAAAGGTTGAGTGGAGCTGATAAATTCAAGTTACATTCTTACTTTGCTCAATTAATTGCTCACAGGCTTCAATCCTGTTGCTTATACTTTTTATATACTTAAGGATATGATTAACTGAAATATCCGTAAAAATGTGCGAATGAGCTCGTCTATATGCCTCATACCATACGATTCACCACCACATACAATACTATTGTAAGGTGCAACCCAAAGTATCTCCTATTAGGGCTATTATCCATATAATAGCCCTCTTTTTATTAGATGAGCTTCCCGGAGCAAGTCATAACTCCTTGATAACTCTCCTCTATCAATTTAGATACAAAACCAACATATGATGCTAATAAGACAATATGACTTGATAAAAAATGAAACGCTAGTATTTTTTTACTCCAGCATAATAAAGATTCTTAAATAGGCTCCCAATTAGTCTGACACCGCTAGTAGTATTATTAATCAATAACACTGTATTCACCATAACAAACTGACTTACTTTAAGGTACATAAAAAAGCAAGGACCTTTACTATTTATAAGGTCCTTGCTTTAGTTTACTTATTATTTTTGCATCCATTCTGTATGGAAGATACCTTCTTTATCAACACGTTGGTAAGTGTGAGCACCGAAGTAGTCACGTTGTGCTTGTAAAAGGTTTGCCGGTAATGTTTCAGTTCGATAGCTATCATAGTAAGATAATGCAGAAGAGAAACATGGTACTGGAACACCGTTTTCGATTGCAACAGTTAGAATTTGACGAAGAGCCCCTTGGTAGCTTTCAACAATTTCTTTAAAGTAAGAATCTAATAATAAATTCTCTAATTGTGGGTCTTTATCATATGCATCTTTAATTTTTTGTAGGAATGCAGCACGGATGATACAACCGCCACGGAAAATCATAGCGATATCACCATATTTTAAATCCCAATTGTATTCTTCAGATGCAGCTCTCATTTGAGCAAAGCCTTGTGCATATGAACAGATTTTACTCATATACAATGCTTTACGAACAGCTTCGATAAGCTCTTCTTTATTACCTGCAAATGGTTTAGCAGCAGGACCTGAAAGAATTTTGCTAGCTTTTTGGCGTTCTTCCTTCATTGCAGAAATGAAACGTGCAAATACAGATTCAGTAATGATTGGTAGTGGGACACCTAGGTCAAGCGCACTTTTACTTGTCCATTTCCCTGTACCTTTTTGTCCTGCTGTATCAAGGATTACATCTACTAATGGTTTACCTGTTTCATCATCTTTTTTCGTGAAGATATCAGCTGTAATTTCGATTAGGTAACTATCAAGTTCACCTTTATTCCATTCAGCAAATACTTCATGAAGCTCGTCCGCAGTTAAACCTAGTACATTCTTTAATAAGAAATAAGCTTCAGAAATTAGTTGCATATCACCATATTCAATTCCATTATGAACCATTTTCACATAGTGACCTGCACCATCTGGACCGATATATGTACAACATGGGTCTCCACCCACTTTAGCAGAAATTGCTTCTAGAATTGGTTGAACAAGGTCAAATGCTTCTTTTTGTCCACCAGGCATAATTGAAGGACCTTTTAGTGCGCCCTCTTCTCCACCAGATACTCCTGTACCGATGAAATGGATACCACTTTCAGCTAAATCTTTGTTACGACGTTGTGTATCTGTATAAAGTGTGTTACCACCGTCGATTAAAATATCACCTTTATCAAGATGCGGTAATAATGATTCGATTGTAGCATCTGTTGGAACTCCCGCTTTAACCATTAATAAAATTTTACGTGGAGTTTCTAAAGATTGTACAAATTCTTCAATGCTGTATGTACCAACAACATTTTTACCCTCTGCTTCATTTAAAAATTCTTCTGTTTTTTGAGCTGAACGGTTGAAAACTGATACTGAAAATCCGCGACTTTCAATATTTAATGCTAAATTTTTACCCATTACAGCCAAACCAATAACACCAATTTGTTGTTTTGACATTTACTTACGTCCCTTCTAGTCCTTAAAATATGTTTGGTTCCGACGCTAGTCGAACCCATTTGACAATACCTACGGAATTGACACATAATTCGAATTATTTATTATGACTATAATAGAAAATACCACAAGTTTCGCCTACATTTCAAGTAACATAACTCATGTAATCGCTTACTCTCTCAAAAAATCTTTATTGAAGCTTGTACCCGGAGATTGATCCCCCTCTAGTTTTCCTTTAATTCCCTTTTGTATCACTTTATCTCCATATTTATGTTTAATTTTATCTATAACTGAGAGTAATGGTTCTTGTTTAGCATCATCTTCATATGAAAAGATATCTAGTTGTTTCATTGCTTCCTTCTTTTCAACTAAGTCCTGTGCAGTAACACCTAAAAGGCGGATTGGTTCCTCATCCCAATGAGTATCAAATAGCTGCTTAGCTTGACGATAAATTTCATCTTCACTTTGAGTAGGGTTCGCTAACTTTTTACTTCTAGTAATGGTTTTTAAATTCCCATAACGAATACTTATAAATATTTTAGAAGCAAGAACATCTTTTCTCTTCATTCTAACGAATACTGAATGAGAGAGCTTTTTAAGGACTTCATAAATGACTAATTGATTTGTCGTATCCTTAGGGAGTGTTGTTGAATTACCAATACTTTTAAAGTCGTAAATGGAATCAGGATTAACTTCCCTGTTATCAATACCATTTGCGCGTTGCTTTAATCGTTCTCCATTTATACCTAGTAGTCCTTTTAGTTGTACAATATCACTATGTGCTAAATCATAGATAGTTTTTATTCCAATTGAACTCAGCTTTTCAGCGGTCTTTTCACCAATACCATGCATGTTTGCGACAGGTAATGGCCAAAGTGTATCTTGTAGCTCTCTTTTCCTCAATATTGTAATACCTAGTGGTTTCTTCATATTCGATGCCATCTTTGCCAAAAACTTATTAGGGGCTACACCTATACTGCAAGGAAGTAATAACTCGTCTAGTAATCTTTTCTGTATAGTAATCGGAATTTCCAAAGGGTTATGATTAATAATTCCTGTAATATCCATATACCCTTCATCAATAGATACTGGTTCGACAAGGTCTGTAAATTCTCTAAGTATATCAAACATCGCGGTTGAAGCTTTTCGATACCTATCAAAATTTGGCTTTTTCACAATTAAATCAGGGCACAATTTTTTTGCTTGCCATAAAGGCATTGTTGTCTTTACACCTTTGGCCCTCGCCTCATAACTGCACGTTATAATTATTCCTTTTCTTTCCTCTACATTGCCTGCGACTGCGAGCGGTTTATTTCGCAAATTAGGATCAAAAGCCATCTCAACAGATGCATAAAAACTATTCATATCGACATGTAGAATAATTCTACGAGATTGTGATTTATCCATTAAAAACACCACACATACTATTTGTTTACTACTATAAAGGAGAATGCTAAAAAAATCACCAATCCTATGATTGGTGATTAATGATTTCATCTTTTACAAGTGCGATACCTTCGAGACTAGAAACAAATTGATTCGGATCAATAATCGTAATGAGTCGCTCCTCTAAACTTGCAACTGCAACAAAATATTTCGTTGCTTGGAACGCTCCAACTGCAATTGATTTTAATTGTTCTTCTTGAATATCTAGAATTTCTTTCGCCTCTTGGACAATTAGAGCAACTGACAATTCGCTAGATTGGATTACGATTAGCTTAATATCATCACTAACATTCGTATTTTTCTGGTATAATATATAGTTCGTATCTAGTGCCGGAATTAATTCACCCCTAACTTTTACTACACCTTTCATATAATACGGCATGTTAGGAATAACGTTTATATCATCTAACTTCTCAATTGAAATCACATTTTCGATTGGTACACCGTATTCCTCATTCCCTGCTTGAAAGACAACAATTTTTGCAATATCCATATAATAACTCCTCTCGGAAGATTTACTGTATAGCTTACCTATGACTATCATACTATTATTTTAGTAGGATGTGAAGTGAATCTAGCCACCATAGCTCATATGAAAAAAGTGGACATTCATAAATCAGTAATGGGTATATTAATAAAGAAATCTTAAACTTTTGCTCAAAGTAATACATGCCATCCTTTATCTATTTAAAAGAATAAAAAGTTCTGAAATAAGATAAAAAAAGTGAATATATAAACAATTCGCAAATGTATTGACGTAGAAACAAGAAATTGTTAAGATTCGTCTATTATCTTAATATAATATCTCTTGTATAAGTTCAAGAATAGGGCTTGAACGTTTCTACCAGCTACCATAAATAGCTTGTCTACAAGGATTGTGATTTGTGCTAATCTCATCACAACTCTTTTTATAGATAAAAACTTTGGTAGCTACTGCCAAAGTTTTTATTTGTATAGACAGTAATATATGTATTTATTATGTACGTATAACACGTACAGATAGGCTTTCCCTTTCATATCTGAAGGAAATAGGCGTACATATACATATTTAGGTAAATCGTTCTGCCTACAACTGTCCCTAAATGAGGAGGAAAAGTCAAGTGAGAAACTTTTTTCAATTTGATGAACGAGGAACAACATATAAAAAGGAAACATTAGCTGGGATAACAACATTTTTATCAATGGCATATATACTCGTAGTCAACCCAATCATATTAAGTCAAGCTGGCATGGATAAAGGAGCACTCTTTACAGCAACAGCTTTATCCGCAATTGTTGGTTCCTTACTAATCGGGTTGTTAGCAAACTATCCAATCGGAATAGCACCTAGTATGGGGTTAAATTCATTTTTTACATTCTCTGTTTGTATCGGAATGGGGATTGAATGGGAAATAGCCTTAACTGGAGTCTTTGTAGCGGGAATTATTTTTATGATTTTAAGCTTATTGAAAATACGGGAAAAAATTATCAATGTCATTCCACAAGATCTTAAACATGCAATTGCGTCTGGAATTGGATTCTTCATTGCATTTGTTGGATTGAAAAATGCTGGAATCATCGTTAATAACCCAGACACATTTGTTGCAATTGGAGATTTAACAAGCCCTGGGCCAGGACTAGCTGTAATTGGATTTATTATTACATTAATGATGTTAGTTCGCGGAATAAACGGTGGAATCTTTTTCGGTATGGTTTTAACAACAATTTTTGGGATGTTAGTTGGATTTATTGAACTCCCGACGTCTATTGTTGGGAAGGTTCCTAGTTTAGAGCCAACATTTGGAGTTGTATTTACACATTTAGGAGAAATTTTCACACCACAAGTACTTACAGTAATTTTTACGTTTTTGTTTGTTGCCTTTTTCGATACAGCTGGTGCTCTCATTGCTGTTGCGAGTCAAGCTGGCTTATTAAAGGACAATAAAATACCAAATGCAGGTCGGGCACTTTTAGCAGATTCTACCTCAGGTGTTGCAGGTGCCATCTTCGGAACATCAACAACTGCTTCTTTTGTCGAATCGACGGCAGGAATTGCAGTTGGGGGACGCACCGGTTTTACTGCTGTGATTATTTCTATATGTTTTACGATTTCGTTGTTCTTTTCACCAATATTATCCGTCATTACACCAGAGGTTACTTCCCCCGCTCTCATTATTGTTGGTGCATTAATGGCAATGGAGATAAGTAAAATTAATTGGAGTAAGTTAGAGGTTGTAATTCCCTCATTTGTCACAATTATTATGATGCCATTAACTTCTAGTGTAGCTACTGGAATTGCACTTGGTTTTATCCTCTACCCTTTTGCAATGATTGCACAGAAACGTATGCAAGAAGTTCATCCAATTATTTATGTATTGAGTATATTATTTATATTATATTTTATATTTGTATAGCGTTGAACAGGATGAAGATGTTTCTTCATCCTGTTTTTTACTTATTAACTACTAATAATGTACATTAACTAGTAAATGAAACTTTATGAAGTTTATTTCGTATTACTTATTATCAAAATTTAATTGAAGGGACGAAACTTATGTTTAATATATTATTATTTTCAGGCATAATTGGATTAATCACAGCATTGCTACTCGTACCAATTACGAAACAACATAATGCTGAAAAGGAAAGTAAACCTTTCCCGGTTGTTCAGTCTTTCATGGCTGTACTTCTCCTCACTGTTATTATTAGCTTTATTTTCTATTACTTTACAAATATAGACCAGAACTTTACATCAGTTTGGATTTTTGCGATTATCATCTCTGCTTTAGGAGCACTGATTGCAAAAGGCTACGAAAGAATGATTAAAGGTATACTCTTTGTTGCAAGTCTTTGCATCGGTATTTATATGATTACAGCACCTATTTTTAATGCAGATGATAAATATGAACAGGTGAAAGTTGAAGAGAAAGTCGAGATTGAAGCTTTTGATGAGACAAAAACACCAGCAAGTGTTCCTCCACAATTTGCTCGTAATAAGATGAAGAAGGCCTTTGGTCAAGTGCCGAACACAAGCTATTATGAACTGGGTTCATTGCAAATCCAAAAGGTTGATGGTCATTATACTTACATCGCACCTGTTGAGTTTTCTGGTTTTTTCAAGTGGTGGAATGCAGATAGTACTCCTGGCTATTTTACGTTAAGCGCAACAGATTCATCGGCTAACCCGAAATTCATTAAAGCTGATATGATTTACACTCCATCCTCCTATTTTAATAAAAACATTGAACGTCATATCAGAATGACTTACCCTAAACGTATATTTTATGGAGATGTACAATTAGAAATAGACGATGATGGAAAACCATACTATATAAGCACGTATGGAAACTTCGTATCTGCACGAAACGGATTTATAGCAGAAGGTATAGTTATGGTAGATCCCAAAACCGGTGAAACGAAGGATTACTTATTATCTGAAGTCCCTGAGTTTATAGATGGAGCAGTATCTCCAGAAGCTGTTAGTCTGCAAAACAGTTACTATGGTAAATATATACACGGTTTTTGGAACAGTGTTTTTGGGAAGTCAGATGTTAAACTTCCTTCTGATGAAGGTACTGAGGCTAATGTGAGTCCAATATTCGATGAACATGGTGACATGTACTATTTCACAGACTTTACTAGCCCTAAAGAAGGCGTTGATTCAATGCTAGGTTATTCGTTAACAAACTCAAGAACAGGTAAAGCAACTTATTATACAGGTAATTTAGAAGAGTCGTATATGGATTCTCAAGGAGCTCTACAAATTATCGAGAAGAAATTTATTGAAAAGAAATGGCAGGGAGAAATGCCTGTACTATATAATTTTTACGGTGAAGCAAGTTGGCTTACCCCTGTATTGGACTCAAATGGTTTTTTACAGAATTACTTTATCGTTTCCGCAGCGAACCCAGAAATTTCAGCATATGGGAATACACCGAATGAAGCATTAAAAGGATATAAAGTTGCTTTACAAAAGGGCGGCAGTAAAGTAGATGGCACTTCTAAAGCAGAAGAAAAACAGACTACCGGAAAAGTAGTAAGGCTATTTAAAGAGAAGTCTGGCGATTATACAGTTGTATCATTTCTATTAGATAACAAACAAAGCTACATCATTTCTTCAGAAGTTTACCCATTTGCAATTTATTTGCAAGAAGGTGATAACGTCATCGTTACTTATTTAGATACAGGTGAAGAATTTCTACCTGTAAAAGAAATGACAATTAATGGTCTTCAATAATAATAGAATTTTACTGGCGTAAATATTTATATAAACGTAAAGAGTAAATGTGAGCTAACAGACTTAAGAAAAGGGTGACCTCAAATGGGTCACCCTTTTCATTATTACTCGTATTCAAATTACTCATCATTCGAGAACATGTAATCTCTCTTTTTCAATGAAACGTTTAATACTAGCCCTAAGCCCAGCATACTTGCCATAACTGAACTTCCACCATAACTCATTAACAAGAGCGGTATGCCGGTAATTGGGATTAATCCTGATACCATGCCGATGTTTTGAAAGGTGTGGAACGTGAAAAGCGCAACCATTCCAATACAAATATAAAATTCAAATAAGTTATTTCGTACATACATTGCAATTCCTAACATACGATAAATAATTAAAAAGTATAATGAAATAACGATTGAAGCCCCAATAAATCCAAATTCTTCAGCAACGATTGTAAATATAAAATCAGAGTGAGCCTCAGGTGTATATACGTTACTTTGTTGTAGACCTTTTCCATCTATCATACCTGAACCAATTGCTAATAAAGATTGCTTTAATTGATAGCCAATTCCTTCAGCATGTTCAAATGGATTAAGCCATGAATAAATACGGTTAAGTTGATAAGTACCAAATATATTCAACAAAAAGTCTGGATTATATATAAATGTTAATACTAAACCAGTAACTGTTGATATGATTAAAAAGAATATAACAAGCATTATCCTCCAGTTAATGCCCGATAAAAAAGTAATCGCTAATGTGATGACCACTATAACTAACGCTGAACCAAAATCATTTTGTTTCAAGATTAACAAGACTGGCGGTAAAGAAACTGCAGCAATTTTCAGTAATAAAATAAAATCACGTTTAATGGCATCTGCATTTCCAATTTCATAATGCTTATACGTTACGTTAGCGAGCATCATAATGACAAAGATTTTCATATATTCAGAGGGTTGAATTGAACCAATGCCCGGAACTCTAAACCATGACTTTGCACCATTGATTTCAGGTGCGATACTCTCAGGTACAACTAAAATTGCAATTAACAGCAGTATACCTAAACCATAAAAATATGGTGTAACTTTATTTATTTGCTCAAAATCGAACAGAAAAATGACTGAAGCTATAATTATCCCAAGTATAAACCAAATAATTTGCTTCATAAAAAAATTTTCATCATATTGTGCATACTTTTGTGCACTAAAAATTGATACGCAGCTGCAAATCATTAATAAAAATAAAAAAAACACTAAAGAAGCATCAAAATAATTACCTTTTTTTGTTGACAAACAAATCACCGTTCTCTATAAATTCTAATAAATCAAGATTAACACGTCTAAAGAAAAAAAACATTTACTTTTTTCTTAATTATTTCTTAACCATTGTAGCATTAACATATTCAACATCATTAAGTTAGACGTAAAAAAGCAAATAATGTTTCATATTCTTTATTGTATCAAATAATCGTAACTTAGAGTCTCAATACGCATTAATGTAGTTACTGAATAAGTTTTGTAAAAACTTCATACGAATACAAATATTATGGTTGATTTTATCTGTACGAATAAAAAGAAGCAGGTTCAGTACCTGCCTCTTTCTTGTAGAGGTGGATGTTACTTTCCGATAAACATTTGTGTCCAATGGTGCCCACTTGCGTCGTATCCTACACCAATATGTGTAAAGTCTTTACTCATTATGTTTTTCCGATGACCTTCACTGTTCATCCAAGATTGAACTACTTTTGAAGCTGTTTGTTGCCCTTGTGCGATGTTTTCACCTGCTGTCTTATATGTTACTCCGAAGTCACGCATCATATCAAAAGGAGAGCCATAAGTTGGGCTTGTATGTGAAAAATAATGGTTTTGTCTCATATCTTCAGACTTCTTTTGAGCAACTCCACTTAATTGGACATCAGCCTTTAAATCAGGGAGACCATTTCTTCTTCTTTCAGCATTAGTTAAGTCAATTACTTGTTGAACTTCTTGACTGAGTCCTTGCGTATTTGTTGTTGTATTAGTTTGGTTATTTTTAGCTGCTGTTTGATTATTGTTAGCTGGTGTTTGGTTATTATTAGTTGGCGTTTGACTCACTTTAGGTCTATTATTGTCAACTTGTTGCTTAGCAGGCTGTTGTTGGGTATTTGTTTGATTTACTTGTTGTTTTGAGTTATTCGTATTTACTCTTTCAAAAGAATACTTGGCCTCTCTTACAACTATAGCTTTCGTGTGTGGGTAGTTTTTACTGGAAATATTTGTCTTAGAACTTGAAATGTCCATATTATCATTCTCACGGAAATCAGGGACTAAATCAAAATCGTTATCATCTGATCTGTCATTTTCAGGGTCACGATGAGCTGTTTCAGTTTCATTCGGTATACCGTTGTTCCTATTATGAGCATTTCTTGAATATGGCCCATAGCTTTGATCACCAGTTTGTTGGTTTTCATTTGCTACGTTAACTGGCCCAATTTGGTTTCTGTTTGTATCATCCATTGCCTCATTGTTATTACAGGCTACAAGTCCAGCAACAAGTGCACCAGTAATAAACATTGATGTTTTTTTCAATATCATTGTAAACTCCTCCTTTTTATATTTCCACACACTATTAGCATCTTGCAAATTGTTAAAACTATAGTTGGAAATAAACATCAAATTAGGAGGGAAATATTACTGGTTACTCACTGTCAGTAGAGTAGCTTTTAAAAAATAATGTGAACAAAAAAAGAGCAGAAATCATTTTCCGCTCTTCCTAGTCTTTTATTTAGAAACTTCCTCAATAATTGCTACAACAAGTTCTGCTGTCTTACCTAATTCCTCAATCGGCATTTTTTCATTTGTTGTATGAATATCTTCATAACCAACTGCCAAATTAACTGTAGGAATGCCGTTTCCAGCAATGACATTAGCATCACTTCCGCCGCCACTTGTTAAAAGTTCACTCTTACGGCCTATTTTAGCAGCAGCAGTCTTAGCAATTTCTACTACATGGTCACCATCTGCAAATTTAAATCCTGGGTACATGACTTCGACATCAATAACAGCACGACCTCCCATTTCTTCAGCAGCATCTTCAAAAGCCTGTCTCATTTTACGAACTTGCTCTTCCATTTTTTCAGGTACTAATGAACGAGCTTCAGCTAAGATATGAACGAGATCACAAACTATATTTGTTTGAGTTCCACCTTCAAAGCGACCAATATTAGCAGTTGTTTCATGGTCTATTCTGCCAAGTGGCATTTTAGATATTGCTTTTGAAGCAATTGTAATTGCTGAAACGCCTTTCTCTGGTGCAACTCCCGCATGGGCAGTTTTACCATAAATTGTCGCCTTTACTTTTGCTTGTGTTGGAGCTGCAACAATTATCGTACCAACCTTTCCATCACTATCAAGAGCATAGCCAAATTTTGCTGACATAAGAGCAGGATCTAGTGCTTTGGCGCCAACTAATCCTGACTCTTCACCTACTGTTATCACAAATTCAACTTTCCCATGTTTAATATCCCTTTCTTTAATCGTTCTAATTGCTTCGAACATTGCTGCCAATCCGGCTTTATCATCTGCACCAAGAATAGTTGTACCATCTGTAATCACATACCCATCTTTTACAGTTGGTTTGATTCCGTTACCAGGTACGACAGTATCCATATGTGAGGTGAAATAAATCGTATCTACTCCGTCTTTAGTTGCCTCTAATGTACAAATTAAATTCCCAGCACCGTGTCCTGTTTTTGCAGAAGTATCATCTTCTACAACATTCAATCCCAGATCTGTAAATTTAGCTTTTAAAACTCTCGCAATTTCTTGTTCATGTTTTGTTTCCGAGTCAATTTTAACAAGTTCAATAAATTCTTCTAATAATCGTTGTTCATTAATCATATGTAAAATGGCCTCCTAATTAATTTTTAATGTGCTCATATAATAGCGTATGCCACTTATTCATTGCGGGCATGACAGCTTATCACTTTTTCCACTGCAATAATTATTTCAGTACGTTAATAATTACGTGTTTTGTCATTATACAGCTCCACAAAATTGTTCAAGCACCCATAACAAACAATAAGACTTACTTAAATACAAATGTCATTTTTAAGTATTATATCAACATACCTTCTAATTATGATAACACAATTTTTTGTACAATCGAGTACCTTCCTTCTTAGTTTGTTGTAATCAATTATAAAATCCTCAATAATGTATATGTATGAATCCTTTCTGAATGAAAATAATTAACCTGAAGCAATTATAAATTACTGTTAAATAACTATACTTACTATTGTCCTTAAGCTTGTTTCACGTTAAAATGATAGGACAAGGAGTGAAGTATTATGTCTCGAAAAACACAAAAATTCGTTGTTTATATAATGATCGGCATTATGTTAGTATCAACTTTGTTAGCGGGAGTATCCATCTGGTTTTAAGAAACTTCCTTGCTTTTATCTTTATTTCACAACAAAGTATTTGCACGTTTGATAGTGATGTGCCTTCCTTGACAAAAGCTTAAAAGGTCATCGACGACACAAATCACATGGTCTTCAAGCTTATATGTACCACTCAGGTCATGACTCAATTGACTAATCGTTTGTCATGACCCACATCCGATTATATAATGTTGTCTTTATTACCTATGCAAAATAGATTCTCAGTTGAGCAACATTAACAGATTTCCTAAGTATTCATCCCTTTAAATTGGCTCTTGATAAGTAAATACCTTTCCATTTCCTTTATAAAAACTAATAAAGCTGCTCTTACCTCAAACTCTTCTCTTGTTTTAGGTAGTTCCATCTCTTCAAATGCTTGTCTCATCACTTCTAATTTATTCAAGTATACTTGTGCCGTATTACCTGGATGGATATGAATTCTTATATCATGAATCAAATCTGCAACCATCCTGCTCTGTTCAACTGCTGCATGAATTGATGTCACTAAGGGGATGATTCTCTCAATAATCTCGAATTGTTTTTCCCTCATCTTAAAATAGTGATAATAAGTATCTTCATGACGTAAGAAGTGATTTTCTACATCCCTAAAAGCCATTGTTTTAGCTTCATTTAATAATTTTGCTGTTTTAATAATTTCGCTCCCATCCCATTTATAATTGTCTTCAACTAAATAAATTTCGATTTCCTTGAAAATTTTCGCAAAATTCGTTTCAATTGCTAATTGATAGTCCTTCAGCTTTTTTTCCATGCTCGGCATATATAAATTCATAATTAATGCAATACCTATCCCGATGATAATCAGGGTAAATTCATTTGCGATAATACTCCATGTTATTTTACCTGAGTTATACAAATGAAAGATTATCACAGTACTTGTGACAATACCTTCAGATGCCCGCACGAGGACAGTAGTAGGAATAAAGACGAGTAACATTAGACCAATAATTAACGGATGATACATGATTCCTTCAAAGAAACAAAAGGAAAATATAATCGCAATTGAGCAAGCTAATAACCGCTCCCACGAACTTTGCAACGATTTTTTCTTCGTTACTTTGATACATAATATTGTAATGATACCAGCAGAAACATAATTATCTAATTGCAAAAATTGGGCTAGCATAACCGCTAATGTCGTTCCAAGAGCAGTTTTAATCGTTCGATAGCCAATCTTAAACATGCTTCTCTTTTTTATATCAAGCACCTTCTCTTCCTCTTTTTTATCTTTAATCTTTAATCTAGAAAGCATTAATAATGATGTTAACTTAACATAAGTTGTTTTAGGTTTGCAGCATGTTCCTGTTTACCTTAGATAGATAACCTGAAACATCCAAAGACAAGGCACATCTTAGAGGATTTTCATACATCTGCTTCTTGTCAACTATAGAACTGATTTAACGATAAAGCTCTTAGATATTCAATATTAATACAAAAAAGATGATCCTTTAGGACCACCTTATTAGATATTATAGCATCTTTTCTAGAAAATCTTGCGCACGTTTTGTTTTAGGTGCATTAAAAAATTCTGTTGGCACTGCATCCTCAACAAGCTTGCCACCGTCTAGGAACAACACACGGTCTGCGACCTCTTTTGCAAAGCCCATTTCATGTGTAACAATCGCCATTGTCATACCTGATTGTGCCAAGTCCTTCATAACTTCTAGAACTTCTTTAACCATTTCTGGGTCTAACGCTGAAGTTGGTTCATCGAATAAGATAACATCAGGTTTCATCGCTAACGCTCTTGCAATTGCGACACGCTGCTTTTGACCACCAGATAATCGATTAGGATATTCTGACGCCTTTTCTTCCAAACCTACTTTTGCAAGTAAGCTATGAGCCTGCTCATCTGCTTCTTGTTTTGATATACCTCTCACTTTCATAGGTGCATATGTCAAATTCTCCAGTACTGTTTTATGAGGAAATAAATGAAAATGTTGGAAAACCATACCAACATTCTGCCTTATTTTTGCAATATCAGTATTAGGATCTGTTATATCCTCATTATTAATATATACTTTCCCTGCAGTAGGCTTTTCTAGTAAGTTAAGACATCGAAGAAATGTTGATTTCCCTGAACCTGAAGGACCAATAATTGCAATAACTTCACCACTTGAGATTGTTGTAGAAATTCCTTTTAAGACTTCAAGTTTACCAAAGGATTTGTGTAAATTTTCAATATTAATCACTACGTTTCATTCTCCCTTCTATCCCTTTGCCAAGAAGAGTTAATACCATTACTAAACAATAATAAATAAGACCTGCGAAAATTAGGGGTGCAAAATAATTATAAGTATCTGCACCAACCTGGTAAGCTCGTCTCATAATATCCTGTACTCCAATAACAGTGACAATTGCTGATTCCTTCGTTAAGGTGATAAATTCATTCATTAATGCCGGTAAGATATTCTTTATTGCTTGAGGCATGATAATATCCTTCATCATTTTAGAATATGGAATACCTAACGCCATCGAAGCCTCTGTTTGACCTTTATCTATCGCATTAATACCCGCTCTAATAATTTCTGATATATATGCTGCCGAATTTAATGAAAAAGCAGCAACAGCTGCCGGATATGGTTCAATCGGGAAGCCTAATAATTGTGGAAGTCCATAATAAATAAGCAATAATTGTAATACTAGTGGTGTTCCTCTAAAAATAGAAGTATAAACATCAGCTAACCACATTAATGGTTTTATCCTGCTTATTTTACATAAAGCAAGTACAATTCCCCATGCAAACCCAATTAAAAGAGATAGAAGTACTATCTGTAATGTAATCCATATGCCTTGTAATATAAATGGGATTGATGGAATAATTGAAGTAAAATTAATATCCATTTTTTTCGTTTCCTTTCATTATTTTAGGAATACTGTTTAAGGTCAAAAAACGCGAAAAATTCTTTGTACGTTATGCTACCTAAAAAATGCCAACCCTTAGGCGAACTAATCTTATAGATTATTCGCCCTTCGAGATAGCATCATATTATAAATAATCAACCTTAGTTTATGTCCCCTAGCCATTTTTTAACAAGCTTATCTAATTCTCCGCTCTCTTTCATTTCCACTAACGCGTCATTAAATTCTTTTGTTAGCTTAGCATCCTTTTGGAAAGCCATCGCATAACCCTCTTCATTCGCTTCTTCTAGAGTGAATCCAGTCAAACTTTGGTCATTCTTAAAATAATCTTCTGCAACTAAGTCCTCTATAATCGCTGCATCAATTCTACCTGATTTTAATTCTTGAACTAAATCTGAAATCTTATTACGATTCTCAATTTTTATATCGTACTCTTTTGCTAATTCGTTCGCTTTTTCTTCTTGAATAGACCCTAATTGAACACCAATTGTCTTGCCATTAAATTCGTCTACACTTTTTATTTCTTTATCTTTCAAAGAAACAATCATATGATTAGCTGTGAAATAAACATCAGAGAAATCTACGTTTTTTTCTCGTTCAGGGTCTTTTGACATACCTGCTAGTACGACATCAATTTGCTTAGCTTGCAATGCAGGTATTAAGCTATTAAAATCCATATCTTGAATTTGCAATGTATAACCTGTCTTTTCTGCTAAAGCTTTTGCAAGGTCAATATCAAAACCAATAATGTCGCTGCTTTTCGCAGTATCAATATATTCGAAAGGCGGGTAATCTGCCGATGTTGCCATTTTCAATACCTTTTTTTCTGAGCCATTCGTATTATCTGAATTAGCTCCACAAGCGGCCAAAAATCCAATCATTAAAAAGCTAATAAAGACTAAAGTAAATTTTTTCATAATAGTTTCCCCCTATAATTAACATTTTTTAAGTATAGTTATTCTTCTTGTTTATCTCTATTATTTGTTTGATATTTTGTATTTTATCATAGGTTTATAATTATGCAATAATTATTCATAAAAATGTAATTATAAAAATATTTCAATAATTAATTATTTAAATATATTTTAATCTAATAATTTACATTTTTGAGGTTTGATATATGTCTAACTGCCATCCTGTTTGAACTTAATAAGACTAGACTCGTATCTTTTATCTCTATGGGAAACTGTATAAAAATGTAGCTACCAACAATATAATGCTATCGCTGAAGAAAAAATCTTACCTAGTGCCTAACAAACTAGCTAGTAAAATTTCTTCAATGAATAATCTTACATAAGCATGTTAAAAAGTATAAATCGTGTAAACATAAAAAAGAGGCGATATCTAAATTAATATCACCTCTTTAATAATCTATTTATTTTTATACCTCTTCACAATGTTCATCAAAAGCAGATTGTAGTTTCGAGATAACTGACATTGGGTCATGTCCTTCAATCTCATGACGTTCAATCATTGTTACTAACTTACCATCTTTAAGTAACGCGAATGAAGGAGAGGATGGCGGATAACCAGTAAACATTTCTCGTGCTCTAGCTGTTGCCTCTTTATCCTGCCCAGCAAATACCGTGACCAATTGATCCGGTCGTTTATCATAGTGAACCGCGTGTGCCGCTGCTGGACGAGCAATTCCACCTGCACAACCACATACACTATTAACCATGACAAGTGTAGTTCCCTTTTTAGTTAAGGTTTCATCAACTTGCTCAGCTGTTTGTAATTCTGTATATCCTGCTGCAACAATTTCTTTTCTAGCTTGCTGAACGACATCGTTCATAAATAGATTAAAATCCATACTCATTTCCCAAACCACTCCTTTACTTGAATGAGTTAATTTTACCAATCTTTCTACTAGATGAGCAAATACAAGAGCTTACGAATTAAATATATTGTTTTGAACAAAATTAGAAAACAATTTGATAACTCCAAAAATGGCTTAGACATAACGAAAATAGTAACTTAACTATTCTAATGTTTGTCTTAGCCATATGAATTTAGTAAACAGACGCTGTATCCTTAGAAGTTGCTTCAAGTATTTCTTTTACTCGTGCTAAGAAGCGGCCACAAATGACACCGTCTAATACTCTATGGTCGAGGGATAAGCATAAATTAACCATATCACGTATAGCAATCATTCCATCAATTACAACTGGGCGTTTAACAATCGTCTCAACTTGTAAAATCGCGGCTTGAGGATGATTAATAATACCCATTGATTGTACTGAACCGAATGAACCAGTGTTATTGACTGTAAATGTGCCTCCCTGCATATCTTCAATCGTAATGTTACCACTACGAACCTTAGCAGCTATATCTTTTACATTTTTAGCAATACCCTTTACGGTTTTCTCATCAACAGCGTGTATAACCGGTACAAATAAAGAATCTTCTGTAGCAACAGCAATTGAAATATTAATTTCCTTCCTTTGGATAATTTTATCTCCTGCCCACATTGAGTTAAGTTGAGGAAATTCTTTCAATGCTTGTGCAACTGCCTTCAGGAAGAAAGGAAACACAGTTAAGTTATAGCCTTCTTTCTTTCTGAAATCAGCCTTAATTTCATTTCTATAGTTAACAAGATTTGTCACATCGACTTCGACCATTGTCCAAGCATGTGGGGCTTCATGTTTACTGCGGACCATGTTTTGAGCAATCGTCTTACGGATAGCTGTAATTGGTATTTCATTATCCCCCTGTGATGCATGTGATGCTGGTATCACCTTAGGTTGTTCGCTTGCAACTTGAGGAGTTGATTCCACATTGCTTCCTTCTCTGTTTGTGTTTGTATCTAAACCTTTTTCAATTATTTTCATAATATCTTTTCTAGTAATTCTGCCACCAGCACCTGTTCCGTCCACATTTTCTAGATTTATATTATGTTCTTGTGATAACCGTAGGACTGCTGGAGAGTATCGCTTTTTATTAGAGATGTCATGGTTCATCGAAGTTTCTACCTTTAGATCAGCAACTTTTTGAACTTGCTTCTCATCGATTGTACTAGTTACCGCTTCCTGTTCTACTTCAATTGTACAAATCACTTCGCCTACCGCTAATGTGACTCCTTCTTCAGCAATCAGTTCTTTAATAATCCCAGTAAATGTCGAAGGAACTTCTGCATTCACTTTATCAGTCGTTATTTCGGCTAGTGGTTCATACTTATTTACCTTATCTCCCACTGATACAATCCAATTGGAAATTGTTCCTTCAGTTACACTTTCCCCTAATTGGGGCATTTTTACTTGTTCTATTGCCACTATGAAACCTCCTCGGTTAAAAGGCTAAAAATGATTTATTTAATGTAATTATTTTCCTTAATCTATTATTTAGTCTGTTTTCGTAAACATTGTTGCTTTTAACTAAGTTGTCGTTTAGGCTTTGTCTCCTCTTGCAGTACTCGCTTTCCGCGGGGTGGGTGGTGAGCCTCATAGCTCCTTGCGGCACGAACAAGCAAACTTCAGGTTAGCTCCCTACGATAAGTCATCATCGATTCGCCATTCGGCTCATCGTGATTCCTTTGGTCTTATTCGATGCCCCTCCAATTTGTACGTGATGGGCAAGCCGCCTACGCTTTTCGTACTCCTCAGCGTAAACGCCTGCTCACGTCTCACCTCTCCCACGCATCCCGCAGAAGTCTCTCAGGTCAGCTCCAACAAACCCTTAAAAAAAGTTAGTGCAAAAAGTCACAATCTTTTAGAAAAGAGCTAATATTTATAACTAGTTGTATATGTAAAGTCTCTTCAACGTAGAAAAATTTAAAATTCTGCGAGTTTACGCATTGCTGCCTCGACCTTATCTGGGTTCATGAGAAAATATTTTTCCAATGGTGGTGAAAATGGCATGGCTGGTGTATCTGGCCCAGCTAACCTCATAATTGGAGCATCTAAGTCAAACAAACAATGCTCAGCGATTATTGCTGACACTTCCCCAATTATGCTCCCTTCTTTGTTATCTTCTGTGACGAGTAGTACCTTCCCTGTTTTTGTTGCAGCTTCTATAATCGCCTGCTTATCCAATGGATAGATAGTCCTTAGGTCAAGTATATGAGCTGAAATGCCTTCTTTAGCTAAGCGTTCTGCTGCTTGAAGTGCAAAATGAACACATAACCCATAAGTTATAACAGTTATATCTTCACCTTCTCGTTTAATATCCGCTTTACCTATTGGTAAGACATAATCTTCGTCTGGCACTTCACCTTTTATTAAGCGATATGCACGTTTATGCTCAAAAAACAAAACAGGGTCATCATCTCTTATCGCCGCTTTTAGCAAACCCTTCGCATCATATGGAGTTGAAGGAATCACAATTTTCAAGCCAGGTTGTCCAGCAAAAATCGCTTCAACAGATTGTGAATGATATAGCGCACCATGAACACCCCCGCCATATGGTGCACGAATCGTTATCGGACAGCTCCAATCATTATTAGAACGGTAACGAATCTTAGCCGCTTCAGATATGATTTGGTTAACTGCAGGCATAATAAAATCTGCAAACTGCATTTCCGCTACAGGACGCATTCCATACATTGCAGCTCCAATTCCTACACCAGCAATTGCCGATTCAGCTAGTGGTGTATCTAAAACCCGGTCTTCACCAAACATATCATACAAGCCCTCAGTCGCTTTAAATACACCACCTTTTTTCCCTACATCTTCTCCTAAAATAAACACATTTTCATCACGAGCCATCTCTTCTCGCATTGCTAGTGTGATGGCATTAAGATAAGAAAGTATAGCCATTTTCGTTCCCCCTATTTTGCATATACATACTGTAATGCTTGTTCTGGTTCTGGATATGGTGCAGCCTCAGCATATTCCGTTGCCTCGTCTAGTAAAACCATAATGTCGAGGTCTATTTTCTCTACAATACTATCTGATAGAAGACCTATTCCAATTAAATAGTTTTTAAAGAGATTAATTGGATCATTATTTTTTGCATCCGTAACCTCTTTTTCTTCACGATAAACACGGTCATCATCATCACTGGAATGAGGCGTAAAGCGATAACAGAGTGTTTCGATTAAAGTTGGTCCTTCGCCACGGCGACCTCTATCAGCTGCTTCCTTTACAGCTGCATATACCTCTAAAGGATCATTGCCATCAACTGTAACCCCTGGCATTCCATAACCAATTGCACGATCTGATATATTCTCACAAGCTACTTGCTTATTATATGGAATTGATATGGCATATTTATTGTTCTCACACATTAAAATAACAGGCAATTTATGCACCGCTGCAAAGTTAGCACCTTCATGAAAATCTCCTTGGTTTGAAGATCCTTCACCAAATGTAACGAAAGTAACAAAGTCTTCCTTTTTCATTTTTCCAGCTAGTGCGATTCCAACTGCATGAGGCACTTGAGTTGTAACAGGAGAAGACCCTGTAACGATTCGATTTTTCTTTTGTCCGTAATGCCCCGGCATCTGTCTGCCACCTGAGTTAGGGTCTTCACTTTTCCCGTAACTAAAGAGCATAAGATCTTTAGCAGTCATACCAAACGTCAAGACGACACCCATATCACGATAATACGGCAATATATAATCTTTCTTTCTATCAAGAGCAAATGCTGCACCGACTTGGGCTGCTTCCTGACCTTGACACGAAACTGCAAAGTTAATTTTCCCTGCCCGATTTAATAACCATAATCGTTCATCAATCTTTCTTGCCATAACCATTGTTTGATACATTCTTATTACATCTTCATCTGTTAACCCTAACGATTGGTGACGGTTTATTGTCATATATCATGACCTCCTAATCAATCTTTTTCATATGTCTGTTTTTTATAACTGTTGCACTTACATGATTAAAAATGAATTGCCTTTCCATATACACCTAGTGCAGCTTCTCCTATTGCCTCGGTTAATGAAGGGTGGGGGTGAATGGTATGAGAAAGTTCCCACGGTGTTGCATCCAATACACGGGCAAGTGATGCCTCACCAATCATTTCCGTTACATTAGGACCAATCATATGTACACCCAATAAATCATCGGTATCCTCATCAACTACTACTTTCACAAATCCTTCCGGTACACCATTAATAAGAGCTTTACCAATTGCCTTAAAAGGAAACTTTCCAATTTTCGTTTTATACCCTTTATTCCTAGCATCCATTTCTGTATATCCAATACTTGCAACTTCTGGTGAACTATAGACACATTTTGGCACTAATAACGGATTTAATGGGTATGTATGTTTATTTGCTATATGATTGACAGCAATTATCCCTTCATGTGAAGCAACATGGGCTAACTGTAACCCTCCGATCACATCACCAATTGCATAAATATGTGTCTCTTTCGTTTGATAAAATTCATTCGTTTTAATAAAACCGTTTTCTACAATTATATCTGTATTATCTAGTCCAAAACCTTCGATATTAGCTTGTCTACCAACAGAAACAAGGATTTTCTCAGCTGTGAATGTCTTCATTTCATTTTTACAAGCTGCATCAACTGATACATTGTTATCTATTTTTATAGTCTCTGGTAATACTTTTGTGCTAGTTTCGATTGTGACCCCTTTCTTTTTTAAGAGTCGTTCCATCTCTTTTGATATTTCTTGGTCTTCAGTAGGTAATATATAATCATCGTATTCTATTAATGTGACCTGGACATCAAAATCGGCTAACATTGAAGCCCACTCAACACCAATTACACCACCTCCAACGATAATAATAGATTTAGGCAAAGTCGTTAAATCAAGAGCCTCATCAGAGGTTAAAATAAAATCATGATCAACTGTTAATCCAGGTAGACTACGGGGCCTTGAACCAGTAGCAATAATCACATTTTTAGGTAATAGCATCTCATTATCTTGACCATTATTCATTTCGACTGAAATTGTTCCTGGCAATGGTGAAAATATGGAGGGCCCTAAAATTCTTCCTACACCCTCATATAAATCAATTTTTCCCTTTTTCATTAACTGTTGCACACCGTTATGTAGTTGTTGAACAATTGATTGTTTTCGTTGTTGGACTTTTTCAAAATTCAACCTAACATCGGCTACTTCAATACCAAATTCATTACTCGTTTTTGATGATGCGTATACTTCAGCACTCCTTAAAAGTGCTTTTGTCGGAATACAGCCTTTATGTAAACAAGTTCCACCAAGCTTATGTTTCTCGACGATTGCAGTTTTTAGGCCAAGTTGTGATGCACGTATCGCAGATACATATCCACCCGTTCCACCACCTAAAATGACTAAATCATATTCTGTAGCCAAAATCCATTACCTCCTCCTATTTGATGTTTACTTATATGTACAATTCGAATTCAATATTTCGGGAAATTTTATCCTGTACGCTTTTAAAATAACGATTTGCTTTCAATAGTTTTCAATGAACTATGTACAAACACTTAAGATGGATACATTTTTACTTTTTCCTCACCTCTTAATATACGCAAGGCACCTTCAGCAAGAGCTTGAAGTTCATTTTCTCCAGGGTAGACATGAACATCTGCTATCCAATCAACATAGGATGAAATTTCTTTTACAAATTTTTCACTATGTGCTAGTTCACCCGTTAAAACAATGGCCTCAACTGCTCCTTGCAATACAGCACTAGCAGCTCCAATTTCCTTTGCTATTTGATAAGCCATTGCTGAATAGATTAGATTTGCAGACTTATTTCCATCTTCAATCATTTTTTCTATTTTCGATACATCACTTGTTCCTAAATACCCTATTAGACCAGCATTACCGATAATCTGAGTCATCATTTCATCACGAGAATACTCTCCAGAATAACATAAGGAGAGGAGATCTCCGGAAGGAACTGAACCTGCCCTTTCCAAACTAAACGGTCCATCTCCATGCAACCCATTGTTCACATCAATCACACGGCCATTTTTATGTACACCAACTGTTATTCCGCCACCCATATGAGTGACAATTAAATTTAAATCTTCGTACTTCTTATGTATTTCGGAAGCAACGCGTCTAGCTACAGCTTTTTGGTTCAAAGCGTGGAAGATGCTTCTTCTTTCAATCGATGGTAAGCCAGAAATTTTTGCAATTGGCTCCATTTCATCAACTACGACAGGATCTACAATATATGACGCGATATTTAACCTAGATGCTATGTCAAATGCAATAATCCCCCCAAAATTTGATGGGTGCTGACCTGCAAAACCATTTCTTAAATCTTCTAGCATCAATTCATTAACAAGATAAGTACCTCCTTGTATCGGGCGAAGCAATCCACCTCTACCACAGACAGCACTTATTTTAGATATATTGATACCTTCCCAATCAAGAGTTTCTAATATTGCCTGTGTACGATATTTGCAATTTTCTGTAACACTTGTAGTCTCATTTATTGTTTTTCTATCGTGGTCAATCATTTTCTCATACACTGAACGTTCATTATCAAAGATACCAATTTTTGTTGATGTAGAGCCAGGATTTAGTACGAGAACACGATATTCATTCACTTAACTGTACCTCCGCTGCAAACCCTATTAATTTATTTTTATTTCTTCTAGGCTGTTTTCGTAAACATTGTTGCTTTTAACTCAGTTGTCGTTTAGGGTTGGTCTCCTCTTGCAGTACTCACGGGTAGCGGGGTGGGTGGTGAACCTCATAGCTCCTTGAGACACGAACAAGCAAATTTCGGTCATCTCCCTACAATAAGTCATCATCGATGCCCGTCTCTAGTTTGTACGTCGATGGGCAAGCCGCCTACGCTTTTCGTACTCCTCAGCGTAAACGCTTGCTCACGTCTCACCTCTCCCACGCATCCCGCAGGAGTCTCTCAGGTCAGCTCCAACAAACCCTAAAAAAAGAATAGTGCAAAAAGCCACAATCTTTTAGAAAAGAGCCATTATAATTTATGTGTTAATACATGTTTTTCCTTTAATAAAAACTGACTTCGTGAATTTCTAATTCTATCGATCCGTTCTTCGGCCAATCGATCAGCCGCTTTATAAGTAGGAATTTGTTGACCCTTTGAGATTTCAAGGATTCTCTCTATATTATTGTAGATTGTTTCAACCTTCTTTAAGGCACGCTCACGGTTGTAACCATTTAATTCATCAGCGACATTAATAACCCCACCTGCATTAATGACATAATCTGGGGCATAAATAATTCCCATTTCGTGGAGTATATCTCCGTGAACTGTATCTTTTAGTTGATTATTCGCTGCCCCAGCAATTACTTTTGCCTTCAATTGAGGTATTGTTTCATCATTAATAACTGCACCTAGTGCACACGGAGCAAAAATATCACATTCGACATTGTAAATTTGATTAGGTTCTACTGCTGATGCACCAAATTCAACTACAACCCGATTTACAGCTTCTTTGTTTATATCTGTGACGATTAGCTTTGCACCTTCATCATTTAGATATTTACAAAGATGATATGCTACATTACCTACCCCTTGAACCGCTATTATCTTTCCATTTAACATATCTGAACCGAATGCTTCCTTTGCAGCCGCCTTCATCCCACGATAGACACCGTAAGCAGTGACAGGTGATGGGTTACCAGAAGATCCGAACGCAGGGGATATTCCTGTAACAAAATCTGTTTCTTCGTGGATGATATCCATGTCCTCTACAGTTGTCCCTACATCTTCAGCTGTAATATAGCGACCGTTTAACGATTGAATATATCTTCCGAACGCTCTAAACATCTCTTCATTTTTATCCTTTTTAGGGTCGCCGATTATAACTGTTTTCCCCCCACCGAGATTTAAACCTGCTACAGCATTTTTATAGGTCATACCTCGAGCAAGACGAAGAGCATCTTCAATTGCTGCTTCTTCTGATTCATAGTTCCACATTCTCGTACCGCCTAAGGCTGGTCCTAATGTTGTATCGTGAATTGCAATAATTGCTTTTAAACCAGACTGCTTATCTTGGCAAAATACCAATTGTTCATAATCGTAGGTTTTCATATAGTTAAAAATATTCATGATGTCTCCTCCTAGTTTATTCCAATTATAACGAACATATTGATAAGGCTAGTGAATATAGCTTTGCTTCTAATGAATCAGCGCGGCTAGTAAAAACAATTGGTGTCTTCGCTCCAACTATAAAAGCTCCTACTTTAGCTTTCCCAAAATAAACTAATGATTTATATAGCACGTTTCCTACTTCTATATTAGGTACGACGATAATATCTGCCTTGCCAGCAATTTCACTATCAATTCCTTTTTGTCTAGCGGATATGACAGATATTGCATTATCTAGTGCTAGTGGCCCCTCTATTTGGCAATTTTTAATTTGTCCTCTACGATTCATTAATGTTAATGCTGCAGCATCAATTGTTGCTTGCATTGATGGATTAACTTCCTCAACTGCTGCAAGGGCAATGACGTTCGGATTTACTATTCCAATTGAATTTGCAACTTTTACTGCATTCTCGATAATATACTTTTTTTCCATCAAACTAGGCGCAATGTTCATTGCCGCATCTGTGACGATTAATAGTTGTTGATAATCAGGTATTTCAAAAACTGCAACATGTGATAATCCGCTTGTACTCTTTAATCCATACGCATTATTTAATACTGTTTTTAGTAGCAATCTTGAAGGGATATTTCCCTTCATTAGAATAGTAGCTTGATTTGAATCAACAGCTCTCACTGCTAAATGTGCAGCATCTTCTTTAGAAATAGCATGTACAATTTGCAGTGCTTCATCGTCAGGTATACTATTTTCATTCAAATACTTTCTGATTACATATTCATCTCCGACTAGGAGGAACTTCGCTAACTTCAATGTCAATGCCTCTATTACAAAATCAATACTCTCTCTATTATCGGCACCTGCTATCGCTACTACAACTTTCTGTTTCAATGATGCACTTTTTAGCAAATTATTTAATCGCATCTAATCACGTATCCTCTCTTTAGAAAGATACAAAGGTGTTTACATTGTTTTAAAACCAAAATTTTCACTATCGATACTATCATATAACGTATATGCACTTATTTGCAAATATTGATTTAAAATTTGCTATTATTTGCAAGGTTGTATTTTTCGATTTTATAATATAAATTTCTTAAAGATATTCCTAATGCCTTCGCTGTTTTCGTACGATTATATCGGTACTTTTCTAAAGATTGTTTAATTACGTCTTTCTCAACTCTTTCAACCGTTTCAGCTAGTGTTTCCTCTTTATAGCCAATATCCGAATTAGGTTGTATGGAAACATCTAAAGCTTTTGGTAACCGAAGATGGTGGGCATCAATTGTTATTGCATTCGGCTCCATCATCATTATTGTACGTGCCAATATATTATCAAGTTCACGTATATTGCCAGGCCAATCATACTCTTTTAAAATTTGCAGTGCATCCGATGTAATCTCTTTAATATTTCTCCCAAAATCATAATTATGCTTATTTAAATACTTTTCACATAGTAAAGATATATCCTCACTTCTTTCCTTCAATGACGGTAAAGAAATAGAATATCGATTTAGTTGGTAATATAATTCTTCAAGAAATGTTCCATCCGCCATCGCCTTCTCGATATTAATCATTGTTGCCGCAATCACTCGAACATTAATTACCTTACCCCTTGCGATTTGATGAGTACTTATTAAATCCAGGAGCTTCCGCTGCATTTCCATTGTTAAAATACCAATTTCATCAAAGTATACTGTTCCATTATCAGCTTCTTCTAGCAAGCCTTTCTCACCATTAACACAACCAAATAGTTGTTTCTCAGCTTCAATATCTCTTAATTCAGAACAATTGACACGAATAAATTTATTATATTTTCGTTCACTAGCACTATGAATTGCTTGAGCAAAGAGGTTTTTCCCTGTTCCAGTATTACCTCTAAGTAAAATGGTAACTGGCGTTTTTGCACCAAATTTCGCTTGGTGGATAGCTACCTTTAGTTGTTCATGTTTGCCAATTATATCCTCAAAGGAATATTTCCCTTCTAAATTACGGATAATTTGCCGTGCCCGATTTAAACCACTTTTTATGTTCACTATTTCCGACACGTCTTTCACTACACCAACGCTTCCTACTAATTTCCCATCCACAATTATAGGGTCATATGTAGCCTTCACCTCTTTTGTATTCTCAATTTGTATGACTACTTCACGGATAGGTCTTCGGGTTGTCAATGTTTTTAAGTGCAACATTTCAAGTTCTGAACGATTGCCATTTATTTTTTTACCGATAATTAGGTCCTTCGATAAACCTGTAAGATTTGCAAATGCCTGGTTCATATATAAATAACGTCCTTCTTCATCAACTACTGATAATGACTCATCAGATGATTGGATGATACTGGCTAACATCATTTGAAAACCTTTTATATTTGTCACTTCATTTGCTAATTTTAAGACATCTGAATATTCTCTTAGTATCATTAATACACCATGAAGAATTCCTGACTTATCGATTAGTGGTAGATAGGTAGTAATTACTTTTGTCTTATTAGCTAACTCTATTTCTTGATTCACTTTCATCTCACGACTTTTAAGTATGTCTGTAATTCTACTAGTAGGAATTACCTCACTAACTTTAATACCAATTACACTTTTCGTTAACATCCCGATTAAATGTTGGGCACATTCATTAATGAAAGTGATATTCTCATCTCTATCAACTACAATAAATCCGTCATGACAAGTATTAAAAATTAGATTAAGCATATCTGCTTCTAAATTTAAATTTGCCAACGATTCGATGAAACCGCTACAAATTGTTGCCCAAATTGAAGAATGCTGATATGGAATTACTGTTATGTTGTTTGTTTTTACGGTTAAATCTTGCTTTAAAGCCTCTGTATCTCCAGTCGTATCATAGATGATATGTATGTTTTTATTTTTACATTCGTCCCAACTATTATACGTCGGAATATTCATTTGCAAGGCATCATTAATACCTATAGCTGTCTTATCTTTCTCTATTATTGCTACTATCTTCATCCCGTTAATTTTAGATATTGCATGTAAGAAAGCAACACCCTCTTCTTTTGCCCCAATTATTAAAACGTTTTGCACGACGATTCCTCCAAATTACATGTAATGCTATTAATGATAGTAGTTTTATATGAAAGGCTGTTTTCGTAGACATTGTTGCTTTGTACTTAGATGTCGTTATCGGTTGGTCTCCTCTTGCAGGTTCTCACGAGCAGCAGGGTTGGGTGGTAAGCCTAATAGCTTCGGCTGCTACCCGCTGCCAAACTTCAGCCTGCGATAAGTCATCATCGATTCTCCAAACAGACCATCGTAATATCTTTAGTTTTACTCAATGCCCGTCTCTAGTTTGTACATCGATGTGCAAGCTGCCTACGCTTTTCGATCACCTCAGCGTAAAGCCTGCTCACGACTCACCTTTCCCACGCATCCCACATGAATCTCGCACCTATGCTCCAACCAACCCTTAATAAAGTTTGGACTAAAAGCAACAATCTTTTAGAAAAGAGCCATTTGAAAAGTTGTATTGATAGATAAAAAGTGTTTTAAAATTTATCGTTATGGTTATACACTCACACCTTGCAAAAAATTGCACACTTATATGATAGCCTATTAATTAGACCTTGACAAATATAGTCTAGAAACAGACAATTAATGATGAATCAAAGAAAGGACAAATATAGATGTCAAGAATAATAGCACTGTTAATAATGGTAATTCCAGCTGCACTAGCAGCATATGGCGTTAAATTAATGAGAGATATGACATTTGGAGAACTGACTTATCCAATACCGTATTTGTGGTTACAATTTATACTTGGTCTTATATTATTTCTAGGCGGACTTAGTTTTGTTGCAGGTTTTGTATTTTACAGGGACAGAAAGCGAAACAAAGTACAGACGAGGTTTTCTAAGAAGAACTGACAGAGAATAAAGTGACAAAGTTTTCACTCTATATAAGCTCTCAGTACAAACGAAAAGAGGGCGACTCAAAAAGGGTAAGACTTTACTCAAAACTATCTATAGATTGATATAAGGCGATTAATCTATATCTAGTGATTGTAAAATCTAACCCGTTTGAGTCTATTTATAGGAACATTTTAAGCTTTTCTACTAAGCATATCTCTTAATTTCACAGCTTTCTCTGGAAAATCAGTAATAATCGCTGAGCATTGATTATTTAATAGCTGTTGAATTAGTTTATCGTCGTTTACTGTAAATGTTCTGATCGCTACATCATTGTTAATAGAGTTTGTAATTATTTCTCGTGTAGCAGCGTAAAAATGTGGATGTATCCCATCTGCCCCTAACCTTTTAGCGTATTCCCATGGTTGATACAAACCTTCCATATATAAAATTGCTATCTCGATATTATTTGAAATTTTCTTGCACTCTACAAGACTATAATGATTAAACGAAGAGATAATAACTTGTTTATTCATATTTAATTTTTCAATTAAGTGAATAACTTTCTCCTCTAACCCCGGATAATGAATGATTCCATTTTTCAATTCCACATTTACGATGATATTTTTCTGCTTTGCCCATTCCAAAACTTCTATTAATGTCGGTACTGTTGCTTTACCCTTATATTGTGAAAATGTATAACTTGCATCGAAACGAGATAGTTCTTTATATGTATAAGTATGTACATAACCTGCACCTGTCGTTGTACGGTCAATTGTTTCATCGTGGATGACTACAAGTTCTCCATCTTTCGTCATTTGAACATCTAACTCAATTCCGTCTGCACCAGCTTCATAAGCAGCCATAAACGAAATCATCGTATTTTCCGGATAATGTCCTGCAGCTCCGCGGTGACCAAAAATATTAGTCATGTATACACCTCAATCAGAATAATATAATATCTAAGAGAGTCTTTTTGAACCTTGAGCAAAATACACTTACAGCATAATCATTAGCAAGATCTTGATAGCTACTCTCTTTTCTCTTTCCTTCACAGTATTATAATTCTACATTTTTCAAATCTATCCTTTTTTTTGCAACAAATTAGTACCAGATAATATACTTAGATGTTATCATTAGGTATAAAACAATAAAGGTGGATAAGAATGATTTCAAAAGCTCGTATTACTGCAATTGGTACATATGTTCCTGAGAAAATCATAACAAATCATGATTTAGAGAAACTAGTTGATACGAATGATGAATGGATTACAAGACGCACAGGGATTAAGGAAAGGCGATTCGCGAAAGAAAATGAATACACAAGCGACCTAAGTATAAAAGCAATCGAAAATCTTGCAGAGCGTTATAATAAAACACTTGATGATGTTGATTTAATTATTGTATGTACGTTAACACCCGACTACATTACACCTAGCGTTGCATCGTACATTCAAGGGAAGTTAGGATTAAAGCAGGCAGGTGCGATTGATATAAATGCAGCTTGTGCCGGCTTTACTTATGGTTTACATCTTGCGAACGGCTTAATTACTGCAGGACTGCATAAGAAAGTAATTGTTGTTGGAGCTGAAGTGTTATCAAAAATAACTGATTTTACCGATCGTACAACGTGCATTCTTTTTGGAGATGGAGCCGGAGCGATGCTTCTTGAGCATGACTCTGAAGGCAGTTTCCTTTCTTCTTACAATAGCTCTGAAGGAGAAAAAGCAATCAATTTATACGGAACAAATATTTCTGATATTATGTTCAACACTGCATTGCTGCACAAACGACAACTCGTACAAAATGGTCGCGAGGTGTACAAATGGGCAGTCTCGTCTGTACCAAAAGGAATGCAAATCGTTTGCCAAAACGCAGCATTCCCTATAGAAAAGGTAGACTGGTTCGTACCGCATAGTGCAAATCTTAGAATGATTGAGTCAATATGCGAAAGAAGTAAAGTTCCGATTCAGAAGACACTGACGAGTTTAGTTCATTATGGTAATACATCAGCAGCATCCATACCACTCGCCTTAGATATCGGAATTAAGGAAGGTAAAGTAAAAGATGGAGAACACATATTACTATATGGTTTCGGTGGTGGCCTCGCACAATCAGGTCATCTTATTAAGTGGGGTTAAGTAATACTTAACCCCTTTCTTTTTGTCATTCAATTTTCCCTCTACCACTTCTTTAACCACGATTGCTAAAACAAACTAAAACCAACAACTCCAATATCGTTAAACAAAATAGCCTATATTAAAAACACTTGATAAATAGAACTAAATGCATAAACTTTATCATTCTTTCACCCTTCTCGCATAAACTAATCGATTACCTAAATTTTCTTAACTTTCTATTGTTTTATAAGTTACTACTTGCTAAACTATTGTGTAAGGGATTTCAAATTCATAAAGTAACTTAATGAGGTGATAGAATGTCCATTTCAGTAAATGAAGCAACTAAAGAATTTCATTTATACAATGACAAAATCAGTTATATCTTCAGAGTTCTCGAAAAAAGCAATCAATTAGAACATCTATACTATGGTAAAAAAATCAGACACCGCGAATCCTTTCAACATTTGATTGAACGTGAAATAAGACCATCTTGTAACTTATTTGAAGGTGACCATACGTCTTCATTAGAGCACATAAAACAAGAATATCCCAGCTATGGCTCAACGGATTATCGATACCCTGCTGTTATGATAACAAATCAGCTTGGCAGTCATATTACTGATTTTCAATTTCTTACTTATCAAATTATCTCAGGTAAACCTAGTCTTTCTAATTTACCTGCAACATATGTTGAAACCGATCATGAAGCTGATACTTTAGAAATTACACTTTGGGATGAGGTATTAAAAAGCAAGTTAATTTTAAGTTATACAATTTACAATAATCGAAATGTGATTTGTCGAAACACACGCTTTATAAATGAAGGTAAAGAATCCTTCTACTTAAATAACGCATTAAGTGCGAGTGTTGATTTGCCAGATGACCAATTTGAAATGGTCCACTTAAATGGTGCATGGGCTCGCGAAGCACATGTAGAATCTCAAAAACTGTTTAAGGGCGTACAATCTGTTTCAAGTACTAGAGGGGCTAGTAGTCATGTCCACAATCCGTTTATGGCTTTAAAAAGGTTAGATGCGACTGAACATCATGGTGATGTTTACGGCTTCAGTCTCGTTTATAGCGGAAATTTTCTAGCTCAGGTAGAAGTAGACACTTATAGCGTTAGCCGGGTTTTAATCGGGATTAACCCATTTCAATTCAATTGGAAACTAAATCCTGGTGAGACGTTCCAAACACCAGAATGCGTTATGGTTTACAGTGATAATGGCTTAAATGGAATGAGTCAAACATATCATGGCTTATACAGAGACCGTTTAGTACGTGGATATTGGAGAGATAAAGTACGACCGATTCTCATTAATAACTGGGAAGCAACATACTTCGATTTTAATGAAGAAAAAGTATTAAATATCGCAAGTACTGCACGTGACTTAGGCATAGAACTTTTCGTTTTAGATGATGGCTGGTTCGGCGAACGTCATGATGATACAAGTTCTCTCGGAGATTGGTATGTGAATCGAGACAAGCTTCCAAATGGGATAAAAGGATTGTCGGAGAAGGTTGAAGCGCTTGGCATGAAATTCGGACTATGGTTTGAACCTGAGATGGTTTCCAAAGGAACGAGAATATATGAAGAGCATCCGGATTGGATTATTTCTAGTCCTGAAAGAAGACCTTCACACGGTCGTAATCAATTTATTCTAGACTTCTCTCGTAAAGAAGTAGTTGATTATATTTTTAAATTGATGGACGATATAATAGCCGATTCTAAAATATCTTATATAAAATGGGATATGAACCGCTATATTACTGAAGCGTATTCTGTAAATTTAGCAACTGACCAGCAAGGTGAAGTATTCCACCGCTATATTTTAGGAGTGTATGATTTATATGAACGCTTGATCGAGAAATACCCGGAAATATTATTTGAATCATGTGCCGGTGGTGGCGCTAGATTTGACCCAGGCTTGTTATATTATGCACCACAAACATGGGCAAGTGATGATACAGATGCCGTAGAGCGATTAAAAATTCAATATGGTACATCAATGGTTTACCCACTAAGTTCGATCGGTAGTCATGTCTCTGCAATTCCGAACCACCAGGTCGGACGAATGACACCAATTGACACACGAGCAAATGTTGCTTATTTTGGTACATTTGGTTATGAATTAGATATTACAAAGCTCAGTGACGAAGAAAGGGCAAAAATTAAAGAACAAGTAGCATTCTTTAAAGCAAACCGTGAGTTAATTCGAAGCGGTAAATTCCATCGACTCTTAAGCCCATTTGAATCAAATGAAGTTTCATGGATGGTCGTCTCAAACAGAAAGGACGAAGCGATTGTTGGTTACTATAAAGTTCTGGCTAAACCAAATGACAAATATTATCGTCTAAAATTAAAAGGACTTGACCCAACGAAACGTTATAAAATTTCTGGATTAGATACTACACACTATGGTGATGAGTTAATGAACATCGGAATCATCTTAGGTGAAGACTACACAGACCGAGCAGCAGAATATTGGTCAAGAGAGCATCCCCATGATTATGATTCACAAATATTTGTCATAAAAGAAGTTAAGTAATTACGTCAGACTCTCATCCATCATATACAGTGTAAAATAAGGAAAAACCTCCCTAAATATATAAATAGGGAGGTTTTGTTTTACTCTATTAAAAGAATATTTATTTAAATATTAGGTCAATAACAAAATTATACAATTCTTAGCTTGCCTTATGCTCCAAACGAAGCTTATCCGCGACCATCGCGATAAATTCACTATTTGTCGGCTTTGCTTTTGTCATGCTGACTGTATAGCCGAATAATGACGAAATTGAATCGATGTTCCCACGACTCCACGCAACTTCAATCGCATGACGTATTGCACGCTCTACTCTTGAAGCAGTTGTGTTGTATTTTTTAGCGATATCTGGGTAGAGAACCTTTGTAATTGAGCCTAGTAACTCAATGTCATTGTATACCATTGAAATAGCTTCTCGTAGGTAGAGATACCCTTTAATATGCGCAGGTACTCCTATCTCGTGAATGATACTTGTAATGCTCGCATCAAGATTTTTCCCCTTACCTTGTGACTCATTGGCTGGTCTTATCGTGGTACTTGTTCTTTTAACGAGTGGTGCTGCATTTCCACTAACTTGACGAATATGACTCGCAAGGCCTTCCATATCAAATGGCTTTAAAATAAAATATGCTGCACCTAAATCAACTGCTTTTTTCGTTACATCTTCTTGGCCAAAAGCTGTAAGCATTATGACATTTGGTTGTGGTCCTTCCATCTGTCTTAATTTTTCTAGTACACCAAGACCATCTAAATGCGGCATGATGATATCCAACACCAATACATCTGGTGTTTTATCTTTTAACATATTTAAACATTCTTGGCCATTATACGCTACTCCAAGAACTTCAATATCTTCTTGACTTGATAAATACTCATCTAATAAACCTACTAATTCACGATTATCGTCAACGATACAAACTTTAATTTTACTCACAATACGTCCTCCTCAGTCTCTTTTTGCCAATATGTCTTATATCTATACATGATTATACCTAACAATTTCGACAATGTGAGAAGAAATCCTTTATTTTTTTGAAAAAACTTAATTAATTTAAGATTATCTCGATTTTTCTTCAAATCGCTCGCTTTTTCGACTAAATATGCTATTTGACATAATGAGATGAATTAGATTTGTCGAATAATCTTTTCCTCTTTATTTTACATAACCTGAACTAAAATGAAAAGATAAAAACAAAAAAACTGCCAAGAAATAATTCTTGACAGCTTAAACTTAGCTTACCTTTTGTTTTTGTTTAGAATAAATATCTATGCCCGCTTCATTTAACATCCATTCAATATGGACGCCGTACCCACTAGTAGGGTCATTGACAAATACATGTGTTACTGCACCGATTACCTTCCCATTTTGTATTATCGGACTTCCGCTCATTCCTTGGACAATACCACCTGTTTTGTCCAACAACTTTTTATCGGTTATTTTTATTACCATACCTTTAGTAGCAGGGAACTTTTGTGGGACAGAACTTACAACTTCTACATCAAACTCTTCAACTGTATCATTATCGACGACAGTAAGAATTTTAGCTGGTCCTTCCTTTACTTCATTCGAAAGGGCAATTGGTAAGGCCTTGTCCATTATTCCATTTGTTATATCTTGATTTAAGACACCAAATATTCCAAATGGACTATTTCGCGTAATATTTCCGATTATTTTACGATCACCGGAAAATCTAGCTAATTTTTCACCTGGGTTTCCGTTACTTCCTTTTTCAATTGAAGTTACCGTTGAGCGTACAATTTGACCATCATCAACAACGATTGGCTTCTTTGTGTCCATATCCGAAATAACATGTCCTAATGCACCATATTTTTTTGATTCAGGGTCATAAAACGTCATCGTTCCAATACCTGCTGCCGAATCACGAATATACAAACCGATTCGATAGGAGCTATCGTTTTCATCCTTTAAAGGATATAGTTTTGTTTTCACTTCGCTATCTTCACGCTTAAGAACTAAATCTAATGGCTTCCCTGTCTTTCCTGCTTCTTGGATAAAGGGAGCAACATCACTCATTTGTTCAATTTTCTTACCATTGATGTTTGTTATAATATCTCCAACTTGCACACCGGCAATTTCTCCAGGAGATTGCTTTCCTTCTTTCGTATTAATTTGATGGTGTCCTACCACCAATACGCCAAGAGTATTTAGTTTTACACCGATAGACTGTCCACCTGGTATAATTTTGAAATCGGGCAATACATTTACACCAATTTTCTTCACTGGAAAACCTGCGAGATCAAAAACAACTGCTCCCTCACCGGCCTTTTTCCCATGAACATCAATTGTTTTGCCGTCACTATTTTTCTGAACTGTAAACGCTTCTTCTACTTCACCAGAAGCATTAGCAGGAATAGAACTTTCAACAGTAACTTCTTGTGATTCGAATACTGCGACATTACTCGGTAGACTCACATATTCTTTTATCTCTTTTAGAAATCCTAAACTCATTAGTGAAACAAGGAGAATTACACCTATTATTTTTCTGATTTTATCTGTCTGCAAAAACCTTCACTCTCCTCGCTCCTAACACACACCACGATATATATATGGCTACAGTTTTAATTTAGCCTTTCGAGCGAACATTTATAACATCTTTCTAATGAAAATTACAGGTTTACATGTAAGTTTTTTGCATTCTTTCAAATAAACTTATTAATATTTGGCCCATAATTGCTTTTAGTGGATAAAAGCAGTTATTGGCTAGTCAACTAAGTAATTGGCCAAATGATAACCATTATCTTAACTAACCTAATATTAAGTTTAGTTTGAGTATATTATATACAATTGGAACGACTACATACGGAAATATATAATTGTAAAATGTAAATTATGTTTTATCCCTTCTTAATGAAATTCTGAATGTTGAGGTATACCTAGAAAATAAAATTATACATAAAAAAAGCCACCAATAAAGGCAGCAAATAATAAGAAATATTGAACTTATTGTTTTGAGTTGCTTGCTAACTCAAGAAGTTCTTTAGCATGTTCCTTTGAAAGTTCTGTTACTTGTGCTCCCGCAATCATACGGCCAATTTCATTAATTTTTTCTGCCTTTTCTAACGCTTTTACACTTGTTTTCGTTCTTCCATCAATTGTTTCTTTCGCAATATATAAATGTGTATCAGCCATAGCTGCAACTTGTGGAAGATGTGTAATACACAAAACTTGTGAACCAACGGATACACGGTGAATCTTTTCAGCAATTGCTTGAGCGACACGTCCACTAACACCTGTATCAACTTCATCGAAAATGATAGAAGTAATCCCTTGATGTTGTGAGAAAATGCTCTTCATAGCAAGCATAATCCTCGATAATTCACCACCAGATGCCGTTTTACTTAACGGTTTTAACGGTTCACCAGGATTTGTAGAAAGATAAAATTCAACCTGGTCTATTCCTGTTACAGTAAATTTATGATTTGTCATATGTGCTGTCAAATTGTTAAAATGAACATCAAAAGTTGTTTTTTCCATATAAAGTTCTTTCAACTCTTTATGTATGTCGGCAATTAATTGCGTCGCACTTGATTTACGAAGAATTGAGACATTTTTTGCTTCTACAACTAGATCCTTCATAATCGAGTCTAATTCTTTTTGTAATTTATTTACATGACTATCTCGATTTTGTATAGTATCTAACTCTTCTTCAACTTTTGCAGCATACATTAGTATTTCCTCTACAGTTTGTCCATATTTTCGTTTTAGTTGATTTATTTCATTCAATCTGTTTTCAACATAATTAAGTCTTTCTGGATCAAATTCAAGCGAATCAAGTTCATTTCGTACTTGATAAGATAAATCTTCTAATAGATAATATGCGTTCGATACAATTTCCGATAGTTCCTTTAAAGTAGGATTGATGGGTCCTACATCTTCTAAGTGACTCATTGCATGACTGACCCAGTCAAGCCCTCTTTGTTCACCATGAAGTGAATTATAACTTGTCTGTAATGCCTCATAAATCTTCTCATAATTGGATATTTTCGCTTTTTCTTCAAGTAGTTGTTCATCTTCATTTAGCTGGAGATTCGCATTGTTAATTTCATCGAGTTGAAATTGTAATAAATCTAATCGATGTGCCATTTCTTGCTCATTTTCTGATAACTGCGTTAATTTCTTGCGTAACGTTTCATAACGTTTAAATACCTCTATATAATCTTCTAATGCTTTAGATATTTTATTTCCGCCATACTGATCAAGTAATTTTAAATGGTTTTCTTCGTTCATTAGTTCTTGATTATCATGCTGACCGTGAATATCAACTAAATATTGACCAACCTCTCTTAAAATGGCTATCGTAACTAATTTCCCATTTATCCGACAAATACTTTTCCCTGATGAAGATAAATCACGCCTCAACACAATCATCCCATCACTAACATCAATCCCTAATTCATTACATTTGTCGTATACAGGATGAGCCGTTTCCTCAATCAAAAATAATCCCTCAAGTTCCGCACGTTTCTCTCCAAACCGTACAAATTCAGCAGAGCCACGTGCTCCAGAAAGAAGATGTATTGCATCTATAATAATTGATTTACCTGCTCCAGTTTCTCCTGTTAATACTGTAAGGCCTTTTTCAAATGAAATAGATAGAGATTCAATAATAGCAAAGTTTTTAATAGACAATTCCGCTAACAAACAGAATCACACCTTTTTATAATTTGTTTCTTTATTACTAAGCAAAGCCATATAAAATTAAAACATATATAATATGCATGACAAACTCAACAACTAAGAGACCCCTATAAGGAGTCTTTCATGTAAGTTGTTTTCACAACATGTTGCTTTTACTTAATTTTCGTTTTGGTTGTTTTAGAAAAAGGCTGTTTTCGTAAACATTGTTGCTTTTAACTTAGTTGTCGTTTAGGGTTTGTTTCCGCTACAGTACTCGCTTTCCGCGGGGTGGGTGCTGAGCCTCCTCAGCGCAAGCGCCTGCGGGGTCTCAGCTCTCCCACGCATCCCGCAGGAGTCTCGCACTTCCGCTCCAACAAACCGTTAAAAAAAATTAGTGCAAAAAACCACAACCTTTTAGAAAAGAGCCTAGAAAAAAGACTTCATGTATGACTATTATAACATTTCTAAAAACCGTTCCGTAATGACTTCCGTATCTTCTGATGTTTTACAAATGATTAAAATTGTGTCATCTCCACAAATTGTTCCAAGTACTTCTTCCCAATCTAAATTATCAATTAAGGCCCCTATTGCATTTGCATTACCTGGTAATGTTTTCATTACAAGCATATGCCCCGCTGAATCGATTTTCACAAAGGCATCCATTAGTGCACGTTTCAATTTTTGTAGTGGGTTAAAGCGTTGGTCAGCTGGGAGACTATATTTGTATCGACCATCCAACATTGGAACTTTAACAAGATGAAGCTCTTTAATATCTCTAGATACTGTAGCTTGGGTTACATTAAACCCCATTTCTTTTAACAAATCAACTAATTCATCCTGTGTTTCAATATCATTATTTGAGATTATCTCTCTAATTTTAATATGACGTTGTCCTTTATTCATTATTGCTTAGCGCCCCTTTTACACATTGCATATTCTTTTGCATGTTTATACTATATATCTTATATGAAAATCCTTTAAAAGTACAGATTTAATAAGAATTGGGCTGTATATACTGCATAAAATTTGTTTGCCTTATTAATAAAACCGTATGAATATCCAGATTATTAGTATAATTAAATATATTCTGATGTTACTCAGCATTTTTAAGTAACTTACTTATGCCTACTGACTATGTATTTTGTACAAATTACAAAAACTAAAAAAGGTGACTCAAATATATAGTGTCGACCCAACACACAACATATATAAACTAAAGTAGTTTATATATGTTAATGATTATAGGGCCAGGCACGATTGAGTCACCACCTGTTCACAATTCAGCATGTGCTAAATCAACTACTGATTTAGCTGTTGCGTTGAAATGAATAGTTCCCATCTCCTGTTGACCATTCCAGCGCAAATGCAATAGAAATTCAATATTTCCATCGCCACCTGTAATAGGAGAATAGGATAAATCCATAAAATCATAACCTTCTAATAAAGAGAAATTAATGATTTGTTCAAGCACTTGTTCATGTACTTTTGGGTCACGTACAATCCCTTTCTTGCCTACCAATTCCTTACCCGCTTCAAATTGCGGTTTAACTAACGCCACGACGTGACTATTAGGAACTAAAATATTCTTTAGCGTTGGTAATATCAGCTTCAGTGAGATAAAAGAAACATCAATTGAAGCAAACTCAGGCAAGCCTTTCATAAAATCTGCTTGTGTCGCATATCGGAAATTCGTCCTTTCCATGACAACAACACGTTCATCTTGTCTAAGTTTCCATGCTAATTGATTGTAACCAACATCAACTGCATAAGACATTTTAACACCATTTTGTAGGGCACAGTCTGTAAAACCGCCTGTTGATGAGCCAATATCAATCATAATTTTATTTGATAAATCTAAATTGAATACCTTTAATGCCTTTTCAAGTTTTAATCCGCCTCTGCTTACATATGGCATTGTCTTTCCTTTAATTGAAATCACCGTATCACGAGAGACTTTTTCTCCTGGCTTATCTAAGCGTTCCTCATTACCATAAACAATACCTGCCATTATAGCTCGTTTTGCTTGTTCTCTTGATTCGAAAAAACCATTTTCTACAAGTAAAATATCTATTCTTTCTTTTTTGCTTCCACTCATGAGCGCAATACCTTTTTATTCTTTGGAATCATTGAAGATAGGGTCTTTATAACATTTTCAGTTGTCATCCCTATTTCTTCTAATAATTTTGAGACACTTCCATGCTCGATAAAACGATCTGGGATGCCAATTCTAGTAATTGGTGTTTCAAAATACTGATTTTCTTGAGCAAACTCTAATACTGCACTACCAAATCCACCTTGTAAAATTGCTTCTTCAATCGTTAATACTGGAATACCTTCCTGGAATATTGCATGAAGCATTTTTTCATCCATTGGCTTTATAAATCTTGCATTAACAACTCGAATGGATGTTCCGTTCCTTGCAAGCTGTTCAGCAGCTTCTAGTGCCATTTCTATTGTTGTTCCAAATGTTAAAATAACCGCATCCGTACCCTCTCGGAGTACTTCCCAAGTACCGATTGGGATTTCTTTTAACTCTTTATCCATTTCAACCCCAATACCATTGCCTCGGGCGTAACGTAGGGCAATTGGTCCTTCATCATACTTTAACGCTGTATTCACCAGATGTTGACCTTCATTTTCATCTTTAGCCATCATGAGAACAATATTTGGAATATGACGTAAGAAGGCAATATCAAATACTCCTTGATGTGTTTCACCGTCCGCTCCTACGAGGCCCGCACGGTCAATTCCAATAAATACATTTAAATTTTGACGACATATATCATGAACGACTTGGTCATAGGCTCTTTGTAAAAACGTAGAGTAAATAGCAAGAAATGGTTTCATGTTTTGAGTTGCCAAACCAGCTGCTAAAGTTGTCGCATGCTGTTCTGCAATTCCTACATCAAACATACGGTCAGGGAATTCTTCTGCAAATGCCTCAAGTTTTGAGCCTACTGGCATTGCAGGTGTGACTGCAACAATTCGTTCATCTTCTCGTGCTAATTTCTGAACCGTCTCACTTACTAATTTGCTCCAAGCAGGTCCTACTACTTTTGGTTTAACAAAGTCACCTGTCTCAATCTTATATGGTCCAGTCCCATGCCATGTGCCAATTGTATCAGTTTCAGCTGGCTTATAACCTTTACCTTTTTTCGTTATAACATGCAAAAGAACTGGTCCTTTTGTTTTTTTCGCATACTGTAAATTTTCAAATAAATCTTCATAACTATGACCATCAACTGGTCCTAAATAGGTAAATCCTAGTTCTTCAAAGAAGACTCCAGATACGAGCATATATTTTAAGCTATCTTTGACTCTTTCTGCAGTCGAGGCTAGTCTTCCACCTACCGCAGGTATTTTCTTCAATAAGTATTCTAGCTCATCTTTTACCCAATGATACTTACCTGCCGTTCTTAATCTACCCAAGACATTGTGCAGAGCACCAACATTTGGTGCAATCGACATTTCGTTATCGTTTAAAACGACAATCATATCTTTATTCTCGTCACCAATATGATTAAGTGCTTCAAGGGCCATTCCACCTGTTAATGCGCCATCACCTATAATCGGGATAATATGCTCTTTTGATTTTTTTAAATCTCGAGCAATAGCCATCCCCATCGCTGCAGATAAGGATGTAGAGCTATGCCCAGTTTCCCATACATCATGCTCAGACTCATTACGTTTCGGAAAACCACATAACCCTTTATATTGACGTAATGTATCAAATTCACTAGCTCTCCCAGTAAGGATTTTGTGAACATATGACTGGTGTCCTACATCCCAAATAAACTTATCATTTGGGCTATCAAATACTTTATGTAAAGCAATTGTTAATTCAACTACACCAAGGTTAGGCCCTATATGTCCTCCCGTTTCTGAGAGCTTTTCAATTAAAAATTGACGAATTTCCGCACTAAGTTTTTCAAGCTCATGATTAGATAATTTCTTTAAAAATTGCGGATTTTTTATCGACAGAAGATCCAAATGGACCACTCACTTTCGGATTCAGTTTCTTTCTGTTAAACAGTTTTTCGTAAACTATATTGTTTTAGATATAACCTATATGTTTCAAAATACACCTTCATAGCCTTTCATAACTATTCTTGTCTATTTATTTTAACGTAAAACTTGATTTATTGAAAACGTTATATCATTTTTTGACTTTTTCAAACTGTGCAGTCAAAAACGTAACATAAATAAAACGACATGACAATGGTAAATATATTATATGTATGCATAAGATAAAAACCGCTACCAATTGGGAACGGTTTTTATGCTAACGATTATTGCCTTCGTTCTAAAAGCAGAGTGTAATCAATTGTTTCTATTTGCTATTAATTCGCACAAGTTGTTAAGCAATGTTGCTGGAACTGATAATTTATTTAATATACTTTTAGCTTCATCTACATGAGCGGTTAGTTTTTCCTTAGCTCCTTGTAAAGTTAAAATTGATGGGTATGTATTCTTTTCATTACCTTGGTCGGAACCAACAGGCTTTCCGATTAAGTCCTGTTCACCTTCAATATCTAATATATCGTCCCTAATTTGAAAAGCAATACCTAAATGATATGAAAACTCCCTTAAATATTTAATATCCTGTACTGGGGCTTCAGCTAATATCGCACCAGCAATAATTGCAAAGCCGAGTAGTTTTGCGGTTTTGTGTTCATGAATATATTGCAGTTCTTCTAGTGATAAAACCTTCGTTTCACCATCCATATCTGCAACTTGACCGCCTACCATCCCTTCAGCCCCAGCTGCATGAACTAACTCTGTAATGATGTTTAGCTTTTTTTCAGAGCTTATATGCGGATCATTCGCAATTAATGAGAAGCTTTGTGTTAATAGACCGTCTCCAGCCAAGACAGCCATCGCCTCACCAAATACTTTATGATTTGTTGGCTTCCCACGACGAAGGTCGTCATCATCCATACATGGTAAATCATCATGTATTAATGAGTAAGTATGTACTAATTCAACGGCACTGGCAGTCGCGAGTCCAATTTCTTCCTGCTTACTATATGTATGTAAAAGTGCTAAAACAAGTATCGGCCTAATTCGCTTTCCACCAGCTTCAAGTGAATAATTCATCGCATCTTTTAGTACTTCTGGTGCTTTTAACTTTTCAATATAGGAAAATAAACTTTCTTCAATCTTTTCTTTACGGGACTTTAAAAAATCGTCTAATTCCATTTTCACGATTTTTCTTCCTCCTGTAAATCAAATGGTCTTAACTCTCCATCTTCGCGAAGTATGAAATCCATTTGTTTTTCAACATTTTGCAGTTTGTTGTTACAAATTTTCGAGAGTTCCATGCCTTGTTGGAAATATTCAATTGCCTTTTCCAATGGGACATCCCCTTCTTCTAATTTTCCAACGATTTCTTCCAATTGTTGCATGGCTTGTTCAAAGGAAACTTCATTTTGTTTTTCATCTTTACTCATTAATTGTTCCCTCCTCTATTTCTTTTACTTCACACTGAATGTTCCCGTTTATGAATTGGACCTTTACTGTTTGACCCTTCTTAATATGATCGACACTCTTAATTAATTCACTTCCATCATATACCAAACTATAGCCTCGTTCCATCACTCTTAATGGACTAAGTGCATTTAGTTGTGCAATGACCTGCCTAAAGTTTGCATCTTTACTACTAATAATTGAAGTCATTTCTCTCTTTAGCCGATTCAATAATAAGTCATGTGAAGTCTTTGAACGAAGTATTTTTTCCCGAGGATGTACTGTCAATAGCCTTCTATTTAACTGTTTATAATGCTCATTTTTTATCGCTATCGTTCTACTGCCTGCTTTTTGTAAACGTTCAATTACCGCATCTAATTGTTGCTCCTTTTGCAAATATAATTGCTTTGGATAACGAAATGCATAAGAACTTTGCAGGTGTTCTAACTTTTCTTTTTTTGACACTAACTTCTCCTGCATTGCCCGTTTTAAGCGATTCTTCCGTTCAATGAGTCGATCTTGTAATTCCGAGAAATGTGGGACAGCTAGTTCCGCAGCTCCCGTTGGTGTAGGCGCTCGTAAATCAGCTACAAAATCAGCAATCGTATAATCCGTTTCATGGCCAACTGCCGAGATAATCGGTATCGTTGAAGCAAATATTTCTCTGGCAACTTTCTCTTCGTTAAAAGCCCATAGTTCTTCAATAGAACCCCCACCACGTCCAACAATTAACACATCGAGGTCTAACTGATTAGCCTGCTTAATAGCTTGCACAATTGAGTCACCCGCATTAATTCCCTGTACTAGTGCTGGAATCAAAATAACTTTAGCTAATGGGTAACGGCGATTAATCGTTGTTAGAATATCACGAATTGCTGCACCGGTGGGAGATGTAATTACACCTATTTGGCTAGGGAATTTTGGTATCGGTTTTTTATGTATAAGGTCAAATAGTCCTTGTTTTTGTAAAGTGTTCTTCAATTCCTCGTAAGCTAAATATAAGCTACCAATCCCGTCCGGTTGCATTTCCTTTACATATATTTGATATCCACCGTTTTGCTCATAGACGGTAATTTCACCACGTAAAAGGACCTTCATGCCATTTTCAGGTTTAAATTTAAGTGATTTATTAGCACTTGCGAACATTACTCCTTGGATTCTTGCCTTTTCATCCTTTAACGTGAAATACATATGTCCTCTACTATGTAAGTTAAAATTTGATAGTTCGCCTTTAATCCATATATCCTGCAAATGAGGGTCTACATCAAATTTACGTTTAATATATTTTGTTAAGGCTGTAACTGTCACATATTTAATATCGCTCAATCTACAACCTCCTAACGAGTGTCTATATAGAATGAAGACGGAGTAAATCCCCGTCCTTCACTGAGAGTATATATAATTTGTGTTAACCATCTGCGGTAACAGATGTTTCCAGACTAGAATAGCTTTTCTTTTATTGATTAGGCTACTAATAATACCCTACCTTTAAATATGGGGGTGTTATGCCTTTTCAAGAAAGTTTTTTGCAGATTGAACCGTATTATGCGCCAGCATAGTAATCGTCATTGGCCCAACACCACCAGGTACAGGTGTAACGTAGCTAGCTACTTCCTTCGCTTCCTCAAACACAACATCTCCACATAACTTTCCTGTATCTAGTCTATTTACACCGACATCAATAACAACTGCACCAGGTTTGATATCTTGTCCTTTAATAAAGTTTGCACGTCCTACAGCTGCTACTAATATATCAGCTTCTTTTGTATAAGAAGATAGATTATTCGTTTTTGAATGACAATATGTAACTGTTGCATGTTCATTTAGGAGGAGCTGACCTACAGGTTTCCCGACAATATTACTTCTACCAACAACAACAACATTTTTCCCAGCGATTTCAACTCCAACAGACTTAATCATTTCAACAATTCCAGCTGGCGTACAAGGTAAAAATGTATCCTGTCCTGTCATCATTCTTCCAATATTAATTGGATGGAATCCATCGACATCTTTTAAAGGTGAAATTTTCTCAACAACTGCTGTTTCATTAATATGTTTAGGAAGTGGTAATTGCACGAGTATCCCATGGTATTCATTATTATTATTGTAATCATCTATAATTGCTAGAAGTTCTTCCTCAGTTAAAGTCTCTGGAAAATGTTCCAGTTTAAAGCCTACTCCGATTTCTTCTGAAGCTTTTTGTTTTCCTCTTATGTACGACAGTGAAGCAGGATTATCACCTACTAAAATGACAACTAGTTTTGGTACTAATCCCTTTGCTTTAATTTGTTCGACTTCTATAGCCAATTCACTTCTTTTTTTTGCAGATAATTGTTTACCATCAATAATTGTTGCAGCCATACCGTTTCCTCCTCAGGTTAATTAATTAGTTATCTAATTCTTTTTTTATTTTAGATAGTACTCCGTTAATAAATTTACTCGAGTTATCGTCCCCAAATGCTTTTGCTAATTCTACAGCTTCATCAAGTGTGACATTCATTGGTATATCTTGCTCATATTTCAATTCATAAACAGCCATTCTTAAAATCGTCTTATCGATATTGGCTAACCTGTCCATCGTCCATTTAATAAGATGTGGAGTGATTAATTCATCTAGTTCCTTTTCATGCTCTATTGTTCCCTTTACTAGATTAGTCATAAATAGGTCTGGACGCTGTTCCTCAAGTACATGTTCAATCGCTTCACTAGGGTCCGTATTACTAACATATACTTGAAACAAAGTTTGCAGGGCCTTCTCTCTTGCTGTTCTACGTTTCATTCTTACTTGCTCCTTTAGTAAATAAAAATAATTATCGAGAATGTCTGTCTTGATCATAACATAAAATCCGATTAGAATCATTGAAAAATTACAGATTTACGCCTCATTCCCGAATAAAAAGAATGGTTCAATCAAAAATCATTCGTATTTTGTTTTTTCTTCTACTATCAATATAACCAGTCTGTTTACTCTTTAACAATCATTTTCAAATAATCTTTGATTCATCTAAAAAAACCAAAGGGAAGGTCCCCTCTGGTTTTTTTATTTTACCATAGAGTAGATAAGAAAGAAAAAAATTCCTCATCAACAGATTTACATTTCTTGGTCAACTTCAACCTCATGTGTCTTTGTTTCAAATTGAATACCAACAACATGTATGTTTACTTCATTCACTTCAAGTGCTGTCATATTTAATAGTGCTTGACGGATATTATCTTGAATTTTTTGCGCAACTGTCGGAATTGACACACCAAAAATCATTACACAATATACATCTATTTTGATTCCCTCATCAGATAGGTCTACTTTCACACCTTTACCGTGATTCTTTTTACCAAGTCTTTCAACAACCCCTGCTGCAAAGTTACCCCTCATTGAAGCAACACCTTCAATTTCAGAAGCTGCAATACCTGCAATGACTTCGATAACTTCTGGAGCAATCTCTACTTTGCCTAAGCCATTATATTCTTGATTCATTTCTAATACATTATTTGCATCTTTCATGAATTGCACCTCCATTAGATTTAAGCATCCATGACCTTATACATTTCCAAAAACTTTGTATTAAAATCACCGGAAACAAATTTTTCATGTTCTAGTAATCTTAGATGGAACGGTATTGTAGTAGAAATTCCCTCGATTACAAACTCACTTAATGCACGTTTCATACGTGCAATTGCTTCTTCTCTTGTTGCACCATACGTTATTAATTTTGCGATCATTGAGTCATAATATGGCGGAATGGAATAGCCTGGGTATACCGCTGAATCAACTCTAACACCTAGACCACCTGGAGGCAAGTACATCTCAATTTTACCTGGTGAAGGCATGAAATTCTTCTCAGGGTTTTCAGCATTTATCCGGCATTCAATCGCCCAGCCATTAAAAACAACATCATCTTGCGCAACAGACAATTCTTCACCTGAAGCAACTTTTATTTGCTCTTTTATTAAATCAATTCCTGTAACCATTTCAGTTACTGGGTGTTCAACTTGAATTCGCGTATTCATTTCCATGAAATAAAACTTTTTATTAACATGGTCAAAAATAAATTCTACAGTCCCTGCTCCTGAGTAATTTACTGCTGCAGCTGCTTTTACTGCTGCTTCTCCCATTTGTTCACGAATTGTTTCATCTAGGGCAGGAGACGGGGTTTCTTCAATTAATTTTTGTAGTCTACGCTGAATTGAACAATCTCGTTCTCCGAGGTGGATAACATTTCCATGGTTATCAGCTAATACTTGTATTTCAACATGACGGAAATCTTCTATATATTTCTCTATATATACGCCAGGATTTCCAAAAGCTGTTGCAGCTTCCTGTTGCGTAATTTCGATTCCTTTTACAAGTGCTTCCTCATCTTTCGCAACACGAATCCCCTTACCACCGCCACCTGCAGTTGCTTTGATGATAACAGGGAACTCCATTTCTGCTGCTAATTTCTTAGCATCTTCAATATCTTCTATAATCCCTTTAGAACCTGGAACTATTGGAACTCCCGCTTTACGCATTGTTTCCCTTGCAACATCTTTTGTTCCCATTTTAGAGATTGCATCAGCACTAGGTCCAACAAAAATGATATTACATTCTTGACATAACTCAGCAAAGTCAGCATTCTCTGCTAAAAAACCATAGCCAGGATGAATTGCATCACTACCTGTTAGCATGGCTACACTAATAATATTTGTAAAATTTAAGTAACTTTCTTTTGAGGAAGTAGGTCCGATACAATATGCTTCATCCGCTAGTTGAACATGTAACGCTTCACGGTCAGCTTCTGAAAAAACAGCAACTGTTTCAATATCTAGCTCTTTACATGCTCTAATAATCCGAACTGCTATTTCTCCTCGATTTGCTATCAATAGTTTCTTTATCATTATAGTATCTCCTTACTCAGGCTTTACTAGAAATAATGGTTGGCCGTATTCTACTAGTTGACCATTTTGAACTAGTATTTCAACTATTTCACCCTTCACTTCAGCTTCAATTTCATTGAATAGCTTCATCGCCTCTACAATACATACAACTGTATCATTCGAGACTTTAGAACCAACTTCTACATAATTACCAGCTTCAGGTGATGAAGCTGAATAAAAAGTTCCAACCATAGGGGAAGTTATTTTATGTAAATTTGATGTGTCTGGCTTTGGAATTTCATTTACTTCCTGTGATGTATTGTCGATTACAGTGTTTTGAGTTTGAATCGCTTGTGGCTGTTGAACTTCCACAGATGGATTAGGCATTACATTCCTTACAACTGTTTCTACATCCTGTGATTCTTTTTTTATTTTTATTTTAGCTCCGTCTTGTTCATATGAAAATTCATGAATAGAGGATTGATCGATTAATTTAATAATCTCTCTAATTTCTTGTATTTTTAGCATGCTTAGGCACCCCTTTAATTGTATGATTACAGTAAAATAATCATGATATCAAAATTTATAATCTAGTACTAAAACTTAGTCCCATATATACATCTTACGATAAAACATATGTAGAATTCAACCATAACTCACATGGATGATATGTTATTTATAGATTTTCCCTATATAAAAACATTTCAAACCATCTGCCTCAGCTTTAATAAAAATACATAATTTAATAGTGTACTAGATAATTAGTATCTGACTGTAATATTTATTCTAATCGACGTAACGTTTATTGTCGTTGTAAGACCCTTCATGAATTTATACATCTTTAGAAACAGTAATATAAAAGGCCAGTAGAATGGTCTATTCCACCGGCCTTTTATGTCTTCGCTTTAAACTTATCAACAAAGTGGTCAAATATTGCCTATAAACTTAAACTAGTCTATTTGAAAGTAACAACGACATCATTCATGTTTTTAATTTCGTCTTTAACAAGCAAAAGAATTTCATTTGCAGAAGATTTATCATGTTCTTTGGAGGCCTTTACTGTAATCTTTACATTATTACCTTCAGCACGCACTAAAGCATCCTCATATCCTTTTGACTTAATAAGCGTTTCAAGAATATGTTCTTTTTTAGCTGCCTCATCTAGCGCTTCCATTTCATCCTTTGCGACACTTTTCTCTTCAGCTGAAACTTCACTGCTTGCGATTGTCGATTTTAATTTTTCCTTTTGCTCACTACGAGAATCATCTAATTCCATTCTTAACTCTGCAAATAATTCTTCACTTGTCACGCTAGATGTAATCGTACCACCATCTTCAAATTCTTCTGTTTTAGCATCCTCTACTGCTGTTTCTTTCTCGCTTCCTTCTGTTGCTTCGGCTTTTGGTTCTTCTTTAGCTACTTCTTCTTTAGATTCGACTTCATCTTTTGATTCTTCAGCAACTGGTTCTTCTTTAGCAGTATCTGCCTTTTGGTTGTCAGTTTCTTTAACATCTTTATTTTCACCTGTCATAACAATATCACTTGCTCCGCCCTCTGGAGACGTAACATAATATACTGATAGGACCACCACTAAACTTAACATCGTTAATAGCCAAACTGTTTGTTTCTTTAACATCATCTATTCATCCTCCTTCATTTTTTTCGATGCGACTGCCACACGATGACTAGGTACTCCTAGTGCTCGTGTCACAGAATCTATTATTGTTTTTTTTATGTGAATGTTATCAGCACCAGCGGCAACAATTAACACGCCTCTTATTTCCGGCTTTTTCGTTTGAATGACGATAGGCGCTTCCTTCTCACCGTCCTGGATAACGACAACTTGTTCATCATGGGATTGGTCTTCTACCTCTCTTTTGCCACCATCACGGTCAGTTTCTTTTGTTAATTGGCTCTGTGTTACATTGTTTTTTTCAACAACTTTTTGTCCAGTGGAGTCAACATTCACCACAACAGATACGTCACCAACACCTGATATTGTTTCTAGTACTTCTTTTAGTTGATTCTCGTATTCTTCCTCATAATCAGAGATGGAGGTGTTTGAATTTGTTTGAGTTTGCTTAAACACTTCTGCACTATCATCATTCTCGGTAGTAGATACTGGTAGTACTTCTTTTGTACTTTCATTCGTTGTAAATAAATTGCTAACGATCATGATGGCAACACCTAATACGAAAACGACTAAAAAGTATTGATATTTTGATGGTTTCTTAGAATCGGATGATTGGCCAAGCAAGGATTTCAGCTTATGAAGTAAGCTATCTTTATCTTTATTACTCATCTAGATGACTCCTCCCCCCTTCCATTTGTAGTGAAATTTTTTCTGCTTCTACTTCCCAAATTTCAGCTAATGTTGCTGTTACTGCTTCCGTATTTACGTTAATTTTTGGTTCTTCCTCTTTCAAATCTGTTGTCGTATCAATCTCTACCAGCTTGATTACTTCAACTGCATCGTCATTTTCTATTTCTGATTGTGCGTATGGTGTTAATTCAACTTTGATTTCTGTTAAATCACTATGAGAAATTGTTTCGTTTACTTGGTTCGTATCGGATAGAAGGATATTTTCAATCTTTACATCATATTTTTCCACCAACTCCTCATCTGCCATCGTCTTCATTTGGACAGCCATTTGTTCTAAAATATATGCACGATGTGAGGCTTGTATTTCTTTTTTCTGAAATTCTATTAAATTTTTTACTTCATTTTCTTCAGAAGTACGTTTTCCTAGCTGAAAATCCTCTAAAACCGCATTCATATCTGTCGAGAAAATTTTAAAGATAGGATTAATGATGACAATGACTAACAACAAACTTATCACCATTTTTGCGTACTTTTGCATGGTTGAATTAGGCAATAGCAAGTCAATGATAACTGCTAGAAATATGAACACAATAATGTTTGTTATCCATTCTGTTAAAAATTGCACCAAATCCCCCCTATCCATGTTTATCTCATCATAATCGTAAGGTTTCCAGCTGCGATGATTACCGTTAAACTCAGAAAAAACATTAGTGATACAATTGCTAGTGCTGCAAAAATATAAATCACACTTTTACTAATAATATCTAAACATGCTATGACAGGACCGCCGCCTAGTGGTTGTAATATCGAGGCAGCAATTTTATAAATAAATGCTAATGATAAAACTTTAATTGCTGGAAATGCGACAATAAAAAGAAGAATTGCGACACCAACAACTCCTACTGTGTTTTTTAGTAGTACCGAGGCACTAATGACAGTATCTGTCGCATCTGTAAACATTCTTCCTAATACAGGAATGAAATTTCCCGTAATGAACTTAGCTGTCCGAATCGTTATTCCATCTGTTACAGCTGCAGAAGCACCTTGTACAGATATGACTCCTAAGAAAATGGTTAGGAATGACGCTAACAGGCCGATGCTAATATTCCGCAGTAACCCTGCTAGTTGTGTGACCTTATATTGTTCTGTCAGTGTACTGACAATACTTAGTAGTGCTGATAGGAATAATAACGGAAGGACAATATGGCTTATTAAAAGACCACTAGTATTCATTAAAAATATGATTACGGGATGAAAAAAGGCTGCTGAAACAATACCACCTGATGAGGCCATTAAAGCTAACAAGAGAGGAATTAACGCAAGGATGAAGTTGGTCATCGATTGGATTGCTTCATTCGTATATTGAATGGCAACATGAAAGCTATTTAGGGCAATAATGATTAACACCATATAAACGAGTGCATATGCCACCTTGCTCACTGTACTCTGATTAAAGGCATTTTGTAAAAGTTGTAAGAGTGTACTAAATATCGTTAGTAAGATTAACGTACCAAGTAGTTTGCCATTCGCAATTAGTTCGTGAAATAAATATTTCAATAATGCTTTCATCCATTCTTGAAAACTAAGTTCCTTTTCACCGGTTAAAAATTGTAGAAGACTCCCTTTCTGACTTTCGGGAAGAAAGCCCCCATATTCCTGCATCACATTATCCCAAAACTTTTTTATATCGCTAATTTCTAATTTTTCAACTTGTTCTTCTACTATAGCTTCAGGATTCGGTGATTCTTGTTGCTCGACTTGTTGAGGTGTCTCATTAGCTTGTACAATATTTGGAACCATTAGAAAGATTGAGAAAAGACAAATATAGAGTAAAGGACGCATTTAAACACCTCCACCTAACCTTAATAAGAGCTATATTTTAAGTCATGTATTCTATGAACCTGGTATCATCCCTAGCACTGTTTCGATAATGACAGTTAATATCGGAATCGCCATTGTTAGAATAAGAATCTTTCCACCAAGTTCAATTTTGGATGCAATCGCACCTTGTCCTGCATCCTTCGTTAGTTGTGCTCCGAATTCCGCAATATAAGCAATCCCGATAATTTTTAAGATTGTTTCAACATAAATAAGGTTGACATTTGCATTCGTGGCAATTCTTTCTACCATTCGGATAATCTCATATACTTGATCGATTAAAAATAAAAAAATCACACTTCCAACGAATACAACGAGCATAAAAGCAAAAGTAGGCTTTTGCTCCTTTATAATTAGGGCGAGGAATGTAGCAATAAGTCCAAGGCCGACAATCTGTATAATTTCGATAAGAAGCCACCTCCTTATCCTTGAAAGAGAAATACCGATTTAATCTTTTGAAATAAGTCATCGACAATTGATGCCACCATAAACAAGATATAGATAAAGCCTATTAGAGTAACCCACTGTGCATATTCCTTTTTCCCCATTTGATCTAAAATTGTGTGAAGGAATGCAACGACGATTCCTATCCCGGCAATTTGAAAGATCGTATTTATATCAACGCCCATTGCTATGACTCCCTTCAACTACTACATCAATAAAATGACTAATAACAACCCTGACAATACCCCTAAGCTTTTCACCATTTTTTCATACCGTTGCTGCCTATCTACAGCGTCTGACTCTTCCCTTTCCAGGTGCGTCAATGCTAATTTAATATGTTTTTGCTGTGATATTCTGTCATGCTTACCTAACGTTTCACCAAATTGCGTTAACACTTCAAATTCTCCCTGTTTGAATGCTGTAAATCTCCAAACTTCATTTAAACTTTCTTCCCAAGCGACTTTAACACTTGTATTTCCCTTCGATAGTTTCGCTGAGAAATGCTCAAAAAACATAGCGAGTGGCATGGGGAGCTGCTTAGAGATGTTTTTTGAAGCAACGATTAACGATGTATGACCATACATTATTTCTGCTTCTAGTGACTGTAGTGCTACTTTCAACTGTCTAAGCTGCTTTGTTCTCGCACTCAAATGCTTAGCAGCCTCAAACCCTGCCCAAGTTGTAGCGATTATGATGAGAAATGCCCCTATTAACTTCATCATGTAGGTTACACTTCTTTCTATTTAAGAGTTCATTTCCATTTTGGTTGATAATTTTCTGAACAGTTCCTGGACCATCACTTCTCGTTAGTTCTATAAAACGTTCAAACACGTTTGCTTCGAACAGCATTTTTAAGGAAGGACGATTGAGTAACTCACTAGCATGATAGCCATGCACTGATATAAAAAGCTGCACTCCAGCATGAACGGCTTCCATTACAGCTTCTGCATCTTCCTTTGTACCGATCTCATCGACAACGAGTACATCTGGACTCATTGAACGGATCATCATCATCATTCCTTCTGCCTTCGGACATGCATCCAAGACATCGACACGGTCACCCAACTTGTGTTGCGGTACACCATTCACGCATCCAGCAATTTCTGACCGTTCATCAACAATCCCTACTTTTCGTGAAGGGATATCTTTATATCCACAACTTATTATCCTTGCAAAATCACGTAACAGCGTTGTTTTTCCAGTTTGTGGCGGTCCGATTATCAATGTATTTAACCAATTTCCTGCATATAAATAAGGTACAAATTGTTCTGCTACACCAATTTTTTCTCGAGCTACACGTATATTAAAAGAAGTTACATCGCGAATTGCTTTAACTCGTCCATTTTCAGTAATGACTCTACCCGATAGACCTACTCGATGCCCACCCTGAATTGTAATAAACCCCTTTTTCAATTCTTCCTCTAATGTATAGATAGAGTAGTGGCTTAATTCATTTAAAAGATTAATAGCATCATCATATGTGAGTTGATAAGGAAGAAAAATTGGTTTCCCTTGAATAATAACTTCCACCCTTTTCAGGACACGTAGTCGAACTTCTTCAACGCGAGACAAACTGTTGTAATCAATCTTTTTTATTTCATTTCGAATCGACTCTGGAAGCATATCAATAATTTCCTGCATAACGCTCCCCCTAATTCCTAATCATTAGTTTCAATATATGCTAGGCATTTATCATTCATGACAATTTGTCCAATTGAAATAGAAGAAACATAAACACACACTTACTTATAAATACCAAACAAGATAAAAAAGACACCTAGTCCAATAAAAAGAAGTTTTGCATATGATAACTGGTCAGCAATATGAAAAATACCAATTGTCATCGTTACGATAAATATTACTGGACCAACAATTGCTAGTAAGGAGTTTATCGTAACTGCCTTTTTCACATCATTGAATATTAACATTAATATAGCTGCTGTTAATTCAATCGATGCAGATAATAATCGCAATCCTGCCATTGTTAATACTGTAGAATCAATATGTGAGAACAAACGTTTCATAGTAACCTCCTATATGAATACCTGTTTGTACAACATATGCTTGTTTGAGTAATTTTAGACAAGGAAGGTTTTGATTATTAAAAAAACATGAAGCGTGGCTATAAGACTCATTTTTGCAAGCGTATTAAAGTGGTTTTTTCTGTTGATGGAGAAAATCATTTATTATCTGTAGAAGGTTATTGAGTCTTGGTCAGAATATTTGAAGTAGCATAAAAAATTTTACGAAAACTAGAAAGTGGACATCACGAAGAAAACCTAGTTAGATAGTTACGATTCAGAATGTAATTATCATTATGAATGCAAATAACTACATAGGTTTTATGGGATATCTTATAAAGGTTGATTGGTACTAATTTTAGGCCTCGTGCCCGGTACGTGAGAGAGATTAGATTTTATAGGAGTTTTGGCCGTGACTGCTTATAGTATTCTAATGTAGACGGAATTTTAGCTAAGTCAGCACCTAAATTTCTTCATTTGCATGGTGAAGGAGGTTTTCTTTCCTAGACCGTTTCAAAATCTTCTTCATTTGCTCGATGAAGGAGGTTTTTACCGAAGAATAGATTCAAAACCTTCTTCATTTGCTCGATGATGATGGTTTTATTCCCGAAACTGTTTCAAAACCGTCTTCATTTGCTTGATGAAGACGGTTTTCTTCCCAAGACCGTTTCAAAATCTTCTTCATTCGCTTGATGAAGAAGATTTTATTCCCGAGACCATTTCAAAACCTTCTTCATTTGCTCGATGATGATGGTTTTATTCCCGAGACCATTTCAAAACCTACTTCATTTGCTCGATGAGTACGTATTTACCGGGGCCGTTGACAGTTTCAAACCATCAAATATTCGACTTCATCAACCTAAATGTCTAACGTCTTACAATCCTTCCCATCTCAATGTATACAGCACAGCATAAAAAAAAGATATCCTCATAGAAGATATCCTTTTTCAAACTGCTTATGCTCTTGACACATAAGATCCTTCACTTGTGTTAATAATTAGGCGGTCTCCTTGGTTAACAAAGAATGGAACCTGTACAGTAAGGCCAGTTTCTAATGTTGCTGGTTTTGTTCCTCCAGATGCAGTGTCACCTTTAATTCCTGGCTCTGTATCAACTACCTCTAACTCAACTGTATTAGGCAACTCAACACCTAATGTTTCTGAACCAAACATCATAATTTGTACTTCCATGTTTTCTTTAAGGAATTTTAGCTCGTACTCAATTTGAGATGATGGTAGCTCAATTTGGTCATACGTTTCAGTGTCCATAAACGCATGTTGATCTCCATTTGCATATAAATATTGCATTCTTTTTGTTTCAATTTGCGCTTTGGCAACTTTTTCACCTGCACGGAATGTTTTTTCCTGAACAGCACCTGTACGTAGGTTACGAAGTTTAGAGCGAACGAATGCTGCACCCTTACCTGGCTTTACATGTTGGAAATCCATTACTCGCCAAATCCCATTGTCTACCTCAATTGTTAGTCCTGTACGAAAATCGTTTACTGAAATCATATATATGTCCTCCTAATAGCTTAAATAAGGGAAATGAATTTACATCAATTCTATGTAAGCCCCTTAATTACAAAATAATAAGTTCTTTTGGTGAGTGAGAAAGTGATTCATTTCCACTATCAGTTATAACAGTATCATCTTCTATTCTAACGCCACCTAATCCTGCAACATAAATCCCTGGCTCAACCGTTACAACCATGCCTGGTTCGAGAATTGTATTCGACCGAACAGATAAAGCTGGTCCTTCGTGCACTTCCATACCAAGACCATGTCCTGTTGAATGCCCAAAGTATTCTCCATATCCTTGCTCAGTTATGTAATTACGAGTTAAAGCGTCAGCTTCCTTGCCGTTCATACCAGGCTTAATTCCAGCCATTCCACGCTTTTGTGCTTCAAGGACAACCTCATAAATTTTCTTTAATTCATCAGCTGGTTCACCGACAGCAAAGGTCCTTGTTATATCTGAACAATATCCTTTGTAGTATGCACCAAAATCAAGCGTAACAAAGTCTCCCTTTTCAATTACTTTTTCAGTCGCGACTCCGTGAGGTAGAGCTGAACGATAGCCCGATGCAACGATGATATCAAAAGAAGAAGATGTTGCCCCATTTTTTCTCATGAAAAATTCCAATTCGTTTGACACTTCAATTTCGCGAATACCCGGCTTCACATAAGTTAATATATGATTATATGCTGCGTCGGCAATCTCTGTTGCTTCCTTTAATATCTTAATCTCTGAAGGAGACTTAATCAAGCGTAACTTTTCAACTGCACCTGAGACGGGTACAAATTCAGTTGTTGCAAGAGCATTCTTATAAAGTGCGTATTGCTGGTATGTAAGATGGTCTTGTTCAAAACCTAACTTTTTAATACCTAATTCTTTCGCAACTTTAGCTACTTCTTCACTGAGCAGTCCAGTATGTTGAATGATTTCAAACTGTTGTACTTGCTTTGCTGCTTGTTCCATATACCGGAAATCGGTCATAAAAATCGCTTTTGTCTCAGTAATAATTGCTAACCCTGATGTTCCGGTGAATCCAGTCATATATCTACGATTAAATTCACTTGTAATAAGTAAACCATCGATTGATAATTCATGAAATCGATTACGAATCTTTTCTAACTTCATTATGCTCTCCCCCTAACTTATCGATTAATGCAAGTAACGCAAGTTCATATCCTTTAAAACCTAAACCGATAATTTGGCCAATCGTTCCAGGTGCAGTAACTGATTGATGACGAAATGCTTCTCGTTTATGAATATTTGAAATATGTACTTCAATAACAGGAATGCTAATACTTGTAATAGCATCAAGAAGCGCATAACTATAATGTGTAAATGCTCCAGGGTTGATTACGATACCGTGATATTGATCATTTGCCTCATGGATTGCATCAATTAAATCACCTTCATGATTTGATTGAAAGCAAACAACTTCGAAATTTTTCTTTTCTGCTAAGTTTAAAAGTTTTCGTTCTAAATCTGTTAATGTTAATGCACCGTAAATTTCTGGTTCTCTAAGTCCTAATCGATTTAAATTAGGTCCATTTATCACTAAAAATCTCAAAACATTAACCTCTCCCTCTCTAAAAATAAGATGCTTTTTGAATTCCCCACAGATTTAATAATATGCTGTATTCGTAAGGATTTTCGCTATTATTTATTATTCGTTAACTCCTGAACACATACAATTAGCTCTATTAAACCTTTTTTTAAAATGTTGCAAAAAGCATTTTTGAATTAGGCATTTATTTTCAATATGTAACTAAAAATTAACGATCGCTAACTTAGACCTTCAGTTTAAAAAAGAATGTTCAGCTAATGAACATTCTACCATATATAACTACCTATGAACTACGTTTTTACCGTTAGTTCTCTTCAGCTAACGTTAATTCATTATAATCAAAAGAAATAGAATAACCTACAAATAGTCCATATAACACATATAAACAAATTGATGTAACAATTGTTTTCCTCGATAATTCAAAAATTTCCTTAATATCTGGAAATAGAGGATTGAGAATAAAAAATACGAGCCCCCAAAGAATTGCACCATACGCAATACCAACCCACATTGATTTAAATCGTTTCAGAATTGCATAATATACAAGGGCAACACCAATTGAAAGGATTCCTATTAATATAATGCCAATAAATTCTCCTAATGTGTTGTTCTTCCATTCACCGAGAGCTATCGGCTGTAGAATAAGCTTAGGACTAATTTCCATGAAATTTAATATTGATGCGAGATATGCAAGTAAACTCCAAAAAATACCACCGAATAGTCCTGTTGTGACAACCTTTCCCATTTGTGACATTTTGGGTTCTTTTTTATTTTGCTCTAGAGTCGGATTGTCTTTCTCCATTTTTTTCTTATCTGTCATCATCCTACACCTCCATTACTTACTATGTCCATTTTTACATAAGTCATGTTTTCTTTATGAATATTTCTTTTGTTGTATGACGTATGTCTTAGGATGTAGTACCATGGGTATAATGGAAGTAAAGCATTATCCTATAAAACAAGAGAGTTGTCTCTAGAGGTTTTGCAATATATTATGTATCATAGAGGTAACTAACGATAGCAAATTAATAAAAAAAAATTACCAACACAAATTTTAGATTATATCTTATAGAATGCGCTTTCAATATCTTTGAGCTTCTGCATATATATAATGTAAATAATTAATGTTATTTTGACACTTTGTTATGGTTAAAGCTATTTTCGTTAACAATATTGTATTCTCCTTATTTGTAGGTTTGGGTTGATTGCAGCACAAGAGCATTCGCTTTCTACCGGGTGGTGAGCCTCCTGATAACTCGGCATAAAAGCCTGTATGTGGCTCACCACTCCAGCGCATCCGCAGGAGTCTCACACCTCCGCTCCAACCAACCCTTTATAAAGTTAGTGTATAAAAAGTTAGGAAAGAGCCTATTTTTACTAATAATCGTTGTGGTCTACTTAAGTATTGGCGTAAGGGGTGTATAAGTATCTTTTTCATAGGTTTTCAAATAGTTTCAATGAATGACATTTCAAATAATTTATACATCAATCTTAGCAAACAAAACAAATAAAGGGTTCAGTAACGATAACAGTATGATAATCAACAATTTCTAATTTGGATTAATTGGTGATTGCATTTACATTTGGAGGTGTTAGGATGAATCAGCGTGTAATGAAAGGGATAATTTTAGCTATTATTATTTTAGGGGTTATTGGGGTCTTATTAAATCCAATGTGGCTAGTTAGACAAGTTGCATTTATCGCCGTCGTAGGTGGGATTATTTATCTTGCATACCGATTCTACGCTAAAAGGAAATTAGGGAAAGAATATTCATCATATATGAGGGCAGCTAAACAATCAAAAAGACGTTACAACGAACAAAAAACACCAGTTCAAAATGTTCGAAGTTTCTCTCAGGCTAGGAAGACAATTTCCACTTCTGCCAAAAAGAAAAAACAACCCTCTCACCTTACAGTAATTGAAGGAAAAAAGGGAAAGAAAAAGAATAGAGCACATTTCTAATAGGTCCATGTTTTAAGAAAATCATATGTTCGACTTTTACCTAGCTCATATAGAGCTAGTTTTTTTTCTTCTGTAAGGGCAAACTCTGTAGAAATGATATCATCAACTGGTAAAAACACAATATCCTTCTCGTGTTTACTAGATATATGACGACTATCATGTGCATCCTTCATTGTCTCAAATAGTGCTCCATATAGTTCAAAGGCATTTTTTATGTTCCTTTTTGGCTGCTCACTCTCTCTCGAACTTAATTTTATCCCTAATACTGGTCTAGTTTGTTTAAAATTACTCTTCTCTTGATAAAATAGCCAAATTGGGAAATTACTTAATACCCCACCGTCAACGACAATATTACTACCTTTCGTTGATGCCAATTTTACTGGTTCGAAAAAGTAAGGTAAGCTACAACTCATCCTCACTGCTCTTGCAACAGAGAATGACTCCATATGCACCCCATATTTATGTAAATCATCAGGCAATACGATTAACCTTCCATTCGTTAAGTCAGAAGCAATAATTCTTAATGAGCCTGGAGGTATATCTGCAAACGTTACAATTCCCTTCTTTTTTAGGTTGATAAGTAGCCATTCTTCTAATTTATTTCCTTTATATAACCCTAAATTCCAATATAACGATATCCATTTTGTAAGTGAGAATGGAAAGATTGTTTTTCTTTCATCTAAAAAAATGTTCAAGTCAATCTCATCTACCAGCTTATATATTTCGTCTGCTGTATAGCCCGCTAAAATAAATGCAGAGATAATTGACCCTGCACTAGTTCCTGCTAATCTTTTAAATTTATATCCTTTGCTTTCAATCGACTTATATGCACCTATAAGAGCAAATCCCTTAATTCCTCCACCTGAAAATACTCCATCAATATACATCTCGTCATCTCCCACTTTATGCTTTACTATAGTGTAGGAAGAGGAAGAAATTTTTAGAACATATCAGTAATTAGAAATCAATTTAATGACGAAGAAATGAAATGGATTGTTCATGCTCTACATCTTAGGAGGCAACAATAATGTCTACGAAAACTTTATTTCTTTAAATATTGGAACTAAATAAAAGGCAGTTTTCGTAAGCATGTTGCATTATACTTAGTTGGCGTTATGAGTTAATCTTCTATTTCAGTACTCACAGGTAGCGGGGTGGGTGGTGAGTCTCTTAATAAAGCATATGCTAAGAGCAACAATCTTTTAGAAATAAGCCAAATAAAAACAGAAGGAAGCTTATTCTCTCCTTCTGCTTTTATGTTAATCATTATTCTTTTGTATGTTTCTCAACGTATTGACTCTTTCCTTATCTTCCTCAAAGAATTGTACGAGATCACCAATTCTGTCGATCGCATTCCAGCTTAGATGATGTTCTATTCCTTCTACGTCATTATAAATTTTATCCTCATCTACTCCAATAATTCTTAAAAATTGTTCTAGAAGGTCATGACGGTAAACAAGTCGTTTGCCGGTTTTTTTACCTTTATTCGTTAATACTAACCCTCTATATTTTTCATAAATCAAATATTCATCCTTATCTAATTTTTGAACCATCTTTGTAACTGAGGAGGGATGTACCGCTAATGCTTCTGCAATATCTGAAACTCGAGCATATCCTTTATCTTCAATTAATAAGTATATTTGTTCAATATAGTCTTCCATACTTGGTGTTGGCATATAAGTCCCTCCAAATTGCACCGTCTTTTAAAACGAAATCAATATAATTTTACATGAGAATACTTGACAATACAAGAGACTAGAGAAAGCTAAGCCCTCTCACATCCTAAGGCTTGCAAAGATGAATTAGAACAGAAGGCGTCTTAGCCCTCAATTCTAAATTGGCTTTATGTACTTAGGGTCTATGCACTGGAACTAAACACAAAATCAAAGTACATTCTTTGTTCTTTCCTAAACATTGTTGCCTTTAACTAAGTTGACGTTTAGACTTTGTCTCCTCATGCAATATTCGCTTTCCGCGGGGTGGGTGTGAGGGTTATCGAACTCTTCAGCGTAAACGCTTGCTCACGTCTCACCTCTCCCACGCATCCCGCAGGAGTCTCGCAATTAGCTCCAACAAACCATTAAAAAGGTTAGTGCAAAAAACCACGATTTTTTAGAAAGGAGCCTAAGAAAAAAAGCCTGACAAGGTCAGGCTCCGTTAAGATTATAGCTTATAGTCCACATTTTAGTTGTGCGCCACAGCTTGTACACGTATTACAGCCTCCAAGGTCTTCTACAGTACCTTCTCGACATACAGGACATGTATTTCCGACTTCATTACCAATTGTAACATCTGTTGAACGTAAATCATTAATCGTGTCTACAAGTACAACCTTACCTTTTTCTTCAGTTCTACCGATTTCTTCTGTGTCCTCAAATGTATTCTCTTCTGCTTTTAAAGTTAACACTTGTGAATCACGGCTTCCGTCTACATAAACAGTACCACCTTTAGCACCGCCTTTATAGAGACGTTCGTAAACTTTTTCAACTTGTTCAACTGTATAACCTTTCGGTGCATTCACCGTTTTACTAATTGAGCTATCTATCCAACGTTGGATTACACATTGAACATCAGCATGTGCCTCAGGTTTTAACTCCATTGCAGAAATGAACCATGATGGTAGATTATTTGGATCTGCATCAGGGTGATTATCTAGATATTCTTGAACAATATCAGCTTTCACCTCGATAAACTTTCCTAATCTTCCACTTCTAAAGTACGAGAATGAGAAATATGGTTCCAAACCAGTTGCTACCCCTACCATTGTTCCTGTAGAACCAGTTGGTGCAACAGTTAATAAGTGTGAATTACGAATACCATACTCTTTTACACCGTCACGAATATCAGAAGGCATTTTTTTCATGAAACCAGTCTGAACAAACGCTTCACGAAGTCGTTTCGTTTCTGCATCGTCACCTTGTAAAAATGGAAAACTTCCTTTTTCTTTAGCTAATTCGATAGAAGCACGATATGCAGTTGTTGCGATTGTTTCAAATACTTTATCAACTAACTTGTTACCTTCTTCCGAACCGTACTCTGTTTCACAATAAATTAATAAATCATGTAATCCCATTACACCAAGACCAACACGACGTTCACCTAATGCTTGGTGTTTATTTTCTGGCAGGAAGTATGGTGTTGCATCAATGACGTTATCTTGCATTCTTACTCCAACTTCAACTGTCTTTTTAAGCTTATCAAAATCAACTGTCTTCGTTTCTTTATTAGCCATTTCTGCAAGGTTTACAGCTGCTAAGTTACAAACAGAATATGGTGCAAGTGGTTGTTCACCACATGGATTTGTTGCGACTACTTGTTGTCCATAGGCTTTTGCATTTGTCATATCGTTGGCATTATCAATAAAGAATATTCCTGGCTCTGCTGAGTATGTTGCACAAATATTGATTAGATTCCAAAGTTCCTTCGCCTTAATTGTACGATATGTTCGAACTTTATAACCTTGTTTTTCCCATTCACGAACATCTCCAACTTTATGCCAATTCTCATTATATGCATTCATATTCGCTTCGTCGTATGCTTCAACATCAGGAAAACGTAGTTCATAATCTGCGTCATTTTCAACAGCATCCATAAAATCTTTCGTTAATGTAACCGAAATATTTGCACCTGTTAAAAACTCAGGATTATGAACGCTATACGTACCGCCTGTATGAAGTTTTAATTCTGCTTCTCTAATAATCTTTTCAGTAAAACCACCCGTACCAGGGATTTGTTTATAGTTTACAATACCTTGATACATATCAATCTCTTGCTGAGTAAGTGGTGTGAATTTTAATTTATCTTGTGCATATTTTTTAATGGCGTCATCTTTTGTATTTTCAATCAAAAAACGTAGTATTCTTGGATTTTGCATTTTAGAAATAATAAATTCAATAATATCCGGATGCCAATCAGATAACATAATCATTTGTGCACCACGCAACTTGTTACTCCTCTATACATAGAGTGGTTAGGTCATTTCTGCCTAACTCTCATGCTTTCACATGAGCTCGGACTATATCATCAAGGTTATTACGACAATCAATTAGTCTATAACCTTGTCTCGTGCCTCAATCACTTCATGTGATTGATCTACTTACACCTTATTTGTAAATAACTTAGGTATGTTCGATAGTCTCTGAACGTTCATCTTCGTTTCCGAAAGATGCTTCGCTGCTGATTGCCCATACATATATATTCATCATTTTTAAACTTTCACGCTCACTGTTACCAGTCACGTTGTAGTTGATGAACCTTTAGGGTGTTCCAGCAATTCACGAGATTTTAATCCCGCCGTGTGGATTTTATATTTAACGGGATCCACCTTGCTCAACAAGGTGAGTTAATTTTGCAATATCATCCAACCATGACACTGAACCAGAAGATTTACCATTAACACCTCTAGCTAATGTATTACGCGGACGCAATGTTGAGCCATTCGTTCCAACTCCGCCACCGCGACTCATAATTTCCATTACTTGTTTACGATGCTCAGATATTCCTTCACGGGAATCCTTTACAAACGGCATAACATAGCAATTAAAATACGTAACATCTGTCCCAGCACCTGCTCCATATAAAACACGGCCAGCAGGAATGAAGTTTAGGTTCACTAATTCTTCGTAGAACTTTTCGAACCATTCTTTTCGTTTTTCTTCTGTTTCTTCTACTGATGCAAGTCCCGTTGCATTTCTTTTAGCAATTTGTTCGTAATAGATTTCAAGTGGTTTCTCAATGACGTCTAACGAGCGGTTAACAATTCCTGATTCAATTTCTTCAGGCTTGTCTAGTGAATGACGATATTCCTCTTCAACTAACACACTTGCCGATTTTGATTGCCAATCTATTGCTGTAATGAAACCAAGTCCTCTTGCAGGAAACTTAGGATCTTCTTTTATTGTTAATACAACAAAGTCCCCTTCTGATAGTGTTATCTTCTCCGTATCTTTAAAAGTATAACGGTCAAGCATAACAAGTCTGGAAACACCCTTATGGGTTAACTTCATATCATTTGTAATCGGATGAACCTGTGGAAAGGCAGAAATATCTTTGTTTAACTTTTCCACATTTAATTTCATCTTCTGCTCAGTAACAACAGTCATTGTAACAACTCCTTGTTCTATCTCTCTATTAAATCTTCTGATTAAATTTATCACACAAGTATACACAAATCAATATATAGTGTCTGATTTTCAAAAATAATACTAGATATAGTTTCTAGGTCAACAATCTATCATTTTGTCAAATTTATAACTAAGTAAAAAGGGAAGTAAATTTGAGGTTAAGCTAGATTATTTAGACTAAAGATGGATTTTTGAATTAATTTGTCTCTTGCATAAAAATTTATCTATTTTATATCAATACTAGTTCAATATTTAAAATCAACCAATCTAGCATATCACAGGAAAGCCTTTTATTGAATGTAAATTTCACTGTATTTTTTATACAAAAATATGGACCAAATTCAAAGGGCCAGACTCACCAAACACTGTATATAGGTAAAGGTATATATTTTCCCCATATACATGTTTGTTTTCTAAAGTCAGACCCTTTTTTAAACACCTTCATACATTAACGCTTATAATTCCAATCATCGCTCGCATATTTTTGTTGGGCTAATCTTTGAACATGCTCGTATTCTTCTTTTGTTAACTCATAGGTTTCTAATTCTATGTTTAAGCCTTTTTCGAATCCTTCTTTAAAAGCGATTTTTGCTTCGTTAATTGTAACGGGCTTCTCACGAAGTTCGTTTGTTGCAACAGCTTTACTTTTAAATGCGCGTTGCATTCTTTCTTTTACTCGTCCATTTGGATATTTAAATAAATCAAATAGCATATCCTCATCTAAGTCGAGCAAAATTGACCCATGTTGAAGAATGACACCTTTTTGCCGAGTTTGAGCACTTCCAGCTACTTTTCGACCTTCAACAACTAATTCATACCATGAAGGAGCGTCAAAGCAAACTGCTGATCGTGGAGATTTCAAGCCTTGTTTCTCTTCATCTGTGCGTGGAATTGCAAAATATGCATCAAGCCCTAAATTTTTAAAGCCTTCGAGAATCCCCTCTGATATTACTCTATACGCCTCCGTCACTGTCTTTGGCATGTTAGGATGTTCCTCTGATACGATGACGCTATATGTAAGTTCTTTATCATGGAGTACTCCTCTTCCACCTGTTGGTCGTCTAACAAAACCAAGTCCATGCTTTTCTACGTTTTCTAAGTGTATTTCCTTTTCTACTTTTTGAAAGTATCCAATCGATAATGTCGCTGGATTCCAACCATAAAATCGAATAGTTGGTGGAATTTTCCCTTCACTATGCCACTCTAGTAACGCTTCATCTAATGCCATATTAAATGCAGGCGAACAATTACCAGAATCTATAAAACGCCATTTCTCTTTCGTCATGTTTTACCCTTCTTTATATAAAAATTTACTTCCTCTAGTCTATCAAATTTGTTCAAATAAGAAAATTATCTTGCATGTTTCCTAATGACATTTTAGAAAAGCTCTTATATAATAATAGAAGTCCACATCAAGTTCTTTTGAACCTATACTAGTTAGTCATTACTAAAGTGTGAAAGTCGGAATTAACCAAAAAAATTTATAAATCATCATATAAAGGGGTCGAAACTATTGTCAACTACAACTTGGCTACTTATTATATTAGCGGTTGCATTAATCGGGTACTCAGTATTCACATTTTTCTACCAACGCAAAATAATGAAACAGTTAACCGAAGAAGAATTTCGTGCAGGATATCGAAAAGCTCAATTAATCGACGTTAGAGAACCAAATGAGTTTGAAGCCGGACATATACTCGGGGCCAGAAATATTCCTCTTTCACAATTACGTCAACGCTACAAAGAAATTCGCCAAGACCAGCCTGTATACTTGTACTGCCAAAACACTGTTAGAAGCGGCCGTGCTGCTCAAATGTTACGAAAGAAAGGTTATACAAATCTTAATTGCTTAAAAAGTGGATTTAAAGGTTGGACAGGTAAAATTAAAAAGAAAAACTAATATAAACCAACAAGAAGCAGTCTATCCTCCATGCTAGTGTGTGGGATGGCTGTTTTTTTCATATACAATAAACGTTAATTCTAAGCAACTGACGAAAATATCCAATGCAAGATTTCATATAAAAACATAAAAAGTAGGAAATAACTGTACTATAATCTTAATACTTTTGGAGGAATTACATAGTGTTTATTGCGATACTGTTTTTTCTGTTAATGTCTTTTTTTCTATCTGGTAGTGAAACCGCACTGACCGCTGTAAATAAAATGAAAGTGAAAATGAGGGCTGAAAATAACGATAAAAAGTCAAAAAAATTACTTAACTTAGTTTCTAGACCTGATGAATTAATCACTGCGATATTAATCGGCAACAATGTTGCAAACATTATGCTCCCGACTTTGGTGACAATGATAGCAATCCAATATGATTATAATGTGGGGATAGCGACAGGTATATTAACCGTCGTACTCATTATTTTCGCAGAAGTTCTCCCAAAGTCCATTGCAGCTACATTTGCCGATAGAATTGCCTATATTGTCTTTCCCATTATCAGAATCCTATTAATTATATTTAAACCGTTAACATTCCTCCTATCGAGATTTACTAGATTTGTAATTAAAATACTCTCTAAAAACGAGGCAGATTCTGTTTCAATATCACGAGAAGAGTTAATAACGATGGTAAATATTGCGACATCAGAAGGTACACTTCAAAATGAGGAAACAAAATTAATTAAAGGTGCAATTGACTTTTATGATTTAGATGTACGAGATGCATTAAAAACACCTCGAACTGAAATTCAGGGTATACATTTTGGGGCAACATTTGATGAAACACGTGAAATTGTTCTTAATGACAGCCATACACGATTTCCTGTTTATAAAGAAAATATGGACCAAATCATTGGTGTACTACATGCTAAATCATTGCTTTCTTGGTCACTTGAACCAACGAAAAAGTTGGAAGATTTTATCGATAAGGACCCATTATTTGTCTTTGAATTTCATTCAATCGAAAAAGTGTTTAAATTAATGCTTAAAAAACGTAGACACCTTGCGATTGTACTAGATGAATATGGCGGAACAAAAGGGATTATTAGCCATGAAGATATTATTGAGGCGATGATTGGACAAGATATCAGTGATGAAACCGATGAAAATGAAGAAATATTAATTGATGAACTTACCGATACACATCTAATTTGTCATGGTAAGCTCGCTTTAAGAAGGCTTAACGAGGTCTTCAAAACAAGAATTCCTGAAGACGAAGATATTTTAAGTGGTTTCTTACTTAAAGAACTTGGTCATTTCCCGATAGTAGGTGAAACATTTGAATTTCATCATCTTCACTTTGAAGTCCTATCGGTAGAAGAAAATAAGTTAAAAAAGGTGAAAATCACGAAGAAAATTAATCCAATTGCAGATTAAAGAGGGGACAGTCCCCTCTTTTATTATGTTTTGCTACTTGTAACAAAAGGGATATACTGTTTTAGCATTGAGAAGCTTAGCTTTGACCCTTGTTTTGCCCGCTCTTGTCGTTCTTGGTACTGTTTTAAAAATGCCAGGAATCGTTCCTCCCGTTCATCTGTTTGTCTTTGGATAATGTCTCGTTCCTTCCGTAATTCCTGCTGATATCGTTCTCTTTCCTGCTCAGATGTATCTGATAAGTTTGAAATCATATCTTGTACATCTGAAAATTCTATTCTAGATACCTCAGTCTGTAATGTAGCAGTTTCGACAATCTTCTGATTAACAGATTCTACAACATTATGTTCAAGTACATTTAAATGATTTTTAATATCCAGAACTTCTTTCATCTGATGAGACTCAATAAATTCTGTTATTTTCTGGAGAGAATCTTTGATTTCTTCTAGAGATTGATTATCGATCCCCTTGTCTGTACTACTATCTTGTTGAACTGCACCATGATTGACTAATAGTTGTTTTATCGTATGCGTATCTAAATGATTATCTTTAAAAGATTTAATCTTTCTAAATATTTCAATTTGCTCCGCAGTAATGATTCTTGAATTATTAACATCTCGTTCGATTGATAGAAACTCTTGAAATTCAGTTTCCCAATTTTTTAGGATAAACACCTTTTCTCCAACTATTGAAGCTGCCTTTGAGATTGTTACATACTTTGTTGTCATTTAATCCACCAATCCTTTTTCATATTTTCTTTAGTTACTAATTCGTCACTGTTTATAGCAAATTCCTTCAAGTCGACAAAGCTTCTAAAAACAAGTCATAAACTATGGAATTTATCTAGAATTCGTCATAATTATTTCCCTTCTAACGAACGTACAGAGCGTTATACATAATTTCTTGCAAAATGGGTATACTTTTAAAATCATACCGAGATCGAAAATGGAAATCATTAATTATGGGTAGTAGAGGTGGTTCTAAAGGTACTCTTCTAAAAGGTTTATGTTAAGAATGAATGAATACAAGTCTTGTACAACTATCCAAAAAAGGCTCCTCTAAAGCTGAAAGCAAACGCCTTATTTTTGCTAATGATCGAATAATAATGAAAATTACTAGATGAACAGATGAAAGGGTGTCTTCAACATGAATGTAAAGATTAACTTTGATTCATCCTGGCAGGAAGGATTTCTCCAAAAATTAGAAAGTGATGGGCCTTGGGCAAACTGGGAACTATATAAGCTATCATATGAAGTCCAACAACAAACTGCTGTCCCTTCCTTTACAGGATTACAAGCACCGAAACACCTCCCACATTTCACACCTTTACCACATCAGTTAGAAGTCGCACAAAGAGTGGTTGAAAAAATGAATGGGAAGGCAATATTGGCTGACGAAGTAGGCTTAGGTAAAACGATTGAGGCTGGGCTCATATTAAAGGAATATATGATTCGCGGTTTAGTCAAGAAGGTCCTCATATTAGTACCTGCCTCTCTTGTTTCCCAATGGGCTCGTGAGTTAAACGAAAAATTTTTTATCCCTGCTGTCGAACAAAAGAAAAGCTATGTTTGGGAATCTTTTGATGTAGTCGTATCCTCCATTGATACTGCGAAACGAAGCCCACATCGTGAAATAGTAAATGAACAATCATATGATCTTGTCATTATCGATGAGGCTCATAAGTTAAAAAATAATAAAACTAAAAACTATGAATTTGTACAAAATTTAAAAAAGAAATATTGCTTGTTGTTAACTGCTACTCCAGTACAAAATAGAGTTGAGGAAATATTCAACCTCGTTTCATTATTAAAACCAGGTCATTTAGGTAATGAAGCATATTTTAACGAGGTTTTCTCTGCAAAAGAGCGTTCTTTAGAAAAACATGACCATTTACGGGAATTAATAGATAAGGTGATGATTCGTAATCGAAGAGGCGATACTGGTATTGATTGGCCAAAACGCCATGTGGAAACAGTCGCAATTAATTTTTCAGAATCTGAACAACATTTATATGATACGATTACAACGCTAAAACAAGACCCAAAAATACCGACAAACGCTTTCTCAATCATGACCTTACAAAGAGAAGCATGTAGTAGCCGTGAAGCAGTATATATGACATTAAAGAAAATGCTAGATCAATCTAATGATGAAAAAATATCATTACCACATGATGTTATAAAGAAACTAATGATAGCGATTGATGGTGTTACCCAGAATACGAAAGCGAATAAAGTAGTTGAATTAATCAAGCAGATAAATGATAAAGTAATCATTTTTACCGAGTACCGTGCAACACAATTTTATCTACAATGGTTTTTAAAACAAAATGGGATTAGCTCTGTTCCTTTTAGAGGTGGATTTAAAAGAGGCAAGAAAGATTGGATGAAAGATTTATTCAAAAATCATGTTCAAGTGTTAATAGCAACAGAAGCAGGTGGTGAAGGAATAAACTTACAATTTTGTCACCACATCATAAATTATGACCTCCCCTGGAATCCAATGAGACTTGAACAACGAATTGGTCGGATCCATCGGCTAGGTCAAGAACATGACGTACGCATCTATAATATGGCGACTAAAAATACGGTAGAAGAGCATATTTTAAAGCTCTTATACGAAAAGATTAATTTATTTGAGAAAGTTATAGGTGAATTAGATGAAATATTAACTAGGTTAGAAATAAGAAATTTTGAGGAACATGTTCAAGAAATCATGTACAAATCTAAAACTGACGGTGAAATGAAAATAAAGATGGAGAATCTAGCTTCTATTCTAGATTTCGCCCAACAAACTCAAGCCGAAAGCCATCGTGAAGCAACCTAGAAAAATGTGTGAGGTGATTATGTATGGAACAAGAAAAAATACATGGGTTCCTAGAGAACTTCTTTACAGCTAATTCTTGTGAAATCATTGAGAATCAACCGGGGTATTTAACTGTGCAACTTTCGATCGAAATGGATAAGGAATTAATGAATCGTCCATTTTATTGGCATTACCTTGAAAAAACGAACGGTGTTCCAAACCCAATGAAACTAACTCTCATTACTAATAAGCAAAAGGCTCCAGAAGACTTAAATGGTGAAGTCCTTCATTTTGGGTCTCCACGCCTACATCAAATATTCCAATCAACAAAGAAATTCGGCAGATATATTCGATTATATGAAAATGCACAATCAAACGGTGGGAATATCCCTCTTCAACCGTGGCTATCGACTAACATCATTGTTTCTTATCAATGTGACATGAAAAAAGATGAGCTTCATTCAATTGGTTTACACTTAGTTAGCGGTACTATTATCGAAAACTTCCAGGAAAAACTTGAAAAGCTGGAACTCACTCCAAAAATACCAGATTATTGTTTTACGATGACACCTCTAATCAAACCACTTAGTGGCTTAAAACGAATTGAGCAATTCGTCTATGAACATGTCCGGAGGCAAGATAGTACCTGGGCCGAGGCGGCGATGAAAAGATGGTCAGAAGACCTTGACTTACTTAACCATTTCTACGAAGAATTAGAGGAAAAGCCCGATTGCTATTACTTAGAAAAAGAAGCACTACGTGAGCTTTATGAACCAAATATCAATATCTCAATCCAAAATGGAGGTATATTTTACCTTTCATCCCAAGCTATTTTTCAGTAAAACTACCTAATTATGATTAGCAATTGAAATTTTTCAATTGCTATTTATTTGCTATTTACAACATTTCGATATAATTCGACATAATTCTAAAGTAGTTTTTTAAAGTTTCCTTTAAGTTAACTTTAAATAATCTGTAAAAATCCAGGTCTTTAACCTTTTTTTATATACAATGTCCTATTTTTTATTACAAAATTATTACAAACCAAGCCATAACTTAAAATTTTCGCTTTTCGACAATAATCAACAGTTTCCTCACTTGTTACCCATTATAATAACAATGTAATTATAGTAAAAAAGTCGATTTATTATTAGGGCTTTTGAATTAATAATCAGTTAAGGGCAAACCTCTTGAAAAAGGGGGACGCAAAGCTACAGATCTAAAGCGCACGCTATGATGGCTGAGCTGCCTGAAATACAAAAGCGTATTTTAGGAGGTTTAAAGATGAAAAGTGAACTAATTACGCAAATAAGCAAAGACGGAGAACTAGACAAGGATTGGGTAGCACTCATATTAGAAGCGTTAGAATTAGGTATTAGCACTGATGAAATAAGAGACTTTTTTTCCTCTAACAAACTCACCAAATAAATACACAGAATTTCCGTATAAAATGTTCTCCATACCAAACACAACCTTCTATATATGTTATAATAGTCATAGCAAAGGAAGGTGACTTGATGTGATTGGTCCTAGAATAAAGAAATATCGGACTCAAAAAAACTTATCATTATCAGAATTAGCTGAACGAGCAGGAGTAGCTAAATCCTACCTGAGTTCCATTGAACGCAACCTCCAATCCAATCCTTCTGTTCAATTTCTAGAAAAGGTATCATCTGTTTTAGGAGTTTCTGTAAATGTGCTTCTTAATGAGAAGAATAAACAAGACTTATTGGAATTAGACGACGAGTGGACAAAACTAGTCCAAGATGCGATGATATCTGGCGTTTCAAAGGATCAGTTTCGAGAATTTTTAGAGTTTAATAAATGGAAACTGAAAAATGATACTGATAATTAATTACATAGATAAAGGCATGATAGCAACATTCTATCATGCCTTTATTATTTTGTTGTACCTTTGACGATATTATTTTTAATTATAGATGTAGGGTTATTTATGATTAAAGTGCTTTTTGAGAGCCTGTACTTGGATCGAGGATTGGGTGACTCTATGTGCTTGCACCGAGTCACCCGAATTTGCTCAAAATAAGCGAAATTGGCAAGTGAGAAGCAAAGCGAAAACTACCATAAAAATCTAGCATTTTGAAGTTTAAATCGGAACATATCGATTAGTGAATAGATGCTTTAAACCTGGAATATTTGCAAGCTCTCTTAAATGCTGTATTTTATATTTCGCATTATATTCATATGATTGATTTTGCTCACTGAAATATGTACTCATTCGGTCTAGATGAACTGTTTCCCAACCAAGTTTATTTGCTGTTATGAAATCGGTATTCGGATTATTTCCAACAAAACAACATTCGTGATGTTCTGTTTCTAAAGCCATACATAAATGTTTATATGGCAAAATGCTTGGTTTCCAATTCTCCCTGCCAAATCGGTCACATAGAATGATTGATTGAAACTTACTATTTAAGCCCAATGCTTTTACTTTATTATATTGTGCGTCAAGAATCCCATCAGAAATAATACCTAGTTTAACATCGCGAGCAAGATGGTTTAGCACCCATTTTGCATCCTGAAACAACTGAATCGTTGGCACATGTTCATAATATTTCTTTGTTAAAAAATGAACCATTTTTTCATCGTAACGTATGTTTAAATTATCAAGTGCTTTCTTTATAAGCTGCTTTCTCTCACCATCATCGTACAATTCGGATGCCACCTGATAGAAACCATCAACAGAGTATCTCCTTATAACAAGCTTATCAACCTCTCTTAAACCACTGAGAACATATTCCTTTTGACTAAACAAAATATCATCCATCTCAAAAACGATTGTATTAATCATAACTCATTAACTCCATATCGTAATTTGCCATTTTTATTCTCCTTTAGAGTCCATATTTATATGTTCTTTTTAAAATCTCTATTGTTCATTTTAAAGAACTGACAGATATGTTTTACCGTAACATGTCTTGTATATGTTATATTTTCGCATTTCTGATTACCGAAATTAGTAACTCGATTAGCGAACTTGATAGTTTTGATAGATTTTTATGCCTCTTTGTCTTTCTAATCTCGACATAATTGACTCTACGTTTAACGTATGATTAACAGCAGCACCCTTTGTCGATGTTAAGTCAAGTTGACAATAAGGACAGTACCAGTTATCAATTCTAGTGCTACTATACGAAGTTTGGCTGCATCGATAACATATTTTTTTATACATTTGCTCTCCCCACCAGATTTTCTATTGTTTTTATAACCTTTCAAATGAAACGATCATAATATTCTAAACATATTTTAGTTCATTATAAAGAACAAATCAACAAATATCACTTATTTTATTTATTTTTATTACATATAAAATGAGCGATAATAGTTCTTTAACTAGATGATTGCCTTCAAATTTACTTTACTTACTGAAAATAAATGTACTTTATAAAGAATCATATATTGTTTATAATGGAGTTTGTCTAGATATCTAAAAGGGAGACCTGTTTATGGTTGGAGAAAACATAAAGCAATTAAGGAAAACAATGGGCTATTCAATAAGTGAATTAGCAGAACTAGCAGGAGTATCAAAGTCTTATTTAAGTTATATTGAGAGAGATGTTCAAAAAAATCCTTCTTTACAATTTTTAAGTAAGATTGCTTCGACATTGGAAACAGAGGTTGAAGTTTTATTAGGTACACGAAAGAGTCAGGCTACACTCACCCTTGACAAGGAGTGGCTTGCCCTTCTTAATCGTGCAATTGATGCAGGGTTAACAAAGGACGAATTATCTATTCTGTGTAGTCAAATAGAAGAGCGCAAATTCAGAAAACCATCCGATTAGTAAGGACAAAAATAGTAATGACCTGTCAATACTACTTTCTCCTTTCTAAACCGGGTTACGCTATCATTACTATTTTCTCCATCATGAAATATAATTACATAAACTAAAAAATACTTAATATCACATCAATATTAAATAAATGATAAAAAACATAAATACTAATACACCAATGGTACCCAAACCATCAATCGCAAAATCCTTTAATGCCTCTTTCAAAGCAATTTTTCGTCTCCTATGAAGCGAGCCCTTATTATTCATATTTTCCACCTCATCAGACTATAGTATAACGCTTTCAACTTCATAATTATTATATTAGATTTCTTTACGTAAGTATGTGATTAATTTCACATTTCAATAGAAGGTTAAAAAATCTCGTTCAATATTGGATTAGATGAAGATACTTTGGAAAAAATAGTGAATAAGGATGGTGTAAAATAATGAAGAAGCAAATCATTTTAGGATTGTTATGTTTAAGCAGTTTATTACCAGTACAAGTAGTCTTTCCAAGCAGCACTATAGCAGCTAACAAGTCATCTTGGGAGGAAGTCGCTGCTAAAGAAACAAGGAAGTTATACCCATTATCACAAGTATTATTCTCACAGAAGGTTTGGGACAAATCCAAAAAGGATATTAGCATTAAACAATATCGGCTTACTTTAAGAGAAGGTATGGAAGATTTTGCAGTCTATACAACCATTACATACGATTCAAACTCAGGAAAAATTAAAAATGTCCAAGTATTACCTGGCATTTAATTTAAAAATAGAATAACTATAGAGGTTGGGACACAATATTTTTCGAAAATATATGTCTCAGCCTCAGATTGTTAATGTTCCAAGTGTAAAACCCACTTAGCTATCCTCGTTTCCCATTTAAAAAAAGACCATCATAAGACGGTCTTAGTAATTATCGCCATACACAATTCGCTTGGAAATATTACTTCTTTCGATTTTTTACAAGTAACCTTAGCGAGAAAGGTAACATACCAAACCATCTATTTGTGTATACGGTCGAAAGCTCATTATTTTTTAATTTTTCTTCTCTTTGTTGTTTTCTTGTTTCTTTTGGCGTGTCCATGAATTTAATTAGCTGCTGTGTGACATACTTTACATAATCATTTGTTGACATAGTAAAAAACACCTCATCTTTAAATGTCTCTTACTATTATTTATGACCTAATTTTAGTTTTTTAAACTCTGAATGATTTCTTCGGTAATGTCATCAATACTTTTGTTGTCGGTATTAATTTTTCTAGTGCAGTCTTCATAATATGATTCTCTAGAAAGATATAATGTTACTAGTTCTTCTTTTGACTTCTTATTAGCAATTGGACGGTTACTATCATGATGGATTCTGTCATAGATAACATCAAGGTCAGCGTGTAGTAAAATGATTACGCCTGATTCCTTCATGTAGATACGATTCTCATTTCTAATGACAATACCTCCACCAGTTGTGATAATGATGTTATCTTTCGGTAGATTTTTAAGTATTTCCGTTTCTAAATCACGAAAGTATTGTTCGCCGTGCTCTTCAAAAATTTGTTTAATCGTTAACCCTGTTGTTCTTTCTATTTCTTTATCGGTATCACGAACAGGTAATGCTAACCTCTCTGCAAGCGCTTCTCCAATTGTTGTTTTCCCCGCTCCCATGAATCCTGTTAAATAGATTGCCTTCACTAGATTGCCTCCACTTTTTTATTTAACAATACCATATAAATACTTATTCAGACCATCCAATCATTTTATTTTGTTCTAGGTTGTATTGATAGGAAGCGGTATATTCCCTTCCTTTCGAAGTTTTACAATGTAACTGTACTTCATAAATATTAGGAGTCTTTTTTATAAACTTAAATGAATACTCACCGTTATTAACTTGTTCTGCCACATACTTATTGTTATCTATATTGTTATCATCCAGTATCTTTAGTGACTCAACTATTGCAATTGTCTTCATATTGTCGAGTATATAATATTGCTCTGTTTCAGTAAGAAAGTTTTTCTCAGTTACATAAGTAGTTCCGACTGCACCAAAGATTAATAGACAAAGGAAAATAACAATTATAGTTGATGGTAAAATAAACCCGGCTTGTCTACTCATTTTGTTAAATCCTTATAATAAAAGAGTGTATGATGATACTTATCGTTATTCTCACTTACAACTGATACATCTACTCCATTTTTAACTTTCATAAATGAGAGTTTTTTTACGTTTAATAAATAGATCTCATGTCCCTTACCGTTTACCTGCCGACGTACTAGCTGACCATATTGATGAACACTTACTCTTTCCCCTTCTTTATTATAAAATATAAGTTCATCTGCATTTACTTCAACATCAAGCGCATCCTTTGTTTCCCGATGTAGTTGAATTAAAAATAGCTCCCACTCAAACGGCTTCAAATCATTTGAGTAGTGTGATTGTGTAAGGACAAAGTGGAAAATGAGTGTTAATGAGGAGATAATGATGGAATAAACAAAGAAGGAAAAAAGCATATTTAACATTGTGTATCCTTGGTTATTTCGTAAATGGCAGGCAGACACTTTCATCTTGGTCTGTAATCCCCTTCCAATACAGACAAGCATTTTTATCTTTACCTTCCTCCCTCCAAATTAATTGATACTGTCTGTTATCGATGACAAATTGTTCATCTTGATAGACTGTTTTATTAAGCATGACATCTTGAGTTTTTTCGTAGAGAATTTTATAGGCTTCTACCGTCTGCTTGGCATGCATTCGTTCGATTGTAAGTATTGTAAATTGCGGAATCAAAAGTCCAACAATAATAGTCCAAATACTGAAAGCTGCTAGAGTTTCGGCAAAGGAGAATCCACTGCTACATTTTATCAACCTTTACTCTACCCTTTCCTAAATAAAAGATAATTTTATATTTACTGTCATTATACGTAACATACAATGTACCGCTAGAATTAACAGCCCCATTGCGATTATAGCTCACCCGATTATTCAGCGTACCTCCTTCTACCTTAATATTATCGTCGTAATCACGTACTAAAATAGGTGTATTAAGACTACTTTGCTCAACTCGATATTGATTGTGATTACCTCTAAATAATATCGTAACTGTTTTTTTGTTAATAAGCGCATATGCTTGTGCATATTGAATGTCCTTCTCAAATTGTTCAAAAAACGTTTCAATCTTCTTTTTCTCATAGACTGGAACAAGATTAGCTACTAGAACAATACTCATCACGCTAGCAATTCCTAAGACAATTAAAGATTCTATTAATGTGTATCCCTGGTTATTCCGAATTGGTTGCAGTAACCTCACCACTTGCGGTAATATTGACTTTACTTCCGTTAGGACAAACAGGTGGCTCTGAACCCTTCAAATATCCTTCCCTCATTAAATCATCGATCGTTGGTGTTTTATTATGATCGATTTTAAACGCCGTAACTTGCGCCTGAACCATGTTCACCAGTCCTTCGCAGCCTTTTTTCTGAATACTGCTATTATGCTTTGTCACATTAGGGATAGTGATTAACAATAACACTGTGATAACTAATAACACAATAAGCATTTCAATAAGAGTAAACCCCTTTTGATTCTGAAGTTTTTTCATCATGTACCTCCTAAATACTATCAATCATTTTATACATTGGCATAAGCATTGATAGGTAGACAAATAAAACAATAATGCCAACGAATAGATAAACAGTTGGCTGAATATACGTAATAATTTTATTAATTGAAGTATCAATTTTTTCTATCACAAATTGACTGTACATATACAGTTCTCTAGCTAACTGTCCATTGGCTTGTCCGTGTAATATAACTTGTGACAACTCATCTTCATAAAATTCTCGTTCATAGATGATATCATTGAATTTTTGTCCAGCTTTTAACTGGTGAATGAATGTATTCGCCTCCTCTTGAAAGAATGGAATAATTGATTGTGTCGTAAAAATTTTCAAACAATCATAGATTGACATTCCTCCTCGTAGTAATATGCTAATTTGTAATGATAGATAGTAACTCAACATCATTTTTACATACGTTTTCAAGATTGGTATTTTTACGATTAATCTCATCTTCCTTTCTGCTGTATACTTTCTAAACCGGATAAAATAGTATATTAGAAATAGCAGCAAAAAAATTGCAGCTATTAACATACTCCACCTAAGATAAAGGAACGATTGACTTAAAATCATTGAAAAGATAGAGACTTCTATATTCATAGAGGTATATAAATGATTAAATTGAGGAGTAATCACAGATTGGATAAAAATCAGGATTACAGCGACCGTAAAGATAAGAAAGATAGGGTAGCGTAGTATTTTTGTTAATTTATCATAATGGGCTATCTTCTTATATAGCATGATACTGCTCTCCTTTAACGCAAACTCCATATTCCCATGTTGTTCAGCGAAATAGAGATAGCTAAGTACATCACGATGAAAATACAAATTCGTTAAGCCATATCTTAAGGAATAGCCTTCTGCTAAATTTGATACACAGTTTAATAAATCATCCTTTTGCCTCCCCTTTTCATTCACAGAAATGAAATTTAGTGCCTCATTCAATGTGTAGCCTTTTTCAAGTAAATCACTCAGTCGTTTTAATAGAAGAGCTTGATCTTTCAAACTCCACTTTCGCTTATTCTTCATAATGATATACCCAACGTTGATATGAATCTGGATTTAAATATCCTAATGCAATTCCTTTTTTTATCACGTCCCTAAGTGTTTGGTAGCGATATGTTGTCCGCTCCCCTTTTGCTTCTTGAATGACAGCCGCAAGCTCTTTGCCGTATAACAATTCGTAAACACTTAACCGTCGTTTCCTTCTGAGCTTTAAGCAATGTGGCGAACATTGGTCATCACAAAATGGGCACCTTAACTGCACTAGTCGTTGTGCTGTAACAGCGATTAATGTCTGTTCGATTTCCGATAAACTTACATCAAATTCTAGAAGACGATAAATTGCTCCCTTCGCATCTCTTGTATGCATCGTAGATAAGACCAAATGGCCGGTTAGACTGGCGCGTATAGCAATTTGTGCTGTCTCACTATCCCTTATTTCCCCAACCATAATGATGTCTGGGTCGTGCCGTAAAATCGCCCTTAACCCAGTAGCGTAGGTTATACCAGCTTTTTCATTCACTTGTACTTGCAATACTTCCTCACTTCTATTTTCGACAGGGTCTTCGAGAGTAATAATGTTACGATTGAAATGACGCTTTGCATAGTGGATTAAGGAATACAAAGTTGTGGTCTTACCCGAACCAGTTGGACCAGTAAAGATCACTAAACCATGTGAATGATTTAAGATTGAAAGCAACTTTCTTGTTGTATTAGGGAATAGTGATAAATGATTGATTGCAGGAATTTTCTGTTGGGGTAAAATACGAATGACCAGGCTTTCATCATAAATAGTGGGTAGTGTTGACAGTCTTAAGTGAACATTGATGTTCGCTGTTGATAAGGAAAGTGCACCGCTTTGTGGTCTCCTTGTTTCACCTATATCCATTGAAGCTAAAAATTTCAAATGGGAAATGATTCTTTCACTTGTTTCTTTGTTCATGGAATGTTTTTCAATTAATTCGTCATCAACACGAAAATGGATATGGGTAACCTTCTCCTTAGGTACTAAGTGAATATCGGAAGCACGTACTGCACAAGCCTCCTCAATTAATCGCTCACTTAGTTGTTGTATCGCTTCCATTAATACTTCTCCTTTCTGTTCAACCTACGAAACCATTGTACCTAATGGGTAAACACGTTGCACATCATCATAATTTAATTTTTAAATGAGACTCCCCCTTAAAATTCTAAACATTCAATTTGATTTATTACATTTTCAAGCCACCAAATACATATAAAATAGATTATTACTAGATATCAACTTTTTTCATGATATTACACAGAATCTAATCGTATAATATACTTATAAACTGAAGATAATTTAACTTATAATGGATTTGGAAAAACTGTAGGAAAAAATGAAATGTCTGTACTAGATTGTAAACGCTATTTACAATTGCCTAAGAGGTACATTATAATGAATAAAGTGACTGTTGAATACTAATAGCATCATTGTCAAAGCTATAATTGATACATATTAAATAAATAACTGATGCTTTGACAGTACCAACAAAGGAGGGATACATATGGATCGTATGTTCCGAGTATTAGGGTTTTGGACAGGAATCTTCGCGGTCATGTTTTATCTTGGTGACATGAAGACAACTTCCCTGTTATTTTTCGGGCAAACTGGCTTTTTCGTCTTTTTATCTTACTTAAAATTAACAGAACGTATGTACATTTATATTTTCGGTGCGTACTTAACAATTTTCTTTGTCGGATTTACATACTGGACAACATTTATGATGATTCCCGGACAAAGTGTTGGTCATTAACTTAACCGACGACGAAAAAAACAGGCAGTTATGCCTGTTTTTTTACTTTTTAAAATTGTCTTTTAACACTCGTTCTAAAATCCGTTTAAAAAAGGATTACTCTCCATTTCTGCTTCGATTGTCGTTTCGACACCGTGTCCCGATAATACAAGAGTCTCCTCCGGAAGAGTCAGCAATTTTTGGTGAATACTCTGAATTAATTGCTCATGGTTCCCCCCTGGTAAATCAGTTCTTCCAATACTGCCTGAAAATAGTGCATCACCAGAAAAGACAATACCCGTTGGAGCATGATAATACGAAATGCTTCCAGGAGAATGACCCGGAGTTTCTAACATTTTCAATTCAAAATTACCAATAGAAAGTACTCCTTCACCATTTATTATTTGTTCTGCACTTTTAACCTCAATCTTACCAGCCATAAAGTACTGGGAACCATTTAAAGAAGAGTCGGAGAGCCAAGCTTTTTCATTTTTATGTATATATACTGGAATATCCCATTTACTACGCAAATCATCTAATGCTCCTATATGGTCAAAATGAGCATGTGTTAGTAGTATTGCTAGTGGCTTTAAATGTTGCTTCTGGATTATACTAATTAGTTGTTGTGCGTCCCCACCAGGATCAATAATAAGGCAATCCTTTTTGTCGTTAGAAAATATGTAACAATTTGTTTGGAGAGGTCCTAATGGTATTCTTCTCCACTTCATAGCTATTCCTCCATATCGTTGTAATAACTTTATTTTACACTTTATTTTCCGATGTTCAACTTATTGATATGATTGATTAAATTGAACTGAGTGGATATACTACACTTAGAAACTGCTACTTTAACTATACTGTTCAAATTGGAAAATAAACTCGACAAAAACAATGAAACCGTTTAGAATATTAGGAGGACTTGTTTGTATCTACTTATTGACTTTTGATACAATGAAATGACTTATTATGGGTAAGGAGGCTTTTTGATGGGCTTAGTTGTTATTTTCTCACTAGTTACAATTTTAGCTATATTTGGCTTATTTCGATCATTAAAGGATAAAAACCTTCTTGGTGCATTTTTTGCATTTGGTACACTTGCGGTGTTTGGTTGGTTTACAGTAATGACTGTATTAGAACAAGGGTTCCCAACTGCACACTAATTATATCTTGCAATGAAGTTAGTAAAAAACCCCAACTGCTGCAAAGCAATGGGGTTTTTATTATTAGGATTTGTTAAAAACAGCATCTAGGAAATATGTTAATTTTCACTTATAGTACAAATCCTCACTCACAACAATTTACGTTAGTACCGATATTCTATGAAAGAATATGCTGGTTTACACTTTTTATTTTACCTTCCATTGTCGTTTCCTTATCTCTTCGGTCGTCAATTCGAATATTAGTTGCTACTCTACTTACCCCTTTTTGAAATGGGGCTTCATGAATCGCAGAAATTACTTCAAAAAGTACAAACAATTCTCCTTCAATGATTGTATTCATCGGTGTTAATTGATATTTAATTTTCCCTTCACGCTCATAACCTTTTAGTATCTTTTGTATATCCGCGACATATTTGCTTACACTAGGCTCCTTCGTTCCAATTGGGATGACTGTTACATCGACGATTGCCATATCATTCAAACCTTTCTAAGCTAATTTTATTATATCTTGCATTTGCTTATTTTTAATATCAATGATGTATTCTAAACTTGCTCCATACAATACATATTGCCCATCAGGGGAAATCTTAATTGGGAGATTCTCTAAATTTGAGTATATTGTTTCCTTCTTTTTAGTCTTATAATTAAACGAAATAAGTGAATAAGTAGAAAGATTTTCGTCAACTTCTACCGTAACATACAAATCGTTGTGCATATCATGAGAGGGTACCGACCATTCAGAGAAAAGTGAAACAAGTCTAGTTTTCATTTCTGATAACAGCTTGTGGTCGTCATATCGATAAAACTTAACGTACGCTGTACCATGATTATCTATTAATTCAATTGTTGACATTACATTTATAAAGTTTGTATTTGCTACAACATCGTTTGATATTAGTGATTCAGTTTTTTTATTTATATCATAGCTATATAACGGTGCTGTTAAAGCAGGGATATCTTGGTCCCATTTTAAGTAGGTAATATCTGAATCTCTTGCCCATTGGATAAAAGGTATCTCAAATGGATTATCTATCATTTGTTTTGTATCTACATTAAGTATAGAAGTACTAAAGGACCAATTCTCATCAAAACTAGAAATGAAAAGCTGTTCTCCATTTACTTGATTCCAAGTATATTCTAATTCATTAGTTTTTATATTCGCTTTATATTGCAGCTTTGCGTCATCGTCAATGATTAAAATTTCAGCTACGTCAGGAGAAGGACTTGTATGTATAAAAAAAAGTGACTGATTCACATTTGCTTCAAATTGAACCAACGGAGCGTCTAATTCATAAAATAATGTTGACTCACCTGTAAAAATATTATATGTATGAATTTTTGTTCCTACTGGTGAATTAGTAGTATAAAATAATGTTTCTTCGTCCATCCAATCTAGTACTGTGCTGAATTGTTCTTCATTAACTTCTAGCGGAATCGCTAGTGTTTTCTTATTAGTCTTCGGTTTATCCTCTGATTTCTGAGCTTCTTTTTTAGATGAAAGTTCTTTTTTTACATTTTCCTCTTGTTGATTAGATGATACACATCCTACGCAAAGAAGAACAGTTAACATGAGGAGGAAACATAACTTAATTACTTTCATCAACTCACTACGTCACCTCGCTTACTTATAAAAAGGTACAATATATCTTCTGTAAAAGAAATAAGTTAATATGCGAAATATACATGTATCATTAGGTTAGTTAAGTATTTCATTACAACTATTACTACAACCAAGTTTCAAGAGTACTACATTATATTATGCGGACCACCATCATTGACTAGAATGCGAAAGTTTCGTACTAATGATTATGTAAGTTAAAGTCAACAGGATTCTCATGGATTTCGATCTATATTAATTATACGTCTTATTAGAGTGAATGTTTCATTTATTTATTAAAAAATAAAATACTGACTGTTTTCATTAACAAAGTGCTTTCTATTCCTTTTAATTGATATCAGCAGAACTCTAAAAATAGCTTCACAGTAGTGGTTAAAAGCAACAATGTTTACGAAAACAGTCTCTTTTTATCACAAGTATAAAGCAGCTAAAAATAACCGATTACATTTTTGGTAGATTGAGTAACTATCCTCAAATGGTAATGGATTCACACCATATCCTAATTCTATCGTATAGCCTGGTTTCTGATATTCATTTACAAACCAGTCGCGGAATCCAGCATGACTATCTATATTTCTTATTGCTTTATAACTACTCAATCTTTCGAACTCTGAAACAATGAAACCTGCCTCATCTGGTTCTTTACCTAAATATCCCCAATAAATTTCCTCTCCTTGAGTATGGAAGGCAAGAACGCGATCAAATGAACCCTTTTTTACTAAGTCTGCTAGTGCTATTGATTCAGGCTCTGATAAAGGGTAGTCTCCTGGATAATCACGTGGAGCTGGTTTTTTGGGGATTTTCCGTTCTTTCTCAATTTCCCAATTTGCAGGATATTGATTATTTAAATCCACCCCTCTTATATTAGCTTTCCATTGTGAAAAGTCCTGTTGATGTTGATTTATTTTTAAGACTTCTTCTTGAACGGCACGATTTTCAGGTAAGCCATTTAATACTAAATCAACTCCATCTGGATTAACCATTGGAACAAATGACAGTGTAGTTTCTGAATATAAACTCATCAAATCATGACCATCTTCGGAACTGTTAGTTACAAGACCTTGTAAATAGGTAGATAACCAGTACATCATGATACTTGTTGTAATCCATTCATTTGCATGAAACGATCCATTCATATGAATTTTTTTCGGCCCATCTCCAATTTTCAATTCTATAATAGGTGTGCCAAGAACACTAAAACCTATAATCTCCTTTTTAATGAATGGAAACAATTGTTCAAAAACTTCAATTTCATTTAATAATTTCGTTGAATCGTAACATTTCATCTCATGCTCCATTTTCACATGTGGTATATTGCCCTTTTCAAAGAGTAATACACTCTCTACTTTATTCAAATCAATATCACCAGCAACAAGTGGTATGTTTAATTCCATATTTGATTCAAACTTTCCGTTAACTAATTGTATATGTCGATTACTATCTTTAATCAAAATAGCGGGGATTTGGATTAGACTTGACAATTCATTAATAGATATAGGTTCCCTCACGATAAATTTCATTAATGACAGACCTCCATTGACAACGAAATGATTAGAATACGTTCAGTCTAACAATATGTAATACAGTTTAATTACATACCTTGATTTTATCGTCGCTCTAGGAATTCAAAAATATATTGTAAAACTTTAAAATGCACAAATTATGTTGGAGATGTAGTGGATCAAAAAAGAGGCTGACTCATCAGCGTCTGCCCCACCAACAAGTCGACATAAAGTTGATAAAAATCATCTTTAATTGTACTTGGGGGGGCAGACACTTTGTTTTGAGTCACCCTCATTATTAATTCGTCTTTGGTTGTTCTTTTTCGGCTTCAATTGGTTCTTCCGACTCGCTATCTTTTCCATAGAAACGCAATAAGTCTCCATAGATAATTTCATCGGAATAGCTTAATTCTTGCTTTGACTTTTCCATATATGGTTCACATGCTGATTTATCAACTTCTAATCCAGTCGATTTATCATAGCATACTCCACCGGTATACACATTATTTTCAGTAATAAAACTACCGTCACGTAGTACTGTAAATGAAAGCTTATCGTCAGAAAACGCATCCGAACCAAACTGAATATGCTCATTCGTTTCAATTCCTAGTAAACTCATAACTGTCGGACGTATGTCGACTTGACCAGTTACTTTTGAGAAAGTCTGAGGATTTTTATCAGAAACACCAGGTATATGAACGATAAATGGTACTCTTTGAAGTTGAATTGTCTCAAATGGAGTAATTTCTCTTCCTAAGAATTTCTCCATTGCTTTATTATGATTTTCTGATATACCGTAATGGTCTCCATATAAAACAATGATTGAATTATCGTAAATACCAGATTCTTTTAATTTCTCGAAGAAGTGTTTAACAGATTCATCCATGTATCTAACAGTCGGAATATACTGATTTAATGTTTTACTATTAGAATCAAATTCTTCGATTAACTTATCTTCTTCCCCTAAATCAAACGGGAAATGATTCGTTAACGTTATTAATCTAGTATAAAATGGTTGTGGTAAAGTTTTCATATGATTAACTGTTTGTTCAAAGAAATGATAATCCTTTAATCCCCAACCAATTGAATTCTCCTCTGTAACTTCATAGTCATTAACATCAAAGAATCTGTCGTACCCAAGAGTTTCATACATAATATCACGATTCCAAAAGCTCTTATTATTAGCATGAAAAATTGTTGAATAGTACCCAAAATCTTTTAATAACTCAGGAGTGGCTGTATACTCATTACTACTATTTGTAAAATAAACGGCACCTCGTCCTAAAGGATACAATGAATTGTCCACAATAAATTCTGAGTCTGATGTTTTACCTTGACCAGTTTGATGGTAGAAATTCTCAAAATAATAACTTTCATTTATTAAATCATTTAAGAATGGCGTAATTTCTTGGCCATTTAGTTGTTCATTAATAACAAAGCTTTGTAATGATTCCAATGATATGAGAATAACATTACGGTCTTTAGCTATTCCATTTAAGTCTTCAGATGGATCTTTACGGTTGGCATTTACATAGTTTTCAATCTCAGTCAAGCTATTACTATCTGCTAAGGCACGTTGAGCAGATGTTTTTGATTGTAAAAATGCGTCATAGATATGAAAATTATATACGCTTATATTTTTAACAAGGATTTCACGGTCAAACGTACGAGTCAATAGCTGTGGTCTTTCAGTTTCTGCTAAGCCAAGATTAAAAAAGAATACTGCAGCAACTAATAAAAAGTAAGCTGATTTTTCCTTTCTTGTAAGGCTGATATCAGTTTTAAACACTGGCTTTTTCAATAACCAAAATAAAACTACTAAATCTACTAACATTAAAATATCAGTTGGTAAAAATAAGCCGCTAATGCTACTACCTAAGTCACCCATATTACTAGTTTGAAACAATACTGGTATCGTTAGGAAGTCGTTGTAAAAACGATAGAATACCATGTTTGCCAGTAACAAAATCGTAACAAAAATGCTTGTTCCAAATATGTAGCGATTTCGGTTCTTTTCTTTCATAAATAACCCGATACCGAAAACAAATAATAAGAAACTTAACGGGTTAATAAATAATATAACCTCTTGGGTGAAGTTCTCAATTTTAATATCAAAACTAGTTTTATAGACAATATAAGTTTTGATCCACATAAAAAATGTTGCTATAAGTAAAAAATGAATCTTCGAAAAAGATTTCTTACGCATTGACTAACCTCCTAATCCCATGGGACAATTGCGTTTTCTATTTTTATTTCATAAGTTTACCAATATTAGGTTGACGTTAAATTACTAAACCATATCTTAATACTTCTTTTACAAAAAATCAATCCTTTTTAAATATTGTCGTAATAACTGCATGTTAGAATTATAATCTTTACCTTATTCATTTATCCTAATTATTAGACGTGGAACTTGAAAAAAAGTTTCATTTTGTTTAAAAGTAAAAAAATTCAGAAAAGTCTATTTACAACGTATTGCACGTAAATTCTTTATAAGAATAACCTTTTACTATGATTTCGTGCTTTTCATTTAAGTAATATTTCAGACATAACAATTAGAGAAAGATTATACAAAAAAAAGGCACTAGAAGCGCCTTTTTTCCATTAGTTCAATATTTTTGATTTTACTAGCCACGCCCCGCCAATAACACCTGCATCATTGCCTAATGTTGCGACTTTTATTGTTGCTGCCTTAGCGACTCTAGGAAACGCAAACTTATTAAAATAATGATTAACCTTTGAAATGAGAGGTTCACCTGCTTTTGATACACCGCCACCGATAACAATTTTTTCAGGGTTAAGACCATTTGCTACATTCGCTAACATTAAGCCTAAATGAAATGTAACATAGTCAATGATTTCTTTAGCTAAATAATCACCTTGTTCAGCAGCATCAAAAACATCTTTGGAAGTGATTTCACCACTTTCGACAATTTTGTGAAGAATACTTTCCTCGTTGGCTGTTGCTACTTTTTCTTTTGCAACTCTTACAATTCCTGTAGCTGAAGCAATTGTTTCAATACAGCCTGTTTTCCCACAATTACAAGGTGCTCCTCCTTCAGGAACTACTGTTATATGGCCGATTTCACCACCAGCTCCATATACGCCATGGATAACTTCACCATTAGAAATCAAACCACCCCCAACACCAGTACCTAATGTAACACAAATGAGATCCTTCGCCCCATCTCCTGCACCTTTCCACATTTCACCCAATGCAGCAATGTTTGCATCATTATCAACAACTGCTTTAAGTCCAGTTTCTAATTCCAGATGATCTCGTAATGGATAGTCTTTCCAGCCTAAATTAACTGTTTCATAAATAAGACCATTATCAAGATCAACAGGACCTGGTGCACCCATTCCAATTCCTGCAAGCTTATCCTTTGATACACCTAATTCTGATAATTTCGTATCAATTGCTTTCGCAATATCGGTTGTTATTTCCTTTCCAGACTTATCAGTCGGTATTTCCCACTTCTCAATAATTTCACCATAATAATTAATAAATGCCATTTTTATAGTAGTACCACCTAAATCAACACCAACTAACCATTGTTCGTTCATGAATTTTCACCTTTTCCTTCTATTATATATGCGCCTTTAGAAACCGCTACCAACTAAGGTATATTTCCTACAGTGATCCGAAATAACCATTTCCTTCTTCACCATCATACCTTGTAATGAATTCACAAATACCTTCCTTTTATGAAGGCTGTCCTTGTAAACAATTGTGGCTTTTAAATCCATTGTCAATTTGAATTAATTCAAATTTTATGTAGGTTCTATTATAGGTAGGCTTACCCGATAAATACTTGAACGACCTAAAAATACAACTATACACAAGTTCAAAACAAAAGAATAGTACTTAAAATTTGTATAAATGTCCACTACCTATTACCATTATCTTTTAACTTTTGAGCTTCTGTTCTTAACAGTAAAATCGCCATTTGATAGTCCTTTGGCTCTATGAGGTTCGATTGATATAGTTGCTTAACTTCCTCTTCCATTAGTTCAAGGTCTGCTATTCGGTCACCTATGTATATAATGATACCGTATTTCTTTAATAATTGCTGAACATCATAAATGGTTTTCACTAAATCACCTACTTCAACTTATATGTTCAAGTATATCGGAAATGCAATTATCGTCAAGAACACGTTATTTTTACTTCATTTTATATAATTTTGAATAACTGTATAACCTAGTTGATGTATAGTGCATGAGACTCTTGCTTTATTATATCAATATCAACATAATTCAACTATCTCCATTTTACAATTCATCATTTAAACAAAAAAAGAATTGTCAATTTCTCAACAATTCTTGTAGTATCTTGATATTATCGATCAGGGTCCTTTGGATGTAAAAACCTTGGCCGTCTATTTTTTAATGGCATTGGGGCTCTAAATAATACATCACGCATACCTCGATAATCAAATGGTATAAACGGATATAAATATGGGACATTAAATGATTTCATTCTTGCCAACATAATAATCCATAATAATATCCCTACGACAAAACCTATTACTCCTAATACGGCTGTAAATAGTAATAAAACTATTCTTACCAGTCTATTTGCCAAACTTAATTCATAGCTCGGTGTTGCAAATGTGCCAATTGCAGCAATCGAAAGATATAAAACAACTTCATACGAAAGCAATCCTACTTCAACTGCGACTTGTCCTATCATTAATGCAGCAACTAAACCTAATGCCGTAGCAAGCGATGAAGGAGTATGGATTGCCGCCATCCTCAGGACATCAATCCCGACTTCTATAATAAGAAATTGAACAATTAAAGGGATATGCCCTTGCTCATCAATTCCTATAAATTCTAAGCCTGGTGGTAATAAACCTGGATTTTCTGCAAATAAGTACCATAGTGGTAACAGAAAAATTGAAGCCCAGACTGCCATGAAACGCACAAGCCTCAAATAAGCTCCTACTAATGGCTTATTTCTATATTCCTCCGCATGCTGTAAATGGTGCCAAAACGTAGTTGGTGTAATAATTGCACTGGGAGAACCATCGACAAATACAACAACATGTCCCTCATACAAATGTGCAGCTGCAGTATCTGGCCTTTCTGTATAACGCACTGTCGGGTATGGATTAAAATGTCGCCCACCTAAAAATTCCTCAACTGTTTTTTCTCCCATCGGTAAACCATCTGTATCGATTGCCTTCAAGGACTCTTTTAGTGATTCAACATGTTCCAAGTCTGCTATATCTTCTAAATAACAAACTACTACATCGGTTTTCGACCGTCTGCCTACTTGTAAATATTCCATCCTCAAAGAGCGATCTCTAATACGTCTCCTTGTTAACGCCGTGTTAAAAACTATCGTTTCAACATACCCATCTCTTGACCCACGGACAACCCTTTCTGTATCAGGTTCCTGCGGCCCTCTTACCGGATAGGTCCTTGCATCGATTAGAATTACCTCATCAATACCATCGACCACAAGTGCAGTTGGTCCTGCTAGCACCATTTGAACGACGTTGTCTAAATCTTTTGTTTTATCAATTTCAACATAAGGTATGTACGTTTTTAACAGTTTATCTAACGTATTTTCTTCTATTTTATCTGGGGTTAATTCCGATAAATATCTCATCAAATAGTGGAGAATATCATCTTTTACAAACCCATCAACCATATATAATGTCATATTACGACCTGCATATTCAACGTCAAGCTGAATGACATCAAAACTTTTCTTTACCCCAAGCCGTTCAGAAAGGTATTTCGTATTTTCACTAATATTTTTTGATGCCTTATTAATTTTTACCTCATTTGTCATACTATATCTCCATTTCAAAGCCAATTTATTATCATCATAGACGAATAATTGGCAAAACATACCTAGTATATCAAATTGAGATCTGAATATAAGAATCATCGTCTACACCAAAAAGAATGGAGCTCAAAAAGGCCAAAGGACTATCCCTTAAGGTAGTCCTTTGGCTTATCTTTCAATATTCAACTATGGAATTTACTTATTTTCCTTTTTCAAGTTCATCTTTTATTGATTTATAATCTTGATTATTAGGTTCAATCTTCAATGCTTTATTTATGTGCTCTAATGCTAATGCATAATCATTATTTGAAGCATATAAAATTGATAAATAGAAATGAGCTTGATGGTAGTCTTTGTCATTTGAAAGGATTTGCTTGAGATGCGTTAATGCTTCCTCCTGTTTACCTAGTTCAAGTTCAGTAACTGATAAGAGTAACAAAACTTCATTTGTGTGATTACCATTTGAAATCGCCTCATGCAATAATTCATAAGCAGCTTGCGGTTGATTATTTTGCAACATTTCTTGACCCTGATAAGCAATATAATGACTATACTGTGGTTTTGCTTCATTTAGTCCAAATTGATACAATGAGGTAAATAAAACAAACAACCCGATTACCCCAGTAACTCTATATCGAGAATGGTTTTTGTGTGGTAGCTGTAAACATAATGCCGCTAAAAATCCACCAATTAAACCTCCAATATGTCCAGCGTTATCGATATTAGGAATGACAAATCCCATTGCTAAATTTATTGCAATAACAACTAGTATATTTGGACCAAGAGTACGTAAAAAAACTTGTTTATTAATTAACCCTATAAATAATAAGGCACCAAAACAGCCAAATATAGCTCCAGAAGCTCCTGCAGATATTGACGGACTAAAAGCAAAACTTGCAAATGTCCCTGCTAAACCAGCAACAATATAAATAGAAAAAAATCTCAACGACCCAAATGCTCTCTCTACAGCAGGACCTATATAGTATAGAGCAATACTATTCATTACTAAATGAAGAAACCCTATATGTAATACGATTGGAGCGATGAACCGCCACCACTCTCCTGCATAAATTAGTGGGTTAAATTTTGCACCAAATTGAATTAATGTTTCATTATTCGTACTACCACCAGACATCTCCATCAGTATAAACATAATAATTTGTAGCCCTAAAAATATGTATGTTAAGAATGGTTTACCGTATTGAAAGATTGCCTTTTCTTCTTCTTTTAATTTATTATGATGGTTAATGACCCTATCTTTCACATATTGAATGTCGTTCAACTCGACATCTGACTGCTGTTCTACATCTATCGGTATTGATAAGGCTTCCTCTAATTTCTTTAAGCCGCTGTCAAATTGCTCACGATGTATTAATGCTGAAACAATATTAATTTTACCCTTTTCTATAGAATATCCTTCAGTAAATGAAACCGGATAATCATCAACAGGCGGTAACGAGGAAATATAAACATTCATGACATGTATTGGTCCCCGTACACCATTTCTTAACAAGTGTTGGAAGTTCCGGCCAGCTTGTTCGATATCAATTGCTAAAGTATTTCCCCAGTCTACATCTACACGAACAATTCTTACAACTGTAATATGTTTATGTCTTTTCGGCTGCAGTAATATTTCATTGCCTTCCTTTAATAAAGCAATAATTGAATAGTCGTGTTCAATGACAAGCTTTTCAATAATTCTCCAGTAGTTAAAGTCTTGCTCAAAAACCATATTATCCGCTCCGACTCCATTTTTACTTTATTATAACAATAACTATAAATGAAAAGATAGGTTTCCGGATTGTTTATATGTACATAGACGGTTTCTCACAGTGTTTAACCAGGATGTAAACCCGAAAATATTGTATTGGGGAACAAAAAAAGAATGACTCGAAACAAAGAGTCGGACCGAACATTCAATAAAAAAAATAATATGTTGGGTCAGACACTTTTGAGTCATCCTTCTGTAGGCTTATTGGAAAGCCTTTTGCATAAAACGCTCTTTTAAAAATGGAATTCTCATTGATAAACGAACGAACATTCTTCGTAAATTAGGCTGTCCTAATATTACATTAACTATTTTGTAACGATATCGATACAAAGCCATTGAACCTACGGCAAGCATTATTACCCTTTTCATTAAACATCCCTCCTACTATTATATTGAGTAGGAATGTGTTATTTTATCCTTGGAAAAATGGAGACATCGTTTCTTTTAATACCGTTACAGAATGTTGAAATTTATTTTTTTCCTCTTCATTTAAGTTGAGCTCAATTACACGCTTAATGCCTTCACGGTTAACTATCGCTGGTACTCCTATATAAACGTTATTAGCACCGTATTCACCATCTAAATAACTTGAAACAGTTAAGATAGAGTTTTCATTATTTAAAATCGCCTTTGTAAGTCGTACAAGCCCCATAGCAATACCATAATAAGTAGCACCTTTTCGGTTTATGATATCATAAGCAGCATCCCTTACATTAACGAAAATCTCATCTAATTTATCAATTTCACCATTAAATGACTCTAAAATTGGGATCCCGCCGATATCCGCATGACTCCATACCGGCAATTCTGTGTCCCCATGCTCGCCAATAATGTACGCATGGACATTACGAGTATCTACGTCGAAATGCTCTCCTAATAAATAACGGAATCTTGCAGTATCTAAAATAGTTCCTGAACCAATTACTCGATTTTGAGGTAACCCTGAGTATTTCCAAACAGCATAAGAGAGTATATCAACCGGATTAGTAGCAACGATAAAAATTCCATTAAAACCACTATTCATCACATCTGTTACAATTGTTTTAAAGATTTTTAAATTTTTTGCTACTAAGTCTAGACGTGTTTCCCCAGGTTTTTGGTTCGCACCTGCACATAAAACAACGATATCAGCAGATGCACAGTCATCATAACTTCCGAACCAAATCTTTGTTGGGTTTGGTGCAAAGGCCAAACCGTGATTAAGGTCCATTGCATCTCCTTCTGATTTCTCTTTATTTAAGTCAATTAAGACTAACTCTTCGGTTACTCCTTGATTTAACAATGCGAAAGCATAACTTGAACCAACCAATCCTGTCCCAATCAGTGCAACTCGATTAACATTATTAGCCATGACAACCATCCCTTTCATATGTAACCTCTTCAGGCATTGTGAAACATATCACAATGTCTTAATTCTATTTTACACTATTTTTTTTATATTTGTATAAATAATTGGAACAATTTTATGAATAAATCACCATACCTGCAATTGTTGCAATGCTGATCGATATTAAATTTACCGCATCATTATTTAGTAAAGGAAAACGACTACATACTTTTGCTTCCATTCTGCAATGTTGTTTTCTTTCAGTGATTTTACCACATGCCTCGCACTTATATTTCACTTGTATTGTTTGGCCTAATATTGTATCTAACACATTTCCTAAGAAACCTAATATAAATATCCCTATAAACATGTTCCATGGTAGTGAAAATAACATACTACTAAGCATACTTATAAGAAACGAGCCAGCTATAGCCGCACTAGTACCTAATAAGGAAATTGCTCCAGATGTTCCTCTAGGTACCTTTTTAAAAGTAAATAGCATCCTTGGCTTTTGTTTACTTAATGTGCCAATTTCTGAAGCCCACGTATCTGAGGTTGCTGCAGCTAATGAAATACAGAAGCCTGCTAGCAATGTGTGACCTGAAAATAGTTCTATAATAGATATTAATGCTATTAGTGTAGGTATCCCACCATTTGCCAGTACTTGCAAGCTATCACGTTGCCCACCTTTATTTACTATATCCAAAGCACTGCTTTTTCTTTCTTGTTTACACTTACTAAATAAACTTGAGCTTACAAAAAAACAGCCTAAAAGGAGCAGACCATTATATGAAAAGCCTAAATAGATTGAGAAACCGACGATTACAGAGGTAATTGCACCAGATAATGTTAATGACTTTAGCTTATAGGCTATGTATGAAACACATATAATTAAAATGATAAATGTTATGTAATTGAACATTTGATTATTTTTTCTTCTGTGATAATATAAGGAACTGGCACGTCATGCTCCTCAAATGGTACTGTTTCAACAACTTGAATACTAAATGCTAAAGCAACCACATGATGATTGAAGTTTCGTAAGTATCGGTCATAATAACCACCGCCATATCCAACACGATAACCCCTTCTATCAAAACAAACACCTGGAACTACCATTAAATCAATTTCAGAACGACTAATTGCTCTAGTTTCATCCTGTACCGGTTCAGATATATTATGATAACCCGGTTCAATCTGCCCGAAGGAGTTAATTAATCTAAACTCCATTGTATGTGACCCGGGAATACATTTTGGAACAGCCACTTGTTTATTCTCTTTCCAAGCTTTTTTAATAATATCAGTCGTATCAACTTCTTTCCCAAAAGAGATAGTAGTGGCAATGGTCTTTGCATGCTTCCAACAGTTCGTTAAAAAAAGCTGACTATGAATTCTCTCAGAATAGCACCTATACGTTTCTTCTGTTAGAGAATTTAAGTTATCTTTCATCTTTCTACGGACTTCTGACTTTATCAATTTAGTCACCTCCTCATATTATTATAGGCTATATTTTGAAACTTTTGTCGTTTATTTACAATTTATTAATAATCAATCAGGGATGGAATTAACTAGGATAGTTAAAGTATTGTTAGGTAATAACAGTGTTTAAACGTGGATTTTTACAATACAGAATGAGTATCTTCTTTAGCCATTTAATGTTCTCATAAATATTTGTGATAATTTCAACAAAGTAGGATTTCTTGTGGTGTGGATGTAAGGAATGAGGAAAGAACAAAAGCGCAAGCGCCTTGATCAGCCCCGACAAGCATAAGACGCTAAAGAATAAAAGACGTTCTTTGTCTTCAATTCTTTAGTGGCTTATGACCTCGAGGGGCTAGGCGTTGGAGCTGGATATCGAAGTACTTATCCACAGTAGAAGCATTTTATAGTTTCCTGGTGTATGAAATAATAATTTTGGACACAAAAATGTCCCATGACTATGCTACGATTGAAGTACTTAACCAAGTTTACTCAA
>NZ_JAUSUD010000017.1 GCF_030813355.1 Metabacillus malikii
GAAGCAAGAAAAAGGAAGCAACGGTAAAAAAGAAATGTTCTATTTCACCGTAGAAGCAAGAAAAAGGAAGCAACGGTAAAAAAGGAATGTTCTATAGCCCCGTAGAAGCAAGAAAAAGGAAGCAACGGTAAAAAAGAAATGTTCTATTTCACCGTAGAAGCAAGAAAAAGGAAGCAACGGTAAAAAAGGAATGTTCTATTGCCCCGTAGAAGCAAGAAAAAGGAAGCGACGGTAAAAAAGGAATGTTCTATTGCCCCGTAGAAGCAAGAAAAAGGAAGCAACGGTAAAAAAGGAATGTTCTATTACCCCGTAGAAGCAAGTAATAGGAAACTAAGGTAAGATAGTTTCGAACATTCTAATAGAGTTTGACTAATTCTTGAACGTTCAACAAAGTCTACGGGGAATTAGCGCTTTTTTCATATACATAGACTTCGAAGATAGGATAAAATCATAATGAAAAACCAAAGGAGTGTATGCATAATGAAAGGGAAAATCCTTACAATAGCATGTTTACTAGCATTATTTCTTACAGCGTGTAATAGTAATGCCGGCCAAGAAAAAAGCTCTGAAGAAATAAAACAATTAGTCCAACAATATAGTGAGCGCACTAAAGATGCCGAATCTGCGTCAATCACTTCAGAACAGTTGATCGTGAAAGAAAAAGATGGTAGAGAGTCTGTATATGATTTACCAGAGAACGAATTCTTTGTATCCATTGCTCCATACGTAAATGACACACATCCATGTACAAACCATAGCTTAACAGGCTGTCAAGGTGAACTTGTCAATCAAGAGTTTGATATATATATAGAAGATACTGATGGAAATGTTATCGTAGACAAATCGATGAAAACACTTGAAAATGGCTTTATTGACATATGGTTGCCTCGGGATAAAACATATCGAACAAAAATCGAACAAAATGGTAAAACAGCTGAAGCAGAATTTTCTACCTTTAAAGAAGACGGAACTTGTATTACGACAATTCAGTTATTGTAAACAAAATAAAAAGGCCATTTTGAGGTCTTTTTATTTTTGGTAAATCTATATTCGGAAAAAATTTCAGAATCAGCATGAAAGGATCAACAATTTCGTTTAAATAAAAATTCATATATCGGTAATGAAGCTAGAAATTTCGGTGAATCCTGGTGGAGCCCCATGTAGAAACCTTCTTCATTGGCCTGGTGAAAATGAAAATTCCAATAGAACTTTGCAGAAACCTTCTTCATAATCTTGATGAAACCGAAAATTACGATAGAAGCTTATAGAATTCTACTTCATAGTCCCAATGAAACCGAAAAACGCGATAGCCCCATGTAAAAACCTTCTTCATAAACGTGATGAAACCGAAAAATCCGATAAAATCTTATGGAAATCTTCTTCATGAGCCCGATGAAACCGAAAATCGAGATAGCCTCATGTAAAAGCCTTCTTCATAAACGTGATGAAACCGAAAATTCCGATAAAATCTTATGGAAATCTTCTTCATAAGCCTGATGAGACCGAAAAACGCGCTAGCCCCATATATAAACCTTCTTCATAAATCCGCTAATCTCGAAGCCTCTCTAGAACCACTTCAATCTGATTTTTCCACAATTACTGATAGTTTCAAGTACGGGCCTCTATTCCTTTATGGAGAAATAAGTATATTTTTGAAAGTTCTTTAAGTAAAACAACTAATGATTTTAAATTTTACATAAAATTATGAAAATAACTATTGCTTCGATTGGAAAACGATGGTATTGTTAGTAACAATAAATAAATTAAATAGCGATAAACTTCTTATCCAGAGTGGTAGAGGGACAGGCCCTATGAAACCCGGCAACCATCAAGTCAATGCTAGACTTGAACGGTGCTAATTCCTGCAAAGATGTATTCTTTGAAAGATGAGATCAGTGTATTGTACGATACAGACCTCTCTTTTATCGAAGAGAGGTTTTTTATTTGGAAAAGAAGGCTTATCGCTCATAAAAGGAGCCGATAGGATATGGAAAGAGCAGTATTTGGAGCAAGTGAATTTTTTAGTAAAGAGGCATTAAGTGTAAGAGGTGTCGAATATATTCAAACTAAAAACTTAACAGAGACAAATGTTGAGTTAATTGAGATTTGGTTTAATCCGTGGAAAGTGTCCTATGATGAGTTACTAGAGCTATTTTTTGACCTACATGACCCAACAGATAAAACTGGACAAAAAATAAAAGGTCAATCGTTTATTTATTTTGCTAATGTAAATCAGTTACATGTAGCAAAACAAAAGAAACTTGAGCAAAAACAAATATGGAGACAAGAGATTATCACTGAGTTAGTACCGATTTGGAAATTTAACAGAAATGAAGGTAGGCTAATCTCTTAAAATAATATGGAGAAGGTTGGCACATGTTTATATAAAAGGGGCTTTTTGAGCTTACTTAGTGGAGGATCACACACCGAATGGTCAGGATGAACCCTACAGTAGGGTGCTCTCACAGCTGCAAGTAGTTTACTTCCCCACTAAAATAAGTTCAGAGTTTCTTTTGATAAGAATGTTTGACCAACCTCTTCTTCATAAGTTACAGCTGAATCCATCTATTAGTAATGTAACTGATTAGAAAAATATGACTTACTTCACCTTTTCTAACAATTCACTAATAAGCACACCATTTATTTTCAAACCAGTTATCTCACAATCTGTAATCTCAATATTTGATAGATTGCAGTTTGTGAGTTTGCTATTTGTAAGGTCACAATTGGTAAAACGGATTGGCTCGTATTGTCCATCTGCATTGTAGTTAGAATCCCCTTCGACTGGGAGGACTATGTTTTGAAATTCTGTACCGAATAAATGAACATGGTCAATTTTTGCATAGCTTAAGTTAGCATCTATCATACTGACATTTGAGAAATTAATGTCGTTCATAGCTACTCCCTGCATATTTGCATTTTTTAGTGAAGTCCCAGCTAAGCTTATGTTTTCCAAGGTTAGCTTCTCAGCCTTCACTTCTTGCCAAGATGAGCCCGAAATGTCTGCCTTCTCTAAATCATTTTTTTGCATTGATAATCCCATTAAAAGCCCTCCAATTTATAAACATAAATGATGAAAAGCAACATTCCCGCTACCAGAAAATGTTGCCTGTACCATTGAATTAAGCTCTTTCCTACTTTACTTGCTCAAGTAAATCTTTAATTAACACGCCGTTTATTTTCAGTCCTGTAATATCACAGTCTGTTATCTCTAAATTTGATAAATTACAGTTTGTGAGTTTGCTATTCGTGAGGTCACAATTGTTAAAGCGTACCGGCTCGTATTGTCCATCAGCTTTAAAGTTTCCGTCTCCTTCAACAGGGAAGACAACATTGTGAAACTCTGTACCAAATAAGTGGACATGGTCAATTTTTGCGTGACTAAAATTAGCATGTTGAACGGTTACATTTGTTAGGTTCGCATTTGTCACGTGACTTCCTTGCAAATTGACATCGTTTAGAGTGACTTCTTGCATATTGGCATTTGTCACTGTTGTTCCAGCTAAGCTAACATTGTCAATATTTAGCTTTTCAGCGTTTACTTCTTTCCAAGCAGAGCCGGTAATATCTACTTGCTGTAAATCATTGTTTTGTATCGTTAATCCCATAAAAATCCCTCCAATTTATTGAATTGTTTTGTATCTGTATTTAATTCCATCTTTTACAATAAAACCCTTCTTTTAGAAAAAAATTGTGAAACTAGTAATAAAATTGGTTGGTTTTTATGATATTGTAAGAATTAAGGAGAATACGAGCTACAATTATGAAGCAGACAATTTCATTGACAAGTGGTCAAATTGAAATTTCTAGGAATGAAGGCATGTGAGTTGGGGGGGAGAAGCGATATGTCATCCGAATGGCTCCGTGGAGGACCTTTTCTTGAGTTGAGTTTTTTATTAGAGTTGCAAACAAATAGAAATACGGTAGTCTGGGAAATCGTAAAAAAACTAGAAAAAACAAAAATTGAAATCGTAGAAAAAAATTTAGAGCAACATATTAGTGCTTTTGTGGCAGGTTATCCTTTTGATGAGAGTGCCCATCACTCACCGGCAATTCACACGTTATCATTACGAGCAAATGTTGGATTTCGGAGAAGTAGAAGGGCAGTTGTTAGCATTGATCAAATTGCTTCAAATGCACTTATGGTTAACACTTATTTCTATGGTTCATCCGAAGATGCACCTGAATGGGACCAAATTGGTATAAAAGAAAATGAACTAGTAGAGTTTAACGACTTGCTTATCGACTTATATGGACACTTTGAATTCAAAATAGGGTGTATTGCTTACGAAGAAAATGTTCTCGAATTTTTTAGTAGTGATGACACAACCCCGAATGAATGCTACAGTTACGAACTGCTAACCGCAAAACATCTTTTAATGAAAACACATCTATTTGTCACAACGATTTGGAATGAAGCCTATGAAAAGATAAGTAACATTCCTTATCCATATGAAAGACTCGATAAAAATGGACTTCTGATAAAAACAAATGGGAGGTATCTAAATGAAACTGCAGCCACAAACGACTGAAGTAACAGTCGTAACAAAAAGGAACATAACGACCCGTTTCGCTTTAAATATATATGGAATCGTCCTCGTATTAGGCTTGCTTTTATCAATCTATACGACGACATTCTCATTTGAGGCATCGTTGGGTTTTTACCAAAGTGAAGAAAGACTGATGGAGCCGAAGAAGATGAAGGAATATATCATATTTATAGTAAGTACAGGGATTGTCTACTTTCTTGCGGTGAATCTCTATTTTATTAGGAGGAATTCTATTAAAGGTTAAAGTTATTACTTTCTACATACTTATTTTTTTGAGTATTTGCAGCTCTCACTTGGCAAGCCACTCCCGTTTTTCATAAGCGCATTATAAAGTTCAATAACTAAATTATAATGAAGAGCCTTCATAATAAGTAAGCGAGTATAACGTAGAAATATTTAAAATACATCCTAATTTTGGATGTATTTTTAAATTCTGGGTAATATAAGCTTGACTATTTTTAAGGAGGCTATTATCTTGGCGGATAATAAAGAAAATAATACTTCTAATGATAAACAGGTAGAGCGTGAACCATTAACGACGCGTCAAGGCCATCCTGTGACGGATAATCAGAATATCCGTACGATCGGGGATCGTGGCCCGGCAACACTTGAGAATTATCATTTCATTGAAAAAATTTCTCACTTTGACCGGGAAGAGGTGCCAGAGCGAGTTGTGCATGCCAGAGGGTCGGGAGCGTTTGGTTATTTTGAAACGTATGGAAAAGTTGGAGATGAACCTGTAGAGAAATATACACGAGCAAAAGTATTTTCGGGTGCTGGGAAGCGTACACCATTAATGGTTCGTTTTTCTACTGTTGCAGGTTCAAAGGATTCACCTGAAACGGCGAGAGACCCACGTGGCTTTGCGGTAAAAATGTACACAGAGGATGGGAACTGGGATTTAGTTGGGAACAACCTTAAAATCTTCTTTATTCGTGATGCGATGAAATTTCCAGATATGATTCATGCATTTAAAGCAGACCCTGCTTCAAATGTCCCAAATCCGCAACGGATGTTTGACTTTGTATCGCGTACACCTGAAGCAACTCATATGATTACATTTCTTTTTTCACCATGGGGAATTCCTGCTACATACCGTCACATGCAAGGATCAGGTGTTAACACGTATAAATGGGTAAATGAAAAAGGTGAGGCCGTCTTAGTGAAATATCACTGGGAGCCAAAGCAAGGAATTCGTAATCTAACCCAAGAAGAAGCAGATGCAATTCAAGCAAAAAATGTAGGGCATGCAACACAGGATTTATATGAAGCGATTGAACGTGGAGACTATCCTGAATGGGAATTGTTCGTGCAAATTATGGAAGATGGTTATCATCCTGAGCTTGATTTTGATCCACTCGATGATACAAAGCTATGGCCAGAGGATAAGTTTCCATGGTTGCCAGTTGGGCGTATGGTGTTAGATCGCAATCCGAAAGACTTCCATGCTGAAATTGAACAAGCTGCCTTTGGTACAGGCGTTCTAGTCGATGGAATGGACTTTTCAGACGATAAAATGCTGCAAGGTCGTACGTTCTCCTATTCTGATACACAACGTTACCGTGTTGGGGCAAACTATTTACAATTGCCTGTGAACGCACCAAAAACTGAAGTTCGGACTAACCAACGCCGTGGTCAAATGGATTATCGTGGTGCAGATGAGGCGAAGGAAAACCCACATATTAACTATGAGCCATCGATGCTCGGCGGTTTTGAAGAAGCAAAACGAGAAGGTCGCACGCCACACCAGCCAACATACAATGCTGCTGCAATGACTGCACCAATTGACCGTCCGAACAACTATGGTCAAGCGGGGCATACATACCGTAGCTTTGAGGATTGGGAGCGCGATGAATTAATTAATAATTTATCAGAAGCTCTTGCTGTTTGTGACAAGAAAATACAAGATGCAATGATTGAACACTTCACAAAAGCTGATGAAGATTACGGACGCCGTGTGAAGGAAGGCATCGAAATGAAAATGAAGGAATTAGAGAATATGAATAAGGAAGACCTTATTCCAGGACGTGAATCAGGTCATACGAAGTTTGGTCAAGGTACACTAGAAGCAAATGCTGCTACTAAAGATGCAGTAAAGAAAAGCCACGAAGCGGATCCATATTAAAAAGTGAAATGAGGGTAACTCGAAACAGTAAGTTTTGAGTTGCCCACTGCTTTTTTTACCTCAAAAACAAGTATGGTTACTAATATAAATCTCAAAGATAGGTGCGAGGCTTCTTAAAAATACCTCTTCTTTAGTTTATATTTAGTTAGACTCATCAGCAGCAAGAGGATATCAACAAACAACTAATTATTTCTTCTCTTAGCGTTTCGATAGTATCGAAGCGATTTTTGTGTTCATTCAAACATTTACTAGTATTGAATTTTTTTGTAAAAATATTGAAGTTGGTATGTTTGTTGTCCTTTTACAAATACTAGAACTGATTAACAAATATTAGGAGGTACCTGATGATGGATGAAGAGACAAAACAGATTGACCATGAAGTTAGGTTAACTGCACCAGAAATTGCGAATATATGGACTCAGTATCAAAACGATACGATGGCAATTTGCATTTATAAATATATGAAGGAAATCATTGAAGATAAGGCTATTCATAACATTATTTCATTCGCTCTTCAAATAGCAGAAGGTCATATTGAAACAGTAAAAGGATACTTCGTAGCAGAAAACTATCCGATTCCGCATGGATTTACAGAGGACGACGTAAATGTTACAGCACCACGCTTATTTTCAGATGAATTTTGCTTAACATATACATATATAATGAGTGTTTACGGCCTAGCTGGTTATGCTGCAGCTTTAACGACAAATGTTAGACGGGATATTCGTAACTATTTTGTTCAATGTCAGGATGAAACGATGGAGCTATTTAATCAGTCGCTAGACTTACTTTTAGAAAAGGGTGTATTCTCAAGACCACCACATATTGTTCCACCAAAAAGTTATGAATTTATAGAATCAAATCATTTTTTAAAAGGAGTTCTTGGTGGCGAACGATTATTAAATTGTGTTGAAATTAGTAATATCCACTGGGATTTAAAAAAGTTACAGTTAGATAAAGCATTATGTATGGCCTTTGCACAAGTTGCAAAAACAGAGGATGCCAAGAAGTTTATATGGCGAGGAGTCGAAATATCTTCTAAAATGGTCGAAGTTCAGGCTTCGATTCTTGCAAAAGAGCATCTTCCACAGCCAAAATCAGAGGAAGCAGAGATCACAGATTCCACAACACCACCATTTTCTGACCGCCTGATGATGTATCATAAACTATTAGTAGGTTCAGCAACGATTGGATTGTTTGGCTCAGCGATTGCAACATGTCAACGCTATGATTTAAGTACCCATTACTCAAGATTTACAATTGAACTTGCAGATTATATGAAGGATGGTTTTAAAATAATGGTCAAGCATAAATGGCTTGAACAAATTCCATTAACGATCGACCGGGAAGAATTAACGAGTGGAAGGCAAAACGATAAAAAATAATAACAATGAGCTGTAATCTAGTGATTGCAGGTCATTGTTATTTGGTGAAAATAAAATTCATACTGGTACATGAAATAATTTTTATGTTATTACATAAGGAAAATGAACAGCAAATACCCGACTTTTCTAGTGGTATTTTCAATGTTAGAGCCAAGTTGTGTCGTAATTTCACTTTGATGTTGAAGTATACAAAGAATAGGATTTTATTGATAGGTAAATATAATAAAGGTGCGGAGAATAAGGTATTGAGCTGCACGTTGGTAACATTCTTGGTCAAAAAGTGACAAAGCAGATTGTTTGACTAAAAAGAAGCGACTGGTTAAAATTGTTGTGAATTCAAGATATATTAATTAAATATAAAATTTGGAGGTTTTATTGTGTCTAAAGATTTTTATACTGCGATTAAAGAGAGACGTTCTCACTATTCAATCAACAAAGATGTAACTGTCACTGATGAAAGAATTAAGGAAATTGTTGAGTTTGCTGTTAAACATACTCCGTCTTCTTTTAATTCTCAATCAACTCGTGTAGTTGTGTTAACAGGAGAAGCTCATGATAAGTTATGGGATATTACAACTGCGACATTGAAGAAAGTTGTTGGAGATGGAGACTTCTCTGGAACTCAACAAAAAATGGATTCATTCAAAGCAGGTTACGGTTCCGTGTTATTTTTCGAGGATGAAGAAGTCGTTAAATCACTTCAAGAACAATTTGCATTATATGCGGATAACTTCCCGATTTGGTCTAACCAAACAAATGCTATGCACCAATTCGTCATTTGGACAGCACTAGAAGCTGAAGGCTTAGGGGCATCTCTACAACATTATAATCCATTAATTGATGATGAAGTGAAACAAGAATGGAATATTCCTGCTAACTGGAAATTAATCGCGCAAATGCCATTTGGTAATCCAACTGCACCTGCAGGAGAGAAAGAGTTCTTACCTCTTGAAGATCGTGTGAAATTCTTTAAATAATGATATCTAAACCAGCTTCTTTTGAGGTTGGTTTTTTCATTTTTAGAGATATCTTATAGTTTTAGAACCTGTGGAAAGTCGCTCGAAATCTAGCTTCAAGTCATATCCGCTATGCTTATGTGGGTGATTAAGGTGCCCTTCACTTATGAACGATAGAATTGCTAAGCTTTACAGGATTACCAACTACATTTTCTTGCTTTTACATAAAAACTTTGTTTTAATCATATAATACTGCCTTTTTCTTAAAGGTAACATGCAAGAATGAAATTATCATATAACCAATGGAACTGTCAGTCATATTCTTTCGTATTAAACTGACTTTAGAGAATTGGGAAATTTCGCTATACCACATTTTATATCTTGCAAATATAAATAGAGGTGGATGAAAGATGTCAAAAGAATATCGTGTATTACTTTACTATCACTATGTAACAATTGAGAATCCTGAGGAGTATACGCAGGAACATTTAGAATTTTGTAAAAGTATTGGTTTAAAAGGGCGTGTATTAATTGCACACGAAGGTATTAACGGTACGGTTTCTGGTACTGTTGAACAAACAAATCAATATATGGAGCATATGAAATCTGACCCGCGTTTTAAGGATATGGTATATAAAATAGATGAAGAGGATGGTCATGCTTTTAAAAAGATGCATGTCCGCCATCGTCCGGAGCTTGTGACGTTACGATTAGAGGATGATGTAAATCCATTAGAGCTCACAGGAAAATATTACAGCCCTAAAGAATTCTATGAAGCAATGCAGGACGAAAATACGGTTGTAATTGATGCACGAAATGATTATGAGTATGATTTAGGTCATTTCAAAAATGCGATTAAACCGGATATTCAAACGTTTAAAGAATTACCTGAGTGGATTCGTGAAAATAAAGAGCAATTTGAAAATAAAAAAATTCTCACTTATTGTACAGGTGGAGTACGTTGTGAAAAATTCTCAGGCTGGTTACGTAAAGAGGGCTTTGAGGATGTTGCACAATTACATGGTGGAATTGTCACTTATGGGAAAGACCCTGAAGTGAAAGGTGAGCTTTGGGATGGACAATGCTATGTTTTCGACGAGAGAATAGCTGTACCAGTAAACCGCGTCAATCCTGTCGTTGTTGGAAAAGATTACTTTACAGGTGAGCCGTGTGAACGTTATGTTAATTGTGCCAACCCTGAATGTAACAAGCAAATGTTATGTTCAGAAGAAAATGAGCACAAATATTTACGTTCATGCAGTGATGAATGCCGTGAGCACCCAAGAAACCGATATATTGTCGAACATGAGTTAACAGAAGAAGAGGTAAATGAAAGAATTGGTGCGTTAGTATAAAACGAACAAGTTCACTTTATCTTCTCTTTAAGCGGTAGTTGATGTATTCTACCTGGAAAAACATGAAAACAATAAATGAAGGTATCGCAATGTACAGCAATTTACGATGCCAATCTAAATTGTGTTTCATCACGAGACTTGATGCAAGTAAATGACCAATAAAACTTTGAATCATGTTCATCATCCTTTCTACGTTATTTTGTGAGGAAGGATGGATTTTCATACATGCTTAATAAATAAAAGGCTTGGAGCTTATTTTTATAAATAGTCAATATATATTTTGAAACCTTAATAATATTGGTTTGAAATTTAATGTCAGACATTCTAAAGTTAAATAACAATGGATAGATGAGCAGAATAAAGTCTGCTTTATCTATCCTTTTTTTGTATAATAAATGTCCTCATTTATTAAAACAATAAATTGTATTGTTGCTGTACTAAAGCACCCTTTACTTTAAGTACATTTATTCACAAACTTTGATTATAGCAAATCCTTATTTTTCTTATAGGAACGTTTTAAAGAAATGTAGCTAGTGAAAAACCAAAGTAAACAAACACCTACTAATATTGCGATTATATCAATCCATTCTTTTTGGTTGCTGGGTACACCTGTAAATACTATATATAACAGTATGTAAATAACTACAAAACTACTTGTTCTAACAATAATGTGCTTTAACTCTTTTCTATAAGCCCTTTCTGTTGCAATATCTGTATATTCTATACCAGACATTGTATATCTTCCTGAGACATAAAAGAGGAAAATAGCAATAGATAGTAATAGAGAAGTCTCAGCATCTAAGTTGAAATAATTGTTCAAGATAATCATACCTATAAGGGTAAGCAAAAGGACTATTGCCCCTTCTGAGAAAAAATACAATATCCTTTTTTCCTTATATTCATCATTCGGTAATAAAAAAGATATCCAAGATTTCATTACAACTCGACCTCCCAGAATAAATCATCTAATGTTTTACTTAATTCTTTGGCAATAGCGATACACAAGTTCAAACTTGGATTGTATTCTCCTTTTTCAATCAATCCGATCGTTTGTCTTGTAGCATTTACTCGTTTTGCAAGCTGTTCTTGAGTCAAACCTTTTTCTATTCTTGCTAGTTTCATTTTACTTACCATATGCTCACCTACATAAAGAAATATATATTTAACAATATGTTAGATTTATCTTACATTACATATCATTAAAATGCAATATAAATGTTACATTAAAATATAAGAGCCGACTTCTTAAAAAAGAAATCGGCTCTTATATTTACGCATAACAACCTGCCAAGAATATATCCTTCTTGTGATATAAACGAGAAATTTTTCCAACTAGCCTGCACCTTTAGTTCAATAAGAAATGCGATACCCCTTTGTTTAAGTATCGCACCCGTTAGCTGAAGAACTACCTTTTTTATTATACATAATCTACGAACTATTCCTCTTCTATCTCTATTTCTTCGGTTCTTGTTTGTATTTGTGCTTACATTAAAGATAGAAGGCATTTACGAATCTTATTTGTTCAATTTCATACTCACTTAAAGCTAGATTTCCATAATAGTAGTTCCTCGCTACTTGTGGTCAGGGGTTCAATATGCTCTCGTTATAAAATAACTGGTATTTAATTCCTTAAAATTGATATATAATCTTTTTATGGAGGGCAGAGTAAGTTACTTAAAGAATTTATAAACATTAAATAAAGTCAAAACAAAGCCAAGGAGGTAGTATTATGAAAAAAGTGTTAATCGGAAGTGCATTAGCAGCAAGTTTATTATTTGCTGGAGCAAATCAATCATTAGCTGCTACATCGCAATTCACAGAAATAAGTATCCACAATATAAGTTCAATGGATATTGAAACTGTATTAATGATGGTTCAATCAGAAAGAACAAAGCTATTAGATGCTCAATTACAAAGCCAAATAGCAGAAGTTCAAAAGAGAAATGAACAGGTAGCCATCTTAAATGAACAGCTAGAAATCTTAAATGAACAGCTAAATGTAGCTAGAGCAAGCAACTCTATAAATGATATAACTGAAATAGAGACTCAAATAACAAGTATAAGGCAACAAATTTTTACAATTGGCGATTCACAACAAATGGATAAGCGACGCCTTCAATCTTATAGCGATAAGCACAAATTACCATTAGAGCTAACAACAAACTATGTAAAGAAAATGCAGGCAAGTCGTGCAGCAATTATTGGAAATATGCGTTAATATAAATGGACTTTAGCCTATGCTAAGGTCCGTTAATTTGGTTTGCTATATCTACACATATTTGTCAATTGCGGAATAAAACTCCTATTCTCTTATTGAACTGTATCGTTTGTTCAATAATCCTTGCTCTTTCCAGTGGTCGAGATATTTTTGATAACCCATTTCCTCGGCTGTCATATTGTATTGCTTATCTTCCAATTTAAATGTATGAGAACCCGACAAGGCTTCATAGGTAGGATTCCCTTCCACATTTCCGAAAAGCGTTTCGAATGTATCTATACAACTGATTTTGTTGTTCCATTCTCATAGGTTTCAAGAAGAATGAAATCGACCTCTCCCTGTCTATATGCCCGTTAAACATTAAACCTGCTTTTTTTAATGACAACTATAATTGTTTCATATTCAACCTCTACTCTCCCTGAAAGATTAATTACCTTATTCTATTCTGCCTCATTTGTGCAATAAGAAAAATGCGATACCTCTTTATTGAAGTATCGCCTCAGTTAGTTCAGCAACTTTTCTTTATGCTTCACCCATTCCACTAAGTAAAAGAATATATCCTATTGTGATAAGGGCAATAAAATTAATTATTGTTAATAACCACTTATTAACACCCTTTTTACCTTTTATCCCTAAAATGGCTCCAAGTAATGGGAATAAGATCATCGAGATTATTGCCATTTTACCTAATGAACCAAAAGAAAAGCCGTTTATCATCATAGAAAACAAAATAATAAATATTCCTAAACAGATGGCTGAAAGAATATTGTAATTTTTCAATTTAACTCCCCCTAATTTAATAGTTGGTTAAAAATAGTTTAACATGGAATTTTAACTATCCTGCTCCTTCGTTAAAGAGGACTTTTTAGAACGCAATTTATTCGTACTGCGCAGCAAATAACTTTGTCTTACAGGAGTACATCTAATTTACTTGGCATTAACTAACTACTTTCCAATTCGCTGTTTGCCTTTTTCAGTTACCGCACTTTTCTAGTCATCTTCTTATTTTTATTAACGGATTTGAAACGTAATACTGACCAATCCTCATCAATAGCTAAATATCCGTGTTGAACATTCGCATCCGTGGCCATCCTACTAAGAGTAATCCAACAAATACTATTACTATTCTTTTCATGAACTATTACCACTTCTGGACTATTCTTCCGAAATGATAATCCCTTATTCCACTAACTAGTTAGCGAAAGAAGCGACTTCTCTATTGAACAATCGCTCCCGTTTAATAAGGATGAAGCATTACTATATAAGTAAAATCAACTTAATCTAGACACGATAATGTTTAACGCTGTCCAAGATGATGTAATGATTCACTGTCCCTCTGTCCATATTCTGTATAAATTAATTGTTTTTACAGACACTATTAAAAACGGTTAAAGGATATGTTACGAATGACTGAGCGTCATAATAATGATAACTTCCCAGGTTATGAAAAAATTAAAACCATTCTTAATGAATCACCCGATTTGATTTGTCGAAAGCTTGAAGTTGGACAAGAGGGGATTCATATTATTTTCATGAAGAATTTAATTAAGCCAGAGATTCTAAATGAATATGTCATTAAATATATTGAAGAACTTTCTATAGAATACTTACATTACACCTATTTAATGAAAAACATACCTATAGAAGAAATAAAGGTAAATTTAGAGGAACAAGAGGTAATCTCTTCCTTATTAAATGGATTTGCTTATATTTATTTTTTAGATGAGAAAAAGGCATTCATTGTGAACTGCGCAAACCCCATTGAACGCTCTATTGAGAAAGCAGAAACAGAATCGTTAGTATATGGACCTAAAATTTCGTTCACTGAATCATTAACTTCTAACGTTAAGATAATCAGACAAAATCTAAATGATTATAATTTGTGCACGGATGAAATAAAGATTGGGGAACGCGTTCAAAAGCAAATAAGAATTGTATATATAAAAGATATTGCGAACGATGACACTCTTCAGACACTTAAGGACAGGATTAAACAATTAAGTACGGATAATATAATTGACAGTTCCATTTTGGCTCAATGCCTAGAAGATAATCATTACTCTTTATTTCCACAATTTATATTAACAGAGCTGCCCGATCGATTCATCTACTCGATTTTAAACGGGCGAATTGGTGTTTTTATAGATGGTAGCCCAGTAGGGATTATAGGTCCTGCTAATTTTTTCTCATTTTTCGAATCAACAGAAGATATCTATTTGAGATGGTCTTTAAGTACATTTATTCGTTTTATCCGATTATTTGCTATGGTAGGTTCTCTTTTTTTAACAGCCATTTATGTGGCTGCCATGACTTATCATTTTGAACTCATACCATCTAAATTGTTAATTATCATTGGACAATCACGTTCACAAGTTCCTTTTCCTCCCTTGTTAGAAGCACTCTTACTAGAAGGGTTAATTGAGTTACTTAGAGAAGCTGGAGCCCGCCTTCCTTCAAAGGTAGGACAAACAATGGGTATTGTAGGAGGTATTGTCATTGGCCAAGCAACGGTTGAGGCAGGGTTAACTAGCAATATTTTAATTATCATTGTTGCATTTAGTGCATTAGGGGCATTTTCGGCTCCTATTTATGAAATGGGCACTGCAGTCAGAATTGCTAGATTTCCAATCATTATTTTAGCAGGTGTTTGGGGGTTAAATGGAATCATTTTCGGTATATGTATTCTAATGGTTCACTTGTTAAAATTAACTTCTTTAAATAAACCTTATCTTGCACCTCTATATCCGCTAAGAATGAAAGATTTGCAATATTTTTTAATGCGTCTCCCCCACCATTTTTATATGAGGCGGCCGTTAGTAAATCGACCAAAAGACTCCATTCGCCTAAAGGAGCGATTAAGAAATATAACAGATTTAGATGAATTTTGAGGTGCAAAATGAAATCAAATATACGTTTTGTTAACGCCTTTATGGCGTTTTATATCATACACACTTCGCAAATTGGTATGGGAATTCTTGGAGTTCCAAGAATTATGTATCTAGAATCAAAAAAAGATGCTTGGATATCCATTTTACTATCTGGTTTATTCGTTAGCTTGATTACATGGTTAATGATTTCTATCCTAAAAAAAAATGAAGGTGATACTCTTTTTGAAATTCATGAACATATATTCGGACGCTTGATTGGTAGTATTTTCAACTTCTTTATTGTCATTTACTTTATTGCCGTAAATTATTCGATCACCATTAGTTATGTCGAGTTGTCACTAACATGGGGATATGAAGGTGTCTATGAATGGGTCGGAGTATTGGCTTTATTAATATTATCCATTTATGCTGTATCCGGCGGATTTAGAGTAGTGACCGGTGTTTGTTTCTTATCCTTTTTATTGACTATATGGCTGCTATTTGTTGTGTACCAACCACTTCAAACCATAAATCTAACTAGGATTTTACCTATTATGACGACAACTCCTTCAGAAATTATGAAAGGAGTTTTCAAGAGCAGTTATACAATGTTAGGTTTCGAGACTTTACTTTTTATTTTTCCATTTATAAAGGAGAAAAATAAACTACAGCTGTTTAGTCAAATAGCTGTCTGGTTTACGACCATTCTTGTTTTAATAACAACTGTTGTTTCTATTTTATTTTTTAGCGCGAAAGAATTAGAGAAGAATGTATGGCCTGTTGTCAGCATGATTAGCACGGTCCATTTTCCATTTATTGAGCGCTTTGAATTTGTTGCGGTTCCATTTTGGATTTTAGTTATTTTTCCAAACCTATGTATCACTCTATATATTTCTTCCAAGGGTATTAAACAGATTTTTTATATAAAACAGAAATATGGAATATGGCTCATCTCCATTATCCTTTTTATCTGCAGTTTTTTAATTACTAAAAGAGTAGATAATAATTATTTTTTTGATCAAATTGGCAAAATAGGATTTTTCCTGTGGTTTATCTATCCGATTTTCTTGTATGGAATAACCATTATAAAATCAAAAATCAATACTCGTTCCAGACGGAGTTGAAAGAATGAAAAAAATTGTTATTCTGCTGTGTTCTCTTCTTTGTACTGCATGTATGGCCCCTGAAAAAATAATAGAAATGCAAGGGATTTCAACGATTATTGGTTTTGACTTGCTTGATGACAATACATACAAAGGCACTATCAGTTTGTTACAATTTGACCGAAAAGAAGAAAAGACGAGTGTAACCCTTTCTGCTGACGGAACGACTAGTAAACAAATCAGACAAAAACTAGAGGAACAGACAAGCCATGACATTACGTCTGGTCAATTAAGGACCATACTGTTTAATAAAAACATGGCAGAAACAGGAATTTCTTCTTTTCTGGATACAATGCAACGAGATAGCATTATCAGTTCTTTAATCTTTTTGGCCATTACTGATAATGCTGAGGAGACGATTAACAATACAAACTATGAAGAATATCCCGAAATGGGATCCTATATTTATCAACTATTGGATAAACACGAAAAGAAAGAAATGTTAGTCAACTCCAACTTACATGATTTTATAACCACACAATATGAAATTGGTATTGATCCTACCCTACCCATTATAAAAAATGCAAATGGCGTAGCACCTTTTATAGATAGTGTTGCATTATTCAAAGAAGATAAAATTGTTGGGTCTATTTCGTTGATAAACACCCTTTACATAAAATTATTCACAAATAATAAGGCATTTTTAGGTGAAATAACTGTAGAGATTGCTGCTGAAGAACTAGAGAAAAGAGGGATGGCAGAACTCAACCTTCCTAAAAGTGATATTTATAAGATTACACTTCATCCAATAAAGTACAAAGGAAACATTGAAATAAAGAACGAAGAATTGGTTCATTTAAATGCAACGATTTCCGTTTCAACATTAGAATTTCAACCATCTATTTCTGTGAAAAATAAAGATTCACTAAACAAAATGGAGCAACTAATTGGTGAAGCCCTAAACAAAGAATTTGGATATATACTTGAGGAATTAAAAAATTTAAATACGGATCCCATTGGCATCGGAAGAAAAATAAGAAGCGTTAGAAAATATTCCCATTTAACTGAGGGAGATTTAAGACAAAAATATTCAGCACTAAAGATAAAACCAAATATAAAGGTGGAAATTAAGCGAACTGGATCAGTTGATTAACATGTTTTTAGGAACAAAATCGCTAACTCGACTTAACCACGACCCAAGTGTTCATTATTCACTGGGTCTTTTTTCTCGCTTGTCGCATGGTACCATTGCAAAAAGGACAGACTACTTCCACTTCTTCATTTTCTTCCAAGTCAAAATGAAAGTCTTCTACAACATAATATGGAAACTCCTTCTTTTCCGTAATCAATACTTCTAAAATAATAAATTTATTTCTTCATTTAAGCCGAATGAGATGAGCCTTTAGTTTTCTATTCGGATAAAGCATTTTTCATAAATATCTATTGCTTCAATTTGTAGATTATTTAAATCAATTTACAACTCATCCTCACGCTCTTCATCTTCTTCACCCAACCAACAAATATAGATTTCACAATGATCACCTTGTGGAAGTAACTCTTTTAGAAGGTTACATAAATAGAGGAAAGTCTTTTTGGATTTTTCGTAGTTATGTGGTGAATGAATCTTTTGAAATTCATTCATTTGCCAAATAGGATGACCATTTTCAGAAACTTCATAAATATAGGGCGTAGTAAAATGCTTCTGCTTAACTAAATTACTATTTTCTTCATCTGAAAAAACATAACCAATTTCAACTTCATCCTCTGTATAATATTTATTAAGTTTTAATGCAAAATTTAAACCAATATAGGTTGCCATACTCATTTTCATAAACTCCTTGTTATTGGGTGACTTTCATATATTCCCTCATTGTTTATTCAAAGCTTCTTCAAGTAACCTAACCCGTTACTTAAAGTATATAATTTCGCAAAGTCCTCTAAAGATGAAGTTCTTTACTGCGCAGTATTTGTCAATTCTGCATAAAAGTTTTGATAATCTTATTCCACTAAACTACCTCTTAAAAATGCGATACCTCTTTATTGAAGTATCGCACCATATAGTTTAATTGAGTTTCTTCACAAATTTAATATTATCAAATAAGAGATAACAATAAGGTTTCAATTGTAACTATTTGTATCTATTTTTTATGCTGCAAAAGTATAAAAGACCATCAATGATAGTTCTTTAATACTCGTTCTTATACTCTTTTCTTCTTTTCCCAGTTTGACAGAAGAACACTTGTCAATATGGTCCCAAGACCTACTACAAGAAGACAATCATATAGAGTTGTATTGTCCATTGTTGCTGATACACCTATCAAACCAGCTCCTAATCCAGCTATAAAGGGATATTTATTATGTTGTTTGTTAGTTTTTTTTCGCAAATGCTCCCCCTCCAAATTTAAAAAATTTTACTCATTAGAGGTAAAAAAAAGAGATTAATCCTTTCTTCAGACACTAAACGATGGAGGATATTACCTTCTTTATGAACTTTTATCATAATGATGATACAACGTTTGGTTTATTTAATAAAAAAGAGCTGGCAATTGCAGTTCGAATTAAAAGCGAAACGTCAATATGAATTTAACGTACCTATTCATCATCCTTATTATACCATATTAGTTAAATATTATTTTATAGTAATATTCTTTATGACACTAACCTGCACCGTACAATAAGAAAATTCATTCCCACTACTTGACGTAATGCTACCAGTATAGTGAAGAACGAGGTTCATGAAAATCAAGCAAATTATTTCTTGGATAGATAATGTCTTGCATTAATAAAAAATACAGTACCGAAGAGAAATAATAGCACTATAACCCAGCTTGCGATAGCTGAATATTCGCCTTTATAAATATATTCACTTGTCAAATTAACAAAAACCATTACTGCCATAACAATGTACAAACCTTTTATATATTTCATAACTTTTGTTCAAAACCTCCGTTTTTAACACCTGTATGTTAAGTAGATTAATTCACAAATCGTACCTGATAATTTAAGTTTGGGCTCTGTTAAAATTTAAATATTTGATAGATAAACTAACGCTTCCATTTAATGAATTATTTTACATTGTGCAAAGTATTACGCTTATTTTTCAACTTTTTATATAATGCAACATAGTTAAGAACTAAAACAACAATTCTTCTATCTATAACATTATCGTCCGGTACTGAATTAAATATGAAGTAATCAAAACTCAAATGTTTTCCCCCTATCGTATTAACTCTGATTACTATTTCTTTACCTTATTAAGAGAATCCTTCTTAAACTAACTAAACTACCCCGTTTTCAATTTAGATTAATACTATGAAATCCAATATTCCCGGTGGTAATAGAACAGTTAACAGTAGTACCAAGTCTTTTATATTTGAAATGCTCACGCTTCCTAGTGGCAAATGATGAACAATCGAATGCGAAGAAACAATTTGAAAAGATTGATTTGGGGTCAATCAGCATATTGACACAAATTTTACCAAATGTATATAATATAAGTTAGTGTAAGCGCTTTAATTCATGAGATAGGAAGTGTTTGACTAGATGAAGCATAAGCCAAAATATTTCTATCGATTGTTTCTGCCGTTTGTCCTGATTGGGACCCTTGTGATGATTGCATTTAACGGGGTTGCTTATATTTTGACAAAGGATAAATTGGATGAAAAAATCTCATTAGAAAAATTAGAGAACGTCGTACAAACGAAAAATACGTTAGAACAAAAAATTCAAACGCTAGATTATGCTCTTAATTCCTACATTTATGACAACCCCTTTAAACAGTATATGGAACTGCCATTAACCGCCTCTAACTTTGATACATATCGAGAAATTATTAAACGCCTAAACTACATTTCAGCTTTTGGCCCAAGTCAAACATCGATTGAATTAGTCAGTTTAAAGGGCAACTGGGTCATAAATAAAGAAGGGTTAAAGCAACTTACTCATAAGCAGAAAGAGGAAGTAAAATCTAAATATATCGAACTTGCGAATACGTCAACATGGGTTGTAGAAGAGGATAATAAAAAAGAGATTTTATTAGTGAAAAAAACTCCGTTTAATTTGAAAGAAAGCAATGGAATCTTAATTGTGCACATACCTTTGAACTCATTTTCTAATTTGATTTATAAGCAGTCTGACTCGAATCCTATTTTCATTTATAACCAAGAAGGGAAATTTATTTACCAAAGCAATGCATTAGAAGAAGAGGGACTCCATAAGAAGTATATCGAGCAAATTCTAAATGAAGAAATACATACAACAGATGTTCTAGACGAAATCGTCAATAAACAAGAGACAAACAAAATTGCCTATACAAAATCGGAATACAACGGTTGGATTTATGTGACGAGAATTAACGATAAAGAGTTATCTGCAGCCGTAAAGCCGACGATTATTGCTTTAGTGCTCATGAGTCTATTTATGCTGCTAGTTACAATCGTTATCGGATATATTAGCTCTGATTATTTTTCGAAGCCGATTCGTGAACTGCAAACGTATATCCCGAAACAACCAAAAAGTAAATATAAAGATGAATTTGAACAAATTGGTCATTCAATTCGTGAGGTTGTCTCAAGAAACGAAGTGCTTGAGCATACAATAGTAAACCAACATGAACAACTAAAAACATTATTTATGCTAAACCTTTTTCGCGGAAGATTGACCGAAGCTGAAATTGTAGAGCAGTTAAAGGGCTTTAGATTTCCTTCAAAGTGGAAGTATCTATATGTAATGGCGATTCAATTTGATAGTTTGAAAAAAAGTGAGTTTACGAGAAAAGATAAGGATGTCCTCCTATTCTCAATCAATCAAATTGTTTCAGAGGTTGTTTCAGAAAATGAGCTGTTGCCCCCTACGGTTGTCGATTCTCATACACAAGCAACAATCTTTATAAGTCAAACTGATAACTTTAACATGCATGTACAAAATATAAATCAATATAGTGAAGAAATTCAAAAGCGTGTAAACGAAATATTTGATGTAACAATTAGTATCGGAATTAGTAGACCGTTCGAGCAATTGTCGGACTGCAAACAAGCGTTGGAACAAGGAATTGAATCGTTGCGATACAGACTTAAGGTAGGGAAGGAATCGATAATCTTTTATGAGACTGTGGCACCGATTTACAGTAGTAACCAGATTAAAACATATTTTCCAAAAATACTAGAAAATCAATTGTTTGATGCGATAAAACTAGGTGACAGTGAAAAGGCACTAACGTCTTTACACCAATTATTTGCAGATCTTTATAAAAATAACCATAATCCACATGAGCTTGAAGTGAACATTATGCGCTTTATTAACGATATTATCCACTTGATGCATGTGATGGGAATGGATACGTTAATCATGGATGACTATAAGACAATCTATCATGCGATTTCAGACATGAAGACGTCAGAAGAAATTGAAATGTATGTTAAGAAGAATATGATTTATCCAATGATTGAGGCGATAACTGAACGAACAGATACACAATATAAAACGATTTCAAATCAAATTCTACATATTATCGAGAATGAGTACGATTCAGACTTATCATTAGAGTCAATTGCAACACGACTTCATTATAATAAAAATTATTTGAGCAGCATTTTTAAAAAGGAATTCCAGCAAACGTTTAGTGAATATTTAACATTGTATCGGTATGACAAGGCGAAGAAATGGTTAAAAGAAACGAATATGTCTGTTCGTGAAATATCAGAAAAGCTCCAGTATCGTAATTCACAAAACTTTATTCGTTCCTTCCGAAAAATTGAAGGAATAACACCTGGGAAATATCGTGACTTACACCGTGATGATTCACTTTCTTTTTAACAAGTAATAGAAGGATTAAAATATACAAAAAAGCTGTCTCAAAGACTTGGTACACAGTACCTAGGACTTTGAAACAGCTTTTTATTATATGTTTATTTCGCTTTTATATGTTGAATGGATCGAATAATGTCTCGTCAGCTTAAAACACTAAAACAACAACATAATTAATAATTACGCTTTTACAGACCCGACAAAGGCCCCTTTGACAAAGTACTTTTGTAGGAACGGGTAAAGAATTAACATCGGTAGTGTTGCTACTGTTATAACGGCCATTTTAATTGTTTGTGCTGGTGGCTGTATATCAACTGCTGTAGTATCAGCTTGCATACCACTAGACACGATAACAATTTGCCGCAGCAATACTTGAATTGGCCATTTTTCTGAGCTGTTCAAGTAGAGAATTGCATTCATGTATTCATTCCAATATGCAACAGCGTAGAACAATGATATCGTTGCAATCGATGGCAATGATAATGGTAAAATAATTTTGAAAAATATCATCATATCATTATATCCATCCATTTTTGCAGATTCCTCTAAACTATCAGGAATCGCTTGGAAGAAGTTCCTCATAATAATAAGGTTAAATGCATTAACCGCAACAGGAAGCATTAATGCCCAGTAAGTATCAATAAGTCCTAAATTTCTTACTACTAAATAGGTAGGAATCATACCACCACTAAAGAGCATTGTAAAGACGACAACAAAATTTATCGCTCTTCTTCCATATAAATATTTACGCGATAAGCTATATGCCATAAAGGATGTTAACACCATACTAATAAGTGTTCCTACTCCTGTCACACCGATTGAAACAAAAAAGCTTTTGAATAGAGTCGGTGTTGAAAAAATGTATTCATACGCGTTTAATGTAAACGTTGTTGGAAAAAGAATGAATGGTTTTTCTACAACCTCTTTAGTTGAAGCAAATGAACTGGCAATGACATTTACAAATGGTAACAAACAAATTAAAGCAATAATGAGTAGAATCGTGCAATTTACAATGTTAAAAATACGACTACCTAACGATTTGTCCTGCATAGTTTGTAATCCCTCCATGACTATTCTATTTAGGTTCTATTCATTTGCAAACTTCGTTAACAGAACCTTTTATAAAGATATTTGCTATGTTTCCTCAACTATAACAATGGGGAAAATGGTACGTCTATAATCATTTCATCATGAACAGTCTCGTCCGCAGAAAGGGATAATGATAAGTGGGCACGCTAGAAAAGGAGAGCACTAAACACGATATAATCATTTTGCTGTAAGCGTAATCATTAACTTAGATTTAGTTGTGTAAACGCTTTCTGGAGCTATTTTAAGCTGTGTCTGAATAGATGATTGTAGACGTTATATAAGATAATCGCTTACATTTGAAATGTAATTAGTAAGCAATAAATGAACAAGCGAAAATGGGAAGAAGGGGTTATCCTCTTGAACATGCATGGAACAAAATCATTTTCTAACTAGGTATCACAAAAGGAGGTTTTACAATTTGAAAGAAACAATTACTCCAGTGAATCAGCAAAACGTACCAACGATATTAGACAAGAAGGAAATAAAAAGGGAGTTAAGGAGAAAAAATATTGCGAGTATTGGTAGAAATAAATATTTATATTTTATGATTCTTCCAGGTCTCCTCTACTTTATTTTATTTAAGTATGTCCCAATGGGAGGCTTGGTAATTGCATTCCAAGATTATCAGCCGTTTTTAGGGGTGCTCGGTAGTGAGTGGGTAGCATTCAAACATTTTATTCGTCTATTTACAGAGCCAACCTTTTTTATGTTACTTTCGAACACATTATTTTTATTTGCATTAAATATTTTTATTTTCTTCCCGATACCAATAATTCTTGCTTTGATGCTTAACGAAGTAAGAGGAAAGTTATTTAAAAAGACAGTTCAAACAATGATTTACATTCCTCACTTTATGTCTTGGGTTATTATTGTTTCAATTAGTTATGTCTTTTTAACAGTAGACGGTGGGGTAATTAATGAGTTAGTTGCCAAGCTGGGTGGAGAAAAGGTTGATTTCTTAACAGATGGAGCATGGACAAGGGCGATATACATTCTCCAAATCATTTGGAAGGAAATGGGATGGTCAACAATCATCTATTTAGCGGCTGTAACAGCTGTTGACCCGCAATTATATGAAGCTGCCAAAATGGATGGTGCGAACCGTCTTCGTCAAATTTGGCATGTAACCTTACCTGCAATTCGACCAGTTATTATTATTTTATTAATCTTAAAGATTGGTCAAACATTAGATTTGGGATTTGAACATGTTTACTTATTATTAAACTCATTAAATCGTGAAGCGATGGAAATATTTGATACGTATGTGTATACAGCAGGTTTGAGAAATGGTCAGTTGAGTTACAGTACAGCTGTTGGTTTATTTAAAGGAGCTGTTGGTTTAATTCTTGTTATCGGTGCCAATAAGCTAGCTAAGAAATTTGGAGAAGATGGATTATATTAAACGAATAGAACAACTAGAAAATATGTTCACGTTAACAACGGAAGGTAAGTGATTATCGTGGAGAGAGTGGCAGAACGACTGAATGACCTATGTGTAAGGATTTTACAGTTAGTATATCTTCATTTGTTATGGTGTGTTTTTACAATGCTTGGGCTGATATTCTTTGGAGTCGGTCCAGCAACGTATGCGATGTATACAGTACAAAGACAATGGGTTAGAGGAAATATGGAAATTCCTATTTTTTCAACATTTTGGCAGGCGTATCGCACCAATATTATTGAGTCATCATTAATCGGTGTATTCTATCTAGTTGTTGGGATAATCCTCTATACTGATTTACTTTATGTCCAGTCATTTGGATTAAGAGTATTGTTATTTATCATTAGTTTTCTTTATGTGATTTCACTTTGTTTTATATTCCCAATCATGGTCCACTATGAATGGGAACGTACAACGTTAAAGTTAAAGTGTTCTGTTTTGTTTGCCTTGAGCTATCTTCAATACACCTTAGTATTACTACTAGCAGTTGCAGCTATTTATATTGTTTTACTTATGTATCCTGGATCTCTCATGTTCTTTGGGATAAGTCTAGCTAGTTATACAATTATGTGGTTAACCCATCAGGTTTTCATGAGAATTGAAATGCAGGCACAGTTAAAAGAAAGCTAGAATAGAAGAGAAGAGTTACACTTAAAGGAGGTGAGTTTTTTATAGGGGTATGTTTTTAATGATAAATTATGATATTAAAAGGGGATGGAAGTATTGAAAAAGAAAAGTAAATTTCCAAAGGTTATTGCTGTGTCCTTACTTGTTTCTTCACAGCTATTACTAGCTGCATGTTCGGAGAAAAGTAATAATTCATCAAATGAATCATCTTCTGGAACATATGACCCAAACTCACATCTTGAAGTGAGCTGGACTGCAATGCTACACACGCCTTCTCCACCAACAGATGTAGTACTAGATAAAATTGAGGAAGCGACAAATACAACAATTAAGTTTAACTGGGTGCCTGATGCTTCTAAAGAGGAGAGAATAACAGCGGCATTAGCGTCCGGTGAACTATCTGATATTGTCTCTTTAACAATGCTGAGAAATTCATCTGTCCGACAATCGTTAAAATCCGGCATGTTTTGGGATGTTAGTAAGTACTTAGATGAATATGAAAATTTAAAGCAAATACCTGAAGAGGTTCGTACAGCTGCATCAATTGATGGAAGTTTATATGGTGTACCGTTCCAAAAGAACTTAGGACGTTCTGGACTTATTTTACGTAAAGATTGGCTTGACAACTTAGGCTTAGAGCCACCTACAAATTTGGAAGAGCTATATGAGGTTGCAAGAGCATTTACAGAAGATGACCCTGATGGAAATGGTAAAGATGATACAACAGGATTTATTGACAGAAGCGAACTAAGATACGGAAGTTTTAAAACGTTAAGTTCTTATCATGGTGCACCGAATGGCTGGGCAGTAGATGAAAATGGTAAATTCACTCCTGAGTTTGAAACAGAAGCATACCTCGAGACAATGAAGTATTCTCGAAAATTATATGAAAATGGCTATTTAGCGAAAGACTTTGCAGTAACAGCAAAATCTGACCAACAAGAGAAATTTGCTCAAGGTAAAGCAGGTATTTATACAGGTATGGTAGACATTAAAAACTTAAAGGTAATGGCTGAAGGTGTTCAGGATCAAATGGAACTCATTCCAATAAACAAAATTGCCGGACCTGACGGTGAACATCGCATTTGGTCTGAAAATAGTGGTGTTGGAGGATTATTAGCTTTCCCGAAATCAGAAGTAAAAGATGAAGCAGAGCTAAAAAGAATCCTTCAATTTATCGACAATTTAATTGATAAAGAAGTCTATATGCTGATGACTGGTGGTATTGAAGGGACACACTATGAATTAGGTGAAAATGGCGAATTTAATATCCTTGACGATGCGCAATGGCAAAAGGATGTTCAACCGTTATCAAGCTCTAGACCAAGTGAAGTAACTCATGAACTTGTTGATGCTGACCCGAAAAAGCAGCTTGCAAATGAATTAATCCGTGAGAATGATAAGTTTGCAGTATTAGACCCGACAGTACCACTAGACTCACAAACAGCAAATGAAAGAGGTACTGAACTCGAAAAAATCATCATCGACGCTACCTTTAAATTTATCATGGGTGAAATCGATGAAGCCGGCTTCCAAAAAGAAGTCGACAAATGGAAAAAATCCGGCGGCGACGACATGGCAAAAGAATACGAAGAAGCCTACAAAGCAGCCAAATAGGAAGCAAGGAAGCAGGGGGACGGTTCTTCTGCTTCCAAATTTTTTATAAACAAGAGACAAGCTAATAGACATCATTGTTCCCCAAAATTTAAGATTTGAACACAATCGCTCGAGGAGGAATGAAATGAAAAAATTAGTTAATGCCTTTTTATGTCTTATTCTATTATTTCCAGCACTACAAGCAGTTGCCGGTGTAGCCCAACCTGAACAACAAGTAGCGGTCAACTATTTGGTTAACGATGATTTCGAAAACGAAAAAATAGGAGAGTTACCTGATGGATATACACATAGTGCCTCTGAAGAAGGAGTAACAGAGGAAACGAGCGCAGTATATGTGAGTGAAATTCCAAACGATTCCGAGGGCAACAGCTCTAAAAACGGACTTCGCATCTTCGATAATGATAGCGCTTCCTCAAAAAGGGCCCGCACCATCGTAACAAAATCATTTGACCGCCAAGAGGGTAGTGTTGTCGTAGAACTCGACATCATGGAGCCAAAGGTAGTTGGGAATTCATACCCACTGCGAATTGAAGATAAACAAAATGGCAAAACAGCCGTCATCCTTGAAGTATCTGGCCGCAATTTAGGCTATCGAGGCAGTGATGGAACATTTAAATCGTTCAATGAACAAGGTGTACCACTCGAAGGAAATGTATGGACACATATAAAACTATTAGTCGATACACTAGGTGATTCAGCAGAAGTATATGTTAATGAAAATTATATTGGAAACATACCATTCTATGAAAACGTGGACCAAATCGATAGTCTCGAAGCACAAACGGCTGGAACTTCAGTTGGTGATATATACTGGGACAATGTCCAAGTATACGTAGAACCGACCGATTCACCTAAAGCTTTAACAGCCACGTTTGGTAATCAAACCGTTGAACTAAATTGGAAAGCTGCCAAAGGTGCAGCATCGTATACAGTTAAACGAAGTTCAAGTGATGGCGGACCTTATGAAACGATAGCTTCAAACATCACAGAAACTCGCTATGTTGATAAACAACTACAAAACGACACAACGTATTATTATGTTGTAACAGCAGTAAACGCTGTTGGCGAAAGTCAGCCTTCTAACCAAATTGCTGTTACACCAACAGAAATACCGAATCCACCTAGTACCCCAACCGGTTTAACAGCAAGTGCTAGAAACAGCCAAGTTGATTTAAAATGGGACAAATTCGGTGAAAGTAAGAAAATTTTATTTGTCGGCACGGGAATTCCAGCAGATGAAAAAACAATCAAACATTTAGAAGCGCAAGGATTCACAGTAACATTTATAAAAGATAATGATGTGAAATCAGATGATGTCAATGGCTATGACTTAGTATTTGTCGGTGAATCTTCAGGCTCCGGCTACATCGGGAAAAAGTTCATGAACTCACAAGTACCGGTCGTCTATGCTGAGCCGTTTGCTTTAGATGATGTACAGCTTAGTTCTGCTAATTCCGGTACATTTGGAAGCTATGAAAACCAGACTGCAATAAATATTAAAACAAGTAGCCATCCACTTGCGGCAGGCTTAAATGGAAAAATTACAGTTTATACAAAACCAGGCAGTGTGAACTTTGGAAAGCCATCTGAAGAAGCAATCATTATTGCGACAGCTGCTGGTGATGAGGAAAAGGCAACAATTTTCGCCTATGAAAAAGGTTCTAAAAATGTAAATGGTGACCCTGTACCTGCGCGTCAAGTCTCAACATTTTTATTTGCGGGCCAAGAAGACTTTGTTACTGCAGAGGGATGGAAACTAATCGATGAATCAGTCAAATGGGCGCTCGGTTTAGAGAAGGAAAACACTACATCAAAAGTAACCTATAACATAAAGAGAGCTTCAACTAAAGGAGGACCTTATGAATTAATTGCCTCACAAATTGAGGATACTCAGTATCGTGATACAGGCTTAGATAACAATCAAAACTACTACTATGTCATATCAGCAGTTAACATCGGTGGGGAAAGTAACAATTCTAAGGAAGTTGCAATAACTCCATCAGCACCTCTACCTTCGCCAACTAGCAGCTTAAAAGAAAGTCATAGCAATAAAATTACGATTACGTGGAATGCAGTTAATGATGCTACATCTTATGAAATTAAACGTAGCACGAAAAAGGGAATTTCCTATGAAACAATTAAAAGTGACCTAAAGGATACTATATTTACCGATACAAGTGTGACAAATGGTCAAGAATACTATTACGTTATTAGTGCTAAAAACGACAAAACGAAAAGTGCACATTCAAATCCAGTAAGAGCTATCGCATCAAACAATACAGATGTACCTGAATTACCAACGAACATTGAAGCGAAAGCAGGAGACTCTCAAGCAACCTTGACCTGGTCAGCTGTAGGTGGAGCAAAATCATACAATATTAAACGTGCTCTATATAAGAGTAATGAATACCAGGTGATTGCAGAAAACCACTCACTAACTAGCTATCAAGATGTCGGTCTTGTAAATGGTGAAACATATGATTATATCATTACAGCTATAAATGAAAACGGTGAAAGTGTCCATTCAGAACCGGTAGCCGTAACACCAGCAAAGGTTATCGTTGTGGCAAAAGAAGGTGGAGACTATAAAACGGTTCAAGACGCGATAAATGCTATACCTGACAATAGTACGAAACGCCATGTGATTTTCGTTAAAAACGGAGAATATCGTGAAAAACTCACTGTACCAAAGGAGAAAAAAAATGTAAGTATTGTTGGGGAAAGTAAGGAAGGGACGATTCTTGTTTACCAGGATAATGCCAATACACCTGGACCAGACGGTAATCCATTAGGAACATCAAAAAGTTCAAGCATGTTTATTTACGGAAATGACTTTATTGCTAAAAATATAACGATTCAAAATGACTCAGGTCAAGGAACAGGGCAAGCTGTTGCAGCTTATGTTCAAGGTGACAGAGCATATTTTGAGAATGTAAGATTTTTAGGCTATCAAGATACATTGTATACACATCAATCACGTCAATATTATAAAGGCTGCTATATTGAAGGAGATGTCGACTTTATCTTTGGCCCTGCTACAGCTGTTTTTGAAGATTGTCAAATTCATAGTAAACGAGACAATAGCATGCTTACCGCTGCAAGCACGCCACAGGATAGTGAATTCGGCTATGTCTTCTTAAACTCAAAAATTACATCTGATGATGGGACAGAAGGAGTCCGCTTCGGCAGACCGTGGCGCCCTTATTCCGCTGTAAGCTTTATTAATACAGAGATGGATTCATCAATTGCACCTGACGGCTGGGATAATTGGGGTAATGAGTCAAATGAAAAAACAGCTAGATATTCTGAATACAATAGTTCAGGATCCGGAGCAAATCCAAAAGCCCGTGACCCATGGTCTGTACAATTAACACCAGATGAAGCAAACCTTTACACCGTACAAAATGTATTAAAGGGGAATGACGGTTGGGATCCAACGAGAACACCAATCATTCCTGAAACAAATACATCCGCACCGATTGTAACGATCGATCAGACGGATACGCTCGTAAACAAATCTACCTTCACGATTTCCGGAAAAGTGAACACGGATGCGACAATAACGATTAATGAAAAAAGTGTGACCCTTCAAAAGGATAAAAGCTTTACGAAAAAGCTTAACTTAGAGGAAGGAGCGAATGTATTTACGATTAAAGCAACCGATAAAAACGGACTTATCGGCATAAAGGTTTTAAACATTACTCTTGATTCGAAAGCACCAGTTGTCACATTAGAAGAAGTGAAGGGTGACAAAAGAGGTAATCATTATAACACGAGGTTTAATCCGTTACCTATAACTGGGAAGTTAAATGAATCAGGAAAAGTACTTGTAAATGGTAAGGAAATTTCAGTTGCCAAGGATTTAACGTTTAAAACGGATGTTAGCCTTAAACCTGGTATGAATACGGTAAAAATTGAAGCAGTCGACCGCGCGGGGAATAAAGCGAAGTCGGTAACCTTTAAGGCTGTCCCAAGAGGAAATGCTGTTATTGATGGACCTGTGCAAATTTTGTCTAGTAAAGTAACGAATGCAAATACGATTGAGGTGACGTTTAATAGTCAGCTAGTAAATTTTAAGTCCTCTGATTTAGAATTGCAAACTGCTACAAATGATTGGGCTACACTCAACCCAGGATTAAAGGCTAACTTGACGATTGAGAGAGTCACCACGCGGGTGAATAAAGATAGACAAACCGTTGCGGTTATAAAAACGAAGGAAAAGCTGAATGAGGATGGGACGATTACAAAGGAAAACAAAGAAGACCCGCATAACATTCCATACTTAAATGCACCATACTACACAGGAAATAAGGAAGCCGACATTAAACAAGCTGATGCACTTCTTTCTTGGCAAATGGAGCATGGTGGTTGGTATAAAAACATGGAGGATAAATATACTCGTCCATGGGATGGAAAAGAGCCTAAATCTGAGATGTATACGCCGGATCACGGTGAGTTAGGGGTAATTGATAATAATGCAACAACAAATGAACTGTTATTCTTAGCGCTAATGTATAAGGAAACAGGTGATAACCGCTATAAAGAATCAGTCATAAAAGGAGTCGATTACCTTCTTGAGGCGCAATATGAGACGGGTGGCTGGCCACAAGTTTACCCTGCTAGAGGAAATTACTCAGACTACGTAACGTACAACGATAATGCCATGGTTCGTGTTATGAACGTATTAACAATGATTTCTGAGAAGAGATATCCTTTTAATACAGATATCGCAACTGATGAACTTATTAGCGACATCAGCAAATCATTAGATTCGGGATTAGATTATATTCTTAAATCTCAAATAAAAGTTGATGGAGAGTTAACGGCTTGGTGTGCACAACATGACCCGACTACTTACGAACCGAAGGAAGCACGTTCCTATGAGCACCCGTCAATTTCTGGTTCAGAATCTGTCGGAATCGTCCAATATTTAATGGCCTTACCAAATCAAACAGCAGAGGTCGAAGCGGCGATAAATGGTGCATTAACTTGGTTTGAAGATGCAAAGGTTGAAGGAATGAAATATGTTTCCGCCGACCCTGCAGGTATCTACTTCCATCAAGATGACTCAAGCAACACATGGTACCGCTTTTATGAAATCGGGACAAATAAGCCAATTTTCTCTGGAAGAGACGGGATTATCAAGCACAATATCCTTGAAATCGAACAGGAAAGAAGAGATGGCTATCGTTGGGCAGGTGAATGGCCACAGAAATTACTGGATGTTGCAAAAACGACAGGCTACTATGAAAATCGCATCTTTGTTAAGGTTGTTGGCGAAGAATCGAAAAATGCTGTAGGGGCAACATTAGAGGCCGGTAGTCTGTATCGTGTGGAAGGTTAGTGATTAATCATACAAACAACGAAAATATTAAACAGCTACAAATAGTTAAAGATTCCAATATTACATTGAAACCTATTAGAAATAAATAGTTATTAGGGATGGTGACTCAAATAGAATTTGGTGTTTATATTTGAGTCACCTTCTTCATTATATTAATGCAAATAATGAGGAGGTTAAAATGTTGAAGTGGAAACGATTTTCTAACATATTCATTGTCGTTTTATTGTTAGTTGGTATTATTGAACTCACTTTCCAACCATATGAAGCTGCAGCGAAAAATGGTGAAGAGGGAATCATTGCCTTTCCAGGTGCAGAAGGCGGTGGAATGTACGCAAGTGGCGGTCGTGGGTATGATGTATATGAAGTTACAACATTAGAAGACTACGACAAAGAAGACACTCCGATTAAGGGTTCATTTAGAGATGCTGTTAGCGAAAGTAATCGAACCATTGTTTTCCGTGTGTCAGGGACCATTCAACTAAGACAGCCTTTAAAAATAAAGCAAAAAAATCTGACCATTGCTGGTCAAACAGCTCCGGGAGACGGGATAGCTGTTGCAGGTTATGGAACAGATATCTCCGGTTCTGAAAATATCATTATACGTTACATGAGATTTCGTCCAGGAAGTACAAACATTGAAGCAGAGCCGGATGCATTTGGTGGACGTGATATAAAAAATGCAATCATCGACCATATCTCAACAAGCTGGTCTGTCGATGAAACACTATCCTTTTACCGTAATGAAAACACAACATTACAATGGAGTATCATAAGTGAAAGTCTATATATTTCGGGACATGTGAAAGGACGGCATGGCTATGGAGGGATTTGGGGCGGTGAAAATGCAACATTTGCTAATAACTTAATTGCCAGCCACACAAGTCGTCTACCAGCGCTGGGTAATACAGGAAATAAGCTAAACCCGGTGTCTAGTACCGACATGGTAAACAATGTTATTTACAATTGGGGCTTTAATTCTACCTATGGTGGCAATGACCAAGAAAATAACGTCATCAATAATTACTATAAGCCTGGTCCAGCAACACATATAAATGTAATGAACCGACTGATAAGCCCTGGCCAAAATGGACGCTCAAGCTGGTTTTATATCGAAGGAAACTATATGTATGGACATCAAGCGATTTCAGACGACAACACGCTTGGAATAGAGGACATTAAAGAAGGGACGGTTTTTTCTAAAACACCTTATGACGTGCTTGGACATGATACATTAACGATTAAATCTGCTGAACAAGCTTATCAAGAAGTCCTGGAAAAGTCAGGAGCTATACTACCACGTCGGGACGCTGTTGATGCTCGGATTGTAAACGATGTAAAAAATGGTACAGGTCGCTTCATTAATAATGAATGGGAAGTAGGAGGATACCCTAATTTAGCCTCAATTCCAGCACCAAAAGATAGTGACCATGATGGTATCCCTAATGAATGGGAGCTAGCGAATGGATTAAATCCAATTGACAAAGAAGATGGAAAAAAAATCACTGCTTCAGGCTACTCGAATTTAGAGTTATATTTAAACTCGTTAGTTGATTCAAATAAAAGGGCAGAAAATCCCGGAGTAATACTTGATTCACCAAAGTATAACGACATATATAAAGCTGGATCTAAGATAAAATTAAAGGTCAAACTGAACGATAAACGAAATATTGCCAAAGTAGAATACTACCGAAACGATATGAAAATTGGTGAAGTTTCTAATGGGAATTTTGACTATGAATGGAAAAACCCAACCGATGGGACATGGTATATAACAGCAAAGGCAATTGATAAAGATGGTAATGAAACACAAACAACGTCAATGCCGATACATGTTAATACGAAAAACAAATTGGGCGATTGGAAAACAAAGGATATTGGGAATACTCCGATAAAAGGAAATACTTCTAAGACAACTGAAGGCCTAGCTGTGAAAGGCTCTGGAAGAATTGATAAAAACGCAGACTCTTTTCACTTTGCGTATCAAAAATTTGATGGTGATGTTGAACTTATCGCACGAATTGACTCAATAACAAAGGTGGATAACAATGCTATTTCAGGTTTAATGATCAGAGAAAGCTTGAAACAAAATGCTCCTACGGCTATGGTTAGTACTTCTGTCGTTAAGGCAGATAAACAAGATACACCTTACTCGGTACATTTTTCAACTCGAAAGCATAGTGGAGAACCAATTGTTGCACCAGGTGAAAATGACCGACCAGAAGATATCGGGGTTCCATCTATTAAAGGAACTACCCTTCCTTATTGGTTAAAAATCGCTAGACAAGGTGATATCGTTTCAGGATATGCATCAGTAGATGGGATGACATGGACTGAGGTGGGGCAGATTGAGTTGAAGATGAAAGGAGATATTTATGTTGGTTTTGCAGTAGATGGTGCAAAAAATTCAAGTAAGCTTAGCCATTATAATACAGCAACCTTCTCAAATATATCACTTATAGTGAATTGAAGTAGATAAACGGAATAATCATTTCATCGGTTTTTTTGAAAATACAGTACCGACACAAAGTAATGAAGGAACCTAACATAATGATTGTAGATGAAATCGTATTAGGTAATGTATCTTTATTGATGAAAGTCATTATGTTCAGGGACAATGAACAAATTTATTTAGTGTGTTCATGGTGAGCAATATATATCTAGCATGTTTGCTCACCATCTGCACAACGCAAATGTTTTGTAAACGTTTGTCAAAAATCAAGATAAGTGTAAACGTTACCAAACAACATTATAAAAGTGAAGGAGTGTGTCTATGAAAAACATGATCCAAAATCCGATCCTAACGGGCTTTAATCCAGATCCTTGCATCATCCGTGTTGAGGATGATTATTATATTGTCACATCAACCTTCGAATGGTATCCAGGCGTTCCGGTCTATCACTCTAAGGATTTACAACATTGGCGACTTCTCACGCATATTTTAATAGACAATACAAATTTTGCAGGCAACCCGGATTCATGCAGTGTCTGGGCACCAGCCCTCAGTTATTACGACGGAATGTTTTATCTCGTCTACACAGATATGAAAAGAGGCAAATATCCATTTAAAGATGCAAACCAATATGTCATCACAGCGAAACAAATTACCGGTCCATGGTCAGAACCAATCTTCTTAAACAGTGGAAGCTTTGACCCTTCACTCTTTCATGATGATGATGGGAGGAAATGGCTATTATCTGTTTGTTGGGACTATCGTATCGAAGGAAGAAATAAATCAAATGGAATTATCATGCAGGAATATTCAGTTCAGGAAAATCGATTAATAGGTCCCATCTATAAAATCTTTGATGGTACTGAATTAAGAAAAACAGAAGCACCTCATATTTATAAACAAAATGGTTATTACTACCTCATCACAGCAGAGGGAGGTACGGGGAAAACACATGCAGTGACTGTGGCACGCTCCAAATCAATTACAGGGCCATACGAAGTAGACCCGCAAAACCCAATGCTAACATCAGCACATAATGAAAATCTTATACTCCAAAAGGCTGGTCATGCAAGCCTAGTTTGTACACAGACAAATGAATGGTTTATTGCCCATTTGTGCAGTCGTCCAATTAAAGGAAAATATTCTATCTTAGGTCGTGAAACAGCACTCCAACGAGTAAAATGGACAGATGATGGGTGGCTTCGCTTAGAAGTCTCTGGGAATGAACCACAGTTAACGGTAAAGGCACCACAACTCCCAGTACAACCATTCCCAGAAGATGAAAATGAATACGATGACTTTAATGAAACAACCTTGCATAAATCGTGGAATACATTACGTATACCTGCGAATAAGTCGTGGTATTCCTTGTCTGAACGTCCAGGATACTTAAGAATCCGTGGAGGACAGTCCCTTCATTCGTTAACAGACCAACATTTATTTGCAAGACGACAACAACACTTCAATTGCGAGGTTGAAACGAAGATAGAATTTGAGCCAGACTCATTTATGCAAATGGCAGGCTTAGTTCTATATTACAACACAGATAACTATGTATATATGTATCTCACATTTGATGAGGAAAAAGGGAAATGCCTCAGTATGATGAAATGCGTTTGGGGAGAGTTTGAGTATGTCAATCTAGGAATATCGTTATCTGAAACAAAGATTTGTAAATTAAAAGTAGATATACACGAAGATAATGTTAGTTTTTCATATGCTAGTGATGAAGGGAATTTTATCACATTGCCAGAACCTATTAGTATCGCTCATTTATCGGATGAAGGAAACGGCTTTACCGGAAACTTCGTCGGTATATGTGTCCAAGATTTACAAGGGACAAAGCGACATGCTGATTTTGATTATTTTATGTATTCTCCGAAGCAGTAAAGGAGTGAAAAAAATGGAAGGTGGACATGACATGCAAACAAAAGTACAAAACTGGGCACAACGAATGATCGATTCAGTTATTGAAAAGAGACCGCTGCTATCAACAGGTGTGTACAATGATAAATGGTCGTACGATTACGGAGTTGTATTAAAAGGAACAGAATATGTTTGGCGACAAACAGGTGAAAAGAAGTACTTTGATTACATAAAGAAAAATATGGATGCTTTCGTAGGGGAAGATGGATTGATTCGCGAATACCATATGGAAGCATTTAATATTGACCATATTAATAACGGGAAAGTATTACTTACGCTTTACAAAGAAACAGGTGAGCAAAAATATAAAAAGGCTGTGGACCTTTTACGCGAACAGCTGCGTAGACATCCACGAACAAGTGAGGGGGCGTTTTGGCATAAAAAAGTATACCCTTACCAAATCTGGCTTGATGGATTGTATATGGGTTCTCCTTTTTATGCTGAATATGTGAAGGAATTTGGAGATGAGCAAGAATTTGATGACATTGTTAAGCAATTCAAGCTCTGTGTAAAAAATACAAAGGACCCACAAACAGGTTTATTATACCACGCCTTTGATGAGAAAAAGGTTCAGCCTTGGTGTGATCCGAACACAGGACTATCAGAGAATTTTTGGGGCCGGTCAATGGGCTGGTTTGCGATGGCATTAGTAGATACGTTGCCACTTTTACCTGAAAACCACGAAGGCAGACAAACGTTGCAAACCTACCTACTTGAAACGTTGCAAGCGTTAATGACTGTTCAAGATAAAGAAACAGGTGTCTGGTATCAAGTATTAGACAAAGGTGACAAGAAAGGAAATTATTTGGAAGCATCTTCCTCCTGCATGATTTTGTATGCGATTGCAAAAGGAGTCAGACTCGGCTTTCTAACGAACGATTGGCAGGATGTCGCAAACCGAATTTACGAAGGCATTCTTACTGAATTTATTACAGTCACGAAGGAAGGCTATGTTAATTTGAATAAAGTTTGCCAAGTAGCGGGTCTTGGCGGACCGGATAATCGTGATGGAACGTTTGAATATTACATTAGCGAACCGATTATTACAAATGATTTAAAAGGTGTTGGCGCGTTTATTAAAGCCGCAGCAGAGATGGAACTATATTAGCCAGTCGGAAGGGGATTTGAGAATGGTTTCTACAATAACTTCTTATTACTATGATATAAAACAATACGGCGCAATTGGTGATGGTGCAACGATAAATACAAAGGCAATTACCCGGGCAATTGAAGCATGTGTTTCAAATGGTGGTGGCACCGTTTATGTGCCGGCAGGAAGATTCGTAACAGGTGCAATTATTCTTCAGTCAAATGTTCATTTACATTTAGAAGCGGGTGCGACACTCGCTTTCTGTCACGATGTGAATGAATATCCAGTTGTCAGGTCACGCTGGGAAGGTGTCAAACGTGAAGTCTATGCTTCTTGTATTTATGCTGAGCATGCAGAAAATATCGCAGTTACTGGCTACGGCACATTGGATGGGCAAGGCAGGTTTTGGTGGGAGTTATTTAGAAATAAAGAAAACAAGTATCCTAGACCAAAACTAGTAAGCTTTGATACGTGTAAGCATATTACAATTTCAGGTGTGAAAATGGTAGACTCACCAAGCTGGACGGTTAATCCCATTTGCTGTGAAGATATAACCGTCCATAATATAACGATCGTCAACCCAAGTGATTCACCAAATACAGATGGCATCGACCCTGAATCATGCCGCAATGTAAGGATTTCAGATTGTCATATCGATGTCGGCGATGATTGTATTGCGATAAAAGCTGGAACAGAGGATACAGCAGAACGTATCGCTTGTGAAAATATTACGATCACGAATTGTACGATGATTCATGGCCATGGTGGTGTTGTGCTAGGAAGTGAAATGAGTGGAGATATTCGAAATGTCACGGTTTCAAACTGTGTCTTTGAAGGAACAGACCGGGGCATCCGCTTAAAATCGAGACGTGGTCGCGGTGGTGTTGTCGAAGATATCCGCGTCAATAATATCGTCATGAAAAATGTCATCTGCCCATTTATCGCAAACTTATATTATTTTTGTGGACCACGTGGGAAAGAAAAATATGTCTGGGATAAAAATCCTTATCCAATTACAGAAGAAACACCATCGTTTAGACGGATCCATTTTTCTAATATAACAGCAAGAGAAGTCCATGCCGCAGCTGGCTTCCTGTATGGATTAGCAGAAAAGTATGTCGAGGATGTAACATTTAGTCAAGTTTCAGTTGCGATGGCAGAAGATGCAAAACCAGGAATGCCTGCGATGATGTCTGAGCTTGAACCGATGCAGCAGCGTGGCTTTTATTGTGGTAATGTTGCAAACATTGAATTTCGCCAAGTTACCGTTAGTAATCATCAAGGGCCAGCTTTCTATGTCGAAAATGGCCGTGACATCGAATTTCATCAATGTAAGGCAAAGCAGGCGAAAACAGATGATATGCTGATTGAGCTAAAAAATGTAACGGTATCAAAGGGTGAGTAACAGATGAGCGCTATGAATAAACGTCGTGAAAAACTATTTGAGCTACTCGGTGACTTACCAGATGCCAACAGACCAATTTCAGTTACAAAAATGGCTGAACAACAAATTGATTCTTTTATACTCGAAACATTGCTACTAGACTTAAACGGTCTCGAGCAAGTGCCTGCCTACTTTGCACGGCCAATTGAAGGGGAAGGAAAGAGACCAGTTGTACTTTTCAACCATTCGCACGGAGGTCAATATGATGTTGGCAAAACAGAGCTTTTAAAAAGCAGTCATTACCTTCAGCAGCCATCCTATGCAAAGCAATTAACCGATATGGGCTATGGCGTTTTATGCATCGATGCATGGGGGTTTGGTGAACGACGAGGGAAAGCCGAAAGCGAAATGTTTAAAGAAATGCTCTGGAAAGGTCAGGTTATGTGGGGAATGATGGTCTATGACAGCATGCGTGCAGTCGACTATCTCCTTACAAGAGAAGATGTTGAACCGACAAAAATAGCCACAGTCGGGATGTCAATGGGAGGCTTAATGGCCTGGTGGCTAGCAGCTCTCGATGACCGAGTTCAAGTCTGCATTGACATCTGTGGCCAAGTTGATGCAGAAACATTGATTCGTGCTCGTGGACTTGACCACCATGGCTTTTATTCCTATGTACCGAAGCTCGTTAAATATTTTCAAACAGCTGAAATTCAACAATGTATTGCTCCACGCCCTCATTTAAGTGTTGTCGGTAATCATGACCGACTCACACCTTATGAAGGCTTAAACAAAATCGACCATGCTTTAACATCATATTATGAGGAACTTGGTTACCGAGAACATTGGCAAATGGTACGTTACGGTTGTGGCCATATTGAAACAACAAGCATGCGTAAAGACGTTTGCTCATTTTTACAAAACTATTTAGGGTGATGAATCATGATTGTAGCGAGTGACGGAAGTGGCGATTTCACAACAATTCAAGAAGCATTAAACCGAATACCAAACGATAACCAACAGCAAATCACAATTCAAGTGAAAGAAGGAGTTTATAAGGAAAAGCTTCTCATCGATAAACCATTTGTAACTTTAGAAGGCATTGCAAGAGAAAAGGTGAAAGTTACCTATGACGATTATGCATTAAAACTAGACCAATCAGGTGAAAAGCTTGGAACATTTGGCTCATTCACAGTACTTATAACAGGTGAGCATTTCACTGCGAAAAACATCACCTTTGAAAATGCTGCAGGCAGTGGTCATATTGTTGGTCAAGCAGTTGCTGTTTACGTTGATGCAGACAAGGTACAATTTGATAACTGTGCACTCCTCGGGCATCAGGATACACTTTTTATAGGACCATTGCCACCTAAACCAATCGAAGGAAATAAATTCGGCGGTCCACGTGACGGCATGGAACGAATCGTTGGAGAAAGCTATTTCCATCGTTGTTACATCGAAGGCGACATCGATTTTATTTTTGGTTCCGGAAAAGCTGTTTTTGAAGCTTGTGAAATTTTCAGCCTCAACCGTAATCAAGAAATAAATGGATATATTACCGCAGCTTCAACTCCAGCAGGCGAGAACTATGGCTTTGTATTTAGAGATTGCCGTCTAACTAGTAATGCTCCTGCCGAAACAGTCTATTTAGGAAGACCTTGGCGTGATCATGCCAAAACAATTTTTATCAACTGCTGGATGGGACCTCATATAAAAAAAGAAGGCTGGCACAATTGGGATAAACAACGAGCAGAGCAAACAACCTTATATGGAGAATTTAAAAGTAAGGGCCCAGGCGGAGATAGTAGGTATCGTGTCAATTGGGCGAAACAGCTCACAGATGAAGAAGCAACAGCTTATGAGATTGATGTCATTTTCGGTCATGAAAATTGGCCTACGATTAGAAAAAATGATATTCCTACAATTTATTTAGCAGGTGATTCAACGGTAGAAAATATTAGCACGGATAGACAGACAACACAACAAGGCTGGGGACAGCAGCTTCCTACATTTTTTAAAGAAGACATCAAAATTATCAACAAAGCAATGGGCGGACGCAGCACAAAAAGCTTTATCAATGAAGGTCGCCTCCTCGACATCATTGAATCGATCCAAAAAAATGATTACTTATTCATCCAATTTGGACACAACGACCAAAAGCTAGAAGACCCATCAAGAGGAACGGAACCATGGAGCACCTACCAAATGTACCTAACTCTATTTATTGAAGCAGCACGTGAAAAAGGTGCAACACCCATTCTCGTCACACCTGTAAATCGTCGCAGCTTTGAAAATGGCAAACTCATCAATTCACTCGGCGATTACCCTAAAGCAATGCGGGAACTTGCAGCTAACTTACACGTCCCACTCATCGACTTATTCGAAAAATCAAGAACCTTATATGAAATTTTAGGGGAAGAAAATACAAAGCAACTCTTTATCTGGTATGAACAACAACATAACGACACACCACCCGACAACACCCATTTCGGTGAACACGGCGCAAAAATCATCGCAGAACTTGTTATCGATGGAATACTAGAATTAGAACTTGATATATGTCAGTACCTTATAAATGAGGAGTTAAAAGTAAATTAGTTGTTTAAGAGGCATAGTACCATCCAAAGAGAGGTTTTTCTTTGGGTGGTTTTTTAGTGCTTGATTATGTATATATGGTTTTGGAGTTTCATTGATGTGGAGTGGGAGAGTAGATGGTTTTTATGAGGGTGATGAAGGTCGAGTTGCTGGTGATAGACAAGTAGAAATGGTCTTCATAAAGGTGATGAGGACCAAAATACAGGTGATAGACCAGTAGAAATGGTCTTCATAGAGGTGATGAAGCCCAAAATACTGCGGTAGGAAATTAGAAATGGTCTTCATAGAGGTGATGAAGCCCAAAATACTGCGGTAGGAAATTAGAAATGGTCTTCATAAAGGTGATGAGGACCAAAATGCAGGTGATAGACCAGTAGAAATGGTCTTCATAAAGGTGATGAGGACCAAAATGCAGGTGATAGACCAGTAGAAATGGTCTTCATATAAGTGATGAAGCCCAAAATACTGCGGTAGGGAATTAGAAATGTTCTTCATAGAGGTGATGAAGCCCAAAATACTGCGGTAGGAAATTAGAAATGGTCTTCATAAAGGTGATGAAGCCCAAAATGCTGTGGTAGGAAATTAGAAATGGTCTTCATAGAGGTGATGAAGCCCAAAATACTGCGGTAGGAAATTAGAAATGGTCTTCATAAAGGTGATGAAGCCCAAAATACTGTAGTAAGAAATTAGAAATGGTCTTCATGAAGTTAATGAGGACTAAAATGAGTCAATAGAAAAGATGAATTAGTCTTCATAATGAAACAGCATCTATTAATCGTGTCCAATAAAAATTAGACTTTCCGTCATGGTGAAACGAAAATCCAAACGCTCCCATCAAAACCCTTCTTCATCCCTCAATAAAACCGAAAACATAAGCCCATAATCACCAGCATGAATAAAACAATGAAATAATTTCCCCCTTACCTATCGAATATATGTTTGTTATAATTGTGAAAAGCAAAATACACAGGAAGTGAACGCATGGACCAAATTTCCTTTGATGATTTATTAATGGAAGACACAATTGAGGAGAAGAAACCGAAAAATGAATCTCCATTGCATACAAAAGTTAGCTCCATTTTAAAAGTTGGAGAAAATAGTGCGCTTGAAATATGTGAGCAATTAATAGAAGAAGGGTATCTATCTAAAGAGAGATTTTCTACAAATAAACCAAAAGCGTATGGACAGGTTTGTATTATATTAGAAGATCTAGTGAAACAAGGCAAACTTGTATTTGTGAAAGAATTAGAGAAAACTGACCGCGTTTATGAGATGCGAGGCTAATTGCAGTTGCAAAATAGCTTCGTTTTTTTATGTTAAGATTTTTAGGAGGAAAAATGAAAGTGATACTTGAGATTAGACATTTGGCTAGTAGTTTCATATAAATGAGTTTGCTCTGCTAAGTTGTCATGGTGGTTTATTCTAAGTACGGTACTCGCTTATCCAATCCAATTTTGAACTAACGAAATACAAAAGGGCCAGACCCTTTAACAAGAGTCTGACCAGTATGATGTTACTCATTGTCTACTATTCAAAATTAAGCTTGTATCGTGTTTTCGTTGTTTAGATGCTTAGAACGTTTGACGAATATCATGATTCCAGCTGTAATTAATAATGCCGGTATAACAACTGTTAAAATTGATAGAACACCAATGATAATAAACATGACAGCTGCTGCACGAGGGGCTTTTTTCATGATGAAAACGCCGATGACATTTAATAAAAGAGCAATACCCGTTGCGATAAGACTTATACTTATAAACCCTTTCATAGTTGATATAAACCCTGTTTGAAATTCCTCAAAGGTCAAATCTTCCGCTTCTAAATTTGCTTGAATGGTTGGATCTGTACTATAAAATTCGGAAATCAAATCTTTAACCTCTGGGCTGTCTGCTTGAGAAAATACTACTAGTCCGAGTAGTAAACCTAGCAAAAGTAATACACTAGAGATAATTGATAATATTTTTGGAACTTTCAAGTTTAATGCCATTATTCCACCTCATAAATTTAATTAACTTATCTTTATTATATATATGTTAAATCTATAAATCTACCATTCTATACAAATTGTGGATATTTCCCTATTCTACTATATCTGATTTTGTCAAAGTTACTTTATTATCGGTAGGAAAGTATAGTAAAAAAGCTGCCCGGTACTAGACAGCTTTATTGTTTAGATATGGTATAAATATCATTTCGCCGATGTGCCAACAGGGGGAGTTCTTTTCTTACCTTTTTAACCAAGCTCCTGTCAAGGTTGGCAATTAATAGGTTCTCTTTTTCGTCTAATTTCTCGACGATGTCTCCCCATGGTGAGACAACGAGTGAGTGTCCGTATGATATATAACTAGCCTGTTTATCTCTTGCTGGTGCTGCACCAATCATGAAAACTTGATTGTCTAAAGCCCTGTTTCTGAATAAAATCTCCCAATGTGCCGGTCCTGTCGTCATATTAAAGGCAGCCGGGACGACAATTATCTCTGCTCCTTCATCAACCATTAGTCTTGCTAATTCTGGGAATCGTAAATCATAGCAAATGCAAAGACCGATTTTTCCGAATTCTGTATTGAATACAGTCACATTATTTCCTGGTGTTAGTGTTTCAGATTCTTTAAACGTCTGCCCACCATCAACATCAATATCAAATAAATGCATTTTTCGGTGTTTCGCAATGTTCTCACCGTGACGGTTAAAAACGTATGAAGTATTGTACACGTTCTCCTCGTCATCCTTTTCCGGCATAGAACCAGCAACAAGATAAATAGCATACTCCTTTGCAATAGAAGCTAACTGTGTGAAACTTTCTCCACCATCTCGTTCGGCATAAATTGGGAAGTTTTTTGTTTCGTAAGGACAGCAAAACATCTCAGGAAGGACTACTAAATCAACGGCTTTTGCTGCTGCTCTTTCAATAAAGGATTTCGCATGTGCAATATTTTTAAGCTTGTCTTCTCCAACATGCATTTGGACGACTGCTATTTTCATTTCATTCAACTCCTTTTCATTATCATAACCTATGCAAAGTGTAAGTTACCAATCAATACGTTATACTATAACCAAAATTGATAAAGGTTTGTGATGAATTTGGAAACAAGAAAACTATTTTATGAAGACCAATATGTTAGGGCTTTTACGACAGAGGTTCTAAAGCAGGATAAGGATGAGCAAGGGAGGAACTATGTAACGTTAGCTGAAACGGCCTTTTACCCAACCGGGGGCGGGCAACCACATGATATTGGCACATTAAATGGGGTAATCGTTTACGATGTTGAAGAGGTGGATAAAGAAATCCGGCACTTTGTAAAATCTCCAATTGAGGTCGGGGCTGAATGCGATGGAGAAATTGAGTGGAGCCGCCGCTTTGATCATATGCAGCAGCACGCTGGTCAGCATATTTTATCAGCGGTTTTTGAGGACAACTTTGGCTATCAAACAATTAGTTTTCATTTAGGGAAAGAGCTATGTACGATAGACTTACATGTAGATAAGCTCACTGAAGATGAAATACATACAGTTGAGCAACTGGCAAACGATATCATTGCAAAGAATCTCCCTATTGAGGCAAAGTGGGTATCTAACGAGGACCTTGCGAACTATCGATTACGAAAAAAATTATCTGTATCTGAAAACATTCGCCTCGTCATCATCGAAAATGTTGATTACAATGGCTGTGGCGGAACACATCCAAGCTCTACCGGGCAAGTAGCAATGATAAAAATTCTTGGCTTTGAAAAACAAAAAGGACATATCCGCCTACAATTCGTGTGTGGTAACCGAGTCCTTAAGCAACTTGATGAAAAGCATCAGGTCATTCAAAGCTTAACAACGAAATTAAATGCTCCACAACAGCAACTTGCAGAAGCAGCAAACCGCGTATTGCAGCATACAAAAAGTCTCGAAAAAACTGTTGAAGATTTAAGAACAGAACTTATCGAATACAAAGCAGAAAAATATATGCTCAATGCTGAAGCACTTAATAATAAAAAGGTCATTAAAGCTATTATTAAGAATGGTACAATCTCAGAACTACAGCAAATGGCACGAACGATTCAAGCAATGGCGGATAACACAATTATGCTCTTTATTAACGAACAGGAAGACAAGCTACAAATGGTATTAGCTAAAACTGACGACATCGAGAACGATATGAATCAATTAATCAAACAACTCCTTCCTCTCATTAATGGTAAGGGTGGAGGCAACAAAGCACTAGCACAAGGTGGCGGTGAGAAAATTATGACAGCTACTGAATTGATGGGACAGGTCGTTGCGCTGGTTTGTCATTAGGGAAATATGAAAAAAATGGGTCTGATTTCGCGATTTAATTTTAATTGTGGGGGACACCCATCTCTTCTCTCATGATACAAGTGCGATAAGCAAAGATTCAAGATATAGATCATCATGATTAATAGTGCCGTATCAACCTCAGCATTAGATTAATGCTGGTTATGTAAAATCACTGTATTAGGATAAAGAAAGCTAGTTATGTCCGAAAACATAACTAGCTTTTTATATTAAAGGAGTTCCCTCTCTCTTTAGCGAATCTATTGAAAAAGACTAGTTTAATAGAAGAGGAGACCGAGATGAAAAACTATAAAGTAATTTTATTCGACTTAGATGGAACACTAACAGACCCAAAAGAAGGAATAACAAAATCTGTTGAATATGCTCTGAAACGGATGGGGATTGATGAGCCGAATTTAGATAACCTTGAATGTTTTATCGGACCGCCATTACATGTCTCATTTGCAGAATATTATGGGTTTAGTGAAGCCGAGATTAGTAAGGCGACCGCTTTGTACCGCGAGAGATTTAAAGAGAAGGGCATGTATGAAAATGTGCCATATGATGGTATTCAAAAGCTGTTAGCTGAATTACAGCAACAAGGCTATCGACTAGCAGTTGCTACTTCAAAACCGACTGTATTTGCCAAAACAATCGTAGACTACTTTCAAATTGGACAATACTTTGAACATATCGTCGGAAGTAATTTAGATGGAACTCGATCCGCAAAGGCTGAAATCATTCAATACATCATTGCCGAATACGGCGAGTATGATTTGAACGATTTTATTATGATTGGTGACAGGAAGCATGATTTAATTGGTGCGAATCAGGTAGGCATTGACGCAATGGGCGTAACATATGGTTATGGCGACATTGAAGAGTTGCAAGCTTGTAATCCTACATATATCGCTAATACTGTGGAACAAGTTGGTGAGATTTTATTGAGGAATCAACAACAATTATTGCTTAGGTGAGAGGAGGATTTTGTCGAATGACAGATTTTTTGTGAAAGTTGGGAGATTTTTTCTAGAAGTTGAGTGATTTTTTAAAAAAGTTGACAAATTATTTGCAAAAGTTTACAGATTTGAGGTAATCCAATGAAAACAAAACTAGCTAAAAGGCTGTCCTATCTATATACAGGGGAATTAACAGCTACAATCGCCTTCATTTTCTTAAGTATTCTTGTGCATTTTACTTATCCTTCGTTGCACTTATACCATTTAATCAGCTTTTGTGTTTCATTCTTTTTCTTAGAATTTCTGCTTATTCAAGGTACGTTCTATTGGTATACGAAATGGAAACGGCTTAAGCATGAGAATACATCGATTACACCGATTGAAGTTGTAAAAAGAATGAAAGGCTTTATGAAATGGAATGTTCTGTTCATAATCATCACACCATTCACATTCATTGTTGACTATCTCCGCTTTTCGGATAGGTTACCTTTTAATGGTTTCCTTCTAGTAGGCTTCATTTACCTTTTTGCGATTCTTGAGTATATCAATTATTACTATTACCAGCTAATGTACGATAATCAAGACGATTTAGCACATTTAAAAAGAACAAAGCGATTAAAACGAGCATCTTTAAGTAAAGATTTTGACCGTTTACATTAGAATAATAGTAAAAAATACTCTATTTAGTGGGGCTCCTTACAAATTACAAGGGCCCTATTCTATCCCCATCTATCCCTCAGAAAGTGATGCTACAATGCGTGGATCGCTCTCTCCATAATATTTCAGTCAGAACGATATATTTTACTTTTCTGTAAACAAGTAGTAAATTCGACCGATATAAGAAAGGGGACTATTTCCTCTAAGGGGTCATGATGTTTTTGGAAGGAGATTTATTACTTGAAAATAAAAACAAAACTACTAATAATCGTTACCATCTTAATTCTCACAATAATCGGATTAGGTATTTTTTCAGGGGCGGTTATAGAATCAACAAATAAACAAAATGAACTGTTGAAAAATCAAATGGAAACTCAAAAGCTAGTCAAACATGTCCAATATCGGATTGCTGGACTTTCGAATGATGAACGTGCATTTATCATTACGGGTGATGATGAATACACAACAGGGATGGAAGAAAAGGCAAAAGATATTGAGAAAACAATAGAAGACATTCAAAAAATTGTAGAAAGTCCTAAATTAATCGAAGCAGTTGCAACATTATCCCAAGATTTCGAGTTGTTTTGGGAGATGAATCAAAACGTAATTAGCACGTATGAAGCAGATCCAGATGCCGCAAAAAGTCTACATTTTAATGAAGAAAGAACGTTAAGGAAGGAAGTATTAGACCCTGCTGTAAATGCGGTTGTTTCAGATATTGACCAGTCTGTTCAGCACTTGATTACGGAAAATGAAGCGAATGCAAAAACGAATAATCTTATATTACTACTGACCACAATCATTTCATCCGTAGTTGGCGTAATGTTAAGTATCCTATTATTGAAGTCTATTTTAGGACCGTTACACATGTTGAATAAGCAAATGGATGATATCGCGAATGGGGAGGCAGATTTAACGAAACGCGTTGAGTTCAAAGGGAAAAATGAATTTGGACAACTAGCAAATTCGTTTAATCGTTTTGTCGATTCATTGAGAGCAATGATTGTTCAAATCGGTGTTTCTTCTACACATGTAGCGAGTTCAGCTGAACAGCTTTCTGCAAGTACAATTCAATCAGAAGAGAGTACAAGACAAGTTTCTTCAACAATGCAAGCAATTGCTGCTAGCAGTGAAGTGCATCATAGTTTAACGGAAAGCAGTCGTAACGCTGTTCAAGCTTCACTTCAAAACTTAGCGGATGTAGCAAATAATTCAAATCATGTAGCAGACATCTCCAATACGATGAATAAAAAGGCTGAAAATGGGACAAATCTTGTGAAGAAATTGGTTGACCATATCGAAACGGTCCATCAATCAGTCGAATTAGCGATACAAGGTGTGCAATCATTTGTGACAAGTGCAGCGGAAATCAAGGACATGTCAAAATTAATTACCGATATTTCTTCGCAAACCAATCTATTAGCATTAAATGCCGCTATAGAAGCTTCCCGGGCAGGAGAACAAGGGAAAGGCTTTGCGGTTGTTGCAGAGGAAATTCGCAAATTAGCAGATGAAACGAATGTATCTGCGAGTAAAATTGAGAACCTCGTTGCGACGATACAGCAGGATTCATCAGAAACAGTACAAACAATAGGGTTCGTAAAAGAAAATGTTTCATCGAGTCTTGAATTTTCAGAGTTGACTGTTCGTGAATTCCAAGCGATAATGACTGCGATTGAACAGGTCACATCACAAGTTCAGGAAGTTGCAGCGATGACTCAGCAGATCACCTCTGATTTTGAAGCGACTGATAAAGCAATGGAGGAAATGTCAAAGGGTTCTAGGGAAACATTAGCAAGCACTGAAAATGTAGCAGCTGCTACGGAAGAACAGTTAGCATCTATTGAAGAAGTTGCGAAAACAACGAGTACATTATCAGAACTAGCAACTGATTTGGAAGCAATTGTTGGAAGATTTAAAGTTTCATAAGTACTAGAACACATGCCGCTTTGTGAGCGGCATGTGTTTTTAATGTTGGTTAAGTAGTTATAAAATTTCGTTTAGTGTCTTATACTTTTTGGGTTTGTTCAAGGTGCATGTGCTTTTCTTATTTTCTCTGGAATAATTGCAAGGTTCCCTCAATATGATGAACTAACTTAGCAGAAAGCGGGGGAAACCAGTGAAGCTTGAAAATACAATTGTTACTAGAGAAAAATTAGCCTATTATGTTCAACTAAATCGTAAGAAAAAGGAAATTGAGTCAGAATTGAATAACCTTAAAAAAGAGTTCCATGATTATTTCGATCAGATGGTTGGAAAACAAATGAAAGGTGAAGTCGTGATAGGCGATTATAAGCTGCAAAGACAAATTAGAAAAACAGAAAAGTTCGAACAAGAGGCAACGGTTGCAAAGTTAGAGTCACTACATATGGATGAGCTCATCCAAAAAAGACCTGATGAAGCGAAAATAAAATCCGCATTAGAATTAGGCTTGTTAAAGGAGAATGATTTAGCAGGGTGTGTTCAAGACGTTATTTCACCAGCGATTTCTGTTAAAGAATTAAAATAATGCACTACCCGAGGGTGACTTAAAATGTATGGAATTTTTTTGAGTCACCCACAATAAAAACAGGAACACTGCAAAAGAATTAGTGGCGCACCTCTAACAGATAATCCGCATTTTTAATATACCCTTTAAATTAATTTAAAGGGTATAAACCCCTGTCAAAGACCTAGATCCAGTTCATTACCGTTTATCATTCCGCCAAAAAAGTCATATAGGAAATTTTTCGTTCTTTCCTAACCATAATTTTTCTGACAAGATGAATGCAAGTGAACCACAAATAATAAATGGTATCAAGTCACTTGAAAATGGAAATTGCTGTCCAAAAGTTACTTCTTGAGTTAAGTTTTCAATTTCATCCATATTAAAGGCTGAAAAATCGGGGGTATACATTAATGTTAGGATAAACCCAGATATGTATTGATAAGCAACATATAACAACATGAAGCTAGCAAGAAATACAATATATTTTTTCAAATTAACCACCTCACTCCTATTTTACCACATTTATCTAAAAATTACGTATATAGGTAAAAGTGGAAGCGCTGTATAATTTAATCGATTTCATACAAAGTTAATAGAGTAACGATTAACTTCAGGAGCTGTGTGAAATGGTTGATATGAAGGATATATTACTAGTAATAGGGAGAATCTTTACTATATTACCTTTATTATTAGTAGCAACATTATTTATGGGAAAGCGCTCGATTGGAGAACTGCCAGTATTTGATTTTTTAGTGATTATTACACTTGGTGCTGTAGTCGGTGCTGATATTGCCGACCCGGAAATTGAGCATTTGCCGACTGCTGTCACAGTGATAGTGTTAGCTGCTTTCCAAAAGATGATATCAAAACTGATCATACGTTATCGAAAAGTAGGTAGACTACTAACATTTGAACCGACAATTGTCATCGTTAACGGAACATTTATTAATAAAAATTTAAAGAAAATCCAATATTCATTAGATAATCTTTTATCTATGCTTAGAGAGAAGGAAATATTTGATGTATCAACTGTTCAGTTAGGAATTATCGAACCAAATGGAAACCTCTCCATCTTTAAGAAGGATGAATATACTTCGGTAACTCGTCAGGATTTCAAGCTTCAGACTGGTGCAAATCAAGTGTCATATCCTGTCATTATCGAAGGAAAGGTTGATAAAAGCACATTACACTATTTTAAAGTTGAAGAAACCTGGCTATTTGAGCGGCTCAAAAAACAAGGGTTGAAGGTGGATGAGATTTTCTATGCATCATTAAATGCAAATCTTGACTTACATTTATCACCGAAAACAAATGAAATGCCCCAGTCAATAAACCACTAAAAATATTCGAATGTTGCTGTTACAAACGAATGAAGTATGATTTGACCAGATTGGATCGGAGGGACAGCTGCTGAAAAGCTTTGGTATGAACCTTGGAATGGCTGAATCTGTTGTTTCAATTCTTCAGTTACGATAATAGGAATTGGATTTAACGTCACACCGATTGTTTGCGCAATTTCGATTGCTTTCCCCTTTGCATGTAGAATGGCTTTCTTTAATGCTTGCTTTTCGAACTGTTCAGGGTTTGAGATTCGGAATTGCAAATCCTCTGTATAGTTTGCTCCACTTTCAATTGCCACTCGGTACAAATCTCCAATAATCGTTAGGTCATTAACAAGCACCTGGAAAAAGTGCTCGACACTATACCCTCGCAATGTTTGAATTCCATCAACATAATTATATTGCGGACGCACGACATACTGTGAAGTTTGGATATTCTGAGGCGGAATGCCAAGCTGGTGAAGGGCAAAAACAATTCGATTAGACACGTCAGCATTTTCTTGTTGGGCAACTTGCAAGTTAGGCCGTTCGGTCGTGACACCTACTCTCAATAATGCTTCATCTGGGTTAACGATGACAATTCCTTCGCCACCTACGGTTACTACGTTTGTGTGCGGCTGCTTGCGTTGTGGATTACGATACGGTGTATGTTGATATTGCATGCTTGATTCATCCTTTCTGAATAGAAATCCCTTTATTCTATTAATAGAAGTACTGTATTAGTACTGGTGATGCGTCATAACTGAGCAATGTAGAAGATTAGTTTTTATCCGTTTTTAACAGTCCTAATTCCTAAACCATTATTCTAATCGTAGTCATATGACATATTTGCACAAGAATGGATAAAAAGAATTAATAATGGGGTATGAAACTGAAGTCGACAATGAAATTTATACAACAAAAGACCTAAAAAATATAAAAATATTGTCGATATAACGAGTGAAGGAGTGGAACTGGATGAAAGCATTTAATTTTCGTAATCTAAAAATCGGTTGGAAATATGGCATTATATTAGCTATTTTATTCATTTTATTTGGTGCATCAACAGCATTTGTTTTAAAATTAGTCAGTGATGTAGGCGGTAACATTGATGAACTAGAAAGACGCTCAGAACGTGCTGTTAACGTAACAGAAATGGGTTCTGTCACAAGGGCAAAGTATATACGGATTTTACAATATAATCAAAAACCCGGGCTCGATTTTTTAAATCAATTTGAAGAGCAACGTGCCATCTATGATGAGCTTGAGGCTGAACTTATTGGGAAAATGGATACAGACGCACAAAAGAGCCTGTATGAAAAGATTATTGATAATGATAAAGAAATGAGCGAAATATTTACAAAAGATTTAGTAGCTGCAAAGAATAATGTAGATGAACTTAAAGTGGCAAACATAATTAGCCAATTAAATGATATTCAGCTAGAAACAGTTGCCTATTTAGATGAATTACGAGCAACGGTAAATGAAGAACGTGATTTAGCAGTATCAGAAGCAAAGGAAAGCCAAGTATTAGTAGGAGTAGTTCTATTCATCTCAATGGTACTATCGATAATAATTGGTGCTATCCTAACGCTCTTGGTTAGCCGGAACGTTTCAAAAGGCTTAAATAAAGTTGTGAAAGTTGCTAATCAAGTTGCAGATGGTAATCTTGCAGTAGAAAAAATTTCTTATAATGGCAAGGATGAAATTGGCCAACTAGTTGGAGCAGTGAATACGATGAGCGGAAACCTTCGCACTATTATTCAGCAAGTGTCAGGGATATCCGGTACATTAACGAGTCATAGCGAAGAATTAACACAATCATCAAACGAAGTAAAAGAGGGAACACAGCAAGTAGCAAGTACAATGCAGGAATTAGCGTCAGGTTCAGAATCACAAGCAAGTCAAGCAACAAAGCTTTCGTCTACAATGGATGCGTTTTCTGTTAAGATGGATGAAGCAAATTCCTTTGGGGAAATGATCGCCCAATCGTCTACTGGAGTTGTCGATATGACGAATGAAGGTGGAGAGCTAATGGAAACGTCTGTTAAGCAGATGGGAGCAATCGATCAAATTGTACAAGATGCAGTTCAAAAGGTGAGAGGATTGGACCAAAAGTCACAAGAAATCTCAAACTTAGTTCAAGTTATTAAAGACATTGCAGAACAAACAAATCTCTTAGCATTAAATGCAGCAATTGAAGCGGCACGTGCAGGTGAACATGGTAGAGGCTTCGCAGTCGTTGCAGATGAAGTTCGCAAGCTTGCAGAACAAGTCACAGCTTCTATCGGCGACATTACGAATATCGTAACGAGTATTCAAGCGGAATCAACAGATGTAGCTGAATCACTTCAAGGTGGGTACAAAGAGGTTGAAAAAGGTACGAACCAAATTAAATCAACAGGTACGATGTTCTCAGAAATTAAACAAGCGATAAATGAGATGGTACAACATGTAAATAAAATAACGGGAAATTTATCAGAGATGTCAGCTGATAGCAGAGACATGGTTACTTCGATTCAAGAAATAGCTTCTGTTTCTGAAGAAGCCGCTGCAGGTGTTGAACAAACCGCTGCGTCAACACAACAAACAAGCAGTTCAATGGACGAGGTTGCAAGAAGTTCAGAAGAGTTAGCAAAACTTGCTGAATCTTTAAACGAAGTAGTCCGTACTTTTAAATTGTAGTAATATACAAAGAGGGTAACATAATGGTCTAAATCCATATATGTTGCCCTCTTTGTATGCTCTTAATCTTAACGAACAAAATACTCATTTAACGCATGCTGCAAAGTCCCTAATGTCCGCGTTTTATTGAAAAATGTCACCCCGATGCTAATCATTTTACGAACAACTTCAGCTCTCAAACCGGTTATAACAGTTTCACACCCCATCAAGGCGGTCCCATCAATAATATGTGATAGACGACTAATTACATCTGCGTCAATATCTCCGATTCCAGATAAGTCCAAAATTAATGTTTCAATTCTCAACTGCCCAATCTCTGATAAAATCTTTTCTTCTAAAATCATCGTCCGAAAAGAATCAATTGATCCAATTAGGGGTAAAATACAAACTGAAGGACTAATAGGAATAATTGGTACAGAAAGATTTTCGACCAATTGTTTTTGTGCAAGTATTAGTTTGTCTTTATATGTAGAATAGCTTATGAAAAATGTATTTAAAAATTGGTCCACAAAGTTATTAATTTGTTTTTCAAGAATGAACAATTCTTCTAAGCTATAACTATCATTTGCTAGCTCATTGTACTTCTCAATAAATTTCCATATCGTTCTGCGAATCGCTTGGATCCACTCCAATTTAAAGGTTATCTCAATTGAATGTGTTGCCCAGGCTATCCCCTCATGCTTAGCAAATGACTGAAGCTCTTTTTCATTCCCTTCAATGATATCAATGACTAATTTTTGCGCATTACTGATTAGGTCAATATTACCAATGCGCAAAATCTCATCGATACTATCCTTTACATTAACAGCCTCTGTTAACAATGATTTTTTGAATAATTCCTTGTTTACTACTATGAAATCTCTTAATTCATATGAATTCTGAAAGTTGAATTCCATATTACATATCCCCCTTAAATTTCAAACCCGTATCTTTATACCCTCCTTTGTGTAGGATGAAACCTTTTTTGGAGAAGAAAGTAAGACTACAACCGACAGAATGAATGAAAATGAAGTATTATCGTCTACATATCACTTGCTCCTATTGCGTTAGTGCATGAGGAATCTTGAGAAATTCCTCATAGTTAATGATAAGAACATTCAAAAATATAGTTGACAGGTAGGAATTGTCGGAATTATAATCATCTTAATGATACGATGTAGTAAGTTAACAAAATTGTTCTTATTCATCATTAGATCAAAAACGACAACGTCTTAGTGAGAAAAGCATTAGAAAATTAAATAGAAGCCGATCGGTCAACCGAAGGCATAATCCTATTTTAGTAGGATTATGTCTTTTTTTATGGCTTTGATTAGGGGTGATTTCTGATTCAGTACTCGTGTGTAGCGGTGGAGTTGGTTAGTGTTTCTATCAGAGTAAATACTTCGGGGTGCGAATCTTCGCTTAAGTCATCATGGATTCTCCAATCAAAAGGGTACACTGTTAATTTTTGTGTATCCACGGCGAGTCCATTCTGAATAAGTCTCGCACTTTCGCACCAGTCAAAACCATATATATAAACAGCAACAGTTTTTAGAAGTGGGCTTTCTTAATTTCTAAAAACCGATAATTAGGAGGATATAATGAGAAAATTAATTGTATTTGCATTCATTGGATTTCTAGCTCAATTGATTGATGGTGCATTAGGGATGGCATATGGAGTAACATCAACATCATTGTTATTAGCGTTTGGGATTGTCCCTGCAGTTGCCTCAGCATCTGTCCATTTGGCTGAAGTAGTAACAACAGCTGCTTCAGGTGTTTCCCATATTAAGTTTGGTAACGTCGATAAGCAGACAGTCTATCGTTTAATTATTCCAGGCTCAATTGGAGCTTTTGTTGGAGCAACATTTTTAAGCAATTTGCCAGGGGACCTCGCAAAACCGTATATTTCATTATTCTTACTTGTGTTAGGTGTATATGTCTTCACAAAATTCCTTTTTAAATTTCAGCCATTAAAAACAAAGAAGGATATGTCACTCAGCCGTAAACAAGCGATCCCATTAGGCTTAGTTGCAGGCTTTGCAGATGCGACAGGCGGTGGTGGATGGGGACCGATTGCGACACCAGTCTTACTTTCTAGAAAAGGGATGAGTCCACGTAAAGTAGTTGGTACAGTTGATACAAGTGAATTTGCAATTGCTGTTTCAGCTTCATTAGGATTTCTTATTTCCTTAGGATGGGAAGAAGTCAATTGGTTATGGGTTGTCGCACTCATGATAGGTGGAATTGTTGCTGCACCAATTGCTGCTTGGTTAGTACAAAAGCTTCATGAACAATTAATGGGTGTACTAGTCGGAGGGTTTATTATTTTAATCAATATGCGAACTCTTTTAGATGCTTGGTTTGAGTCTGCGACTATTCTGCCGTACGCATATGCGATAACATTACTTATTTGGGGTGTAGCGATTGTCTATACTGTTATCAATCTTAAGAAAAAACGACAATCTTCAAGTCACAACAAAGAGATAGAAAAATAAAAGATAATTATATTTAGCTAGTAGTTGATTTCAAGCAAGTTCCATAATAAAATATAAAACAACTAATCATATAAAATTACTTGGAATAATAAATGGTAATGAAGTCTAATGGGGGAACCTTTATAAGGGGAGAGTTTAAAATGTCTTCAAAAAATAAGATTGATAAAGAGGTAATCGATAAAATTATTCATCTTTTGGAAAATATGGAGTATGGAACATTACAAATTACCGTTCACGATTCGCAAATTACCCAAATTGAAAAAGGGGAAAAGTACAGATTTGCATTAAAGAAGAACGAAAATGTAAAGTACACTAAAAAAGAGCGATAAGGCTCTTTTTTTATTTCCCCTTAAATTGACAACTACTATCATTTATGATATTAAAAGTAATAGATTAGCACTCGAGTGTATTGAGTGCTAAAATGATTATGTAAAATCATCATCAACTACATAAAAGGAGAGGTTATCATGGCGAAAAAGCAATTTAAAGCTGAATCGAAACGATTATTAGAAATGATGATTAACTCAATCTACTCACAAAGAGAAGTGTTTTTAAGAGAGTTAATTTCGAATGCAAGCGATGCGATTGATAAAATCTATTACAAAGCATTGACTGACGATTCGTTAACATTTGACCAAGATAGTTACTACATAAAAGTAACACCTAACAAAGACAATCGAACTTTGACGATCACTGACACTGGAATTGGGATGACAAAGGAAGAGCTTGAAACAAATCTAGGTACGATCGCTAAAAGTGGTTCACTTTCGTTTAAAAATGAAAATGAAATTAAAGATGGCCATGACATTATCGGTCAGTTCGGTGTAGGTTTTTATGCTGCATTCATGGTAGCAGATGTCGTAACAGTTGTAAGTAAAGCACTAGGTAGTGATGAAGCTTACAAATGGGAATCAACAGGTGCAGACGGCTATACGTTAGAGGTTGTTGAAAAAGAGACAGTTGGTACAGAGATTACTTTAAAAATAAAAGAAAACACAGAAGACGATCAGTATGACGAGTTTTTAGAAGAATACCGTCTAAAAGAAATTATTAAGAAATATTCTGATTTCATCCGCTATCCAATTAAAATGGATGTTAAAGGTCAAAGACCAAAAGCAGACAGTGAAGAAAATGAGCTTGAGGAATACGAAGAAGAGCAAACCATTAACAGCATGGTGCCAATATGGAGAAAAAACAAAAGTGAACTTACTGATGAGGACTATGCAAACTTCTATCAAGAAAAGCGTTACGGCTTTGACAAACCGTTAAAACATATTCATATCAGTGTTGATGGTACGATCCGTTACAATGCGATTTTATATATTCCTGAAACAACACCGTTTGATTATTACTCAAAGGAATATGAAAAAGGCTTAGAGCTCTACTCAAACGGCGTGTTAATCATGAACAAATGTGCAGACCTTCTCCCAGACTATTTCAGCTTTGTGAAGGGAATGGTCGATTCAGAAGACCTATCACTTAATATTTCACGTGAAATGCTGCAGCACGATCGTCAATTAAGTCTTATCGCAAAAAATATCGGCAAGAAAATTAAAAATGAACTAAAAAGCTTATTGAAAAATGAACGGGAGAAATATGAGAAGTTCTACAAATCATTTGGACGTCAAATTAAATTCGGCGTATACAATGATTTTGGAGCGAACAAAGACTTGCTTCAAGACTTACTTATGTTCCACTCATCAAAAGAGAAAAAACAAGTAACGTTAGATGAATACGTATCAAGAATGCCAGAAGATCAAAAGTATATTTACTATGCGACTGGTGAATCAATCGAGCGAATCGATAAGCTCCCACAAACAGAGCTTGTTGCAGACAAAGGCTATGAGATTCTTTACTTTACCGAGGATATTGATGAATTTGCGATTAAAATGATCATGTCCTATAAAGAAAAAGAATTTAAATCTGTATCAAGCGGTGACCTCGGTATTGAGGATGAAGAAAGCAAAAAGCAAACCGAAGAAGAAAACAACGAAAACAAAGAGCTATTTGATTACATGAAAAATATCCTAAAAGACAAAGTGAAGGATGTTCGCATTTCAAAACGTTTAAAAAATCACCCAGTCTGCTTAACAGCTGATGGTGAAGTAACAATTGAAATGGAAAAAATCCTAAACGCAATGCCAGACAATCAAAATGTCAAAGCGGATAAAGTATTAGAAATCAATATGAACCATGACGTTTTCAAATCACTAAAAACAGCTTTTGAAAATGATAAAGAAAAATTAGATTTATATACGAACCTATTATATAACCAAGCACTGTTAATCGAAGGCCTACCGATCCAAGATCCTGTAGAGTTTACAAATGACATGTGTAAAGTAATGGTATAAGTAGGAAAAAGAAAGGGCTTTGTATCTCAACTTGTTGAGGCAAAGCTTTTTTTTGTAGATAAGGAAACTTGTTTTTAACATTACAGAGCATTGTCAGGCGAGATAATTTTGTATAGATGGCTTTTTTTAACAGAGATGTAGGCTTAACAATGTGAGCGAGGCTAGTGCTTAGAGACCCTCGAGGAGAAATCGTCTTCATAATAGGTATGAAGACGAAAATGAGAAACTTCTCGGGCCGAAATGTTCTTCATAAAAGGTATGAAGACGAAAATGAGAAAGTTCTCGGGCCGAAATGGTCTTCATAAAAGGTATGAAGACCAAAACGAGAAAGACCTCGAGCCGAAATGGTCTTCATAGAGTGTATGAAGACCAAAATGAGAAAGATTCCGAACAGAAATGTTCTTCATAAAAGGTATGAAGAACAAAACGAGAAAGTCCCCGAGCCGAAATGTTCTTCATAAAAAGTATGAAGACCAAAACGAGAAAGACCTCGAGCCGAAATGTTCTTCATAAAAAGTATGAAGACGAAAATGAGAAATCTTCCGAGGAGAAATCGTCTTCATAAAAGGTATGAAGACCAAAATGAGAAAGACCTCGAGCCGAAATGGTCTTCATAGAGTGTATGAAGACCAAAACGAGAAAGTCCCCGAGCTGAAATGTTCTTCAAAGAAGGTATGAAGACCAAAACGAGAAAGTCCCCGAGCTGAAATGTTCTTCAAAGAAGGTATGAAGACCAAAACGAGAAAGACCTCGAGCCGAAATGTTCTTCATAGAAGGTATGAAGACCAAAACGAGAAAGATTCCGAGCCGAAATGTTCTTCATAAAAAGTATGAAGACCAAAACGAGAAAGACCTCGAGCAGAAATCATCTTCATAAAGAATATGAAGACGAAAACGAATGCCCACCGCAGCAGCCTACCCCCTCACTTGTAAAATCGATACTGTCTTTCCCGCTAACCATGTGTTTGTTTTTGCTCGAACTCGTTCCTACCAATATTACACACAAATATGAACTTTACTGAAAAAACCTGGTATCACAAAAAAATATAAAGTTAAATCCTGTCAAGCGAATAAGAGGAATGCACATGAACAAATATGGTACGATAACAGCGTACATCTATCACGAAGGAGTCGAAGAAGATGACTAAGCAAGCACGTATTGGTAAAACCGATTTACTTGTTAACCCGATTGGCCTTGGGACAAATGCTGTTGGTGGGCATAATCTTTATCCGAATTTAGATGAAGAAGTGGGCAAAGAATTAGTTCGGACAGCTATTCATCATGGTGTGAATTTCCTTGATACGGCCTTTATTTATGGTCCAGGGCGTTCAGAGGAGTTAGTTGGAGAAGTTGTAAAGGAATCAGGAAAACGTGATGAACTCGTCATTGCGACAAAAGGAGCACATAAAATTGTTGGAGATGATGTAATAGTAGATAACTCTCCCGCATTTTTGAAGCAATCTGTTGAGGATAGCTTAAAAAGACTACAAACCGACTATATTGATTTGTATTACATTCATTTTCCGGATGAAACGACTCCTAAGGACGAGGCTGTTGGTGCTTTAAAACAATTGAAGGATGAAGGGAAAATCAGGGCAATTGGTGTCTCGAATTTCTCAATTGAGCAGTTAAAAGAAGCAAATAAAGATGGCTATGTTGATGTTGTTCAAGGTAATTACAATTTAATCGAGCGTGAAGCAGAACAGGAATTCCTCCCTTATACGAAGGAGCAGAAAATTTCGTTTATCCCCTATTTCCCATTTGCAGCTGGATTACTTGCCGGGAAGTATACAAAGGATATGACGTTTAATGATTTACGAGCAGATATGCCACATCTTCAAGGTGACCAATTCGTACGTAATTTAGAAAAGGTCGAACAGCTCCGCAAAATTGCTCATGCCAAAAATGCTCAAGTTGCCCATGTAGTCCTCGCGTGGTATTTAACGAGAGATTCAATCGACGTCTTAATTCCAGGTGCAAAACGTGCCGAACAGATGATTGATAATTTAAACACATTACATATTGATTTAACTGAAACAGAGATAAATGAAATCGACTCAATTTTTAAATAAGGCTGATAAATAGCAAATCATACAAAAACCATAACACTTACTTCAATGTTATGGTTTTTGTTGTGTATGTTTAAGTGCTCTATTTGGTTTTAAATAGACTAACTAGATTTAATGTAAAAATACGATGTTTTGACCAGATAGTTTATTCTCAATTGTTGATTCTAATAGTGACTTTGTTGATAAATAATCAATTGCTTTAAATAAAAGTTCATAGTTTTGATTTTCTTTAATGTCGATGGTTAATTCGGAAATTAGTTGTTCTGTTCCATGATATAAACTCACTAGTTTTTCGACACTTAAATCGTCAAGGTGGTTTTTTCCCTCAATCGCTAAACCGTCTGGTAGTTTATTTAAGTGCCATTTTGTTATGTACTCAATATAATCTCTGTCTTCATTTGTTAATGTCATGACATAAAACCCCTTCGTCTAATTTTCCTATTTTTAATTATGAACGGGAATCGATTAGATCTGAACACCTTTTCATCGTAAAATAATGACATGGAACATATCGTTTCGACAATAACCAAGAAAATATGAAAGAGGAGATGATGAAAAATGGCTAATATTAAGTATGAAATCGTAGAAAAGCTAGGAACAGTATCTGAAGGAGCAAAAGGTTGGAAAAAAGAATTAAATTTAATAAGCTGGAATGACCGTGAAGCTAAATATGATTTGCGTGATTGGGACCAGTCAAATGAAAAAATGGGAAAGGGAGTTACACTTACAAAGGAAGAATTGCAAAACTTAAAAGAATTGTTAAATGGAATGGACCTGTCGTAGGTTGGAGGAATCATGAAAAAGTTAATTAATGTTGTCGGTGCTGTGATTATGAAGGATGGGAAAATTTTATGTGCCCAAAGAGGAAATACAAAGGTTCTCTCATCATTTTGGGAGTTTCCTGGCGGGAAGATAGAAGAGGGTGAATCACCACAACAAGCATTACATCGTGAAATAATCGAAGAAATGGAATGTGAAATTGAGATTGAGAAACTACTTGATGAAACGGTTTACGAGTATGATTTTGGCATTGTTAACCTAAAAACATTTAAATGTAAGCTCACCGAGGGTAAACCGACTTTAACAGAACATACTGCGATGAAATGGCTATTCCCTCATGAACTAAACACATTACAGTGGGCACCGGCAGATATCCCAACAGTAGAAAAGTTAATGGGAATTGTTTACAAATAAATGTAGTGATGATCCCTTTAGAAGGAGCATACAATTGTTTCAAAGGGGGACTTGCTATGAAAAAACAACTATCAACAATCTCGCTTATCCGTTATGTAGTCGCTTACGTATTTATTGCATCAGGATTAATGAAATTGTTTGGTCCAGACATGAGTAGCATGTTTAGTCAAATAGGAATACCCTATCCACTTAACTCAATGTATATCCTCGCAATTATTGAACTTATTTGTGCAGCACTAATCTTATTGCATAAATACGTAAAAAAAGCTGTAGCCGTTCTATTAGCAATAATGGTTATATCGATAGTTTTGACGAAAATACCATTGTTACATGAAGGAATATTTGTCTTTGCTTTTAATGCTCGTTTAGATATCGTCATGGTTGTGTTGCTTTATATCCTTTACAAAACATATCCAGGACGTACCTTCTCATAAAAGCTGCAAAAGAGGACATGATAGTAGATGTGTTTTATAACACAACTAACATTGATGTGGAGGAATGGGACGATGAATATTCGTGAAGGCATGATTCCAACTGCATTAGGTACAGCGGTAACAGCAACCGGCTATGCATTAAAGCAAAAACGCGGTTCAAATAAAATGATGGCCAACACACTATTCGGCTTCGGTTTAGCCCATGTCGTCTTAGGTACGATTGACCTCGTCCAGCATCGTCGTTAGGGGAAAGAGTGAGCAAATGATGCTCACTCTTTTTTTGCTCTAATAAAAGCGTATAAATTTACAAAAACTTTTACTAGTAGCACAATATAAAATGTAACGCTAAAAAGTTAAAGTTACATAATCGATGACCATATCTAAAAGGAGTTGCAATGATGACTAAGATTGAACAAAAAAAGCAAGAAATATTAGAAGCACTACAGTTTAGACATGCGACGAAAAAGTTTGACCCAACAAAGAAAATTTCAGATGAAGATTTTCGGTTTATTCTTGAAGCAGGGCGCCTTTCACCAAGCTCTGTCGGCTATGAGCCTTGGAAATTTGTCGTCGTGCAAAATAAAGAATTACGTGAAAAATTAAGAGAAGTTTCATGGGGGGCACAAGGTCAGCTTCCAACAGCAAGTCACTTTGTGCTCATCTTAGCTAGAACAATTAAAGATACGAAATACGATTCAGATTATGTAAAACATTTAATGTTAGAAGAGAAAAAGTTTCCACCTGAAATCTTCGAGAAAATGTTGGTCCGTTATAAAAGCTTTCAAGAGGAAGATTTACATCTGCTAGATAATGAACGGACAATGCTTGATTGGGCTGGTAAGCAAACATATATCGCATTAGCAAACATGATGACTGCTGCAGCACAAATCGGTATTGATTCATGTCCAATCGAAGGCTTCCATTTTGATAAAGTCCAACAAATCTTAGACGAAGAAGGCTTATTAGAAGACGGCCACTTAGCAATCTCAGTTATGGCAGCCTTCGGATATCGCGACAAAGAACCACGTCCGAAAATCAGACGCGCGTTTGATGATATTGTGCAGTGGGTTGAATAGAAAAAGAAAAAATGTGGGGGCATATTTAGCACTCCTTGTACATTGTTCCAAGGGGGTCTGACCCCTCCAAAAAACAAAAGTGCGATCTTATTAAAAAGGTATAAGTTAATAACTTATAAAAGAAGGGTCAGACCCCTCTTTTGTGTATTAAATACTATACCCCGCAGCAAGAGGTCTTGGTGTTAATGGCTTACCACCCAATGCAAGAGAGGCTTCATTTGCCCAATATGGGTTGCGGAGCATGCCTCTGCCTACAGCAACTAAATCTGCTTTTTTTTCACGGATTGCTTCATCACACAGCTTAGGGTCCTCCAATCGACCAACAGCAATTGTTGGCACTTGAAGAGCTGCTTTTAGTTCCTTTGCAAAGTCTAATTGATAACCAGGTCCTGAATGGCTAGGTCCTGATTCACTCTCTCCACCTGATGAGACGTGGAACATATCTACACCAGCCTCTATATATCGCTGGGCTAAGTCTATTGAATAGTCAAGGTCATACCCATTTTCAGCATACTCAACCGCAGAAATTCTCATAATCAATGGCATAGATTCAGGCATGACACGTCGAGCTGCTTGGATGATTTCAACACCGAACAGCGACAAATCTTGACCGTATTGATCGTCTCGCTTATTCGTTAATGGAGATTGGAATTGGTGGATTAAATAACCATGTGCTGCATGGATTTCGATCGTATCAACACCAGCTTTAATGGCTCTCGTAAATGAGTCCTCAAATTTTTTAACGATTTCTTTCACTTCATCGGTTGATAATTGATGAGGCTCTTTGTACGCATCTGAAAATCGTTGATTTGTAGATGATACAGGTTTTGGTGCATCTTCAGCTTTACGGCCGGCATGCGCAATTTGAATGCCGACTTTTGCTCCGTATGCTTGGCATCCTTTTATTACCTTTTCAAACGCTGGAATTTGCTCGTCAGACCATAAACCTAAATCAAAATCTGAAATTCTACCGTCAGGCTCTACATCTGTCATCTCCATAATAATTAGCCCAACACCGCCGATGGCACGGCTCGTATAATGGGTGAAATGCCAATCGTTCGGTTTGCCATCTTTATTCGTTACAGAATATTGACACATTGGCGGCATCACAATTCGATTTTTCAGTTTTAAATCTTTTAATTCAAATGCATCTAATAATGTTGGCATTATTCTTATCCTTTCTATCTTTTATACATCGACTATTTTCTCACTTAATTCATGAAGCTAGTCAATGAATTACATATATAACTTGAAAAAGTTAGAATCCTTCCAATACAATTTTTCCGATTGTTTGCCCTGTTTCCACCTTTTGATGGGCTATTCGAAGGTTCTCGGCATTAATAGGAGAAATGATTTCTTTTAACGTCGTCCGAAATTTTCCTGCATCAATTAGTTGGCTTAATGAAGTTAATAGTTCATGTTGTTTAATCATATCAGTAGTTTCGTACATAGAACGAGTAAACATGAATTCCCAAACAAATGTGACACTTTTACTTTTTAATACATTTAAGTCAAGTGGTTCACTATTTTCAACAATAGAACAAATTTTACCTTGAGGAACAATTACTTCCCCCATACTTTGCCAATGTTGGTCCGTATTATTTAGGCAGAAAATATAGTCTACATCCTCAAAACCAATACTTGCTAACTGTTCTTTGAAAGGTTTGTAGTGGTTAATTACGTAATCTGAGCCTAACTCTTCAACCCATTTCTTACTTTCTTCTCTAGATGCAGTGGAGATAACGGTTAGACCTACGAGTTTGGCTAATTGAATAGCAGCTGAACCAACTCCACCTGCCCCACCAATAATTAGAATCGATTTGTTTCGATTTTCTTCTGGATGATGTAGAGGGATATTGAGTCGCTCAAATAGACCTTCCCAAGCTGTAATGGCAGTTAGAGGTAAGGCGGCTGCTTCTGCATCAGTTAATGTCAATGGTTTCTTGCCGACAATCCGTTCATCAACTACCTGATATTCACTATAACTTCCTTGCCTAGTAATGCTACCAGCATAATACACTTTATCCCCTATTTTAAATATTGAGCAATCCGGACCAACCGCTTCAACTACTCCACATGCATCCCAACCAAGAATTTTAAGGGTATTCTCGGTCTTTTCTTTAGGAGAACGGACTTTTACATCTACAGGATTTATCGAAATGGCATGAACTTTTACAAGTAAGTCACGGTTGCTAGGAATTGGTTTTTCTATCGATTCCTCAACAAGACTGTCCATATGTTCAATCGGTAAATATTTGTATAATCCTATTGCTTTCATTCATATTCCTCCTCATAAATTCATTATGTGTTCATTATAGTAAGGAAGGTGATGAATTGTAAGTAGGCACAATTAAGTAAGTTAGTTACATAAATGTTAGTTATAGAGTTTCGTATTTTTCTATGACCATAATAAATGAGGGAATAGATTCCATATTCACCAAATTTGTTTAACTTATATGGTAAGATTAGGATGTTTATAATCATATTAGCCTTTTCTAAAATGATTATATAAAAATTGAATAGGAGTGACCAAGATGAGAAATAGAAAGAGTGGATATGGTTGTCCTGAAGGATGTCCAGTCGAAGCTACGCTTGATGTTATAGGTGGAAAATGGAAAGGTGTTATCTTATTTCACCTTATTGAGGATACGAAGCGTTTTAATCAGTTGAGGGCATTAATTCCTGGGATCACACAGCGGATTTTAACATTGCAATTAAGAGAATTGGAAAATGACGGTGTCATCCATAGAGAGGTATTCCCTGAAACTCCACCAAAAGTAGAATACTCCTTGACCGAATTTGGCAGAACATTAGAACCGATTATTCTAGCAATGAAGGATTGGGGAGAAAAGTATAATAAGAAATTACTTGAGGATATAGATTGTAAGAATTAACTTACCTTATAGATAAAGGAGCAGGTTACCATGAAAAGAAAAGCAGAAATAAAAATATATCGGATGTGGCGTGTGCTTTCATTAGGTATTTCAATTCTCTTTCGTGTTTATTGGTACAAACTATTAAAGAAGTCCGAAGCAGAAAAGCAAGCTCTATGGGAAAGAATTGGTCAACAATTTCGGCAAACTTTATTTGACTTAGAGGGTTTATTAATTAAAGTGGGTCAATTGCTAAGTATCCGTTCCGATTTACTGCCAAAAGGATTTGTTAAGCAGCTTGACCAATTAGTAGATAAAGTACCACCATCTTCATGGAGTGAAATTAAGACAGTACTTGAAACAGAATGGAATGCATCAATTGATGAAAATTTAGCTACTATCGATAGGGATGCGGTTGCTTCAGCATCCATTGGTGAAGTGTATAAAGCTGTATTATTAGATGGGACTACAGTTGCAATTAAAGTGCAGCGTCCTACAATTCAGGCGATAGTGCGCACTGATTTTAGAATTTTATCTATATTATTTTGGTTTGCTAAGACTTTTGCACCGATTCCAAAAGGCTTTATAAACTTTAATATGTTGTATAAGGAAATGAAGCATGTTATTGAGAGAGAGCTTGATTTTAAACAAGAATTGGCATCGAGCCTTAATTTTAAAGAGCGGTTTGAGGATAATGAAAACTATATCGTGCCGAATGTTTTTCCCTCATTATGTACATCAAAAATTTTAGTGATGGAATGGGTTGATGGAGCGAAAATAACAGATATTGCATTTCTTCAGGAAAATGAGATTGACCAAAATGAGCTTGCAAAGAAAATGATTAGATTGTTTTTACCACAGTGGCTTGAAGCGGGGTTATTCCATGCAGACCCACACTCAGGAAATGTTTTAGTAACAACAAGCGGTAAAATCATCTTGTTAGATTTCGGTATGGTTAGTGAAATTACGAAAAGCGATGCGGTGAATTTTCAACGTTTAATTGAAGCAATCTTCTTTAAACATTACCCAGAAGCGGTAAATATATTAAATGAACTAGGTTTCTTAATCCCTGGTTCAGATCCAAAGCCAATTGAAAAGATGCTGATGGAATTTGTGAATTTTGATTTTCAACAATTAAAAGAAATGGACTTACTCGCTGTTAAAAAAGAAATGAATGCAATGGTCCAAACGTTACCTATACAAGTGCCAACTCGGTTTATCTTTTTAGGTAGAGCATACATTACGATTGAAGGAATACTGTTAACGATTATTGAAGATGAAGAACTACAGAACGTTGCAAAGCCTGAACTAATCGATTGGGTCAATAAAAAAGACTTAAGTAAGTGGAAGCTCGTCTTAAAATGGCTCAGTCATCAACCATTCGCGCAAGTTTTTAGACAGTTTCATACGTTAATCAATGCACCGCAACGTTACATCGAATTAAAAGAAAAGGCAGAACAGAGAAATTATCATTTTACTGTACTTGAAAATAATAAACGACATTTCTTTGTTTTGGGAATCGTTGGTTTACTCTCATTATTTATCGGAGATTACATAAAACATCAATTGTCCTATTACGGTTCTTTTGTACTGTTGGCACTGGCATCAATTGGCTATATAACGGTTAGTGTGAAGCAAAAAAAACTGTTAAAAACCTCTAGATGAACATAATCCGACATTATTCGGTAAATTCCCCTAATATGAGACGAAAAGACGAGACAAACAATGGTGAAGGTGATACAATTTGTGCAATAATTAAAAAATTTGATAATAACAAAAAGTTTATCAAATGTGTAGACAACACCATTATAGATAACGAGATTCATAGCAGTATCAATTTTTTCGGATATAAATAAGTTAATGGTTTAATTGACTAAAACCTACTTGACTTATAGGAATAATATAGTACGATAAAACTAACTAATTTTCACGACTATGAGATGGCGAAATTTGATGGATTCGTCAATAAAATGACCTACATAGTTAAATTCCTTTGTGAGGTGGATATCGTTGCAACTTCAGGTAGTAAACAGTCCTTTTAATCAGGAGCAGGTAGAACTCCTTAATCGTCTTCTGCCAACCTTGACAGAACAGCAAAAAGTATGGCTCAGCGGATATTTAGCTGCAACAAGTACAGTTACCGCAGTTGGAAGTGTTGACGCAAGTCCTGCTCATCCCGTACAAACTCCTGCACAACCAGTATCAAAAGAAGTTACAATCCTTTTTGGATCACAAACTGGTAATGCGCAAAACTTAGCAACAAACGCAGGAAAAACACTTGAAGAAAAAGGCTTTCAAGTAACTGTATCTGCGATGAGTGATTTTAAACCAAATAATTTGAAAAAGGTTAAAAATCTCCTTATTATTGTGAGCACACATGGTGAGGGAGATCCTCCAGATAACGCACTTTCCTTCCATGAATTTTTACATGGCAGACGTGCACCGAAGCTTGAAGACTTGCGCTATGCGGTCTTATCACTTGGGGATAGCTCATATGAGTTTTTCTGCAAGACTGGTCAAGACTTCGATAAGCGCCTAGAAGAGTTAGGTGGAACACGTCTAACTGACCGTGTTGACTGTGATTTAGATTTTGATGAACCAGCAGCAGAATGGCTAGAAGGTGTGCTAAATGGCTTGAGTGAAGCACAGGGAGGCGGAGTTGCTGAAGCACAAGCGACTACAGCTGCACCTCAAGCAGAAGCATCTGCTTATTCACGTACGAACCCATTTAAAGCAGAAGTATTAGAAAATATTAATTTAAATGGTAAAGGTTCAAATAAAGAAACACGTCATCTTGAAATTTCACTTGAAGGCTCAGGGTTGACATACGAACCTGGTGATAGTCTAGGAATCTATCCAGAAAATGACCCATCTCTCGTTGAAGAAATCTTGAGTGAATTAAAGTGGAATCAAGATGAAACAGTAACGATTAATAAAAAAGGTGAGGTTCTAACCTTAAAAGAAGCATTAAGCACTTATTTTGAAATTACGGTTATAACAAAACCATTAATAAAACAAGTTGCAGAGCTTTCTTCTAATAAAGAATTGCAAGAGCTTGCTAGTGATGATGAGAAAATTAAAGCATATATCGATGGCCGTGATTTGCTAGATTTAATCCGTGATTTCGGTCCGTGGGAGATTGAACCACAAGCACTTATTTCTGTGCTACGTAAAATGCCATCACGTTTATATTCAATTTCTAGCAGCTTAACAGCAAATCCTGATGAAGTACATTTAACAATTGGCGCTGTACGCTATGAAGCGAACGGTCGTGAGCGAAAAGGTGTATGTTCAATTCAAGCTGCAGAACGATTACAGCCTGGTGATACAATCCCAGTTTATATCCAAAACAACCAAAACTTTAAGCTCCCTGAAAATCCTGATACACCAATTATTATGGTTGGACCAGGTACAGGTGTAGCTCCATTCCGTTCATTTATGCAAGAACGTGAAGAGGTTGGTGCTGAAGGAAAATCATGGATGTTCTTTGGAGACCAGCATTTTGTCACAGATTTCTTGTATCAAACAGAATGGCAAAGATGGGTTAAAGATGGTGTGTTAACAAGAATGGATGTTGCCTTCTCTCGTGATACAGAAGAAAAAGTGTATGTCCAACATCGTATGCAGCAACATAGTAAAGACTTGTATGAGTGGTTACAAGAAGGTGCTGTCGTGTATATTTGCGGAGACGAGAAAAACATGGCACATGATGTACACAATACATTACTAGATATTATAGAAAAAGAAGGAAACATGTCTCGTGAACAAGCAGAAGAATATTTAGCGAACATGCAGCAACAAAAACGTTACCAACGTGACGTATATTAATTTTTAACTTGAAAGGAGTTTACTTGAACATGGGGAATCAGATTTTAAAAGCGCCAGAAGGTAAACCAAGTGATGTTGAGCGCATTAAAGAAGAAAGTGACTTTTTGCGTGGAACACTAAAAGAATCAATGCTTGAGCCTCTAAGCGCAGGAATTTCAGATGACGATAATCGTTTAATGAAATTCCACGGGAGCTATTTGCAAGATGACCGTGACCTTCGTAATGAACGTCAAAAACAAAAGCTAGAACCAGCATATCAATTCATGCTTCGTGTCAGAATGCCAGGTGGCGTTGCAACACCAGACCAATGGCTCGTCATGGATGAGCTTGCTGATAAATACGGTAATGGCACATTAAAGCTTACAACTCGTCAAACATTCCAAATGCACGGTATTTTAAAATGGAATATGAAGAAAACGATTCAAGCCATTCACGCATCATTATTAGATACAATTGCCGCATGTGGTGATGTAAACAGAAACGTGATGTGTAACCCAAATCCTTACAAATCTGATGTCCATTTAGAAGTGTACGAATGGGCGAAAAAATTAAGTAATGACTTACTACCACGCACGAGAGCTTACCACGAGCTTTGGCTTGATGAAGAAAAGGTAGCAAGTACACCTGACGTGGATGTCGAACCAATGTATGGTCCGCTCTATTTACCACGTAAATTTAAAATTGGGATTGCTGTTCCACCATCTAATGATATTGATGTTTTCTCACAAGACCTAGGCTTAATTGCAGTTGTCGAAGATGAGAAGCTCATCGGATTTAACGTTGCGATTGGTGGCGGTATGGGAATGAGTCATGGTGACACAGCAACATACCCACAGCTTGCGAAAGTAATCGGTTTTGTAAAACCAGACCAAATCTACGATGTAGCAGAAAAGGTTATTACAATTCAACGCGATTACGGAAACCGTTCTGTACGTAAAAATGCCCGTTTTAAATATACAGTTGACAGACTTGGTCTTGAAACAGTAAAAGAAGAGCTTGAAAACCGTCTCGGCTGGAAGCTTGACGAAGCAAAGCCATACCAATTCGATAGCAATGGCGACCGTTATGGCTGGGAAAAAGGCTTAAATGGAAAATGGCACTTCACATTATTTGTTCAAGGTGGTCGTATCGCTGACTTTGACGGTTACAAACTAAAAACGGGTATTCGTGAAATTGCGAAAATTCATAAAGGGGATATCCGCCTAACAGCGAACCAAAACTTAATCATTGCAAATGTATCTGCACAGAAGAAGAAAAAAATTACTGAGCTAATTGAAGAATATCAATTAACAGATGGTGCACATTATTCAGCACTTCGCCGCAGTTCAATGGCGTGTGTTGCGTTACCAACATGTGGATTAGCAATGGCTGAGGCTGAACGCTATTTACCAACATTAATAGAAAAAATTGACACGATTATTGATGAAAACGGCTTACGTAATGAAGAAATTACGATCCGAATGACAGGTTGTCCGAACGGCTGTGCTCGACCTGCATTAGGTGAAATTGCCTTCATCGGTAAAGCGGTTGGCAAATACAACATGTATTTAGGAGCTGCCTTTGACGGTAGTCGTTTAAATAAAATGTATCGCGAAAATATTGGCGAAGAAGAAATTTTAAAAGAACTACGTGTTCTGCTTGCTCGCTATGCAAAAGAACGTGAAGATGGCGAACACTTTGGTGACTTCGTTATCCGCGCTGGTATTATTAAAGCGACAACTGATGGTACGAATTTTCACGAATAAATAAAGAAAGATGGTGATTAAGAGGAGGAGTTAACCTCTTAACTTCACCATCTTTTTTATATTGTCAGGTTGTCTTCATATTTTCCCTATGATGTCGATATGAAGAACAAGGGGGTATCATGATTGGAATTATCACTCATTAGATAAGTCACAAGCAGCATTACTGCAAAAGGTCAGCTTAGCAATGACGAAAAAAACGTTAGATACAGCTGAGCTAAAAGGACAGCAAATGGTAGAAATGCTACAAACATCTCAAGCTCCGCATCCTGTGCTAGGGAATACGATTGATTTTAAGGGATAAAAAAAGTGCTGACCTCATTAAACTGAGTGTCAGCACTTTTGTTCTTACTTTTCTTCCGGATACGGGTCAATTGTTTGGATTGTTCCGTCCTCATTATACGTTAATTCAGTGAACTTAACTGAACGTTTATGGTTAACTCCGTCTGAGAATTCACAATCATGATAGAATAAATACCATTTATCTTGGAATTCAACGATAGAGTGATGTGTTGTCCAGCCGATTACAGGAGTAAGGATCGTTCCTTTGAACACGAATGGTCCTTGTGGGTTTTCACTTACTGCATAAACGATTTTGTGTGTTGTTCCTGTTGAATATGATAAGTAATAAAGGCCATTGTATTTGTGAACCCATGGACCTTCGAAAAATCTACGGTCTTCATCACCAGCAACAATTGGATTACCATCCTCGTCAACAATTGAAATTTCTTTTGGTTCAGATTTGAATGTTAACATATCATCAGTTAATTCAGCAACGATTGGTCCTAATGCAGGTGCATCTGGTGCTGGACCTTCAGCATCGTCCACAAACGATCCAGTTTGCCATTTTTCTAACTGACCGCCCCAAAGACCGCCAAAGTAAATATATGCTTTTTCGTCATCATCAACTAATACAGCAGGGTCAATACTGAAGCTTCCTGGGATGTAGTTTTCCTCTGCTTTAAATGGACCTGCTGGGTTATCTCCTGTTGCAACACCAATTCTGAAAATCCCGTCCTTATCTCTTGCAGGGAAGTATAAGTAATATTTATCATTTTTATAAGCTGCATCTGGTGCCCAAGCTTGTCTGCTAGCCCAAGGAACATCTTTTAAATGAAGCACTTCACCATGGTCAACAACTGGAGAGTTCATATCATCCATTGAAAGTACATGGTAGTCCTCCATTTTATATTGGTCACCATTATCATTTGAAGGTTCATCATGGTCAAGGTCATGTGAAGGATATATATATAGTTTTCCATCAAATACATGTGCAGAAGGATCTGCTGTGTAGATATGTGTAACTAACGGTTTATTAGGTTTTGTATTTTGTCCCATAATATCTCCTCATTTAAAGTTATAGTTTTGCTCATCTTTAGTATAACGGATTTCAGTTACTTTGTATACCCAATAAACTAACTTTTGTATTCGTTTGCAAAAAAACAAAATGTAATTGTTAGAAACAGGAAAGGCTCAATCGTTTGCAATCACAATAATAATATGGTGTAATCATGATATTCTTTTATACCAATTAAGTAAAATAACTTTATATAGAAGCAGGCATGGTTGGTTTTTCCACCATATTTAATATAGTAAGGAGGGGAAAGGTAGATGGGGATCGTCGTTGTGGAAATTTGTGATGGCAGTTTAATTAATGAACTAGACATTGAAGGTATTCTTGAAGCTGAATATCCGGAGGTTGCCGTAATAGAAAGCAGCTGCCTTTCCTTTTGTGGGATGTGTGCGAAGCGACCATATGCGATTGTAAACGGAAAACGGATTTTTGCAAAGACTGCTGAAGAATGCTTAGTATTAATTAGAGCTCATATTGAAGCAGAGTTAGCTGAATATTCATTATAAGATATACAAAGTTAGGAACAGGTGATAGCATGACTAACGAACATTTCGCCTTTCAGAGAAATGTAAAGGATCATTGGTATGTACAATATGAAGAGGTTGGTTTTCCTTCCATACAAAAAGGCTGGGTACTGCCAGTCGAACGCTGGAAGGAATTCGATCCATTCGTATTAATGGCAGAGGATTGGTTTAAAAGAGGTACATTTTCTGACCATCCACATAGAGGCTTTCAAACAGTAACATATGTCATCGATGGAAGGCTTGAGCATATCGATAACGCTGGAGGCAGAGATATTCTCGAACCTGGAGATGTTCAGTACATGAATGCAGGGTGGGCGGCAAGACATGCTGAAGAAGCTGTTGAAAATGATATTGCACATACATTGCAGCTTTGGCTAAATCTACCGAAAAGTCAGAAAAACACGGAAACAACATATCAAAACATTTATCAAGAGGATGCACCTGTCGTTCGTTTTGATGGAGGATTCGTTCGGGTATTCTCTGGTGAGGTTGCAGGTGTAAAAGGTCCAATGGATTCTGTAGTCCCCATCACATTATCAGAAATTACACTGACTGAAGGTGCGACATTTATTCATAACATCCCAGAAACACACAATGCTTTCATCTATGTATTATCTGGTGACTTAGATATTGGTGTTGAAAAGGTTAATTTAAAAAAGCATGGTGTCGCAACATTAACCTATAATGAAGGTGGCGACACAAAACGCGGCAGTGAGCTTGTCTTGAAATCAAATCATAGACGGTCAAAAGTATTAATTTACTCAGGAACGCCAATCAAGGAAGAGATTGTTCCATACGGTCCGTTTGTAATGAACACAATGGATGAAATTAGACAAGCATTTCGAGATTTCCATAACGGAAAATTCGGCCCGCCAGCTGTATAATATCAGGGTCAGACCCCACAAATAACACTTGTTATAGATAACCAGCAACTTTTATCTATAACAAGTGTTAGAGCGGTCTGACTCTTTTTTTATGGGAGATATGCTGATAATAAATGCTCAACGAGAGGGTAAGCTATTTGGGATATGTTAATTTGATGGAGGAGAGTATCATGAAACTAGTCGGTATCTCGGGCTCACTCGTTGGTACGAAAACATCAAAAGCAGTACATGATGTATTGACCGCTGCAAGAAAGTATTCTGCTGATATTCAAGTTGAACTCATTGATTTAAAAGAATATGACGTGGAATTTGTAAGGGGTACACCTTTAACGTACTATAATCACGATACGGTGAATGTTGTCAATAAAATAGCAGCAGCTGATATACTTCTATTCGGAACGCCTATTTATCAAGCTTCAATAACAGGTGCATTAAAAAACGTACTAGACCACTTTCCGGTAGACGCCTTTAAAGGAAAAGTAACAGGGATGATAACAACAGCTGGAACCGACAAACACTTCCTCGTACCAGAATATCAATTAAGACCAATCCTCACCTATTTAAAGGGGACTGTCCCCACAGGAAACGTGTTCATCCAAAATGACCAATTTGATGATGACAATGAAATAATCAATACAAATGTAAAAATGCGGATTGAGAAATTAGCAGAGGAAATGATTAATTTGAAAAGAAAGCTAGATCGTGAATAAATGGTAAGACATTTTATATAAAAAGAACCAGGAAACAAAAAGAAGCTTGGCTTCAAGCTTCTCCAACCTTTAGTTCTGCAGGATTACAGCCGACTTAACAACGTAAATTTTAAACATAATGCAGCACTTGTCTAAACATTTCTAATTGTAACCTAATGAATACGCAATATCATCTTAGTTAATCTGTTTGTACCGTATATCCTTTCACAACATCGTTATGATCAAAGTCTATGACGAGCCATTCACTATCTATTGGAATAATCCCTCTTTCAGTACCTAGATAATATACGATATTACTATCTGTTTGAAAGTATTCAGTTTCAGTAGGAGCTCCTAGTAGCGTAATCACTTCTTCTCTTGTTTTCCCGGTTAATTCTACTTCCGACAACAAGTCATCAACCATATAAACCCTATCTGATTCATTGTTTACCCATCTTTCGCGTTGGAAAATAGATTGATATTCATTAATTGCTAGAAATATCGAACAGATTATGAGAGGGAGACTACCAAGAATCGTTATGAATAGTAACCTTTGCTTCATCCAAAACTCTTTTTTTACATCGTGGTAAGTAGCATTCCAGAAACCGGATACAAATACTAGTAATATAAGAAAGGGAAGGATAATTGCTAGAGTGCTAACTAGATTAAAATCTAAATGTGTAACTTGAATAATTAAAAAGAAGCCAATATACACAAAAACATACCCTAAGCAGTAAAAATATAATAAAATTTCGAATAGCTTTTGTATCGTTGTCATAATCTACGCCTACCTTAATAATGGTTAGAGGAATAAATTTTTCATAAATATTAATCCAGTGATAATCAAACTGCAAATGACTACAAATAAACCGACGATAAAGAACCCGTAAAAAAAGCCTTTAGTCATCGATGTCATATCCAAAACGATTTCTTTAAAAAACGACAGTACTTTATTCAAAGTTATCAACACCTTTGATTGGAATAGAAGAGGTGACTACTTATGTGTCACCCCCTAATATATATAAGAATATGTTCTAGAACTTGGAGCGACCTACTTATCTACCATTTACTTTTTTGCAACAATGAGAAATCGTTTAGAATTTGTACGTATACCTTTAGACGTTGTGTTTTCTCGTATAAACTTTTCTAAGATTTCGAAATCATCTTGCTTCTCACCAAATTGGGGAATTGTTGGTGTATGCTTAAGTAAGAAAATGAGGTCTTCAGGACGATGGTAATAGTCAGTTGCATCATATTCAAATGTCTGAATCTCAGAAAAACCTGCATCGTACAATTCTTTTACATACATAGAGCATAATGCACCATCTTTATGCATTGTATGACCTCGCTTAAATGCCTGCTTTAAATTAAGCTTATCCATTTCACCGACTTGTTGAGTTAGAAAAGATCCACCGCTTTTTAATACTCTAGCAATCTCTTTTGAACAAAAAGGTGCATGACGACACGTCACAATATCAAAAAACTCTTCAGGAAATAACAAGTGGTCTGACGACATTTGCGTAAATCGAACATTTGATATTTGAGAGTCTTTCACATTTTTCTGAGCCGTTTCAATCATCGTAGCCGATAAATCAATCCCAACTAAGAATTGAAATGAAGATGCTAGTTGTAGTAAACTTTCTCCCCCGCCAGTACCAACATCAAGCAACACGTCTGTTGATTTGCTCATTTTCTTTACCTCATCATGAAAATCCCATCGCATGCCTTCTACTGTCACTTGCAGCTTGCTAAAATCCCAGCCGTTTGTTTTGCCAACCTTTTCATAAAACTCTTTTTCGTTTAATTTAGCCATTAATATCACCTTTCGATTAAACATTAGTCCTACTCATTGTTCAAGTACAATTGTTCCAAAAAAGGGCAGACTTCCCCCTTGATAGCTGGTACGCGTTTTTTCCAGCCCGGGAACTAATTACTTCGAACAATTCGGTTAGGCATTCCGTTCACCTCTTTTGAAAGGATGATTCATTATCATTCCAATATACGTCAGATTTACCTTTCATTATTCGGATAACTTTACAGGAAAGTGTAATAAAAAGCTTGCACTCTTTCGTTCTAACACATCGTGTTTTTCTGAATACAATTCAAAACCAAATGTACCTGCTTGTTCGTAGGCAGAGTCTTGAATCCATTCAAATAACTTATCATAGGCACTACCTGCATTGTCAATGTCACCTTCGTACGAAAGAACAGCATAGCTTCCTTGTGGAATTACATAGGAAATCATATCGAAAGGAACCTCAACTTCAGCAGTTGCTTCTACTCCAGCTATCCATGTAAATAAGTCAGTATCGGGATTGTAATTAGGTGGATCGATAAAAATTCCATAAGTTGTCGGAAGACCAATGACACCCTCAATCGTACTTACTTTTTTATGAAATGCCTGCTGAAGTTTAGGAATTAAGTGTTGTTCTCTCGTATCCTTTAATAAAGTATCTATCTTCATACCAATAATACGGACTGGCCCTCTTTCAACGATTTTTATCTCCATTAACAATCAACCTCTTTTTATAGTGTTGTATATTGATATTTCAACATGAATCAACAATTTCCTCTTTTTGTCATTAATAAGTTTGTAGATTACGTAATTAATACAAATCGCATGCAGATAGGAATTCCTGTTATGGATATGCTTTAAGTCTATTAGACTCTAGCAAACCAAGAGGCTAAAGAGGGGGAGGAAGAAAATCTACTTTTATCCGTTAAAACATTAAAACTCTTATTGATTTTGTCGATATTAATGATGTGAGTTATTGAGAGAAATACATACCATTACAACAAGGAGAGATAAACGTGAAAAAGTTAAGTGTGTTAGCCATTTTATTACTCGCATTTTTAGCTGCATGTTCTTCAAATGAAGAAGGAACAACTAAGAAAGCTGATACAACAACTAAAGAGGTAACGACAGAAGAAACGGGAGTACAAAAGGAATCGAAAGAAGTCACTATTGATAAACCATTTAATGTGATAACAAGCATTAATCCAGAGAAAGCAACTGAATTAAAAATGACAGTTAGTAACTTTGAGATTGTACAAGGGAAGTCAACTGTTCAAGAAGACAATGACAAATACGATTACGCTCAATTCGATGTAGCTATTGAAAATATAGGAGAAATAGAAGCTTTAGAAACGGTAGTAGCAAATTATTCATTCAAATTTTATAATGAGAATGGTGTAGAAATAGAAGAAAATAATTATATTGAACAAAACCTTCAAGGTATGACATATAATGAAGCATCGGTCCGTCCAGGTGGTAAAAATGAAGGGACTATTATCATACCGATTCCAAAAGGTAGCGAACCAGCTGAAATGGTCTATCTAAGTAACTGGATGTCGATAATGGGTTCACATGAATATTACTTTAAATTGAAGTAAGTTGATAAAAACAGTGAGGAAACTCTCTGTTTTTTTGCTTTAATAAAAGAAAGCGGGAAATAAAGTTGCAAAGGGGTGTGGCAATGTCATTATTGAATATGTTTCGAAAAAAGTGTACGATCTGTAATCGAAAACAGAGTCAACTACGTCATTATCTCAATGATAAAGGGAAAACGATAAAAGTATGCATCCCTTGCTCAGAATACGCTGAGAGACGGGCATATCGGTTAAAGCGATGATAGATTATTAGAATGTGATAAACATAGGGATGATGAAGCATGTTTTGACTGATTTGTAGAGGCTATCCTCTCCCCAAAGAGGGCCACAGCAACATGGAGGATAGGTACCTCGAGGTTGGCTTGTCGGATTCTTGGGTTGGAGTCGCTCCCAAAGAGTAATCTAGAACAAATCCATATTAGCTGCAGAAATTGTATTCATCCACCGCGTTATTTACATGTATTGAGGAAAGAAATCATCTTCATCCCTCCCGAAGAATCCGATGCTTCCAATGACGGAGTTGAGAAATCGCCTTCATCTTGCTAATGAACCTGATTTTGCCAATGCTAGAAGTTGATGAAGAACATTTTGATATATATTTGAATAGAAAAGGTCTTCATAATTTTGATGAAGCCGATTTTGAATTTGTATTTGAAGAGAAAAGGTCTTCATAATTTCGATGAAGCCCATTTTGAAATTGAATGAGAAAAGAAATGTTCTTCATAAGGTCGATGAAGCCGATTTTGAAATTGAATGAGAAGAGAAATGTTCTTCATAAGGCCGATGAAGCCGATTTTGAAATTGAATGAGAAGAGAAATGTTCTTCATAAGTTCGATGAAGCCGATTTTGAAATTGAATGAGAAGAGAAATGTTCTTCATAATTTTGATGAATCCGATTTTGAAATTGAATGAGAAGAAAAATGTTCTTCATAATTTTGATGAAGCCGATTTTGAAATTGTATGAGATGAGAAAAGTTCTTCATAATTTTGATGAAGCCCTTTTTGAAATTGTATGAGAAGAATAATGTTCTTCATAATTTCGATGAAGCCGATTTTGAAATTGTATGAGAAGAGAAAAGTTCTTCATAAGGTCGATGAAGCCGATTTTGATTTTGTATGAGAAGAGAAAAGTTCTTCATAAGGTCGATGAAACCGATTTTGAAATTGTATGAGATGAGAAATGTTCTTCATAATTTTGATGAAGCCCATTTTGAAATTGTATGAGAAGAGAAAAGTTCTTCATAAGGTCGATGAAGCCGATTTTGATTTTGTATGAGAAGAGAAAAGTTCTTCATAAGGTTGATGAAGCCGATTTTGAAATTATATGAGAAGAGAAAAGTTCTTCGTAAAGTTGATGAAGCCTATTTTCGAATTTGCGTGGAGAGAAATCATCTTCATCCCGCCGATGAAACGGATTTTGCCAAAGCCGGAGTTGAGAAATCATCTTCATCCCGCCGATGAATCCGAATTTCCCAATGCCGGAAATGAAAAACCTTCTTCAGAACACGAATGATACAAACTTATAGTAAAAAAGCAGAGGGAAACCTCTTTCAATGGCCGATTTATAAATATAACAAGATAAAATTGAAATCACTTTTTAAACAAATTCCCCATCAATAATCCGAATATGTAGCAAAAGCTCCACCCATACCTTAACTGTTTATTCTTCCATTCTAAATACACGCTCACTTATCTGTCGCAAAAATCTCATCCACTTTTCCTGAAATTCAGGATCATCGGGATGCAAGCCTGTAATCATTTTTGTTACTTCACCATATAGAAGCGGATAAATCGTTAAACTTGACATCATTAATGTAATGAGTTCAGGGTCTAATTCTTTTGGAACAAGTCCGTTCTCTTGTTTAGATTTTATATCCTCGTTATAAGATTGAAGAACCTTTTTCCGTTGTTCCTCACCCTTTAAGCTATCAGGTAAATTATCAACTGCTTCCCAGGCCGAAAATTTCAAAAAATCCTTTAAATAATCTTTATTTACCTTGTAGCGGAATTCAGCGATTTGCACAGGATCCGCAGGTAATGTTAAATTTCCTGTCGGCAATTGTTCAGCGACGAAAGCATTTATCGTTTCATTAATGAGTTCATCTTTCCCCTTAAAATAATGATAGATTAATTGTTTATTAACACCGGCACGTTTTGCGATTGATTCAATACGTGTACCCGTATAACCTTTATCAAAAAATTCTTCTCTAGCTGCCTGCAAAATGTTTTGGCGTGTCCGCTCTGCATTTCGAATTTTTCCCATAGATGATCACTCCTTGCTATCGTTAATGTTAGACATTCTATTTAGGAAAGTCAAATTTACTTACCATTTGTAAAGTATAACTTGACAAGTGGTAAGTAATATTTTACGATTCGGTTATAACTTACCTTTTGTAAAGTTATATGAATGAGTAATGTGGAAGCGATGACAAAAATGAAGGAGAGGGTGTTAAATATGAAAGCAACTGTTATTCCATTTATTATGTCTGAGGACGCTCGTACACAAGCAGATTATTACAAACAAGTATTTGGCGGTGAGATATTGGCGGAATCTACATTTGGTCAAGTTGAAGGAACGCCAGAGGAAGCAAAGGATAAAATCATGTTCCTTAGTATGACGATAGCTGGTTCAAATACGCTAAATATGGCAGATTCTTTTGAGCCTGTTTCTGGAAACCATATCGAGCTTTCGTTATCCTTTGAAGATGAAAAGGAAGCGCGTCATACGTTTGAAGCTTTAAGTAACAGTGGGTGTACGGTGAAATATCCATTTACGTATCAGCCATGGGATGCATTTTTTGGTGAGGTTATCGACAAATTCGGAGTCACATGGCAAATCGTGACACAGCCGGCTATCTAGATAGGAGATATAGCTATGAATCCAACTGTAACTGAATATCTCGATGCGCTTGACACACCATGGAAAAGAGATTTATGTAACCATTTACGTGAGGCAGTCCACAAAGCGATTCCGAATGTTGAAGAACGAATCCAATATAAAAAACCACATTTTTTAAAAAATGGGAAGTATGACGCAGTCATCTCTGTCTTGAAAATTAATGTTAGCTTTACCATTTATAACACCCAAGATTTACAATTGCCAGAGGACAGTTTCTCTGGACCACAAGAACGTAAAACATTGAAACTGAAAAAGGGTGAAGCAACCGACTTTGAGCAACTTTCTAAATGGGTTAAGCTTGCTACTCGCTCTTTATAAGATATAGGTATTGTACGTAAACGACCATTAAGCGGAATATGTTTCAAATAAAAAAGTCCATAACATGGCATGAAAGCAATGTCTCTAAGCACAACTTTAATAGAATAATAGAAAAAGTTAAATGATGGAGGAAATAATATGATTCAAACTCTAGGCCAAGTGATGTTATATGTAGATAACCAAGAAGAAGGCGCACAATTTTGGAGTGAAAAGTTTGGGTTTACGATAATTGCCGAGGAGGATAACGGTCAAGGCATGAAGTGGATTGAGCTTGCACCTACTACTGATGCTGAGACAACGATCGTGCTTCACAATAAAGAACTCATCGCAAAGATGGATCCAGATTTACATTTAGGGACACCATCGCTGATGTTTTATACAAAAGATTTAGACGCGTTTTATCAAAAATTGCAAAATAATCAAGTCACTGTCGGTGAGATTGTTGAAATGCCTTCAGGAAGAGTGTTTAATTTTGCAGACAATGAGAACAATTATTTCGCAGTGACGGAGAGAGCATAGTAGCTATCAAAAAGATAGGAGCTTTTATAGCAATTGAGCTTATAAGCTCCTACAATCCTATTAATTTTGAAAACGTTCTAACCAAGTGTCTAACCGTTTAAGTAAATCCTCGTCAATTGGTTCATGTACCTGTTTTTTGTATTCTTTAATTAAAGTGAGCATGGCATGTTGGCCTTCATACTTTCGAAAGATATGATTCATGTTCGGGATGATTTCCCACTCTGCGTCTCCCTTTACCATCTCAGCAATTAGCTTGGCATGGTCAGGTGGAACTTGAATATCTTTATCACCAGTAATCGCTAAAACAGGACAGGTTACATCTTTTAAATAGTCACAAGTATTAAATGTATATAATTCTCTTAACCATTTCGCATTTTGTTTAAAACCTTGAATTCTCATGACATCTTTGTTAGAGTTTGCAATTTTAGCAAAGATTTTTTTATTTTGCTTCCTTGCTTTATCGGCTAGTTTAAATGTGCGGAACATCCAGCCTTGTAAGCCCTTTTTCTGATTTAATTCGGCAAAGGCCATTTCATTTTGTCTAGGTAATAAATCTTTATTAGGCTCAGCCGCGCCTGCAAGGAGGATTAACCCTGAAACAGCTTTCCTCTGATTAACTGCTGGTGCAATTAAGGCTCCCTCACTATGACCTAATATAAGAATTCGATTCGCATCTACTTTAGGGTGGGCCTCTAAATATTTTAATCCATCCACTGCATCGTCAATAAAATCATTAACGCCAGTTTCAATAAATTTTCCACCACTATTCCCAATACCCCTTTTGTCATATCTCAATGTGATAAACCCTTTACTTGTCAGGAAATCTGCTAAATCTTTATAAATATTCATCGGCATATTTTTCAGGTTTCCGTCACGATCACCTTTACCGGAACCAGAAATAAACAATATAGCTGGATATGTGGAAGTGGACTCTTCAGGAATTGTTAATGTCGCACTTAGCGGATATGTTCCATGAATTGTAACTTCTAAACTTTTACTCATCATTATGCTTCCCTTCTTTTTTAGGCATCGAAATAGTTGAGATGATTCTCTTCGTACGATTCGGAGCAGGTGTAAATTGCATATATTTTTCAAAGATCTTTCTTAAATCTTGTATATATTGAAGAAACTCTTCATCAGAAAGGTGGAGGGCAACCTGTCGATAACCTACCCCATCACGTTCAAAATTTATCTCATCGTTTGCAAGATATGTTTGGAAATCAGCTGTTAACTGTGTAGTAAAAAAGAGAAAATGCTGCATATGTTCTTCTTTTGATAAATGCTTTACATCATCATTCATCATCGTGACTGCAGGTGTATTTAATGTGTATACCTTTTCAATAGTGCCACGAATTTGGTTTTCCTCTGTTATGAGAAGCACATCTGCTTTCACTAGCGCATCCAGCTGTCGATAAAGGGAAGCTTGTGCGATATCCTTTAATTCCTTTGCTAACATTTTCGCTGTTCTACTTTGACCGTCGAGAAACATTTGAACAATTCGAAATCGAATTGGATGCATAATCGTTTCTAATTTATTCATAGGGCGTTAACTCCTTATTGTTATCAATTAATTAAATATTATCACATTTGATAATAATGAGCAATATGATTTTCAATTATTTGGATTATCATATCGTGTATTAGCACTTTTTTTGGGAAATATGAAGTAAACTGAACACTCTTAATGAAATTTTTCCAACAAAAATAGTAAAAACCTATCATATTTGGAAGTGGAACCGGTCTACCACATCGGAAAATCTCCCAATTTCAATACATTGCCGCTTTCTATCAGCTGAATCTCTCAACTTTAGTAAAAAATCTCCCAACTTCGGTGAAAAATCTCTCAACTTTTCAAAGTAATCTCTCAACTTTTGCAGAAAATCTACCATTCGACAAAAAACGAGCCTCTCTGATTACGAAATCGACTATTATAGTGGCAGGAATAAATATACAGGAGTGAAAGAATGAGAAAAGTTGCAGTGCTAAGTATCGTTGTCACTATCGTCTTAGGTTTGATTGCTCTCAATTTCCTTGGTCCTTACAATATTTTGTCTGCACTATCCGCTAACAATCTAGCAAAATATGAAAAGCTACAACAACAAGTAGATGGAGAAATTATTGATATTACATATGTTGGCGGGCATACATATCACATTCAAACAAAAAAAAAGAATTACGTACTCATTGATAAAAGTGATGACCTATATAAAAAATTCGAAGTTTATGAACTACATAATGAAGTTGAGATTTTTAAGAACCCTATGTAAGGGAACAATGAAAATAGTCCGAGGAAAGAGAGGCAAGCTTATGACTAATTCATTTGTAATGATAATAGAGGCACCCACTATTCTTAAGTTCTCATCAGATCTTCTTGTAACACGCACACTTCATGAAAAGGTATGCTAATCTATTATTAAGAAACGATATAATTTCAAGATAAGGATGGGTACATATGAACATATTATGGGATTTTGACGGAACATTATTTGATACATATCCTGGTTATACAAAGATTTTCTCGCAAGTGTTAGAAGTCGAAGCACCAAAAGATGAAATTTATAAACGATTAAAAGTATCACTTTCACATGCGATTGACTACTATCGTCTTACAGAAAATCAAGTAAAAGAGATGGAACAATTAAAACGTCAGTTACTACCTGAGGATAGCTTGCCTTTTGAGCATGTTGAAGAAATTTTAAAATATGCTGATAAAAATGTGATTATGACACATAAGGATCGAGCAGGTGTGCTTGATATATTAAAACATTACGGATGGGAAAAATACTTTGTTGATATGGTTGCAAGTGATGATGGCTATCCACGCAAACCAGATGCTGCATCTTATCGTTATTTACATGAAAAGCATCACATTGATTTAGTGATTGGCGATCGGGATCTTGATCTAATTCCTGGAAAAGAATTAGGCATTAAAACTTGTGCATTTGGAACAAAAAGTGAAGTAGCAGACTACTATCTAGAAAACTATGCAGATTTCTTTCAAGTAATTGAGAGTAATAGGCAGAAATAATGAAAAAACATAAATGAAATGAATGGGTTCGCCGCTATCTGTATACAAACTAGCAGTTCAATGAGTAATTAGAATTGGACTGCTTCTTTTATAGCCTTAAATCCACCATAATTCAGAAAGTTTTGAAACAAAGCATCGACTTATTCGTATTAAAGAAGTGATACATCCTAAAAGAATGAGGCTGATTAGATGCAAAGGAAAATTGAAACGATTTCAATTAATGGACAATCACTTGAATATTCAATCATAGGTGACGGAAAACCGATCCTCGTTTTCCATGGTGGACATTCCAATTGCCACGAGGAGTTTGGTTATGATGCATTAGTGGAAAAAGGCTATTCTTTAATCACACCTTCTCGGGCAGGGTATGGAGCTACTTCAAAAGAAATTGGCGAAAATTTAGCAGTAGCTTGTACTATCTATATGGAATTATTAAGATACTTAAAAATTGAAACCGTTCATGTACTCGCAATATCAGCAGGTGGACCAACGGGGATTTATTTCGCATCTACATATCCTGAAATCGTTAAGTCGCTTACTTTGCAATCTGCAGTGACGAAAGAATGGTTAACTCCTCAAGATATTGAATATAAAGCTGCCAAACTATTATTTCGACCAATAACTGAAAAAATGACTTGGAAACTCATAGCCACAATGAGCAACCTATTTCCTTCTTTCATCTTTAGGCAAATGTTCGGATCATTTAGTAAGCTGTCATATAAGGAAGCCAAGAAAATGATACGTGAAGAGGACATCGAAGCGATTAGGAAAATGAACAATCGCCAACGGTCAGGTTGTGGGTTTTTTATTGATTTAGACCAGACAAAAGAACTTACAAAGGAACAATTACAGGAGATCAAGTGTCCAACCTTCATTATGTATAGCAAGAATGACGGTTCAGTTTCTTTAGAGCATCCAAATTATGCACATGAACACATTCCGCACTCTGAACTTTGTTTCCTAAATACATGGGGCCATCTTATTTGGCTTGGCAACACCTCACATGTAACCAATGAAAAGTACTTGAGTTTCTTAGGTACATTTGCTAATGAAAAGTGAAAAGAGTTCAACGGCTGAAAAAGTTCACAAATTGTTCACTTACAAGAAAAATTCGAAACTCCTATAATAATCAACGTGTCAAAAAATATAGGAGTTGATTGATATGCCTTCAACAAAGAGGGAGAGCTTTTATTTTGGGGTCATGATGTGCACTGGAATGGTCATCGTAATGTCGATTTATAATTTGTACATCTCAGGTATGGCTGGGAAAATGACAATAAACCAATTTTTTATCCAACTGCTTATCGGGTTTGCTATTGCCTTATTGCTTGATTTATTTATCGTTGGACCAATTGCTAAAAAGATTGCCTTTTCTTTGCCTTACGATAAGTCGAAAAAGGTGTTTGTCGTACTTTCTATATCGTTTTTTATGGTATTAGGAATGGTTACGTGGATGTCTTTATATGGCTTGGGAACAGCTTATTTCAGCAATGGAATCGAGAATTCATTCGTACAGAACTATTTGGCAATTTTCATGAAAAACTTTATTGTTGCATTGCCTCTGCAGTTACTTATCATGGGGCCATTAGTGCGGTTTGTCTTTATGAAGATTAAAGGTCAGCGAAAAGTGATCGCTTAAATGAAAAGGGAGGTCTACCCTCTCTTTTCATTTATTCAAAAATATATTCAACATCATCATCTTTCAGGTCAACTTTTAAGCGATAATCCTCGAGGAACCACGCATCCTGTTGTGAAAAGTAAAATGTGATACCTTCGACAACAGTACTGATTGCGATGGACTCTTCTTTTCCGATGGAAAGGCCTAAATAATAATCACGATGGACTGTCGGAATTCCACCATAGAGCTTGACGACGAAACGTACAAACTCACCATCTTGTAAATCCATCTCCGTTTTGAACCAGTTTGCCGCTTCTTTGCTAACAGTTAGTTTCATTGGTGCACCTCGTTTTCTTTAGTAATCTTCTTTTAACTTAAAGATTTACTCCATATATATATTATAGCCCAACAACAGGTGAGAACAAAAATTAGACAACTTAATTGTGTGATTTATATTCGAAAATGCACTATACTTATAGAGAAGATTTTTAAAAAGGATGCATGACCGATGAACGTTTTGGGAAAATGGTTTTCGAAAAAGGAAAAACTAAAGATAGAGTTTTGTGAAAAGAATCTTGACCGCTTCTATTCGGAAGAAGATTTTGTACAATTTAGTACACTTTTTAACGATAAACGAATTGAGTATAAAGAATATCAATGTCAAAGCAAATGCAAGGAATGTAAAAAATCACCGTACGCAATCGTAAACGGTGAAATGATTACATGTGAAAGCCCACTTGAGTTACTGGGGACATTGAAAAAGATGAATAAATAAGTAATATGAAAAGGCCGATTTCATTGATATGGTAGATGGAATTGGTCTATTTTTTATGAAGGAGGTCAGTTAGTAATTGCTAAATATAAATTTGCCCAAAAAACTTGTCAGACTCTTAGCATATTAGGCAATAGATGCACAAATTTGCTGAAAAGCTTTCTAATTTATTGGGCAACTCCACAATTTCAACAAAACAACTCATAGAATCACTATGAATCTCCCAACTTCTCGAAAAAATCTCTCAACCTTAGCAGAAAATCTCTCAACTTCTCAAAAAAATCTCTCAACTTCACCAGAAAATCTACCATTCGACAAAAATCCTCCTGCCGCAAACTCACCAATCTCCACCTGTTTAAACACGCACCAATTAGTAGCTAAAACCGATAAAATCGAGTAGTTTACTCTATCAATAGTCAAAATTTTATTATACAATTATTGTAAACGTTTGCGGTTATTCACGATGACGCTTTTTAAATAATGGTTCGACATCTTCACTTTTAAGCATGATAAAAATGAGTAAATAAAGTAGGCCACCCATTCCAATAATCCATGTAAAAAACTTTGTGAAGAAATTTCCTGTTGCTGAGCCTTTAGAGATCATTAGGTAATTGCCGTCAGTCGGCTCTGCGATAATGAGAAAGACTAATGAAAGGATGGCAAAAATAACGAAAAAGCCACTTGCAAATTTCAACACAGTCGGTACGTCTTTGTTAAGATTTAAAATGAAATGAATTGTTAAGCCGATGACGAAAAAGATTGTTAAGATAATTGCTAGCATTGGTACGTGCAGTTTAATTAATGCAATTGGAAGGGTAGCGAATATACCAAGTCCTGCTAACATTCCGATTACAAACAGAAAGAAATGTGATAAAGGTTTATGTATCTTATTCACTAGTAATGTACCAATGATGCTAGCAATTCCTATTACCCAATATAGAATTGAGATCGTTTTTAAGATTTGGTAGTATGGCTCTGCAAGGGCAGGCTCATAGCCAGCGTCATGGATGGTTTCCTCAAGATGATTTGTTAAGCAATACCAACCAATTAACAGCAGAAGCGTTAGCGTAATGCTCGTTAACAGAGGTTGTGATGATGAGTCATCTTTATTATTTTGCCGGGTCTTACCTGCTAATGCCCGCTCTTTTTTCCTTTTTTGCTGAAGTGCTGCTTTCTGTCTTTGTTTGTTTTTCATATAATCTACACCTTTGTACATTGATATGTTATGGTCATTTTAAGATTGATGGTTGTCACTAGACTATGAAAAGAGTACTATGATAGTCAGTATATTTGCAAATAAAGAGCTAAACATTTACACATCGTTTTTTTATAATATAAGTATTTACTAGTGTTCTAAAAGAAGTCTCATATAAAGAATGTTTAAAAAAGGGGATGCAGTCACAGTGAACTCAAGATTTTTAGATTTACTGGCTCAACGCTATGATAGTGAAGAAAAGGTTATTACAGAAATTATTAATCTCGAAGCAATCCTTAATTTACCAAAGGGTACCGAACATTTTGTCAGTGATTTACACGGTGAATATCAGGCATTTCAACATGTGCTCAGAAATGGTTCAGGACGAGTAAAAGAAAAGATTAGAGACATCTTTAGCGGTGTCTTGTATGAGAAAGAAATCATTGAACTCGCGACATTAGTCTATTATCCTGAAGAAAAATTACAGATAATTAAGAATAATTTTACTAATGAACAGGAATTACATACATGGTACTCCGAAACAATTGACCGCATGATTAAGCTTATTTCATATGCATCATCGAAGTATACACGTTCGAAATTGCGTAAAGCATTGCCTAAGCAGTTTACATATATTATTGAAGAACTATTATATAAAACCGAGGAACCAGCAAATAAGGAGCAATACTATACAAAGATTGTTCAGCAAATTATTTCGCTCGGACAGGCGGATAAGCTCATTATTGGTCTGGCTTACAGCACACAAAGATTAGTAGTTGACCATCTTCACGTTGTCGGAGATATCTATGACCGCGGACCTGAACCTGATAAAATTATGGATACACTTATAAACTATCATTCTGTTGACATACAATGGGGGAACCATGATGTTCTTTGGCTTGGTGCATTTGCCGGTTCAAAAGTATGTCTAGCAAATATTATCCGTATCTGTGCCCGTTACGATAATCTCGACATTATCGAAGATGTCTACGGAATCAATTTACGCCCTTTACTCAACTTAGCAGAAAAATATTATGATGACAATCCGGCATTCAGACCAAAGCGTCATTCTGATAAAAAGCAATGTGAGCATGAACAGCTGCAAATAACAAAAATACACCAAGCGATTGCTATTATCCAGTTTAAGCTTGAAAGTCCAATCATTAAAAGACGACCTAACTTTAATATGTCAGATAGACTGTTACTAGAAAAAATTAACTATGACACAAACGAAATTACCATTCATGATAAAACATACGAACTAGAAAACACATGCTTTGCGACAATCAATCCAGAGAAGCCAGACGAACTGCTTGAGGAAGAGCAGGAAGTAATCGACAAGCTTCTATTTTCTGTTCAACATTCAGAAAAGCTAGCACGACATATGAACTTCTTAATGAAAAAAGGTAGCCTCTACTTACGTTATAATGGAAATCTTTTAATTCATGGATGTATTCCATTAGATGAAAATGGAAAGATGGAAGAAATGGAAATTAATAATGCTACGTATGCAGGGCGTGAATTACTTGACGTATTTGAACAGCAATTACGTTTTTCGTTTGCACATCCAGAAGAAACAGACGATCTAGCAACAGACATAGTTTGGTACCTATGGACAGGCGAGTATTCATCGCTATTTGGAAAACGAGAGATGACAACATTTGAGCGCTATTTCATTAAAGATAAAGAAACACATAAAGAACGGAAAAACCCTTACTACTATTTACGTGAAAACGAAGAGACTTGCCGTCAAATTTTACAAGAATTCGGATTAAATCCGGACCAAGGGCATATCATAAACGGCCATACACCTGTTAAAGAAATCGAAGGTGAAAACCCAATCAAAGCAAACGGAAAAATGATCGTTATCGATGGCGGCTTTTCAAAAGCGTATCAATCAAAAACAGGAATAGCTGGTTACACACTCTTGTATAATTCATACGGTATGCAGCTCGTTGCCCACCAACAATTTAACTCGAAAAAAGACGTCCTCCTAAACGGCACAGACGTCCTATCAGTTAAAAGATTAGTAGATAAAGAATTAGAACGGAAAAAGGTACTAGAAACGAACATTGGTGAAGAGATTTTACAAGAAATCTCTATCTTAAATAGTTTGATGGAGTATCGGTATACGAAGTAGGTTTCATACGGTGGGTGAAGGATATAGCTGTTATAAGGTGAGTTCTTCACCCTGGGTAAGAATGAATATAGAAAGCAACAATGAAACTTTATTTTCCTGATGATGATTAAGAAAAAGAGGCTCATGAGGTAGTGGAAGCCGTTTAGATTAGGAAAAAAGGGTTTCATAATGTTAATGAAGCGGATTTCTTCGATGACTTTTTAGCAAAAACGGATTCATAACGGTGATGAAGAAGTTTTTCTCAATGAAGATTAAGAGAAAAAGGATTCAATAGTGTTGATGAAGTAGTTTTCTCGAATGAACTTAAAGAAAAAAAGGGAATTCTCGATAAACTTTAATAGTAAAAGATCTCATCATGTTGTTGAAGTAAATATCCTTAAATAGCTATAAAATACACTTTGCAATCTTAAAGTTAGACCATAAAAAAAGTCACTTTACTATTTTAGTAAAGTGACTTTTCATTTAATCATTAGTTTCGAATAAGGTAATCGAATGCGCCTAATGAAGCGGTCGCACCTGAACCCATTGAAATGATGATTTGTTTATAGGCACTATCTGTACAGTCTCCTGCAGCAAATACTCCTGGAAGATTTGTTGCGCCGTGGCGGTCTACGATGATTTCGCCGAATTTCGTGCGCTCCACTTTATCGCCTAACCAATCTGTGTTAGGAACAAGACCGATTTGGACAAATACACCTTCAAGTTCAACGTGGTGTTCTTCATTTGTTTCACGGTCAACATACGTAATACCGTTCACTTTGTCTGTACCTGTAATCTCCTTCGTTTGAACGTTCTTAAGAACCGTTACATTTGGAAGGCTATATAGGCGTTCTTGTAATACTGAATCTGCTTTTAGCTCTGGTAAGAATTCTAAGACTGTGACATGTTTCACAATCCCAGCAAGGTCAATAGCTGCTTCGATACCTGAGTTACCTCCACCGATAACTGCTACATGTTTGCCTTCGAATAATGGACCATCACAGTGTGGGCAGTATGCGACACCTTTGTTTTTGAACTCGGCTTCGCCTGGGACACCGATGTTTCTCCAGCGTGCACCAGTTGAAATGATGACAGATTTACTCTTGAGCACTGCACCACTTTCAAGTTCTACTTCAATAAGGTCTTTCTTTTCTAAGCCTTTTGCACGTTGTAAGTTCATGACATCAATCTCATAATCTTTTACATGCTCTTCAAGACTTGCTGCAAGCTTTGGACCTTCAGTATATTTTGTTCCGATGAAGTTCTCAATTCCCATTGTATCCATTACTTGGCCGCCGAAGCGTTCTGCAACGATACCAGTGCGAATTCCTTTACGAGCTGCGTAAATGGCTGCACTTGCACCAGCTGGACCACCACCGACAACAAGAACATCAAATGGGTCTTTGTTAGCTAACTCGGATGCGTCTGGAGTACTGCCTAATTTTGCAAGGATTTCCTCTAGAGACATACGGCCGCTGCCGAATGTTTCACCGTTTAAGAATACAGTTGGTACTGCCATAATGTTTTTGCTTTCAACTTCATCTTTAAACGCTGCACCATCAATCATCGTATGAGTGATGCCAGGGTTTAATAAGCTCATCACATTAAGTGCCTGAACGACATCAGGACAGTTATGACATGTTAAGCTAATGTATGAATCGAAGTGGTATTCGCCTTTAATCGCTTTAATCTGGTCGATTACTTTTTGGTCGACCTTTGGTGCTCTACCGCTTACTTGGAGAAGGGCTAGAACTAATGAAGTAAATTCATGTCCTAGTGGAATCCCTGCAAATGTGATTCCTGTATCTTCACCAATTCGATTTACACTGAAGCTTGGTGTTTTTGGTAATTCTGCGTGCTCAACTTTAATTCGTTGTGACATAGTTGCTAATTCATCTACTAAAGCAAGCATGTCGCGGGAAACTTTATCAGATCCCGCGCTTACTTTAAGCAGAACATCGCCCTCCATCATTTCGAGATATTGGGCTAATTGAGCTTTGATATCTGCTTCTAACATATTGGTTGCACTCCTTAGATTTTACCTACAAGGTCAAGACTTGGTTTAAGAGTTTCTGAACCTTCTTGCCATTTAGCTGGGCAAACTTCACCTGGGTTGTTACGTACATATTGTGCTGCTTTAATTTTGTTTACGATTGTGCTTGCGTCACGGCCAATTCCGCCTGCGTTGATTTCAACAGTTTGGATGATACCATCTGGATCGATGATGAATGTACCGCGATCTGCTAAACCATCTTCTTCGTTAAGAACATCGAAGTTACGAGAAATTCTTTGAGAAGGGTCACCGATCATTATGTATTCAATTTTTCCAATTGCTTCTGAATGGTCATGCCATGCTTTGTGAGTGAAGTGTGTGTCAGTTGATACTGAATATACTTCAACACCTAGCTCTTTTAATGTTGCATATTCGTTTTGTAAATCTTCAAGCTCAGTTGGGCAAACAAATGTGAAATCTGCTGGATAGAAGCAAACAACGCTCCATTTTCCTTTGAAATTTTCATCTGTTACCTCGATGAACTCACCGTTATGAAATGCTTGTGCTTTAAATGGTAATACTTCTTTGCCGATTAATGACATGTTAAAGTCCTCCTTAGATTAAATGTTTTTAACATTAGTTGTTGTTAATAATAATTTTAATTCAATATTTATTATTGTATGATTATTACTTTTTTGTCAAGGAAATAGCCAATGTTTGTTTTAAATTTAACGAAAATCGTTACAAAATTATGACGATAGAGATATGTGAAATCGATTACTTCCTTTACAACTATTCTTATTTGTTCTACTTATTTCTCAATTACTAACTTTAGGAAATGGTAGTCTACTAAGACTCCCTCATCTATCATTTCCATTGCTCATGTAATCATACACATCTCATCTCTTGTGAAGAAATATTATTCTTTCAATACAGGGTTTAACTTTTTTATCATATTATCTAATTCAATTGATTGAGTATAATACATGTTTTTTGCGTTATTATCTGATGTTTGTGTAGCGATGCTTTCAATGTCGGCTTGTATTTTTCTCAATCTGCTTGCTAACTCTTGTTTCTGACTGTTTTGTTGGAACTTTTTCTTATCATCATATAAATCCACATAAACGGTTCCGTTTGAGTTGATTTGTGCCAAAAAAACATCTTTTATCGTAGTAGCACCTTTCTTCTTAATTTCAGTTAGTAACCACTCCTCTTTGTAGCCTAAATAGTTTAACCGTTTTTCTAAAAGAGTCCCATCAATAATAATCAGAGAAGGGGCATGGTCCGCTTCTACAGATAGTCCAATATCTTTCGGAGTTAATGCCTGGTATTCAGGTTTCTTCATGACACTTATTTGTCCATCTGTTTCTAGCATTGCGAGTTCAACTTCAGATACATTAAAGGCACTTTTAACCCGTAACCCATTCAAAAGGTCATCGAATGTCATTTTATGCTTTGCTAGATTTTCCTCCAAGATTTTCCCATCTTTAATTAAAATGGAGGGACTGCTTTCAACTAAATCTCGAAACTTAAATGATTTCAATGCACCAAATGAAATCAATAGTGACATTATGCTATAAACGATTAACCCGATGATGCCATACGTATATTTAATCGAAGTATTAATGGCAATAGAGGCAGCCATCGTACCGATTGCGATTCCAACGACATAATCAAAGAAGGTAAGCTGTGAAATTTGTTTCTTTCCAAGCATGCGCGCGAGTGAAAACAAAATGATGAACGATAATAGTGCACGTCCTGCTATGACTACATATTCATTCATTCGGCAAACCTCCTATATGAGCACATTTTCATTATTATTCCCGATTAGATATGGATTATTAAAAGTGTTGAATATTAGTGATTTATAGGAGATATTGACCGGTAGAGTGTACCTGTTTTTCTGAAAAAAATGTAAATGAAAATAAGAGAAAAGGTAGATTTTTCTTAACATAATCTTCATCAATGTTTAAATATTTCTGCACACTGGCTCAATATAGCTTTTCTACACTATATATGAAACTACTATTTTGATAGGAGATGGGAAAGTGAATAAAAAACTATTAGCTGGTGCAGGTATCGCATTTACGTTGTTATTCAGTTCTTTTAGTCAGGCTTTTGCAGGGGAACCGACGAACGGGGAAAGGAAAAAAGTCGATAATGTTGCCCACCGTGGTGCTACAGCATATGCACCAGAAAACACAATTGCAGCGTTTGATTTAGCAGTTAACATGAAAGCCGACTACATTGAGATTGATGTGCAAAGAAGTAAAGACGGTGAGTTAGTGTTGATTCATGATACAACTGTTGATCGTACAACAGATGGCACTGGCAAAGTTGGAGATTTAACGTTTGAACAACTACGAAGCCTTGACGCGGGAAGCTGGAAAGGTGAGCAATTTGCGGGAGAAAAAATCCCAACATTTGACGAAATCCTTGATCGTTACCGTGGTAAAGTAGGAATTTTAGTAGAATTAAAAGCCCCTGAACTTTATCCAGGAATGGAAGAGCAAGTAGCAGCTGCAATCAAAAAACGTAATTTAGATAAACCAAGAAATAACAAAATTATTATCCAATCGTTTAACTTTGAATCAATGAAGAAGATGGATAAGCTTCTCCCAAGAGTGCCAATCGGAGTATTAACATCAAACCGTGCCCATACAACACCAGAAGCATTGCAACAATTCGCAACATATGCTGATTGGTTTAACCCAAGCTATGGTATTGTTACTGAGGAATTAGTAAATCAAGTTCATTCTCTTGGGATGAAAATTGGCTCATGGACGGTTCGCAGTCAAGAAGCAGCAGATTTCCTGTTTGAAATGAAGGTTGATGCCATTATTACCGACTATCCGGATTATGTTGACCCGAGAAAAAAATAACATCTTACTATATACTGTTTAACTATCTAAAGTTCATTTAACACCTCATTATTTACATGTAGTTCATACATAAAGCATTTCCTAATTATGTAGTATGAACAATTATGTTTGAATATATATTAAAGTTATGAGGGAATCATTAGCTTATATAAAATTTCTTAAATGAGTAATGGGGGGTTACATGGGTATTTTAGATGGTTTAATGGGTAACGTTTCAGAGGTTGATACGACAGCGGTTGAGAAGGAATTAGAATTAGTTATCACAGAGCATGAACAGGTTGAAAAAGCGTATAAGTTAATCCGGGATTTAATTGTATTCACGAATACACGGCTAATTCTAATTGATAAGCAAGGTGTCACAGGTAAAAAAGTTGAATATCATTCGATTCCTTATAAAAGTATTACACATTTTAGTGTAGAAACTGCTGGTAGCTTTGATTTAGATGCTGAATTAAAAATTTGGATTTCTAGTACGACAAATCCAGTTTCTAAACAATTTAAAAAAGATAAGAGCATATACGATGTGCAAAAGGCGTTAGCAACTTATATAGCAAAGTAATGCAACACTGTGAAGCTTGGGATCCCCTAAGCTTCTTTTTGTCTTTTGAATGGGTGTGGATTTTTTATTTCAAGTATCTTTAATTACAGGTAATTTTTACTGAGCCAACTACACCTTCTAAAAAAGAATTGATTCATTAACATTGTACATAATAACAGTTGTACAAGCCAAATGAGTTGACTACATGAATATACATCCAGGAGGTATTCGTAATGGCTAAAGACAATGTGAATAAGCCATTTTATAAAAAATGGTGGTTCTGGTTAATTGTAATTATTGTTATTATTGCATTTGCTAGTGGCGGGGGTGACGAGGAGGACACTGCTACTAAAGAGACAAATGAAAATACTGCTGCAAATGAAACAAAAGAGGAAACACCAAAAGAAGAAGCAAAAGAAGAACCGAAAGAAGAAGCAAAAGAGGATGAAGTTACTGCTGTAAAAGTAGGGGAAAAGGCAACAATTGCAGATGTGAGCTTCACTGTAAATGGAGTAGAAGAAACAAATGAAATAAAAAGTGGGAACGAATTTATTGAAAATGCTAAAACAGAAGGTAAATTCATTATTGCAGATGTAACAATCGAAAATGCCCAAAAGGAAGCTTTAACAATTAACTCTAGCTTTTTCAAAATTTTAAAAGACGATGGTACTGAATATGAGGCTGTAACAGATGCAGAAGTAACTATGGCAATGGGTGATGCCGGCACTGACTTCTTCTTAGAACAAATCAACCCGGGACTTTCTAAATCAGGTAAAGTCGTCTTCGAAGTACCTGGCGACCTTGATTTAACAAAAGCAGTCCTCCAATGTCAAACAGGATTTTGGGGAACTGAAACGATTGAAATTAAATTAAAGTAAGATACAAGGGGATGTTCAAAAGAAACCAATCTTTTGGACATCCCCTAATTCATTATTAATAAAAAATATATTTCAATGCTATTATTAAATCCAGCCTTTTTCCTTCGCAACCGTCACAGCTTCAGTTCGATTTTTTACTTCTAATTTATTTATAATCTCAGACATATAATTTCGAACAGTTCCTGCTGATAAAAATAACTCAGCAGACATTTCTTTTGACGTTTTTCCTTCCCCTGCTAACCGTAATACATCCTTTTCACGGTCAGTTAACGGGTTATCGTTCTTCATACTACCAAATATTAATTCAGGGGAAAATTCTCTTTTGCCTCTCATCACACTTCGGATTGATTCAGCTAATTCATCAATTGACCCATCTTTTAGCATGTAGCCATCAACACCAATTTTTACTGCTTGTTCAAAATATCCAGGACGAGCAAATGTCGTTAAAATGATAATTTTACATGATGACATTTGCTTTTTTACCTCACTAGCTACTTCAAGGCCACTCATAAAAGGCATCTCAATATCCATTAAACATACATCAGGTTGGAGGGAGAGGATTAACTGTAATGCCTCCTTGCCATTTGATGCCTTCCCGACAATATCAATATCGTCTTCGAAATCTAGTAATGAGCCTAATGCGCCCCTTAACATTCCTTGGTCTTCTGCGATTAACACGTTAATCATGAACCAACACCAACCTTCTTTTCCTTAACAATGATTGGAACCGTAATGATTAATTTTGTTCCTTTATGTGAAATGACTTTTAATAAACCGTCAATTAACCTTAATCGTTCATTAATTCCTTTTAGTCCGTTGCCATCCTCATTTATCCCATCAAGTCCTTTGCCGTCATCTGTGATCGATAATTCGAGTTCGCCATCTTTTTTCACAATCTGAACAAGACAAGTACTTGCCTGACTATGCTTGACGACATTTGTTACTCCTTCTTTCAAGCACATGCTGAGGATATTTTGCGTAAGTGGAGGTACTTCTTCAAGTTTTGGGTCACCTTTATATTCAAAGGAAATTCCAGCTGCTTGTAAAAGGATTTCTGACTCGATTAGTTCCTCTGCTATCGTAATTGTCCTCATATCTGATACTAATTCTCTTACTTGCTTAAGTGCCGACCTTGTCGTTCTTTCAATCTCTTTTGTTTCTAATTTTGCTTTTTCAATATCCTTGCTAATTAATTTATAGACGAGTTGACTTTTCAATGTAATAAGTGATAGCGTATGCCCTAAGATATCATGAAGATCTCTAGCGATTCGCATTCGCTCATCCCGTTTTACCAATTCTCTAATTTGTTCATTTGCTTCATCGAGCTTTTTTTCTAACTCCATTCGACTATTCATCGATTTAATGCCAAATGGAGAGATAATCATAATCACGATAAATATCCCATAAAAAAAGACATTCTCTAATTCTAGTCTGTTCCACCGGGCAATGAATGGGGAAATAATAGCTATCGAAAACAGTCCCAATGCCCAGTAAAACATTTGCTTATGTTTATACCAGCCGATAAAATGAGCGGAGAAAAATCCTAAAAATACGTTATAAAGATTATAGAAGATTGCTAGAGTTATAATAATCAACACCTGAATAATTAACCAGTACGTATAGGATTTTTTGTCAAAGGAATTATAGAGCTGTCGATAAGTTACGAGAAACAACAGTAACAGCCCAATCCCAAGTGATTGTTTCCAACCTTGTTCAGATAACACATAGTAGGTTGGCATGAAAAGATAGATTAAAAATACATATGGAAAGAAGCCGTATCTTGCTGGGAAAACTTTAAAACTCTTCAGTTTTTGAAGCATGTATACTACACCGTCATTTCCTGTTTTCTCCTAATATATCCTGAAAGTAGCACGAATACAATGAGATACGCTATTAATAGGAAAAAATTAATCCAGTCAGGACTGCTATCACGAACAATATTCCATGCACCATTGCCAAAATTGTATGAAGGTAGCCATTTCCCAATCATTTGTACAAAGTCTGGCATAATCTCAAGTGGCATCCACATACCTCCTGCGATGGCAAGAACCATATAACCCATATTTGAAATACCTGCAGCTGTATCAACCCTTTTCATCGTTCCTACTAATGTTCCTAGAGCTAGAAACGGTAAGGAACCAAACAATAACCATATACCACACATTATCCACTCTAAAGCAGTTAGGGTAACCCCATTAACAATTGCACCGATTGTAAAAATAACCACAATTGAAACTAAGTGTATCATCATTTGTCCGACCATTTTTGCAATGAAATAAGCGTGGTCACTTAAAGGGGTTAATCTCATAAATGTTGACCAACCTTGTGTACGTTCTTCAACTAAACGAATACCGAGCGTCATAATCGCAGAACCCATCAAACTAAAGGCTGTCATTGACATTAAATAATGTGCCTGCCAAAGTTGTTGATCCTCCATGGCAGAGTTGAAAATTTTCGTAAACACAATGTAAAACGCAATAGGCATGAACAACGACCAAAACACATAATAGGGATTCCGTAATATCCTCAATATCTCAACCTTGCATTGCATCAAAAATCCATTCATCTTAAATGACCTCCCGTTTTTCCATTAATTGTTCAAATGCATCTTCAAGTCTTCCGCGTTCAATCGCTATGTTACGTACATCAAGGTTCTTGCTATAAATAGCTTTTAACACATCATCCGGCTGTTCTGTTAATACAAACATCCGCCCATCTTTTTCATATACATCTGTTACAAAAGGAAGGGTGCTTAATTCTTCGTGAGGAATAGTTGAATCGGTTGAAAACGTAATCGCTTGTTTTGTCAGCTTATTTTTAATTTCTGTAGGAGTACCATCACCAACAATTTTTCCATCGTGAAAGAGAATGACACGTTCAGCAACATCATCTGCTTCCTGAAGATAGTGAGTCGTGAACAAAATAGTTTTCCCGCGATGCTTTAACTCCTGCACCGTTTTCCAAAACATCTTTCTTGCTGTAATATCCAAACCAACTGTCGGTTCATCAAAAAATAACACATCAGGATTACCCGCCATCGCAAGTGCAAAGCCAAGACGTCTTTTTTGTCCACCAGATAGCTTATTTGCCCGTTTTTGCAACTCTTTCTGGCTAAAACCAGTGAACTGAACTAATTCCTCATATGACAGGGGAGTAGGATAATAACTTCTAAAAAGTTGAATCACTTCACTCACCTTTAAAGCATCGATAACGCTTACCTCTTGAAGCATTGCACCAATTTTCTCCCGAACAAATTTGTCCTTTGGATGCTTGTTAAATAATTGAGCATGCCCCTCACTAGGCTCTAATAACCCAAGCATGATATTCATGGTCGTTGTCTTTCCTGCCCCATTTGGTCCTAGAATGGCAACTATCTCTCCCTTCGTAATCGAAAAGGAAATCCCGTCTACCGCCTTTTTATCCTTAAACACTTTTTGAACATTTTTTAACTCAATGATTTGTTCCATTTGTGACACCTCCGATTTGCTTATGAGGTAAGTTTACAATGGATGTTGAAGTGAGATTAGTGGGTTATGTCATGATGTGGGGTGACAATTGTCATGTAGTGGTTGAAATGTTTCCTTGTCAATGTGGATGTGAGATTCGTAGAGTTTGGCTTCGAAGCTAGTCAAAAGTAGGAGATGAGTACTTCGTTTTATTTATATTTAGAGACAAAACAGAGAATGGAGATAATGAATGCAATCCATAGAGAAATTGTTTGATTGATGTGAATAGTGAAATCTACCAAGTTATGAGGGAAATGACAATAAATACAGACTTTGAAAATTCAATTGAGATTTTGAGTATGGAGTATAAAACTAGGGAAGAATGTAGGGTTATGTATGGAAGTGAAAAGACAGTTGACCTGACCTAATAAACCTAGTCAAGAAACACATCTGTTTTTATTGGAGGTTTTACGTTATGTCCTAGATTCAGAAAATATAAAAATTGATAAAAATAGAAGGTTGCTTTATTAAAGCACAATTCTAGAAATAAGATTAGGTTATCTGCAAGCAGTGTGTTATGCTTTAGCTAACCATTTAGTACCTTATAGCATCTTGAATCTTTCCCCTATTCATTCAATATTGAATAGGGGGTTTTATATTTTTCTCCAAATAAAAAAGAACTCCATTATGGAGTCCTCAGTCATTATGCTTTGTTTACGTTTGTAGCTTGAAGGCCACGTTGACCTTGCTCAGTGTCAAAAGTTACTTTTTGACCTTCTTCTAATGATTTAAATCCTTCGCCTTGGATAGCTGAGAAATGTACGAATACATCTTCTCCACCTTCAACTTCGATGAATCCGAAACCTTTATCTGCGTTAAACCATTTTACTGTACCTTGTTGCATGTTTGTTTCCTCCTGTGTGGATGAAATCCACAATTTATTACTATCGTTGCTCAATTAGATATCAAAGGCGAAAGTTTTAAAAACTTATTCTTTCCTTACAGACCGAACAAAAATAATTCTTCTTAAGCTTAACAGATAATATTTGGAAAAGCAAATTTGTGTAAAAATAAAGCACACGCTTATTATGAAATGTCTTAAAGAAACAATTTCAGCATTGTTCCCTTTAGTCTGTGTTACACAAGAATATAGTGGGAAAAAATCAGTATGATATAAAAGAAATAATACATAGTAGCTTCTTTATTATTTACATTACTGTATACAGACATTTGTATATCGATGAAAGTTTAGATTTAATTCAAGGGTAGTAAACAAGAAAAGAGTGTAAAGTGATGTTCTAAGTGTATGCTCAATGAATTTCTAAGGCTGGTGGAAGATTAAGGTGATGTGATGCGGTAATAGTACTAAAAGACAAAAATAGTTTCTAATACAGAAAAAGACACTCTTATTCTTAGGAGTGGCTTTTCTATAAATGGAGCATAGCGGGATCGAACCGCTGACCTCTACACTGCCAGTGTAGCGCTCTCCCAGCTGAGCTAATGCCCCTTAATAATAATCAATATTTTAATATGGTCAGAAAAATTAGTCAATAATCAAAAATGTGCGATAAATTAAATTGTAAAACTAGAACTTACATATCGATTAAGCCTAAAAAACAGAAAAAAAGACGCCCTATAGGAAACGTCTTGTATAATGTTATGTTGTAACTCACGTTGAACCTCATTTATTAATGTCAATATAATTATGTGCATTTTCGACTATATAGGATTGTACAAAGTGATGTGTAAGGGACGTTTTTGGGGAAATCGCAGTTTTTAGGTTTCTTCATTGTTGTGAAGCGGCTTTTGGTAGGGCTTTTCTTGTTTTTCAGATCCATCTTCCTATGGATTTCTATTAAGCACAATCTCTATCCTACATTTTAGTCTTCATCCCTGTTCATGAAGGACATTCCTTTCTGGTTCTGCATTCCTTTTGGTCTTCATCGAACTTATGAAGACCATTTCTTTTCGTAGGAAAATTCAAAGTGTTCTTCATCGAACTTATGAAGACCATTTCTTTTCGTAGGAAAATCCAAAATGTTCTTCATCGAACCTATGAAGACCATTTCTCTTTGTAGGAAAACCCAAAATGTTCTTCATCGAACTTATGAAGACCATTTCTTTTCGTAGGAAAACCCAAAATGGTCTTCATCGAACCTATGAAGACCATTTCTTTTCGTAGGAAAATCCAAAATGTTCTTCATCGAACCTATGAAGACCATTTCTTTTCGTAGGAAAACCCAAAATGTTCTTCATCGAAGTTATGAAGACCATTTCTTTTCGTAGGAAAATCCAAAATGTTCTTCATCGAACTTATGAAGACCTTTCTCTCCACATGAAAATCCAAAATGGGTTCATCGAATTTATGAAAAACATTTTCCAATAAACGATATAAAACCTAATGCTTCTCCGCCAAACCCTTAATAACATGCTTCGACTCATCGGCAAATTCCACCGAAGCATCATAATACTTTTGACCATCTTTCAATAAAGCAAAATCACCAATCTCGATTTTTAACAAAGTGCGGTCGTTTAAGTCTTCTAAACGATAAAGGTATGCGACATCACCTTCATTTGGTTTGACTTCCCAGTTTGATAAGTATAAAGCAATTTTTAATTCTTTCATTTCATCTGCTTTTATTATTGTTGTAATTGTTTCTCCACCATTAGGATTTTCCCAAATGACCTTACTCCCTATCGTCATATCTTCTTGAGGGTAATTGTCAGGAAGTGCATCCCATTGTGCGACATATTTAGGTTTAATGAGGACTTCCCATACTTTTGCGGGTGCTGCCTCGATAATGATTTCGTCTTTTACGACTAGTTGTTCAGTCATGAATTTTGACCTCCTCATTCTATTAATGTTTATTCTTATTATTTCATAAGAGTAACATCCATCCATTAGTAGGACTAGTATCATGATGAATGATTTAATTGTCATGTATAGTAAAAATGCGCTTTTCTACTACATTTACTATGTAATATGAAAAGCGCAAAGTTACTATTATTGGTCTACATTATAATATTTCTGTATAAATTCCATTTCCTCTTCGCTACTTAGTATTCCAGTTGCTCTTCCAATTGTTCCGTTCTGTAATTCCCAAATTTCGTTATGGTCTTTATCAACTCGTGAGAAGTCTTTCTTTGCCCAACGGTTTAGGATTTCTAGGTAGACGGTTGAATGTTTGTAGTTTGCCTTATTTGCTTCTACGATTTCAAGTAGTCGGCTGACCCGGTCTGATGTAAGTGGAATGAATCCCCATTTCTTATCCGCTTTAATTTTTTGGTGGGACATTCCGTGGATGGCATCCTTGATTCGATATTCTTCCATATCGAGAGGAAATTCCTCTTCAACGGGTTTCTTATTTACCTCTTCAATTTCGACTGCCTTGCCAGTATTCGTTTCTTCTACTGTCATTGTGGCAGCTTTTTTTGGTGAAGTTGGTTTTTCAGATAAACCTGTAAAAGTAAAGTAAAAGATTGCTCCTGCTACGATAATGGATGAACCGATAATAATTAATATTTTCTTCATTTCAACCTCCAAAGTTGTAAAATCATTATGTATAAGTGCTTACTAACTTATCGAAAGCTTTTCGTGGTCAGTTTATAGGTTTGGGCTAGCTCATTGTTTATTGCTAGCAGGAACCTGTCAACCTCGCTATGTAAAATAGTACTCGATATTGTTCCATTGTATTCAAATGTTTGCCAAATAGAAAAAACGGACCAGGTGTTATCTTCATGTTTTCGAAATGTGAGAATGGGACCCTCTCTTTCATCATGCTCCATTGTATAATAAGTAAAGGAATCTTTTTGGTCCCACTGTGATAATGCTACCGCAAACTCTAGCAAGGCTAAGTAAGACTCAGAAAAAAAGCATTGGTTATTAATCATTACCTCTAGTTTGCCTTCAATATCTAGTAAAAGTTTACCATCCTTTTCACGTGTATCGATTTGATTATCTTTATTAAGTTTAAAAAGCAGTTGAAAATGAGTCATTTTATCACCCCTTAACCACAATTCGCTTAAAATCTTCAATCTCCTTTAAAAAAATTTTAAAGGATTTTACCTTTTTATGTGGAATCGTAGTAAAAGCAACCAACAAGGAGAGAGGTAGACGAATGACATACAATGTACAATTAGTAATCGATGCAAAGGCCACGTTAGGGGAAGGTCCACACTGGGACGAGCAATCAAAAACATTATATTGGGTTGATATTTTAAATAAGAAGCTACATGCATTTCAGTCCGAAACAAATACAGATGTTAATGATCAATTTGAACAATTTATTGGTGCTGCGGTGCCGAGTGAAGCTGGTAAGATGATTCTTGCAATGCAAAATGGCCTACATCAATATGAGTTCGCGACAAAACAATTAACATTCCTAGCAAATCCAGAAGCGGATAAACCAATGAATCGCTTTAATGATGGTAAGTGTGATAAGTATGGTCGTTTTTATATTGGCTCAATGGATGTAGATGCTAAAGAGGGAGCGGGTGCACTGTATCGTCTCGATCCTGATGGTCAAATCCATACGTTACTTACAAATTTAACGATATCAAATGGGTTAGCGTTTAGTCCAGATGGAAAATTCTTATATCACATCGATACTCCGACAGGTCAAGTTTGCATTTACAATTATGACGAGACTACTGGTGACATTACATATAAACAAGTTGGGGTAAAAATCCCACACGATATGGGTTCACCAGATGGCATGACAATTGATACGGAAGGAATGGTCTGGATTGCTCATTGGGGTGGTGCGTGTGTATCACGTTGGAATCCACAAACAGGGCAACAGCTTGATCGAATTGAGATACCGGCTAAAAATGTGACATCATGTACATTCGGTGGCGAGCATTTAGATGAGTTATACATCACAACAGCCCGTATTGGACTAGCTGAAGAGGAGCTAAGACAATATCCATTGTCAGGTGGACTTTTTAAAGTGAAACTGAATGTCACGGGATTTCCTGGTAATCGTTACCGTCCAACTAAATAAAAGTAGAAGAGTAGTTATTCCTCGATGAATGACTGCTTTTTTTATTTAAACTCCCGGGGAATATTGATGAGCATGATGCACCTAATCTAATAAATGAAATATTTCATTTCTGTTAAAAAATTAAAATGTATTCATAATTTGTTCTCTTCTTATAGAAAATAGATACAAAGTAGCACTAAATGATAATGAGGTGAATCGGTATATAAAGGCAGCTACAAACAACTATATTGGAGGGCACAACATGAAGAAATTTCTTACATATGTTACGTTAATATTCACTTTAGGCTTCATCCATATGAATGAGGTACATGCCGAAATAGGCTATACAAGCAACAAAAGCGTTGTGATTAAAAACGAAATTGCTGAAAATCATATGAACCTAGAAAAGCATTATGAAGTATTAAAAAGACAGGCCAAGATATTAGGAATTGAAACAGAAGGAAAAAAGCCTAGAGAACTTGCAGAAGAAGTAAAAGCAGCACATATTAAACGTCATGCAGAAGAATTAGGGATTAAAGTCGATGGCAAAGGAATTGACGAGCTGGCAAAGGAAGTAAAGGAAACACGAATTTTACTGAAGGCGAAAGAGATGGGTATTGATACGAACGGCAAAGAAATTGAAGAAATCGCCAAGGAAGTAAGAAAAACGATTTTAATGAAAAAAGCTGCTGAATTGAAAATTGAGACTGAAGGTAAGGATATGGATGAATTAGCGAAAGCAATTCGTGAAAAAATAATCCAACAAGATGCTCAAGAGTTAGGCATCGATACAAAGGGTAAGACTGAACGCGAATTAATGATGGAAGTGTTCGAGAAAAAAATTCTACAAACTGCTGAGATTCTAGGAATTGATGCAAAGGACAAGACTCCACATGAGTTAATGGAAGAAATTTATACAAAGCACGCTGATGAAGCTAGAGAACAGAAGCTATTCCCGTTTGATGAAGACAGACATTATTACTTTGGCGGACATAAAGGCCCTTTTAAAGATAAAACGACAATAGGGGAAGAGGATTAACAAAAAATACAGAGGCTGTCTCATTCTTTCTATGTTGAGGCAGCCTCGTATTCCAATATTCAAACGCTTTCATTTATGAGTATCGCATTAACCTCTTCAATCTGTGCAAGATGACGTTTTTCATGATAACCGATAAATTCGATCCATTGCATAAGTGAAAGTTCACCAAAAACTGGATGCTTATATCCGATTTTAGTAAAATCGACTGTTTGTGGAATTGCTTCAATAACATTAATTAATTCTGCTCGTGATTGTGCAAGTGCGTCTAATAACTCTTGTTTATCCAGCTCGGCTAATGCAGGAGCTAATGAATCAGATACTTTCACTTTTCTTGTTCGATCTAGAGTAAGTACTAATGGTTTAGTTGGGAGACTATCTTGCTGTTCTGGTAATGTAGACATATGTTTGATGACCTTTGTAATGTTTACCTCCGTTTTGTGTAAATGGTCAAGCACTTGTCCAATGCTCCACTTTTTTTCAGATTCTTTTACGTTTATGAAGGTTTCTGGTATCGCCTCAATTACCGTCAATAGTTCTTTACGTGTTGCTTCAAGCTGGAAAATCATCTATTTCCCCCCTTTAGTCATTCGAATTTATTATACTATAGACAAAATATCGAAATATAGAGAATCTTCTACTATTTTTTAAGATCAATAAGAATTATCCTCGTTCTCACTATTTTTCGATTGCTCAAATAGTAAATACACCGATTGTAAATCATCCATATTCATTCCTGTAGCTTTTTTAAAACCCTTATTAAAATCATTTGTTTTCGCCGTTTCAAGGATTATTTCCTTTATGATTTCCTCTCCATACGTATTAATTAAAAAATGAATCGCATAATAGCTTTGCAGGTAGACATCATAATTATCCAAGCGGTACTCTTCCCAATCTTCATGTGTTTGTAAATGCTGAAATGAAGTATCTTTAAAAGGATAATAACGCTGGTCAACGTTGTTCATACCGATATATTCGGCAACACCTTCATGAAACCATAATGGAATCCGGTAAACAAATAATCCTTGTTCTTTAATGAATGCTTGCAATCGATAATGAGTGTACTCGTGCATAATCGTACTTTGGAAATAAAACGCCCCAGGCATTTGGTCTGAAATGATTTCATCGAGATTTGTTATAGCGATCCCAACAATATCATTTGGGTCATCAAAATAGCCCATTGTTTTGACAAGTTTTGTTTGTTCATAAAGCTCATCAGGTGAGGAATGTAATAGTAACTCGATCTCGTTATCCTTCAATGTACCGATGATATCTGTCGTTAGTTTATCAGCTTTCGTCAGTGCTTCTTCAATGATTGGTAACAGCACTTCTTCATCTTTGTCATAATACACGGTAACATTCATATAAGTATGTGTCAGCTTATTCTTCTTCATAGCATGATAATCAATCGAATCAGATGGTTGCTTTTGTAAAGGAAGCATATAGTATTGAATTTTCTCGTTCATTGAGAGGTTGCTTCCTAATTCCATTCTAATCATAAGATGAATTGACAAGAAGTAAAAGGAGACAAATATGAAAGCTAGTGAAAAACATGAAAGCGATACACGTCTATTAAAAGTGTCTGGTAACGAAATTTTCACTAAGTTCCTGCCTTTGACAAAATCAAATACGAGGAAGAAGAACAAACCAACAGACATTAGGCAAAGGATAATACTAATAACCAAGCCTAATAGGATATGTGTAAATATGAAAATGATTAAAAAGAATAGAAAAAGGAAGATAAGAGCAAGGGAAAAGATAAGTAAATGTTTGCTAATTGTCTTTACAATGTCCAATAAAATCCTCCTAAGGTGATTTTCCTTTTTACATATTTATGAGACATTGTTGAAAAAAATCATGAAATTTTAAATAAATTTGGATTATGAGGAATGCAACTGAAAGAGGATAACGTAAATACCCCCGGTAAATACAAACTACTGGGGGTTGTTTTTTGTATATATTATATAATTGTTGATTGGAGCAAATTGCGAGACTCCTTTGAAAGGCGTGTACTAGAGCGGAAATCAACCGTAACGACTACCTCATATAATATACAAGCTTAGCCAAATGTTAAAAATGGAAGTAAGTTAAAGCTCCTTCTTAATAACAGTTTGTTCCAGTCTCAAGCTGATTGATCATCTGTTCAAATTTGTTGATACAAAGCAGTACACAATATGGCAAAAACAAAACCTAGTGGAATACTAAAGATAACAGATACTCCGTTAACACGTCCGTCCTCATTACTAATCCGTAATGCTTCCTTATAACCATATAAAAAATGAAAAATTGAAAGAAAAAGTGTCAGCAGCATTAACGCAAACGTCATATTCATCATGTCATCCTCCATTAACAATTCATTATTCTATTACTATTAATAGATGCTAATAGTTTTAAGAATATGAATACAAATTAATAGAGAAAGAAAAAAGATGACACAAGCCTGTCTAGTCGCTTCAACAAACACCAATAGATTTAGAATGTACTTCCTATTTAATCTATCTAATGAATTGCCGATGCTGAAACTTTGGGATTGAGTCATCTTTAAAGGACAATTTATTTTCTTGTAATAAGTCTTGATGCTGTCAACAATGTAAAACAACATATAGCAGCAGACACTAGGAAGGTTGGGATCATATAAGTAGCATTATATCCTAGTGAATAAAGAATTGCCGGTACTCCTTCAGGTGCATATTCTGCGAAAAATACTGCACCACCGATTACGTGGACGATATATCTAAGTGCATTTCCAATTAGTGTCGCAAGTACAATATAGATAACGGCCTGGTTGCGTTTATTGTTTTCAACAGCCTTTTGAATAAACGAAAAGAATAAACCACTGAAGCCTACGACAGTAAAGGCTAAATAATAATCTAAAAACCCTTGCACTGGATGATAAATACTTGCATTACTAAGCACTGCCTGCAGAAAACCGAAAAGTAAACCTGTTAAAAGACCACCACTTAAGCCTCTGCGAAAAGCCATAATAAACACCGGGAGCATCCCTAACGAAACAGTTCCACCCTGTGGCATTTTAAAGAACATTCCGGAAATTAAATCTAGTAAAAAAGCCAACGCAGCCATCATGGCTACTTCAATCAAAAATAGTAAACGTTGATTCACTTGCAAATTAATACCCTCTCTCCTTGCATATCAACCAACACCTATTAGTAGAAAAAATAAGAAATTTATAGACCAGTGCATGAAAAAAAGCAATGCATGGAATATGAAAGATGGTTCCAAGCATTGCTTTTGTTATGGCCATCCACATCCCTACGCTAGCATTAACTAACAGGTTCGAAGGGTTAGAATAATAATAGATATTCAATCTCAGCCAATAGGCTCCCCTTGTGGTTTTATGCATATTATATTTTAACGTTACTATACATCAAAAAAACTATGGTAACAAGTGAAGAATATAATATCTACTCTGTACACGTATCGTTAAAAATTTGACCAAGGTTAGTATTTGGAATTGTATCTAAAGTTGATTTAATGTTTTCAGGTTTGGATACAATTATTCTATTATAAGGTTGCATATCTCTGTTTAGTTCTGAGTATTCCGGGTTAATCCTAGTAAACGTAACGTGCTAATCATATCAAATACCAGATTAGTGAATCGGGGGAGGGTACTTAAAAATAATGGGTAGAAGGGTTTATATATTATAGAATGAGTTCTTCTATTAGATAATTATATACAATAACTTAATACGGAAAGTTTAGAACCAATAAAGAAACTTCTCCGGATTCGAAGTAAATGTGAGGCATTTGCATCATGAAATTGAATTCGTCTATCTGAAAACAAACTTAACTGAATATCAAAATAAAATAAGGTATTTCTTCGCGTACGATGTAGAATCAAAGATATCAACATATTGTAGAGTACGTTCTGAATAAATAGCTTCAAAAGTTATCTAACTCTTCACCATCACCAATAACTATGAGTAATTCAACTTTGAAATAACAAACTAAATTAAGAGACAACAAAGTTCTGATTAAAGAAGTAGTGGACAATACTATAAATATTTATAAAAAAGGGTTGCAACAAAAATCATAGCATGATATATTATTTCTTGTCGCCGCGTTAACCGACAAATTATTTCAATCTTTTACTTAAAAGATATAATTTTAAAAGAGTTGACAAGCTTTACTTAAGGTGATATATTAAGAAAGTCGCTTCCGAGAGAAGATGACAATGATGTTCTTTGAAAACTAAACAAAACCAAGCGTGCCAACGTTAATTTTTATTAACAACAATCGTACATTATATGTACACAAAACAATTGAGCAATCAAACACTTTATTGGAGAGTTTGATCCTGGCTCAGGACGAACGCTGGCGGCGTGCCTAATACATGCAAGTCGAGCGAATCTGAGGGAGCTTGCTCCCGAAGATTAGCGGCGGACGGGTGAGTAACACGTGGGTAACCTGCCTGTAAGATTGGGATAACTCCGGGAAACCGGAGCTAATACCGGATAACATTTTGAACCGCATGGTTCGAAATTGAAAGATGGCGTCTGGCTATCACTTACAGATGGACCCGCGGCGCATTAGCTAGTTGGTGAGGTAACGGCTCACCAAGGCGACGATGCGTAGCCGACCTGAGAGGGTGATC
>NZ_JAUSUD010000018.1 GCF_030813355.1 Metabacillus malikii
TTACTGCTCGACCTGCATTTTGGGCTTCATCGCATTTATGAAGGACTTTTCTTTGCTGCTCACCCTGCATTTTGGGCTTCATCACTTTTATGAAGAACATTTCTTTCTCCTCATATTTTCATTTTGGTCTTCATCACCTTTATGAAGGACTTTTCTTTACTGCTCGACCTGCATTTTGGGCTTCATCGCATTTATGAAGGACTTTTCTTTGCTGCTCACCCTGCATTTTGGGCTTCATCACTTTTATGAAGAACATTTCTTTCTCCTCATATTTTCATTTTGGTCTTCATCACCTTTATGAAGGACTTTTCTTTACTGCTCGACCTGCATTTTGGGCTTCATCGCATTTATGAAGGACTTTTCTTTGCTGCTCACCCTGTATTTTGGGCTTCATCGCTTTTATGAAGGACTTTTCTTTGCTGCTCGACCTGCATTTTAGTCTTCACTACTTTTACAAAGAACTTCTCCCACCTCATCATACATTCACCTTGATAACCTATTCAAAACCAAACAAAAAAAGCCAGCCACCCCACCTCAGGTTAGCTGACCTCTACCTTATTTAGTTGCGGTATATTTTGATAGGAATGGTTCTGCTGTGGCGATTTCTGTGTTTTGGTAGTAGTGTGAGATGATGTCTGTGTAAGATTTTCCTGATTCAGCCATGAAGTTTGCGCCATATTGGCTCATGCCGACGCCGTGGCCGAAGCCTTTTGTTTCAATGACGACTGAGTTGCCTTTGATTTCCCATGTAAAATCAGATGATTTCAGTTCTAGTTTTTCTCTAATTTCTCTTCCGGTAAATTCTTTGCCGCCTACTTCAACTTTTGCGACGCGTTTACCTGGCGTTAATTCTTTAATTGTTCCGATTGATTTGTTGATTTTCACACCTAGTTTTTTCTCAAATTCGTTAATGGAAATTACTTTTTGGTCATGGAATTTTGGTGACTTTTCATCCCATGTGCTTTCGACACTTCGTAAATATGGGATTTTGCCTTGCCAATATGCTTCAGAGTTTTCTGTATAGCCGTTACTAGTTGAGAAAAATAACGCGTCGATTGGTTTGCTTTCATATGTAAGGATTTTTCCTTGTGTTGCTGCAACTGCCTCTGTGATTTTCTTTATTTTCCATGAGTAGTCATTTCCCCAAATTTCCTGGAGCTCTTCCTTACTTTTATATACTTGATGTGCTTGTGTATCTGTTACTAAGGAGTTAGAGCCTTCTGGAGTTCCCATTGAATCGTTGTTTACTAGCTTTTTTGTAATATATGTTCTCGCTGCTAGTGCTTGTGCTTTCAATGCTTCATGCTCGAATTCTGCTGGCATTTCAGAAGCGACTACTCCGATTACATATTCCTCTAACGGTATCGTTTCTGTTTTATTTGCTTGTGTTCTGTATACCGGTACGGCAACAGGGGATTCAGCTAAAACAGGAATTTCTTCTTTTTTGGCAACCTTTAAGTCTTCACCTAATTTACCTTTGGACTGGTCCATAAACGGCGTAACTAATAGTGTTGGGATTAGTAGTATGATAATGAATAAACCACCTAGTGCAAAAAGAACTGGTCTCATTTGTTTCATGTAGTAGCCTCCAATAAGATTTAGGGTGAGTAGAACGTTTATAATTCATCTTATGGGCTTGGACAAGCTATTATGACTGTTTATTCGTGCATGTTTCAAATTTACACTTAGGCAACTATTCATAAAATTGATATGAATTACTAAAACAGGTTAGGTGTGATTTTTTTAAAGAATAAATGTACTTGGAAAATAATTACCGAATATGTATAAATCTTTATATTTATAGACAATATATTAAGGTCGTGTTCATGTAGGCAAAATAAAAGAAGCAGATTGCCACGTTCGACTACCTGCTTCCTTTATAAAAGGCATTATCTCATTAATCAGATACAGCTGCTTGCTGGTCTGTTTTTACGATGACTTCTTCTTTTACTCGCTCTATGTCAGCACCGATGCCTGCGAGTTTTTCGTGGAAGTTTACATATCCTCTGTCAAGGTGTTTCAGTTCGGTTACGCGTGTATGCCCTTCTGCACAAAGTCCTGCAAGAATAAGTGCTGCGCCTGCACGTAAATCTGTAGCAGCTACTTCTGCACCTTGTAAGCCGACTGGTCCATTAATAATAACTGAACGTCCTTCGATTTTAATATCGCCATTCATACGACGGAATTCTTCTACATGCATAAAACGGTTTTCAAATACTGTTTCCGTAATCATACTTGTGCCATCTGCTTGTAGAAGTAATGCCATCATTTGTGATTGCATATCTGTAGGAAAACCAGGATGTGGCATTGTTTTAATGTCTACGGATTTCAATTTTTCTGGGCCAATTACACGAAGTCCATCTTTTTCTTCAATGATGGTTACACCCATTTCTTCCATTTTCGCTACAAGTGATGTCAAATGTTCAGGGACAGCACCTTTTACAAGGACGTTACCACCTGTAATTGCTGCTGCAACCATGAAAGTTCCTGCTTCAATGCGATCAGGGATAATCGTGTGATATGCACCTTTGAGAGCATCTACACCCTCAATACGGATTGTTCCAGTACCAGCGCCACGGATTTTTCCACCCATTGCATTGATATAATTTGCTAAGTCAACGATTTCAGGTTCTTTTGCAACATTCTCGATGACAGTCGTACCTTCAGCGAGTGCTGCAGCCATAATGATGTTTTCTGTTGCGCCAACACTTGGGAAATCTAAATAAATCTTCGCTCCCTTTAGTCTTCCGTTAACCTCTGCCTCAATAAAGCCATTTCCGACTTTAATTGAAGCTCCCATTGCTTCAAATCCTTTAAGGTGTTGATCGATCGGTCTTGAACCGATTGCACAACCGCCTGGTAATGCTACACGTGCACGACCATTACGAGCCAATAGGGCACCCATAACGAGGACTGAGGCACGCATCTTTCGTACATATTCAAATGGTGCTTCTGTTGATAGCTCTTTTGATGCATCTACAATTACTTGATTATGTTCAAAATGGACATCTGCGCCAAGATGACGCAACACTTCATTAATTGTATACACATCGGAGAGCGTAGGTACATCACTGATGATACTTTTTTCTTCACTAGCTAACAAAGATGCAGCGATAACGGGTAAAACGGCATTTTTTGCTCCCTCTACTTTAACAGTGCCGTTTAACTTACGACCGCCGCGGACGATGATTTTTTCCAAAGTATTCCCCTCCGCGTCCCAATTTCTCTATATTAATATTCAGACGTTATGATTGGTGTTCCTATTACAACCGTAGTACTATCGCCCAATCCGTCAGTTCTTAAGGCAATTTGTAAGTTCATTTCGTCATTTAAAGCTGGTATAAAATCTTCCCACATCGTTGTTTTTGCTGATATTGAGAGGAATTCGTCTTCCTCAAGTCTCTCTATTGCATGGGCATCAAATTGTTTTAATAATTCTTCATTTATTTCATGCAAACCAACTTTCATCATATCATCAACCGTTCCGTTCACACAAGCAAAAGTTGTGGGATATTCACGAAATATGTCGAAAGCTTGATTTTGAAAATATTCATTCATTTCAGCCATGTTTGAGCGCATACCTACACCATTTACCTCATAAAGGATATACGTATCTTCTATCTGATTTTTGTGGGTCGAAATTATTTGTAACTTCTCAGTTATTTTATGTTCTTTATTTTGATAAACTCCAACTGCCTTATCAAAGTCATCGCCTTCCTCAAACGTCCAATTATAATGACGATATTGATCGGCAAATAGTTTCATTTCTTCTGCTGTTTTTTTCTCGACATTACTCTTTGTATATAACGACCATTCATTAATTTTTATATTCTGCTTTTGCATGCCTTCAATAAGTTGCAAAATCTTCGTATCGTTACCAGTTGCACCAATATGATTGACAGCGATTGTTAATAATAAAATAATTGATAAAGCAAATACTGCTATTTCTCTCTTTTTCATATACGGTCACTTCCTCTCCTTAGTAACATTGTTACCAGAATAGAAAGTGGCATACGTGGAAATAGTCGTCATAATAAGACATTAATCTTTTGTTTCGTTTGTCATTATATTTTGGATTCAATAACGAGTTTGTATTACCTTGTAACCTGAAAAAGTCTAGTACTGCTTTTGTTCAATCAACCCATTCAGTGTACGTTAAACATTGAGCACTTTGAGTATGTAGACTTTTAACCATGACAAGCATCTACTAAACAAAACCATAACAATACAGCACCATTAGAATAATAATGGCAGCTGTTGTGACCATAGTAAGTAATCAAGGAAAAAGTTACTAACTAACGAACCAATTGCTATTGTTAAAAGGATTAAAAGTACTCTTGCTTGTATTACTTTGCCCGCTTTTATCCATTTTTCGATATTTAATGCTTGTAAAGCCCACCAGGTTATGATTATAAAGGCAAGATTTACAATCATACTAATTAAGGCAAGGTGGCTATAATCGGGCATGATTCATCCCTCCATCAAACACTGCTTCTACTATTGCTTTAATTTTGAAGTTTTGATTTTGGCTATTTCTACATCAAAAATGCCATTTTTGAAAGATTCAAAACAAGATAAATCATACAATATTTATAAAAAAAAACAAGTACAAATTTACCTAAAAATTATTGATAATGAAACGATTTGGTATATACCCTTGAATAGTATATAAATTTTTTACCTTATCATGATTGATTTTTTAATTTATCAAAATTTTTACGAAATACAGTACTTTTTTACAGTTTCTTTAAGAAACTTTTACATGTTGACCTAGCTCTTCTATTTTACTATGTGTCAACGTATGTCATGTCATTATTTAGTATAAAATTGTGACGGAATTGTGTATATAATGGATTCGATCAGTCGGAGATAAATTACTTGAAGTAAAAAAGGATAATATAAGAGACCATATTCTCAAATATTATCCTTTTCTTTATATTATTTCGTTACATTTAAACGATTGATTGCACGACGAAGTGCTAATTCAGCACGTTTAAAATCGATTTCATCTGATTTATGAGTTAGACGTTCTTCAGCACGTCTTTTTGCTTCAGCTGCACGGTGTACATCGATGTTCTCAGCTTTTTCAGCAGTTTGAGCTAAGATTGTTACCTTGTCAGGGCGTACTTCAATAAATCCGCCACTAACGGCAACAAGCTCTGTGCTACTCCCTTGTTTTAAGCGAACTGCGCCAATTTCTAATGGGGCAACCATAGGAATATGACCTGGTAAAATACCAAGCTCACCACTTTGAGCTTTTACACTCACCATTTCTACGTCTGCATCGTAAACTGGGCCATCGGGAGTAACGACATTGACTAATACTGTCTTCATACTCATACCCTCCTAGGTCCCAAAATTAGGCTTCTACACCCATTTTCTTAGCATTCTCAACCACTTCTTCAATACGTCCAACTAAACGGAACGCATCTTCAGGAAGGTGGTCATATTTGCCTTCAAGAATCTCTTTAAAGCCACGAACTGTTTCTTTTACAGGTACATATGATCCCGGTTGACCTGTGAATTGCTCAGCAACGTGGAAGTTTTGAGATAAGAAGAACTGAATACGACGAGCACGAGCAACAGTTTGCTTATCTTCATCAGAAAGCTCGTCCATACCTAAGATTGCAATGATATCTTGAAGTTCACGGTAACGTTGTAATGTTTGTTGAACGTTACGTGCTACCTCATAGTGCTCATCTCCAACGATTTCAGGTGACAACGCACGAGAAGTTGAAGCAAGCGGATCCACCGCAGGGTAAATACCCATCTCAGATAATTTACGCTCTAAGTTCGTTGTTGCATCTAAGTGAGCGAATGTTGTTGCCGGAGCCGGATCCGTGTAGTCATCGGCTGGAACGTAAATTGCTTGGATAGATGTAACAGAACCTACGTTTGTTGACGTAATACGTTCTTGTAATTGACCCATCTCTGTTGCTAATGTTGGTTGGTAACCAACGGCAGATGGCATACGGCCAAGTAGGGCTGATACCTCAGAACCTGCTTGTGTGAATCGGAAAATGTTATCCATGAAGAAAAGTACGTCCTGTCCTTGTGCATCACGGAAATATTCAGCCATTGTCAACCCAGTTAACGCAACACGCATACGTGCTCCAGGCGGCTCATTCATTTGTCCGAATACCATTGCTGTTTTCTTAATAACTCCTGAATCAGTCATTTCATGGTAAAGGTCATTTCCTTCACGAGTACGCTCACCAACACCTGCGAATACAGAAATACCACCGTGCTCCTGTGCGATGTTGTTAATTAACTCCTGAATTAATACCGTTTTACCTACACCGGCACCACCGAAGAGACCGATTTTACCACCCTTAATGTAAGGAGCAAGTAAGTCAACAACTTTGATTCCAGTTTCAAGAATTTCAACTTCTGTTGAAAGCTGATCAAACTTCGGTGCTTCTCTGTGAATCGGATCACGACGAGCATCCGCAGCAATTGGCTCATCTAAGTCAATGTTATCACCTAGAACGTTGAATACACGTCCAAGAGTAACATCACCAACTGGTACAGAAATTGGAGCTCCTGTATCCGTTACTTCTAAACCACGAACAAGTCCATCTGTAGAAGACATCGCAACAGTACGAACTGTATCATCACCTAAATGTAAGGCAACTTCTAAAGTAAGATCAACAGCAACTTCTGTTTCACTACCTTCAGTTTTGATTGTAAGGGCATTATAAATGTCAGGCAATTGACCACTTTCGAACTTAACGTCAACTACCGGACCCATAATTTGGGTAATGCGTCCTTTATTCATCGTTTTCCCTCCTATCTTATAAGAAAAAGCGCAAGACGCCTGCTAAATGGCAAAGAGCCTAAAGCGATTGACGCCTGATATGATAATTATTTCTACTCGAGCGCAGCAGCTCCACCAACGATTTCGGTAATCTCTTGAGTGATCGCAGCTTGACGAGCACGGTTATATGTTAATGTAAGACCATTAATAAGTTCTTTTGCATTATCTGTTGCATTCTTCATTGCAGTCATACGAGCCGCATGTTCCGAAGCTTTACTGTCAAGCAACGCTCCATAGATGAGACTTTCAGCATACTGTGGAAGCAACACTTCAAGAATTTCCTCCTGATTAGGCTCGAATTCATACGATGTATGCTTTTTGCCTGCAGAAGATAAATCAGATAACGGAAGAAGCTTTTTCTCGGTTACATCTTGTTGAATTGCACTAACGAAGTGGTTGTAATATAGGTATAACTCATCGAATGTTTCATCTGAGTACATATTTACTGCACCACTTGCAATATCTTTAATTGTAGCAAAGTTAGTTTCATCGCCGACACCAATAATTTCAGATATAACGTTCATTCCACGTTTTTTGAAGAAATCACGACCCATTCTTCCAATCGCAATAATGACAAACTCATCGTTTGATTTATGGCGTTTTTGAATGGCTTGATATGCGGCACGAAGAACACTACTGTTAAATGCTCCTGCTAGACCACGGTCTGACGTAATAACTAAATAGCCGGTACGCTTTACCGTTCTGCTTTCTAGCATTGGATGACTAATATCAGTACTTCCGCTAGCAATGCTTGCAACAACCTCTTGTATTTTCTCCATGTAAGGTACAAAAGCTTTTGCATTGTTTTCTGCACGGTTTAACTTAGCTGCAGAAACCATTTCCATCGCTTTCGTAATCTGACTAGTCTTTTTCGTTGATGTAATTCTAGACTTTATATCACGTAATGATGCCAAAGGTTCTCACCACCTTTAATTAAAATCATCTAACAAGGGTCAGACCCCACTAGGGAGGCAGACCCTACCGTTTTCATTACAAATTTTATTCAGAAGCAGCGAATGTCTTTTTGAAGCCTTCGATTGCCGCAACCATATCTTCATCTTTCGGAAGATTACCAGTTGTGCGAATTCCTTCAAGAAGAGACGCATGATTTTGGTCTAAGTATGCATTGAATTCATCTTCAAAACGTGTGATATCTGCTACTGGGATATCGTCTAAGAATCCTTTTGTTAATGCATAAAGAATCGTTACTTGTTTTTCAACTTTTAGTGGTTTATTTAAACCTTGTTTTAGTACTTCAACAGTACGTGCACCACGATTTAATTTTGCTTGTGTTGCTTTATCAAGGTCAGAACCGAATTGAGCAAATGACTCAAGCTCACGATATGATGCAAGGTCAAGACGTAATGTACCTGCAACTTTTTTCATCGCTTTAATTTGCGCAGAACCACCAACACGTGATACAGATAAACCTGCGTTAATCGCTGGACGTACACCAGAGAAGAACAGGTCTGACTGAAGGAAGATTTGTCCATCAGTGATTGAGATAACGTTTGTTGGGATATACGCAGATACGTCACCAGCTTGTGTTTCAATGAATGGTAATGCTGTAAGTGAACCTGCACCTTTAGCATCACTTAATTTAGCTGCACGCTCTAATAAACGAGAATGCAAGTAGAAAACGTCACCAGGGTATGCTTCACGACCTGGAGGACGACGAAGTAATAAAGAAAGCTCACGGTATGCAGCAGCTTGTTTTGAAAGGTCATCATATACAACAAGAACGTGCTTGCCATTGTACATAAATTCCTCACCCATTGTTACACCAGCATATGGAGCTAAGTATAATAATGGAGCTGGTTGTGATGCAGAAGCTGTTACAACGATTGTGTAATCTAATGCACCATGCTTACGTAATGTTTCAACAACACCACGAACCGTTGATTCTTTTTGACCGATTGCAACATAGATACATACCATATCTTGATCTTTTTGGTTCAAGATTGTATCAATTGCTACAGATGTTTTACCTGTTTGACGGTCACCGATAATTAACTCACGTTGTCCACGTCCAATTGGTACAAGCGCATCGATCGCTTTAATACCTGTTTGAAGTGGCTCATGAACAGATTTACGATCCATAACACCAGGTGCTGGACTTTCAATCGGTCTTGTTTTTGTTGTTTCGATTGGACCAAGTCCATCAACAGGTTGTCCTAATGAGTTTACTACACGTCCAATTAACGCTTCACCTACAGGAACCTCCATGATACGTCCTGTACGGCGAACCTCATCACCTTCACGAATATCAGTGAAAGGCCCTAAGATAATAATACCAACGTTATTTTCCTCTAGGTTCTGAGCCATACCCATAACGCCGTTTGAGAATTCCAAAAGCTCTCCAGCCATGACATTGTCGAGGCCATGAGCACGAGCGATACCGTCCCCAACTTGGATAACCGTACCAACGTCGCTAACTTTTATTTCTGACTGATAGTTTTCAATTTGCTTCTTTATAAGCGCACTAATCTCTTCAGCTTTGATGCTCATGAGTTTCACCCCTATCTACAATCTATTTGCGACTAATTGTCGCTCGATACGTTCAAGCTTACCGCTTATGCTACCATCATATATACGATTACCGATTCTTAATTTAACGCCGCCTAACAGGTTTTTATCAACAATGTTTTGCAGGCGTAAAGAAACTTTGCCAATCTTCTTAGCAAAAGATGTTGAAATTGCTGACAATTCAACGTCTGTTAACGGACGAACTGAATATACAATTGCATCCTCGGTGCCACGTGCTTCATTTGCGATTTCAACAAAATATGAAACAATCTCATTTATATTCGCAATGCGATGACGGTCAACTAAAAGATATAATGTATTAACAACTTGTTCAGATAGAGCTGAAAATGAATCTTTTAAGATTGACTTCTTCGTGTCAGCACTCACCTTTGGATGATTGAATACATTAAAAAGTTCTTTATTAGCTGCGAATACTTCCTTTACAACTAATAAATCACTTTCAATTTTATCTACTTGGTTTTGTTCTTGTGCTAGTTGAAACAATGCAACCGCATACCGTTTTGCAATTAATTCCTTACTCATCGACCTTCGCCTACCTCATTGATGTAGTCGTTAATCAATTTTTCTTGTTCTTGTTCATTTAATTCTTTTTCAATGACTTTAGAAGCAATCAGTACAGATAGAGATGCAACTTGCTCACGTAATGCAGCAACAGCTTGGTCTTTCTGTGTTTCGATTTCTTTTAAAGCACCATCTTTTAAACGATTAGCCTCAGAACGAGCTGCTTGGATAATTTCTTCTTTTTGCTGTTCACCAAGCTTTTTCGCATTTTCAACTAAAGCTTGAGCTTCTTTACGAGCTTCTTTTAATAGCTCAGTTTGCTCTTCGATTAGTTTTTGTGCTTGTTTATTTCTTTCTTCTGAGCTTGAAATTTCGTTTGCGATATGGTCTTCACGCTTTTTCATCATGCCTAATACTGGCCCAAACGCATACTTACTAAGTAGTGCAAGAAGGATTAAGAACATGACAAGTTGGAATACGATATCGCCCGTATTTAGGCCTGCAGCAGCGCCTAGTGCAAGATCAACTTTTAACATAGCTCGGTTTCACTCCCTTCAAGAGTTCCACGATGGGTTATGATATTTGCCTTACTAAATTTGTAACGATTTATTAATTGGCTATAATAAGAGCCTATTATATTCATTTACACAGTAATTTTAAACATTTGTAGTTTCATATAGACATAAAGCAAAGGCGAAGGTTCTCACTTGAGACGACTTCGCCACTATGAACCAGTTTTATTTAAGATAAAAATTATTGGAACATTACGATAAATGCAATAACAGCAGCGATGATTGGAATCGCCTCTACTAACGCAACCCCGATAAACATCGTTGTTTGAAGGTCATTTTTCGCTTCTGGTTGACGCGCGATACCTTCTACAGTTCTTGAAACGATCATACCATTACCTAAACCTGCACCTAATGCAGCTAGTCCAATTGCAATTGCAGCAGCTAAAGCTCCCATTATATAATTCCTCCTTGAGTATAAATTACTTGTTTATTTATAATTAATGGTCTTGACTCACCTTGTGTGCCATATAAACCATTGTTAACATCGTAAATACGAATGCTTGGATAGAACCAATAAAAATACTAAATGCTTGCCAAATCATCATCGGTACAGCCGCTACGACTGTTCCTAACACACCTGTAAAGATACTTGATTCATAGCCTCCTACAGCTAGTCCAGCAAGTAGTGTTAAAAGAATTTCACCTGCATATATATTACCATAGAGACGAAGACCGAGCGTTAGTGTGTTTGAGAATTCTTCAATGATTTTCAGTGGGAACATAAATTTCATTGGTTTAAAGAATTCTTTTCCATACTGTTTAAAGCCCTTCATTTTAATTCCATAGTAATGTGTGAGTGCTACAACCATGACTGCTAGAGTCAGAGTGATAGCTGGGTCAGCAGTTGGTGATTTCCACCATAAATCGTGATCAACAACAACGGCAAATGGTAAACCTAACATATTTGATATAAAAACATACATTAATAAGGTCATACCTAGCGTAATAAAACGGCCACCTGTTTGCCAATCCATCGTACTGCCGATAATGCCTTTAACGAAATCCACTATCCATTCAATGAAGTTTTGCATTCCTGTTGGATACATTTGTAGATTTCTAGTTCCCGCAATTGCTAGAATGAAGACGATAACACTTGCTACCGTTATCATTAAAACATTTGATAAATTAAAAGTTAAACCTAAAAACTCTTTCACAGGAGCTCCGTGATCCAAATAGATTCACCTCTCTTCCAAGCTATGTACGTGAATGTTGAATGAAAAAATCTATCATAATGACAACATACATCGTCATTAATCCAATAACCACACTAATTAAATGAAAATATTCTGGAAACTTTAATGAAAAGAACACAGCAACAACTGCAGCTGCCATTCTAGACGCAGTTCCTAGAGATACTTTTTTACCTTCCTGCAACGCCTTGTCAAATAGTCTATGTTTCCTTACCATTGCCCACAAATTATATAAACTTATGCTCGTCCCAAGAATTAAACCTAGGAATACAGACTGATATTCCGTAAAGCCCCAACCTACAACGTAGAGAGCCAGTAAATAAAATATGTATTTACGATACCTGTGAAACATCAGATGCATATCAGACATGAATTGTTTATTCTCCTGAGAAATAGTGGTAGACTAATTTAATTATAGCGTAAACGCCGGTGGCTAGTCCAAGCAGAAGGCCAACGATCAAAAACACCGGTTTTGTCTTAAAGTAGCTATCTATCCACATTCCACCGAATGTTCCAATTAATATACAACCTACTAATTGTGATAAAATTGCTGACTTTATTGCTAATCCTTTAATGGGAAATCGTTGTTTTTGTCTCATTCATATAAATCCTCGCTACTTGCTGATTTATAATGGTTAGAGGGGTTTTTCAGAGGGCATTTTCGTGATATTGAAAACCTTATCACAATACCCTCGTTTAGCATACAATAGCATATAGTTCGTGTCAATCTGTTAAAGTTAAAAAATTCACAATCTTGTCATATTCTCACAAATCGTTCACAATTTTGTCTTTTTTTCTATTGACTTACTAATTTACCTGAATTATTCACTAAGTAAAATATTCATTTCCATATGGTCTTCTTTCTCCTCTTTTTTAGCAAAAACTACAACCTTATACAACTGCTTTTTCAATTTCTTATTTAATTTTATCTCCCTTTCGATTAACCCGCGGTTTACATTCTTTCGCTGGTCGAGGAAACAAATAAACGCCAGTGTGTCAGGGTCATATACTGCAATACCGAATTCATCCGCACCACCTGGCAAATATGCTTGATACTTATATGAGTCCTCGTTATCACCCTGTACAAAATCAAAGCCCATTAATCTCGGATAATCAGGTTCATCAACGACATATATATAAGGAAGTCGGATCGATCTTTTTGATGTTTCTACCTCTAGCCATTGTTCGTGAATTCCTGCTTCTATAACACTAGGTGTTATATCTAATGATATTTCAACATGCTTTTTTTCCTTTGGTTGAAGTGTTATTGATGATGGTAAATGCCATTGAATGCCCTTTTCAGCTTTCGGCATTTTAATTGAGATGCGTTGTGGATAATCAGTCATATTCTCTAGTGTAACTTTTTCCGTTTTTTTCGTGCGCTGAGATGTCGTTTTATACTGCCCAAACGTAAGTGAACCTGGATAAATGAGTACCTCCGCATTTATAGCTGCTTTTATATCCAAACGCCCTGTCCCTTGTTCAGTTGGCTTTAGTGGTTGTTGATTTTTGTTTCTCAGTTGTTTTGTCGTATTCATTAGTGCAGCTTTTATTTGTTGCGGATTCCAATCTGGGTGCGCTTGTTTAATTAGTGCACATGCCCCGGCTACATGTGGTGCCGCCATGCTTGTGCCGTGTAAAGCTAAGTACCCGTTCGGTGCTGTACTTGTTATCGCTACTCCTGGAGCAACTAAATCCGGCTTTATCTCCCATGTATTTGTAACAGGCCCTCTTGAACTAAACGGTGCAAGTACGTCTTCTTCTTTTTTATACACCGTGCGGATTTTTGGATTTTTAGCAAGGTTCGCTTTCAGTCGCTCACCTGCTTGTTTTGAGATTGAAACAACTGGAATATCTAGTTCAATTTCTAACGCACCGGAAAAATTACCTGTCACATTGTTTGCAATAATTACAGCTTTTGCCCCCGCCTTTTTCGCGTTCACTACCTTTTCTGTAAAAGATATCTTCCCTCTGTCTACTAAAACGATTTGGTTTTTAACCGACTTTTTGAAATCTGTTTCTTCACCTATATTTTTAAAGGTAACCTGATTTAATCCTTTTAAATTCCAAGCTGCTGCACCTTGCAGTGTGTTCATAGGCACAAGCTCGTCAAGTCCCGGGATATCAAGATAGGGCATTTCTAACGGAGGTGAGGATGCCCCTACTGATATTGCCTTTGCTGATGTTCCTGGAGAGCCGACCGTCCAAACATTCGGACCTGAATTCCCACTTGAGGTAACCGCAACAATCCCTGCTTCAACGGCACGATTAAGTGCAATACTTGTTGGCCAATCTGGACCATTTATCGTATTGCCCAAAGAGAGGTTAATGATATCTACCTTCGCTTCTATCGCCTTATCAATCGCAGCAATAACCTGCTCTGAAGTGCCCATGCCACTTGGACCTAGCGCCCGGTATGCGATAATTTCTGCCTCTGGCGCAACACCTCTCAGCTTTCCATTTGCCGCAATTATTCCAGCTACGTGCGTACCATGTACAGTATCACCACCACCGGTTTCCATCGGATCATCATCATTGTCAACGAGGTCATAACCACCATGGTAACTTCGCGACAAATCTGGATGGTTGTAATCAATGCCCGTATCAATGACTGCAACTTTGACTCCTTTACCCGTTAAGCGATGATTATCACGGTCGAATAAGCCTCTCACTTCATCTCCACCGATAAATGGTACACTTTCAGTAATATGAGCAGAATAGGTGGCAACCTCACTTGACTGCAGCACAGCGCGGTTGTTTGTCATTTGTTCAATTTCGTTATGTGGACCTTCAATCGAGTAGCCACGAAAAACATGTTTAAATTTTTGGCGAATTTTTATATTAGGGTGTTTTTTTAACTGAGCTTGAAAGTCAGCTTCGTTTTGTTCGTTTATGATGACGATGACCTTTTTAAGTGTTGTCCCATCGGACTCTTCTTGTAATGGGGGTCGATTTGGATAGGTTATGGCGTGTACATTTGTTGCGAAGAGGATTAGAGTGCTTATCATGCTGATTATTAAGATTATTTTTCTCATTTATTCCACCTCCTTATTAGTTTGCACGATTTTTTATAAACAATGTAAGGTCGTGGAAGGGGTGGGGTTTAAAGCTAATGATGAGAGACGGAAATTAGTGTGGTTTTTTTACTTATTGAAAAAGGAACCACAAATTGTGATTCCTCATTTTATTATTTTGTTCCGAATAGACGGTCTCCAGCGTCACCTAAGCCTGGAACGATATATCCGTGATCATTTAACTTTTCATCTAATGCAGCAATGTAAATATCCACATCAGGATGTGCTTCTTTTACAATTTCAACGCCTTCTGGTGCTGCGATTAAACACATAAATTTAATATTTTTCGCACCGCGTTTTTTCAAACTATTAATTGCTTCAACAGCAGAACCACCTGTTGCGAGCATCGGGTCAACAACGATTAGTTCACGTTCAGCTATATCAGATGGTAATTTAACATAGTACTCAACCGGTTGTAGTGTTTCAGGGTCACGATATAACCCAACATGTCCAACTTTTGCAGCTGGAATTAGTTTTAGAATCCCATCAACCATTCCTAAACCTGCGCGCAAAATTGGGACAATCCCTAACTTTTTACCAGATAAAATTTTCGATTTAGCTGTCGTTACAGGCGTATCCACATCTACTTCTTTCAATGGTAAATCTCTTGTAATTTCAAATGCCATCAAACTTGCAACTTCATCGACTAACTCACGAAATTCCTTTGTTCCTGTACTTTTATCACGAATATATGTAAGTTTATGTTGAATTAATGGATGATCAAAAACATATACTTTCCCCACCAAATCATCTCCTTTTCATAGACACTTCAATAAATTTTACAGAATATCGATTATAGTTTCAAGTTCTATCAAAGGATTTATTCATTATTTCTGGGACTATTGTCTATGGTGTGACAGGTTGAGGTGATTTTTATGTATGAGAGAATGCTGGGCTTGGGGTCTGTTTTGGAGTATTGATGGGCGTGTATGTACGTTCTTTTTTTACTGATGATTGTAGGGCAGTTCTTTTAAGGTAGGGCTTCGAATTGAATTTTTGGTATGACTTTTTGATTGATTGAAAGTGAGGATTAATAGATTATAGTGGGTGCAGAGAGAATATCATTTAGTGGCGGGGTGAAGGCGGTTTTTCTTCGTGTGAACATTCAAAATTGGCTTCATCTACCTTATGAAGAACATTTCACTCCGTGCGAACATTCAAAATCGGCTTCATCAGCCTTATGAAGAACATTTCGCTCCGTCAGTACATTCAAAATCTCCTTCATCCACCTTATGAAGAACATTTCGCTCAGTCAGTACGTTCAAAATCGGCTTCATCGGCCTTATGAAGAACATTTCGCTCCGTGCGAACATTCAAAATCTCCTTCATCGGCCTTATGAAGAACATTTCGCTCCGTCAGTACGTTCAAAATCTCCTTCATCCACCTTATGAAGAACATTTCGCTCCGTCAGTACGTTCAAAATCTCCTTCATCGGCCTTATGAAGAACATTTCACTCCGTCAGTACGTTCAAAATCGGCTTCATACAATTTATGAAGAACATTTCTCCTCCCGGAATCATTCAAAATCTCCTTCATCCACTTTATGAAGAACATTTCTCTTCCCGGAATCATTCAAAATCTCCTTCATCCACTTTATGAAGAACATTTCTCTTCCCGGAATCATTCAAAATCTCCTTCATCCACTTTATGAAGCACATTTCTCTTCCCGGAATCATTCAAAATCTCCTTCATCCACTTTATGAAGAACATTCTCTACCTGTGAAAATTCAAAATGGACTTCACTACCAGGACGAATAGCTCTTTTCAGCAAAAACCCTAGAAATGTACTTCTTCAATAAAACATCTTCATCAAGTCTCTCCTCACGCCCCATAAAAAGTTCTCTTACCATCACACAAAAAAGACGACAATACACATGTCGTCTTTTCTCACATTCAAATCTTATAAGTTACGATATAAAGGAAACTTGCTTGTAAGATCTTCTACACGTTGTCTTGCTTCTGCAAGTTTTGCTTCGTCTTCGTGGTTTTTAAGTGCGAATGCGATGATGCTGCCGATTTCGTCCATCTCTTCAGCACCGAAGCCACGGCTTGTTACTGCAGCTGTACCGATACGGATACCGCTTGTTACGAATGGGCTTTCTGTTTCGAATGGAATTGTGTTTTTGTTCACTGTAATTCCGATTTCATCAAGAACATGCTCAGCGACTTTACCTGTTAATTGAAGAGAACGTACGTCTACTAGTAATAAGTGGTTATCAGTACCACCTGATACTAATGTTAATCCTTCAGATTGTAATTTTTCTGCTAAGCGTTTTGCGTTGTCGATGATGTTTTGTGCATATGTTTTAAAGCTATCTTGAAGAGCTTCACCAAATGAAACAGCTTTTGCAGCGATTACGTGCATTAGTGGGCCACCTTGAATTCCTGGGAAGATTGACTTGTCAATTTTCTTACCGAATTCTTCTTTACAAAGGATCATCCCACCACGTGGGCCACGAAGTGTTTTATGTGTTGTCGTTGTTACGAAATCAGCGTAAGGTACTGGGTTTTCATGTAGACCTGCAGCAACTAATCCTGCGATATGTGCCATATCAACCATGAAATATGCGCCTACTTCGTCAGCAATTTCACGGAATTTTTTGAAATCAATTGCTCTTGGGTATGCACTTGCACCAGCAACGATTAATTTCGGCTTATGCTTTAACGCTTTTTCTCTCACGTCGTCATAGTTAATGCGATGTGTTACTTCATCAACACCATACTCAATAAAGTTGTATTGAACACCACTGAAGTTCACTGGGCTACCGTGTGTTAAGTGACCACCGTGTGAAAGGTTCATCCCTAAAACAGTGTCACCAGTTTCTAAAATCGTGAAGTAAACACCCATGTTCGCTTGTGCACCTGAGTGTGGTTGAACATTGACATATTCAGCACCAAAGATTTGTTTCGCACGGTCTCTTGCAATATCCTCTACAACATCAACATGTTCACAGCCACCATAATAACGACGACCTGGGTAACCTTCTGCATATTTATTTGTTAGGACAGATCCTTGCGCTTCCATTACTGCTTCGCTAACGAAGTTCTCTGAAGCAATAAGTTCAATTTTAGATTCTTGACGAGTACGTTCAAGCTGAATCGCTTCGAAAATTTTTGCATCTTGTTCTGGTAAATGTTTCATACTGATTTCGTATCTCCCTTCATGAATAGCAAAATAATTAATTATAAACGTCTAATTCCATCTATATTGTACACGGTAATCAGCAAGAATGTAATAGATTTCTAAATATTTTTCATTTTTTTCAGAAATTCTTACATTTTTTCGTCTTAAAAACGAATATTACCAAATACTAATAGCTCTATCATTCGTTTTGTTACTTTTTATTATGAAAAAGATAGATACAACCTATTTTCGTTACTTTTCTCTGCCCTGTCAACTTAAAAGTTTGAATTTTCTTAAGACTAGAAGCCGATTTTAGACCATTCAAATAGTGAACCGGGATCTGTCTTACGTTCTGGTGCATACTCGTCATGTCCGATTATATGTTGTCTATCTCGGGAGATCATGTTGTTTCGTGTAAGAATCTCATCTAGTAATCCGTTTAATGAGTCGTATTGTTCACTCGTATAACCTATAAAGTTTTGCGGTATTTTTTGATAGTTTTCTTCAGACATCATGATACTCATTTCTTCCTTTGTACCGATTGCCATAAGTTCGATACCGATTGAGTAGTCGTTCATTTTGTCACGGTATTGCGGGAATGCTTTCAAGTTTCCTTTCCCGGCATGGTACGCGACACGGTTTTCTGGGACGAATTGATGAATCTTTCCGTTACGGTCAATGAGGTAATGGGCAGACACTCCATAATCAATAAAAACTTGTCGTATATCATTTACAATGAAAGGGTTTTTTGGATTGTTCACTACATTGCTTGAAAAATGAATTAATACATGTGTTATCGGAGTTGTCCGTGGTTTTGAGTTTTCATCAGGTAAAATGGATTGTATGATTTCGGTGTTATTGTTTGATATTTTGGGAATAGGTTTCTTTATTTCTTTGGTGATTTTTTGACCTTGGCTCTGTTGGATGTCAACACGTTCTATACTTTTGGCTTGTTTCACACTAGTTTCCTGTTGAGGCGCTTTTTGCTTTGGTGCTTCAGTTTCGGTTGATGCCTTTGGTATCGTTGCTTCCTTTGCTGCCTCAGCTAGTGATTCATCTTCTATTTTATTTATTTCTTTTCCTTCACCTTGTTTAGATTCAAAGGCCTTTATTTCTTTATCTATATTAATTGACCTCATAAATACTGCATGATTTGCACCTGTTTCATCATTAGCATTCGTTGTTATTACTTGGTTTCCGCCGCAGCCACCAATCATGAGTGTTGCAACAAGTGAAACGGCAATTCTATTAATCCTACCGTACAAATTTATCGCTCCTTATCATAAAGTGAAACTTAAATCAGTCGGGGTTGCCCCACTGATTTATTATTAGTCGAACCAATTAGGGTGTTAGCGTCCATTATCTTCCACTTGTTGAGTTGGGGATTTTCCAGACGGTCACACCGGGTACAAATCAGTTATTATTTATCCTACTAATTTATCATATATTTAGAGAAACTATTGGTCAAATAGTAAAAAATACTTATTCACTTTATGAGTCCTTCAGCTTGTTTTCGATTGGAGGTCAAAACAATACAAAAAAGAGAGCAACTCATAACGATGTCTAACTTCTTATGGTAAGAAGTCAGTCCTGTTTAGAGTAACCCTCTTTACTTAATGACATGATTGATTTTCAGAATTTGTTTCGTATATTGCTCGTGAACCACCGATTAGCTTTGGTCGAGTTTTCGCCATTGTTACGTGGGCAGAGCCAATTTGCTTGATCGTACTCCGTAGTGGCACGGCGACATGTTTAAGATGCATACCTATGAATGTATCACCGATGTCGATTCCAGCATCGGCCTTGATAAATTCGACGACAACTGGATTGGCTAGATGTTGATAGGCATAAGTCGCCATCGCACCACCCGCTTTTCGGACTGGAATGACCGTTACCTCTTCGTAGCCTTTTTCAAGTGCGACTTGTTTTTCAATGACTAGTGCGCGGTTTAAATGTTCACAGCATTGGAAGGCAAGATGAAATCCGAGCTTTTCACTTTCCTCTGACAATGTTTGAAAAATCATCTTTGCGACATCGTCAGAACCTGCTGTACCGATGCGTTCACCAATTACTTCACTAGTACTACAGCCAATAACAAGGAGGTCGCCCCTTTTGAGCTGTGCTTCGGCTTGAAGGTCAGAAAAAATGACCGTTAATTCTCGCTGCCACTTGTCGAGATATTCCATTTTATATACGCTTCCTTTTTTATAGATGTTCGTTTTCGTACTCGCTGATTTTTCCTACACGTGTAGCATGACGCCCACCTTGGAATTCTGTTGTTAACCAAATTTCTGCGATATCTCTTGCAAGACCTGGGCCAATCACACGCTCACCCATTGATAAAACATTTGTATCGTTATGCTCACGTGTTGCTTTTGCACTAAATGTATCATGCACGAGGGCGCAACGGATGCCCTTTACTTTGTTTGCTGCAATACTCATCCCAATACCTGTCCCACAAATAAGAATACCGCGGTCTACTTCACCGTTTGCAACCATATTTGCTACAGGGAGTGCGTAATCAGGATAGTCTACTGATGTATCACATTCACAGCCCATGTCTTTATATTCAATATTTAATTCCTCTAATAATGAGATGATTTCTTTTCGTATGTTTATGCCACCATGGTCCGATGCAATCGCTACTTTCATTTTGTCCTCCTAATGAATAAATATGATAGTTTTTTCCTTTATCTTTATTCTACCGTTTGAATATTAAAACGATCAATGGTTTTCCTTAGTTTGTCCGCACTTTCCGCAAGTTTTGTACTTAACTCTCTCATCTGTTCGATATTTTCGGTCTGTTCGATAATCGTTGCTGCCACCTCTTGCGCACCCGCTGATGATTGCTGTGCAATTGCAGCAACCTCTTCGGATTGGGCACCTGTCATTTGCAAGGAATCCATTTGTTGATGAATCAGCTCACTAATTTGTGAAACAGCGTTTGCGACTTCGATAATCGATTGACTTGTCTGATCGAGCATTTTACCAGATGTTAAACCATTTTCAGCTTGTGCCTTGGCAATTTCGACCTGTTCACCGATTTGACCAACAACATTATGGACCTCTTGCTGAATATTCTCAATTAAGTTTGTTATCCCTTGAACGGCTTTGCCACTTTCATCTGCTAATTTCCGTACTTCTTCCGCAACTACAGCAAAGCCTTTTCCATGCTCGCCCGCTCTAGCCGCCTCGATTGATGCATTAAGAGCTAACAAGTTCGTCTGGTTTGCAATGTCACCAACAAGGGAGACAATCATCGAAACTTCATTTGCATGCTCTTCTAAGCGGCGTACAGAAATCATTGATGTTTCATTCTCTTTGGCAAGCTTTTGAATACCCGTAATAAGCGAATCATATACCTTTTTACTTTCTGTTAGTGAATCAACCATTTCTTTTGACATTTTTTCAGACGTAATCGCTTTATTTTCTACTTGGGAAGCAAATTCGATAATATCTTCAATCGATGCTGCTGTTTCTTGAATTGATGTTGCTGATTGGTCTGCACCTCTGGAAATTTCCTGGACAGTCGTAGAAATCGCTTCTGCTTGTTTTGCTAGGTTGGTTGATGAGTTTGTCATCTGACTAACACGTTCACTTGTTTCGTGGAAGTTTCCTTCAATACTTTGAACCATATCGCGCATATTCTTGAGCATTTGATTAAAGGCAATTGTTAATCCTTTAATTTCATCATCACTCTTTGGCAGCTCAACATCTTCCTGAATATCACCATCAGCTGCACGGTATGCTGCTTCTTCCAGTTTGTGCAAAGCTCTCGTTATGAACCCTGCTCCAAAATAGGTCAACACACCTGACCAAATAATACCTAATAATAAAGTAATTAATATAAATGTTTCTTCATTCATAATCGTTTCTGTGAAGTTGGATACATAGTAAATAAAAAACGCACTTGAAGAATACGTTATTAATGCAAGTACTGTTGTAAAGACAACGAGCTTTAATTTAAGACTAAATGAATATCTTTTTCGTTGCGCCATTTTTTTCTCCCCTATTTTTCAAGCTTTTCAATGAGTTCTTCAATATAACCTTCTAAATCTGATAATGTTTTACGATAGTTAGCCAGTGAACCGCCATATGGGTCTGAAATATCTTGGATTTGTTCACTATCATCTTTCCTTACATATTCCGAAAGGGTAAATGTCTTCCGACCAGCTTCGGGATAATAATCGATGACGGACTGTTTATGACCATTTGTCATTGTTAGAATAATCGTTGCCCAATCTACTAAGTCTTTAGAAAGGCTCGAAGACTGGTGTGAACAGCTAATGCCCTTTTCACTCAATGCCTCAATCGCATTAGGTGACGCCTCATACCCATCCATCGCGAAGACCCCCGCAGACTTCACCTCTATTTGACTTGATGATTTCATATGTCGAAGTAACGCTTCTGCCATTGGACTACGACACGTATTCCCTGTGCAAACAAATAGTACTTTCGTCATAAAAACACTCCTCTATACCATTATAATGGAAACGCTATTAAGAAAATAGATGCATTTTGTAGTTTTTGTAATTCCTTTTACCTATTCGAAAAGATGTTTATGCAAGGAATCTGCTAGTATATTCATCTGTCATAAACGATATTACCTTCTTACATATTTTAAATCAGTAAATATGAAAGTACAAATCTCATGATAGGTAGTAAAGACTTGGTTTCTTGCTTTTGGGATTGTTTGTTAAAAACTAAACTGGACCCATAAATGCAATATTTTTATATCGATGCATAGATTTATCTTTTTGGTCGAAAAAACATCTAATGGACAAGTTTTGGATTAAGATTGCACTTCTTAATGAACTACTGTACTAAAAGAAAAAACTATTTCATAAAACATAAAACTCGGTGAAAATTTGTTAAGGAGAAAGAAAAGATATACTCGCTTTAAACTTAATTGATTACAAGAGTGAAATTATGTTGAATGAAAATCTCTGCAAGCCTACAAGATGACTTTCAATATTCTTTATCCGTTGTTGTTGCTAATACGAGTATATGGGCAAATAGCTAATGCTTCTTTACTGTGGTAGCTGGAAATGAGAGTCTTTGGTTAAATAGCTGAGGTTTCTTTTACCATTGTAGTTCCATATGTTAGTCTTTGTTTAAATAGCCGGGCTCTTCTTTCACCGTTGTAGCTAAAAATGTAAATCTTTGAGCAAATAGCTGGATTCTCTTTTACCGTTGCAACTGCAATTCAGAGTATACGGGCATATAGATAGCTCTTCTTTTACCGTTGCTGCTCCATATCAGAGTATACGGGTATATAGATAGCGTCTCTTTTACCGTTGTAGTTCCAAATGCGAGTCTTTGGGCAAATAGCCGGCTTCTCTTTTACCGTCGCTGCTCCATATCAGAGTATACGGGCATATAGATAGCTCTTCTTTTACCGTTGCTGCTCCATATCAGAGTATACGGGTATATAGATAGCTTCTATTTTACCGTTGTAGTTCCAAATGCGAGTCTTTGGGCAAATAGCCAGCTTCTCTTTTACCGTTGTAGTTCCAAATCAGAGTATACGGGCATATAAATAGCGTCTCTTTTACCGTTGCTGCTCCATATCAGAGTATACGGGCATATAGATAGCGTCTCTTTTACCGTTGCAACTGCAATTCAGAGTATACGGGCATATAGATAGCGTTTCTTTTACCGTTGTAGTTCCAATTCAGAGTATACGGGTATATAGATTGCTCTTCTTTCACCGTTGTAGCTACAAGTGCAAATCTTTGGGCAAATAGCTCTAGCGCTTCTTTTACGTTATAGCCGTTATAGCTGCTAAAACGAGGCCTTAGGTAAAATGCATTGTTTTTATATGAAGAGTATTTTTTATGATTAACATTATCCATACATTGTTCCATAATTTCTTTATTGAGAGAAAATTATTAAACAAGTCTAGTTATCTATTCTAATCGTAATTTTCAGAAATAAGCAAAGGCCAAACCCAGATAAGTTTGGCCTTTGAACGGTTTTTATTAAAAATGTTAATCACCATTCTAGTTGCTAATCACGCTATCGCTTCTTCAATTTATTTATCATTTCCTAAATGTTTTTTGAGCAAAACCCAAATTTAAATATCTCTATTGAAATTGTTAAAACACATAAATATACGGATCTGATGGTGCTTCAATTTTTTCAATATTCCCTATATCTATCAATGGAAGCTCTTGCTCATTACGAGTTGTTTTTGTGATTGTTCCTGTTACTTTTATCCATTCATCATTTTTTAAGTTTTTTGCTGCTTCTCCTGTTGCTAAAGTTCCCATTACTTGGAGGTCGGCTACACAACAGGAAACCGTAAACCTTGAGATTGCCATTTCATCTTGTTTATAGTCAGGCTCACGATATACGAAGCCTACGAGTTCTATTTCTTTGCCTTCAAATTTGTCGAGGTTCATTTCGATATAGTTTGTAATTTTTGAGTATTCTGCATCTGTGACGACAATTTTGTCACTATTTAATAAGCCTTCAAGGTACATATCATCTGCACTCTTTGCTTCTTGAGTTGCTGTTGTTTTTTCTGTTTTCGTTTCTGCTGAGCTTTCTGTCGTTTCGGTCTGTTCTGCCTGAACACTAGCTGTACCTAGATTTATCCCCCGATTTTTAATAACAGAGCTATCTAGGACGACTTCTGGAAACATGAAGCCCGTTAAAACCGGGAATAAAAATACCGAGTAGATTGCGAGTGATTTAATTGGTGAGCTTTTTCCACTGTGGTCTAAGCCGCAATCACAATAAATGTCTAGCTCTTTTTTGGAGTCACTTCTCCATATTTGTAAGATACCTAAGATTAAAAATACTGCAGCAGCAAAATAGACAAAGGGCAACATTTTAGGTGCAATGAAATTTGTAATATCTCCTGTTAATATTAATTTAAAAAGTAATAATGTAAATCCTACTAAAATAATGCCGCGAATGAATTTTTGGAATCCTAAATCATGATTGTTTTCCATCGATTTCCCTCCATTTCATTAAAATATCCATTGGTACATGATGACACCTAAGTAGACAATAACTGTAACGATCGCGATAAAGCCTAGGACAAATTTCGTTTTAAAATATCCGAATAAGAGAATCGTATTTTTCAAATCGAGCATTGGGCCATAAACTAGAAATGCTAATAGGGCACCAGGCGCAAACATACTACCAAAGGAAGCAGCAACAAAGGCATCTGCCTCAGAACATAATGAAAGAACAAATGCAAAACCCATCATCACAAGAGGTGAACTATATTCATTTGAACCTAATGATAATAATACCTCTCTGTTTAAGAACGTTTGGAATAAGCTTGCGATAAATGCACCAAAAATCAAGTATTTACCCATATCAAAAAATTCATCGCTTGCATGGTAAAATGTAGCTTTCCATTTATTTACTTGCAAAGGATTGGATTCCTTTGGTTGGTTACCTAATAACTCTTCTGACGTTACTTTTAATTGGTTGCTATTTTTAAAGAATAAATAGATAACAAGACCAATGACCATTGATAGAACAAAGGCTAGACCCATTCTTCCAACGACAATTGACATATTCGATTGAAAGGCAAAATAAGTAGACGCAGCGACTACCGGATTCAATATTGGTGCACAGGCTAAAAAGACGAATGCAATATGTAATGGCATTCCCTTCTTTATTAATCTGCGAACAACTGGAACGATCGCACATTCACAGACAGGAAATATTGCACCTAGCAACGCAGCAGGTAACAATGCAATGAAAGCATTTTTCGGTATATATTTCTTCACCATATCTTCTGAAACAAAGATTTGAATGAGCGAGGAGACAAATACACCTAATAAAATAAATGGAATTGCTTCGATGACGATACTTAGGAAAATTGTATTTAAATTAAGCCATTGCTGTGGAATGGAGACGAGTGTTTGAAATTCTTTATAATCCCAAAATGTAAAAAAGTATATAAAAATGGCGACAAGAACTAACCCGATTAGTTCTTTTGACTGCTTAAGCATTGTCGTTTTCAATGTTAAAACCCCTTTATCCAAGTACTCTATTTTTCTATTAAGCATCACATTAAGATTGGGAATAGCTCTTTAATACGTGAGAATACATTGAGGATATTATAAAAATGAGATCAGTGTGGTTGACTCAAAAGGGTCTATCTACCCTTTTGAGTCACCTTCTACGTAAGTCTTACTTATTTTCTTCTAGTAAATCAAAGATAATATGTGCTTGTTCTGTATTGTCTAGTAATCCTTTAAAACGTGATTTTTCTGGTCCAAATGCATAAACAGGTACTTCCTCACCTGTATGCCCACCAGTTGTCCAGCCTGTAACAGAATGATCATTTACAATCGCTTCAATTGCATTGTCAATCTCTGTTCCATTAACAGCAGCTGCTGCATCTTTAACAGCTTGAATTTCTTCAGCTGTAATTTGGCTATAGAAGCTTCCATCGATGTATTTCTTCATGATTCCTTCTACATCTGCATTTGCTCCAGCAGCAAATATTTCCGCAGAAATATAATCAGGTGTTTTCTTGAATGCCTTTATTGGATCAACATGGAAATTATAGTCCCCGTTTGCCGCTGCCTTCGTGTTTGACCCTAACGTTAAACCACCTGTTGCATGGTCCGCAGTTGTGACAACTAATGTTTCCCCATCTTGTTCTGCAAATTCGATTGCTGCTTTAAATGCTCTTTCGAAGTCTTCCATTTCACTCATTGTACCGACGATATCATTATCATGCTCTGCCCAGTCGATTTGACTGCCCTCAACCATTAAGAAGAAGCCTTCCTCATCCTTGCTTAGACGCTCAATTGCTGTTTTTGTCATTTCTTCTAATGAAGGGATTGAATCATCGCGGTCGATTAACTTAGGTAAACCGCCATTTGCAAATAGCCCTAATACTTGGCCATTATCATCGTTTAACAATTCTTCTTTCGTCGTTACATAGCTATAGCCATCAGCGGCAAACTCTTCCGCTAAATTACGACTATCTTTCTTGCGGCCCTCTTCAGGGATAAAGTTTTTAGACCCACCACCAAGAATGACATCGATTTTATGGTTTCCATCAATCATCTCGTCAAAATAATCATCTGCAATTGCATCCATATTACGACGGCTTTCATCATGGGCCCCATAAGAAGCAGGTGTAGCATGTGTTACTTCAGATGTGGCAACTAACCCAGTCGCTTTTCCATCGCGCTTCGCTTGCTCTAGGACTGTGTCATAAATTTGCCCATCGTTATCCATTCCGATTGCATTATTGTATGTTTTATAACCAGATGACATCGCTGTTGCCGCAGATGCAGAATCAGTGATATTTTGTGCAGGGTCTTCCGGATAAGTCGTTTGCATCCCAACTAAGTATTTATCAAACTCTGTTTTTTCCATTTCCTTTGTAGAAGGGTTGTCCTTTATATATCTATGTGCTGCAATTGTAGAAGGACCCATACCATCCCCAATTAAAAAGATAATATTTTTCACCTTCGAAGCTGATTCATCTTCGGCCTTTGCAGAATCTTGATTAAGACTTGCAAAGCTACCAATGACAACTGTTGACAGCACGGCAGCAGTTACTAGTTTTTTTGTCAATGCTCTATTAAAAACCATTCGTTTACCTCCTGTTTTGTTATGCAGGAACACCTTTTTAGGCATTCCTCAATTTGTAACATTAGAAACCTTCTATTCTATTACGCTCCCGCTTTCGCCTTTTTCCTTTGATAGAGGATAAATCCACCACCTGCCGCTAAAATAACAAGTCCTATTATTAACAGGTTATAAACATTTGTTGCTGTTTGCGGTAGGTTAAAGATGCCCTTGGAATCGTTTGATGGCTTTTGCCCGCCTGAATTATTTGATGGATTTTCTTTCTTATCACCCTGATTATCTGTTCCATCTTTTGGTTCATCTGTACCATTACCAGGACCTGTTGTGTCATCGCCCGGCTTTTCTGTATTATCGCCTGGCTTCTCTGTAACGTCACCCGGTTTCTCTGTTCCATCTCCTGGTTCTTCTGTTCCGTCACCCGGCTTCTCTGTTCCATCACCTGGCTCTTCTGTCCCGTCACCTGGTTCTTCTGTTCCGTCACCTGGCTCTTCTGTTCCGTCACCTGGTTCTTCTGTTCCATGACCCGGCTCTTCTGTTCCGTCACCTGGTTCTTCTGTTCCGTCACCTGGTTCTGCAGTATTTGGCATTTTATTTTCTTCTAATAGAGCAAATATAATTTTTGCTTGATCCGTATTGTCAATTAATCCTTCAAAACGTTCTTTTTGTGGGCCGAAAGCGTAAACCGGTACGTCTTCTCCTGTATGTCCGCCCGTTGTCCATCCTGTTACAGAATGCTCATCGACAATCGTTTCAATTGCATTATCAATTTCAGTTGCATTTTTAGCAGCAACAGCATCCTTTACTGCTTGAATTTCTTCGGCAGAAATTTGTTTATAGAAATTAGAATCAATATATTTCTTCAGGATTGCTTCTACGTCAGCATTTTCTCCTGCAGCGAAAATTTCAGCAGAGATGTAATCTGGTGTTTTGTTAAACGCTTTAATAGGTCCAACGTGGAAATTGTAATCTCCATTTGGTGATGCTTTTGTGTTTGCTCCAAGTGATAGACCACCTGTAGCATGGTCTGCAGTTGTGACAACTAATGTTTGTCCATCTGCTTCGGCAAAGTCGATTGCTGCTTTGAAGGCTCTTTCGAAGTCTTCCATTTCACTCATCGTTGCAACGACGTCGTTATCATGCTCAGCCCAATCAATTTGGCTTCCTTCAACCATTAAGAAGAAGCCTTGGTCATCTTTGCTTAGCTTATCAATTGCAACTTGAGTCATTTCCTCTAAAGAAGGTATGTTATCAGGACGATCGATCATTTTCGGAAGACCTCCAGTTGCAAATAAGCCTAGAACCTGTTCATTTTCATCATTTAATAATTCATCTTTCGTTGTGACATAGCTATACCCATCATTTTTGAATTCCTCAACTAAGTTGCGGTCATCAATTTTTCTGCCGTCTTCAGGGATAAAGTTTTTAGAGCCTCCGCCTAATAGGACATCAATTTTATGCTCACCATTTACTAGCTCGTCGTAATAATCGTCTGCAATCGCATCCATATTTTTACGACTTTCATCGTGTGCACCATAAGAAGCAGGTGTTGCATGTGTTATTTCAGACGTCGCAACTAATCCTGTTGCTTTCCCGTCTTCCTTCGCTTGCTCTAAAACGGTTTCATATGGATTTTTATCTGGGTCCATACCGATTGCATTGTTGTACGTTTTAATACCAGATGCCATAGCTGTTGCAGCAGATGCAGAATCTGTTATGTTTTGTGCAGGATCGTCAGGATATGTCGTTTGCATGCCGACTAAATGTTTGTCAAATTCCGTTAACTCCATTTCTGGTGTTGATGGGTCATCTTTCATATAACGATGAGCTGTAATAGGAGAAGGCCCCATACCATCACCAATTAAAAAGATGACGTTTTTTATCTCCGGTGAAGCTTCGGTATTCGCTTTAACAGTTTCTTGATTCATGCCTGCGAAACTACCAACTACTAATGTTGATAAAACGCCTAGTGTAATGAGTTTTTTCGATAATCCTCGTTTTACTACCACTATTTTTCCTCCTTTAGTTTTTTACCATACAAATATAATGGTAGTTTTAAAATGTTAAGGAATCTTTTACGTAATTTGTAGATTATGTAAAGTTTTTGTAAAATCTTTGCAAATGCTGTTGTCGAATAGTTAGGAATGACGTATGATTAATTATTAATCGTAACGTTTCCTATTTGTATATAAAGGAGTGAGGACCATATGGGTCATACTATTGATGTATATATTATTAGCGGCTTCCTAGGCAGCGGGAAAACGACTGTTTTAAAAAAATTAGTAGAAGCATCTCGTCAACAAGGGAAGCAAGTAGGAGTAATTTTGAATGAACTAGGTGATACAAATGTTGAACAACATCTCTTTGCCTTAGAAAAAACGGTAGAATTGTTGAATGGCTGTATTTGCTGCTCGATGCAAGACGATTTAAAAGAAACCCTCCATCAATTCATAGAGCACCAGGTGGATGTCCTTTTTATAGAAGGTACTGGTGTTGCTAATCCTAATGAAATTGTTGAAGCAATTGTTAGTCCGGAAATGATTGACCACTACTCGATTCAATCGATTATAAGCTTAGTAGATGCAAGTCAATACCTCGATTATCAAAGTGTTTTTTCAAGTTCTAAAGAAATACGGACATTATTAAAGGAACAAATTACATGTGCATCGTTGATTATTTTGAATAAAGTCGATTTAGTTGCAGATAGAAAAATGAAGAAAGTGGTCGCTTCTATTGAAAAACAAGCAACTGGTGTTCCAATATTGAACTCGACGTTTGGAAATGTTGAGGTAGAGGAATTGTTGAAGGCTAGAGTCCAAACTTTAGATGTTAACAGTTCAAAGTGTACATGCGGTTCGGGAGACACTTGTTCACACCATCATCACGCTACATTGAAAGCAGTCAAATTTACAGAGGTACCGGTGTTTTCTAAGAAGGAATTTGAAAAGTGGCTGAAGCAATTACCTAAAGAGGTGTTACGAGGTAAAGGAATTGTGAAATTTGATGAAACAGATGCACTCTATTCTTTTCAATATGCATCAGGTCATCTTCAAATAGAAGAAATCAGTTCTTCTCAAGCCCCAATCATCATCCTGATAGGTGACCGCTTAGAACTTACTAGTTTAAAAGATAAGTATGAAGAGACTTTTTTACATAAGCTCTCGTAGCTCACGTATGGTGAGGCTGGGACAAAAGGTTTTATATTCAATACAACCTTCGTGCTGTTTTTACAGAGTTGACGTTCTGGTTGATTTCCGCTGCAGTACTCGCTTTCCGCGGGGTGGGTGGTGAGCCTCCTCGGAGTAAACTCCTGTGGGGTCTCACCTCTCCCACGCATCCCGCAGGAGTCTCGCACTTCCGCTCCAATAACTTTTACAGAATTTGTAACATTGAACCCCTAAATACAATATTCGTATTTAACTAGTTTTTTTGTTATGTCTCAGCCTCTTTTTCTTTTTATAGCCCAAAAATCAGCTTGATTCCGAAAGCAAGCAGAATACTTCCACCTAACGCTTCACTGTAAGAACCTAACCATGATTGGACACGTTTTCCAACTAATAAACCAATCCAAGTCAGCACCATACTGACTAATCCGAAAATTGCAACAGTTAAGAAGGTTTTTGCCCCATAAATACCTAAACTTAAGCCTACCGAAAAGCTATCAAGGCTGACACTTAGTGCAAACACAATCAAGCCAAAGCCAACTGGGGTAATTAACGGTTTTTCTTCTTTACTAAATGAAGAAAGAACCATTTGTACACCTAGTAATATGAGCAGTCCCCCACCTAATAAGGTTGCAATCGTGCCAAAGGTATCAGATAATACACGACCGATAAACATCCCGACTAATGGCATCCATATATGAAATACACCGATTGTAATCCCGATGTATAAAATTTGTCTCATTCGAAGCTTAATTAGGCCCATGCCTAAGCCAACGGAGAATGCGTCCATTCCTAACGCCAATGCCATAATAAATAATGTAATGAGTTCACTCATGATTGTTTCTAACGTCATAATTACCCTCCTCGGACACGCATAGTTAACCTTATGCACGTCCGATTTGGATTAGAACTTATGAAACAGGTTAGGGCATGATGAAAATGCTATATTCATGTTCAACCCCAGGTTGTATCACCATATGTTGCCCGGCTTCAATGGAACTTAAAAGTAAAATAAGTATCAGGATTAAAGATAAGGCTGTCGTTAAGACTGGATAATTGTTTATCCATGATAAAAATTCACTTAATACATGTTCATTATCCTTTTTCATAGCCGTTTCCTCCTACATTCAGTGTTTTATCATCTAGCCACTTACTTTGTTTCTCCTCTAAACCATTAATTTACGCATATACTATTTTTCATTCAACACCTTTTTCCGAAGAAAGACGAGTTTAGAATTCAACGATTTCCTATAATATAACTTTTTCATTAGATGTATAAAAATATATTTGTTATTATATACTTAATAATGTCGTAAAAAAATTACGGGAGTGAGATACTTGTTAAAAAAGTTCACTGTAACAAGTTACAGGGTTTTTGATGAACCAATTACCTTAGACTTTTCAAAAGTAAGGGATTATAAATTTAATGAAGAATGTATCAACGATGGACTAATAAGTAAAGCAATTATGTATGGGAAAAATGCTGTTGGTAAGACCAATTTAGGAAATGCTTTGATTGATATAAGATATACTGTCCTTGCTAACGAAAAGCGTCAAAGTGGTAGTGTCGGATTTTTAAATGCCAATAACAAAAATGGATTTGCCCGGTTTGAGTATACATTTTTAATTAACAATAAAGAAATAACATATATCTATGAAAAAAAATCTGTTGTTGAACTAAGATATGAAAGTTTAAGTATAGATAATAATCTTCTCTATGACTTTAACTTTGAATCACAAAATGGTAATTTAGATAATTTAAAAAAATATAAAGAGCTGCAACATCTTAATTTTGATGAATGGGATAATCAAATTCCTCTTTTAAGGTATATTTTAGCTAATTCTAAGTTACATGAATTAATGATATTAAAAGACTTAAACAATTATATTCGCGGAATCGCAGTTTTAAGACCTTCAGATAACATCGTTAAGTTCAGAGGTCCTGAAATTATTGATAAAGGTATCGTACATACCATTATCAATAAGGATTTAGTCGAAGATTTCGAAAGATTTTTAAACGAATGCGGATTAAATATAAAACTAAAGGTTGATATAACTCCTGATGGAGAAAAAAAGCTTTACTTCGATTATAGTCGTCCAATAGAATTTGTTAAAAATGCATCAAGTGGAACTAAAGCTTTAACATCGATGTACCTTATAGTGAAAAATTTAAATAAAATCAAATTTTTGTTTATAGATGAATTTGATGCAAACTTTCACTATGAACTTTCTGTGGGAATGTTGCAAGCATTAAAAAGGCAGAAGGATTGTCAAATTCTTGTTACCACTCACAATACCGATTTAATGAACAACAAATTTATGCGTCCAGATTGTTATCTATTAATGCTGAACGACAAGATAACTTCAGTTGCAGATGCGACTTTAAGAGAGTTAAGACAGGGACATAACTTAGAAAAGTTATATCAAAGTGGTGAATTTAGCAAATGAGGTGAAAAAATAAATGGAAAGGTCAAAAATATTACTCTTAGTTGAAGGTGAAAAAGTAGAGAAAGATCTATTTGAACACTTTTATAATCTATATGGTATTAATAATGTAGAAATTGTAGCTTATAAGACACATATCTATGCCTTCTATAATAGATTAAAAAATGATTACGCTGATTCAGATGGTAATATAGAATTTGATATTATTGACCTTCCTTTATTCTTAAATGAATATCTGAATTTAGAAGGTGAATCCTTATTGAATGAGGCAGATTTCACAGATATTATTTTAATATTTGACTTCGACCCTCATGATCCTCAATTTGACCCTAATAAGCTTGAAATTCTATTAGACAACTTTTCCGATTCTACCGATAGAGGTAAATTGTTTATTAATTATCCAATGGTCGAGTCTTTTAAAGACACAGACTCATTAGATAATCCTACTTTTAAAGACTCTACAGTACATATAGATATTCTAAAAGAAAGAAGTCGGAGGACTTCTCGTTATAAACGTATAGTAGATTCATATTCTTGTATCGGTAGTATAGAGGAAATAACCACTGAAGTAGCTAATTCTTTATTAAAATTACATTCTTTTAAACTCGAATATCTCTTACATACTTTTTCCTATACTGATGAAGATACATATAAAATGTTATGTAAAAAGCAATGTCACAAGTTGAATAATGAAAATTTGATATGGGTTATAAATACCAGCCTACTACATATGCTCGATGAATATGGTTTTATAAACAATCCAGAAGACTAAAGCTAGTCCTATACTAGCCACATTGTTTCTTATAACAAAAAAACCGAGGCTTGCACACACCTCGGTTTTTTCTATTAATTTTCAACGATGACATGATTACCTGCTGCTTTTAACAATCTATTCATAATCGCTTCACCCACACCAAACTGTGGAAAACTTTCACTAACGATGAGGTCAACATCTTCCTCATCAAATTTCCTTAACACATCATATAGCTGGGCTGCAACGGATTCTAGGTCTGCTCTACTTCCACACGTAATGACCTTATCGGCTTTATATTTAGTTAATCCCTCTATTGTTGTTAATAACCCAACCTTTTTTCCTTGCTGCATAAATTGGTTAATCTGCTTTTGGAGGAATTCCTCACTACCTTCTACAAGAATAACAGGTGCATTTGGTGAATAATGTGTATATTTCATTCCAGGAGACTTCGGGGCATGTCCTTCTTCGATTAATGCCTTGTCGACCTTAACCTCGCCAACAATAAACTCTATCTGTTCCTTTGTAATTCCACCCGGACGTAATATAGTTGGAATCGTTGTTGTACAATCTAACACTGTTGACTCGACTCCAACACCTGTGGGACCTCCATCAACAAGCCCACTGATTTTCCCATTTAGGTCATGGTATACATGTGATGCAAGTGTCGGACTTGGCTTTCCTGAACGATTGGCACTCGGTGCTGCTATTGGTACATTTGCTTCCTTAATAAGTTCGAGTGCGATAGGATGATTAGGCATTCTAACCCCAACCGTTTCAAGTCCTGCTGTCACATATGTGGATAACAGCTCACCCTTTTTTGGTAAGATAAACGTTAATGGACCTGGCCAAAAAGCATCTACTAACTTATACACATAATCAGGGATATCTTTAACGATTTCATTTAACTTATCTTTTGAGGCAATGTGGACAATAAGTGGATTATCACTCGGTCTCCCCTTTGCCAGAAAAATTTTCTGTACTGCATCATCTGAAAATGCATTTGCACCTAGCCCATATACTGTTTCTGTTGGGAAGGCGACAACCTCATTTTCCTGTAATAATTGTGCCGCTTGTGTAATATGTGAATAACTAGTGGATAAGTTTTCCGATTCACCCACAGTCCATACTTTTGTTTTCATTTCGTTCTAACTCCCTTTTCACCGTTCAATTCTATTACTAATCATAGCATATACGTCTTTGTAGTATATAAAATCAACAGAATGAAAACAAGCCTTATCCACAATTTGTGGATAAGGCTGTGGTAATTGTGGAAAACTATGTGGATATATCCACATTATGAGGACTTTACCATTATTTTTGTATTTTCCTCTTTCATTGAGCTCTGAATATGTTCATTTGTTAATAGATGTTTTGGAATCTGTTCAGGATTAGTTTCTGTAAACCCCATTAATTGTAAGAATTGTACAGAAGCCTCTTTATTTGTAACTAAAAATAACTGCTTTAATCCTTTTTGTTCTGCTAACGTTTGTATGCTTTGGAATAATGTTAAAATATGGGCTTGTTGTAGTGTGTCTGAGACAACGAGTGACCGTAATAACCCGACATCTTCTGCCGGCTCGACACCGATACATGCAACAACTTCTCGTTCCCCATTTTCCATCATCACAAAATAATCAACCATAAGTTCAATCCCACTCGAACTTAACCCAGCTCGTTCAACAAAATCTAGTAATCTCGCTAAATCCTTTTCTTCAGCAACCTTTAATTGATAAAACATCATTTCCACCCCATTATCGTTATTTTCCTACTACAACTCTATGAGGGGAAATCTATTAATATTCTCTTTTTTTTGGGGACAGTCCCCCTCTTTTAGCCCATTAAAAAAGATGGGGACTGTCCCCATCTTTTTTCCTTATGAAAATAATCCTTCAAACCATTCTACTAAGAAGAATTTCACTTCTACTTCTTCTTCTTTGTCTTCCTCTTCATCTACGACTAGGGAAGTAAGTTTCTCTGTCTTTTTCTTATCTTTTTTTGTATCTTCCTCTTCTACTTCTGCTGCTTGGACTGCTTCTCCATTTGAGAAATCGAGGAAGCATAATGGTGGAAATAAGACACACCACCAGTTCGCACCTTTTGCTTCACCTAAGCTAATTAAAATTGCTTCATACTCGCCTGCTGGATATATGAAATTTCCATAAAGCTTCGTTGGAAAGCTGACATTATCAAAATCTACTGAATATGGTAGCTGTTTGTTTTCTTCCTCTAGCACACGTTCAACAATTTTTTCTATCTCTGGTAATCGTGATTGAATCAATTGTCTAGCTGCTTCAACTGAAGTTAATTCTGCAACCCATTCTGTAATCTCTTCATTAACTTCATCACGAATTTTCCTTTTTAACTCTTGGTCTTCATCTGAATCACTATTTGCTAGAATTCGTAAACGAATGGCCTCATCCGGAATCACCACTGGCTCTTGTGCGCTAGCTGTACTAGCCGACATCGGCTCACGATACACATTTGCTACAGCCCCAATTAATAATAGAAACATATATATAAATGCAAGTAATTGTTTTTTCATCATCTTCCGCCTCCCTTGGTAAACAGTATGGACAGGACAGAAGAATCTTAAACTACTTTTTTAAAAAATATAATTCTACTATTTACCCGGGGACAGTCCCCTTAAAAATTAATAACTATATAATCAAGCATCTAAACTCTATAGGGGAATGTCCCCACTTTGTCGCATTAAAGGCGTGAGGGACTGTCCCTCAATGGTTTAACACGTTAAAAGAGTGGGGGACTGTCCCTCAACGGTTTAGTCCCTCATTGGTTTAACGCGTTAAAAGAGCGGGGGACTGTCCCTCGACATTTGTCCCTGCTTATTTTGTCCCCCTTATTTAACCGCAAAAACCATACGCTCTTTGCCATTAATGTCATAGACTATTTCAACCTTTGCAGTTGGTAAGGCTTTGCTGATGAGGGTTTTGATGTCTGTTCCTTGGCCTGCACCGATTTCAAAGGCGATGAGTGCTTTTTCGTTGAGTAGTGGGAGCATGTCTTGGATTAGTCTTCGATAAAAGTCTAATCCATCTTCTCCCCCGGCAAGTGCTCGGATTGGTTCGTGGTCTTTGACGACAGTTGAAAGAGTCTCAATTTCTGCATCTGGTATGTACGGCGGATTTGAGACTAAAATATCTAGCTTCGGTCTTCCTTTATCTAATGCAATCGGTTCTAGCAAATCACCATGAAGGAACGTAACGTTTGCTTTCAATTGTTCAGCATTTTGTTCTGCAATATGCAACGATTCCTGTGCAATGTCAATCGCTTTTACACGGTATCTTGCGTTTTCAAGTGCTAGTGTAATCGCAATTGCTCCACTTCCTGTTCCAACATCAACGACTTCTAATGGTTCATGACCAGGGAACAATGCCTCTGTTCGCTGTAAGATACCTTCTACTAACTCTTCTGTTTCAGGTCGAGGAATTAATACCTCTTCATTGACAATAAATGTCCGCCCATAAAATTCCTCATAACCGATTAGATATTGCACAGGTATTCCATCTGCATGTTTTTTGACGTCCGCTTCAAAGGCGATAAGCTGTTCATTTGAGAGGACCTGTCTCAAATTAGAAAGCAGTGTAGCCCGGTTCATTTGCAGGTGATGTCTTAACAGCAATTCCCCCGCATTTTCATCTCTTCCCGCTTCATTTAAAAAAGAAGAAGCCCAATTTAGGGCTTCGAATACATGTTTCATCGACTATTAATCTTCAGCAGCTTGGAGACGGCTTGATTGATCCTCAACGATAAGTGCATCAATCACTTCGTCTAGCTTTCCTTCTAAAATTTGGTCTAACTTTTGAATCGTCAAACCAATGCGGTGGTCCGTTACGCGGTTTTGCGGGAAGTTATAGGTTCTAATACGTTCAGAGCGGTCACCTGTACCAACTGCAAGCTTACGGTTTTGGTCATATTCGGCTTGTGCTTCTTGTTGGAATTTATCATAAACACGTGCACGAAGGACCTTCATTGCTTTTTCTTTATTTTTAATTTGTGATTTTTCGTCCTGACATGATACAACTGTACCTGTTGGTAGATGTGTTAAACGTACAGCCGACATTGTCGTGTTAACACTTTGTCCGCCTGGGCCACTTGATGCAAATGTATCAACGCGGATATCTTTTTCATGAATTTCTACTTCTACCTCTTCTGCCTCAGGTAACACGGCAACAGTTGCCGTTGAAGTATGAATTCGGCCACCTGATTCTGTTTCAGGGACACGTTGAACACGGTGTGCGCCGTTTTCAAACTTAAGTTTAGAATACGCACCTTTTCCGTTAATCATAAAGATAATTTCTTTATAACCGCCTGTTCCAGTTGCATTCACTTCCATGACATCTGTTTTCCAGCCTTGCATTTCAGCAAAACGGCTATACATGCGATATAAGTTTGCAGCAAATAACGCCGCCTCTTCTCCACCAGCTGCACCGCGGATTTCCATGATAACATTTTTATCATCGTTAGGGTCCTTTGGAACGAGAAGTAATTTCAAGCGTGCCGTTAGCTCCTCTTCACGGTCCTCTAATTCAGATAACTCTTCCTTAGCCATTTCACGCATTTCTGCATCAAGCTTTTCCTCAAGCATTGATTTTGTATCAGCAATTTGTTCACGAACTTCTTTGTATTCTCTATACGCTTCAACAGTTTCTTGTAAGTCTGATTGTTCTTTTGAATATTCACGTAATTTTTTTGAATCACTTATAATATCCGGATCCATTAATAGCTGATTTAATTTTTCATAACGGTCTTCTACCGATTGTAAACGATCTAACATACATGTTTCACCTCTATTTTCATGTATAACGTTATAATTATAGTATAGGTTACATAAAGCGTCAAAAGCAAATTGACAAAGGATAAGGGCCACATCTAGGCATAAAAACTTTATGAAGAGAGGTTATTATATGAACATCACTAAAATCCATCACATCGCAATTATCTGTTCAAACTATGAAGTATCAAAAGCATTTTATACAGAAACTCTCGAGTTGCCCATTTTAAATGAGGTTTTTCGAGAAGAACGGAACTCCTATAAATTAGACCTACTAGTAAATGATGTTTACCAAATAGAGTTATTTTCATTCCCAAATCCTCCGAAACGTCCAACACACCCAGAAGCTGCAGGGTTGAGACATCTAGCTTTTGAGGTACCAAATGTAGAGGATGCTGTTAACGAACTGAGAGAAAAAGGTATTATGATAGAGCCAATTCGCATTGACCCAATAACAGATAAGAAGTTCACCTTTTTCCAAGACCCAGATGGACTTCCTATCGAATTGTACGAGGCGTAAGCATACATCGACATGCTGTATTCATATAATGTAAAACTTCCACTTTCTTTGCCGAATGAGAACTTGTTTTGTCTAACGTGAAGGGAACGAGCTTAAAAGGTAGAAAAGGTAGTTATACAAGAAAGACTTATTCTGGGGAGAAGTTAATAGTCGCTGGCTCGAAGGGGAATAAACTTCCTTCTTCAACACTACTAATTTTCAAGGAGGAATACGGTATGAATACAGCTACAGTCGTAAAAGAGCTTGGGGTATCTAGACGTACTTTAATGAGATGGGTAGACCAATTAGGAATTGAATTAATGAAAAATGAGCTTGGGCACTATCAATTTACTGAAGATGATGTGAACCGTCTAAAAGAGGTTCAATTACAATCACAAAACGAAAGTCAACAAACTACACAAACTCCAACAAAAAAAGAACAACGAACAGGAACTGCAAAAACAACTCCAAACTATGACATATCCAAATTTCAGGCAATGAATGAGCGCATCGATGAACTTGAACGAAAGGTAAGAAGCAAAGCTGATGATGTCGTCTCTTTCCAAGTCTTACAGCATCGTAAGGAAATGGAAGAACTGCTTTCGAAGATTTCATTATTAGAGGAAAAAGTTGCCGAGCTCGAGCAAAGCAAACAAAAGCGTGAAACGATTAAGGAAAATGTTCTAGTATTTGACCAAACTCCAGCCCCAAAACCAAAACGTAAAAACTTTATTAGTACTATTTTTGGCTTTTGACTTTATACAATTTTATAAAGGCTGTCTTAATTACTAGACAGCCTTTATATCAGTAACTTTCTTTCTTATGTAAGTTTAAAAAGTTTTGGACTTCAATAGTTAATTGTGAATTTTCAAACCTATTAACCTCCAACTCACCTACGACTTTATTGTCCTTTAGATAATACAGAAAGCCCCCTCCTGGTATATCATCTTCTGACGGTTCAGGCCAAATAGATTGCCCATCTTCATTATCACTTTTACCATTAGGTTGGTAAGGATTATACATAATTATTTGTACATTCTTTTCATTTGCTATTTTTTTTACTGTAGGAATATAATATTCATCGTTGTCTGTAGCCAATAAAATGAACCCCTCTTTACCATCATTAAAATAGGTCTTCACATTTTCAAAGTCTACCTGTTTGAAAAATGATTCGATACTGGAACTTTCATTAGTACTACAAGCAGTAATTAATGTACTCATAAAAATTACAAGTATGAGCAATCTAAATATTTTTAACATCTTATCAACCCTTATTGTAATATTTCTAAATTATTGACCTTAAGCAAACTTATATTTTCCTACCAATTTTGAATAACTACTTATTGACTTTACAATAGACTTTTCTAGTAGTTTGTGGTTTTGTGCATTTAAATTTCAAAGTATGTTGAAGTAGTTGAGAGACTTATTCAGGATATGAAGGAAAAGTGAGACCTCACAGGTGTTTAAACTTTGGTTTTCCTTAACCCCGTGTAAAACTAGTACTGTAGGGGCAACCATTCCAAAACGATTAGAAAGTAGAAATTAATATTGAATACGAAACCTATTGTTGAACCCAGTAATCTCACTACAATTATTTTAGTAACTATACATTTTTTTACAAGTGATATTAGTTTTAGGAAAAAGATACCAATTACATAAAAATAGTTTATAGTTTTATATCAAAGTACTTGTGATTTTATTCAATATTAAAAGACTGCCTCTGAACTTGAGACAGCCTTTATATTATTAGTTGGAACTACTTCTTTTTTTCCTAGCAATAAGCCCTATTGCTAGAATGATAAAGCCAACTAGTAAATAATTTAATTGATTTGTTGCAGTATGAGGTAATACATTGAAACTACCTTTGTCTTTACTGATAGTATCTGAAGGGCTAGCAGGTCTCTCTTGTTGTTTATTGTCGCCAGTATTTGTCTTATCGCCATCTTTGACTGGAGCATTGTCATCTTGACCTGATTTGTCCTCGTCTTTACTTGGTTGCTCTTTATCCCCTGGTTGCTCTTCACCCATATCAGGTTGTTCTTCTCCTTCTCCTGGTTTTTCTTCACCATTACCAGGTTGGCCATCTCCTTTTCCTGGCTGTTCATCACCCTCACCAGGTTGCTCTTCTCCTTCTCCTGGCTGTTCATCACCCTCACCAGGTTGTTCTTCTCCTTCTCCTGGTTGCTCTCCGTCATCAGGACCCTGTTTGTTATTTTCCCCTTTAACAAATGACCAAATTGCCGATTGTGAAGAACCTGTGTAGTTATCTTTCGCTACTGCATACCAAGAATATGTCTCATTTTCAGTAAGACCTTTCCATGTGACTTCAGCTGTGTCACCACTTTGAATATTTTCTTGATTTCCTATTTTCTCGTCTGTTTTTACATTAACAGTAAAATAGTCTGTTGCGACTTGTTTTTCATCAATTTGTAAATCAAAATCGATAATCATTTCATCTTTTCCTGGGAATTCTTCTGGGTCATAGAAATTGTAATCATCTAAGTACGGTGAGTACGTGTTGACGATGATCCGATTATTGTCTTGGTCAAAGTGTAAGAGTTTCATATATCCTTGACCACCCTCAGGTCCACCTTGGTAATCGCCAAGCATTTGGTATACTTTGCGGTCTGCCTCTCCATCACCATTATCATCAATTTTACTAACTAACGTTTCAGAATCATGGTAGTGACCACTTAATACCGCCATTACATTCGGATTTTTTTCTACAACTTCTGTATAGATTGTTTCACCTATCGGACTTCTATTTCCGGAAACGAGTAGATATTCATGGAAGTTTAGGATTGCTTTGCGATCTGGATATTCACTTAACACTTTATTTAGCCATTCCAGATCCTCAGCTTCTACGCCCCAGCCCATATACACCATGATAAAGTCATTACCATTGGCGGAAATGAGGTCATAATGTCCGCGGTTGTTTTTATACGATTCACCATAATAGTCTTTATCTTTAAATCTGTCTTCACCAAACCATTTATAGTATTCTGTGTAATCGTTTGATAGCTGGTCTACATCATGGTTGCCTGCTAATACTCCGTATGGGATTTGGTGTTCATCTAATACGGCCATATATTTGTCAGCATATTGCCATTGTTCTACTTTGTCAGATTCATCAACTAAGTCACCTGTATGGAATACATATTTGATTTTCATTTCTTCTTGCATTTCTGCAATCCAATTTGTTTGCTTTTCAAAAATATACGGATAGGACTCTGAATAATACTGTGTATCTGACATCCAAACAAATGTGTAATCATATTCATCTGGACTGCTTGGGATTTCATCTTGAACGAGTACGTTAATGTTTGAATCGTTCACATATTCTTTGTAAGTGACATTGCCCTTTAGTTCGAAATCGTCGGTACCTGCGATTTTATACGTAATTATATCCCATTTGTTTGTTTCGTGATTCCAGGCATACATCGATACTTTCCGTCCCTCTAAGGAATGACCTGTCCAGGAAAGTTCAATTTCATCATTCTCATCAATTGAGTTATCAATTGTGACATCAAAACGATGATAAGGGAACTTTGTATCAGAATTCGTTGTTAAATAGTTTCCATCTTGTTCAGCAATTAAGGAAATGTCTTCAGATGTCAAACTTTCCTCACCGTCTGGAACCATTACAGATGGCGGTTCAATTTCATTTGCATGTTTATACGCCTTAATATGCTTTGTATCGGCAGCATCATACTGATAGCCTTTATAGAAAGTTACATCCATTTCATCATTTGTCGGGTCTGATACTTTTACCTTTAGGTTCGGGTCACCGTCAACTCTTGTTGATAAACCATCTGCCGGTGAAACAAGCTCTGGAGCATACGGATTTTCATTGTTGACTGAGAAACGAATGTTTTCTTCTGTCTTATTCCCGACTTTATCCTCAGCGATAATTGTTAACGTATGTTCACCTGGTGTTAATTTTGATGAAGCCGTTTCATACGGCACTGTTATTTGGTTATCGTCTAATAGTACTTTTACGGTCTGTACACCGGCAATTTCATCGGTTACATCTGTATCAATTGTGAAAGGACCTTTATAGTCTTTGCCTTCTTCAACGGTCGTTTTCACATTAGGTGCTGTGTTATCGACTTGGATGACCGAAGAAACTTCACTTTTACTATCTTTAACGGTTACAGTGTGCTCACCATCTGCAACAGCTGTTGTATCCCAAGCATATGATTTTGCTCCCGTATGCTCTTCATTAATTGTGAACTTGAAGTCTTCAAACGGACGATACGTTCCATCATCCCCCATATCAAATACCTTTGCGGGGTCATTTTTTGCCGGGTCTCTTAAAACTGTACCATCTGCAAGGATAAGTCTGATGTTTCGTATGCTATAATCATCACGATTTTCTTCACTTTCTTCTAATTGAAAAGGTGATGCTTTATTACCTGCTCTGACTGTTAACGTATTTTCCCCCAAATTTAAACGGTCTGCATCAACTGGAATTGTGAAGGTTTTCCACCCTGCTAACGTATCTTTATCCATTAAGTAGAGGATGTCCTCACCCATTGTCACGGCATTTTTGAAATACATATTTAAGCCGCTTACTTCTAATGCTATATATGCTTGGTGCTCCAATGCCTTAAACGTTTCTGCCTGCTTTTCTTCTCCATCGATTAGCAATTTTAAATCGTCTGCTTTGTCATGATTTGAAGTACCTTTGACTATTTTTGTTCCTGAAAGAATATCGTTATTCTTGATGTTTAAACGCAGGTCTGAACTGTCAATATCACTTAGTATTTTTATTTGATAAGGTTCACTTTTCGTTTCATTTATCCCGTCTGATGCTACAAAATAATACTCAACAACCTCTTTTGCAATAAGGTCTGCTGCATAAATCATACTTTTATATTGATTTGTTTCAGAATCAAGTTGTAGTAAAACTTCATTGAAATGTTCCTGTTGATTCGTTCGATATAAAAGGCGTACTGATTTAACGCCAATATTATCTGTCGCTTCTGCAGCAATTTCGATATCATCTGTTTCCTTTGCTTCCGTAACAGTTGTTTTATTTACAACTTGAGGTGCGATCGAATCATCTTCAATATGGATTTGCTGCTTTGGCACTTGGAATGGTTCGACATGACCTGGTGTTGCTGCCTCAATCCCTGCACTCACTTTTACTGACTTAGTAGAGCCATCTTCAGGGTATTTGTAGACTATCCCTTTATCAGGTACAGTGTCATCAATGTTTACTTCTTCATTGTAATAGGCAACAGAAATCTCTTCCTTTGTATTAGTTGCAACGACTAAGCCCCGTGTACTTCCGTTGGCCATCCCATCACTATAAATCCGGACAATATCCTTGTTTTCAACTAGGCTTGTCCCATAATTCGCATTAAAGTCTGCAACAGTTGCCTCTGTGTTTTGACCATTTATGATCCAAAACACGAGTGTACGTTGTGATGGAATGACGACATCATCTGGAATAGACGGCCAAACAACATCACTAGCAGGGTCTGTTCCATATCGATATTGAATCTTGTAATCTTTAAAACTTAAATCTTTATCCGTATTGTTATAGATTTCAATGAATTCATACCCATCAGCTGAACCGACGTTCGTTGTATCAGGTACAACTTCGGTCACTAAAAACTTCGGTATCTTTGTATAGTCTACTTCACTCTTTTTCACATCTATGGCATACGTTTCTGTTTTTGCAGTATTCGTACCATCTGATGCTTCTACATAGTAAGTAATTGATTCATCTATTATATTTCCTGGAATAACAGCTGAATATGTTGATGTTTCAGCATTCAGGGTCATTGTTAAAGCTGTATAAGATTCATCACCCTCCTTTTTGTAATGGAGTGTAACAAATGGATTTGCAAGATTGTCTGTGACGGAAGCGTCAACTACTACAGGCGAGAATGCTTCTGCTTCCTTTATAGGTGTATGTGTAATCACAGGTGCTTCTTCATCTACTGGCACTTCTTCAAGTTCAACAGGTTTAGTCGGAACTTGTACAGAATCAATCATTCCAGGTGTTGGTGTTGCAAGCACTTGGTACTTCACCATTTCTGTTCCTTCTGTCGCAAAAGTATAATGAATATCTGCACCCGTATTATCATTTTCACTACCTAAATAGGAAGCGGAAACTAGCTCTGCACCAGTATTATCCTTAATGACAATTGCCCGGTTCCCACCATTTGCAAAGCCTGGAAATGCTGGATCTGTATATTCGATAACTTGTTCTGGAGTTAAGTTACTGCTAAATGTTGCATTAAATTGTGTTAAAGTTCGTTTTCCATTATTAAACCAGAGTACAACTGATTCTTGAGGATTAATTGTTTTTGCTGGAACTTGGAATGGAACCTCTTTACCTGTATCCGTGTATTTATAAATAAATGTGTAGTTTGATATTGCTAAAGGCTGATTCGTATTATTATACAGTTCAAAAAATTCATAGTAGTCCGTACCGCCACCCTCAGAATTCGGTGCAAGCTCTGTAATTAAAAGCGGTTGCTTACTAAACGTTTCCTGAGGTATGTTAATTTCCACTTTAATTTCATCTGTTTTTGCATAATTATGTCCGTCAGTTGCCTCGATATAGTAAATCATATTCTTCTGAATCTTTGTTCCAGGGATTGTAACCGAGAATGATGACTCATTTTCAGTGCCTTTTTTCATCGGTACTTGGGTAAATTGGTTATCACCTTCAGCTTTAATATGAAGTGTAACAGTATGGACTGCTTGATCATCTGTGACAATCGCTTCAAATGTAAGTGGTTGTAGTTGGTTTCCTTTTGTTACCGCTTTATGTGAAATAATCGGTGCTTCTGTATCAGTTGGCTGCTCTGGTAATGCTACTGTTTGTTCTGGGACTTGAAGCTTTTCAATGGCTCCCGGACTTGGTTGTGCAAGCACTTGATGCTTTTCCATTTCTGCTTTGCCTTGAGCATATTTGTATTGCACAACTAGACCGGTATTATCAGTTTCACCTGGTAAGTACCCTGCAGCTGTTATATCATTGCCTTCACTATCTTTGATTACGGCAGTACGATTTCCACCATTCGCAAACCCAGGAAAGCCCTCTTTAAATTGAACAACTTGCTCTTCCGTTAATTGAATACCAAAATGGCTATTAAACTCATCTAGTGAAAGCTCTGCTGTGTTATACCAGAATACTAACGTTTCCTCTGGTTGAATGATTTTAGCTGGTACTTGAAAGGAAATCTCTTTCCCACTGTCTGTATAACGATAGATAAATGAATAGTTTACGAGAGATAATGGCTGATTTGAATTGTTGTAAACTTCAAAGTACTCATAGTTATCAGCACCATTTGAGTTTGGCGATAATTCTGTAATTAAAAGTTGGGCATTTTTGTTGAAGTCTTCTGTATCTTCTGTCTTCGTAGGCTCGTCCTGTTCATTTTGTTCAGGAGTGGTTGTTTCATTTTCTGGTATTGGATTTGCTTCTAAAGGTGGTTGTTGTGGCTCTTCATTAGATGGTTGTTTATCTTGCTCATTGGTTGATTCTTTTTCTTGCTGTTCTGTTTGAGCTTCCTCTTGGGCTGCATGTTCTTCTCTAGGCACCTCACCTTCAATTGGTGTTTCTACTTCGAGGATCGTTTCATTTTCATTATTTTGACTAGGGTCTTGGTCGTTCGGTTGTGTATGTGTTTTAGGCTCTGTTATGATTACTTCCTCTGTTACCTCTTCTGCATACACATTACTTGGAATGAATGTTAAAAAGTTCGAAAATACAATCGTTACCATACAAATGAGGAGAAATAGTCTTTTCCCCTGACGTTTTACTCGTTCTTTATTCATATGTACCTCCTTATTTATTCCTATACATTGTCAATACTACTCGAATTTTGTAAAAGATATTTTAAGGGGTTGTAAAGATTTTTTAAGTTTGTGTAAACGCAGAACAAAAGCGCAAGCGCCTGTTCTGCCTAGGGCAAATAAGACGCTAATGAATAGAAGACGTTCTTTGTCTTCAATTCATTAGTGGCTAGACCCTAGAGGGGCTAGGCGCTGGAGCTGGACGTCGAAGCGCTTATCCACAGTAGAAGAGTTTTATAATTTCCTGACAATAAAAAAATGGGCAGCCTTCAACGACTGCCCGACTTCATTATATGTGAATCGAATTCTTAAAAAGTAAACTTAGATTATCCAATACATAATCCGGGCGGATACCTGTCTGATCAATATCCTTTATTGATGATGCACCTGTTAACACTAAACAGGTTGCCATTTGCATTGTCTTTCCTAGCAAAATATCTGTCTCTAGACGGTCCCCGATAATGAGACAAAGCTCTTTCGGTATTTTTAGTTTTTCTAAAATTAAGTCACCATAGTGTACCGATGGTTTTCCGATTATGTCTGATATGGTTTGTTCTGCAGCAACTTCAATTGCTCGGGCAATCGAAAGGGTATCTGCGATAAAGCCTCCTGGAACCGGACATGCCTGATCTGGATTTGTTACAATTAATTTCGCACCATTTCGTACAGCATTCATCGCACAATTTAACTTCTCATACGTAAATTCGCGATCCAAGCCTACTAGGACATGTGTTGCATGTAAAGGCTCGCGAGTTGTTCGAAGCTGATAATGACCAAATTCAGCCTCAACTGAGCGTTCACCAACAATATAAATTGTCGCATTAGGAGCACACTTTAAAAAATAACGAGCAGCTACATACGGTGCAGTTAATATTTCCTCAATATCAGACAGTATCCCTAGTTCTTGCAATCGCTGTTTACACTCGCTACGTGTTTGGGTTGGGGAATTTGTAATAAATAACACATGCTTTTGCTGTTGCCTTAATTGATGAATTGTTTCTTTCACACCAGGTAACAATTGCTTTCCTACATAGATTGTTCCATCTAAATCAAAGCAATAAGCAGCAAAATCATCAATATGGATCAACCAACAAATCCGCCTTCTTAAGTTGAAGCTCTTTCTTGAGAAGTTCCTTACCTTCTCGTAATGCGTCTAAGCTAGTACCTGGTGCATATTCTAAAATAAGCTGACATTCTTTTGTATATTCACGTAATGTTTCAAAAATCGGCTCCCACTCAATCGTTCCTTCACCAATCGGTAAATGGTCATCAGCATTACCCTTATTATCATGGAGATGAACTGCAAGTAAACGGTCCCCTATTGCCTTTATCACAGCAGGAATGTCCCAATCATTTAAATGCGCATGTCCGACATCAAGGAGATAACCTGCCGTATCATCCAACGAATCTAGGAAACTAATAAACTCTTCTTGTGTAAAAAGAGATTCACCATTGTAGCCAACATTTTCAACCGCTAGCTTCACTTGCAACGGTCTTGCAACTTCACATAGTTCCCCGATCGCTTCAAATGCACGTTGTTTTGCAAGTTCTCGGTTAAAGACTGGTGAAAAGCAGAAGCCTGGATGGATGACGACATGACTAGCCTGGATTAACCCTGCGAACTCAATAGCCTTTTTATATTCTGAAAAAGATGCACTCCTAATCGCTTTGTTCTCACTCGTAAGATTTGTGTCCCATGCAGGAGGATGAACGGTATACCCAACGGCTTTTTCCTTTAATTTAGGTGCTAAGCTTGCAAATAGCAACTCCATATCATTCCATCTCTCACCATCCATAAGCAACTCAATTTTTTCAGCTCCATTTTCAATTAATACATCAACATTCCCCTCTATATTTCTCATTAATAATGGTAAATCTGAATAGCAGATTTCACTTTTCATTATTTAGCCCACTCCAATCGTGTTCATTTTTAATGTCGTATCTTCTTCCCTGTCCAATTGCTCCGGATAACCTATTGAATTTGTAGTCTCTTCATCAAAAATATGCAAATGCTTCATTGGAAACTTCACATATACTTTCTCATCTGGACTCCACTGTTTTTCCTCACTCATCACGACAATCTCGTTACCTTCCATATCAATTGAGACTCCGTAGGATGGACCGTAATTCTCAACGTATTTCACAACCCCTCCTAGCGAATGGTCACCTGGAGTATTTGTTATCGCTAGATGCTCGGGTCTAATCCCTAGAATAACTTTGTCACCTTTGCTTTTTGACAGTTGTTTTAACCACATCAAATCTAGTGATATAGCTTGTCCTCCGATATAAGCATTACTGTCTTGTATATTCACGTTGATTAAGTTCATTGGCGGAGAACCAATGAATTTTGCTGTAAATAAATTTGCTGGACGATGGTACACATTTTCAGGAGTATCAATCATTTGCAGTCTTCCTTCATGCAATAATGCAACCCGGTCACCAAATGTCATTGCTTCCACTTGGTCATGTGTCACATATACCATCGTTTGCCGATACATTTCATGAATTTTTATCAACTCTTTACGCGCCGATAAACGCAGCTGGGCATCTAAGTTTGATAACGGCTCATCAAGTAAAAAATAATCGGCATTTTTCACAACGGCTCTAGCTAATGCAACACGTTGCCGTTGTCCACCTGATAAATCCTTTGGCAAACGATTTTCATATTCTTTGAGATGCAGCATCTCTAAAGCGTTGTTTAATCTTCTATCCATTTCAGCCTTAGACATTTTTTGTACCTTTAATGCATAAAGAATGTTTTGTCGTACTGTCATATGTGGGTATAATGCATAGTTTTGGAAAACCATTGCAACATTGCGTAATCCGCTCGGTATATCATTAACCCGCTTCCCATCCATATAAAGGTTGCCTGCTGTAATGTCCTCAAGCCCTGCAATCATCCGTAATGTCGTTGATTTACCACAGCCTGATGGCCCTAACAGAATAAGTCGCTCTCCTTCTTTAATATCAAAATGCAAGCCCTTTACAACTTCTGTGGGACCATATGATTTTCCGACATGGTCAAATTGTATATTTTTCACATTCCCACCTCCTATTTAATACCCGATGAAGTAAATGTTCCGATTATATATTTTTGAAATAGTAAATAAAGTGTAAGAGGGATTAACATTGTGATAACAGAGACTGCCATTGCAACGGTAAAGTTCGTGCCGCCCTCTGTACTAATGTACATTTGTAATGCTAATGGCAATGTATATTGCTCCGTGCTTTTTAGAATGAGCACTGGCCAGACATATTCATTCCAAGCAGTAATAAAGAACCATATTCCTGATGCTGTAACTGCTGGCCTAACTAATGGTAGTACAATGTCTTTCATAATGTGAGCATGTCCAATCTTATCGACATGGGCTACTTCTATAAGTGAATAAGGAATACTTCTCATCGATTGCCTAATTAAAAAGATGCCAACTGCATCTGCAAGCTGTGGCAAAATAACTCCCCATACGCTGTTAACTAACCCTAATTCAGAAACGACTAAGTAGTTCGGAATCATCGTGATTGTAAATGGGATAAAAATTGTGCTGAGTAAAACAAAATACAGCAGTTCTTTCCCTTTAAAAGTAAAATACACAAATGCATAGGCTGCTAAAAATGAAGTTACTACTTTGAATAATGTCACAACGGATGCAATAATAAAGGTGTTCAATGTTATCTTTATAACTGGTAAACTCTCAAAAAAGATTGAATAGTTTTCTAATGTCGGTTGAAGCGGAATGAAATTCAATACGTCATTATAGGCATCCTCCAACGGTCGAAATGAAGTCCCTACTGCAAAGATGACCGGAAAGATTAAGATAATCACTGTGCCAATAAAGATAAAATGCCACGGTATTGATAGCAAGCGGTTAATTTTCATAATATATTCCTCTTTCAACAAACCTGAATTCTACAATTAATAACAATAAAAAAATCAACATTGTTAAAATTGACAGGGCTGCCGAATGACCGGTTCGGTATAGAACAAATGCTTCATGATATGCATGGTAGATAACATTCGAACTACCGTAATTGGGGCCACCTTGTGTAATAACCTTTATCGGTGTAAAAACATATTGAAGCCCTTGAACGATCGTAATAATGAAAATATAGATACCTGTTGAGCCGCTCATCGGTACGACAATTGTAAAGAATATTTTCCATAGCGGCACATTGTCAACACGTGCTGCTTCTATGATTTCCCGTGAAATCCCATTGATTGAGGCGTATAATAAAATGAAATTATATCCAAATATTTTCCAAGACGTAATGATAGTTAAAACGAGAATGACCCAACCGTCTGTTTTACTCCAAATTGGTATCTCAAGACCTAACCATCCAAATATGATTGCAAGCGGTCCAGAAACTGGGTTTAAAATCCACGTAAATAAAATGGAGCCTACAACTAAAGATATAAATGCCGGCAAAAACATGGCACTTTTATAAAAGCCATTGAACTTTGTTAACACAAGGTCGAGGACAAATGCAAACACATATGGCACTGAACAGTTAATAAGCAGGAGCAATACGATATATATCGCTGTATTCCCAAAAACTTTATACGTATTCGGATCACTAAGGACATCGACGTAATTACTAAGGCCGACAAATTCCTTCGTTGGACTAATCATATTCCAATCAAAAAAGCTTAAGTATATTGTGTATAGAAATGGCCAAAACATAAAAATCGTAAACACGATGAGCGATGGAATTAACAGACTATAGGCAACCCACGCTTGCTTACTTACACTTATCCTTTTTAGAAATGAATTTTTCAGTTCGACTCCAAAGGTACTCATGACTTCCCCCTATAGTAGAGAGTGTTACTCTAAACCATTTGTCAGACCCCGCAAACATCATTAGCAGATTGTTACTTATATCGCTATTGTTTTTGGGGTCCATCCTTTACCTCTCTAGTTTCCCTATTTTAATAGTTCATTAATTTGCTTCTCTGTTTTCTTTAGACCTTCTTCAACAGAGATACTTCCACCTAATATTTGGTCACGTACATCTAATAGTAATTGCTCTGCCTGCAGACCAGCATCGCCTGGGAAAGAAGCCCACGGAACAACGCCATCCATTTGTTCAATTGCCGGTTGCATCATTTCATTTTCTTCTAAATAAGCTTTTAAGCCATTTTCTGCTTCTGCAACGTCAGAACGTGGCGGTACATAACCTGTTCCTTCTGTCCACTTAGCCATTGACTCAACACTATATAAAAACTTCATAAACTCCCATGCAGCCTTCTGCTGTGCTTCTTCTTGTGCAGTAATGGCTAACATCGCACCGCCAGCAGGCAATCTGACCTCTTTTCCTTCCCAAGCAGGTGACTTAATCGCTGCAACATCAAACTTTGAATTTGTTTGAATGTTTGAGCGTTGTGCAATTGTCGTATAGGCCATTGCCACATTTCCATCTATGAAACTTTGAATTCCTTGATCCCAAGCAATATGCAATGCCTCTTCAGCTGCCACCATATCTGCCCACACTTCATATGCCTTAATACCTTCAGGAGATGCAAAGCTTGCTTTCCCGTCAGTTATCATTCTTGCACCGTTGCTTTCAAGTAAAGCTTGCGTACCCCAGTTGTCTGCTGGTTCTTGAAGATAGAAACCGTATTTCCCTGTTTTTGCCTTTATTTGCTCTGAAAATTGCTTCACTTCTTCCCAAGTTTTTGGACCATTTTCATCTAATCCAGCTTCCTTTAATAAATCACGATTGATATATAAAACTGGATTACTTAAGGAATAAGGAATGCCAACCTGCTCTCCATCAGAATTTTTCGCTAGACTCATGACATTTTCTAGGAAGTAGTCTTTTAAAAATGTTTTATCTTCCGGAAAGTGTTCCTCAATGACTTCCTGTGGTGAAGCATACTCAAAGTTATTTGAAAAATAATCTAGAAATGACCAGCCAACTTGTACAACGGCAGGTGCCTTTCCTGCTGCTGCTTCTGCTTGGAGATTTTGCATTAACCCTTTATACATATCAGGATTAAACTTTGCAACAACTTCCACTGAGTCACTTTGTTTATTAAACTCTTCTACTAAATCGGTTACCGCTTGTCCACCTTGTGTTTCCGCATTAACATGCCAATATTCGATGACCGTTTTCTGCTCTTTCCCAGATGAGACAACATTAGACTGACCATCACCTGCATTTCCACAAGCAGCTAAAGAAAATCCTAATACAAAAACAGTTAGTAGCTTAACAAATAATTTCATTTTCCTTTCCTCCCTATTTCTTAGAATTAGAATGATAAATCAGTGAATCTCAGTGCTTAACCCCAAAAACAAAAAGACCTCAAATAACATGTATATAACGCTATACATCTTATTTGAGGTCTCTCAATTTGCACCTTTATTAAATATTCACTTGATAGTTTAACTATAAAATAGAATTATTAATCGAATATGAAGTAATTGTAAAACTTTTGTATACTTGCTGTTTTAGAGAGGGAGATTTCTTTAAACATTTCGTACAGATGAATTTGATATATGGTAAAATAAGGGTAAAAAGTAATCGACTGTTACTCAGGAGGTGAAGTACGATGACAGAAATCCTTATTTATTTATTACCAATATTCATCCTATTATCAGGGATAGTTTTCCTTCTGGTTGGTAAAGTGAAGAAGAATCGTTTATTTAATGGAATTGGAATTGGCATCATTGCTTCTCTACTCATTCTTGAGTTACCTTCATTTATAGAGGGATTTGTAAAAGGATTTTCTGAGCTTTGATTAACTGACCGCTTATGTTATACAAAGAGGCTATCGACTTAAGTACTTTTCATAAGTCGATAGCCCTATCTTCTTTTAGGGCTAAAAATACTTACCAGCTCTGTTCTTATAAAGGAGGATTCGAATAACATCTCCTACAAACAGGATAATAAGACTCATTGCCACCAATCTTTATTTGTTCACCTGTATACACTGGTTTTCCATTTTCAACTCTAAGTGCCATTATCGCCTTGCGTTCACAAAACCAACAAATCGTTTTCATTTCCTCAATTTTATCAGCATATAAAAGCATGTATTTACTGCCTTCAAAAAGTTCATTTTGAAAATCATTTTTCAGTCCGAATCCCATAACAGGAATATCCAATTCATCGACAATTTTTGCGAGTTGTAATATATGCTCTTTATTTAAAAACTGACATTCATCTACTAAAATACAGGCAGGTTTAAATTCATTAATTTTCACGATTTCATATATATTCGTCTCTTCATGAATCGGTATCGCTTCTCTTCTTAGTCCAATTCTTGAAGACACAATACCGACCTCATCACGAGTATCAACAGCTGATGTAAAGATTAATACATGTTTATTTTGCTCTTCATAGTTATGGGCAACTTTAAGGATTTCAATTGATTTCCCACTGTTCATTGCACCGTATTTAAAGAATAACTGTGCCAATTACCTCTACTCCTTACCTAATGTTTAACAGAAAACACATTTCTTTATTATAGATGGTATCAGTTGAAAATTATAGTCTAAATACAGATTCTCTAGTATTTACTATTATTAATTAGTGGCCAATGAGATCAAAAAATTGATGCATAATTATGTAGTCTTCGCTATTTTTCCTAATGTAAAAAGGAGCTACTATATAAATAGTAACCCCTAGCTTCTCGATGTTTATTCTCCAATTAATATGAAGACAATTACGATATATTCTGTTTTACTGTATTCTGACATAGCTTACTAATTACAAGTTTCAAATAATTAGGTTCAATCAATTCTTCTACTAATTCTATCCTATAAGAGCTCCATAGGCATAGTATCCGATGATGACAACTGATAAATATAGAAAGGCTGAAATAATCCACTTTTTCATCTAAAGTTCCCCTTTCATTATCGTTTGATTCTTTGTAATCTAAGAGCATTTAGGACAACTGAGACAGAACTAAAGGCCATGGCTGCTCCTGCTAACCAAGGGGCTAGGAAGCCTAGTGCGGCGACAGGAATACCAAGTGCATTGTAGGCAAATGCCCAGAACAAGTTTTGTTTAATATTTCGGATCGTTTTCTTGCTCATAAAGATTGCATCAGCAATGCTATTTAAATCCCCACGAATTAGGGTTATGTCCGCTGCTTCCATCGCAATATCTGTTCCAGTTCCAATTGCCATGCCTATGTCGGCAATTGCTAAAGCAGGTGCATCATTAATCCCATCTCCAACCATTGCAACGATTTCACCTTGCTGTTGCAGCTTTTTCACTTCCTCTGCCTTTCCTTCTGGGAGGATTTCAGCAATAACTGTGTTAATACCCGCTTCTTTTGCAATCGCTTTGGCTGTTCTCTCATTATCTCCTGTAATCATGACAACATTTAGATCCATTTCCTTAAGGCGTTTGACTGCTGCTTTTGATGTATCTTTTATTGTATCTGCAACTGCAACAAGTCCTGCATACTGATTATCAATAGCAACTAGCATTGCAGTCTTCCCTATTTCTTCAAGGTTTTCCATTGTACTAAGGGCATGTTCAACCTTAATATGATGCTGCATCATTAATTTCCTTGTACCGATTAGAACAACATGACCCGAAACCTTTGCAATAATTCCGTAGCCTGGTATCGCGTCAAAATCCTCAACTTCAGTGAGTTTAATATCTTTCTCTTTTATTCCTGCTACAATCGCTTCTGCAAGTGGGTGTTCAGATTGCTTTTCAGCTGTTCCGACAAGAGTTAAAAATTGATTTTCGTCAATACCCTGCTCAACTAGTACATCTGTTAAAACAGGAGCACCATTTGTAACTGTCCCTGTTTTATCTAGTAGAATAGTTGTTAACCTGTGCGTTCTTTCAAGATGTTCTCCACCTTTAAACAATACGCCAAATTCTGCAGCTCTTCCTGAACCGGCCATTATTGATGTTGGCGTTGCTAACCCAAGTGCACATGGGCAGGCAATAACGAGCACCGCAATTAATTTTTCCAGTGCCTCTGCAAAGTCTCCAGGTACTACCCAAATGAACCAGATGAGGAATGTAACAATTGCAATACCGACTACGATTGGGACAAAGATGCCAGAAATTTGATCAGCTAAACGTTGAATTGGTGCCTTTGAACCTTGTGCTTCTTCCACTACTTTTATAATTTGAGCTAATGCTGTTTCACGCCCAACTTTTGTTGCCTTTACCTTTAGAAATCCGTTTTTATTAATTGTCGAACCAATGACTGTATCGCCAACTGTTTTATCAACTGGAACACTTTCACCTGTTAGCATTGATTCGTCAATTGCAGAGCGTCCCTCAATAATTTCTCCATCTACGGGAACCTTTTCTCCTGGTTTTACTAGAATAATATCTCCAACGATAACATCCTCTAATGCAACCTCTTGCTCGATTCCGTCACGGACAATTGTTGCAGTTTTTGCTTGAAGACCCATCAATTTTTTAATCGCCTCAGATGAGCGTCCTTTTGCACGCACTTCAAATAATTTCCCTAAAATAATTAACGTAATAAGAACCGCACTCGTCTCATAATACAATTCCACCATATGATGACTTCCATTGCCAATCGAAGCAATAGATAGGTATAAACTATAGAAATAAGCAGCCGATGTACCTAACGCAACAAGCACATCCATGTTTGCACTTTTATTTCGTATAGCTTTATAAGCCCCAACATAAAATTGTTTCCCAACAATAAATTGGATAGGTGTAGCAAGCGCTAGCTGTACCCAAGGATTCATAAACATCTCGGGCAAGTATATAAATGATGTGAAACGAAAGTGACTAACCATTGCCCACAAAAGTGGAATCGATAAAATAAGCGAGAAGAAAAACTTCCCTTGTTGTGTTTCTAGTTCCTTTGCTTTTCTATCTGCACTTTCATCTTTTTGGTTATCTTTAATTGCTGCTTGATAACCTAGCTTTTCAACACGTTTAATTAAGTCGTTAGTACCTGTTAAAGATGGGTTGTATTCAACTGTTGCACTTTCTAACGCTAAGTTAACTGATGCTTTTGTTACACCTTCGACTTTATTTAGACCTTTTTCTATTCTAGTCGCACAAGCTGCACATGTCATACCGATAATATCTAACTCTGTCTTTTCCTCAACGACGCCATAGCCTAAATCGTTGATTTTATTTTTAAAATCTTCTATGTGAACTACATCAGGGTTGTATTTAATCGATGTTCTTTCAAGTGCGAAGTTTACATTCGCGTCTTCTACACCTTCCACTTTCTTAAGCCCTTTTTCAATTCGAACTGCACACGCAGCACATGTCATTCCTGTTATCGGGAGTACTGCTTCTTTAAGGTCCTGCGCCATCTTCATTCCCTCCTATACCCCTTGGTGGTATATATTGCTCCAAAGAGAAACGTGCAAAATTAGCACGTTTCAAATTTTATTTATTGTCATTACTTATACTATTTTATAACCTTGGTCATCAATTGTTTCGATTATCTCATCTAAGGAAATAACTGATGAATCATATACTACATCGACTTTTCCTTCAGATAAGTGAACCTTTACTTCTGATACACCTTTTAAATTCCCTACATTTCCCTCTATAGCATTGACACAGTGACCACATGACATTCCACTTACTGTTACAGTTATTTTTTCCATAGATTATCTCTCCTTTTATTGATAAATCAATTGCAGATTATGTGTTTGATTTATTACGATACCTACGACTTAATCTTGAATTTATAATACCATACCCCCCTACCCTATGTAAAGTATTATATAGAGTAGTTTTTCAGATATTACGCTGAATGGGTGTAGCCCCTTTTTCGTATCAGGCCTTTATGAAGTCTCAAGTGTTTTCGGTATAAGCGAGAAAAGCCCCATAAGATTAATAAAGACTAAAATGTTGTCGGTGCATGAGAAAAAGGGTCTACTATACTACCAATTAGACTCATTTACTGTTTCTACGGGCTATTAGGACTCTGCTATTTTACCGTTAGACTGCTTAATTTGTTTCTACGGGCTATTTGGTCTGCTATTTTACCGTTAGACTGTTTATTCTGTTTCTATGGGCAATTAGGACTCTGTTATTTTACCGTTAGACTGCTTATTCTGTTTCTATGGGCAATTAGGACTCTGTTATTTTACCGTTAGACTGCTTATTCTGTCTCTACGGGCAATTTGGACTCTGCTATTTTACCGTTAGACTGCTTATTTTGTTTCTACGGGCGATTTGGACTCTGCTATTTTACCGTTAGGCTGCTTATTCTGTTTCTACGGGCTATTAGGACTCTGCTATTTTACCGTTAGACTGCTTAATTTGTTTCTACGGGCAATTAGGCTCTGCTATTTTACCGTTAGACTGCTTATTTTGTTTCTACGGGCAATTAGGCTCTGCTATTTTACCGTTAAATTGCTTATTTTGTTTCTACGGGCAATTAGGACTCTGCTATTTTACCGTTAGACCGCCTATTCTGTTTCTACGGGCTATTAGGAATCTGCTATTTTACCGTTAGACTGTTTATTCTGTTTCTATGGGCAATTAGGACTCTGTTATTTTACCGTTAGACTGCTTATTCTGTCTCAACGGGCAATTAGGACTCTGCTATTTTACCGTCAGACTGCTTATTCTGTCTCAACGGGCAATTAGGAATCTGCTATTTTACCGTCAGACTGCTTATTCTGTCTCAACGGGCAATTAGGAATCTGCTATTTTACCGTTAGACTGCTTAATTTGTTTCTACGGGCAATTAGGCTCTGCTATTTTACCGTTAGATTGCTTATTTTGTTTCTACGGGCTATTAGGACTCTGCTATTTTACCGTTAGACTGCTCATTTTGTTTCTACGGGCAATTAGGAATCTGCTATTTTACCGTTAAATTGCTTATTTTGTTTCTACGGGCTATTAGGACTCTGCTATTTTATCGTTAGGCTGCTTATTCTGTTTCTACGGGCGATTTGGACTCTGCTATTTTACCGTTAGGCTGCTTATTCTGTTTCTACGGGCTATTAGGACTCTGCTATTTTACCGTTAGACTGTTTATTCTGTTTCTACAGGCAATAAAACCTCTGCTATTTTACCGTTAGACTGCTTATTCTGTCTCAACAGGCAATAAAACCTCTGCTATTTTACCGTTAGACTGCTTATTCTGTCTCAACAGGCAATAAAACCTCTGCTATTTTACCTTTAGACTGCTTATTCTGTCTCAACGGGCAATAAAGGCTCTGCATTTTTACCATTAGACTTCTTTTACCGTGCTACAGGCCTTAAGGCCCTTGCTTCATAAGATTGATGATACGCAATAATGTTAACGCTACATGGTAAAAAGGTCTTCACGAGTTCGATGAAGACCCGAAATAATAACGTAGTTTACTTTTACATTTTTGATTGAACTTATGTGTAGTTAGACATATAGAGCTATAGATGATTGCTAACTAAACTATGCTTTTTAATGAGATAAAAGATCTCAAAATGTTAGACCATAAAAAAGCATAAAAAAACAGGCAAGTGAAGTTCACTTTGCCTGTTTGGAAAATCTTTATTATTGTTGTTGTTGTTTAATGCCGTATTTTTTGTTGAATTTATCTACACGTCCACCTGCATCTGCAAATTTTTGACGTCCAGTGTAGAATGGATGGCACTCAGAACAAACCTCAACACGGATCTCTTTGTTAGTAGAACCAGTTTCGAATTCGTTACCACATGCGCATGTCACCATAACTTTATTATAGTTTGGATGAATACCTGTTTTCATTCTTTTCATCTCCTTCCGCCCTGAATCATCTGAAACAGAGTTAAATATTCTAGAATAAGTTCGTCCATATTGACTTCTCAACTCTAGAAAAGCACATGATGAAATTATAACAAGGTCCACTTGTAAAAGCAAGTTGAAGTTATTGATTTATCATGGAAATTAAAGGGATTACCTTGGCAAGTTTTTAGCGGTTTCGAGCTGTTTTCATTTCAGCATCTAAATTACTAAAGAACTCTTCATTTGACTTTGTTTGACGTAGCTTTCTTAAGAACTTTTCAATGAAGTCTGGTGTATCAGACATCGATTTACGAATTGCCCATAATTTCTCTAAGTGGTCTTTCGGAATGAGAAGTTCTTCTTTTCTCGTACCAGAACGACGTATATCAATTGCTGGGAAGATACGTTTTTCAGCGAGTGAACGGTCAAGGTGGAGCTCCATATTTCCAGTACCTTTGAACTCTTCGTAAATCACATCGTCCATTCGAGATCCTGTATCTACTAAAGCAGTTGCTAAAATTGTTAAGCTTCCACCTTCTTCGATATTTCGGGCAGCACCGAAGAAACGTTTCGGACGGTGGAATGCAGCTGGGTCAATACCCCCTGATAATGTACGTCCGCTTGGTGGGATAACAAGGTTATATGCACGCGCAAGTCGTGTAATGCTATCCATTAAAATGACAACATCTTTTTTATGCTCAACTAGACGCATTGCCCGCTCAAGCACAAGCTCCGCTACTTTAATATGATTTTCTGGTACTTCATCAAATGTTGAACTAACAACATCACCTGCAACAGAGCGTTCAATATCCGTTACTTCCTCAGGTCTTTCATCAATTAATAACACGATTAACTCTGCTTCTGGATTATTTTGCGTAATACTGTTCGCAATTTCTTTTAATAGCATCGTTTTTCCTGCCTTTGGAGGTGCAACGATTAATCCACGTTGTCCAAAACCAACAGGTGCTATTAAATCCATAATTCGTGTAGATAAATAATTTGGTTTTGTTTCAAGGTAAATTTGTCTATCTGGATAGAGAGGAGTTAATGCTGGGAAGTGAACACGTTCCTTAGCTGTTTCCGGATCTTCACCATTAACTGCTTCTACATGAAGCAAGCCGTAGTAGCGTTCATTTTCTTTTGGAGGACGAACTTTACCAGATACTTTATCCCCATTTCTTAAATCAAAACGTCTTATTTGTGACGCAGAAATATAAATATCCTCAGAGCTAGGTGAATAGTTAATCGGACGTAAGAAGCCAAAACCTTCTGACTGGATGATTTCTAGTACACCTTCCATGAATAATAAATCCTCTTGCTCGGCATTCGCCTTTAAGATGGCAAAAATTAATTCTTTTTTCGTAAGCTTACTGTAATACGATACTTTGTATTGGCGAGCAAGCTCGTACAATTCTTTCAGTTTCATATGTTCTAATGCAGAAATTGAAACCTGACTCATAAAAACACCACTCTTTTTATTTTTCGTTTATTAACTAGTTGTGGCAAGTCATTAGACATTACCCGTTTGCACTAAGAAAGTTAACGCAAACTTCTTGGCTACTAACCTTTATTCACTTTACATCAATTAAGCGTTTTCCATCTATCGTTTTTCAAATCATGAAGTTATTCTGTTAAACTTGTAGGTTTATGTAGTACCTGAAAATAAGTGGATTTAGCACTCCCACTTATATATGGTCGTCATTAACACTAAAACTTAACATCATCTTTAGAAAGAAAACTAGTCAGATAGCAAATAGTTAGATTATAGAGATTTACTATCAGCTGTACTTAGGAAGATTCTAGTACAATTGGAATCAGAAGGAAAATGAAGGTGAGCTTGAAGTAGTTAATGCATTTTCGCATTCTTTGCAGCACTCTTTATTTTTACCCTATTTTTCGAATTTAATCAATCTTTTTTGGAAAATCTATTAGAAGTTTGAGGTTTTTTAAAGCTTTCTAAATGTTTTTTATATAGTTATTTAGTGAATTTCTACATTATAGTTCTCAAATCAGTTTTAAATATGAGAAAGCAGGTCTCCCTACTTTCTCAAAAATATAGCTTATGAATTTTGTAATTGTTCAATTTCTTTATCTGATAGCTTTTCTCTCCAAATCGTTGCACCTAGGCCTGTTAGCTTTTCCTCAAGCTGACTATAGCCTCTATCAATATGTTCTAAGCCTGTAATTTCTGTTACTCCGTCAGCCATTAATCCCGCACAGACAAGCGCTGCACCAGCACGTAAATCACTCGCTTTTACTCTGGCACCTTGTAGCTTAGTTGGGCCTGTTACAATTGCTGAGCGGCCTTCCACTTTAATTGTTGCACCCATTCTTCTTAGCTCATCAATATGTTTAAATCGAGCAGAATAAATTGTATCTGTTACAACACTTGTACCCGATGCTTTTGTTAAAAGGGACGTAAATGGTTGCTGTAAGTCCGTTGGGAATCCAGGATATACAAGTGTTTTAATATCTACAGCTTTCACTTCTTTCTGACCGCCAATGATTAAAATTTGGTCATTGCTCGTTTCAATATGTAAGCCCATTTCTCTTAATTTCGCGATAAGGGATTCAAGATGGAGTGGAATGACGTTGTCAATCATCACTTCTTTTCCCATTGCTGCTCCCATAATCATATACGTTCCAGCTTCAATTCTGTCTGGAATGATTGAATGACGGCAACCATGCAGTTGTTCAACACCATCTATTCGAATAACATCGGTTCCTGCACCTTTAATTTTTGCACCCATACTAGTTAGCAATGTTGCGACATCAATAATTTCTGGCTCTTTTGCTGCATTTTCAATGATCGTTCGCCCTTTTGCAAGAACAGCAGCAAGCATGATATTAATCGTTGCACCGACACTTACGACGTCTAGATAAATTCTTGCGCCTCGTAACTCATCCGCGCGTAAGTAAATCGCTCCTTGCTCGTTTGTTACATGTGCACCTAAAGCTTCGAAGCCTTTTATATGTTGGTCAATTGGACGTGGTCCTAAGTGACAGCCTCCAGGCAATCCAATTACTGCCTTTTTGAACCTACCTAGCATTGCTCCCATTAAATAATAGGATGCGCGAAGTTTTTTTACTTTTCCATTCGGTAAAGGCATGGAAATCATATTTGAAGGATCGACATACATTTCATTATTTTCCAGCGATACTTTACCACCAATCTCTTCTAATAAATCGCCCAATATTGAAACATCAGAAATATTAGGTAACCCTTCGATGGTAACTGGTGATTGTGCTAATATTGTTGCTGGTATTAATGCAACAGCACTGTTTTTTGCTCCGCTAATATTGACTGTACCTTTTAAAAAATCTCCACCGGCTACTTTTAATTTTTCCATGATAGTCTCCCTTCTTATGAAGTTGACTTTCCGGAACGAACATGGAGGTGTATTATTGCGCATCTAATACGCATTATTCTTCATTAGCCATCATGTTTTCCGAACATTAAGTTACTGTTGTCAACATATTAAAATTACTAAAAAAAGCACTGTGTTTTTTACTAAAAGGGTCAGGTAAAGTCATTATTGCGATTACTCCGCTTTATAAACTTACCTTCTCCATATAATTAATTGTTTATTTCTTTTATTTCCTATTCCATCAAAGTAAATACATCATAACAGGTTGTTAAATAACTTTCTTTTATGTAAGCAATACCCGTTTGTATGTTCTTTTAATTTAGTTGTCATTTACGCTAGATATAACAATTAGTTATAAACAAACTTATACATTGTTTAACCTAGGCTTGTGTTCTGAAGACAAACACGGTAATGGAACCATTTAAAAAACTTCGATGATAAATAGGTACTTTATATCTTTAATTTTTTTCATTCTTTCACTTATTATTAAACCATCTATTATGATGGACAACAATGTTTTAGGTTAAGAAATCCGATTTTTTCATAATTTAACGGGGATATCTTGTGTTGATGAATAAATTTTTCGCGGAATGTTGTCGGATGATGGATTGGTGAATTAATGTAAAAGAATGAGCTTTAAAAATGATATACGAAGACGAACAAGCCTGTACCTGTCCGTCCTCTATTCATATATTCTGGTCAGCTTTGTATTATGACAGCGCTTACTATCCTACTTAGAATCTAACCGCCTTAGCTAACTAAGGCGGTTAGGTCCTTACGTTTAGATTTAAGCTTTGTTTGAAGAACCGAATTCACGCATTTTGCCGATTACTGTTTCTTTAATCGCATCACGAGCAGGTCCTAAGTATTTACGTGGGTCATATTCATTTGGTTTCGCAGCTAACACTTCACGAACAACTTTTGCAGATGCAATTTGGTTTTCAGTGTTAACGTTGATTTTAGCAGTACCGAAAGAGATTGCTTTTTGGATATCATGAGTTGGGATACCAGTTCCACCATGAAGAACTAATGGCATATTAGTCAAGTTTGCAATTTCTTCCATTTCTTTGTATCCTAAGTTTGGCTCACCTTTGTATGGTCCGTGAACAGAACCTAATGCTGGTGCTAAGCAGTCAATACCAGTACGTTGTACAAGTTCGTTACATTCTTGCGGGTCAGCATAGATTACGCCTTCTGCAACTACGTCATCCTCTTGTCCACCAACTGTTCCTAATTCAGCTTCAACTGAAACACCTTTTGCATGAGCGTAATCAACAACTTTTTTAGTTGTTTCAACGTTTTCTTCAAATGGGTGGTGTGAAGCATCGATCATTACAGATGTGAAACCTGCCTCAATTGCTTCAACACATTTTTCATAGCTTGAACCGTGGTCAAGGTGAATTGCCACTGGAACAGTAATTTTATAATCTTCTAAAAGACCTTCAACAATTTTTACAACTGTTTTGAATCCGCCGATGTAACGTCCAGCACCTTCTGAAACACCAAGAATTACTGGTGAATTCTCTTCTTGTGCCGCTTGTAGGATTGCTTGAGTGAATTCAAGGTTGTTAATGTTGAATTGACCAACTGCATATCCGCCGTCTTTTGCTTTGTTTAGCATTTCTGTCATTGAAACTAAAGGCATATCGAAAAATCCTCCTAATGAACCTTATTTTCTGATACAGAAAAGTATATCATACCTAGCTTGACCAGAATATTTACAAATATGTAGAATCCGCATGATCACTTTTCACTTAATAAGCATACCAATTTCTTTAAATTTCGGCAACATTTCGACAAATGTTTTCGTAAATATTAGCTTTAATTATTTTTACATAAGATGTACTTACCCTTACATATTAACCGTATTGGAGTGATTCCTTCTTGCAGTACTTGCTTTCCGCGGGGTAGGGTCTCGCACATCCGCTCCAATCAACCCTTTATATAGCTGAACAAAAACTCTTTAGAATAGTGACTTTTCATTGCATTAATATTGTATCTAAGAAAAAGACTCCTACGAGGAAATCCCTCTTGCCAAAATTTATGTCAATATTTTATAAGGCATATTTATTTATAAAATTTTTAGGCCTTTAAGGGTAAATACTTTCGGACAGCTTCTCTGATTTCATCAATGTCAAAAGGTTTTGCAAAGTGTGTTAATGCTCCTAAATCCTTTGCCTCTTGAATCATATCTAATTCACCGTAAGCTGTCATAATAATAACCCGAATTTCTTGGTCAACTACTTTCATTCGCTTCAATATCTCAATTCCATCCATCCCTGGAATTTTCATATCGAGGAGCACTAAGTCTGGAGAGTGGTCTTTTACTATGTCTAATGCTTGAAATCCGTTAGCTGCTTGAAATGTTTGGTAACCATCCTTCTGGAACACTTCATTTAATAAAATTCGTATACCGTACTGATCATCGACAATTAATATTTTTTCCTTTAACATATCTACACCTCTTTGCTGATTTTTATTACTTATGTATTAAGGGGTAAAATGGCAGGGGAAACAGATTATGCTACCACTTCGAACAACTAACTAATTATATATCGGCGGAAACAGTTACATACAACCTTTGGATTTTGTGAATTTTGCCTGTATATATTTCAAACATACCTTTTCACATATCCTAAATTAACCTCCAGCACATAAACAATTATTTAATTATTATTTTTCCACAACTTAATACATTCTTTTTAAAACGTCATTCTCCTGCAAAACTCTTCAGTTGTTTGTCGACATTTTCTTTACTTGTTCGTCATTATTTCCCACTCTAAAGCCACCTTGCTTTCCCGCTAGCAATTGATTCGTTATAATACTATATACTAGCATACACGAAAAGGAGCTTTAAAAGCGATGATGAAAATTTTCACAACCCAATTAACGGGCCATTTTAATAGAATTATGGATCAAGAAACAATGAATATTGAGGATAGCGCAAGACTATTAGCACAAGCACTTGTTGGTGAGGGAAACCTATATGTTTATGGACATAAAGAACTCGATGGAATCGTTAGGGAAGCATTACAAGGTAGTGAGCGATTACAGCGGGCAAAGCACCTCTTTGATGAGACTGGTTCACTTCGAAAACTTTCATCTGCTGACCGTGTCCTTCTATTTAGTCATCTTTCTACAGATGATGAGGTGATCTCGATTGCTAAAACTTTATCAGAACAAGGGATTCAAACAGTTGGTGTTTCAGCAATAAGTAAAAATGCTGAGCACGGCTTAGATTCAATAACTGACTTTCATATTGACTCAAAGTTACACCAGCCACTTATCCCTGGAGATGACGGTGTCAGATATGGTTTTCCAGCCTTAATGACATCATTATATGTATATTATGCAATCTCATTCACGCTTAATGAAATCATGAGTGAGTATGAAGATGATTAAAAGCAGGTAGCTTAAGCTAGTTGCTTTTTTAAATATAATAAAAAAGCTAAGGAATCTTTTGAACTGCTTGTCCAATGATTACTTAGCTTTTTTTGATTCTTAATTTTTCGCAGTGATTGAAGCTTGAACGAAGTCACGGAAAAGTGGTTGTGGTCTTGTTGGTCTTGATGTGAATTCTGGATGGAATTGTGATGCCACAAACCATGGGTGATCTTTCACTTCAATAATTTCAACGAGACGACCGTCCGGTGTTGTTCCAGAGAAAACAAACCCTGCTTCTTCCATTGCTTGACGGTATTCATTATTGAACTCATAACGATGACGATGACGTTCGTAGACAACTTCCTCTTTGTATGCATCGTATGCTTTTGAACCTACTTTTAATTTACTTGGAGATAGGCCGAGACGTAATGTTCCACCAAGGTCTTCAATGTCTTTTTGTTCTGGTAACAAGTCAATAACCGGATATTGTGTATCAGGATTAATTTCAGATGAGTTTGCACCTTTTAATCCTAGTACATTACGAGCAAATTCGATCGATGCTACTTGCATACCTAGGCAAATTCCTAGGAATGGTACCTTGTTTTCACGCGCATATTGTGTTGCAAGAATTTTCCCCTCAACACCACGGTCACCGAATCCACCTGGGACAAGAATGCCATCAACATCTTGGAGTTCTTCTTTTACATTTTCCGCTGTTAAGTTTTCTGCATTTACCCATTTAATTTCGATATCAGAATCATATTCATAACCAGCATGACGAAGTGCTTCGACAACTGAGATATATGCATCTTGAAGTTCAACATATTTCCCGACAAGGCCGATTTTCGTTGTTTTTGATAGATTTGTTACTTTATCAACTAACACTTTCCACTCAGTCATATCTGCTTCTTTGCAGTCTAATTTCAAGTGTTTGCATACGATTGTATCAAGGTTTTGCTCTTGTAAATCTAAAGGAATTGAATATAATGTTTCTGCATCACGACATTCAATTACTGATTCTTTATCAATATCACAGAATAAAGCAATTTTATCCTTCATATCTTGTGATATTGGTTTTTCAGTACGAACGACAATCACATTAGGTTGAATACCTAAGCTGCGAAGTTCTTTTACACTATGTTGTGTAGGTTTTGTTTTCATTTCACCAGCTGCTTTGATGTAAGGAACAAGTGTACAGTGAATATACATTACATTATCGCGGCCGATGTCACTTTTAATTTGACGAATTGCCTCTAGGAATGGTAATGACTCGATATCACCGACTGTTCCACCTATTTCAGTAATAACGACATCTGCGCCAGTTTCTTTCCCTGCACGGAATACACGGTCTTTAATTTCATTTGTGATATGCGGGATGACTTGGACAGTTCCACCTAAGTAGTCACCACGGCGTTCTTTCTTAAGTACTGTTGAATAGATTTTACCAGTTGTCACATTGTTGAATTTTGTTAAGTTAATATCGATAAAACGTTCATAGTGACCTAAGTCTAAGTCCGTTTCTGCTCCATCACCAGTTACAAATACTTCACCGTGTTGGTAAGGACTCATTGTTCCTGGGTCCACGTTAATATATGGGTCAAACTTTTGAATGGTTACACTCATGCCTCGGTTTTTTAATAATCTACCTAGTGATGCAGCTGTTATCCCTTTTCCTAAAGATGATACAACTCCACCAGTTACAAAAATATACTTTGTCATGGTCTTCCCCCTATAGAAGCTTAATATGTTTATTTTGTACTAAACGCACTATGGCGTATTCACCCACTATCTTGATTAAGGGACTAAATTTGAATAGCTTTCTATTTCTTTCTCTTTTGCTAATCAAATCTAAAAGATACATTCATTGATAAAAATTTATATAGAAATAATTTAAAGGCTGTTCTCGTAAATATTATTGCTTTTAATTAAGTTGTCGTTTTGGGTTAGTTGCAGCACGAGTACTCGAATTCCGCAGAAGTCTCGCAATCAGTTCAAACCAACCCTTATAAAATTAATGTAAAGCCACAATTTCTTAGAAAACGAGCCAAAAAATAGAAAGCCCCCTTCCAAACAAGTTGAAAGGGAGCATAAATGTATAATGTATACAACGATTGCTTTTTTAAGAGCCCAAAATAGATTCTACCTAGTTGGAAAAGGAAAGTCAAGATGTTCTAACTTAAATTTCTTCCTCTTCGTCGTCATCAAAGTCTTCATCCTCGTCATCTTCATCCAGGTCAAATTCTTCATCTTCATCTTCAATTAAGTCATCATCATCGTCTTCATCTAAGTCGACGTCATCTAGATCATCAAATTCTTCTTCGTCTTCATCATCTTCGTCATCAAAGTCATCTAGATCATCAAAATCTAAATCTTCTTCAATTTCATCAAAGTCATCTTCAAGCTCATCAACAGCTTTTTTCGCTTTTTTCTTCTTAGGTTTTGTTGTCGTTGGTACAATTTCTTCTTCGATTTGTTCGTATGGATACCATGTACGTAATCCCCACATGTTTTCACCCACACAAATAAAACGACCATCAATATTTATATCTGTATAAAATTGAGCGATTTTGTCTTCTACTTGTTGTTTTGATAAACCAAGCAAAGTAGCTACTTCATCTACTAATTCGCTAAATATATAAGGCTTTCTCTGTTCTAAAAATAGTTCATAGGCAACTTCAACCATTGCCATTTCTTTTAGTTGCTCTTCTGGTAACTGCTTAAGACTCAAGTACGGCACTCCCTTTCTCGGTATCTCAATCTATAAGCTCAAGTCCATTTGGTTCGAGCTGTATTTATTATTTCACTGACAAAAACTTCATGTCTATTATGTATGGATGCCTACAATTCACAAACTATTTAAAAGAAAAGTTTACGAAAAAGGCAAGCCTGCAAATCATACCATTCATTATAAACAAATTCTAGCGGTTTATGCCACATTTATCACGTAAAAATGTACAAAATCTTGATACTCTTAAAAAATAATTAGAATGAGGGCGTTATGTACGAATATTTATCTCGGCAGATGATTCCAAAAGGGGGACTGTCCCCCCTCCTAACCGAAAATTGATTTTTCTAGTATTTCAGCTACATCATATGTGCTTATATCTGTATCGACTTCTTTAGCCTTTGTACCATCACTTAGCATCGTAAGACAGTATGGACAGCCTGAACTAATTATAGACGGATTAACAGCTAGGGCTTGCTCTGTTCTCGCGACATTGACCCTTGAACCTGTATCTTCCTCCATCCACATTAAACCTCCGCCAGCCCCACAGCACATGCCGTTTTCTCGATTACGGCCCATTTCTACAACCTTTACACCAGGAATAGCCTTTAAGATTTCCCGTGGTGGATCATAGACATTATTGTAGCGACCAAGGTAGCAGGAATCATGGTATGTGATTGTTTCATAAACAGGGAATTCCGGCTGCAACCTTCCTTCTTCTACTAATCTTGCTAATAGCTCAGTATGGTGATATACTTCCGCCTCTAAACCAAAGTCAGTGTATTCATTTTTGAATATATTGAAGGCATGCGGGTCAATTGTAACAATTTTCTTTACATCATTTTTTGCGAATTCTTCAATATTTTTTGTTGCTAATTCCTGAAATAAAAACTCATTGCCAAGTCTACGAGGTGTGTCACCAGAATTTTTTTCTTTATTCCCTAATATCGCAAACTTCACTCCCGCCTTTTGTAATAATCTCGCAAATGAAATGGCAATTTTTTGACTACGATTATCAAATGAGCCCATTGAACCGACCCAGAATAAATACTCAAACTCTTCACCAGATTTTTTTAACTCTTTTACTGTTGGAATGACTACATCTTCACTTAACTGACGCCAACTCTCTCTTTCTTTCCGATTTAACCCCCACGGATTCCCTTGCCTTTCGATATTTGTCATCGCTCGTTGTGCATCGGCATCTAATTTACCTTCCGTTAAGACTAGGTATCGTCGTAAATCAATAATTTTGTCGACATGCTCATTCATGACTGGGCATTGGTCTTCACAATTGCGACATGTTGTACAAGCCCAAATTTCTTCTTCCGTTATGACGTCACCTATTAAAGAGGATTGATTATGAGTTTGTGATGCAGCCGACTCGGAAGCCCCTGTACTTGAAGCCATCACTGCAAGTTGGTTGCCCTTTGTTTGTTTAAAAAAGGTAGTAGGCACCCATGGCTGTTTCCCGGTAACAGCTGCACCCGTTAATGTTAAATGGTCACGAAGCTTCACGATCAGATCCATTGGTGATAATAATTTCCCTGTACCTGTTGCAGGACACATATTTGTACAACGACCACATTCAACACAAGCATATAAATCAATTAATTGCTTTTGATTAAACTCTGTTATATTCCCAACACCATATGTTTCTTGTGTCTCATCCTCAAAGTCGATTTTTTCAAGTTTTCCTGGATTTGTTAAGCGATTTAAATAAACGTTGATTGGTCCTGCAATAAGGTGGGCATGTTTTGATTGAGGAACATATACTAAAAATGTTAGCAACAATAGCAGGTGTAACCACCAAGCAATATAAAAGAGGATAATAGCGCCTAAATCTCCTACAAATTGAAATGACAGAGCAACAACAGACGCGATTGGCTCTGACCAGCTCGCAGGTTCCTCGTGCCAAACAAGCGACATACCGTTACCATAGAGCACGGAAAGCATGAGGCCACCAATAAAAATTAATACTAATCCTGATTTAAAGTTTCGCTTCAGTCGAACTAATTTTTCAATGTAACGACGATGAAATGCCCAAATGACAGCAACTAATATGATGAACGTGACCAATTCTTGAAAGAAGGTAAACGCTGGATACAACGGACCTAGTGGAAGATGTTTACCGGGTGCGAGCCCTTTAATCAAAAAGTCAATTGCACCGAACTGAACGAGGATAAAACCATAGAAAAACATGACATGGATGATTCCGCTTTTTTTATCTTTTAACAGCCTCTTCTGGCCAAACACATTTATCCATATCTTTTCAAATCTTTCTTTCACTCTTTTTTCAAATTCAATTTTTTTCCCCAATTTTATATATTTGGTTCTTGTACGAACTAAATAAACGAACAAATAGATTGCGTAAGCGGTTACAACGGTAAATGCGCTGAAATTCAGCCATAATAGTACGTTCATGCTTCTCCCCCTATTTCTTCTTCGTTTTGTCACTCCCGTGTTTTTTATTACATTCTTGTCTGCCATTATATATATGAGTAGCAACTATACGTTTATGATAAATAATGAATGAGCATTCAGTCAATTGTTTTCTTACCTTTGTGATTATTTATCGTAATTTAGAGTAAGGGTTTAATCCACTCTAAACAAACTGCCTCTAATACATAGCCTTAGTGATTTTTAACGGATAATCTTTGTCAATTTGCTAATACTACAAAAAATATGCTGCTAGGAGGTTTGTAGGTGGCATTAATTCTGTTAATTGGCTTGTTCATAGTAGCAATCATTGCATGGTTCTCAATCGACTATTATCTAGGGAGAAAAGACCATCTGGCAAAATCAAAGTATGAGGTAACTCCACTTCGCCAAAGTGACTTTGAATTAATTGTCGATGGAAATCATCTGTTTAAAGATTTATTTCACACGATACAGAAGAGTAAAGAAAGTATCCACATTCTCTTTTACATTGTACGTAATGACCAGATTAGTCATGACTTTTTATCGTTATTAGCCGAAAAGGCCTCACAAGGTGTTGATGTGAAGCTATTAGTTGATCATATCGGGAGCTATCGATTAAAGAAAAAAACAATTTCAAAATTAAAAACTAAAGGTGTTAAGTTTTCATACACACACAAAGTCAGGCTACCATTTATTTTTTATACGAGCCAGGCAAGGAATCACCGAAAAATCTCTGTTATAGATGGAAAAACTGCTTACTTAGGCGGTTTTAATGTTGGAAAGGAATATTTAGGGCACAAGCTGAAGTTTGGATTATGGCGTGATTATCATTTAAAAATTACTGGAGAAGGTGTTACTGACCTTCAAAGACAATTTTTAAAAGATTGGTTTGACTCAACAGGTGAAAATTATTTAGATAAAACTGCATACTTTCCAGAACAATATCAGGGCAGCAGTACACATCATTATATTGCCACATATGGCATCCATTTGAAAAAACATGTCATTGATTTTATTCAATCTGCCGAGCAGGAGATTTTCATTTGCACACCCTATTTTATTCCAGGTAAAGAGTTATTAAATGAACTCCTTCTTGCTTTAAAAAGAGGTGTAAGGGTACGTCTTATGGTTCCGATGAAATCAGACCACCCATTTGTAAAGGAAGCTTCTTTTCCATACTATGGGAAACTTATTCCTGCTGGTTGTGAGGTTTACCGGTTTTATCAAGGCTTTTACCATGCGAAGGTCATTATTATTGATGATAGGCTTTGTGATATCGGAACTGCTAATTTTGATAAGCGAAGTCAATATTTAAATGATGAAATGAACTGTGTCATATATGACAGTGTATTTATTAACGAACTGAAAAAATATGTAGATGAGGATTTGACCCATTGCGAATTACTGACATATGACGATTATAAAAAGCGGCCATTCCACAAGCGAATAACCGAAGGCATTGCAACCTTGATCTCTCATTTTCTATAACGTGAAACAACTGGAGGAATTGGATGATTATTCGATTCGGCTATGTATCACACGCTCTTTCACTATGGGATTGCTCACCCGCAAAGACATTAACGTTTACAAGGTGGAAAAAGCTAAGTGAGGACGAGAGACATAGCCAACTTCTCTACGTAACAGAGCAAAATTTAAAGCATACATTACGAATGATTCATTACAATATCGCACATGAAATCTATTTATACCGCTTTTCATCGTCGCTTGTCCCATTAGCAACACACCCAGAAGTAAAGTGGGATTACCGTACGCCCTTTAAAGACTTGTTCACTGAAATCGGCACTCTGGTAAAACAATATCAATTACGAACAAGCTTTCACCCGAATCAGTTTACACTATTTACAAGTGATAAACGACATATTACGGAAAATGCTGTTGGGGATATGTCCTATCATTATGACGTTTTAGATGCGATGGGCCTTGCTGAACAATCAATTATCAATATTCATGTAGGTGGCGCCTATGGGAATAAAAAGACTGCAACAGAACGATTTCACATTAATTTAAAAAAGCTCCCGAGTCATATTAAACAGCGGATGACATTGGAAAATGATGATAAAACTTATACAACATCTGAAACATTAGCGATTTGTCAAAAGGAAAAAATTCCGCTCCTTTTCGATTATCATCATTATATGGCAAATCATCATGATGATGAAAAGCTACCTGAGCTGCTTCCAGAAATATTTAAGACATGGGAATGGGTTAGTCTAAAACCAAAAATTCATGTATCATCTCCAAAATCTGAAAAAGAATTTCGCAGCCATGCAGATTATGTTGATGCCGAATTTTTACTTCCGCTCCTAACTCATTTAAAGGAAATAAATGTAGATGTAGATTTTATGATAGAAGCGAAGCAAAAAGATTTTGCTGCACTAAAGCTTTGTGAAGATATAGCAAAAATTCGCGGGATAAAACGGATTGGTGAAGCGACAATTGATTGGTAGTAAAAACAATCATATGAATAAATTGTGAATTAACATTGGATACAATTGTATCCAATGTTTTTTTCTGGTATAAATTAGTTAAGTATACTTAACTATTAACATAACTTAAATAAAGAGGTGCCTATTTTGGATCCGCTAGAACTATTAATTGAATCTGAACGGTTTTCACACGACATCAAAATGGTGTTCATACGGGAATACCAAAAAATAATGGATAAGTATGAACTATCCTCAAAACAGTCTGTCATCGTTAACTTTGTCCATCAAAAGCAACAACCAACAATGGGGGAAATCGCCCAAATGATTGATGCCACACCGAGTGCAGCAAGTCAATTTGTAAAAAAGCTTGAACAGCTCGGGTATTTAAAAAGGGAAGTAAATGTTGATAACCGACGAGAAACTCTTGTCACACTTGCTGAGAAAGGGGAACAATTTTTTGCAGAGATGGAGAAGGTCGATACATACATCTTTAAGAAATACTTCCTCAAGTTACCGGCCGACGATATCGTTGAATATCATCGCATTTTAAAGGAGCTACACTCTATCGTAACTTCTTCTACTTAAAAGGAGGAATAAGATTATGCTTTTCACTTTCTATATGCTATTTCTTTGTTTCCTGCTAACCTATGAACCTATTTGGGGTTATATTTCTTATCAGCGCTTTAAAAGAGATTTGTTAGAAAAGCCCGAAGAGACAAACAGGCGAACTAAATATTATAAAGATATAATGATTGGTCTTTGGCTCCCTGCCATTGTTATCCTCATCGTTGTTGCTCTTTCACCGTTGTCCTATTCTTCAATCGGGATTACAATGCCTACTTTTAATACTAGTGCATTAGGAAAATGGCCTAGCATCGTCATACTTGTCCTTTTTCTTGTCTATGTAGTAGCCCTCATCTATCAATTTATTTTGTTAAAAATGAGTGAACAGTTTCGCCAAAAGGTAGCATCTCAATTTGAAAGTATGCCCTACCAAGAGATTCTTCCGCAGTCTCCTCATGAAAAGAAGCTTTGGGGCTATGTTTCGTTAACCGCTGGAGTAACAGAAGAAATCATTTACCGAGGTTTTTTACTCTTTGTCTTTATTGAGTTATTCCCAGAATTATCTGTTTGGCTACACGTTGTTCTTGCTGGTATTTTGTTTGGGTTAGCTCACACATATCAAGGCATTAGCGGTGTAGTTCGTACAGCAATCGTTGGTATTTTCTTCGGATTGATTTACTTCGTTTTTGAGAGTATCATCCCATTAATCATTTTCCACTTTCTTCTCGATTATGTTGCAAAGGCAGCAAACAATGAAGAAAACCTTTAGAGAGGAGGGTGGGACAAAAGGTTTTAATCATAAGAAAAATACGAACTATTAGATTAGATTCCAATTTAATCTTCGTGTTGTTTTTACATGGTAGACGTTCTGGTTGATTTCCGCTGCAGTACTCGCTTTCCGCGGGGTGGGTGGTGAGCCTCCTCGGAGTAAACTCCTGTGGGGTCTCACCTCTCCCACGCATCCCGCAGGAGTCTCGCACTTCCGCTCCAATCAACCCCTACAGAATTTGTAACATAGAACCCCTAAAACAATGTTCGTATTTAACTAGGTTGTTTTGATTATGTCCCTGCCTCTTTGCACTAAATTTATCAAATTAAAGGTTGGTTTGGAGCGAAAATGCACGATTCTTACTAAGGAGGTTCACCATCACCCGCTTGAAAGCAAGGTTTCACACCGCAAACAGCCCAAGGCTACAACTACGAAAAGGTAACAATGTTTACGAAAACTGCCGTTAGTAAAGATTACAAATGACTGGAGCTGGAAGATATGGGGATTTTCCATTCTATACCGATAGAGCTTGTTATTATAATAGAACTCTTACTGATTTCTTTCCTTATTTATCAGATTAGAAGCATAGTTAAATTGTATCGGGCACAAGATAAGGCATTACCCTTTGAAGAAAAAATCACCACTACATTCATGAAAAGATTTAAACAACCGTTTGCTTCAATCATAACGAAGGAATTAATAATGTATTATTACCTCTTCAAAAAGGTAGATAGAATCCCCTTACGAAACGGTTCTCACTATAGCTATCATAAAAATTCAAGCTATAAAATCTTCTTAGCTGCTATTCTCTTAACAGCTGTTATCGAAGGGATAGGTGTGTTTTTCTTATTGCATCACTTAGTTCCAATCATTTCATGGATTCATACTATTTTAGTTGTGTATTGCTTACTATACTTCATTAGTGATTACAAGGCCGTCCTAGCAAAGCCGATTACTGTTACTAGTCAGAAGCTATACTTACATTTAGGTATTCGGTCAAATGAAGTAATTCTAATCGAGAACATTCAATATGCTGCTAAAGCAACGAAATCTATGGAAGAGCATAAAAAAGATAAGTCCGTTTTTAATATGCTGCTAATTGATATGGAAGGGCATAATGTTGAAATTATGTTAAAAGAACCAATCATCAAGAAGACCTTTTTTGGAAAAGAACGTCCTATTTACTCGATTCATATAAAGGTAGACTCACCTAGTGAGTTTATACAAGAGGTAAATTCACGGCAACTACAAGTTTGTTCTTGATAGTAAAAAGGGGTCAGACCCCTTAATATGTTGGGGGTCTGACCCTTTGGTATCATTACATTTTTTCTGGTGCGGAAACGCCAATTAATGTTAATGCATTTTTTAAAGTTGTTTGTGTTGCTTTCATTAGTGCTAATCTTGCACGGCTTTTTTCTTTGTTATCCGCATCTAATACTTTTTCTGCATTGTAAAAGCTGTGTAATGCAGAAGCTACATCATAAATGTAATTTGTGATTCGGTGTGGAATCCGTTTTTGAGCTGCTTCCGCAACCGCTTGTGGGAATTCACCTAATTTTTTTAATAAATCATATTCTTTTTCAGATGAAATCTCAGCTAATGTAAGGTTATCGTCATATGTTAAACCTTGCTCTTCTCCTTGACGAAGCATGCTACAAATCCGCGCATGTGCATATTGTGCGTAGTAAACCGGGTTTTCATTAGATGTAGACACAGCTAAATCTAAGTCAAAATCCATATGTGTATCCGCACTTCTCATCGCGAAGAAATAACGTACAGCATCTAAACCTACTTCTTCAATTAAATCTCTCATTGTAACAGCTTTTCCAGTCCGTTTACTCATTTTCATCTTCTCGCCATTTTTATATAAATGAACAAGCTGAATGATTTCAACCTCTAACGTATCTTTACCGTACCCTAGCGCTTCAATTGCTGCCTTCATACGTGGAATGTAGCCGTGATGATCTGCGCCCCACACATTAATTAACTTTGTAAAGCCGCGGTCAAGCTTGTCCTTATGATAAGCAATATCTGGTGTTAAATACGTGTATGAGCCATCATTTTTAATTAAAACACGGTCTTTGTCATCACCAAATGTTGTTGAACGGAACCAAGTTGCGCCTTCTTCTTCATAAATATGACCTTTCTCTTTTAACTTTGCGAGAGCTTGGTCGATTTTTCCGTTATGATATAAAGATGTTTCAGAATACCATACATCAAAAGGAACACGAAATTCCTCTAAATCTGCTTTTAATTTACCCATTTCATATTTAAGTCCGTACTCTCTAAAAAAGCTTAATCGTTCCTCACTTGATTCATTTGCAAAGCGGTCGCCATATTCTTCTGCAAGCTTTTTACCAATCGCTACGATATCTTCACCATGATAGCCATCCTCTGGCATGTCTGCATCTTTGCCTAACGCTTGTAAGTAACGTGCTTCAACAGAACGGGCAAGGTTATTAATTTGGTTTCCTGCATCATTTATATAATATTCACGAGAGACATCATAACCAGCTTTTGCTAACACATTACATAATGAATCACCAACAGCTGCACCACGGGCATGTCCTAAATGTAAGTCTCCTGTTGGATTAGCAGATACAAATTCGACTTGTACCTTTTCTCCATTTCCTACATTTGTTTCCCCATAAGTTTCACCTGCAGTTAGTATCGCAGGAATTAAGTCCGTTAAATAATGATTGTTCATATAAAAATTAATAAATCCAGGTCCAGCAATTTCAATTTTATCGATTGAACCCTTTTGTTTATCAAAATGTTCAACGATTCCTTCAGCAATTGCCCGAGGTGCCTTTTTAGCAACTCTTGCTAACTGCATAGCCATATTTGTAGAATAATCACCGTGTGTTTTATCTTTTGGAATTTCAAGTAATACATCTGGAATTTGTGATTCTTCTGCTAAACCAGCTTTTATTACAGCAGCCTTTACTTCATCCTTTAACCGCTCTTTCACTTGCTCGACAATATTCATCGTTGTTCCTCCTTATATGTCATTTCTAATGTATGTATATGTTTTTCCTTTTCATCTATTTGCAAATCATATTGAAGAACGAGCTTACCTTCAGACAAATCACTTACATGGGATACAGCATTTGTAATTGTCTCAAGCTGAAGCTTCCCAAAAGGTGTTGTGTAATCAGTTGTTGTCACTGCACCTTCAATAAATCGCTGCTTCATTGATACTGCCCCAGTCCTCATTACAACAACTTCATCTGCTGCTATTTTCACTGTTGTTTTTACCGAACCAAGCTCATGTTCTTCTTCATACCGGATATATTTAGTCGAACCCTTTAAAATACATTCTCCTACTGTCGTTACCTCGATTTTTTCGTTATCTCGGTCTTTCTCATTACGAATTTCCGATAATACATGGATTTGAATAGGTGTGCTGTTTGACATGGAAACACTCCCTTTTCTGTTACTCCTTTAACTCTAATAGTATAAGGAACCAAATGCAACTGTGCAAGTAGTGAAAAGGTCATTTCTCGTTTTGAATAGTTATTCTTTTCGACGTTTTTAAAGGGAGTTTCATTAAAACTTGTAAAGATGTTACTCTAGGCTATTTAACATTCTAGATAGTTCTTTTATTTGCAACTTTTGTTACCCAGCTATCCACATTCACATATATAATCATCACTCTATTGAATACCCTTACACATTTTCAATTCTTTCTCTAAAACATGTTAACTAATTAGGACTTTTGACCGATATAAAGACAAAGAAGATTATCTGGAGGAAAAACATGTCTCTATTTAAAAAGAAAGTTCAATCCCAAACTCAATCATTGTTGGAAGCAGCAAAGCAGCATAAAGGTATTATAGATGTAAATGGACAACATGAAATATTACAGCAATTAGAACTACTTGGACTTACCGTTACTGAATTAGCAATCGCAAAAGCATTAAAACCACATATCGACGCAGGCTTTGATAAAATTTATGATACACTATATAACCATCCATTTGACGGTGTTCGAAAAGTTGTCGACATGAATGCACTAGGTATTAACAAACAAGAATCTCGACAATATATTGTTGATTTCTTTTCAGGGGAGATAACATCTAATTACATCGAACGTAGAATGAAGCTTGCTAAATACTACTTATCAATCGGTGTAGAAATAAAGTGGTATTTATGTACAAACCAACTTTTGATAGATGCCATTGCTGAAATTATCAACAAAACATTCGCTCATGATCCTGAAAGTTTAGTAATCGCACATAAGGTATCTGCAAAAATCTTTAACTTAGAGGCACAAATCTGTTTAGCAGCACTTCAATTTGAACAAAACCAAATGCTACTCGGACGAGAGAATAATGCAAAACTAGAAGTAAAGAAATCGATTGGAACTATTACTGAGGATTTAGCTTCAATGGCTGAGGAAACAGGAGCAACTGTTGAGGAAGTTATCCATCGTTCGGAAAAAATTAAAGAGAATATTGAAGAAGGCTTAAACACTTCAATCTTAACAACAGAAAGTTCTCTAACCGGAAAAGACCAATTAGATGTAGTCATCCAACAGACAACAGTCCTTAAGGATAGTGTCAATCAAATTAAACAAAGTATTTCCTCATTGGCCGTTACATCAAAAGAAATAGGTGAAATCGTAGCTGTCATTACTTCAATCGCAGAACAAACGAATTTACTTGCTTTAAATGCTGCCATTGAAGCAGCAAGAGCAGGCGAACACGGGAAAGGCTTTTCTGTCGTAGCCTCAGAGGTTCGAAATTTAGCAGAGCAAACAAAAGAATCATCTAGTAACATTACAGATTTAGTCCGCTCAACAATAGAACAAATTGACCAAGTTGTAGAACAAATAAATGACGTTGATACAAAAACAATCGAAACAAACCAAAATGTCAATGAAACCGTCACAAGATTTGAGCAAATCTTATCGACTAGCATCTCAAGCAAGGAACAGAACGAACGTAGCAACAAAGACATTCAATTGTTTACACAGCTTCTAACTGAAATCGGTGAAGCATCATCTAGCGTTGCCAAATTAGCCGATGATTTAAATCAATCTTTGCAGAATTTTTAATATTTGTGCCTAAATACTAAAAGGTCAGAACCCACAAAATAATTCATTGATTAAAAAGAGAATTGTATTACATTTCTTCCATTAGTCAGTGTATTGTTTTGGTGAGTTCTGGCCATTTTATTTGGTCTCAAATTATTACTGAGTCTCACTTACAAAATGGGGATTATCGCTCTGTTCCTTATAGATTTAAAGTTTTCGTATTCTGGACTCATCGAACGATTTGAATCGGGTTACTTCGGTTATTAATTGGAACGCTCGGAATCGTCGTAATAATGAGAGCCAAGCCATAAGAGAACATCATATATTTTGGTCTTCACGGTCTCATGAAGGACATTTACGTGGAACTCTTCTCTCGTTTTGGTCTTCATCGAACGTATGAAGGACTTTTCGACGGAGCTCTCCCCTCGTTTTGGTCTTCATCGAACGTATGAAGGACTTTTCGGCGGAGTTCTCCTCTCGTTTTGGTCTTCATCGAACGTATGAAGGACTTTTTTGCGGAGCTCTCCTCTCGTTTTGGTCTTCATAAAAATTATGAAGGACTTTTCGGCGGAGCTCTCCCCTCGTTTTGGTCTTCATCGAACGTATGAAGGACTTTTCGGTGGAGCTCCCCTCTCATTTTGGTCTTCATCGAACGTATGAAGGACTTTTCGGCGGAGTTCTCCTCTCGTTTTGGTCTTCATAAAAATTATGAAGACCATTTCCGTGAAACTCTTCTCACTTTTTGGTCTTCATCGAGCTTATGAAGGACTTTTCTACAGAGCTCTTCTCTCATCTTGGTCTTCATCAAACGTATGAAGGACTTTTCGGCGGAGCTCTCCCCTCGTTTTGGTCTTCATCGAACGTATGAAGGACTTTTTTGCGGAGCTCTCCTCTCGTTTTGGTCTTCATAAAAATTATGAAGACCATTTCCGTGAAACTCTTCTCACTTTTTGGTCTTCATCAAACGTATGAAGGACTTTTCTGCGGAGCTCTCCCCTCGTTTTGGTCTTCATCAAACGTATGAAGGACTTTTCTGCGGAGCTCTCCTCTCGTTTTGGTCTTCATCGAGCTTATGAAGGACTTTTCTGCGGAGCTCTTCTCTCGTTTTGGTCTTCATCGAGCTTATGAAGAACATTTCTACAGAGCTCTCCTCTCGTTTTGGTCTTCATAAAAATTATGAAGAACATTTCCGTGTAACTCTTCTCTCATTTTGGTCTTCATCAAACGTATGAAGGACTTTTCTGCAGAGCTCTCCTCTCGTTTTGGTCTTCATAAAAATTATGAAGAACATTTCCGTGTAACTCTTCTCACTTTTTGGTCTTCATCAAACGTATGAAGAACATTTCCGTGTAACTCTTCTCTCATTTTGGTCTTCATCAAACGTATGAAGACCATTTCCGTGTAACTCTTCTCACTTATTGGTCTTCATTAACACTTAGCAATGTGATAGAGTCCACATCTCTTTGAAACACATCATTCCTTACCCTTTTTTCTGCACCCAGCCTAAAATCATTTCACGAATGATTTTACTTGCTGTATTTGCTGTTTGTTCTGAATGGTCGTAAATTGGTGCGACTTCAACTAAGTCGGAGCCTACTACGCGTATGTCTGATGCTGCTATTTCATGAATTGAGGCTAATAATTCTTTCGATGTAATTCCACCAGCATCAACTGTTCCTGTACCTGGTGCATGTGCAGGATCGAGTACGTCAATATCAATTGTTACATATACTGGACGTCCGGCTAATGTTGGTAATACTTTCTTTAATGGTTCCAGTACATCAAACTTCGCAATGTGCATGCCATTTTCCTTTGCCCATTGGAACTCCTCCTTCATTCCAGAACGGATACCAAAGGAGTAAACATTTTTCGGACCGATTAGCTCAGCGATTTTTTTTATTGGTGTTGAGTGAGAAAGGGGTTCACCCTCGTACTCATCGCGTAAATCTGTATGTGCATCCATATGAATGATTGCAAGGTCAGGATACTTTTTATACATCGCCTTCATGACTGGCCACGAAACTAAATGTTCCCCACCCATTCCTAAAGGGTATTTTCCGTCAGCTAATAGGCGGTCAATATATTCCTCAATCATTTCAATACTTCTTTGCGGATTTCCAAAAGGTAACGGTATGTCTCCGGCATCGAAATATTTTACCTCTTCTAATTCCCTGTCAAGATATGCACTATACTCTTCAAGTCCAATTGACACTTCGCGAATACGTGCCGGACCAAAGCGTGAGCCTGGACGATAACTTACTGTCCAATCCATCGGCATTCCGTATATGACTGCTTCACTTTCCTCATAACTAGTGTGGCTTTTAATAAATACATTTCCTGAATAAGCTTCATCAAATTTCATTACCGTTCTCCTCCGTCTATGTCTATATTGTCTGTTACATTACTTTATTACATGCTTTAAACCGAACTATACTAGTAAGTCACTTACAAATTTCGGTAATACAAAGCATGCTTTATGCAACTCTTTTGTATAATATTTTGTTTCGATGTTATGGAAACGTTCATCACTAACCTTTAGTGGGTCATATTTCTTTGAACCGATTGTAAATGTCCATAATCCACTTGGATACGTTGGGATGTTTGCTGTATATAGCTTTGTGATAGGGAAGATTTCCTTCACATCACGTTGTACCGTCGCAATCAAATCTGGTGTAAACCATGGGTTGTCCGTTTGTGCAACGAAGATTCCGTCCTCTTTCAGTGCCTTTGCTATCCCCGCATAAAATCCTTTTGTGAACAGGTTAACGGCTGGTCCAACTGGCTCTGTTGAATCGACCATAATCACATCATATTCATCTTCGCTTTGAGCAATATGCATAAAGCCATCGCCTACTTTTACATCAACACGAGGGTCTTCGAGTTTCCCCGCTATTTCAGGTAAATACTTCTTTGAGTATTCGATTACTTTACCGTCAATATCAACAAGTGTTGCCTTTTTCACTTGTGGATGTTTAAGTACTTCTCTAATTACTCCACCATCGCCGCCCCCAACAACTAAAATATTCTCCGGGTTAGGGTGTGTAAATAACGGGACATGTGCAACCATCTCATGATACACAAACTCATCTTTTTCAGATGTCATCACCATTCCATCAAGAAAAAGCATATGGCCAAACTCTTCTGTATCGATCATTTCTAAGTATTGAAAGTCTGTTTTTTCTGTATGTAATGTTTCTTTTACCTTTAAAGTAATTCCGAAATTTTTCGTTTGTTTTTCTGTGTACCATAACTCACTCATTGTATTCCATCCCTTCATGCGATAAAAGTCTGTTGATGTATATACATTTTAGAAAATACCTCTATTACTCTCAGATGAAGAAACCTAAAAAAAGTATAGATGAATCATTCAAAAATGCAAGAAAAATATGATTACTTTTTTACTAGATGTTTAAAACAGTAAAAAATTACTCATAATGGCTAACAGTATGTTTTTGTACGGCTATTTCACTGAACGGAGGTGAATCGATTGGATATTATGACACCTAGGCGAATTCGAATGACACTAAAAACTTTGCGCGCCTTAACGATTATTGGTCTATTATTATTAGTTCTATTCTCAACATTCATTCTTAGTGTTGTTTTTTACGCGAAATCACAAGGTCCTCCTTCCTTATCTGTACCACAATCAACCATTATTTATGCAAGCGATGGTTCAATTATTGGGGAACTGCATAATGGACAACGTCGATATTGGGTTGGACTTGAAGATGTTTCAGAACATATTGTTCATGCAACGGTTTCCATTGAGGATCAAAGTTTTTTCCAACATAATGGATTTGATTATAAACGAATTGCCGGGGCTGCCCTCGCTGACTTAAAAGCGATGGCGAAGGTACAAGGAGCGAGTACAATTACACAACAGTATGCACGTAATCTATTTTTGGACCATGGAAAAACGTGGCAGAGAAAAGCGAAAGAGGCGCTCTATACAATTCGTCTTGAACAAAACTATAGTAAAGAACAAATATTAGAAGGCTATTTAAATACGATTTATTACGGACATGGAGTGTATGGAATTGAAGCTGCAGCAAACTATTACTTTGGCAAAAATGCTAAACAATTATCACTTGCTGAGGCAGCACTATTAGTTGGGATTCCAAAAGGTCCAAACCTATATTCACCATTTATTAATCCTGAAAAGGCAAAAGAGCGACAAGCACTCATTCTTCGTACGATGAGGGAACAAGGATACATCACAGAGGCTGAATTGGAGTCAGCTTTGAGTACAAAACTAACTTACTCGACTAAGGAGAAACAAGCGTTAAATGGTATTGCTCCTTACTATCAAGATGCGATGATTGAATCAGTTGCAAGGTTATTAAAAATTGATGAAGAAGCGATACATACACAAGGTCTGCGCATTTATACAACATTAGATTTAGAAATGCAGAGAAAGGCCGAACAGTTAGTTACGGAAACGATCGACGAGGAGTCCGAGATTCAGGCTGGATTTGTTGCCATCGAGCCTGCAACCGGTTATGTAAAAGCGTTAATAGGCGGTCGCGACTATGAACAAAGCCCATACAATCGGGCAACACAAGCAGAAAGACAACCAGGCTCAACGATAAAACCTTTGTTATATTACTCGGCGATTTCAAATGGGTTTACACCATCAACGGTCATGAAAAGTGAACCGACGACCTTTACCTATGATAACGGCAAGGCATCGTATAAACCGAATAATTATAATGGATATTATGCTAACGACTTTATTACATTACTACAAGCAATTGCATTATCTGATAATATATATGCTGTTAAGACACATATGTTTTTAGGGATGGAAAAGCTGGTAGAAACTAGTGAGCAATTTGGATTTCATACAAAAATGAAGCAGCTCCCTTCATCTGCATTGGGAACTTCTCCTGTAAAGTTAATCGATTTAGTTAATGCTTACGGCATGCTTGGAAATGGCGGCAAAAAAATCGAGCCGACTTTTGTCACAAAAATTGAAGATGCCGACGGAAAAGTTATATATAAGAGTAATAAAGAGCGTGAACAGCTTTTAAATAAAGAAGCTGCCTTTGTCACAACACATATGATGACAGGGATGTTTGATTCGCGGTTAAATGATTATACATCTGTAACTGGCCAATCTGTCGCATCAATTTTAACAAGAGACTATGCTGGCAAGTCGGGCACAACATCAGCTGATAGCTGGATGGTAGGTTATACACCACAGCTCGTAGCAGGTGTTTGGACAGGTTACGATAAAGGGAAATCAATCAATCTTGTTCAGGAAAGAAGCTATGCGAAGAAACTTTGGGCGAACTTTATGGAACAAGCTCTCGAAGGGCAATCTGTGAAGGCATTTCGTCCGCCAGACGGCGTTGTAGGTGTTTATATAAATCCGGCTAGCGGAAAATTAGCAACAAAAGACTGTCCAGTCAAACGGTTCACCTATTATATCGCTGGCACAGAACCTACAGAATATTGTAAAGACCATAAGCCAGAACAAAAAACATCTCCAGATAAAGCGGAGAAAAGTGATGATAAACAGGATAGCGGATTTTTCGATAAGCTATTCAAATGGTGGGATTAATCCCAGTAAAAAACCCCGAACGAAATCCGCTCGGGGTTTTTTATGTCCTAGTTTTATAAACTATAACTTTAGTCTACTAATTTTACGAGAAATTCACAAGATATTACTATTTTGTTCACGAAAACGTCACACTTTCGTCAAAAACTACTTCGCATTTAAATCTTCCTTTAGCTTACGGTCAGATAGCTCCCACATCTCACTGTTATGATTTTGCAGGAAATCCGCAAGAATCTCTTTTGAACGGTCATCCATATGGTCAACGATAATGTGGCGCTTCATTGATTTGTCCATTCGGTTAACATGTTCAGGAAGTGACTTATACCCTCTTCGAATTGAACGGTCAACCGTCATTTCGCATGCTGCGACACCCGCATAGTATGGCCCTTCTGCTTTTCGGTCAACTGTTACCCAGACGAGCCAATAAGGTTTACCGTTCGGGACTTCCTCTTTCGTTTTCAGAAACTTAATTCCCTTTTCGACAGTGCTTCGAGCATGCATCGCACCAATATCAATAAATGCTTCACCCTCTTCAATGTCAACAAAGACCGGTGAGACATTATCAAGACTTAGTGCACCAACACCGAAACCTCCATGTCCATCAGTTGGGTCATTTTTAATAATATTAAAACCAATGCTTTTCTTCTTTTTCTTTTCCTCCATAAAATAGGACCTCCTTTACAACATTTATACCTAATCTTATGTTACTAAGTTATGTAAGCTAAAAGCCAGTATTAACAACTAAAGCTATAATAGTGGGTTTAACAAGAAATGGAATATCCACATCACGGCCGAGCGGCCAACATCAAAAATCGGTGCTAATATAATACGATCTAAAGGTGTTATGACAAGTATTAAAAAAACGATAATACCGTAACTTTCATATTGTGTCATTTTCGCTCTAATATGCAGTGGAGCCAAATCTTCAATAATCCGATAACCGTCTAATGGCGGGAAAGGAAGTAAATTAAAAATAAACAGCATCACATTCAGTGAGACAAAAATATTAAAAAATGACTGAATGCCACCAACTACATTGTCGGGTACTGCTGAAAGACTATTTGTATTTAATAGGATGTACCAAATTAACGTTCCAAGGAAACCTAATAGCAAATTACTAACTGGACCAGCAACAGAAACAAGCACTCCTGCTAAGCGAGGCCTTTTAAAAAAATAACGATTAACAGGTACAGGCCGCGCCCATCCAAACCCTGCGATAAAAATAAGAATCGTCCCAAATGGATCCAAATGGGATAAAGGTGAAAGTGTCAATCTCCCTTGATTTTTAGCTGTCGGGTCTCCAAATTTATATGCGACATACGCATGGGCAAACTCATGACAGCTAAATGCAATGATTAATGTAATGACTACATAAGGAATCATTTCGATAGGAAATGCTAAAAACTGATCTAATGTCTCCATCTCGCTCTCCTTTGACTGATAATATCTGAACATCACTCATTATGCAAATGTACACGCTTAAAGTATACTATATTTACATGCTGATGACATTTTGTAGTAATGTAAAGTAAGTGAAATCGGCAAAAATTAATTCGAGGAAGGATGAACACAATGCCATACGTAACAGTGAAAATGCTTGAAGGCAGAACAGAGGAACAAAAGAAGGCACTAGTAGAAAAAGTAACTGCAGCTGTCTCTGAAACAACTGGTGCACCTGATGAGAAAATCGTTGTATTTATTGAGGAAATGACAAAGAACCATTATGGTGTCGGTGGGAAAAGATTGAGTGATCAATAAAGTGAAACTTCAGGTCAGTGGGGTTTTGTTCACCCCCACTGATTGTAAGTTGAGTTAACTATTAGCCTTCCAAATTTTAAAGTTACCGCTTAACGCCAGTAAACTAAAGAAGTATAGACAATTGTCATAGTATCTCCGCTCTCCGGTACGCACTGGGGTTTCCCAAAATAATTTAACTAGCTTTTCTGCATTTGGTCCATCTGTCGCAAGCGAAGCAAATGCATTTGTCGCAATAAGTCCAACCGGATGTAATGCTTTTTCTTCAAAAGGTTCCCCGTCTATCGTATAACGACGATAATCTTCCGGGTCTTTATCGGCAAAAAACTGTTGAATTCGGTAGGCGACATCAACAGGACATTGTTCATCCTTAAACCATTCATAATCGAGAGCAATGTTACAAGCGACACGATAGGAATCACTAAAAAAATGGCCATATCCATTTTCATTATTCGGTGTCCCATCATAATACGCATATTCAGGAGCTAGCCCTGTTTTGCTATGACATGATTTCTTTATGTATGCTCTACTTGCAGCTGCTGCTTCCTTCCAGAAATCCTGATCCTCAGGGTACGCCCACAACGAAAACAACTCATAAAAATGGGGTAAATGATAGGATGGGTCTGAAAACTCTACATTCGGAACGAACTTTATTAGCTTGTTTTCAAGATTCCACATTGGATGCCCGATCTCATTTTCACCTTTGTGTAAGCATGTTCGTAATAAATCTCGAGCCTGCTTTCCATAATTAAAAATACCTTGGCCATCACCCCATCGGTGGGAAGCGAAAAATAATGCTAGTGCAAAGTATTCTTCTCCATCTGGAGCAGGTCCATATGAACGTTTTGTTCCGTCCGGATTACAAGACCATGCAAAATACCCTGCATTTTCCCCTTCTGTCATAAACATATATTGATAGGTCCAATTCCATAAGCGATTAAAGACATCTTTTTCATCCATTTGTACAGCCATCATCATCCCGTATGACATACCTTCAGTGCGCACATCTAGATTGCCTGTATCTAACATATATGCCTTGTCATTGCCTACAGGATAATAAATTTGTGTTTCTTTATTCTCATCTGTAAAGAGTTTATTCCACGTATCATCAATCCGGTCTTGAATTTCCTCATTTGAAAATCCTAATTCCTTAAAGACATTGCGATAGTTTCCACTATAATATGCAGCAGTTTCTGTCAAAGCTTTACCTCCCTAATAGGTTAGATATACAAACTAAGAGCCACAAGCGCTCTTTTGTAAGCACTTACATTATAACGGTCACTTTCCGTTTCAGTAACCCTAAAAACTATAGGTGTTGCTTTGAAAACTATAGATTTACCACTAATGACGTTTTCTCGACAAATAGATATGCTTATAACATTCATTAAAAAAGCCCGCAAACTATTGTTTAGCGAGCTCAACTCCAACGATTTCTTTAATCTTATGAATATATTGATATGCTTCTTGGATTTCTTCCTCTGTGTAGCGCTGCTTACTTTTTAGCGTATAAATCTTTTCTCTTACTTCATCAGCATCTAAGCCTTCAAAATATAAAATGGTTGATACTAGCTCTAAAAAACGTGAATTCTGTTCGTTTAAATCTAGCATACAAGCCTTTAACTGCGGCATGTCCACATCATAGTGACCTAAAAATTGCTGACCTGATTCTGTTAAAGAATAACGATACTGAAAATAGCCACCCTTTTTTTCATGTATTTCATTGATGAAACCCAAATTGCAGAGCTCTTCAATACGTAACGTTAATTCCTCTGAATATGGCCCATAGAAGTGGAAGTTATATTTTTCATAAAAAGGTAGATTCACTTTTTTTGCAATATAAATCATTTTCTGTAGCTTTTTCCGACCAATGATTTCACCAGCTGATGATATGACCTTTATCAGCTTAGCATGTTCTTTCATCAAAGCCCCGTCATCTCCTAACTCTTTCTATGTCTCTCTTTTCGTTTTTAACTATTTGTTAAGTGTAATAGTTCTAGTATTTTCTTCTTTGCAGCTCGCTTTGTTGAAAAGTCTTCAAGCATATCTAATGGAAAATATAATTTATGGTCTGTTCTTCTTTTCCCAGATATCGCATCAACGATTTCTGATTCTCTTGATAACTCTCGAATTTCACCATTTGCCATTTGTAGATGAATTGGCAGTCGCTCTTCTTCCTCACCTGGGCGATAAAAATCGTAAGGCAAATCTGATGATGAATCGACTACTAAGTAATAATCAGGGTCTATGCCTGCCTTTTTAAACAATGAGTTTAGTTCCATAAGCGTCATCATTTGCACATTCGGATTAAACTCTACGTATTTAAAAAGCTTTCGATCCATAAATCTCCTACATAAATCACTTAATATTGCATCATCCTCGTCCTGCCACGCTTGAAAATAATACAGGATGACTGATTCATCGAGCTTTAAATAATCTTCAAGCGTCATTTCCTCTTTAAACAGCGAGTAAAAATGCAACGGTTCATGTTTGAAAGCAAAAAACTGTTGGTGAAGCAATTTTGCCCGGTGTAGGATTTTTGTTAAAATTACTTCTGCACTGCGGGTTACGGGATGAAAATACACTTGCCAATACATTTGATAGCGGCTCATAATATAATCCTCGACAGCGTGCATCCCACTGCTTTTAATCACAACCTGGTCCTCGCGTGGTCTCATCACACGTAAAATCCGTTCCATATCGAAATGACCGTAGCTGACCCCGGTATAGTACGCATCACGTTGCAAGTAATCCATGCGATCTGCATCAATCTGGCTAGATATTAAACTCACAACCTGTTTATTTTCATAGGTTTTTGCAATAACTTCGGCAACCTTTTTAGGAAAATCGACACCTTGCTCACTTAAAACAGCGTGAACCTCCGTATCTCCTAAAATGATTGCTTGTGTATAATCTTCATGGTCAAGGTGAAACACCTTTTCAAACGAATGTGAGAAAGGACCGTGACCCAAATCATGTAATAATGCCGCACAAAGGCATAACAGTCTCTCTTCATCATTCCACTGCGGACGTCCTTTAAATACGTCGTCGACAATTCGTCTTACAATCTCATAGACACCTAACGAGTGATTAAACCTACTATGCTCTGCACCATGAAATGTAAAAAATGTCGTGCCAAGCTGACGAATTCTTCGTAACCTTTGAAATTCCTTTGTACCTATCAAGTCCCATATCAACTCATCACGTACATGGATATAACGATGAACGGGATCTTTGAACACCTTTTCTTCAGACAACTTTTTATTTACCATTGTCTTCCCACTTCCGTTCTTATTTGAGAAAAACCGACAAAATGGCTCGTCCAACATAAGTTGCCCTAAGCCAATTGTAAGCAAGATAATCTGCTTCTATTATATCTAGTTCTCTCTCTTAATAACAGTTTTGATATTACGATTTTTGTTTATAAAAACTTAGTTTTAAGTAAGTTTGTTTATGATTTAGTTCGTGCTAATAGCTTTAAACAACAGGCTTAGTTGTGATTTTACACTGTCTTTTTTCCGCAAATAAAAAATCACCATTGTATGGTTTTTACAAGGTGATGGTTATTTTTTTAGCTTAGCTTTAATTTTTTCGATTAATTCATCCTCTGTTGGAGCTGCGACAGGGCGATTATTTACAAATGCAAAGGATTTCTTTCGACCTGGTCCACAGTAGGATTGACAGGCAATATCGATTGGTGCCTCCCCATCTATTTCCTTTAGACGTGGCACTAACGTCTTAATATTCGTTGCTTGGCAATCGTCACAGATTCTAAACTCATTTGCCATGTTGTTACATCCCTTTCTAAAAAATACTTCATTTATAGAATAAGCATACGAACGTATGGCCATATTAAAAGGTAAGGTTTGATGTTAAAGGTAATAAATGAATCTTTCATTTTTACACTAGAACATATTTTACCGCTATTTTATACGTATTGCAAGTTAAGTAAACAGTGGGCAATCTTGCCATTTGTAGTAGATTCTGAAGCTAAAAGATTTTTACATTCATTAAAAAAATCTACTATCCTCGTAACATAAATGAATAAAATTTTAGCAACTTGTCCATGCTTAATAACAGTTAACTTGAATTATCTATTTATATAGGGAGTTGGAAAAGTTTATGAAACAAAGACAAGACGCATGGTCTCAAGAGAATGATTTATTACTAGCGGAAACAGTTTTAAGACACGTACGCGAAGGAAGCACACAGCTAAATGCTTTTGAAGAGGTTGGAGATAAGCTCAATCGTACTTCTGCTGCATGTGGCTTCAGGTGGAATGCTGTTGTTCGTCACGATTATGAAAAAGCACTGCAATTAGCGAAGAAGCAACGAAAGCAACGGATGAGAGCGCTCGGTAAAGGTCAGCCTGTTAAAAAACAGCTTCTATATTCTCCAGAAGTTCCTAGTTTGGATATTGATGAGCAAGAAGAACTGACGATGATGTCAGCTTTAGAGAGTCATATGGCTGAGGTAATGCCAGAGGATGAAGATGTAAAAACGAATTTACCGTTGCAAACACAACCTACTAAACAAGTAGTTCCTACTAGTCAACCATATACAGTTTCAAACCAATTAACAATGGACCAAGTCATTTCGTTTTTACAAACGTATAAAACAAAAAATGAGCATTCTGAAGCATTACTAAGTGAGAACCAGCGTTTAAAACGTGAAAATCAAGACCTTATGTCTGAAAATGAAGATCTGAAGAAAAAGGTAGAAAAACTCGAGAAAGATACTGTTACTGTTCAAGAAGATTATGAGACATTAATGAAGATTATGAACCGTGCAAGAAAACTCGTATTATTTGATGAAGAGGATCGTTCAGCACCGACAACGTTTAAAATGGACCGTAATGGTAATTTAGAGAAGCTAGCTGAATAATAGAGATTATGAAAATGGGATTATTAGCATAAAGCAATTCTCACTAGATTAAAGGATTCTAATTTAGACTTGGTGACTTTTCTCATAGTAATCTACTTGTATGCATTGTGCTTTATATGATGTAGTCGTTCTGGTTGATTTCCGCTACAGTACTCGCTTTCCGCGGGGTGGGTGCTGAGCCTCCTCGGCGCAAACGCCTGTGGGGTCTCAGCTCTCCCACGCATCCCGCAGGAGTCTCGCACTTCCTCTCCAATCAACCTTTACATAATGTGATAAATAAACAATCCCTTAGTAAAAAATCTTTATGAAATGTTTAGATTTTACTAAGGGTATTTTCGCCATGTCCCGATTTAATTAAATTATCCTTTTATACACTGTATATTTACATATTTAGTACACCCGTTCTTATTATATTGACTATCACCAACGGAGGTGAAATCGCGCTTGCTAGAGTCATTTAAACATTTTCATCGAAAATCACTGTAAGTTTATCAACAATACCTCTTAATATATTGAAACCAATTGAAGTCAGGTAGCGTATAATTAACTATTATGAATAGATTTATTAGCAAAGGTAGGTACAATATGGAAACAAAAGATTGGTTAGAAGGGGAGCTTCTGAAGATTGAAGAGTGGGAGCAGGATCAAAAGGGACTTTGGTTTTGGGAAAAGCTTGGGAGACTTCCATTTAAATTACTAGATAAACTTACTCCTGCGTTTATCCAAAAGAAAATTGGTGTTTTATTAGATGAACTTGGTCAATATGTACAGACTGGTGGTCAATATTTAACCCAAGAACAGGTCGTTATGAAAAAGTTACAAAAACATGCACAAACTGATAACTTAGAACTAACTGACGTTGCAACACTTCCAATAGAAACAATGGATGCAGTTAGCCAGGATTTAAAGACAAGTCGAAGTCAGGTAGCAACAGTCCAAGGTGCAACAACAGGTTTCGGTGGAGTCTTCACACTTGCGATTGATATCCCCGTTATCCTTGGTCTTTCCTTAAAAACATTACAAGAGATTGCAATTGCCTACGGGTATGACCCTAAACAACGTGAAGAACGGGTTTTTATCATTAAATGCCTTCAATTTTCATCTTCGGACGTAGTTGGCAAAGAGGCAATCTTAAACGAATTATCTAGTTATTATAAGCGGGACAAGGAGACAAACAAAGAAGTCATTTCACAGCTTCAAGGCTGGCGCGAGGTTGTGTATACATACCGTGACCAGTTTGGCTGGAAGAAGCTATTACAAATGGTTCCGATTGCAGGAATGGTATTCGGGGCATTGACAAATCGTTCGATGATAAATGACTTATCAGAAGCTGGAATGATGCTTTATCGAAAAAGAAGAATACTAGAAAGGCTAGAACATAATGAAGAGGCTATCTAATGAGACAGCCTCTTCATTTTATTTAGGATTACAAGCCATAAAAAAGTTTATAACTCGGTTGAAGGTATATCGCTACTAATTATCAGCTAATTTTGAAAAGACCTTTTCATTGCGTTCAATCATACGAACAAGGTTCGTCTCAAACAAAAGCTGCTCATCTCCTGTTAATGAAGAAGGAATTAATTGATTACTATATTGCTTCAATGAGGTTAATAGCTCAAATAATACCGTTTCGATTGTAAAGTGTTCATGTAATAAATCATTTAAGGATGACATCGTCTCAGGAATAATCGTTGGAAAGGTAAACTTTGTTTGTTCTCCCTTCAAGGCATGCCGATAAAATTCTCTAATGTGACCTGCCCTTTCTTCGCCACTTCCTGATACACAAAGATAAATTTGCACTGCAACGCCTCCACGAAGCCGTCGTTGTGAAATACCTGCGAACTTTTTGCCATTAATACTTAAATCATAACTGCCTGGACAATACGAACCAGTTATTTCACGTGCTTCTACCTTATCGCCATGTTCTTTTAGCATGCTCTTAATTAACTCAACCATCGCATCGTAGCCCCGGTTAATATCAATTCCTTTCTCAAGGTCAGGCAATATTAACGAAATATTCATGACACCTTTATCAAGAACAACTGCTAAACCGCCTGAGTTTCGAACGATAACGTGGTAGCCTTTACTTTTTAAATACTCAACCCCATCTTTCAAGTAAGGTAGCTTCGTATCCTGTATACCGAGGACGACCGTATCATGATGAACCCACGTCCTAGCCGTTGGTGGTGATTCTGACTTTCCTACACTTGCACAGAGAGTATCGTCAATTGCAAAAGATTGCTTTGCTTCAAATTGAGGGCCTAGACTTGATTGGTCAATTATGCGCCAAATTGGTTGGACCATTAATGAGTTTGTTGCTGTATCCATACTTTACTGTCACCCTTACACATTTTATAGACGTATTATATCAAAGAAACTTAAAAACATACGAAATATAGCAAAAGGCTGTTTTCGTAAACATTGTTGCTTTTAACTGAGTTGCCGTTTGGGTTTGTCTCCGCTACAGTACTCGCTTTCCGCAGGGTGGGTGGTGAGCCTCCTCAGCGTAAACGCCTGCGGGGTCTCACCTCTCCCACGCATCCCGCAGGAGTCTCGCACTTCCGCTCCAACAAACCCTTAAAAAGGTTAGTGCAAAAAGCCACAATCTTTTAGAAAAGAGCCTAGCAAAAAGACTCTATTCTTACAGTTGTAAGGAAAGAGTCTTTTCTATTACTACACAATTATTAAAGAATCTGTTTAAAATAGGCAATTGTATTCAACTACAGACAAATAAGTGTGGTTTTCACATACATAATACTAGATGTCGCCTAAGTTGGTGTTGATTATACTTGTGCAGCAGTAATCAATGCTAATTTATATACATCCTCTGCATTACAACCACGTGATAAGTCGTTAACAGGCTTGTTTAAGCCTTGTAAGATCGGTCCTACAGCTTCAAAATTTCCTAAGCGCTGTGCAATTTTATAACCGATATTTCCTGCTTCTAAGCTTGGGAATACAAATATATTCGCATCACCTTTAATCACTGAATCTGGTGCTTTCTTTTCAGCTACTGATGGAACAAATGCTGCATCAAATTGGAATTCTCCGTCTAATACTAGGTTAGGATTTAATTCTCTTGCAATATTTACTGCTTCCGCCACTTTTTCTGTTTCTGGAGATTTTGCAGAACCTTTAGTTGAAAAGCTTAACAATGCAACGCGTGGGTCGATATCAAACATTTTTGCTGTTTCAGCACTTGCAATTGCAATTTCAGCTAAATCTTGGCTATCTGGTGCAATATTAATCGCACAATCAGCAAATACATATTTTTCATCACCACGAACCATAATGAATACACCTGATGTTTTCTTAATTCCTGGTTTTGTTTTAATAATTTGTAACGCTGGTCGCACTGTGTCAGCTGTTGAGTGAGCTGCACCACTTACTAATCCATGTGCTTTGCCTAGATGAACAAGCATTGTACCAAAATAATTTTCATCTAAAAGGATTTTACGCGCATCCTCTTCTGTTGCTTTTCCTTTTCTTCTTTCAACAAAAGCTGCTACTAACTCATCCATCTCTGAATATTGACGGGGATCATTCACTTCAATTCCATCTAATGAAAGATTTAATTCTGCAGCCTTTTTAGAAATTTCTTCTTGATTTCCAATTAATATCGGTTGTAAAATATGTTCACTCGCTAGTCTATGTACAGCAGTCAAAATTCGCTCGTCCGTACCTTCTGGAAACACAATCTTAAGTTGTTGTCCGCTCACTTTATCTTTTAATGTCGTAAATAAATCTGACACAATAAAACCTCCTTGGATTTAAAAAGAAAATATTCTACTTTAAGCATACTCCACTTACTAGTAAAATCAAACTATTGACTAACAATATAACGCTTACAGTTAAAAGTTTTTACTTTCTAAATATTCACATATTTATGTTAGTCTATTACAGCAAATATTCTTTCCATTCAGCCAAGTGCCTACTCTTATCAATTTCAAAATGTTCAAGCTTTATCCATATTGGCGATCGGACAAACTATGATATAGTTAACATGTACTAAATTGAACATTACTATTAGGAGTGGATAATATATGAGTGAAGCAGCACAAACTTTAGATGGCTGGTATTGTTTGCATGATTTTCGTTCAATTGATTGGTCTGCATGGAAGCTATTAACGAATGAAGAGCGCCAAGAAGCACTACAGGAATTTAATGGACTACTTGCTAAATGGACAACAACAGAAGCTGAGGAAAAAGGAAGTCATGCAGTTTATTCAATTGTTGGCCAAAAGGCAGATTTCATGATGATGATTTTACGTCCAACGATGGATGAATTAAATCAAATTGAACTAGAATTTAACAAAACAAAGCTTGCAGAGTTTACGATTCCTACATATTCATATGTATCTGTTGTGGAACTAAGCAATTACTTAGCTGGGGAAAGCAATGAAGATCCTTATCAAAATCCACATGTTCGAGCAAGATTATATCCTAAGCTTCCACAATCCCAATATGCTTGTTTCTATCCTATGGATAAACGCCGTCAAGGAAATGACAACTGGTATTCCTTATCGATGGATGAGCGCCGTGAATTAATGAAAAGTCATGGTTTAATTGGCCGTTCCTATGCTGGTAAGGTTAAACAAATCATTACTGGTTCTGTCGGCTTTGATGATTATGAGTGGGGTGTCACTCTCTTCTCAGACGACGTTTTACAATTCAAAAAATTAGTATACGAAATGCGTTTCGATGAAGTAAGTGCTCGATACGGAGAATTTGGTGCATTTTTTGTTGGTACTCATTTAGATGCTGATAAGTTACAACCATTCTTCGAAATTTAATAAATTTTATCTACTATTTAAAGCTGATTTTTTTCAACCACGATGTTGAGGAAATTAGCTTTTTTCTGTTATACAAAAAAGTTTTATCCCGAAGTTCTCGTTTTCCGTTACTAGTTTCACACACATAATTGTCACTCATAGTCATAAGTTTCTTTCTCTATACATACCTATAAATGAGCAAAGATTGAGTAAAGGATTCCCTTTTCATTTTACTACCAGTCAACTGAGAATTTTATTAAAAAGAGGCAGGTGAGGAAAAATGGGGGTTATTCCTTATACAGAAGAAGATGTTAAATTACTTGCTCGACTATTACGTGCAGAGGGCGAGGGTGATGGTAATCTCGGCATGCTTATGGTCGGAAATACTGGTGTAAATCGTGTCCGAGCTGGTTGTTTAGATTTTAAAGATATTACAACAATTCGCAAAATGGTGTTTCAATCACCTGGTGGTTTTGAAGCAACTCAAAAAGGTTACTTTTATCAACGTGCACGAGAAAACGAAATAAATCTTGCTCGAAAGGTAATCAAAGGTCAAAGGCATCATCCTGCAAGCTTCGCACTATGGTTTTTCAAGCCATCTGGGACTTGTCCTGCCCAATGGTTCAACCAATGGAACTCAGGTCGATATAAATCACATTGCTTTTATTCTCCCGCTCAATCAGCTTGTCCAGGGGTTTATTAATTTAAGGAGGGATACAAATGGCAAATGAAAAGCGTCAAACTCAGCCTCAAACATTCGGATTTAATCCACAAGGTGCTCAAGGTGGTGGACAGCAGCAACAAATGATGCAAGGTGTAGGTGGCTTCCAACCTTATGCTACATATCCTTACCCAGGTCAGTTTAGCCAACAACAACCTGGCTTTCCAATGCAAGGTTTTCCACCACAGCAACAACCACAACAAGGTGTGGCTCAAAATATCCCAGGTATGCTCCCACTCGAGGAATCATATATTGAAAATATTTTACGTTTAAATCGCGGTAAAGTTGCAACTGTCTATATGACATTTGAAAATAACCGTGAGTGGAATGCGAAAATATTCAAAGGGGTTATTGAGGCAGCGGGGCGTGACCATTTAATCTTAAGTGATCCACAAACAGGTATGCGCTATTTACTGCTTATGGTATACCTTGACTATGTGACATTTGACGAGGAGCTTCAATATGACCTTCAATTTAATTTAGCATCTTATCAACCAAGATAGATTATTCCAAAAAAAAATGATGAGTATAGGCCAATGATTGAATTGTTGGCCTGTCCTCATCATTATAAATGACGAATTGCAATATACCCTATAAGGAGCCATCCTCCTAAGAATGACAATCCTCCCAATGGTGTGATTGCACCTAAGACACTAATTTGTGTAACACTTAACACATATAGGCTTCCTGAGAAAAGAATAATCCCAATAAAAAATAGCCATCCAGCCGCTGTTAATTGCCCGATGTTTCCTAGCTTGTCGATTAAGAAGGCAATAACAAATAAACCCCCAGCATGAAACATCTGATACGTAACTCCAGTTTGCCACGTTTTTATGTATTTTTCAGGTATTTTCCCTTCCAATCCATGTGCGCCAAAAGCACCTAACGCAACTGCCAAAAATCCATTAATTGCTCCTAAAATCAGAAATAATTTCACTTATCCTACACCTCCTCCACTACCATCATACCCTAGATTGAATGTCGGTGGAAGTTGCGGGACTGTTTAAGACTCAGGAAAAAGAATTGTGGGAAAATAGCAGGATCTTTATTTACCATAGAGGCTGGAAAAATGGAGCAAGGGGAAATTAGACGTATTCTTATTTACCGCAGGAGCTTGAAATTCGGTTCAAAGGGAAATTAGCTGTGTTTTTATTTACCGGTAAGACTAGAAAATCGGAGCAGAAGAAAATTAGACATATCCTTATTTACCGCAGGAGCTTGAAATTCGGTCCAAAGGGAAATTAGCTGTGTTTTTATTTACCGGTAGGACTAAAAAAGCGGAGCAAAGGGGAATTAGACGTATTCTTATTTACCGCAGGAGCTTGAAAATCGGTTCAAAGGGAAATTAGCTGTGTTTTTATTTACCGGTAAGACTAGAAAAGCGGAGCAAAGGGAAATTAGACGTATTCTTATTTACCGCAACAACTTGTAAATCAGTTCAAAGGGAAATTAGCTGTGTTTTTATTTACCAGTAAGACTAAAAAAACGGAGCAAAGGGAAATTAGACGTATTCTTATTTACCGCAGGAGCTTGAAAATCAGTTCAAAGGGAAATTAGCTGTGTTTTTATTTACCGGTAAGA
>NZ_JAUSUD010000019.1 GCF_030813355.1 Metabacillus malikii
CCACACCCGTTCCCATGCCGAACACGGAAGTTAAGCTCTTCAGCGCCGATGGTAGTTAGGGGCTTCCCCTTGTGAGAGTAGGACGTTGCCAGGTATATAAAGGCCCGTTGGTCAAGCGGTTAAGACACCGCCCTTTCACGGCGGTAACACGGGTTCGAATCCCGTACGGGTCACCAATCGGAGGATTAGCTCAGCTGGGAGAGCATCTGCCTTACAAGCAGAGGGTCGGCGGTTCGATCCCGTCATCCTCCACCATTGATATTTTGAAAGATTAATCATTATATGATGAGCCATTAGCTCAGTTGGTAGAGCACGTTCGAATAAGCTGCGAAGCAAAACATCAGCGCACAAATTGAGCCGCATCTTGGATTAACTATCTGAAATTTGGGCGTCAATAACAAGTAAGACAAATAAATAAGATTACTCATTATAAAATGAGCCATTAGCTCAGTTGGTAGAGCACGTTCGAATAAGCTGCGAAGTGAAACATCAGCGCACAAATTGAGCTGCTTCTTGGATAAGCTATCTGAGATTTGGGCGTCAGAAACAAGTTAGATAATAAAATAAGATTAACTCATTATAAAATGAGCCATTAGCTCAGTTGGTAGAGCACGAACGAGTAAGCTGCGAAGCAAAACAACAGCGCACAAATTGAGCTGCATCTTGGATTAACTATCTGAGATTTGGGCGTCAGAAACAAGTAAAACAATAAATAAGATTACTCATTTTAAGATGAGCCATTAGCTCAGTTGGTAGAGCATCTGACTTTTAATCAGAGGGTCGAAGGTTCGAGTCCTTCATGGCTCACCATTTACACACCTTGCGGGTGTGGCGGAATTGGCAGACGCGCTAGACTTAGGATCTAGTGTCTTAGTGACGTGGGGGTTCAAGTCCCTTCACCCGCACTTCGATAATTGATGCGGAAGTAGTTCAGTGGTAGAACACCACCTTGCCAAGGTGGGGGTCGCGGGTTCGAATCCCGTCTTCCGCTCCAGAAATAAATGCCGGGGTGGCGGAACTGGCAGACGCACAGGACTTAAAATCCTGCGGTAGGTGACTACCGTACCGGTTCGATTCCGGTCCTCGGCACCATTTAGGTGAGCGCCCGTAGCTCAATTGGATAGAGCGTTTGACTACGGATCAAAAGGTTAGGGGTTCGACTCCTCTCGGGCGCGCCATATTCGGGAAGTAGCTCAGCTTGGTAGAGCACTTGGTTTGGGACCAAGGGGTCGCAGGTTCGAATCCTGTCTTCCCGACCATTGTAATATTATATATTATGGGGCCTTAGCTCAGCTGGGAGAGCGCCTGCTTTGCACGCAGGAGGTCAGCGGTTCGATCCCGCTAGGCTCCACCATAATCTAATGATAATCAATTTTTTGGCGGCGTAGCTCAGCTGGCTAGAGCGTACGGTTCATACCCGTGAGGTCGTGGGTTCGATCCCCTCCGCCGCTACCATTAAAAATTTAATATTTGCATTATATCTAAACTTGTTGTATGATTTAAATCCGTATTCATTATGAATATGGACCTTTAGCTCAGCTGGTTAGAGCAGACGGCTCATAACCGTCCGGTCGTAGGTTCGAGTCCTACAAGGTCCACCAAGTATTAAAATTATAATGATGGAGGAATACCCAAGTCCGGCTGAAGGGATCGGTCTTGAAAACCGACAGGGGTGTCAAAACCCGCGGGGGTTCGAATCCCCCTTCCTCCTCCATAAGTTTAATCCTAGTTTTGAAAGAACTTATTATAATACTCTTTTATTATCGCGGGCTGGAGCACGAACGAATAAGCTTCACTGAATAAGCATCAGCGCACCGATTGAGACACATCTCGAATAAACAAACTGAAATCGGGGCGGTCAATAGTAGGCAGTATCTATGAGTATAGAAATATTTTGTATAATCTTATTATCGCGGGGTGGAGCAGTCTGGTAGCTCGTCGGGCTCATAACCCGAAGGTCGCAGGTTCAAATCCTGTCCCCGCAACCAAATGGTCCGGTAGTTCAGTTGGTTAGAATGCCTGCCTGTCACGCAGGAGGTCGCGGGTTCGAGTCCCGTCCGGACCGCCATTTATAGCTCAGTTGGTAGAGCACGACCGAATAAGCTTCATTGAATAAGCATCAGCGTACTCATTGAACTGCATCTTGAATAAGCAAACTGAAATGAGGACGATGGACTAATTATAAAGCAACAAATACTATCTAATATTAGATATATCAGATAATGTATGAGAAGAAACATTCGATGTAAGGTGAAAATACTTTACTTAAATATGGCTCGGTAGCTCAGTCGGTAGAGCAATGGACTGAAAATCCATGTGTCGGCGGTTCGATTCCGTCCCGAGCCACCACTTTATTGATAAGTGGAGGGGTAGCGAAGTGGCTAAACGCGGCGGACTGTAAATCCGCTCCTTCGGGTTCGGCAGTTCGAATCTGCCCCCCTCCACCATTTTAGGGGCATAGTTTAACGGTAGAATAGAGGTCTCCAAAACCTTTGGTGTGGGTTCGATTCCTACTGCCCCTGCCAAGTGAAATTTGATATGATGGCGGTTGTGGCGAAGTGGTTAACGCATCGGATTGTGGTTCCGACATTCGTGGGTTCGATTCCCATCAGCCGCCCCATTTGTATAAATGTATCAAGTTAATCGAAATTATATCTGTTGAGAGCTTGTTGTTTACGGTATTTCGTGTTATTTCCTGTCAGAAATAACCCATCTACAATCATGTAGGTTTTGATTTCTAAATGGAATAACTAATGATAGTGTACTTATTTATTATATATGTAGAACTTAGTAGTCGACGATATTTCGTGTTATTTCCTGTCAGAAATAACCTCTATTATTAAGCATATAAGCTGAAGTTCTAGCAGAATAATTTCTGATAATGTGCTTATAAATTTGATAAGAAGTACAACTCAGTAGTCGACGATATTTCGCGTTATTTCCTTGCAGAAATAACCCAAAATATCCTCTTGCGGTGAGGTTTCTTGAAGCAAATTCAGGGGAGTATTTCGTGAAGTTTATTCAATGGGCTATAGCCAAGCGGTAAGGCATCGCACTTTGACTGCGACATGCGTTGGTTCGAATCCAGCTAGCCCAGCCATACTTTTTAGGCAGCATAGCCAAGTGGTAAGGCAGAGGTCTGCAAAACCTTTATCACCGGTTCAAATCCGGTTGCTGCCTCCATATAAAAATCATGCGGGTGTAGTTTAGTGGTAAAACCTCAGCCTTCCAAGCTGATGATGAGGGTTCGATTCCCTTCACCCGCTCCAATAATATTTATTATGGGCCTATAGCTCAGCTGGTTAGAGCGCACGCCTGATAAGCGTGAGGTCGATGGTTCGAGTCCATTTAGGCCCACCATGAATTAATTAGTTTGATTGTTCCGCAGTAGCTCAGTGGTAGAGCTATCGGCTGTTAACCGATCGGTCGTAGGTTCGAGTCCTACCTGCGGAGCCACTTAGAAAATTATTTATATGAAATATTTATCATGCGCCTTTAGCTCAGCTGGATAGAGCAACGGCCTTCTAAGCCGTCGGTCAGAGGTTCGAATCCTCTAAGGCGCGTACATTAACAAATACATATATACTTTCTATAACACTTCCATAGTATGGAGGTGTTTTTTACATTTTACAGCATGTGGAATAGAATCTTAAAAAGGAAAAGAAATGTACAATTTAAAAGAATAGAATAGGAAATTTCTTTACTTCATGTACTTTTTTATAACTGAAACGTAATGATTTCTGCAAAGTTTTGAGGAATGACCTCGTTACCTTGGGGATCCTCATAATGTATTACAGAGACTAGTACATATTAATTAATGAGTTAGAAAATTTGATAGGGCCACTAAAAGGAATACTGGTTTTAATATAGAATATATACAAGCCTGTATAACTTTTATGAGGAGTGGGAATTTGAAATACAAAACATTAGGTAGAAGTGGATTACTTGTTTCAGAATTATGTTAAGGAACGATGACATTTGGTAAAGAGCTTAATGAAAATCATTCAATAGAAATGATTCATCGCTTTCTTGATAGTGGAGGCAACTTTATTGATACGGCAGATGTATATGTTGGTGGTGAATCTGAAAAAATTGTTGGTAAAGCGATTAAGGAACGTAGATCAGAAGTTGTATTAGCTACTAAGGTTAGAATGCGTGTTGGTCCGCATCCTAATGATTTTGGCTATTCAAGGCGTCGTATTATTGAAGGTGTAGAACAAAGTCTTAAGAGATTAAATACTGATTATATTGATTTATACCAATTACATGTTTGGGATAACTTAACTCCTATTGAGGAAACGATTCGAACTTTGGATGATTTAGTTACCTCAGGTAAAGTTCGATACATAGGTTGTTCAAATTTTTTAGCTTGGCAAATGATGAAGGCTTTGTCTTATAGTGATTTTAACAATTTAGTCCGCTTTATCTCTGTTCAGCCTCAGTATAGCTTAATTAACCGTGAGATGGACCGAGAAGTTTTACCGCTTTGTAAAGAGGAAAATGTTGGTGTGGTTCCGTGGGCACCATTAGGAGGCGGATTTTTGTCTGGTAAGTACAGGTCAGGTAATGTGCCTACTAGTGGTCGTTTAGCTAATGGCGTAGGAGAATCGAGTTGGGAATATCGAGCAAATAATCGTAATTTTAATATATTACGTGAAATTGAAAGTATTTCTAGTGAAATAGATAAAACACCAGCACAAATTGCTTTGAATTGGTTAATCAATAAAGAAGAGATAACATCACCTATATTCGGTGCAACAAGTATGGAACAATTTGAAGAAAATATAGGATGTATAGGATGGAATTTGTCGAGTGAGCAATGGAATCGTTTAGATGATATAAGTAGATTACCTAGTGAGTACCCAACTAGATTTATTGAGAAATTTAAAAGGTAAGTCATTCAGTTAGAAAGATAATGATGACCAAAAAATAATAGCTAGCTTTCCTATAACACAATATAGATTAGTAAGTCATTTATTCTATCTATATTGTGTATTGGAAGTTGGCTTCTTTTTGATTCGCTCTTTCTTCGGAACTAGAATGAGATTCTACCAATATTATTTATTTCACACATTTTTTAGTGTCGCTTGAAGAGGATGTGTAAGACTCATGCAGCCGTTTTTAAGAGGGGCTCGAGAAGTTTTAATTGTCAATTTGCATACAATATAAGAGGGTTATTTCTGTCATAGCTAGATTATTGTCAATATAGGGCTCAAATCGAGCATTGTAAAGGGGATGCAACTAATTCTTCTACATTTCTATTAAAAGCATTGTAGAATTAAGTCGTCATTTCCAAGGAAATATTGTCAAAATTACATACGTTGTCGTTATTCTTATATGTCGTCCTAAGCTATTCAACATAGGACGACATATTTTATTTACTCTTCGATACTAATAGGGAAGTACTTCTTTACATAGGGTTGTTTAGAAAACCAATTGGTTTCCGCACTTAAATTCATCATCTCATCCGATTGATGAAAGGTTTGATAGGATTGTTCGTTTTCCCATAATGTTAAGATAATATATGTATTACTTCTTTTCGGACGAAGAATACGTATTGCTGAAATACCAGGAGCATCTTTAATCATATCTGCTATATCTAGGAATTGTTTCTCGAATAAAGGAATGCCTTCGTCAGTAACCGTTATATGTTGAAATGCTGCAGTATATCCTTCATTAAGGCTCCCTGTGGCATGTAGGACATCATACGTTTTTGGTGCTTTAAATATCGAAGGTTCATTTGTCTCGTAAAATAGTATGCAAGTATCTTCATTTCCAAGTAGTCTAAGTGGATATTGTGAAAATTTGTTCATTAACTTATATAAATAATCTTCAGTCCCGTATGTTAGATAAAACTTCAAAATTATTACCCCCTTAAAAATGTATGATAATCTATACTATACATTTAGTATACATCGAACAATCATACTAATTCCCAAAACTGAAGCATATACCTACCTAAATTTAACAATACTAAAAGAGAAAGAGGTGATGCATATGAAGAAAAAGTTACTAGTATCAAGCATAGGTGTACTTTTTACTGTCATTATTGCATTTTTAGGATATTTATTTATCATCTTCATGGGAGATTATGTACTTGATGAAGAAAAGCTAGTCATGAATACTGCGTCTACACTAGTCGATTTAGAAGGAAATGAAATTACAAAATTATATATAGAGAATCGAGAGCTAGTTAAGCTTTCAGAAGTACCAGAGCACGTGCAAAATGCTTTCATATCTGTGGAAGACCAACGTTTCTATAAACACCATGGTATTGATGTTCAAGCGATTGGTAGGGCGGTATATAAAGATATACTTGCCGGTGGTAAAGTAGAGGGAGGAAGTACGATAACGCAACAATTAGCAAAAAATATATTTTTAACAAATGATAAAACGTTCTTTCGAAAAACAAAAGAGGCGATTATTGCTATTAACTTGGAAAATCGCTATAGTAAATCAAAAATATTAGAAATGTATTTAAATCAAGTTTATTTTGGACATGGCGCATATGGAATTCAAGCTGCTGCAAAATTATACTTTAATAAAGATGTTTCAGATTTAACGGTAGAAGAAGGGGCACTATTAGCAGGAATTCCTAAAGCACCTTCTACTTATTCTCCTATTGACCATATTGAGAAAAGTAAAGAACGGAGAAATGTAATCTTAAAGTTGATGGCCGATCAGAAATATTTGACTTATGATGACTCTGTAAGGAAGCAAGGCAAGACCGTTAAGCTGAACGTAAACAAAAAGCAGGAAAGTCCGTGGTTAACGACATATCTTGATATGGTATTTGATGAGGCGAAAGAAAAATATGCAATTTCTAATGAAGAACTCCTAAGAGGGGGCTATACAATTACCGTACCTCTAAAAAAGGAGCTTCAAAAGACAGCGTTTGATTTATTTCAAAAAGGAGAATATTTTCCAGGGACTGATGATTCGGTACAAGGAGCGTTTATTCTTTTAGATAACAGGACAGGTGGGGTACTGGCTGCTATCGGAGGTCGTGATTATGTACCAAAGGGTCTTAACAGATTAAAAGTAACGAGACAGCCTGGTTCTACGTTTAAACCAATTGCTGTTTATGCTCCTTCTATTGAAAAGAAGTTATTTAAGCCATACTCACTGTTAAAGGATGAGAAGGTAGCGTATGGTGATTATACACCTACTAATATTGACAACCAATATGCAGGAGCTGTATCGATGTTTGATGCAATTATTCAATCAAAGAATGCTGCTGCAGTTTGGACCCTTTCAGAACTTGGTATTAATCATAGTAAGGAATATCTCGAGAAGATTGGTATTTCTATAGAGGATGAAGGTTTAGCAATTGCATTAGGTGGGCTTTCTAGAGGAGTTACACCAATCCAGATGGCAAATGCCTATCGAACATTTGCAACAAACGGGAAATATAGTGAAGAACATCTCATAAGTAAAATTGAAAATCGAGAAGGCGAGATTATCGCTTCTAATGATTCAAAGGGAAAAGAAGTACTTACACCACAAACAGCATGGCAAATGAAAAGAATGCTCCAGCATGTTGTTACTGAAGGTACTGCTAAAAATGGAGATTTTCCAGGTGATTTAGCTGGAAAGACAGGCACAACTTCATATACAGAAGTGAAAGGTGCTGCCAAGGATGCATGGTTTGTAGGATTTACAGAAAATGTTGTTGGTGCGATTTGGATGGGATACGATAAAACCGATGAACAACATCATTTAACGTCTGGAAGTGCTTATCCGACGAAGCTATTTAAAGACATCCTTACGACTGCGAATATAGATAAAAATGTTACTTTTAAAAAACCGAAAAACGTAAAGGATTTAGAGAATCCAATCCGGGTGGAAAAAATCGAACAGGTTCAGGCAAAGTATACCTTTACACCACTAGGACTAATAACATTAACGCTTGAATGGGAGGAACCGAAAGATAAGCGTGTTGAATACCGAATTTATAAGCAAAATGGAGCTAAACAAGAATTAGTTGGTACTGTGAAAGGGAAAGGATATTTTGAAATTCCTTATACAAATGTGTTTTCGGCAACAACATATATAATTGTCCCTTACAACGTCCAAACAAAAGAAGAGGGAGAAGGGAAAGCGGTTAGTCAGCCACATTTATTAGGTAATAGGTAAGAATTAATGACAAGATGAACATTGGATTTCGACTATTTTTCGACATTTGGCTGTACCATCTATACTTTCTCAACTGAAAACGTTATAGTTGTAAAGGATGAGAAAATAATATAGAATTAGTATTAGATTATAATAACTATTATTTAATAAAGGAGTTTTCGCTTCTTACATAGAAAGGTGGACTTTTTGGATGTCTGAAAGGAAAATCAATGACACGTTTTTAAAAGCATGTCGTGGTGAGAAAACGGATTATGTTCCTGTCTGGTATATGAGACAAGCTGGCCGTTCTCAGCCTGAATATCGAGAAATAAAAGAGAAATACAGTTTATTTGAAATTACTCATCAACCAGAATTATGTGCATATGTTACGAGATTACCTGTTGAGCAATATGATGTAGATGCAGCTATTTTATATAAAGATATTATGACACCATTACCAGCGATAGGGGTAAACGTTGAAATTAAGTCAGGCATTGGTCCAGTTATCGATGACCCGATTCGATCCTTAGCAGATATCGAAAAATTAGGTGAAATTGACCCGGAGCAGGATGTTCCTTATGTGTTAGAAACTATTAAATTGCTAACAAAAGAACAGCTAAATGTTCCTTTAATAGGATTTACAGGAGCGCCCTTTACGCTTGCAAGCTATATGATAGAGGGTGGCCCTTCGAAAAATTATAATAAAACGAAAGCATTTATGTATTCAGAACCGAAAGCGTGGTTTGCATTAATGGACAAGCTTGCCGATATGAGTATTTCATATGTTAAGGCACAAATCCGTGCTGGGGCAAAAGCAATTCAAGTGTTTGATTCTTGGGTAGGTGCTTTAAATGTAGCTGATTACCGCTATTATATAAAACCAGTTATGGAGAGAATTTTTAGTGAGTTAAAAGGTGAGAATGTGCCGCTTATTATGTTTGGTGTCGGTGCAAGTCATTTAGCGAAAGAATGGCATGACCTTCCGTTAAACGTAGTTGGACTTGATTGGAGAATGCCAATACAGGATGCACGCTCTTTAGGCTTAACGAAAACATTACAAGGGAATCTTGATCCAGCTATCTTGCTTTCTCCATGGGAAGTAATTGAAGAAAGAGCGAAAGAGATATTAAATCAAGGTATGGAACAAGGCGGCTATATATTTAATTTAGGTCATGGTGTTTTTCCAGATGTGAATCCAGAGACGTTAAAGAGATTAACATCTTTTGTGCATGAATATTCAAGAACTGCAAAAGTAAAGATTTAATCTTATGTGAAGCTATTAACATTTGAATTTATGCCTATTATTAAAAGAACAACTAGAGGTGAAAAAACGTGAAGAAAAAGATGGGATTATTAGTTATGGCGTATGGCACACCTTATAAAGAAGAGGATATTGAAAGGTATTACACCCATATACGCCATGGTCGAAAACCAGAACCTGAGATGCTACAAGATTTAAAAAATCGTTACGAGGCAATTGGTGGAATATCACCTCTTGCGAAAATAACAGTTGAGCAAGGTGAAAAACTTGAAGCACATTTAAATAGTCTTCAAGATGAGATCGAATTTAAACTTTATATCGGCTTAAAGCATATTGAACCGTTTATTGAAGATGCGGTAATAGAAATGAATCAAGACGGTTTAACTGAAGCAGTAAGTATCGTTTTAGCCCCACACTTTTCTACTTTTAGTGTAAAATCGTATAACGGACGTGCAAAAGAAGAGGCTGAAAAGTATGGAATTCAGATTACTTCTGTTGAAAGCTGGTATACTGAACCGAAATTTATTAACTACTGGTCCAACCGTGTTCAGGAAGTGTATAAGGAAATGGAACCTTCTGAGCGGGAACAAGCAGTACTTGTTGTTTCGGCGCATAGTCTCCCAGAAAAAATCACAAAAATGGGTGATCCATATCCACAACAGCTACAGGAGACTGCTGAATTAATCGCAACTGCTGCAGGAATATCTGATTATGCTGTCGGCTGGCAAAGTGCTGGTAATACTCCTGACCCATGGTTAGGACCAGATGTACAAGATTTAACGAGAGAATTATTTGAGAAGGGTTATCGAAGCTTTGTTTATACTCCAGTAGGATTTGTTGCAGACCATTTAGAAGTCTTATATGATAATGATTATGAGTGTAAGGTTGTAACAGATGAATTAGGTGCCAATTATTATCGACCTGCAATGCCTAATGCACAGCCTGAGTTTATTGACTGCTTAGCAACTGTTGTAATGAAACATTTAAATAAGTAAAAACTAAGGGTGACTCGTGTTTGGAGTCACCCTTGTTTTTATAGTTCGTATATACCTTTTGCATTAGATTTTTCACTATCCGATACCATTGGGAATTGATAGACAAATATTCCGCTATCAGATATTTTACGAGTGGCAATACCTTGCTTAACAAAATCCTCTAGTATTGTTTCTGCTTGTTTAAAATTTAATGAGGTTTCCATTGCTAATTCTGCTGCTGTAATATGACCATTGTTTTTCTGTGCAAATTTTAACAGTCTGTTTTCAATTTGTTGTGTTTTTTTATGGTTTTTCTTTTTAATAAATGAAATAATTAAACCGATACCTACTGCTAAAGGGACGAAGCCAAGGATTAACCATGGACCAAAATCCGAAGCAAAGGTGCTATCTCCATCTGAAATCCCTACTAACACTCCACCTGTCATGACAAGTCCAAACACAGTGAGTACTATTCCAAATATAAGTCTTAAATAGTTTCCCATTTAATCGTTTATCCCCCAATCTTATTGCATCTATATGTTCTTCATATTATACATTATATTTTCATTGTAGTACTAGATTTTTAGAATAGACTGAGGTATTAAACACGTCGTCCTTGGTTAGTTGCATCACGTGTACTCGCATTCACAGGAGACTCGTACATCGGCTCTAACCAATCCTTTCTAAATTTAGGATAAAAAAATACATTTTATTAGATTAGTGCCTTAGATTATAATTGAAAACTTCTTGTTTTTTTAAGACTATATAATTATAACAAGACAATCTTCAAAATGGTAAATCAATTAATTCACACATTTACCTAAAAGGAGGTTATTTAGATTTTGTGGTTTCTGTAATCAATCAATACAAAAAAGGATTGAAATTTCATTCGTCTTCCCATATAATCAAAACTGAAAACGTTTCCAAGTGTCAAACAAGGTGGGCAATATAGAGCCTAAGGGGAGGGAGAAATTTTGTCTACCATTGAAGATGTCGCAAAACTAGCGGGTTTATCCAGAACAACTGTGTCAAGAGTATTGAATAACCATCCTTACGTTTCAGAAGAAAAAAGGAAACTTGTTATAGAGGCGATGGAGCACTTGGGGTATGTGCCAAATTCTTCTGCAAGAAGTTTGCGAAATCGTAAGACTGGTATTATTGCGGTCCTTATTCCGAAAATCTCGACACCTTTTTTTAGTCAACTTATTGAAAGGCTAGAAATTGCAGCGTCTGAAAAAAACTATCAATTAATTATTTGCCAAACACAGTATTCAGACAAAAAGGAGAGAACTTATTTAGACCTTCTTAAAACAAAACAGGTTGATGGTGTCATCATGACATCCTGTGAAAATGATTGGAAAATAATCGATGCACATTTAGATTATGGACCTATTGTGCTTTGTAACGAAATTATTGAGAATGTTGAAGTTCCAATGGTTTTTATGAATCAAATGAAAAGTGGCTATACAATAGCAAAACATTTAATTGAAAGTGGACATCGTAAAATCGCCTATTGTACAAATGGGACTGATAAAGTAACGTTACAGGCAAGAGAGACTGGTTTTAAAAGAGCTCTTGCAGAAGCCGGTCTATCGATACATAGGGAGGATTACTTTCAACATGTCTCAAGTATAAGTGATGGTAAAAATATCTTTCATCAACTATATCATAACTGTAATTCGCCAACAGCCATTTTCACTGGTAGTGACTCTGTTGCAGCAGGAATCATATCCGAGGCAAAAAGACACGGTTGGGTCATACCTCAAGATTTAGCTGTCGTCGGATTTGATAATATGGAAATAACCGAATTGATGGATCCGATGATTACAACAGTTATCCAACCCGTTGAAACAATGGCTGCAAAAGCAATTGATGTTATCGTTGATAAGATACATAAGAAACAATACCGTTCTAGAGAAACGCATGAATTTACAGCTACTTTAGCTATACGTGAATCTACTTTAGTAAATTCAAAGCTAGTAGCGACATCTTAATAGGATTAAATAGGGTGACTTAAAAAGGCCTTGACTCTTAAATACCATGTATAGTTATGGAACTATAACTTGGATATTTAGAGTCTGCCATTTTAAGTCACCCTTTTACATCTTAATCTATAAATATAATAAGAACATTTTATAATATTACTTACTAATAGTTTGCAATTGTTCTATACAACTATTGCATGTATGACTATAGCACTCATGCTGCTCTTCCATTTCATTGCCGCATTCTTTACATTGTTTTTTTGGTAAGTTTCTGAAAAAATCAGTTATTTTTATTAACATTTTGCAAACCTCCAATGTAGTAGTGTACTTACATTGTAATATAACAGTTAATATAAATCAATATCTGTTTTATTACAGAGGGATATATATTTCGAATCTTATGTGTCCTTACGTGTAATTTTCATAGTCCTTTAGTAAAATGGAGATATTAATAAAGAAGGTTATTTTCGTAAATTTTGTTGCTTTGGAAAGGGTGAGGTAATGAAACTAAGAGTTATCGGCTTTTGGGGCGGGTTTCCTGCTGTAAATGAAGCAACTTCAGGATATTTACTTGAAGAAGGTAATTATCGCATGTTAATTGATTGTGGTAGTGCGGTCCTATCAAAATTACAAGAAACAATTGCTATTGAAGAGTTGGATTCAGTTATTTTATCTCACTATCATCATGACCATATCGCTGACATCGGACCACTACAATTTGCGCGACACGTTCTCTCTTTTATTAAAGAAGTCCGGACACCTTTACCTATATACGGACATACTTTAGACAGAAACGCATTTGACAAGCTAACATATAAGGAGGCAACTAAGGGTTTAAAATATGAACCAAATGAGTCACTAACATTAGGACCCTTTACGATTACATTTTTAAAAACAATTCATCCAGTCCCATGCTTTGCGATGCGGATTACCAATGGTCATTCTACAGTTGTATATACAGCAGACTCAAGTTATCAAGACGAATTTATTACTTTTTCAAAGGGCGCTGATTTATTAATCTCAGAATCGAGTTTTTATAGTAATCAGGATGGGACAAATGCTGGTCATATGACAAGTGTTGAGGCAGCAAACATTGCAGAGAAGGCAGGAGTAAAGCATTTACTTCTAACACACTTGCCACATTACGGTGATCATGAAATGCTAGTGAAGGATGCAAAAGATTATTTCAAAGGACAAGTGACACTTGCCCGCACTGGATTTGAATGGTGCGAATTATAACGGAGGACTTATACATGAAATTTATTGATAATAATGGAATTACAGATCCAAGAATTAATTTAGCTATTGAGGAGTATGCAGTAAGACATCTTAATCCTGATGAAACTTATTTGCTGTTTTACATAAATGAACCTTCAATCATTATTGGAAAAAACCAAAATACAATTGAAGAAATTAATACTTCATATGTAGAAGAAAATCATATTCATGTTGTGAGGAGATTATCTGGTGGCGGCGCAGTTTACCATGATAAAGGGAATTTAAACTTTAGCTTTATTACAAAAGATGATGGTGAAAGTTTTCATAACTTTAAAAAATTTACTGAGCCTGTTGTTAAGGCACTTAAAAAGCTTGGAGTTAATGTTGAAATGAGCGGACGTAATGATCTGATTGCAGAGGATGGCAGAAAGGTCTCCGGGAATGCACAATATTCAACACGAGGACGAATGTTTTCACATGGCACCTTATTATTTGATTCAGAAATCGAAAGTGTTGTATCTGCATTAAAGGTTAAGAAGGATAAAATTGAATCAAAAGGAATTAAATCGATACGTAGTCGTGTCGCCAATATAAGTGAATATTTAGAAGAGAAGATAACAATTGAACAATTCCGTAAGCTGCTCCTTCAGTATATATTTGATGGAGAAGAAAGTATTCCAACTTATGAACTAACAAAAGAAGATTGGGAAAAGATTAATGAAATCTCTAAAGAGCGTTATCAAAACTGGGATTGGAACTATGGGAAGTCACCTAAATTTAATTACCAACATTCTCATCGTTTTCCAGTTGGGCAAATCGATATTCGATTAGAGGTCCAAAAAGGAATAATTGAAAATTGTAAAATTTATGGAGACTTTTTTGGTGTCGGTGATGTTGAGGAAGTTGAAAAAGCCTTAATAGGCACTCGATATGAGAGACAAGACCTTGAGAAGGTACTTCAAGATATTGATGTGAAAAAATACTTTGGACAAATTGAGAAAAATGATTTCTTAAGTTTACTTTATTAATGAGCTGGGCCAGAAGGTTTTTAAATACAAGGAAAATCCGAACCATTTGAGATTTCAATATAATCTTCGTGTTGTTTTTATAGGGGAAACGTTCTGGTTGATTGCAGCACGAGTACTCGCTTTCCGCGGGGTGGGTGCTGAGCATTGTCTAGTTTCGGCGGCTACCTGTTAACAAACTTCAGGTCACCTCCCTACGATAAGTCATCATCGATTCGTCCAAGGTCTCATCGTGATTCCTAAATCTTTAGTCGATGCTTCTCCAGTTTGTACGTCGATGGGCAAGCCGCCTACGCTTTTCGAACTTCTCGGCGCAAACGGCTGTGGGGTCTCACTTCCCCCACGCATCCTCAGGAGTCTCGCAATCAGCTCCAATCAACCTGTACAGAATTTGTAGCATAGAACCCCTAATAACAATGGTTGTATTTAACTAAGTTGTTTTAGTTATGTCCCAACCTCTTTTCTAATAGATTGTTGCATACCCCACTGAAAATGAGTACTGCAAGAGTTCCCACTCATACCGCCAGCTAAGTAAAAAGCAACTATGCTTACGAAAACGGCCTTATTAATAAAAAGAATGCTGTCTTTATGGTTGATGTTGATACCTAAAGGCAGTTTTCTTATTTATGGAATCCTTTCCATGTAATTGAAAATATAAAAATTCTCTCATATAATGAAACAGTAATGGATAAAAGTGGCATGCATCATAATCGATGAATAGCAAAAGGGGTGGAAGAATGGATTTATCTTCGCAGTTTTCACAAGTAGTTAAGAATTACGGGGATAAAACGGCATTTATAATTGAACAGGAACATATTACATATAATCAATTAGAACAAAAAATAAATCAGTTTGCCTCAGGATTGATAGCGCTCGGCTTGGAAAAGGGTGACCATGTTGGTTTAATTCTTGGTAACTCTCCACATTTTATCATTTCTTTTTATGGTGCTATTCGTGCTGGAATGAAGATTATTCCAATTAACCCTGTTTTTACACCAAATGAACTCGTGTATTTGCTGAATAATGGTGATGTGAAATGTGTGATTACAAACGATTTATTAATACCAACCTTTGAAAGAATCGACTATCAGCTGCAACAACTTGAAAAGATAATTGTTTGTGAAACATCACAAGGAAGGAGGCCATATGCGGATAGAAAAGCATTCATTATATACGATAAAATGAAAACGTTTTCAGATTTATTGTCGAAAGGAACACCAAATTATATAGGTCCAAACTTAGATGAGGATGACATAGCATCTATTCTCTATACATCAGGTACTACAAGTAAGCAAAAAGGGGTTATGTTAACACATAAAAATTTACTTTGTAATGCTGCTAGTACTTCGCAATCTTTGCGAATGACAAATGATGACATTGTAGTCACCGCTTTACCAATGTTTCATAACTTTTGTTTAACTGTAGCCTTGAATGCTCCGTTACTTAGTGGTGCGACGGTAGTGATTTTACCGAGGTTCAGCCCGTCAGAAATTTTTCAATTGGTTAATACGTATCAAGCCACGATATTTGTTGGTATACCAACAATGTATAATCATCTGTTACAATTCAAAGATTCAAATAATAAAGATTTTAAATCATTGAGGTTATGTATTTCAGGTGGTGCTTCCATGCCTATTGCGTTACTAAGAGAGTTTGAAAAAAACTTCAATGCTATGATTTCTGAAGGATATGGTTTAGCAGAGGCTACAGCTGTGACTTGCTTTAATCGATTGGATCAGCAACGCAAACATGGGTCGATAGGTCAATGTACTTCAAATGTTGAAATTAAGATTGTGAATGAATTTTGTGAAGAGGTTCTGCCCAATCATATAGGTGAACTCATTGTCAAAGGACCGAATGTCATGAAGGGGTATTATAATTTTCCTGAAGAGACAAAACGAACAATTCGTAATGGCTGGCTGTATACAGGAGACTTAGCTAAGAAAGATGAAGATGGCTATTTTTTCATTGTCGGCCGAAAAAAGGAATCGATTACTATTGCTGGGGTCAAAGTGTACCCAAGAGAGATAGAAGAGATTCTATATAGTCATAAGGATGTATTAGAAGCAATTGTAATAGGTATACCTGATTTAGCATATGGTGAAAAGATTCATTGCTTTGTAGTAGTGAAAAACAAAAAGCTAACAGAGGAAATGTTACGAAACTATTGTAAAGGATTGTTAGCAAACTATAAGCTTCCTAGTGCTATTCACTTTCTAAAGGAATTACCAAAGAATAAAGCAGGAAAAGTATTGACTAACAGATTAAAAGAGCAAATTTTATAGGAATAGTATTTTAATAGAGTTAATTCCTATCGATTAACTCAACAAAGCAAAATGCAGAGAAATAAGGAAATATCTGTGTTTTCACTTTGTTAACAAGGGTCGTGATCGAATAATTATGCATTTTCTGTTATTAAAATATTCAAAAAATATTGAACTATTTTTATATTTCTGTATAATTTAATCAATAAAAGCGTAAAAGCATAACAGGACAACAGTACTAAAAGGGGGATAACAACATGAAGAAAAAGAATTGGAAAATAGGAGCAAGTGTAATGCTAGCAAGTTTTATCGCACTAGCAGGATGTGGTAGTAATGAAAGTTCATCAGAAGGTAGTAAGGAAGGTTCTGAGGGCAAAAAGTATACAGTTGGGATTACACAGATAGTTGAACATCCATCATTGGACTCTGCAACAGACGGTTTTAAGGCTGCATTAAAAGATAGTGGATTAAATGTAGAATTTGATGAACAAAATGCACAAAATGACCCTAATAATAGTTTAACGATTGCAAATAACTTCGTAGGAGATGGAGTAGACTTAATATTTGCAAATTCTACACCGAGTGCTCAAAGCGCTTTAAATGCAACAGCAGATATCCCGATCGTATTTACATCTGTAACAGACCCAATTGGAGCAAGTTTAGTTAAAAGTTTCGAAGAGCCAGGAGCAAATATTACAGGAACAACCGATACTCATCCAGATGCAATTCCGAATACTGTGAAATTTATATCTGACAACTTTGATGGGAAAAAAGTAGGTATGATTTACAATTCAGGTGAACAAAATTCTATAGCTCAAGTAGATTTAGTTAAGAAAGCTATGGAAGGTACTGATTTATCAGTAGTCGAAGCAGCAGTGTCAACGACAGCTGAGGTAAAACAGGCTACAGAATCTCTTATTGGTAAGGTGGATTCAATTTATATCATCACGGACAATACTGTTGTGTCTGCCCTTGAATCTGTTATTGGTGTAGCCGAAGAGCAAGATATCCCATTATTTGTCGGAGAGTTAGATTCAGTAGCAAAGGGTGGGTTTGCCGCGTATGGATTTGATTACTACGATATTGGCTATGAAGCAGGAGAAATGGCTGTCGAGATTTTAAAAGGTGAGAAAAATGTTGAAGAAGTTCCCGTTCAATACCCGCAAAATTTAAAACTTCAAATCAATGCAAAAGCTGCTGAAAATATGGGAATTGAGATAAAAGAAGAATGGAAACAAGATGCAGAAATAATTGAATAAAGGTGAGAAGCTATGTTTACAGCGATATTTGCGTCATTTGAGTCAGGGTTAATTTATGCGATTATGGCTCTTGGAGTATACTTATCATTTCGAATATTAGACTTTCCAGATTTAACAGTTGACGGTAGCTTTGTAACAGGAGCTGCGGTTAGTGCAATTTTAATCGTAAATGGCACGAACCCTTTTCTGGCTACCCTTATTGCCTTAGTTGTCGGGTTTCTTGCCGGGTGTATGACAGGTATCCTCCATACAAAGGGGAATATTAATCCATTACTATCAGGTATTTTAATGATGATTGCCTTGTATTCTATTAATTTAAGAATTATGGGGAAATCAAATGTACCGTTGCTACAAGAAGAAACGGTATTTACAAAGTTGCTCGAGTTTTGGAATACGTTAGGTATCGATAGCGGGCTTGAAAAGTTATTTCTAGCGATAGGATTAGAGGGTTTCATTCCAAAAACATGGTCAGTTCTTATAACAATGCTCATCTTAATTATTGTTATAAAGTATGTATTAGGACTATTTTTGAAAACTGAACTCGGACTTGCAATAAGAGCTGTCGGTGATAACCAAAACATGATTACGAGTTTTTCAGCAAACACAGATATGTTGAAAATCATTGGTTTAGGTTTATCGAACGGACTTGTAGCCTTTTCCGGGGCATTTATTGGCCAATACAACGGATTTAGTGATGTCGGGATGGGAATTGGGATGATCGTCATCGGCTTAGCATCTGTCATAATTGGTGAAGCAATTGTCGGTACAAAAACAATTACCCGTGCAATTTTAGCAGTAATCGTTGGTGCAATTATTTATCGACTAATTGTTGCGATTGCATTACGATTTAACTTGTTTGAAACAGGTGATATGAAATTAATAACAGCTTGTATCGTAATTGGTGCGTTAATTATCCCGCAAATCATTGATAAGCAAAAAGTTAAACGAAAGAAAAATTTACGCAGAAAGCGGGGTGGAGACTATGCTGCAGCTAAACCAAATATATAAGGTATTTAATGAAGGGTCTGTTGATGAAAAAATTGCATTAAATAACTTGTCATTAACTTTAAAAGAGGGAGATTTTGTTACCGTTATCGGGAGTAATGGAGCTGGAAAATCAACTCTTTTAAATGTTATTGCAGGTCGGATTATACCTGATGATGGGGAAGTGCGGATTAAATCAAAGCTAATGAATGATGTGAAGGAATATAAGCGTTCACGTTATATCGGTCGTGTCTTTCAGGATCCAATGGCAGGTACCGCTCCAACACTTTCAATTGAGGAAAATTTAGCAATTGCTTATTCAAGAGTGCAGCAGCGCACGCTTAAACCAGGTGTTACTGCGAAAAGGAAGGTGTTTTTTAAAGAGCAGCTTGAGTTGTTAGGTTTAGGCTTAGAAAACCGCGTAACGGCAAAAGTTGGTTTATTATCAGGGGGAGAACGCCAAGCATTATCCCTATTAATGGCAACATTTACAAAGCCCGATATATTGCTTTTGGATGAACATACAGCAGCACTTGATCCATCACGTGCAGAATTGATCACGAATTTAACAAAAAAGTTAGTTGAAAGCGGAAAGTTAACAACTTTAATGATTACCCATAATATGCAACAGGCTGTTGATTTAGGTAATCGTCTAATCATGATGGATAAAGGCAATATTGTATTTGAAGCAGAAGGAAAACAAAAGCAGGGATTGACCGTCAATTCATTGCTTGAAGAGTTTGCGAAGATAAAATCAGATAGCTCTTTATCAGACAAAGCATTATTAATTTAAATAACTAGTCTCTTATCGGAATCGGTAGGAGGCTAGTTTTTTGTTATCTGAACTTTATCGCGGTTTTAATGGTTGGCAAACTTCACATTTACGTTGGTTTTTATTTTTAAATTTTGTAAATGTTTTTTCAAAATTATTGCCACAGGCACATTTAAAGAGTAGCTTTTGTGAAAATCCATGATATTCAGTTGATAATAATTTACTCTCAGATTGAGTTGAGACAAATTTATTAATTTCCTCGATCGACCATCGCTTATTCATATACATTACCTCCAAATTTCTCATTGAACATGTTAGCTTCTTTCATTCTATTTTTTTATTATAGCATGAGCTTGTCCTTAAAAGTATCGATTTGTTATATCTAATAGGGTTGTATAATAAAAAATACAAATATATAATATATTATACAAGTCGAGCAGAGGTGGATACGATGAATTCAATCCAAATGCAAATCGCTGAAAATTTAAGAAATATCCGGAAATTACGTGGGTATAGCTATGACCAGTTAGCTAATGTTACAGGTGTTAGTAAAGGAATGCTCTCACAAATTGAAAAAGGTGAATCAAGTCCAACAGTGAATACGTTATGGAAAATCGCTAATGGACTGCAGGTATCATTTTCATCTTTAGTTGAGGAGTCTGTACCGACTGTTTCAGTTGTAAGATTAGGAGAAAAAGAGCCTTTAACAGAGGATAATGAACTTTATCAAGTGTTCCCTTATTTTCCGTTTGATTCATCTAAGCAATTTGAAATTTATTATATTGAGTTACTGCCTGGATGTGTTCATACATCTAGTCGTCACCACGGCCATATTGAGGAATATGTTCTAATCTGTGAGGGAGAAGCAACGTTAACGATTAATGCGGATAAGTACATATTACAAAAAGGTGATGCGATGAAGTTTATAGCAAACCATACTCATACATATGCAAACGATACTATGCAGAAATCAAGCTTATATTTAATTATTTATTATTCATAATGTTTTAGTTTAAGGAGGCAACATCAAGTGGCAACAACAACTTTAAAAAAGCAGTCTGATTTTCTCCAAGGAATGCAAGGTGGAATTAGTATCGCGATAGGATACCTTCCAGTTGCAATCACGTTTGGGCTGCTAGCTAAATCAACGGGTCTACAACTATATGAAACGGTTTTAATGAGTTTAATTGTCTATGCCGGCGCTTCTCAATATATCGCATTAAGCTTAATTACAGCAGGTACAGGAGTAATTGAAATCATATTCACAACTTTTATTGTGAATATCCGCCACTTCTTAATGTCTGCTTCTTTAAGTGAAAAGGTAGAAGATGAATCGATTTGGAAGAAGGCTCTATATTCGTTTGGGCTTACTGATGAAACATTTTCAGTTGCATCGATGAAAGACGGAACAGTCAATGCGAGTTATTTATTTGGACTAATGCTTATTGCGTATGCATCCTGGGTGATTAATTCTGGAATTGGATATATCATTGGGGCAAGTTTGCCATCAACGTTACAAGAAAGTATGAGCATCGCGCTTTATGCAATGTTTATCGGACTATTAGTACCCTCGTTAAAAAAGCAGCGGAAGGTTCTTTATTTAGCGGTGTTGGCTGCAGTATTTAATTCGATTTTTTATGCAACAGGACGTATTTCAACCGGATGGTCGATCGTGTTGTCTACATTAATTTCTGCTGTTGCTGTCGAATGGTTTTATATGAAATATGAAAGGAAGCGCGAGAATGGATAAGTTAGTATTGCTCATGATTATTGGAATGGGATTGGTTACATATATTCCAAGAATGATTCCTCTTGTTGCGTTAAGTCAATTAAAATTGCCAGTTTTTGTCCAGAATGTTTTAAAGAATGTACCATACGCAACACTAGGGGCACTTATTGTTCCGGGAATATTTTTAATAAGTGATGATGTATTTTTTGGAATTATCGGTGCTATCGCTGCAACTCTTATTGCCTTTACAGGGGCTAATGTCATCGTAGTTGTAATGGGGTCAATTGGTACGCTTGTATTATATAGCCTGCTCTTTGTATAGTGTTATATTGATTGTTTAAATAGGAAATTTCCCATTCAGTTCTAATTAAACAAGCTTGACATTACACTAGAATTAAGAGCTTGTTTAAGGAGGACTTCAAATGAGGAAATGGTTAACACGTTCAATTTTTTTCTATTTCATCTATGGACTGATTGTTTATTGGTATTTGTTTATTTTCTCTGGTTCCGGGATACCTGCTCCTTATGAAGGAACTTCAGCAGATCCAAAGACGTTTATGTCAGGTAGAGAATTAATATTATCACAAGAGTATTCTACGATCCGTAATTTCTTATACTTTGTGACGATCCCTTTTGAATGGTTTTTACTGTTTGTATGTCTTATAACTGGCCTATCAAAAAAGATGAAAGAGTGGGCAAGTGCTACTTCACGTTTTTTTAGTTTACAATCAGCAATTTATTTTTTCTGGTTGTCTTTATTCGTCACCTTTGTTTCATTTCCAGTGAATTGGATAGGATATAAAATTTCGAAAACCTATCAAATAACAACCCAATCATTTTCTTCTTGGATGAAGGATGAAATCATAGACTTTTGGGTGAATTATTTACTTATGACCGTTATAATTGTTGTCCTATATTGGTTAATCAAAAAGTTTGAGAAAAGATGGTGGCTGTACGCTTGGCTTCTTTCAATACCTTTTTCACTGTTTTTAATGTTTGTCCAGCCGGTAATAATAGATCCTCTTTACAATGACTTTTATCCTTTACAAAATAAACAGTTAGAGGAAAAAATATTAGCTCTAGCTGATAAAGCAGACATTCCGGCAAATCATGTCTATGAAGTAAATATGTCTGAAAAAACAAACTCACTTAACGCTTATGTAACAGGAATCGGTTCAAATTCAAGGATCGTATTATGGGATACCACGTTGAATCAATTGGATGATGATGAGATTCTCTTCATCATGGCACATGAGATGGGGCATTATGTGATGAAGCATATTTATATTGGTATCGCGGGATATTTATTATTAAGTCTAATTGGGCTTTACTTAATCCATTTGTTGATGAGGAAAATAATTAGCCGTAGTGGTTCTTTATTGCGTATAAGCTCAATGAAGGACTTGGCTGGATTCCCATTATTTCTAATGTTGCTAGGCATGCTGACAGTTGCTTCTAACCCGTTAGCGAATACTGTTGCAAGGTATCAGGAGAAGAGTGCTGATATGTATGCGATCAATATGACCGGTGATCATCAGGCTGCAATTAGCTCGTTTCAAAAATTGTCAAAAGCAGGTCTAAGTCAGGTAAATCCACCGTCATTAGTGAAGATTTTCCGTTATACACATCCAACTATGCTTGAACGGATAGTATATATAGAAGAGGACCTTGAAAGTAATAAGAATGATTAATAAAAGAGGGTAATTCAAAAGGGAGACTGCCTTTTGGATTACCCTCTTTAGCTTTATGTTTACTCAACCATGGTCATTAATGTCATATTAGTTAAGAAACAAACATAGAATAAAAGTGTTTGAATAGAACTACGTAACAAAATTATTGTATACCATTCTATGCCATACTTCATTTCTTAGTTATGTTGTTTTAGTTTTCTTTACTTCTCTCAATATACACTCATTAACTAGTAGTTATTGCAAAGAGATTCAAGTTTTTGTGTATTCTTGTAAGCGATCATCAGGTAAAAGCAAAAAAATAAAGACCGCCATAATGGCAGCCTTTATCCTAATTTACGTAGTGCTCTGTATTCTTTAGATAATTTCATAAATAATTGTTTGTTCTTTGTGTCAAGTGCATCATTGATACGTTCTTCTAGCAACGACTTTTTCCTGATAAACAACGCTTCGTCTAAAACCATTTGGATATACATGTCTAGTACAGGATGCTCGGATGGAACGTGATTCATTGTATTGCGGGATTTCATGATCTCAGTGTAAGACGACTTTTTATTCTTCATGAATATCACCCCTGATGCCTTTTTTATATTGTATGGAAAAATGGGATGAAAATCAACTAAATAGTAGAAATTTTTAAAAAATTTAAGCGTCATAATTCCTTGAGACATGAATATATAAGAAGCTGTCATAATATGTGTATAATGTTTGCTGAATTTCCTAGATATATTCGATATGAGGGTGCGCGTTAATAGATTTTAATAAATCGTTAATAAAATGACATTTTTTACCTATATGTAAAAAATGTCATTTTATTGTATATTATTTGTTAATTTATAGAAAAAAATAGGGAAATGTGCTAAATTATAGAACGTAAAATATTCCTATTAATTATGATAAATGAGGTGAACTTTATGGTATCCCTAGAAAAGAAGGACTATATTATTAATCGTTTGACCATGGCTTTATTACCTTCTGAGGATGGTTTAAGCACAACAATTCTTGAAACGGATGAGAAATTCACTATTGAATCACGCCCACTTAAAATCATGGATAATAGCTGCCGATATTTTGGAAGCAGTTATATCGGACGTAAATCTGGGACTAAAGCTGTAATGGGTGTTACACATAAGTCGCCAATCATGGTTGATCCGGCGAATATGATTTATTTTTTCCCCACGACCTCCTCAACACGAAAAAACTGTATATGGCTCTCACACTCGCACATAAAACACCATGAAAAAACTACTGATAATCAAACTATCGTAACATTTTCTAATGACGAAGAATATTTATTAAATATTTCAATAGGTTCCTTTGAGAAGCAGTTTCACCGAACAGCACAGCTTCGAACCCTGATGACGACTCGAATCGAGCAGGAGCAGAGGAAGATGGACAAGATTTTAATGTCAAGTGAAGATGAAAAGTATAATCAAATATATGCACAATTCATAAGAGAAATTAAAAAGTATTTATAAAAATGAGGGTGGCTCAAAATGACACAGTCAGACACCTCAAACAAGTTATATAAAAGGAATTTTTTAACTTGTTTGGAGTAGAGGGACAGTGTAGAGTCGCCCTTTTTTAGTTTTTCAACAAAATCAACACAATCAGTATGTATATTAAATATAAACTTTTCATGATGCACTTATCAAAGGCAATACAGGGTTATTTTATTGGAATTAAGGCTAATATGGTATTAAGAACCTTTATTTATGAGGTTTAAATAAATAATCCTCCATTATTTCAATCACTTTGTTTCGAATTCGTGGGTTGAAATAATTATGTTTCTCTTCATAACCATTGTATATGAAGGCGTATAAAGTAAAGGCTTCATCGCGTTCTATCTCGTGTACTTTTACATTTTCGTTATGAAGCTTACGTTTTATATGAGCCAAATCTTTTTGTGCCAACTTCAATGCTTCTTCTACTAGTGATAAGTATGGTTGGTGTAATTTGAACGGACTGTTTTTAATCACCATTAAATCTCTATTGAAAATGGAAATGGTCATAGGCAGGTAAATCGCTAATTCTATGATATCACGAATGTCAGAAGGTATTCTCGTCATATAATGCCCCTCCAATTATAGAACGTGTGTTCTTATTTATTTTACACAATTAAAACAGTTATTTCAAGTAGTTTAAACACCTTTAGTATATTTCAAAGGTCTTTGTAGCCTTTTTTATCACTACTGCTCACCTGACGCCCTGCTACCCGTGAGTACTCATGCCTGCAACAATCCAAAATAAAAAAGTATCAATGTTTTCAAAAACGCATTTTAGAATAAAAATGATGAGACTTACGAAAAAGTTTTTTTATAGGAACTTTATGTTCTGTTTAGGAATGTGTAAAATAAAAGATGTAAGGATTAGTAAGGAGCAAAAAATGAACAAAGAGACAATGCAGGATTTTTTTACGATCGAACAATTAATGCAATTATTTGAGACATATCGTTCATTTGGCCCGTTTTTTGCCATTTTGTTACCTCTTCTTGAAGCTTTTTTTCCGTTTTTGCCACTAGTTATATTTATTGTGGCTAATGTAAACTCTTTTGGCTTATGGTTTGGCTTCCTCCTTTCCTGGATAGGTGCCTGCACAGGTTCAATAATCGTTTTCTTTATAATGAGAAGACTTGGAAATTGGAAGTTGATTAAACGACTAAAAGATAAAAAAACGTTTCGGAGATTATTAGTTTGGATTGAACGAAGAGGGTTTAGTCCATTATTTTTAATACTATGTTTTCCATTTACGCCTTCAGCTGCAATTAATGTAGTTGCTGGACTTTCTAAAATAGGTTATTGGCAGTTTATCTTGGCTGTTCTTACAGGGAAATTTGTGATGATATTTATGGTGAGTTTTATCGGTCAAGATTTACATGCCCTCATCACGCAGCCTGTTAGAGCAGTAGTCGTAGCATTTGTTATATTTCTATTATGGTTTTTTGGGAAACGAGTAGAGAAACGCCTTAATACAACAATGGTCTCAAGGGGTAGGGACTAATGATTATTTTAGGAGGATATGATGAAAAAGAGAGGGATTGCTTTTATTGCGATTATTATCTTTCTATCGGTGATAACAATGAAGAACCTTATGTTTGTGGAATATGAGGTTGAAGGCGTTTCGATGCAGCCAACATTTGAAGAAGGCAAATTACTATCAATCAATAAGTTTGGCTTATATTTCCACTCGGTAAAAAGGTTTGATGTAATATTATTTCAACTTCCTACTAGTGATAAGACATATGTGAAAAGAGTAATAGGTTTACCAGGTGATGAGATTCATTATGAAGACGACCAACTATATGTTAATGGTACAGCGGTTAACGAACCGTTTTTATCCAATAAAGAGAAAGAAAATGGAACGAAACTGACAGGTAATTTCACACTGGAAGAAATAACAAATAAAACGAAAATACCAAAGGGATACCTATTTGTTATCGGTGATAATCGACTTCAAAGTAGAGATAGTCGTCATTTTGGGTTAGTTCATATTGATAATGTTATTGGCAGAGTTGGCGAAAAACAATGAGGGTGATTTAGTGTGTGTCTGTTAAATTAATTAGACGCATATATGATTCACCCTCAAATTATATGTTAGGCTTTTTGAGAAATTTTTACATAGATAAGAGTGGATATGTGCAGAGCTATTCCTAGTTTTTATTTATGCATTGAAAAAAGCCAAATAAAGAAAAGAAATAACAGTATAAATACAATTAGAATTGTTTGAAACTGAAGGTAATTCGCGAGTAATGGACCGATGCTAGCGCCTACAAGTAAAGTGAACGAATAAAATGAAATAGCTGTCGCTCGCTTATGAGCAGCGGCTTCACCTATGAAAGTAATAAGTGAGGGAATTAAAACAGAAAGGCTTGCCACGAAGATAATTGATAGAAACGTAATCATGTTAAAAGTAGAGAAGATAAACATCGAAATATATGAAACACTCATAATTACCAAACAAATTATAATCATCTGTCTCGATGGATACCTTTTAAGCCATTGTCCGGAAAACAGTGAAAGTGGTGTGCCGATTAGCCCGATACATCTTGCCAAAAAGAGCGCTTGTTCATGTCCTGTAAAATGTCTGGATAAACTATCATAAAATGACACAAACGACATGAGTGTGAAAAATGTGAGACATAGACCTAGTATTACTGGTCGTTGTAGAAGTGGTTTGCGAATTGTTGTTTCGATTTCCTCTCTGAAATATTGATTTGCTGCATTACCGGGTAGGAGAAAAAAACTAATAAGTGCAATAAGTGTGTATAAAATAGTGAAGAAATAAAAGATAGCTTTCCAATCATAGTATGAGACAAAATAACTACTAATAAGCTGACCAATAATACCGGCCATTAAAAAGCCCATATTAATGATTGCAATAAGAAAAGTACGTCTTTTCGGGTCAAACAATTGAAAGCAAAGACTATATGCGACAGGTGCAAACGAGCCTAACAATAATCCTTGTAGTGCTCTAAACATGTAAAAGCTAGATAAAGAGAAGGATAAGCTAATCATGAACGTGAACAAACTAGACGTAATCATCCCAATGATTAATATCCATTTTGGAGAGAACTTTTCTGATAATGGTCCAAAACTTAGTAATCCACAAGCATAACAACTTGTAAATAATGTACTAGAAAAGACAACCTCGTTATAGGAAAGAGATATCCCCTTAGATATGGCATCATAAATCGGTATGAATAGATAGATATTGCTTGCGACACATACAGATGCAATCCAGAAAAAAATGACGATGAAGCGATAATTCATTAGTCTCCCTCCCTAATCATCAACTTTAAAAAATCCCTTTAAATGTTAGTCAAATACAAAAGTTGCCACATGTTGATAAATGGTATTTGCAAGAAAAGTGAAGTAAAATAGGAGTAATGAACAATATTGTGGCAACGAAATTATTAATTTGATGATGCTTTTTAGCTACTTTTTCAGTAGTAATCTTAAATAATATATGCTTTTTAACTATAAATGTTAGTGAGGAATAAACGTGAGTATCCAATTTATTCTAGGACGATCTGGAAGCGGAAAAACAACAAATATCATTAATGAAATAAGACAACGACTACAGGACAAACCGATCGGCCGTCCGATTATATACCTTGTCCCTGATCAAATGACCTTTGGTGCTGAATTTGAACTCATCCGCTCAGCAGAAGTTGGCGGTATGATTCGTGCTCAGACGTTTAGTTTTAGCCGATTGGCATGGCGGGTGTTACAGGAAACCGGCGGGATAACAAGGCAGCATCTCTCAAGTACTGGTATACAAATGCTGCTTAGAAAATTAGTAGAACAGTATAAACAAGAATTTAAAGTCTTTGCTAAGGCAAGTGACAAAAATGGATTTATTGAACAGCTTGAAACAATGTTAACAGAATTTAAAAGGTACTGTTTAACTCCACAGGACTTGGAAGATTATTTAGCATCTGCAACAACAGAAATAGATAAGAAGTCATTAACAGATAAACTCCATGACATGTCGTTATTGTATAAGCAGCTGGAACTTCAATTGAGTCAGAAATATGTTGATTCTGAGGATTATTTGCGCCTACTTACAGAAAAAGTACAAGAGTCTGAGTATATTAAATCTGCAGATATATATATTGATGGATTTCATAGCTTTACTCCACAAGAGCTAGAGGTTGTATTTTCTTTAATGAAGGAGGCAAGAAATTGTAAGATTGCTTTGACGATTGATAGACCATATGATGATTTCTTACCGCATGAGCTTAGTCTATTTCAACTTTCGGGGAAGACATACCATCAAATATCGAAGCTTGCTGACAAAGAAGGATTACATGTAGAACCACCACTTGTTCTTAACGAGCAACACCGTTTAACTAATAATCCTTCATTAGAGCATTTAGAGAAATATTATGACATCCGACCTACTACAATCTTTGAAGATAAGACAAACATTACGATTTTTCAGGCTTCGAACCGTCGCTCAGAAATCGAGGGGATAGCAAGACAAATTCATACACTTATTAGACAAGAGCAGTATCGCTACAAAGATATTGCATTGTTAATAAGAAATGCTAATGATTATCGTGACCTTATTGAACAAGTTTTTCGCGATTACGAAATTCCCTTTTTTATTGACCAGAAGCGTTCCATGCTAAATCATCCAATCATTGAACTCATTCGTTCTACATTAGAGGTTATTAATGGTAATTGGCGTTACGAATCAGTTTTTCGTGCAGTGAAAACTGAACTTCTTTATCCGCTTGAAATCGATAAACAGCAAATGCGGGAGGATATGGATTTGTTAGAGAACTATGTTCTATCGCATGGAATGAAAGGATCAAGGTGGACAAAAGATGAGCGCTGGACATACCGTAAATTTTATTCGTTGGATGAAGACTATGTTGCAACAGATGAAGAGAAGCAAATCGAGGAAAAGATAAATTATGTAAAAACACTTGTTGTTCATCCGATTTTGACATTGCAAAAACGATTAAAGCGTAGTAAATCAGGTCAAGATTTAGCTGAAGCATTGTTTCTTTTCTTAGAGGAATTAAACGTACCAGAAAAAATTGAACAATCGCGCTTAGAGGCAGAAGCAAGAGGAGATTTGCTAGAAGCCAGGGAGCACAGTCAAGTTTGGCAAGCAGTCGTACAACTTTTAGATGAATTTGTAGAGCTTCTAGCAACAGAGGATGTCTCATTAACACTCTTTGCTACAATAGTTGATACAGGCATGGAGGCTTTGAAATTCTCGTTAGTGCCGCCTGCAATTGACCAAGTGCTTATAGCTGATATGGAAAAGTCTAGATTCTTTCATGTAAAGTGTTCATTTATTATTGGGGCAAATGATGGTGTTATTCCAGCTAGACCAAAAGAAGAAGGGATTTTGACAGAAGATGAACGTGAAGCATTAAATTATCAAGGAGTAACGCTTGCTCCAACAGCTAGACAAGCGCTACTCGATGAGAATTTCATTATTTATATGAGTCTAGCAAGTGCAGCGGATAAATTATATCTTTCCTATCCGATGGCCGATGAAGAAGGAAAAGCTTTACTTCCATCGATTATCGTTAAGAGAATCGAAGAAATGTTTCCACAAGTTCATACTCATAGATTAATCAATGAGCCTGACCAGCTCGCGTTAAGTGATCAGCTTTCATTTATCGTGAATGAACAAGTAACGTTATCATACGTAACATCACAGTTGCAATTATGGAAACGAGGTTATCCGGTTCATTCAATCTGGTGGGATGTTTACAATTTCTTTATTCAGTCTGAATATGAACAGTTAACAAGAAAAGTTCTTGGAAGTCTAACTTATCAAAATAAACTAACAAAGCTTGAACGAACAGTTAGTCGTGAATTATATGGTGAGCACATTCAGGGAAGTGTATCGCGCATGGAACAGTTTAATAGCTGCGCCTTTTCCCATTTTGCTTCATTCGGTTTGAAACTGAAGGAGCGTCAATTATTTAAATTAGAAGCACCAGATGTCGGGCAAATGTTTCACTCGGCGCTTAAATTAATATCTGATAAATTACAGCAAATGGAGCTAGACTGGAAAGAATTAACGAAGGAGCAATGTGACAGATTATCATATGATGCAGTTGAGAAACTAGCACCTAGACTCCAACGTGAAATTCTCCTTAGTTCAAATCGATTCCATTATATTAAGAGAAAGCTTCAAAAAATTGTTTCTCGTGCTTCAACAATATTGAGCGAACATGCTAAGATTAGCGGTTTCTCACCGATAGGTCTTGAACTTGGCTTTGGTAAAGGTGGAGAACTACCGCCTATTAGATTTAGACTCCCAAATGGGTGCACGATGGAAGTGGTCGGGCGCATAGACCGTGTTGATAAGGCAGAAGGTACAAACGGAGTATTGCTCCGAATTGTCGATTATAAATCAAGCGATAAAAATGTACAGCTTACTGAAGTTTACTATGGTTTAGCACTGCAAATGTTAACGTATTTAGATGTGATCATATCTAACTCTAATGACTGGTTAGGGGTAGAGGCAACACCTGCTGGAGTCCTCTATTTTCATGTCCATGACCCGATTATTCAAGCAAACTCTTTGCTAGCTGAAGATATGTTGGAAGAAGAGATTTTTAAAAAGTTTAAAATGAAAGGCCTGCTCCTCGGTGACGTTGAAGCTGTTCAACTAATGGATAGTACGTTAACTGAAGGAAAATCGTCTGATGTCATTGCGGCTGGTTTAAAAAAGGACGGCAGTTTTCGTGCGAATTCAGCGATTGCTAGTGAAGCAGAGTTTGAATTATTACGAAACCATGTCCGGAATACATTTGAAAAAATAGGGACAAGTATTACAGATGGCAACATTGATATTAGTCCGTATAAGTTAAAAGATAAACTCCCTTGTACATTCTGTCAGTTTAAAACAGTATGTCAATTTGATGAATCACTTGAAGAAAATAATTACCGTGTCTTAAAAAGTGAAAAGAACGATGAAGTAATAAAAAGAATGAGAGAGGAGGTCGGTCTTAGTGGGGAATCATATTAAGAAACCTGAAAATAGTCAATGGACTGATGATCAATGGAAAGCGATCGTCGCTAGTGGACAAGATATATTAGTTGCAGCAGCAGCTGGTTCTGGAAAAACAGCTGTACTAGTTGAACGGATTATTAAGAAAATACTTTCAAAAGAAAACCCCGTTGATGTTGATTCTTTACTCGTTGTGACCTTTACAAATGCATCGGCTGCAGAAATGCGTAATCGGATCGGTGAAGCTTTAGAAAAGGCGTTGAAGGAAAATCCGTCCTCTTTGCATTTGCGTCGGCAATTAACATTGTTAAATAAGGCGTCTATATCGACACTACATTCTTTTTGTTTACAAGTCGTTAGAAAATATTACTACATGATAAATATTGACCCAAGCTTTCGAATCGCAGATGAAACGGAAGGACAATTGCTCATCGATGAAGTGTTAGATGATTTATTTGAGGAGGAGTATAGTCGCGAGGACAATGAGCCATTTTTTGATTTAATCGACAGATATACATCGGACAGAAATGATGTTGAATTACAGACGATTATTCGTGAGCTATACTTTTTCTCTCGTTCACATCCTTCTCCAAATGATTGGCTTGAGGAACTGGCAGGGATGTATAAAGTGAAGGAAGAAGATATCCAATCACTTCCGTTCATGCGCTATTTACTGCAAGATATTGAACTACAGCTCCTAGGTGCAAATGATAGACTGATTCAAGCGTTAGAAATTACGAAGCAACCTGCAGGGCCTGCACCACGGGCAGAAAACTTAGACGATGATTTAAAGCAGGTGTCTGAGCTACTTGCCGTAAAAGATTCCTGGGATAAATTAAGTAAGCAAATTCATTCCTTTAAATTATCTAGAGCTAAGACGGTAAAAGGTGACCAATATGATAAGGCGTTAACCGACCAAGTAACAGCATTGCGTAACACAGCAAAAAAGCAAATTGAACAATTACGTGATGAGATGTTTACAAGGAGTCTCTCTTCTTATTTAGAAGACTTTGAACAATTGGGACCAGTTATGGATAAGCTCGTTATCCTCGTTAAACAATTTGCTAAAAGATATGAAGAGAAGAAAAGGGAAAAGGGAATTGTTGATTTTGCTGACCTTGAGCATTATTGCCTTCAAATATTAAGAGGCGAAAACAATGAACCGAGTGAGGCTGCTTTGTTTTATAAGCAACAGTTTACTGAAGTTCTTGTCGATGAATATCAAGATACAAATCTTGTGCAGGAATCGATATTAAAGCTTGTAACGAAAGATGGAGAAGCGACAGGGAATTTATTTATGGTCGGAGATGTTAAACAATCGATTTATCGTTTTCGTTTAGCAGAACCATTCTTATTTTTAAGCAAGTATAAACGATTTACACCAGATGGTGACAGCACAGGTCTTAAGATAGACCTATCAAAAAATTTCCGCAGTCGTGCGGAAGTTCTTGATGGGACAAACTATATATTTAAGCAAATTATGGGTGAACGTGTTGGAGAAATTATCTACAATGATGAAGCTGAATTAAAATTAGGTGCTTCGTATCCGACAGATTCTAAAATGAGTGCAGAGTTATTGCTCATAAATCGTACACAAACGGAAGAGGATGCCACTGAAGTTGATGATACAGCAGTCTTTGATGAACAAGAACTAGAGACAGCTCAGCTTGAAGCAAGAGTAATGGCTAGAAAAATTAAATCATTAATAGATATTCAATTTCCAATTTATGATCGAGGGATGAATGATACTCGACCTGTCACATATCGGGATATCGTCATTTTACTTCGTTCGATGCCGTGGGCACCTCAAATTATTGATGAATTCAAGCAAGCGGGAATACCTGTTTATGCGAATCTATCAAACGGGTATTTCGAAGCAACTGAAGTAGCAATCATGGTTTCATTATTGAAGGTGATTGATAATCCTCTTCAAGATATTCCGTTAGCATCTGTGCTTCGTTCACCAATTGTCGGTTTAGATGCGAATCAATTAGCCATTATTCGGACCTATGATAAGAAAGGCACTTACTACGAGGCACTTAAAGCATGCTTGAATAACGATTCCTTAGTTGATGCAACATTATTATTAAAACTAAGACAGTTTTCGGAACTATTACAAAAGTGGAGAGATCTAGCTCGCCAAGGTTCAGTATCAGATTTAATTTGGCAGCTATACCGTGATACCAAATTTTTTGATTTTGTCGGCGGAATGCCTGGTGGAAAACAAAGGCAAGCAAATCTACGAGCATTTTATGATCGGGCACGTCAATATGAAGCAACTTCTTTTAGAGGACTGTTTCGCTTTTTGCGTTTTATCGAAAGAATGCAAGAACGGGGCGATGATTTAGGTGCAGCCCGTGCGTTAGGTGAACAAGAAGACGTAGTGCGCTTAATGACAATCCATAGCAGTAAAGGCCTTGAATTCCCAATTGTTTTTGTTGCTGGACTCTCAAAGCAATTTAATATGATGGATTTAAATAAAAAGTATTTATTAGATAAAGAGCTTGGCTTTGGTACAAAATTAATTAATCCTAAATTGCGGGTAAGTTATCCTACTTTACCGTACGTTGCGTTAAAAAAGAAAATGAGAATGGAATTACTTGCCGAGGAAATGCGTGTTCTTTATGTTGCATTAACGCGAGCAAAAGAAAAGCTTTATTTACTTGGGACATTAAAAGATGCTGAAAAAACGATTTCTAGTTGGCAGAATCTCATCTCACATAATGAATGGTTATTACCTGATTTTGAGAGAGCGAAGGCAAAAACGTATCTTGATTGGATTGGTCCTGCTTTAATACGCCATCAGGATAGCCATATATTAAATAATGGATTAGCGAGTTCAAATCTTGAGATTGCTAGACATCCATCAAAATGGTCGATTGAGGTCATTAAAAATGAAGAGAATAATGAAACTCTTACAATGCAACAGGAAATAAACGTGGAGTTATTAACTTCTATTTCAAACGGTGAGACAGTGCCAATTGAAAGTGATAAGAATGAAGATGTACATGCTGCATTAACATGGTTCTATCCACATATCGCAGCAACGAATAGCCGCTCTAAGCAGTCAGTTTCCGAGATAAAACGGCAAAAGGAATCACGTGATGAATATAGTGATTCACAAATAATAAATACATCACAGTCGTTCTTATATGAACGACCAAGCTTTATGAGAAATAAATCAATCTCTGCAGCTGAAAGAGGAACGGCGATGCATACGGTGATGCAGCACATGAATCTTGAGGCTAAGGTAATCACGAGCCATGATCTATCCAAAAAATTAGAAGAGCTTGTTTCAAAAGAAATTCTCACGTCGGAATTAGCTGATGTGATAAACTCAGAACAAATCATACAATTTTTTTCAACATCTATTGGGGAACGGTTGCTGTCTGCTAAACAAGTTTTTAGGGAAGTTCCATTTAGCTATGCCCTAGATGCGAAGCAAATCTACAAGGACGTAGAGGATGAAGCGGTTTTAGTCCAAGGGGTTATTGATTGTTTAATCGAAGAAGAGGATGGTTTAGTTCTAATCGATTACAAAACAGATTCAATTACAGGACGTTTTCAAGGTGGAATTACTGAGGCAGAACCAATATTAAAAGAAAGATACAGAGTTCAAATTGAATTATATACGAAAGCAATCGAAGCAATTACACGACGACCATTGAAAGAAAAATATTTATACTTTTTTGATGGTGGGTATTTGCTCGATATGTAAGTTAGACGGTAGTAAATTGGCGTTTTTACGCCTTCCTTACTACCTCTTTCATTTAGGCTGTTTTCTAAAAGATTGTGGCTTTTTGCACTAACCTATTTAAGGATTTGTTGGAGCTATGAGGCTCCTGCTGGATGCGTGGGAAGCCACTGAAAAAGTATACTGACTTCTGATAAGTATCTACTTTTAGCTATTTCTTATATAGATAATGTGCTTATCCTACGTATAGTTTGATTGGAGCGGAAGTGCGAGACTCCTGCGGGATGAGTGGGAGAGCTGAGACCCCGCAGGCGTTTGCGCCGAGGAGGCTCAGCACCCACCCCGCGGAAAGCGAGTACTGCAGCGGAAATCAAACTGAACGTCAACTCTGTAAGATAAATTCTATTTTTCTATAAACAAGACTTTTTCAGTGGTCTCATGCGTGGGAGAGGTGAGACCCCGCAAGCGTTTACGCTGAGGAGAACGAAAAGCGTAGGCGGCTTGCTCATCGACGTACAAACTGGAGGGGCATCGACTGAGATAAAGGAATCACGATGAGCCGTATGGCGAATCGATGATGACTTATCGTAGGGAGATGACCTGAAGTTTGCTTGTTCGTGCCGCAAGGAGCTATGAGGCTCACCACCCACCCCCGCTATTGCTGAGTACCGTAGCGGAGACAAGCCTAAACGACAACTCAGTTAAAATTAAAAGCAACAATGTTTACGAAAACAGCATTCATTTATATGAATAATTAATGTTTATTTGTTTAACTGTTTTCGTAGATTGTTTTTATGTAACAAGTGAAAAAGGGGATGAAAAAAGTTGAGGATTTTGCATACAGCGGATTGGCATTTAGGACGTTCATTAGAAGGACGTAGCAGACTTTTAGAACAAGCGGATTTTATCGATGAGCTTGTTAAAATTGTTGAAGAAGAAGAGGTAGATATGATTTTAATGGCTGGTGATGCGTTTGATACAGTGAATCCCCCAGCTGCTGCAGAACAATTGTTTTATGATGGAATTTCACGATTATCGGATTATGGAAAAAGACCAATCGTTGTCATCGCCGGGAACCATGATAACCCTGATAGACTTTCAGCAGCTTCTCCTTTAGCTGGTAATCACTCGATCCATCTCATCGGTTATCCTACATCGGATGTATTACGAGTCGATGTCCCACGCGCCCAGCAGCAGATGATGCTCGCGGCATTAGCCTATCCTTCTGAAGCAAGGCTAGAACAAGTGTTATCAGAGAGTCATGATGAAGTGCTATTAAGAGATAAATATGATCAAAGAATTAGAGATTTATTTTCAATAATGAGCAAGCAGTTTCGGAATGATACAGTGAACATGGCAATGAGTCATATACATGTGGCAGGTGGAAGCTCCTCTGATTCAGAGCGACCAATTGAAGTAGGTGGAGCCTACACAGTTGCAGCGACAAGCATGCCTGAAGCAGCACAATATGTAGCATTAGGTCATCTGCATCGGCCGCAAACGATAAAAAGGGCAACATCTCTAACAAGGTATTCTGGTTCACCACTGGCTTATAGTTTTTCAGAAATTGGTTATGCCAAATCCGTTACAATTATAGATGCTGAACCGAATCAGCCTGTTGAAATAAAAGAAATCCCACTTTCCTCTGGAAAACCGCTTGTCAAATGGAAAGCAACAGAAGGGATTAGTCAGGTCCATAAATGGCTTGAGGATGGCCGTGACGCATCTGCTTGGATTGATTTAGAAATCCATTTAACATCAACTTTATCAATTGAAGAGATTCACCGACTTAGAAAATGGCATGCTGGATTTATTCATATTCGTCCGGTGTTTTCGACTGATCAAACCATTACTGAGACGAGGCAAGCGAATTTACCAATAGACCAATTGTTTACACAATTTTATGAGAAGCAAACAGGTGGAGCAAAACCAGAGGAAGAACTAATTAAGTTATTTCTAGAGCTTATAAATGAAGATGATGAGAGTACTGGGGAAGGTGAGCGTGAATGAAACCGATTCAATTAACAGTATCAGGATTGCATAGCTTTAGAGAAAAGCAAACGATTCAATTTGATACTCTTTGTGATGGTGGAATATTTGGGATTTTTGGACCGACTGGAAGTGGGAAATCATCTATACTAGATGCGATGACATTAGCTTTATACGGGAAGGTAGAGCGGGCTGCAAATAATACGCACGGCATTTTAAATCATGCTGAAGATAGTTTAAGTGTTTCCTTTACGTTTGAATTAGAAAGTGCCTCATCTAAAAAGAGTTATACGGTAGAACGTGTATTTAAGCGTGCCGATGAAATGAAAGTAAAAACGTCGATTTGCCGTTTAATAGAAGTAAATGAAGAATCAATCGTTCTAGCAGATAAAGCGGTAGAAGTGAATGATAAGATTAATGGTTTACTAGGATTAACAATTGATGATTTTACGAGAGCAGTTGTTTTACCTCAAGGGAAATTTGCTGAATTTCTTTCCTTAAAAGGTGCTGAACGAAGACAGATGCTGCAACGCTTATTTCATCTCGAACAATATGGCGATCAATTGTTGAAGAAATTACGCACAAGACTTGCTTCAACAAAAATAAAACGTAACGAACTCGAAGCGGAAAAAAGTGGGCTTGGGGACGCTTCAAGTGCTGCGGTTACACAGGCAGAGGAACAGTTAAAAGCTGCGAACATCTTACTTATGAAAAGACAAGCTGAGCTTGAGAATATCACGAAAAAGTTTGAAGAGAAACAGAAAATCTGGGAGCTTCAACTAGAAAAAGATAAGCTAAAAAAAGAAAAATCGTTGTTAGAAATAAAGAAAGACGATATTGCTCAATTACAACAACAAATTAAGAAGGCAGAAGAGGCAGAAGTATTAAAGCCTTATGCAGAGGCATTACAAACAATTAAGCAAGAGAGGCAAGCTGCGGAAATCCAACTTCAAATTGCTGAAAAAAATTATGCGGCCATAAAAGAGAAGTATGAAAAGGAAAATGCAGCATATGAAGAAATTAGATTAGTAAAGAGCGAGCAGGAGCCTAAGCTTGTAGCTCAAAAAGAAAAGCTATTATACCTCCAACAAGTCGATGAGGAACGTCAATCAGAACAAAAGAAACTAGTACTTCTACAAAAAAATTATTCAACGATTGAAGACCAAATGGCTAAAGGTAAACAAGAATTATCAAAGGCAGAATCGTTAGTCGAAAAAGCGGTTGTGAAGCAACAACAATTGAAAGAGGAGATTATAAGTAATACCGTTTCATTAAAAGAAAGAGAAATGGTCCGTGCTGCAATAGATGCTAAAAATCAAATTGTCCAAAACAAGCAAAAGCTCGATGAAACAACCGAGATATTAACTAAAAAGTTACACACTGTTGAAATTGAGAAAGAGAATTTAAATAAAGTTAGTAACGAGTTGCTAGACTGTAAGAAACTACTACGTGAGAAGTTTGGCATAATAAACAACTTGTATTTTCTTACCTCTGAACGTGAGAAGGAACATAGTGTATTAGTTAACAAGATTAAAAATAGGCTAGACTTTCAACTTAAACAAGAAGAGATAGCTGCAAGCCATAAACTTGCTTTAAAACTTGTCAACCAGTTACATGATGGTGAGCCATGTCCTGTCTGTGGTTCATGTACTCATCCAAACCCTGCTCATGATAATGAGGCCTTGGAAGTATCCAGTAATCAATCGGATATCATCAAGCAGCAATTAGAACAAGTACAAGCCTTAGGTCAAGAAGGAAGCTCGATAAAAATTAAATTAGAAGGTCTCTCACAACAGTTAGTGTCTGAGTTCACGTTTTTACAAAGCATCGTAAAAGTAGATGAACGAACAGTTGAGAAACTCATCGAAGAAGATTTGCCAAATGAGCAAGGTTATCAATTACTTCATAATGAGTATAAAGTTATTATGCAAGATTACTTACAATTGAAGCGTAGCGTCGAAGCAATAATCAAACAACTAAGAAATTTACAGCAAGAAGAAGTTAGGAAAACGGATTTAATAGCAGCAACGGATAAGGATTGTCAAGAATGGCAAGAAAAGCAGAAGCAATTGAATGATGTATACCAACTTTCTGTCAAAGATTATCAGGAGCAGTTTTCAATGATACCTCTTGATTTAGTTGAAAAACGTCAACAAGACTTAACAATGAAGGATAAGGCGATTGAACATTTGAATGAGCGTATTGAAAAAAGCGTCCTTTTTATTGAAGAACAGCAAGAAAAAGTGAAGCAATGTGAACAAAAAAATCAGCAGTTTCATGAACAAAAAATAGAGTTACAAGCTGCTATAAATACAAGCAAACAGCTAATTCTCGAAAAAGATGAAAAATTAAAAGAAGCACATACTACGAAGCCATTCCATCAACAAATTGAACTTGTCACTAGCAGGTTACATGAGTTAATAAGTAAGGAAAAAGAGCTTTATAAAATGTGGCAAGAAACAACTCGGGAATTACATGAACACCAAAGTTATCTTGCTGCAAATGAAAAAGCATTTGAGCATGTAAAGCAAAGATTAGAAGAAGCGGGACGTAAATGGGTTGAAGCATCTGAAGGAACTTCTTTTATTACAACAGAAGAAACGCTTTACTCTATCATTCCTCATGCAGAAAAAATGAGCATTAAAAAAGAAATTGAAAATTATCAGGACAGGATGAAGCAATTAAAAACAAGCTTACAACAAATAGACGAAAAACTTGCATCTAATCAAGTAACCGTTGAAGAATGGCAACAGCTGCAACAATTAAAGAATGAAGTAAAGGAGTTAGTGGATGAAGCACATTCAGTAAAAGGAGCAGCTAATCAGACTTTAACAGAATTATTAAAAAAACATGAACGGTTTATGGAGATTGAAAAGCAGCAAGTAAAGCTAGATGATTTACTGCAAAAACTTGAAAAATTACAATCAGTTTTCAAAGGTAACAGCTTTGTAGAATATGTTGCGGAAGAACAGCTTATCCAAGTTAGCAAATCAGCCTCGGAAAGACTTAGCTTGTTAACTCGTGGGAGATATGCAATCGAGGTTGATTCACAAGGTGGATTTATTATGCGAGATGATGCAAATGGTGGCGTCAGAAGACCGGTATCGTCACTCTCAGGTGGGGAAACATTCTTAACATCATTAGCATTAGCACTTTCTTTATCGACACAAATCCAATTACGTGGCGAGTATCCGTTGCAATTTTTCTTCTTGGATGAGGGCTTTGGTACATTGGATGCGGACTTACTTGATACGGTTGTGACATCACTCGAAAAATTACAAGCTCAAAATCTATCAGTAGGTGTCATCAGTCACGTAGCTGAGCTAAGAGCACGATTACCGAAAAAGCTTATCGTCACTCCAGCTGAGCCTTCTGGAAAAGGAACGACGGTTTCGATTGAGACGATTTAGATTCAAAGAAATTATTAAAAATAATATGCCTCTGTATATTGGTTGTTGAAACAGCGATAATATAAAATATTCAAGCGTAGTCATATGCACAACGAATAAAAGTAAAATCGGTCAGACCCCTTATATACAAACGATAGACAAGTAGAGGGGTCCGACCTTTATATTCAAGTTTAATTATTTGCGGTCATGTTTTGGTCTGCGACATCAGGATCGATCATGTTAGTAGCATTTAAGACATTGTTGACGACATGGAAATCTCCTGTGTTTCCAGCACCAGACCCAGAGGCTGTTTTTGATTGACTTTTAGGTGATAAATAAAATGAATCTCCAAAGTTTACGACACCACCACCAACACTATTAATCTTTATTGGACCTACGATTGCTGGCATATAAAAAACATCCTTTTTGATTTCTCTAGTACTTTACTCTATGCATACAAGTTGAAAATCGTTCTCTAAAGATGTCTTTGAATTAATCTAGAGGATGTCTAATATGAAGTATTCGTGATTCGCATTTTATATCTTTTGATGAACCGATTTGAAAGACGGCTGCACTAGACAGAGCGGTTACTGAAACCGTATTGACATTTATACTAGCATTTTCATGAAAAAAGCTTGTAGTGATTCTTTCATAAAATATCGGATACGGAATGTCTTCATCAAAGACTGGATATTGATGAAGGTTACCTTCATTCCCGAAATATTTTTCCTCTTCACGTTGCTCAGCTAATACTTTTACGTTTGGTGTAATATTCATAGAGTCACCAATCGAAAACACAGAGCTTAAACCGATAGAGTTGACATAAACGGACTTTACTTTAGAAAACCGGCTAATCATTGCGGAGCCAGCGGTACATACGGACCAATAATTAACGATTCTGGAGGTGTATCAAATATGGACGACATCGAAATGGTATTTGTATCACCGATTAAAAAAACCGATGAACTAGATACACCAACGACCCGTATACACTCAACATGGATATTTCGATTCACAACGGTGAAATTCATGGTGTTCCTCCTTCTTTTGGTAAGTGTTGCATGAAGTGTGTAATAGAATCTTCAACATCTTTTTTGACCTTGTTAACAATTCGGTCTTTATGTTCAGAAAATTGATGGACATCATTAATTGGCTGGCTATTCATGTAATACTGGATCCTGCCATCAACTTGTTTTCGGATGTCTTCAATGATATGTCTTCTATGTGGCTCATCTAATCGTAACTGTAATTGTTGTTCGGCAGCTTCAAGATAAGCGATACAATCTTTATTTAAAAAATGTTGTATCTCCTCATGACATTGCTGGAAAAGCTGTTCATTTAATTGTCTATGTTGCTGTTGACTTGTGACATCATTATGAATATTCATATTTTGATGCTGAACCTCAAATTGGTCGATTTGATTAGGATCTGTAGGATTTAAGCCGATGTTTAAGGTACCTTCTAATCGTTCAACCTTTAGCTGATCAAATTTATATTCAATTTTCTCGATATTTGTACTCGGTTTACTTTTGATTTCTTCAACTTCCGATTGAAGAGCGTCAATTGTCTTTGAGAGTTGATTCAGCTTTTGCTCTTGATGCTGTATATATTGTTGGAGCTGGTGCAGGCTTTTCATCATTTCATTTGTGTACATAGTGTTCACCCCGTTCATTCACAAAAGTTGCTACAATAAATATATGCACCACGTTCATTTGGGTGAATGCCTATTTAGGTTTGCTACTTAACCATTCGTAATTATTATGTTACAGGGGATGTTAAAGGAACTGAAAACGTACCTGTTTCCTCTAACACTCCAGTAGGTGATTGAGAACCAATTTCCGGTGCTGATTCAGTAAAACCTCCTGTATTATATAGGTTAGAAAGTGGTTTAATAATTCCTGCAGACCCTATTTGAAACACAGAAGAATTATTGACAGCATCTACACGCAAGTAGTTAATGTTAATTGATTGATTAATATAAAAATTCATTACCTACCCTCCTATAAATTAGCTGCTGTAGGCTGGTCTACTACATCATTATCATACGTATTCGTAACAGAATGCTGATTATAAATATTCAATCCGTCTCCAGTATTAAACGAACCGGCCCCAGCAAAAGTTTTTACTTCACTGTAGGGAGAAATCGTAATACAATCGCCAACATGGACGACACTACTTGAACCGACACTATTTACTTTAAATGCACCTACAATTGCTGGCATTGTGAACATTCCTTTTATTAGTTTTATTCCGGTGCAAACCGTCCGTAAGACTCCCAACTCAAAATATGAAGTGATTTTCAGATGTTTAAGCGGGAGATAACAGACACTAACACCCCGATTGGTTCCATTAACAATCAGTGGATAGCAATATGTTTGAAGTATCACTTTATGGTTACTTATACTAATATGATTGACCGAGTATTTTTGTGTAAGATAGTATTGATAACTAATTGTATTACTGTAAGGAGAGATGATTCGTGTTTGATGCCCATATACATCTTGACCAATATGAAGTTGAGAACCTAAAGGAACAAATATCTATATGGGAGGAAAAAGGTGTCAAGGGAGTGCTGGCAGTTGCTTCGAACTTGAAATCCAGTTATGATACGCTTAAGCTAAAACAGAATTATCCGGACTTTGTCTACGCAGCGATCGGTCATCATCCTGAGGGTGATCCTCCAAATGATAAAGATTTATATGAACTAACTGAGTTAATTAGCAAAGAAAGGAATAGTTTATCTGGAGTAGGAGAAATTGGTCTCCCAACCTATAAAAAAACAGAGCTTTATGAAATCCACAAACAGGAAAGGTTTATCGATGTTTTGGAAATATTATTAGCAACAGCAAAACAAGAACAGCTACCTGTTTCTTTACATGCAGTACATGAAGAAGCAGAAACGGTATTAGCTTCGCTACGGAAAACACATACCGTTAGAGCACATTTTCATTGGTTAAAGGCCAAACCTAATATTGTCGACGACATTATCCAAAATGACTTTTATATTTCGGTTACACCAGAAGTATGTTACCGGGAACGTGACCAAGAGCTTGCTAGGAGAATTCCCATCGACAAGTTATTAATTGAAACAGATGGACCATGGCAGTTTAATGGACCCTTTGAAGATAAACAAACTACTCCATTATTACTAAAGGATATAACGTCATGTTTAGCGAATATTCTACATATCCCAAAAAAGGAGTTAGCAAATCAACTTGTCCTAAATGCAAAACAGTTTTGGAATACGATGAATGAATATACATAGGAGGTTTTTATGAAGTTTGTTACAGCGATGATACATAAGGAGCAATTTATAGGTGTATTACATGGAGAACGGGTTATCGATATACATAAGGCAGAAAAGGATATCTTTGAAATTGTCTCGTTTCCAGGTACATTATTTGAATGTTTAAAGCTTGGAGACAAATTTGTACAGGATGTCCAACAAATCATAGACAAAATCAGCGAGGAAGGTTCTGAGTCCTATTTATATCCAATCGAAGAAGTTACAATTCTTCCTCCAATACCAAGGCCTTCGAAAAATATATTTTGTGTAGGAAAAAACTATCGAGAGCATGCCATTGAAATGGGTAGTGTAGAGGATATTCCAGAACATGTTATGTTATTTTCAAAAGCTCCGACAACTGTTATCGGCCACTTTGCAGAGGTTGATCCACATCTACATATAACAAGCCAATTAGATTATGAAGGTGAGTTAGCGGTAATCATCGGTAAAAGTGGAAAACAGATAAGCGAAGCTGATGCAATGGACTATGTTTTTGGTTATACGATTATTAATGATATAACAGCGCGGAATTTACAGGCGCAACATAAACAATTCTTATTAGGTAAAAGCTTAGACACATCTTGTCCAATGGGACCTTGCATTGTACATAAATCAGCTATTAGTAATCCATATGATTTGTCCATTACGACAAAAGTAAATAATGAAGTAAGACAAGCTGGCAATACAAAAGATATGATTTTTACGATTGAGCAGATTATCTCGACGATTTCCCAAGGTACGACACTTGAAGCAGGAGATATTATTGCAACAGGGACACCTGCTGGAGTTGGCAAAGGTTTTAATCCGCCAAAATATTTGCTGCCAGGAGATGTTATTGACATCGAAATAAGCTCAATTGGAACATTAACGAACAAAATAAAAGCGGAAAACTAGACATCATTCATGAAATAGACACAAGATATGAAATGTTTCGAGTTGTTTGGTTAAATTCTAGATAGAAACATGCTAAAATAAGGTTGTTAAGGAGGTTATACATATGACACATGCCCATATTACAACATGGCTAATTGCGATTATTCTATTCTTTGTTGTGAATGCTTTACTTAAATCAAAAAAAGACAAACAGGCAAAAATTACCCACATGGTTTTAAGACTCTTTTACATCCTGATTATTGTAACAGGGGTCATTATAACAGTGGGATTATCGAAAATTGATGGTGAGTATATTGGGAAAATCATTCTTGGTATATTAACAATCGGAATGATGGAAATGGTACTCGCAAAAGTGAAAAAAGGAAAGCCAGCGAAAGTATTCTGGATTTTATTCTTTGTTATCTTTATTTTAACAGTTCTGTTAGGGTTACGACTACCACTAGGGTTTTGGGTTTTTAAATAATATGAAAGAGGCTGCCTTTGGTTAGCCTCTTTTCATTGTTGCTAAGGAAAATATAAAATCTTGAAATGTAGATAAGCACTTCGACATCCAGCGCCTAGCCACAAATAAATCGAAGACAATGAATGTCTTCGATTTATTTGTGGCTCATTAGCACTAGGCTGTTCAAGACGCCCTGAGCTTTTGTTCTATTTAGTACTGTGCGATTACTAGTCCTCTTTTACATAGGCTTGTTGTAAATTCAAACCGGTCAGACCGCATGATGCCGCGTTCAAAATGATGCTGGATGGAACAAATGCTATCTTCATTATCAAATTGGTAAAATGAAACCCCTCTTTTACTTGCTTGATTACCCATAAAGAGTAATTGGTTGTACGAATATACACAATCAAATGGTGAAAATGATAGTGAATTAAGCTGCTTTAATACTTTCACAAAAGTCTCGTCAGGCAATTCCTTTAGCATTTCATCAAGTGCAAGAGGAAGCGATTTTTTTACCCGAACAGAATCTCCACAATTCAACGAAAAAACGCCAACTTCAGTTTTAACCTTGCCAAAACCAAGCCATCTTCCGGTTTTCCATCCTTTTGGACTCATTATTTCAAGACGATAATCTTCAAGTTCTTCTACTAAGAAAAGCTCATCATTCATATCATCATATATAACATATTGATCACCTGTTATATCAATATTGCCAATAAAATATGATCGTTTTTGTTTTGATAGTACATCTGAGCGCTTATGTGGATACATTGTGTTACCTCCATTTATGTAGATTCATTTGCTGTAAGTATTTCTCTGATTTTGTACTGTAAAGCATCTTAAGTATTGAGGGAGATATCGATACCTGTTTCATTGATACAGGTATTAATGGAACTTTTCTTGGTGTGCCTAATTGTCTGTGCCTACTTAGGAAAGTAAAGTGTATAAATAAACACTCGTATCTTCGTTTTAGACAAATCCATCAAATTTTATGCAAAAATTTATGTTAGGACAAATCAACAGGTACAAAATCTGGGCATACAATAAAATCCGGCTAAGTATTCGGACGTGGTTTATGTTTTAGGTGTTCTTCGATTCATTATTAAGGGAGATGATGCATGGATGTGTGGAATTACAGGATGGGTTAACTTTAAAGGCAATATACGGAGCGAAGAGGCTGTTATTAAAGGTATGACTGAAACGTTAGCGAAGCGGGGGCCGGATGATACAAACACTTGGGGTGAAAACCATGTTTTATTTGGCCATAAACGATTAGTCGTTGTTGACCCTGAACGTGGTAAGCAACCAATGATTCGTATAAAGAATAGTCATCAATATACAATTTGCTACAACGGTGAACTTTATAATACAGAAGATATACGTAAGGAGCTCCTTACAAGGGGTTATTCGTTTGAAGGGCATTCAGACACTGAAGTATTGTTACAATCCTACATCGAATGGGGAGCAGAATGTGTTCATCGTTTAAATGGTATTTTCGCATTTGCAGTATGGGATTCAACAAATGAAACATTATTTATTGCAAGAGATCGTCTGGGAGTAAAGCCTTTATTTTTTCACGAAGAAAATGGTTCCCTATTGTTCGCTTCCGAAATAAAGGCAATTTTGGCACACCCATCTATTTCTGCCGTTCTTGACTATTCTGGGCTATCAGAAATTCTCGGTGTAGGTCCTTCAAGAACACCGGGTGTAGGAGTTTTTAAAGGAATCGATGAATTAAGGCCAGCACATGCGATGATTTATACAAAGAATGGCTTAAAAATTTGGAGATATTGGAATGTTGAAAGTAAACGACATGAAGATTCGCTAGAAGATACTGCAGAAAAAGTAAGGTTTTTAGTAACTGATGCAGTTAAAAGACAGTTGGTGTCAGATGTGCCATTATGTACATTTTTATCAGGTGGATTGGATTCCAGTGCAATAACTGCGATTGCTGCCAAGCAATATGAGGTAGAGGGTAAAGGAAGTTTACACACATATTCGATTGATTATGAAGAAAATGATAAATATTTTAAAGAAAATGAGTTCCAGCCAAATTCTGATGGGCCATGGATTAGCAAAGTTAGTGAAGAATTTAACACAACTCATCACCAATGTATTATTACTCAGCAAGACTTAGTCGACCATCTAATTGAAGCAACTTCAGCAAGAGACTTGCCAGGTATGGCCGATGTTGATTCTTCTCTTTTGTGGTTCTGTCGTGAGATAAAAAAAGATTTTGTTGTAGGGTTGTCAGGTGAATGTGCTGATGAAATTTTTGGTGGGTATCCATGGTTCCACCGCCCAGAAGATTTAGCAAGTAAAGCATTTCCATGGATGCGCTCAACGAGTGAGAGAGTAAAGCTGTTAAAGCCTGAATGGCAAAAGCGCTTAAACCTAGAGGAATATGTGCAAGCACGTTATGAGGAAACGGTGAATGAGACCCCTTTACTTGACGGGGAATCATCGACAGAAGCTAAGCGGAGACAGCTCTTCTACTTAAATTTACATTGGTTCATGGCAAATCTTTTGGACCGAAAAGACCGGATGAGTATGGGGGCCAGCTTAGAGGTACGTGTTCCATTTGCAGACCACCGTCTTGTTGAATATGTTTGGAATATACCGTGGGAAATGAAAATGCACGGTGGACGTGAAAAGGGAATCTTACGTAAAGCACTAGAAGGGATTCTCCCTGACGATGTTCTATATCGTAAAAAGAGCCCATATCCGAAAACTCATCATCCTGAATATACACGATTAGTGAAAACGTGGTTGGCAGCGATTTTAGAAAATAAAGATTCAATTTTACATGAGTTATTTTCAAAGGAACGACTCACAGAGTTGATCGAAACGGAAGGAAATGCATTTAAAGTACCATGGTTTGGGCAATTAATGTCAGGTCCACAGCTATTGGCACATTTAGCACAAATACACGTATGGGTTGAGGGTAACAATATAAATATTAAAGAAGGCTAATTGGACATTATAAGAAAAATTCTTACTGAATACGAAATGACAATTCGTAAAAGGAAATGTCATTTTGTATTTAGTTTTTATTGTAACTAGGAATTTAAAATAATTTTTAAAACTAGTAATTTATAAGTGCAGTATACACCGAACAATGAAAAACTTGTACCATAATGAGCATGATAGTGAAAGTGAAGTATTTCTAAAGAACTATCCTTTCATTAGAGGAAATGAAAAGGAATGTTTGTAGACAACTAAAAATTTATGCTTAAGAGCATTTGTTTTCGTGTTGTTACATGACATATGCGAGTGGAAAGATAAATAGAAAATTATCTTAATAGAATAAAAGTGGTTAAGAAGGAAATACGTCGAAAAATGATTGAAAAGCACTATCAGTACATAATTGACTTGTCACAATATTCAATATAGTATGAGTTACATGGTAAACGTTTTCACGCCATTTATTATGCAACATTGTGCAAACGTTTTCCTTATAAAAGGTTTTGCGGGAGGTGCAAGCAATGATTATTAATATAAGGAGGTTGATAACAGAAGGAATATTTTGTGCAATCGATTGTATGAAAATCATAAAAGGAGTGGAATAATGACTAGACATTATATGAAAAGTAGCTTAAAAGCTGTTTTATTCTTGATACTTACTTTTTTATTAGTAGTATCACCGTTGCTTAACGAAACTATTGTTCTAGCAAACAGTAACACTGAAACTAAGACAAACTTAGCAGATTCAACACTAATTACCGCCACATCTTCAGAGCTTACAGAAACTTCTACAGATAGCACATTTACTTGGGATAATGCAACAGTGTACTTTGTATTAACAGACAGATTTTTAGATGGAGATTCTAGCAATAACCATGCCTATGGTAGAGAATTGGACCGCAATGGGAATCCTTATCCAAATTATAAAAATAAAGTAGCATCGTATCATGGCGGTGATTTAAAAGGGTTAACTCAAAAACTAAATGAAGGTTATTTTACTTCTTTGGGAGTTAATGCTATTTGGATAACGCAGCCATTTGAGCAAATCAATGGGTGGATTGGTGGAGAAGGGTTCCGACACTATCCATTTCACGGTTACTACGCACAGGACTTTACAGAACTAGATAAAAGCTTAGGAACAAAAGATGATTTACAAACGTTTATAGATACTGCACATGAACAAGGGATTCGTATCGTATTTGATGTTGTCATGAACCATGCAGGCTATGAATCGATGAAGGATATGCAAGACCATGGCTTTGGACAGTTAAATAATGGTTGGGAAAATTATTACTACAGTCAAAATGAAACAGAAGCACATTATGACACTTACGGAAATTATATTAATACGAATTCACACGATAGATGGCAGAATTGGTGGGGTTCTGATTGGATTCGTAAATCAGGATTACCAGGATATGATGCATGTGGTAATGATGACAGAACAATGTGTTTAGCTGGGTTGCCAGATTTTAAAACAGAATCAACTAAGCATGTTGCTGTCCCGCAATTTTTGAAGAATAAATGGGGTGCAGAGAAAACACAACAAGAGCAAGCTGAATTACAGCAGTTTTTTAATGAATCTGGAAAATCACCAACAGTTCGAAATCATTTAATTAAATGGCTAACTGATTGGGTAAGAGATTATGGAGTTGATGGCTTCCGAATTGATACAGCAAAACATGTTGAAATTGATGCGTGGAAAGAATTGAAAATCGAAGCGAATAAAGCATTACATGAATGGAAAGCAAACAATCCTGACAAGAAATTAGATGATGAAAATTTTTGGATGACTGGAGAAGTATGGGGCCATGGAGTAGGAAAAAGTGAATACTTTAGTAACGGTTTTGATTCGGTCATTAATTTTGATTTCCAAAAGCAGTTGCAGTCGAATTTAAGTAATTTAGAATCACTTTACTCTGATTATGCAAACAAAATCAATAGTGATCCTAATTTTAATGTACTTAGTTATTTATCATCACATGATACAACATTGTATGACCGAAACAATATGATTAATGGTGGTACAGGGTTATTGTTAGCACCTGGTGCTGTACAAATCTTCTATGGTGATGAAGTTGCACGCGCATGGATGGATGCTCCATGGTCTGATATGAGACTTCGTTCATCAATGGATTGGAACAATGTCAATCAAACTGTATTAGCCCATTGGCAAAAGGTTGGTCAATTTAGAAATAATCATCTTTCTATAGGTGCAGGTCAGCATAAACAGCTCCAAGCATCTCCTTATGCATTTAGTAGAACGTATAACAAAGATGGTGTGGAGGATAAGGTTGTTGTAGCAGTTGGTGCGAATGGCAAGACTACAATAAATGTTTCATCTGTATTTGCTGATGGGACTCTAGTAAGAGACTTTTATACTGGAGAAACTGCAACTGTAAGCGGTGGAAGCGTAACGTTTACTGCACATCAAAATGGTGTCATTCTCATCGAACTAGCAGAACTAGAAAAACCAGTCGCATCTGTTTCGGCATCTCCTGAAGGTAGTAACTTTAGAACAGAAACGGTTGATGTAACGTTAAAATTAGCTAATGCAGAAGAAGGAAAATATACGTTAGATGGTAGTGACCCAAAGGTAAATGGGATTACATTTGTAAATGGTGATGTTGTGACAATCGGTGAATCTCTAGCGATTGGTGAATCGGTAACATTAAAGCTATTTGCAGAAAATGAACATGGGACAGCAACGAAAAGCTATACGTATACAAAGGTCGATCCGAATTCAGGTTTAACGATTCATTATAAAAAACCTGATGGATGGAATGCGCCACAAATCTATTACTATAATACGAGTCCAGCTGTTGAGGAGCCAACATGGGCAACTGCTCCAGCGATGGAGTCAGAAGGGAATGGCTGGTACTCCTATACGATAGATGGTGCTGATAGCTCTCGAATTATTTTCAAAGATAGTAGTGGTAAACAAAGCCCAGCACAAGGTGAGGCAGGTTTCCTTAGAAGCTCTGAAGGATGGTACATGGATGGAAAGTGGTACGATGAAAATCCGGAAAAAGAGGACACAGAAGCACCGTCGATACCAACAGGGTTGAAGGTTACTGCTACAACTGATTCAACGGTATCATTAGCATGGAATGCTTCAACGGATAATCAGTCTGGTGTTGCTCATTATGAAGTATTAAAAGGTGAAGAAAAAATCGGTACAGCAACATCAACGAATTATCAAGTAAATAATTTAACAGCAAATACATCCTATGAATTTGCTGTAGTAGCAGTTGATAAAAATGGAAACAAGTCGAAAGCGACAGAAAGTGTACAGGCTAAAACGAAGGAAAAAGGTGTAGGAAATACCGCAACAATTTATTATAAAAAAGGGTTTGCAACACCGAACTTCCATTACGCGCCAAATGGTGCTGATTGGACGAAGGCTCCAGGTGTAGGAATGGAGGATTCAGCACAATATCCTGGCTATGCGAAAATCACGATTGATTTAGGCGCGGCAACTAGTTTACAGGGTGTATTTAATAATGGTGCAGGTGTATGGGATAACAATGGAGGTAAAAATTATCAATTCCAAGCAGGTGTTTCAACCTTTGCAAACGGAAAGGTAACACAAGGTGAACCTAAGCCTGACAAAGTAACGTTCAATGTCACAGTGCCAACGCAAACGTTAACTACAGATAAGATTTATATGACTAGTACGTTAAATGGGTGGAAGCCGGATGATTCAGATTACGAATTGAAAAAAAATGCAAATGGTTCTTACTCTATTTCGCTTCAAGTTCCAGCAAATACACAAATAGAGTACAAATTTACTTTAGGCTCATGGGCTACTGTTGAAAAGGACCAGTGGGGGAATGACATCTCAAACCGTACCTTCAAAACAAATGGAGGAGAAGAGGTTGTCGATGTCACAGTTCAAAAATGGAATGGAAGGTAGTATGAAGCATTAAATAGCTGATTTTATAAAAAGTGTGGGTCTGCCCGTTTAACAACTAGATTAATAGGTTGTGGTGTAATCTATTATCAATAATCGTTTATAGGGCAGGCCCTTTTATTTTAAGTATGAATAGTTAAATTTTAAATTTTCTAAATGAACCTTTTAAGTCAGCAGCCATAGATGACAATTCGACTGATGATGCAAAGAGTTCCTGCATTGTTGCATTTTGTTGCTCTGTCGTTGCTGCAATTTGGTCTATCCTTTTTGCTGTGTTACTATTTGTGTCAATAATCTCGTTTGAAGTTTCTTCTAATATTTTTATTTTTTGATCGGCAACCTTTACAGAATCTAAAAGCAGACTACTTCCACTCGTCACTTCTAGGATAGATGTATAAATTTCTTTAAAAAGGACTCCAACATTTTCGACTAATTCATTTCCTTTTCTAACAGCATGATTACTATCATTCATCATGGCATTTGCTTCAGTCGTTTCTTTTTGAGTAAATTCAATAATTTGTTTGATTTCACCTGCAGCAGTGTTTGTTTGTTCAGCTAATTTTCTAACTTCATTTGCGACGACAGCAAACCCTTTTCCATGTTCACCTGCTCGAGCAGCTTCTATTGCAGCATTTAATGCTAATAGATTCGTTTGCTCAGAAACATCCTTAATTAAAGTTAAAATTGATTCAATTTCATTTGCTTTTAAATTTAACGTGTTGATGACATTTGAAAGAAGCTCGACCTTCTCTGTGATACTTCCCATTTGTTTAATAACACTTTGGACTGTATCTTTACCTAGCTCAGCCTTTTTATTTGTTTCTGTCGTCAGTTCAACACTATTAAGGATCCGGCTGGACATCGCTTTAAATTCATATGCAATATTTTCTACGGCCGTTTTTGTATTCATCGAGCGACTAACTTGCTTCTCTGTTCCTGAGGCAATTTCAAATACATTATTTGTCATGTTTGATATTGCACTGGAGCTGTCTTCAGAATTTGCCTTTAATATTTGTGACAGTTGATTTACTTGATTAGATGCATTCATAATCTGTTTAATAGATAGTTGCAATTCATCGGCAAGATTATTCATTGCCACAGAAATTTCACCGATTTCATCCTTGCCTTTATAATTCATTCTCTTTGCGTTTAAATTCCCACTTGAAAGCTGCTTACAAAGCAAAACAACTTCTCTTAGTGATTTACTCATTTTACGATTGAAGACATTCAGCAAGATGAAGGAAATGAGGAAGACAATTAAAATAATGATAATCATGACTGTAATGTTACTATTCATCGTTTGGTGTGTTTCTTTTATAAAAGATTCTCTTTCAGTGTCAATTACTTCTTTTAATTGCGAAAGGTTATTCAAATTATTATCTCTAATCAAGGCTGCATCGTTAAAAAACTTAATTTGATCATATATTTCGATGACATGCCCTTTACTTTTGATGTCATCCACTTTTGGTTGAATTGTGTTCTTAAAAAGCTCGTCTAATTTTTCATTAATCATAATAGCTGCTTGAAAATACGTTTTCGCATCCTCAGACGTCATATGATTCTCAATTTTATTTACGGAGTTTAGAAACGTTTCTGATTCCTGTTCATATGAACGAAGTGAGTCTTTATTTGGGTTTGTTATGTAATCGGTAATTATAATATATTTCTGTCTGAAGGAGGATGCAAGTTGTGTAACTGCTATCGAATCATCGCCTTTTTGTGAAATCGTTTGCATCGAATTGAAAAGTTTTTTCATATCAGAAATCGAATAAGTGAAAACGCAACCAAAAAGTATCATAGAAATAATGAAAATGAGAGAGAACTTTCTACCAATCGTCATTTTTGTTAATGTATTTCGCATTATATGGTATTTTTTTATCATAACTCTACCTCCTGTGTAGTCCTTTAGAACTAATAGTAACATAATATTTCGACAATTAATATGAAAAAAGTAGTTTTTGTAAACGATAACTTTTTTAATAATGCATATTTAGTGAAAATTAATAATGTCTACATGAACAGGCAAAGAAAAAGGTTACCTCTTGATGAGATAACCTTTCTTACAGCTAAGAAGCTACTGCTTTTTGGACAATACGTTTTGATTCCCAAGCACGTGATCTCCATCGGTAAAGCATAATGATACCACGGACCCACTCATCTGCAATAAAGGCTAACCAAACACCTACCAGACCAAGCTCGAAATGGATTCCTAACGTATAGGCGACTGGAACTGCGATTCCCCACATAGCAAGAATTCCAACATATGTTGGGAAGCGAATATCTCCAGCAGCTCTTAGCGAACCGATGAGTACCATATTAAAGGATCTCCCCGGCTCAAGGATAATTGTTAACAGGACAAGGACAGCACCGACCTCTAATATTCGTTCATTTGAAGTGAAAATACCTAACAATGTTTCTGAGAAAATACTAAACAGAACGGCCATTAATATCGAAATCGCTATCCCATAATAGAGACTTTTCATAGCACGCTTATAGGCTGAATCGAATTCCTTTGCACCGATTAAATATCCAATTAAGATTTGTGTTCCTTGACTAATGGCGATGCTGAATAACATCATAAACATCATTAAATTTTGTGTATAGACCCTCGTTGTAAGTGCTTCTGTACCAATCATCGTAATAAAAAAGGTAATCGCCATTTGCGATGTGTTGTAGGATAATTGTTCACCAGCTGTCGGTATTCCGATACCTAGTAAGTTTTTCAAGTGGTGAACCGGCATTTTAAACAAGTCTTTTAGATTAATTGTAAAATATAATCGTTTCTTTAAGATATAGAAAATGATAACTAAAGCAATCGCACGCGATATAACTGTGGAAATCGCTGCACCTTGAACACCGAGTGATGGTAAACCAAATGCACCGAAGATTAATACATAGTTACCGATGATGTTCAATAAATTCATCCCAATTGTTAAAAACATCGTATCTTTTGTGTATCCATAGCTTTTTAAGATTGCACTAACGGTCATAATTAATGCTTGAATAAATGAAAAGCCACCTACAATCTTTAAATAAGCGGATGCTTCAGGTAATAATTCTACAGGTAAATTCATTAAGAGAAGGATATCTTCACTAGCGATTACAATCGCAACACTTAAAATAAGACTAATAATAAGATTAGCCGAAATAGATACAGTTGACACTGCTTTTGCATCTTTTACATTATTTGCACCTAAATATTGCGTAATGAGAATGGTCGTTCCTGTCGCAATAAAACCAAACATGACGATTAGTAAAAATAATATTTGATTTGATACACCTACAGCAGCGACAGAGTTATCCGAATACTGACTTAGCATCAATGTATCCGCATTACCCATTAGCATATGAAGAAATTGTTCGATAAAGATAGGCCACGTAAGTGCAAATAATGTCAATTTCCGATTTTTGCTTTCTAATGACATTTTTCATCAACACCTTTTGTAATACGTTATTAAGTCTTACTAAGTTTACAGACGTTCGTGTATAATAGAAAGAGAGGATACCGATAAAGTTTGGAGAAATCCGACTATAAGTATTTTTAGAAATTAATACCATTAGATGTAAGCGCTTATTTATATAGGCTAGTAGTTAATAAGTCTTTCTCGGCATAAAAGATACATGTATTTATTAGAATGATAGGGTAAAAGGGTGAATAATTTTGACATATATAGAAATGCTCGTGCCCCCGTTTCCGACGTTAATAAAAGGGGGCTATGCTGTATTTGAAAAAGGAACAAAACATTTTAAAAGGACATTTACTGTATTTGATTTGATTTATGTGAAACACGGTGAATTGTTCATAACCGAGGATGAAACTCCTTATACAGTAGGTGAAGGTCAATATATTATTTTAGTACCTGGATTTGAACATTTTGGTCATAAAGGCTGCTGTGTCAAAACAGAATACTATTGGCTGCATTTTTCTATGCCTAATTCATACGAGCTAGTAGAGGAAGGTATCGATAATTGGTCAGATATCTTGTTAGCAGAAGGTGATTTAACAACACCATCTAGTTACCGATTTTGTTTACCATGTTTTGGAGAAATTGAAAATAACAATTATGTTGAAAATATTTTTGAAAATTTAATGAGTATCAGCCACCAAACCCCAGATTATCAATTACGACAACAGTTATATTTTCAAGAATTTCTTTTGCATTTGCAAAAAGAGGCATGTAAAATTCCATCTGCTGCCGAGAAAGTAGTCGAGGAAGCAGTTAAATTTATTCAGGATCATTATACAGAGGAAATAAAAATGGAGGACTTATCTCAGGCGATCCACTTCCACCCTGATTATATAACACGCTGTATGCAAAAAATCATAGGTATGACACCTAATAATTATTTGAATCAATATCGGCTGAATGAAGCAAAACGAATGTTAGCAATGACCGATGAAAAGGTAGCAAATATATCTCAAGAGGTTGGAATTATGGATCCGACGTATTTTTCAAAGCTATTTAAGAGATTGGAAGGGTTAAGTCCCCAAGAATACCGTCGAATTATATTAAGGAAGAAATAGTCGATGCAAACGTGTAAGTTGTTCTCCTTTTGGTATAGATTCACTTGAAATTAAATAAATACGAGTGTATAAAGCAGTGGATTTCAAAATGAAATTGCACTGCTTTTCATATTTTTAACGAGTAAAAAATTCTTTAGATGTGTCAAATGACAGATAGCTTTTATATATTACATATTTGCAGTTCAATGCACAATATTTTTGAGACTATGAAAATTAAATCGTTGTTTTCTCCAATTAGCGAAAACCTTGGACATATTTGGATCGTCTAATATATGGAAAGGGGCAGATTTTGTTGGAAGAAAGTATTATTGCGGAATTAATAGTAGCAGACAGAGAACAATTACTAGATAAATTAATGGATAAATATGGGGAGTCATTATTACACCTTACCTATTCCTATGTCAAGGATAGAACCGTTGCAGAAGACTTAACTCAGGAGATATTTGTGAAATGCTACCAGAGGCTAGGACAATATGAAAGTAGGTCTACCTTAAAATCATGGCTATGGCGAATTGCTATAAACCATTGTAAAGACTATCTAAGAAGTTGGCACCACAAACATATATTTGTCGCTGAAGACCAAGTTAAGAAAACATCAAGTATTGAAAAAGATGTGGAAAATGAAGTTATACAGAGATATGAAGATAAGCAATTAGTGGAAGCGGTGATGAGTTTACCAGATAGATATAGAGAAGTCATTTATTTTTACTACTTTGAGGAATTATCGATAAAGGAAATATCATCCCTGACAAGCGTAAACCAGAATACGATTAAAACTAGGCTAAAGCGAGCAAAAGAAATTTTAAAAGAGTGCCTGGAGGTATGAAAATGGATGATCGTTTAAAAAAATTAAAAGGTTCGATGCGAAGAACGGTTTTGCAAGATTTAAATTTTACTGAAGGACTTAAACATAATATTAAAAATAAAATAAATCAAATACATGAAACTTCGGAAGAGGATATCATTTTAGCCGTATTTCAATTACTAAAACAAGAAAGGACAGGCTTTGAACTAAGTAAATTAATCCGTGCCAGAGGAATCAAGACGTTTGAAAATGAGGAAGGTTTCTTATATATGACATTGCATAAATTTGAACAGAAGGGTTATGTAAATTCATACTGGAAAGACAAAGATGTAAAATACTACCAGGCTAGTACTAAAGGATTAAGATTACTACATACCCTTGATAACAAACGTGAAGGTAAAGCTTACTCTTTGAAAGAGATATTGGATAGGTGATTGCTATGAGTAACCAAAAAGAACATTTTTTAGCGGAAGTGCTGCAATACATAAAATCAAAAGAGGCTAAAGAAGCTGTTTATAAAGAGTTAAATTATCATTTGAAAATGTCAAAATTGGAGCTAGTGTCTAAAGGCACACCTGAGAACGAAGCAGAGGAAAGATCCATAAAGCAAATGGGTAGCCCAACAGAGCTCGGAACACACTTTAATAGGTTGTATCGTCCAAAATTTGATTGGAAACTATTTGGGTTATTTTTCATCATTATTTTAATGGGGATTCTACCTACGTTAAATGGACAGGAACCATATTTTGACGATTCTTATTTAAAACAGACAATATATATTGTACTCGGGATTGTCGTTGCAATATCAGTTATGCTGCTTGATTATAGAAAATTGAAGAGATTTGGCTGGCTTTATCTTGTTGCAGCGATAAGTATCTTACTAGCACTTCATTTCATTACAGATATGCCTATAAAGGGAGCAGCATTTATTGAGATTAATGGAGTTCCATATTTAAATATATTAGGATTTAATTTTAGTGGAAGTTCACTCTTCCCGCTGTTTTTATTATTTTGGGCTTCCTACCTTTCAAAGGAAAAACCGAAAATAATTGTAATAATATGTGTTTATTTAATTTCGGTGTTGTTATTTTTTGCATTACCAAACTTTTCTGAGGCGCTGATTTATTCTGCTTTAGTTTTCTCTTTATTTTGTTCTCAACAAACTACTAAGAAGGTCTCCTATAAAAGAATTGGCGCTTCTTTAGGTCTCATTGCTACCGTTGTATGTATTTTTTGGTTTACTGTTGAAGATTATCAAAGGATTAGATTACTTGGATACTTAAATCCAGATGATTACCCGGAAAATGAAGGGTATATGTACGTTTTATTAAAAAAAATCATCTCAGAGGGCGGCTGGTTTGGAAATAATGAGAATACTATTGGGGCTTTAACACATGATATGGCATTTGCTAATATCACTTATTATTACGGTTGGGTTTTATCTGGGTTCCTATTCACTTTACTAGTATTACTTCTTTACAGACTAATAGTTATATCAACACAAATAAAAGACCGTTTTGGGAAACAACTAATTCTTGGAGTGTGTGCCTTACTTGCTGCCCAATTTGTCTACAATATCGGAATGACCTTTGGCATTTTTCCTATCATATCGATGTCACTACCCTTTATTAGCTATGGACTTATATCAACGGTCTTTAATTCCTTTCTAATTGGAATCGTATTAAGTGTGTATCGTAGGAAAGACTTAGTTATCAATATATAAGGTCTTTTAAGAGCCTTTTTACATAACCTTGGATTGAACATCTTTACAATGGAACACGTCTTTCTATATGTTTTGGCTCTTTTCTAAAGGATTGTGGTTTTTTCGCACTAACTTTATTAAGGTTGGTTGGAGCGAAAGTACGAGACTCCTGCGGGATGAGTGGGAGAGCTGAGACCCCGCAGGCGCTAGCGCTGAGGAATACGAAAAGCGTAGGCGGCTTGCCCATCGACGTACAAACTGGAGGGGCATCGACTGAGATAAAGGAATCACGATGAGCCGATGGCGAATCGAAGATGACTTATCGTAGGGAGGTGACCTGAAGTTTGCTTGTTCGTGCCGCCGGAGCTAGACAGGCTCAGCACCCACCCCGCGGAAAGCGAGTACTGCAGCGGAGACCAACCCCAAACGGCAACTTAGTAAAAAGGAACAAATTTAACGAAAACAGCATATGTTTTTATTGTTTCCGTGTACAGAGGCTGACTTTTTTCAATTAAGTCAGCCTCAATCTGTTAAAAGATTATGCATCGAAAAGTAAAAAAGCAAAATCGTAAGGTCCAAGTTGGACAGAGACATTTGATGCATGTGCGGCAAAGTCGTTACCAGTCCAGAGATTTACTACTTTCTTGTCCTTTAGATTAAGTGGAATCGGAATATCTTGTTTTGTTGAATTATTATTGATAATAATGAGAATTTGCTGCTGTTCATTTTTCTTCATAAATGAGAAATGGTTTGAATCATCATTCGCCTCGAGAACAGTTAGCTCGCCTTCATTTCCAAGTAACGGATAGGTTTTACGAAGGTAAATAAGCTTCTTCATAAACGTTAATAGGTCTCTGTCCTGACGTTCTTCCTCCCAAATCATACATTTTCTGCAGCCGGGGTCCTGTTCACCGGTCATTCCAATTTCATCACCATAATAAATACAAGGAGAACCTGGCGTGCTTAAGAGAAAGGCATAGAGTAGCTTTACTTTTTCTTTATTATGGTTAGCGATGTTCATAACCCTTGGAGTGTCATGACTTCCTAGTAAATTAAAAAGAACGTGATTTACATGTTGCGGATACATGTGTAAATGTTTTTGGAAAGTTTCACTAAATTGTCCAGCCGTGATTTCGTTTTTAGCGAAAAAACGAAGTGCGTTGTCTGTATATGGGTAATTCATGACAGAATCAAATTGATCCCCTTTAAGCCATGGCATTGAGTCATGCCAAATTTCACCGAGTATATATAAATCTTGTTTGACTTTCTTCATTTCTGTTCGGAACTCACGCCAAAATTGATGGTCGACTTCGTTAGCAACATCGAGCCTCCAGCCGTCAATATCAAATTCGTTAACCCAGTAGCGTCCAACGTTTAATAAATATTCTTTCACTTCACGGTTTTCTGTATTTAGCTTTGGCATACTTGGTTCAAATGCAAATGTATCATAATTAGGTGTACCAGCTGTTTGCAACGGAAAGTCATGAATGTGAAACCAATTTTTATAAATGGAATCTTCGCCATTTTTTAAAACATTCTGGAATGGTGCGAAATAGTAACCACAATGATTAAACACAGCATCAAGCATAATCTTTATACCGCGTTTATGGCATTCTTCGACTAATTGCTTGAACATTTCCTTCGTCCCGAATTGAGGGTCAATTTCCATATAATCAATTGTGTCATATTTATGATTTGAATGCGCTTTAAAGATCGGTGTGAAATAAATACCGGATATGCCTAAATCGACTAAGTAGTCAATGTTCTTCAATATCCCTTTAAAATCACCGCCAAAGAAATTAGTAGGAGTTGGTTCAGAACCTTCCCAGGAAACGGTGTTTTTCGGATTTAATGAAGCGTCCCCATTGGCAAATCTTTCAGGGAAAATTTGATACCATACGGTTTTCTCGACCCATTTTGGGGAGCGGTATACATCAATGTTGTTTAGATAAGGAAAGCAAAAATAGTAAGATGTATCGTCTAAAGGAGGTTGGTCATAGAAGCCTTTCTCGGTAAAAACAGAGCTTGTTGTTTCATTAGTTAGAATAAACCCGTAACGTAAACGTTTATATGGTGGAGTAATTGCAATAAACCAATAATCAAATAATTGGTCTGAATAGGCAATATTCATTTTACTTTTCGTTGTTTGCCATCCATTCTTATTCCAATCATATGGGTCCCCATATAGGATCTCAACAGTTTCTATATCTTGTTTTTTCGTTCGAAGCTGAATATGTAGTGTTTTTTCATTATAAGCGTATGCATACTGATCTTGTGGTCTGTGATAAATTGCCTCAAATAACATGGAATCGCACTCCTTAATAAAAAATAATTTGCAATCGGTTGCGCATAAATACTAGTATATTAAGCTTATATCGATCCTATGCTAATTAAATTATCGTGTCAATAGTACAAAAATTAAAAAAAATACTTGAAATTATGTAAAGGTATACTATAGAATGGTAAATAAGGAGAAGGTGCAATCGCTTTCACGAAAGTTGATTAGAGATAAATAGAATAATAGTTCTTTAGAAATCAATTTTCTGGAAGTGACTTTCTTTAAAAATCAATGCAAACGATTGCATTACTTATTGGGAGGGTCAAGGATATGAAGAAGATTTTAACATTATTAATGATGGCAGTACTTTTTCTAGGTGTACTAGCAGCATGTGGGCCAGATTCATCGAAGGAGTCAGGTAGTAGCTCTGGTTCTAAATCAGATGATAAAGGCAAAACAACAGAAGGTGAAATGCCTGAAAAACCAGAAAAGCTTGTTGTTTGGGAAGATACTGATAGAGGTGTTGCGTTAGAGCCGGCTATCGAGTCATTTGAAAAGGAATACGGAATTGAAGTTGAATATAAGGAACTTGGGATGTCTGATGAAATTCGTGACCAGCTTCGTCTAGATGGACCAGCTGGAACAGGACCTGATGTTGTCACATTACCACATGACCAAATTGGCCAAGTTGTAACAGAAGGGTTAATTGCAGAACTAAATGTAGAACAAGAGGTACTTGATACTTATACAGAAACATCTGTGTCAGCACAACAATTTGAAGGTAAGTTATACGGACTTCCGAAAGCTATGGAAACACCAATTTTTCTTTATAATAAAGCACATATGAGTGAAGCTCCAAAAACAATGGAAGAAGTTTATACATTTGCAAAGGATTTCACGAAAGATAGTAATTTTGGTTTCTTATTCTTAGGAGACAACTATTATTTCTCACACGGTTTAATTGGTGGATATGGCGGTTATGTATTTAAGGAAGCTAACGGAGCGTTAGATCCAAAAGATGTTGGCTTAAATAATGAAGGTGCTGTTCAAGGTGCTGAGGAAATTCAAAAATGGTATACAGAAGGTTTATTCCCTAAAGGTATTATCGGTGAAAATGGTGGATCAACAATGGATGGCCTCTTCAACGAAGGAAAAGTAGCTGCAGTCATGAATGGACCATGGGCAGTTCAAGGAATGAAGGATGCTGGTATTGATGTCGGTGCAGCTGCACTACCTACTTTATCAAATGGTGAACATGTAAAAACGTTTATTGGAGTTAAAGGCTGGCATGTATCGGCATTTTCAAAAAATACTGAATGGGCTACTAAACTTGTAGAACATATTACAAATGCGGAAAATGCTAAACTACGTTTTGAATTAACAAATGAGGTTCCACCAGTAAAAGAACTTATTGAGGACCCAATTATTAAAGATAATGAAGTAGCAACAGCAGTTGCTGAGCAATCTCAATATGCTGTGCCAACACCAAACACTCCAGAAATGGCAGAGGTTTGGGAGCCAATGGCCGATAGCTTGCAAACGATTGTAACAGGTAAAGCTGAACCAAAAGCTGCTCTTGATAGTGCTGTTAAGACGATTAATCAAAATATTGAAACAAACCATAAAAAATAAACTAAGGTCAGTGTAAATAAAGGATATTCATATTTGAAGAGGAGTGATACTAGAATCCTCCTCTTCATCCTTTTATCTAGTTTACATGAAGTGAAGTAGGTAGATAGGTAGATAAATTAGCTGAGACAGTCATTTACCTATTGTTGTTGATGAAAGGAGAGTTATTAAAATGGTGGAAGATACATTGGCTAGCTCTAACCATCGAAAAAAAGCGATGTTATTATCGATTATTCCTGGTTTAGGACAGTTTTATAACAAACAAAGAGTTAAGGGTGCTGCATTTCTTATCTTAGCAGCTTCTTTTTTATACGTGTTTTGGGATTTAATCGATATTGGAATTTGGGGTCTTTTAACACTAGGGACTGAAACTCCAAGAGACCATTCTATTTTTCTATTAGTTTATGGAATTATTGCATTAATTATTTTAGTCTTTGGGATAGGTTTCTATATTTTTAATTTACGTGATGCATATCGAAACGGGAAGAAACGTGATTTACAACAACCGATAAGTACGATAAGAGAGCAATATAAAAACTTAATTGATAATGGTTTCCCGTATTTGATGATGACGCCGGGATTTATCTTACTAACATTCGTCGTTATTTTACCAATCATCTTTGTCTTTTTATTAGCCTTTACGAATTATGATTTATACCATTCACCACCAGCTAAGCTTGTTGATTGGGTATGGTTCCAAAACTTCGCAGATATTGTAAGTATCGATATTTGGCGGAAAACATTCTTCTCTGTATTAGCTTGGACAATTGTTTGGACATTTGGTGCAACAACACTTCAAGTTGCATTAGGAATATTTCTTGCTGTTTTAGTTAACCAAAAAGATTTAAAAGGAAAGGCAATCATTCGAACAGTATTTATTTTACCTTGGGCGGTTCCTGCATTCGTATCAATCTTAGTATTTGCAGGGATGTTTAACGAATCGTTTGGAACGATTAACAATGATATTTTAGCGTTTTTTGGCATTGGTGATATCCCATGGATGACCGAACCAATGTATACGAGATTGGCGCTTATATTAATTCAAGGCTGGCTTGGCTTTCCATTCATTTTTGCAATGACTACAGGTGTGTTGCAATCGATCCCAGATGAGTTATATGAGGCAGCAACTGTAGACGGGGCTACTGCTATTCAAAAATTCTCAAAGATTACTTTGCCACTTGTTCTTTTTGCAACAGCTCCAATTATGATTACACAATACACATTTAACTTTAATAACTTTAATGTCATTTTCTTATTTAATGGTGGTGGACCGGCAATACCAGAGCAGAATGCCGGAGGAACAGATATTTTAATTTCATGGATTTACAGTTTAACAATGACATCTGCACAATATTCTAAAGCAGCGGCAATTACGATGTTGCTTTCAGTACTTGTCATTGGAGTTGCTATTTGGCAATTCAGAAGAACAAAATCATTCCAAGAAGAGGATATGATGTAATATGAATATAAAAACAAGTAAATACATTCGTCTAACATTAACATATATTGTTGTTGCTTTTATGTTTATGATTATCCTATATCCGATACTCTGGATAATAGGTTCATCATTTAATCCTGGTGATAGTTTGTCAGGCTCTTCAATTATTCCGGAAAATGCAACTTTAGCACATTATAAAGAGTTATTTGATCTAGAGAAGAGTGATTATCTTTATTGGTATTGGAATTCGTTAAAAGTTAGTGTGTTAACGATGTTAATTACTGTTATATTAGTTAGTTTAACAGCCTATTCATTTTCAAGATACCGCTTTGTAGGGAGAAAAAATGGGTTAATGACGTTTTTAATATTACAAATGGTTCCTAACTTTGCGGCACTTATTGCAATATTTGTCTTGGCATTGCTAACAGGATTGCTTGATAGTCATCTCGGATTAATACTCGTCTATGTTGGCGGACAAATTCCAATGAATACGTATTTAATGAAGGGATATTTAGACACAATTCCGAAAGAGCTTGATGAGTCTGCACGAATGGATGGAGCAGGACATTTGCGGGTATTTTTCCAAATCGTTATGCCGTTAGCAAAACCAATCGTTGCAGTTGTTGCTCTATTCGCATTCATTGCACCTTTCGCTGATTTCATCATTGCAAACATCTTATTACGTTCAGAGAAAAATTACACATTAGCTGTAGGGCTTTATAAATTAATTTCAGACCAATTTGGTGCAAAATTTACTGAATTTGCTGCTGGTTCAGTATTAATTGCCATTCCAATTGCAATTTTATTCCTATGTTTCCAAAAGTATTTCGTTTCTGGATTGACGGCAGGTGGCACAAAAGGATAATCTTAAAGGCGTAGAATAAAATAATTCATGTTTTTTAGGTGAAAACATGACTCGCGAATAGGAGGAGCGGTGATGTATAAACAGCTAACCTTGTTTTTACTAATCCCGTTTCTTCTTTTTTACGCCTTCCCAATAAGTGCTGTTGAAAAAGAAGAAAAGGCTTGGCAAGATGAAACGGTTTATTATATTGAGGTTGATCGCTTTAACAATGGAAATCCCCACAATGATGGAGCTGATTTTGACCCATCGGACCCTCTTAAATATCACGGTGGTGACCTGCAAGGGATTATTAAAAAACTTGATTACATAAGTGAAATGGGCTTTTCAACTATTGTTCTATCGTCTATTTATCAAGCAACAGATGTTGCCGGAGAGCAAATAACTGACTTTAAGAAAGTTGACGAGCATTATGGAACGATCGATGATGTGAAGATGCTTGTAGAGGAAGCTCATAAAAGGAAAATAAACGTTTTGCTTAAATTTGTAGCCAATCATGTCGGAGAACAACATCCTTTCGTCAGTGACAGCTCAAAGCAAACTTGGTTTCATGAAGAGTTGGTGATGGCAAACACGAAAGATGAGGAGAACCTACAGAAAGGCTGGCATAATCAACTACCTGATTTGGCAACAGAGATACCTGAAACGAGAGACTATTTAGTTGATGTAGCAAAGTGGTGGACTAAAGAAGGAAATATTGATGGATTTTATTTCGAATACATAGACATGGTTGATAAAGGTTTCTGGAAACAATTTATTGGAGAGCTTAATCGTGAATATAGCCACCTATATTATATCGGTAGTTTGTTAAACAATTCTAAGGAAGAAATAAATAGTTACCTCAGCTTAGGATTTACTTCCATACTCAATGAGAGCTTTTATATGGCAGCAACTGAAGTTTTTCCAAATGCTAATCAATCATTGAGCAATATATTAGGGACTGTAGATGAATTGGATCAAGCGAGTACTTATGTTGACAGAGCCGATACAAGTCGCTTTACATCGAAGGCGGCAGAGAATAATCAACATCCTGGTATTAGGCTGAAGATGGCATTATCTTATATGTATACGACTCCAGGAACACCATTTATCTATTATGGCACTGAAATCGCTTTAAACGGTGGGGCTCCTCCAGATAATAAACAGTTAATGAATTACCAATCAGATGAAGAGTTAATTGATTATATAGGAAAACTTGCCAAAGTTCGAAAAAGTTTACCTTCATTAAGAAATGGAGAGTTTACAATACTTTACGAAGAAGCTGGAATGACTATTTATAAGCGTACGTATAAAGATGAAACGGTTATTGTTGCGTTGAATAATACAACTAGTACTCAAAGTATTAAAATACCAGCAAAAGACATTGCCCAAAATAAGGAATTGCGTGGATTAATAATTGGGGATATTTTTCAAGAGGAGAATGGTGCATATGAATTCATTCTCGACCGTGAAACAGCTGAAGTTTATGAACTAAGTGAAAAAAGCGGATTAAACATCCCATTTATTGCAGTGTTTATTATCGTTCCGTTAGGGTTTATTGCATTTTTAGTTATTGCATATCGAAAAGGGAAGAAGACGGATACAAAAAATTAAACAAGTTATGCAAAAAAAATGTCAGACCTCTTTCAATTATTTGAGGAGGTCTGACATTTTTTTATTGACTTTGTGGGGGTTGCAACTTTTTACTTATCCGTTAATAACCTTTCCACCATTTAAATGGAGGATTTGACCAGTCATGTATGATGAATCATTACTTGCCAAGTAAACGTAAGCTGGTGCTAGTTCGACTGGTTGTCCTGGACGCTTCATAGGAGTATCAGAACCAAATGAAGAAACTTGGTCTGCCGTGAAGGTAGATGGGATTAACGGTGTCCAAATTGGACCTGGTGCGACGCCGTTTACACGAATTCCTTTTCCTGCTAATGATAAAGCGAGTGAACGAGTGAACGTTGTAATTGCACCTTTTGTTGCAGAATAGTCGATAAGCTGTTCATTTCCTGCATAAGCAGTAATAGAAGTTGTATTAATAATTGTACTACCTTCTTTTAAATGTGGTAGTGCAGCTTTTGTTAAGTAAAAAAAAGAAAAAATATTTGTGCGGAATGTTCTTTCTAACTGTTCACTCGTAATATCTTCTATCCCTTTTTGTGGATGTTGTTCAGCAGCATTATTGACAACGATGTCTAGTTTTCCGAACGTATCAATCGTTTTTGTAACGATGTCTTTACAAATTGATTCATCGCCAATATCACCAGCTATTGTGAGACATTTGCGTCCAGCTTCCTCAACATATTGTTTTGTTTTTTCTGCATCATCATGTTCATTCAAATATGAAATAACAACGTCTGCACCTTCTTTTGCAAAATGAACCGCTACAGCACGTCCAATGCCGCTATCTCCACCCGTAATAATCGCAACTTTATCAGTTAATTTTCCACTGCCTTTGTATGTTTCCGAATAAAATGAAGGGCTAGGGTTCATTAAAGATTCTAGACCGGGTTGTGTATCTTGCTGTTGGGGTGGTAATGTTTGTTTTTGATTATTTGCCAATATGAAAACCTCCTCATAAGTAAATATTTTTAGTATGTAATAAAATAAGAAAAGTATGAGGGGAACATAATATGTAGGAAAAAATGCGGGTGCCTCATTTGTCATGAGTCACCCGCATTTTTATCGTTCATATAGGGAAATTGTAGATAATTGCTCGGTATAAGCTCCAGCGCTTAGCTTCTTGAAGCTATAAGCCAATTTCAGAATAGAAGGACGCCTTCTATAATCGTCTGATGCTTGCCTTAGGCTAATCAAGGCACCTACGCTATTGTTTTAGTTTTAGTATTGTTAGGTTACATCACATTAAAATATCGTGCCTCAGGGTGAGAAACAACCAGTGCTGTAACAGACGCTTCAGGCTCCATCATAAAGCCTTCTGTTAATTGAATGCCAATATCTTCAGGCCTTAATAGGTTAAATAGTTTTTCTTGGTCTTCTAAATCTGGACATGCCGGGTATCCGAACGAATAGCGTTGTCCTTGATATTTAGCTGAAAAGCGCTGATCCATTGTGAAGTCTGGTGCATCAGGGAAGCCCCATCTATCACGTATTAATTGATGGATCCGTTCTGCAAGGCCTTCTGCAAGCTCTAAAGCTAATGCTTGAACAGCATGGCTCTTTAAGTAGTCACCTTGTTCTTTAAAGCCTTGGGCCAGTTCCCGGATTTGACTGCCAGCTGTAACTGCAAACATTGAAATGTAATCAAATTCCCCGCCATTCTTAGGACGAACATAATCAGATATACAACGATATGGCATTTTGTCCTGTCTCGGGAAATCGAATGTTTCTAAAATGTTGTCTGTATTATTTGGATCTAACACAACTAATTTATTACCTTCACTATAGGCAGGATAGAATTGGTAAACAGCTGTAGGTTTAAACCATTGTTTTTCCTTGCCATCCTTCAGTAATGATTGAATTAATTCGACTAGCTCCATTGTCTTTGGATCCTTCTGTTTAATTAATTCTTTAATTTTACCTTTGAGACCTAAGTGGTGGCCAATTAACATTTGTAAATTTACATAAGGAATTACTTGATTTAAATCAATATTTTTAATCATATGTCGTTTTGTATCAACAGGTTGGAAAATAGGTGCTTCACTAATAGTGCTTCGCTTTTCCAGTAGCTCTGTAACAGCACTTGATTGGCTGCGTTTTGGTTTTGTTTCTTCAGCAACTGCTGCTTCGTTTTGCATAAATAATTCTGGACTTGTACGTAATTGGTTTGCAAGTGATAACCCATCCATAGCATCTTTTGCATATACGACAGGACCTTTATATTGTGGTGCGATTTTCATTCGTGTGAACTTACGAGATAAGGCTGCACCACCGACGAGAATTGGTAAATTACAATCGGCATCATGTAAATCCTGAGCTGTAATTACCATCTGTTGAGCAGATTTTACTAATAAACCTGACAAGCCGATTAAGTCAGGATTTTCATCTTTTACTGCTTGGATAAGTGTTTGTGGTGTGACTTTAATACCTAAATCAACAACATTATATCCATTGTTACTTAGAATGATGTCGACGAGATTTTTACCGATATCGTGAACATCACCTTTAACTGTTGCTAAAAGTATTTTTCCTTTACCGTTGTCCTCTTTTTTGTCCATAAATTGTTCTAAGTAGGAGACAGAAGCTTTCATAACTTCCGCACTTTGTAAAACCTCAGCAACAATCAGCTGATTATCATTAAATAGTACCCCAACCTCAGCCATCCCAGCCATTAGTGGACCATTAATAACTGAAAGTGGATCAGGATATTTTTTTAATGCTTCTTCAAGGTCAGGTAGTAGACCTTCTTTAGTACCTTCAACAATATACCTTGCTAGTCGTTCCTCCAAAGACAGGTTTTCTACAGGCTTTTTGTCTTCTTTTTTCCTGCCTCGATAAAATGCGGTAAATGCTGCTAACGATTCATCCGTTGTTTTAAATAATAGCTCTTCGGAAAGCTCGATTTCTTCTTTCGGTATCGAAGCGAAACGTTCGAGCTTTTCCGTATTAACGATCGCATAGTCTAGTCCAGCCTGTGTACAATGGTATAAATAAACGGCATTTAGTACTTCACGTCCAACAGGTGGAAGACCGAAGGAAACGTTACTTACTCCTAATATTGTTAAACATTCAGGAAGATGTTCTTTAATCAATTGAATTCCGCGCACGGTTTCATTAGCAGAACCGATATACTGTTCATCACCAGTTCCTACAGGGAAAACAAGTGGGTCGAAAATAAGGTCGCTTGCTTTTAGTCCATGTTTTTTGACAAGGATATCGTGGGAACGCTTAGCCACTTCAAGCTTCTTCTCGGCAGTTAGCGCCATCCCGACCTCATCAATTGTTCCAACAACTAGTGCACCGCCATACTTTTTAACAAGTGGAACGATGGCGTCAAAGCGCTCTTCACCATCTTCAAGGTTAACAGAATTAATGATTGCTTTCCCTTGCGAATATTTTAAAGCACGTTCAATGACCTTCTCATCAGTAGAATCAATAACAAGTGGAGCTTTCACCTTTTTAACAACTTCTTTGATAAATGCCTCCATATCTTCGAGTTCATCTCGGTCAGGGTCGGCTAGACATATGTCAATGACGTGAGCGCCATTTTTTACTTGAGCTCTTGCAATTTCTGAAGCCTCTTCAATTTTTCCTTCAGCTATCAGACGCTTGAACTTTCTTGAACCGATAACATTTGAACGTTCGCCAACGAAAAGAGGGCGCATGCCATCATCATATAATAATGGTTCAATTCCTGAAACTCTGTGGTTTGTTGAAGATTCTTGTATCGTACGCGGCTTGAGATCCTTAATTGCTTCGGAAATAGCTCGAATATGTTCAGGTGTTGTTCCACAGCAGCCACCAATTAAATTAAGCCAGCCTTGTTCAGCGAAAGCGACGAGTTTCTTTGCAAGTGATTCAGGAGATTCATGATAATTTCCTTCTTCATCAGGTAATCCTGCATTCGGATAACAGCTGACAGCAGTATCAGCTAATCCAGAAAGTGTCCGGATATGGTCTGTCATAAATTCGGGACCTGTCGCACAGTTTAATCCGACAGATAGTGGCTTCATATGTTCTAAAGAAATATAAAATGCTTCAATATCTTGACCTGCTAAAGTCGTTCCCATCGGTTCAATTGTTCCCGATACCATAAGAGGAAGTTCGATGCCGGTATTTTCAAAAGCCTTTTGGATTCCGATAAAGCCTGCCTTTACATTTAACATATCTTGACTTGTTTCAAGTAAAAGTAAATCAGCTCCACCAAGAATTAGCCCTCTTGCTTGCTCTTCGTAGTTATCGACTAAAGTATCAAATGTTGTCCCGCCTGTAACGGACAATGTTTTCGTTGTAGGTCCCATTGCACCAGCAACATATCGTGGTTTATCAGCTGTTGAATATTTTTTTGTCGCTTCCTTCGCGATTTTTGCTGATTCAATGTTTAGCTCAAGTGCTAATGAACCTAAATCATATTCATCCAAGACAAGGCTTGTTGCCCCAAAGGTATTCGTTGAAATAATATCAGAACCAGCCTCTAAATAGGCCTCGTGAATGTCTTGTATTGTTTTTGGTGAAGTAATCGTTAAATATTCATTACAACCTTCATATTCTTCACCACCAAAATCATTTGCAGAAAGATTCGCATCTTGAATCATTGTTCCCATTGCCCCATCAAGGACAAGTATTCGTTTCGTTAGTTCATTTTTAATGCTAGACATGCGTAATCTTCCTTTCAGCTCGTTGTTTTTCCTTTTCATGGATGTAGTTTGTTAGTTCCACTGTAAGGTCATATTGTAAGAATGGTGTAATTAAATAAATACCATTAAATAAGTCAAATGCTGTGTCAATAAGTTCTTTTGCGATTGCAAGACCTTCTAGACGTGCTTGTTCTTTGTCAGAACCAGCTGCTTGCATCTTTTCTCGAATTGAGTCGGACAGCTTAATTCCAGGAATTTCATTATGGATAAATTCAGCATTTCGACTCGACGTTAACGGCATAATTCCAATATATATAGGGGCTTTCAAATCACGTGTTGCTTCATATACATCGACAATTTGTTGAGTTGAGTATAGTGGCTGTGAAATGAAGTAATCTGCTCCACAGGCTATCTTTTTCTCTAGCCGTACTACTGCTCTGTCTAGATGCCTTACATTCGGGTTAAAGGCTGCAGCTACAGAGAAGTTTGTTTTCTCTCCTAATGGTTTACCAGAATAAGAGACGCCCTCGTTAAATTGCTTAATCAAACTGATTAAATCAAATGATGATACATCATAAACAGATGTCGCACCTGGGAAGTCACCAATTTTTGATGGGTCACCTGTAATCGCTAGAACATCAGATAAGCCTAACGAATGTAATCCCATAAGATGTGATTGAAGTCCGATTAAATTACGGTCACGACAAGTAATATGAATTAATGCTCTCGAACCTGTTTTTTCTCTGGCCAGCATACCTGCAGCTAGATTGCTGACACGTGGCGATGCTAGTGAGTTATCAGCAAGTGTTAATGCATCAATACCTGCATCATGTAATGCTTGTGCACCTTCTAAAAATTTGCTCATTCCAAGCTTTTTAGGTGGATCTAGTTCAACGATAACAGATCGCCTTTGCTGAACAATTTCTTGTAGCGGTGGAAGCGTTTGTTCGTGTTGAACTGTTTTGTGTTCCACTTCTACTTTCGGAGTTCTCACAGTCTTTGTTGTAATGGGTGATTGATGTCCGACTGCTTCAGCAATAGCACGAATATGCCTTGGTGTCGTCCCACAGCATCCCCCGATTAATCGGGCACCTTGTTCTCTAAACTTTTGGGCACTTTCTTTGAAGTAGCCTTCATCAGATTCATAAACCAGCTTGCCGTCATTTAATGCTGGCAAACTGCTATTTGGAAATACTGAAAGTGCAGCATGCTTTGGAATCGATACCTCTTCAAGTGATTGAAGCATATGGTACGGTCCTAATCGGCAATTAAGTCCGAGGACATTAGCACCAAGTTCCTCCAATATCATGAAAGCTTCCTGTAGAGGTGTTCCATCCTGTAATACACCTGCTTCATGTAATGAAACGTTAGCGATGATTGGTTTGTCAGTTTCTTTGCGAGCAATTTTTAAAACAGTTGTCATTTCTTCAAGGTCATAGTACGTTTCTAGTAATATACCATCGACGTCCTCATTTAAAAGGACAAATAGCTGTTCGCGGAAATTCCGTTTAAGCTCATCTAGGGAATGGGCACTCTTTTTAAAGGAGCGGACACCTCCGATAGTTCCAAATATATATGGAGTATTTGAAACAGTTTTCGCAGCCTTCCGTGCAATATTCACGGCGTTTTTATTAATATTTCTAATTTCATCCTCTAGGCCGTAGCGAGATAACTTAATGTCGTTCGCACCATATGTATTCGTTTGAATAACATTTGCGCCAGCTTGAATGTATGCTTCATGGACACGTGCAACATCGTCAGGTTTTGAAAGATTTAATTCCTCAAAGCATCGATCAACGCCGTGGGCATAAAGCATTGTTCCCATCGCACCGTCACCTATTAAAATTTTACTCTTTAAGTCTTCTAAAAAGCTCATCTATATAGCCCCCGTTCTATATCAGTTCATTATGTTTTTTTATATAGGCTGTTTTCGTAAACATTGTTGCTTTTACTGAGTTGACGTTTAGGGTTTGTCTCCGCTACAGTACTCGCTTTCCGCGGGGTGGGTGGTGAGCCTCCTCAGCGTAAACGCTTGCGGGGTCTCACCTCTCCCACGCATCCCGCAGGAGTCTCGCACTTACGCTCCAACAAACCCTTAAAAAAGGTTAGTGCAAAAAGCCACAATCTTTTAGAAAAGAGCCTTTATATAAAAGCATTGTTAACTTGGATGTAATGTCCAGACAATGTTTCTTATTCTATAGTCAGTCTGATTATCTATCTGACTTACCTTAAACAAAAAAGCCTTCTTAAGCAGAAGGCTAGATTTTACAAAGCTTCTCCTTATCTTTCAAGCATCAATTTTCATGCTTAGCTGGAATTAGCACCTTGGCAAATGGAAAGTGTGGAATTCCGTTATTGACCGGTTGCTGAAGCTTCATTGGGCCAGTCCCTCGGCTTCTCTTGATAAGATATGAAATTAGGTATTTATTTTAATTGTTTAAAAAGTGTTACAACTAATTTATCTAATATTGCGAAAAATATCAATAGTAAATTAAAAATAAATAAATTCCTATTGGTTTAGATGGAAAAGGTGGTAGAAAAAGTAGACAAACATTAAAAAGGGTCTGACCCCGGGGGGACTGACCCTTTATTGTACTTAACGATAATTTATAAATTGAACATCAATTGGTAAATCTGCTGCCTTTATCGCGGCGATAATTTGTTGGAGATCATCTCTGTTTTTACCTGTTACACGAATTTGATCATCTTGTATTTGCGATTTTACTTTTAAGCCACTATTTTTAATGAGAGTATTTATCGTTTTAGCATTTTCTTTATCAATTCCAGAAACTAATTCAGCACGCTGACGTACAGTTCCACCTGATGCATTTTCGATTTTTTTATAAGAAATGTTTTTGATAGGAACATTTCGTTTAATTAACTTTGAAATGAGTACATCTTTCAGCTGTTCGAGTTTATATTCATCATCAGAAACTAATACAAGCTCTTCCTTTTCTAATGAAATATTGCTTTTACTTCCTTTAAAATCATAGCGGGTAGAAATTTCTTTCATTGCAATGTTTATCGCATTCGTTACTTCTGGCAATTCAATTTTTGATACGATATCAAATGAGCTATCTTTCGCCATAAATATCCTCCATTCCGTATATAATATGGTTAGATTATAGTAAAATAAAACAATAATCACAACTAATAACGTATTTGAAGCATGTCATGATGGAATTAAAGCTTTTTTGCTAGTCAATAACATGGGCATACAAATAAAATTGATTGATTATAAAAGATATGTGATGTTACAAAAGTGTGACATTACTGTTGAAGGGATAGATTTACATGATGGTACCAGGAACACAAGCAAACGTCACAGTAGATGAACAGGTTGACTATGGTTACTTTTTAACGGATGGGCATGAAAGAGTGCTTCTCCATAAGAGTGAAGTAATTGGAGAGATTTCAGTAGGAGACGAAATCGAGGTATTCTTCGGTGTGGATTCTCAAGACCGATTATACGCTACAATGAAAAAGCCCTACATTACAGAAGATACATATGGATGGGTAGAGGTTGTTGATGTTGTTGAAGACATGGGGGCATTCATTGATATCGGGTTAAGTAAGGATGCACTTGTTGCGAAAGACCACTTACCGTTTTTAAAAGAAGTTTGGCCGGAGCGAGGGGACAAGCTCTATTGTACGTTAAAGGTTTCGCGTAATGGTAAATTTTTTGCGAGGCTTGCTACAGAAGAGATTATTCTACCTATGCTGAAAGAGGCAGACAGGTCGTTATTTAACAAAGAAATAACTGGAACAATTTATCGAATGATTGTCGCGGGTTCTTTTATGATTACTGAAGATGGATATAAAGGATTTATTCATTCCTCACAAAGAACTATCGAGCCTAGACTAGGTGAGAAGGTAACAGGAAGAGTGATTGACGTAAAAGAGGATGGTACTGTTAATGTATCGTTGCTACCACGTAAACAGGATGCATTAAGTACTGATGCAGAAAAATTGTATGCCTATATGCAGGAAAGAGGCGGTGCAATGCCATTTACAGATAAAAGTGACCCTGACGATATTAGAGAACGTTTTAACTTAAGTAAGGCAGCCTTTAAACGTGCACTTGGTCATCTTATGAAACAAGGAAGAATATATCAAGAGAATGGGTGGACATATTTTAAGGAACAATAAAATACGAAAAGGACAGTCCCCTTAGATGAGGGACTGTCCCTTTTTTTGTACCCTGTTTTAGTGTCCAGCGCCTAGCTCCTCGAGGTCATAAGTGACAAAAAATTAAAGACAAGAATGTCCTCTTTTTTTGACGCTTATACTAGTGGTGCTGTTCAAAGTGCTTCCATTTTTTTATAAATGGTCAGTTTTCTTTGAGTACTGGTGTTTACCCATTTTTCTATTTTTTTCACGTATCATATTTTTTTCATGGCGTTTAGCATTATTATCTTTTGCTTTTTTATCATTATCACTAGTATGCGGCATGATAAAACTCCTTTCAACAGTGATAGTTTTATCATGCCCGTTGTGTAAAAAAGGTATGTGATGATTTATTGGTCTTCGTTAAGGAAGAAAATAGCAAGTGTCCCAGGACCAGCATGTGCCCCAACAACAGCACCTACATAGTTGATATAAACTTCTTTTGGCGAAAATGCTTCTTCAATCATTGCTTTCATCTCATTAGCTGCATCTATATCATCACCATGACTAATCGCTATCGTTTGATTTTGAAGATTTTTGCCACGTTCTTTCATTAATTCGATAATCCGTTTAAATACTTTCTTTCGGCCACGCAATTTCTCAAGAGGGATTAATTTGCCATCCTCAACATGTAATAACGGTTTTATGTTTAAAAGACCGCCAACGAACGCAGATGCCTTGCTTATTCTTCCACCTCGTGCTAAATATTCTAAATTATCTACAGTGAAAATGTGTTCGATTTTTGGGCAATATTCTCTAACTGCCTTCTCAAGTTCTATAAGTGACTTGTCTTCATTTGCGAGCTTGACTGCATATTTTACTGCAAGTCCATGACCGAGAGAGGCACATTTCGTATCAATAATGGCAAGTTCAAATTGTGGGAATTCTTCGAGTACTTCATTTCGAACCATTTCAGCTGTTTGATAAGTTCCAGACAGCTCTGAGGAAAAAGCTACATATAGGCAAGGAACTCCCTCTTTAGCATGTTCTGTAAAGACATCTTTAAGCATAAGTGGGGATACTTGTGAAGTTTTGACGATAACGCCATTTCGCATTTCATCATAAATTTCCTTCGGTTCAATTTCTTTTTGATCCTGTAATTGCTTTCCGTGTATATCAACACTTAAAGGAAGGAATGAGACTGAATGCTCTTCGAAAAATGATAAAGGCAAATCACAAGCACTATCAGCAATAATTTTTACGTTCAATCGTGACACCTCGTTTTTTATTTAATATTGTAAATAACTATCATGTTAAGGAATCAAGGCTTGTTTAACGAATCCACATGTTCGTTGTGTGTATAAAAGGGTTGTTCCACAATTTTTGTTAATAAAGATATGTAGTAGTTTGAATTTATTAGTTTTAGTTTATCACGATCCGATTAAATTACAATCTTTGTATTCAATTCCGCAAAAAAAGGGAACAACATAGAGTAAATAGATAATAGTAGGAAGGAGTGTGTTAATTGGTAAAGACAGAAGTGAAAAAAGTGATTGTCGTTATTATTGGTGCCTTACTAAATGCAATTGGCTTAAACTTATTTCTAATACCCGCAAATGTATATGCTAGTGGATTTACAGGTATGTCGCAGTTACTATCTAGTGTGATTGAACAATATACGCCATTTTATCTGTCTACAGGTATATTGCTGTTTTTATTAAACATTCCTGTTGCGATTTTAGGGTGGTTAAAAGTAGGCAAGTCTTTTACAGTGTATAGCTTTTTTAGTGTAGCGGTGACAACGGTATTTTTAGGTATAATTCCACTAATGTCGTTGTCAGAAGATATATTGCTTAATGCGGTCTTCGGTGGTGTCCTTTCAGCTGTAGGAGTAGGGATGACGTTGAAATTTGGAGCCTCTACAGGCGGATTAGACATTGTTGCGATGATTTTATCGCGTATGAATGATAAGCCGGTTGGAACATACTTTTTTATCTTAAATGCCTTCATTATTTTAACAGCAGGCATATTATATGGCTGGGAAAAAGCATTATATACACTCGTAACACTGTATGCAACAACAAAAGTAATCGATACAATCCATACGAGTCATGTAAAGCTAACAGCTATGGTCGTAACTAAAAAAGGAGATGAATTGAAGAAGGCAATTCACTCAAGGCTTGTTAGAGGGATTACAACCGTGCCTGCAAAGGGTGGTTTTACAAATGAATCAAAAGATTTGTTAATGATTGTGATTACACGTTATGAATTGTATGATTTAGAAAAAGTAATTAAAGAAGTAGACCCACAAGCATTTACTAATATTATTCAAACGACAGGAATATTTGGCTTTTTTAGAAGGGATTAAAGGAAGTGTTTTATGAGAGGTAAAATTATTATTATTTGCGTATTGGTATGTCTTTTAACTAGCTGTTCTAGTGGAGCGGTTAAAACTCCTGCTCAATCTAGTCGTGATGGTATGACGTTATCCACAAATATTAATTTAGAACAAGTCGATGCTAATATCCGCTTCATCATGACAATTGCCAATCAATCAACTGCAGAACAAAAGTTAGAGTTCACTTCAAGTCAGAAGTATGAAATTGTAGTTAAAAATAGTAATAACGAGGTTGTTTACAAATATTCAGACGGTAAAATGTTCGCTCAAGTACTTGATACTGTCAGTATACAACCGGAAGAAGAAATTATATGGGAAGAAATGTGGACAAATCATCATTTAAGTGAAGGAAAATATTCAGTTGATTTAACAATACTAGCAAAGGACATTGAACTTTCTGATACTAAATCCTTCGTTATTAAAAAGCGTTAATAATCAATGTGGAAGAAAAATAGTGCCTCAACTGGTCAGACCTGTTGAGGCACTATCTATCAAATCTAAGAAAGTGATTCAATTGTTTGCTGAAATTCATTTAACTGAGAACGTTCAGCATTTGTGCTATTTGCATATGCAGATGATAGTGCGTTTTTTGCCTTTGATATGGCTTCTTGCTTATTACCTTGTATTTCTCCATTTGATACTGATTGTGCATAAGCAACCATTTCTCTAGCCTGTTGAAATAATGGATTACCCATATTAGATTTCACCTGCCTGAGAGCTTATTGATTGATTAGCACGACGTTCTTCTGCTTCAGCCAATGTCGTATGGTAAGGGAACCTTTCATCGTGCTTAGAAACTACATCTTTACTTTGTTGGAAAAAGCGTTTCGACTTGTTTCGTTTACCCATTGAAAAAGCCCCCCTTAACGAATGTGAAGTGACGTTTTAGATACGTCATAACTAGTTTGTACGGAAGGGGGCTGAATATGTTTGGCAATATGTTGATTTTCATTAAGAATATGTAATGTTTAAAGGTCTAAAGTTTTTTTCAAGTAGTATGCAATACCATCCTCTTCATTTGTTAACGTTTCTTTATTTGCAACAGCTTTAAGTTTATCGATTGCATTGCCCATCGCAATCCCGTGTCCGGCAAATTGAAGCATTTCAAGATCGTTATCTTCATCTCCAAATGCAATTATGCGTTCTGCAGGTATTTTGTAATAATCGGCGACCTTTTTTAAGCCTACAGCTTTATTCATTCCAGCTTTTATTATTTCAATCACATGCCATGGAGCAGCCCATCTTCTATGGTCGACGACGTTTGCATGTACATCTGATAAGTATTCTCTTATTTTCTCGACTTCTTCCTCAGCAGCATGAATAAGGATGCTTGTCACATCATCGCGAAGATTTTCCCTTAAATCTCCAATTTTTACGGTTGGGTTCCCCATACTGAAAATGTCCAATAACTTCTCATCATGATAATGAAAATATACATCATCAATAATTTCTGCTAACACATTGTGTAGTTGATGTTTCTCAGCCACATCAATAATATCTTTCACAACGTCTAACTCGAGTGTAGTGTGGTACGTCCCCCACGAATCATCTTTAGGATGGTGAACATAGGCTCCGTTAAAATTAATAATCGGACTAGTTAATTGTAGTTCATCATAGTAAAGGGAACTTGAACGGAATGGTCTGCCGGTTGCAATACATACGATATGTCCTGCAGCTTTTGCTTTTTCAATGATTTCTTTTGAATAAGAAGAGATTGTTTTATCGTCTTTTAATAACGTTCCGTCTAAATCCAATGCGATTAAGAATGGGTTTGTACTCATAATGTCTCCTTTTATTCTTATTTAGGAAGCCTGGTCATTTTTCATTAAGTCTATTTGCGTCTGATACTATTAAACGTAACAGTTTTCTGTGGATTCGGGGATTATAAGCAAAAGTGTGCCGAGATGGTAATCCACTCGCGAATTTTGTTATGACGTTCCACAATTTAGCATAGGGTTAACGCATAAAAATAACCTAATTACTTTCCTACCTTATAGTGTATCTTATTTCCAAGTCAATGTGTCTACATGTTACAATGAATATGTTTCATAATAGATTGGAGGCGCGTTAAGGTTGGTTATAGTTGAGAAGCTGCATATTGATAATATTCCATTATTACATGTTGTCAATCAAGAATATAAAGAGAAAAAAACCCCTTTTGTTATATTTGTACATGGTTTTACAAGTGCTAAGGAAAATAATTTACATTATGCTTATTTTCTTGCTGAAAAAGGATTTCGGGTCGTTTTACCAGAAGCACTTTTTCATGGTGAAAGAAGTGACACTGACGAAGTTACTGATTTAAGCTTAAAGTTTTGGCAAATTGTCATAAATGAAATTAACGAGTTAGAGATAATAAAAAACTATTTTGAAGAGAATAATCTAATAAATAGTGAGCAAATTGGTGTTGCCGGTACATCAATGGGAGGAATTACGACTTTAGGTGCATTAACGCAATATGAATGGATTAAAGCAGCCGTTAGCCTTATGGGAAGTCCTTGCTATACAGCCTTCTTAACACGTCAACTACAGGCATTAAAACAAAATGGAGTTAAGTTACCTCTGACAGAGCAAGATATCGAAACGCAAAAGTCTAAGCTTGCAAAGTTTGACTTAAGTTTACATAAAGATAAGCTTGCAAAACGTCCACTATTGTTTTGGCATGGTGAGCGTGACCAAGTAGTTCCATTCGGTCCAACATATCAATTTTATAAAGAAATTATCCCGATGTATGCGGATCATCCTGAACGATTAAAGTTTATTGCAGACGCTAAAGCTGATCATAAAGTTTCTCAAGAGGGTGTACAAGCACTAGTCAATTGGTTTGACCGTTACTTAAGATGATTTTATTCTATTGTATGATACTTGAATTGTATCATATGATAAGAACATATTACTTTCATCTAATCCATGTCTTTACTATACTTAAATTAGAGTGACCTACGAAAGGAGTGATTCATACAATGGATGAATTACTAAAGGAAAATATATACGGAGCATTGGAAACAGTTGTTGACCCAGAGCTAGGCGTTGATATCGTGAACCTCGGACTAGTTTATGATGTAACAATGGATGATAATGGTCTTACTGAAGTAACGATGACATTAACATCGATGGGATGCCCGCTTGCAGGAACAATCGTTGAACAAGTTAAGCTTGCATTAGACGATATTCCTGAAGTGAAAGAAGTTGAAGTGAATATTGTTTGGAATCCACCATGGACGAAAGATAAAATGTCTCGTTACGCTAAAATCGCTCTCGGGATAAGATAATGAAAAGGTTTGATTAATACACATTCGCTGTATTGGTCAAACCTTTTTTATTTCGAATGAATGGGAAATAGCTATTCGTGAGCTGGTGAAGGACTGAAACAGTAGCGATATCATGAGGAAACCCGCTTCATCAAGCGTATGAAACTGTAAACCGTAGTGACTTCGTATGGAAACCCGCTTCATCAAGTCAAAAGCAACAGTAGCAACCAGCCTGGATTTAACTTTATGTACATATCTAAACCAAACACATAGTTCTACATTAATCTCCACTTAACCCAAAATTTTCGAGGAAACCCGTTGTAACCTAGCACTTTATACAAATGGATGTATATTAATAAATAAAATGTAAACTAAAAAAAGATAAACAAACACTTGTCAAACATAGATTTTTTAGAAAAATCAATAAAAATATTATTTATACACTTGATTTTATTTTTATACATATTTATAATTGAGAAATAATTTAGAAAACGAACATATTATAAGAAGGTGATTTGGTGAAAGTCGGAATTATCGGGGCAACTGGTTACGGCGGAGTTGAACTGTATCGTATATTATCTAGTCATCCAAATGTCGATGAGTGTATATTGTATTCATCTTCTGAAATGGATGTCCCATATATTAGCTCGTTTCCACATCTAGCACATTTAAGTGACCATATTTTAAAAGACATTAACGTTGAAGACATTAAAAACAATGTATCTGTATTATTTTTAGCGACTCCGCCTGGTGTGTCTAAAAACTTATCACCACAATTCATTGAATCGGATGTAAAAATCATTGATTTGTCAGGGGATTTAAGGCTGAAAAACAGTGAAGAATACGAAAAATGGTATAAACGTCCTTGTGTGGAAGAGGATGTATTAGAAAAAGCAATTTACGGCCTATCAGAATTGAACAAAGAGCAAATCAAGGATGCGAGATTACTTGCAAACCCAGGGTGTTTCCCGACAGCAACGCTTTTAGGTTTAGCTCCGGTTGTTCAAAAAGGGATTATGAATGAAAACTCGATTATTGTTGACGCGAAGACAGGAGTATCTGGAGCAGGTCGTAATGCATCACAAGCGTTCCACTTTCCTGAGGTTAATGACAATATGAGGATTTATAAAGTGAATGAACATCAACATATACCAGAAATAGAACAAATGCTACGAGTGTTGAATGAAAAGGTATCATATATCTCTTTTCAATCTCATTTAATTCCAATGACACGAGGAATTATGGCAACAATATATGGTAGTTTAGAAGATTCATATACAACAGAACAATTACTAACAGTATATAAAGAGTTTTACAAAGATTCACCGTTCGTACGAATTCGACGTGAAAATGAGTTTCCAGCAACGAAGGAAGTTTACGGTTCTAACTTTTGTGATATCGGCTTGAAAGTTGATGAAAGAACAGGAAGAGTAACGATCGTTTCGGTAATTGATAATTTAATGAAAGGTGCAGCAGGGCAAGCGGTTCAAAATTTCAACATTATGTGTGGATTTAACGAGACGACTGGATTGCAAGCAGCACCAATTTATCCATAATGACAACTGGGGAGGAAAAAGCAGTGTTACAGATAAAAGAAACCTCTGCGATAACAAAAATTGAAAATGGATCGATCGTAACACCAAAGGGCTTCTTAGCAGATGGTGTTCACGCAGGCTTGAGATATTCAAAAAATGATTTAGGTGTCATTTATAGTGAGGTTCCGGCAAATTGTGCTGCAGTATATACGCAAAGCCACTTTCAAGCAGCGCCATTAAAGGTAACACAAGAGAGTATTGCTAAGTCCGGTCTATTGCAAGCTATCGTTGTAAATAGTGCAAATGCAAATGCATGTACTGGTGAACAAGGATTAAAAGATGCATTTGAAATGAGAGAAAGAACGGCAAACTTATTTAACATTGAAAAACATCATGTTGCTGTGGCATCTACTGGTGTCATCGGCGAGTTTCTTAAAATGGATAAAATCCGCAACGGAATAGACCAATTAAAGCCTGAAACAAATGAAGAGGCAGCGATAGACTTCCAACAAGCAATTTTAACAACTGATTTAGTGATGAAAACATCATGCTATGAAGTAGTCATTAATGATAAAAAGGTAACAATTGGTGGCGCTGCTAAAGGGTCGGGAATGATTCATCCAAATATGGCGACAATGCTTGCGTTTGTTACAACAGATGCAAAGATTGATTCGGCATCGTTACAGTCATTACTCAGCGCAACAACTGATAAAACATATAATCAAATTACTGTTGATGGTGATACATCAACAAATGATATGGTTCTCGTTATGGCGAATGGGCAAGCAGGCAATGAGCCATTAAATGAAAGTCATCCAAACTGGCCAGAATTTAAAGCAGCCTTTAATGCGGTTAGTGAAGAGCTTGCGAAGCAAATTGCTAAAGATGGTGAAGGAGCGACTAAGCTTATTGAAGTAGAGGTTACTGGTGCTAAAACGAAGCAAGAGGCGAACGTAGTTGCGAAGAAGATTGTCGGCTCAAGCTTAGTGAAGACAGCCGTATACGGTGCTGATGCAAACTGGGGAAGAATTATCTGTGCTGTCGGCTATAGTGAAGCAGCAGTCGAGCCTGAGAAAATTGATATCTACTTAGAAGACATATGCTTGTTTACAAACAACAGTCCTCAAGCCTTTTCAGAGGAAACTGCAAGTGAATATTTAAAAAGAGACCAAGTGAAGATTTTAGTGAACTTAGGTGTTGGCGAAGAAGCAGGTAAAGCATGGGGCTGTGATTTAACCTATGACTACGTGAAAATAAATGCAAGCTATCGAACATGAGGGGATTTAAATGTCAAAAACAGTTGTATTAAAATGCGGAGGTAGTACCGTACACCAATTGTCTGAATCATTTTTTCAAAGCTTAAAAGCGTTAATTAACAACAATTGGAATGTTATGATCGTCCATGGTGGTGGACCTGATATAACCAATATGTTGAAGGCCTTAAAAATTGAAACTGAGTTTTTTAAAGGACAACGTAAAACGACAGAAGATGTATTAGAAGTTGCCGAAATGGTATTGGCAGGAAAAATTAATAAACTGTTAACAAATGTTCTTCAAGATAAGGGTCTTGATGCTATTGGTTTATCTGGTAGTGACGGTGGCCTTCTAAAAGCGAATTATTTAGATAAAGAGCATTTAGGGTTAGTTGGTGAAGTAACATCTGTGCAAACTTCTGTTGTTTCATTGTTAATGGATAATGGGTATATACCAGTAGTTGCTCCGCTTGCACGAACTGTTGAGAATGAAACGTTAAATGTAAATGCTGATTTAGCAGCAGCTGCGATTGCTAACGCTGTTAGCGCTGAAAAATTCATTTTCGTAACCGATGTTCCTGGAATCCTTGATGGAAATAAACAGTTAATCGAGGAAATCACACCATCCGAAATTAATACACTAATTGAATCAGAAGTCATAACAGGTGGAATGATTCCGAAAGTGCAATCAGCACTTGCAACATTGTCCGATAATTGCCAGGAAGTTATTATTGCAAGTGGGCAGAAAGCAATCATTGAAGATGGACATTTTACAGGAACAAAAATTGTCAAAGGAATGGAGGTTTCAACATCATGAGTTATTTATTTCCTACTTATGCTAGATGGAATGTTACAGTCAAAGAAGCAAAGGGCTCTTGGATTACAGATGTAAATGACACAAACTATTTAGATTTTGTATCCGGAATTGCTGTTTGTAATTTAGGTCATGCAAATGAAGATGTGTTGAATGCGGTTAAAGAACAATTAGATAAATATTGGCATGTTTCAAATATGTTTCAACAGCCGATACAGGAGGAAGTTGCACAGCTATTAGTAGAAAATAGTGATGGTGAAGCTGTATTCTTTTGTAACAGTGGTGCAGAAGCAAATGAAGCTGCAATAAAGCTAGCGAGAAAGCATACAGGCAAAACGAAAATTGTGACGTTTCAAAAATCATTTCACGGTAGAACGTTTGCGACGATGTCTGCTACAGGTCAAGAAAAAATTCATCAAGGATTTGGACCACTTTTAGAAACGTTCATGTATCTTCCTTACAATGAAGTGGATGGTCTTGATGAACTTGACGATGATGTTGCAGCAATCATGCTAGAGGTTGTCCAAGGCGAGGGCGGAGTCATCCCTGCTGAAGCTGCATTTATTAAAAAGGTAGCAGAAACATGTGAGCGAATTGGGGCATTGTTAATTATCGATGAAGTCCAAACTGGAATCGGCAGAACAGGAAAACCATTTGCATATCAGCATTATGGAATCTCACCGGACATTATTACCTCTGCTAAAGGGCTAGGGAATGGGCTGCCAATCGGTGCAATGATTGGGAAAGCACCATTAATCGAAACGTTCCAAGCAGGTACTCATGGTTCAACATTTGGAGGTAACCCAATTGCGATGGCTTCTGCGAAAGCAGTACTATCAAAAATATTTGCAGAACAGTTTTTATCAGAGGTAGTAGAGAAAAGTGAATATTTAGTAAGTAAATTAACTGAAGTGATCGGAAATCATTCACTTGTGACAGCCATTCGTGGCAAAGGTCTGTTAATTGGTATTGAGTGTAAAGAGGAGACGAGCACAATTATTAATCAATTACGAGACAATAAGCTGCTTACAATTTCAGCAGGTCCAAATGTGATTCGTTTAATCCCGCCATTAACAGTTTCCAACGAAGAGATTGATGAGGCAGTTAGTATTATTGCGAATACGTTTGCTTCAATTAATTCAACAATTGCTCAATAAAATGAGCATTTTTTTTCCGAAACTTTGAATAAAAATACTCAACATCTAATATTTATCCAATACAATAAAAATAGGGCGATTTAGTATCGTACCTAAATAGACAAGTGACATTAGACAAACGAGGTGTAAGCAGATGAAAGGATATCTTCATTTAGAAGATGGTTCAATATATGCAGGAGAACTAGATAATAGTTTGCAAGAAGATATAAATGGTGAAGTGGTATTTTTCACTGGAATGACAGGGTACCAGGAAGTATTAACAGACCCTTCATATAAAAATCAAATCGTTGTTTTCACTTACCCACTAATTGGGAACTATGGCATAAATTTAAGTGATGATGAAAGTAAAAAACCACAAGTGAAAGCTGTCATTATGTATGAATCAACATCGAATTATTCACATTATGAAGCACAGCATAGTTTTAAAGATTATTTAGAAAAATGGAATATTCCTTTCATCTATCATGTCGATACACGTTCGATCGTAAAAAAAATCCGACACCACGGCTCAATGGCTGCTTCGATTTCTGTTAAGGATAATCTTGAAGAAAAACCTTGCGCAATAAATGAGAATGGTGTGTTTGAAGTTGCCTCTTCTACGATTGAATCATTTGGAGAAGAAGGAAATACTCATATTGCGTTAATTGACTTCGGATTTAAAAAATCAATTTTGACAGCATTGCTTAATAGGGGTTGTAAAGTGACGACAATTCCATTCCGAATGATGGACCATGTAAATGAAATAAAACCAGATGGACTTCTTCTATCTAATGGACCAGGAGACCCTAAAAAGCTAGCAAGCTATTTTCCGAAGTTGAAACAGCTCATATCTGCTTATCCGACATTAGGTATTTGTTTAGGGCATCAAGTGACAGCATTATCATTTGGTGCGGAAACGAAGAAGCTCCTCTTTGGTCATCGTGGTGCCAACCAGCCGGTTTTTGATAAAAAGACGAACCAAGTGTTTATGACATCACAGAATCATAGCTATGTCGTAATGGGTGATAGCTTAAAAAATACAGAGCTTTCTGTTCGTTTTTATAACATAAATGACGAGTCAATAGAAGGCCTTCATCATCAAACATTACCAGTTGTAACAGCACAATTTCATCCAGAGGCACATCCAGGACCAACAGATAGTGAATGGATATTTGATGAATTTTTAGATTTAGTCACAGCTGCAAAAGGAGATATACTTTATGTCTAAAAACAAATCAATTAAAAAAATCGTTGTAATCGGTTCTGGCCCAATTATTATCGGGCAGGCTGCGGAATTTGACTATGCAGGAACACAAGGATGCTTGGCCTTAAAAGAAGAAGGGTACCAAGTGGTGTTGGTAAATAATAATCCAGCAACGATTATGACAGATGAAGAATTTTCTGATGTTTTATACTTTGAACCATTAACGATTGAAAGCTTAACAAAAATTATTGAAAAAGAACGACCTGACGGCTTACTTGCATCATTAGGAGGCCAAACAGGTCTGAATCTTGCAATGGAGTTACATGAGGCAGGAATATTAGAAAAATATAACGTTAACCTACTCGGTACTTCTATCGAATCAATTCGTAAAGGTGAAGACCGAAATGAATTCAGACAATTAATGTATGACTTAAATGAACCAATTCCTGAAAGTGCTATTGTAACAACGTTAGAAGAAGCGATTGAATTTTCAAATAAAATAGGTTTTCCAATCATTATTCGTCCAGCCTATACGTTAGGAGGTAAAGGTGGGGGAATCGCAAGCAATAAAGAGGAATTTATTAAACTGGTGAAAAGCGGACTACAAGCAAGTCCAATTACACAATGTCTCATTGAAAAAAGCATTGCAGGTTTTAAAGAGGTCGAATATGAAATGATTCGTGACCATAAAGGTACGTGTATCGCGGTTTGTAATATGGAGAACATTGACCCTGTTGGTGTTCATACTGGTGATTCGATTGTTGTAGCGCCTTCTCAAACATTAACAGACCAGGACTACCATATGCTGCGTACAGCTGCAGTTAAAATTGTCTCTGCACTAGGTGTTGTCGGGGGCTGTAATATTCAGCTTGCGCTTGACCCGTTAAGCAAGCAATATTATGTCATAGAAGTAAATCCACGGGTTAGTCGCTCATCAGCACTTGCTTCAAAGGCAACGGGTTACCCAATTGCTAAAATCGCCGCAAAATTAGCAGTCGGCTATACATTAGATGAACTGAAAAATCCTTTAACAATGAGTACGTATGCAAGTTTTGAACCTGCTTTAGATTACGTTGTCGTAAAGTTCCCAAGATGGCCTTTCGATAAGTTTAATAAGGCTGATCGTAAGCTAGGTACGAAAATGAAGGCTACTGGAGAAGTAATGGCGATTGAACGTAATTTAGAAGCAGCGATTCAAAAGGCGTGTGACTCACTTGAGTTAGATAATATCGGGACATCATTACCAGAGCTTGAAAAGATTTCAACAGATGAACTTATTTCTTTAATGGTTAAAACAGACGACCGTCGCTTTTTCGCTGTAATGGAACTCATTCGACGTGAGTATTCATTAACAGAAATTCATAATCTTACAAAGATGGACTATTACTTCTTGTCTTGCTTTAAGAAAATCGTCGATTTAGAAAATGAACTGAAGAAAAATGATTTAACAACTCTAGATGGAGAGCTCCTGTCAAAAGTGAAGGAAAAAGGGTTCTCAGATCGAACAATTGCTTCATTGTTAGCTATTCCTGAAGCAGATGTGAGAAGTAAACGGAAAGCTTTTGCGATTCATGCAGCATATAAATATGTTGATACATGTGCTGCAGAGTTTGAAGCGCGGACGAATTATTTCTATTCAACCTATTTTGGTGAAAATGAACAGCCAGCTTTGTCGGATAAAAAGAAAATATTAATTATCGGTTCCGGACCAATTCGAATCGGGCAAGGAATTGAATTTGATTATAGTGCAGTACATGGCATAAAAGCGTTAAAGAGTTTAGGGTATGAAGCAATTATGATTAATAACAATCCGGAGACAGTAAGTACAGATTTCGAAACAGCGGATCGATTATATTTTGAACCAATTACACTTGAACATGTATTAAATATTGTCGAGTCTGAGAAGATTGAGGCTGTTATTGTCCAATATGGTGGTCAAACAGCGATTAACTTAGCGGAGCAGTTAGAACATGCAGGTGTAAAGCTACTTGGCACTGATACTGAAACATTGGATTGGTTAGAGGACCGTGACAAGTTTTATCAAATTTTAGATGAGCTATCGATTCCGCATGCAGTTGGCTTAACGGCCAATAATGCGCAAGAAGCTATAAATGGTGCAAATGAAATAGGTTACCCTATATTACTTAGACCATCTTATGTAATTGGTGGAAAAGGGATGGTAGTCGTTCAAAACGAAGAAGCATTACAAGGATTACTTGAGGATGCAACGAACATGATTTACCCGGTATTAATCGATCAGTTTGTGCAAGGGCTTGAAGGTGAAATCGATTTAATAGCAGATGGTAAGGATGCATTTATACCAACTTATATCGAACATGTAGAACCTGCTGGTGTACATTCAGGAGATAGTTTAGCTATTTTGCCAGCTCAGAGCATTACAGACGAGAACAAACAGGTTATTGCTAACTATGCAAACTTATTAGTGAAAAAGTTAAATTATCGTGGAATTATGAACATTCAATTCTTAATTAACGATAATCATATTTATATTCTTGAAGTAAATCCACGTGCAAGCCGTACTGCACCAATTATTAGTAAAGTGACTGGCATTCCTGTTATCAAACATGCAACATACTTATTATGTGGAAAGAAATTAAGTGAATTGTCGCTTCATGCGCCTGACTTGAATGATTGGGTAGCAGTCAAATATCCTGTATTCTCAAGCCATGCTCTTCACGATGTTGACATTACACTTGGACCGGAAATGAAGGCAACAGGTGAAGGTATGTGTGTCGGACAATCGCTTGATGCGGTTTATAAAAAGATCTTTGCGAACGATTTAAATGGAATTGAAACTGTATTCTTCGATATCGGTGATGAGGAAGCAAAAAAAGAAACGGAGAAAGTTGGATTACAAACAGTCGTAAACGGTTTTGAAGAATGGGTTGAAGGGAAAAAAGGTATCTTTGTATCATTACTAGATACAGATGAAGCAAAGCAAAACCGTACCTTAGCATTAGAAAAAGGAATGGTTTTATTCACAAACCTTTCAACTTATTATGCTAGCCTCCAATCTTTCTCAGCAGAAGATAAAGAAATATTATCAATGCAACAGTTAACTAACAAAGTGAAGGTATAATGTAAGAAACAAGAGGGAGTACTGGCGTTGACAAAACGACCAGAATCCCTCAGCTTTGTATATAGAAGTAAATGAACGAGAGGTTGTCGAAGGTCCATCTCGGCATAAAAAAGATGATTGTTAAGCTAAAAGGTATTATAATAATTAGGTTGGTATGTTTTTACATATTTAAGCGGAACGATAGCAAATAATTGAAACGTTTTAACATGGTAGGAAAAGAAATACAATTAATAGGAAGTGAAATGATGAGTCTTTTAAAAAAGGATGTAAATCCTAATCATAAACGAGATTTTTTAACGTTGTTAGACTATAGTAAAGAAGAAATTTTATATATTATTGATGAGGCTTTTAAGCTTGAGGAAAACCCGATTCAGCCAATCCTAAAAGGAAAAACATTGGCGATGATATTTGAAAAATCATCAACAAGAACGCGTGTATCGTTTGAAACAGGTATGCTCCATCTCGGTGGACATGCGTTGTTTTTAAGTAGTCAAGATATTCAGCTTGGCAGAGGAGAGCCTGTATCTGATACAGCGAAAGTCTTATCAGGTTATGTAGATGGCATTATGATTCGTACCTTTGGTCATGATAAACTCGAAGAACTTGCAAAGCACGCTAGTATCCCTGTAATAAATGGGTTGACAGATTTATTCCACCCTTGCCAAGCGTTAGCAGATTTAAAAACGGTATACCGAATTAAAGGAAAGTTTGAAGGAATTAAAATGGCTTATTTAGGTGATGGAAATAATGTTGCACACTCGTTAATGATTGCCGCTGCGAAAGTAGGCATGGATTTCTCAATTGGCTGTCCACAAGGCTATGAGCCTGATCAAGCAGTTGTTGATAAAGCATTAGAAATTTCAAAACAAACCGGCGCTACGATGACAATTACAGATAATCCAGTAGCTGCTGTAAAAGATGCAGATGTTATTTACACTGATGTATGGGCTAGTATGGGCCAAGAAAGTGAACAGAATGAGCGTCTGCTTGCTTTTAAAGGCTACCAAGTAAACGACGAACTAGTGGGTCATGCAAAGGATGATTATATGTTCCTACATTGCTTACCAGCTCATCGGGAAGAGGAAGTAACAGCATCAATTATTGACGGTGAACATTCAGCTGTATTTGAACAGGCGGAAAATCGTCTTCATGTTCAGAAGGTTTTATTAAAAGAATTATTGGCATAATTATATGAAATGAGTTGGCAGAATCAATAAACGATTCTGCCTTATTTTAGTTTCAGTAAAATGAATAAGTGATATCAGAAAAAATTGATTTGGAATTTACCACATTACTACAGCAGATCTATAAAGATTTGTAAGTCCACTCATGAAATAAATTCGATAGACACATACTATTGATGACGATGAAAGGGGGAATGAAAAATGGGTCAGCAACATCGATTTAGAGCAGGTCAAAAGGCTCCAAACAACGGGGTATATGTTGAAATCGGCGAAACTGGGTCTAACGTAACGAACCCTGGTCAAGTCAAATTAAGAGCAGGAGATCGTTTTCCAGAAACAGCAAATCAAAATCGTCAATGGACTTACAAAAACAAAACAATTGGCAGAAGCTACGATTAATTGTAGCTGATAATAAATCGTGATAAGTGGAAAACAGTATTGAGCAACACTTGAAGGTTTGCCAACGCTTTTTTAATAAGTAAAGGCATCAAAAAACCCTACATTAAGTAGGGTTTTTTGATTGCAAATAGTTTTAAATTAATGGTGATTATCACTTGCTGCTGGATTTCTAGGAATCACTTCTGCAATAATGAATATGATAACGATTGCAATGACAGATAAAGTTGAAGCAGTCATAAAGTCATAATGACCACCTGTCATCGAATTGACTACATATGAAGCCATATGTATTAAGAGAAAGCACCAAACGAAGGTCATAATAAAACGCATTTCATTCACCCCATTTTTCAGACGAGTTCTTTGTATATATTATCACATAATTTTTAATTTTTAAAAGAAAACTTTTAAAATCTTCAGAAACAACTTATCGAATCTTGTCAATTTATTGATGTACAATGTACATAAGCGATAACTAATAGATAAACGAAATAAAGTTCATCCAATTATTTTAGTTAGTAGTCTAATTTTCCGATTGTAGTGATAGCCTCCTATTCTTTTTAACACCCAAATCATACATTATATAATAGGAAAAAGAATAAAATGTTTTCACAACCCTTTTTCCTCATAAAAATATGTCAAGAAGAGAAAGGTGGTGGGCAAGTGATTACGGAACGCTTTTTTCAACTTGAAACAGAATGGAATGTCGTCCATTTACCATATAGGCCGAATGGGTTTGGAATTTTTATTATCGGTGACAGGTCTTGTTTTGTTGAGGAACAAACTAGTTTTTGGCAACAACACTACGGTAGAAACCAATTGATGAAAGATTTAAAATATCATGGGTATACACTTTTCCAATCAAATTTATATGGCTGTAATTGGGGAAGTCCTGATGCTGTTTCGATGGCGAAGCAACTTTATCATTTAATGATGAAAAAAGAAATTTTAAATCATAGAATTCATTTGTTGGCCGAAGGAATGGGTGCATTAACTGCATTGCAATTAATGGAAGTTATGCCTGAAAAGATACGTTCTGTGGCAATGATGAATCCTTGCCTTGACCTCCAAGCCCATCTCGAAAAGGAAAAGGAACACAAATTTTTCTATAAACAATTAGTACAAGAAATTGCCAAAGCTTATCATATAGATTCGAAGAAGGTCCAAACAATGAAATTACCATCAATGAGCGAACATACTGCAACACTACCTGTTCGTATTTGGCAAAGAATGAATAGCACAGTGTATTCAGCTAACGACCATTGTAAAAAATATGAGAGTTTAAGAGAGAATCTAGGAAGTCCAATCCAATTAATCTATCATATCGGCGACAATCCTTATCGGTTGAATCAATCCATCATTAAATTTTTTAAAGAAAATGAGAAAATTTTGTAGCATTAAATATTAATGATAAACAGTGTCTTCCCTTTTTAAAGTATGCCCCAGAATACCCCACTGCAAAGCCTTAATGTCACGTTGGTTTTATCACCACTGTTAGAATTAGACTAATATTAACATACCAAATTGCATACGATACAATATCTGTCTTTTGTGACGAGGAGGGTCAACTTGATTAAAGAAGTGGTGGTTTTTGGGGCACAAACATTTATCGGGTTTTCATTATGTGAACGTTTAACAGAAGAGGGAATTCATGTCAATGCAGTGCTATTAAAATCAAATGACGATTGGCGACGAAAGCTTTTAGAGGAAAGATTGATGATGGTCGGCAGAAATGCACTGTTTAAAGTTACCTGCATCGAAGAAATAACGGAAGATGACTCGTTTGATTATTTGATTTATTGCTCTGAAAATGGTGATGATTTATCAGTGCTTGAAACTGACAAGGATTTATGTAAAAGGGCTGCGCAGCTAGTTGATTCAAAGAATGTAGCAGCATATTATTTTTCAAATTTTAGCAATAATGATATACATATGAAGCATTCATTTGCAATTGAGAAGCATTTATTGCTTAGTAATAGAAACTGGTCAATTATTAAACTTCCAATGTTATATGGCCCGTTTCAACCAAGTCCCGATATTAAACAATATCTCGATAGTAACGACGAATCGATGCTATATATTGAGGATGCTGTTCGTGAATGTTATCAACTTTTAAAAGGTAATCAGTTTCCAGGAAAAGTTATCTTTCTATCAAGTAAGCAGTCAGAACAACTTATTGATGATAAATTGGAAGAGATGAAACAATTTCCTCTATACGATGTAATTGAAACAATATACGTCGAAAATCTGACCGATTTGACTGAAGGAAAGAAGAAGGTTGAGGAATACTTCGAGAGTTATCGACAAATCCTTTCATTGAAAAAATAGATAACTATTGTACATATAGGAAGGTAGGGCTAAAATAAAATCAGTACAAAATACTAGGGAGGGGGGTTGGCCATGTACAAAAAGCTTTGTTTTGTTCTCATTATATTTCTTCTGCTTTTTGGTTGTGGACAACCTACAGCATCAGGCAATCTTAAAAAGGTAGGATTGTTAGTCCCGGAAACGATCGATGATCAAGTGTGGGGTACGAATGGTTATAAGGGCCTTCTAAAAATACAAACACAGTTTAATGTTGACGTATTCTATAAAGAAGGTATTTCAAATGAAGTAACGATTCGCGATGCTATAGAAGAGTTTCAACAGCAGGATGTTAATCTCATTTTCGGACATGGGAATGAATATACATCATTTTTTAATCATATTGCAACGGATTATCCAGATATTCATTTTGTTGTATTTAATGGCGATGTCGAAGGTGATAATGTAACAAGCTTAAATTTCGAATCACATGCAATGGGCTTTTTTGGCGGTATGGTAGCAGGTGAGATGACGAAATCAGAGAAGGTAGGCATATTAGCTGCTTTTGAATGGCAACCTGAAGTAGATGGATTTTTTGAAGGTGCCTATTATGAAAACGAAGCGGTGCATGTCGACATAAAATATGTACAAGATTGGAATAATGCAGATGCCGCACTACCTATGCTTGAAGAGATGCTTGCAGAAGGTGTAGATGTTGTATATGTTGCAGGTGATGGCTATAATGTTTCGGTGATTGAACGACTTAAAGAAGCAGGTCTCTTTGCAATTGGTTTTGTATCTGACCAATCTGATTTAGGTAAAGCAACTGTTTTAACAAGTACGGTACAGCATATTGATGTTTTGTACGAGCTAGTTGCGGAACGGTTTAATAATGGAGAGCTGGAAAGCGGCGAGCTATATTTTGATTTTAAAGATGATGCAATAACAATGGGTGAGTATAGCCCACTTGTAGATGAAGATTATATTAAAACGCTTAATAAGCATATTGAGCAGTATAAAACAACCGGTAAATTGCCAAATCAATAATATGTCATTTGACTACTTTCCTGCCGACCATGTAGTATACAAGTGAAAGACTAGTAATATTTGGAGGTGTAACAATGGAACAACATCCAAAAACAATGGAATTCATGCAAATTGCAATGAAATACTTACCTGAAGCGAAGGAAAAGCTAGAAGGTTCAGGTATTGAATTATCAATGGAGACGATTCAACCGATGCTTGAACTGTTCACTAAAGTAATGGGTGAAGCATACGAGCTAGGGAAAAGTGATGCAAAATAAAGATAACTAAAAAGTGTCTGACCTCATTAACAAACAAGAGTAGATAATTATATCTTCTAACTAATAGTGTTATGGGGTCTGACACTTTTTTTGAAGGTCATAGCACAAACCTTATCAAGGGTTGGTGTGAGATATGAGGCTCGATATCCCGCGGAAAGCGAGTGCTGCAAGAGGAGACTAACTAATAACGCCAACTAAGTAAAAATCAACAATGTCTATGAGAACAGTCTTTTTGAAAAGCTTATATTTTTTTCTTGAAAAAATTCACAATTGGTTCAAACTCTTTTAATACAGGTTTGAGATTATCAATTGAATTCATTATATCGTTCAATTGTTCCATGATTGTAAAGTAATCAATATCGCTTTGATGTTCAATTGTGTTGCTAGCAGGTTCTGTATTTTTAGTCGTATGCTTACTACCAAACATTAAATTAGTAAAATAATCTCCAGTATTTTCTTTCGAGTCATCTTGTTGTTGTTCAACATGTTCTTCGTTATGCTCCATTATGCTTCCCTCCAAAGAAATATCTTTCAATTACTACCATCTTATGAAAGTTTGAATAACTTGTTCTAGACAATCACCATATTAAACATTGGAGTTGGTTAGCTTATTAATGCTGTATGATGAGTAAATTTGTTCTAGATTGTATAAGGTGTGACTGTTTTATACCGGTAATGAAATAAAGTTACGAAAACGGTCAAAGATTATCATTGAAAATAAAAACTGAATAAGATAAAATTAGTACCAAGTCATAAAGATTGGTATAAAGTAATCCAAATAAAGGATTAACCTTTAACGGAACATTTCCTAATTATTGAAGGGGTTGTATAGATATGAGTGCTGGTATAATTGGAATAGGTCGTTATACACCAGAAAATATAGTAACAAATGCAGATTTAGAAAAAAGAATGGACACTTCTGACGAATGGATTCGTACGAGAACAGGAATTGAGGAAAGAAGAATTGCTGACGATACGATGGATACGTCAGACATGGGAATATTGGCTGCAGAAAAAGCAATTAAAGATGCAGGGATTACACCTGATGAGATTGATTTAATCTTAGTTGCAACTGTCACACCTGATAGCCCATTTCCTTCAATGGCCTGTGTCCTACAAGAAAAACTCGGTGCAACAAAGGCTGCAGCAATGGACATCAGTGCAGCATGTGCAGGGTTTATGTATGGCATGATTACAGCAAAACAATTTATTGAATCTGAAACATATAAATATGTCTTAGTAGTAGGTGTCGAAAAGCTATCTAAAATTACAGATTGGAACGACCGTAACACAGCTGTATTATTTGGAGATGGTGCAGGTGCGGCGGTAATGGGACCTGTTAGTGAAGGAAAAGGTATATTATCCTTTGAACTTGGTGCTGATGGTACAGGTGGGAAGCACTTGTATCAAGATGAATACATCATCATGAACGGCCGTGAAGTATTTAAGTTTGCTGTTAGACAAATGGGTGAATCAAGTGAAAATGTGTTGAAAAAGGCAGGATTAAGCACAGATGATGTTGATATGCTAATCCCACACCAAGCAAATATTCGCATTATGGAATCTTCAAGAGAACGGCTGAAGCTTCCAGTTGAAAAAATGTCTAAGACAGTTCATAAGTACGGTAATACATCAGCAGCTTCAATACCAATTTCGCTAGTAGAGGAGCTCGAAGCCGGTAAAATCAAAGACGGTGATGTAATCGTTATGGTCGGCTTTGGCGGCGGCTTGACATGGGGTGCGATTGCGCTAAGATGGGGTCGTTAATTTAGAATAGTTGAAAAAAAGAAAATAGACTGTAAGAGTGTACTTAGCACGATAAAAAGTATGATTAATTCTTTCATACTTTATCTAAATAAAGGTGAGGTGCAAAAGATGGGAAAAAAGAGAGTCGTTGTAACAGGATTAGGGGCAGTTACACCTATCGGTAACGATGTTAAGACAACTTGGACAAATGCAGTAAATGGAGTTTCTGGAGTTGGCCCAATTACAAGAATAAACGCAGAAAACTACCAAGCAAAGGTCGCAGCTGAATTAAAAGATTTTGATGTTGAACAGTTCATGGATAAGAAAGATGCAAGAAAAATGGACCGTTTTACACAATATGCGGTTGCCGCAGCTCTTATGGCTGTTAAAGATTCGGACCTTGAGATTACTGACGATATTGCACCGCGTGTAGGCGTATGGATTGGATCAGGTATCGGTGGAATGGAAACCTTCGAACAACAATACAAAACGCTACTAGATAAAGGACCACGTCGTGTAAGTCCATTTTTCGTTCCGATGCTTATTCCTGATATGGCAACAGGGCAAGTTTCAATCGCCCTTGGAGCAAAAGGCTTTAACTCTTGTACAGTAACAGCTTGTGCAACTGGTACAAATTCAATTGGTGATGCTTTCCGTGTCATTGAACGTGGTGAAGCAGATGTAATGGTTACAGGTGGAGCAGAGGCACCACTTACTGAGATGTCATTTGCTGGATTTACAGCAAATAAAGCACTATCAACAAATCCAGATCCTACTACAGCTAGTCGACCATTTGATAAAGACCGTGATGGTTTTGTTATGGGAGAAGGGGCAGGAATTATCGTCCTTGAAGAATTAGAGCATGCATTGGCACGAGGCGCAACAATTTATGCTGAAATCGTCGGTTACGGTGCTACAGGTGATGCATACCATATAACTGCACCATCTCCAAATGGTGAGGGTGGTGCTCGAGCGATGAGAATGGCGATTGAGGGCAGCGGGCTACAAGCAACAGATATCGATTACATTAATGCACATGGTACGAGCACTCCTTACAACGATAAATTTGAAACTGCAGCAATTAAAGAGGTATTCGGGGAGCATGCTTATAAATTAGCAATCAGTTCAACAAAATCAATGACAGGCCATCTATTAGGTGCCGCAGGTGGGGTTGAAGCAATATTCAGTATATTAGCTATTAAAGAAGGTATAATCCCACCAACAATCAATTACCAAACACCTGATGAAGATTGTGATTTAGACTATGTGCCGAATCAAGCAAGAACACAAGAAGTAAATGCCGTATTAAGTAACTCACTAGGATTCGGTGGCCACAACGCAACAATCATCTTTAAAAAATATAAGTAATGCAGTTGAGACATGGATACTTAGTATTCATGTCTTTCGTATTTTTGGATGTTCGATATATTGGTTGGGATAGGTATGAAGACCAAAAATAATGTTGAAGAGGAAAGAAATGTTCTTCATGGCAGGTATGAAGACCAAAAATAATGTTGAAGAGGAAAGAAATGTTCTTCATGGCAGGTATGAAGACCAAAAATAATGTTGAAGAGGAAAGAAATGTTCTTCATGGCAGGTATGAAGACCAAAAATAAT
>NZ_JAUSUD010000020.1 GCF_030813355.1 Metabacillus malikii
TATTAGGCACGCCGCCAGCGTTCGTCCTGAGCCAGGATCAAACTCTCCAATAAAGTGTTTGATTGCTCAATTGTTTTGTGTACATATAATGTACGTTTGTTGTTAATAAAAATTAACGTTGGCACGCTTGGTTTTGTTTAGTTTTCAAAGAACATTTTTATTATTTTTGTTAATGTGTTAAGTGTTAAGTTTCAATGCCCTGTTTAAGCGACGTTTAACATCTTAACATCATAAGCCGATACTGTCAACAGTTAAATTAATTTACTCAAGAATTTTACTGTATCTCGTTTCAGCGACGTTTATTATCATAACACCATCATATAATAGAGTCAACAGTAAATATCAATTTTTCAATTAATCATAATTCACTTTATCAAACTATTGATTTAAGTTGAAAACATATATGAATATTTCTCTTTTCAAGTACTATCTCCGTCTTACATTTTTAACTGATGATAGTAACATTAATTAAATTACATTTAAGGAGAGAACTCTTTTTGAATATTTGCGAACTCTGTAATCGTAACGACGTTGAAACAACAATTCATCATCTAGTCCCTAAAGAAATGGGTGGTACATTTGGACCTACTGCGACTCTTTGCATTCCATGTCATAAGCAAATCCACGCTCTCTATACAAATGAAGAATTAGCGTCTCGCTTATCGACAGTCGAGTTATTAAAAGATGATGAGAATCTTTCAAAATTTATTAAATGGATTAGAAAGCAGCCTCCTTCAAAATTAATGAAAATAAAAAAATCCAATGAAAGACGACAAAAAAGATGAGTTTTCATCTGATTGTTTTTAAGCTTAGAAACGTCAAATGATTTACTAAACAAACAGTTAAAGGCAAAACCTTTAATCTCTATACCCTAATGGCTTCTAACCACTTCTCCTATTAAATTGCTTGAATATTTTAAATATTTTATCTAGAATTTACCTTATAAGCATTCTAATCATACTGCTTAGTTTTATATAGATAGGAGAGCGAACGAATATATGTATAGTCATTTTATGAAGGATTTAGAGGACCATTATGAAGAAATGGTGGATATTCGTCGTTATTTACATATGAATCCCGAAGTTTCTTTTCAAGAAGTAAATACAGCAAAGTACATCACTCAGTTCTATGAACGAATAGGAATAGAAGTACGTTCAAACGTAGGTGGTAATGGTGTAGTTGCAAAAATTTCAGGTGAAAAGCAAGGACCTACTGTTGCTTTGCGAGCCGACTTTGATGCACTACCGATACAAGATGAAAAAGAAGTTCCATATAAATCTAGAGTTTCTGGTGTCATGCACGCTTGCGGTCATGACGGACATACAGCTACTTTACTTGTGTTAGCGAAAGTATTAAACAAACATCGTAATTTACTGCATGGGAATATCGTCCTTATACATCAGCATGCTGAAGAATACGCACCTGGAGGGGCATATTCCATGATACAAGACGGCTGTCTTGATGGAGTAGACATTATTTTCGGTACACACCTTTGGGCAACAGAGCCCGTTGGAAAAATTCAGTATAAAGTTGGACCTTTCATGGCTGCTGCAGACAGATTTGAAATAACGATAAACGGCAAAGGTGGTCATGGTGCTCAACCACATAAAACAAAAGATGCTATCGTCATTGGTTCACAAGTTGTAACCAATTTACAGCAAATTGTCAGCAGAAAGGTTGACCCCGTTCAATCTGCAGTCGTCACAGTCGGTTCATTCGTATCTGAAAATGCTTTTAATATCATTGCAGATTCAGCAACACTCATTGGAACTGCTCGGTCATTTGATGAAGAAGTTAGATTACAAATAGAAGAAGACATAAAGAAGGTAGTAGAAGGAACATGTTTAATGTCAGATGCTACATATCATTATCAATATACAAGGGGTTATCCAGCTGTTGTGAACCACGCTGATGAAACATACCTTTTAAAACAAATTGCCGAGAAAATCCCTGAGGTGAATGTCGTTGAGGAAAGTCCTCTACAAATGGGTGGTGAAGATTTTTCATATTATTTAAAGCGCGTAAATGGTACGTTCTTTTTTACCGGTGCGATGCCCGAAGATTCAAATCGAGCATTTCCACATCATCATCCAAAATTTGATATAAACGAGCGAGCATTGCTCATTGCTGCAAAAACGTTAGGAATGGCAGCTATTCAATATCAATTAGAGAATGTAAATTAACACGCACTTGCATTTTTAAGTGGCAAGGTAGCGCTAAGCCTATAATTTTGGCCAAAGCACCTCATGCTTCCAAACAATGTACCATGCTGGAGGAGCCTTACACTCAGGCTCGACATGATAGAATACCAATAAAATAACCCCCTAGTAAAGAAACAATTTTCAACTTTACCAGGGGGTTAATGTCTTTCAAATTCTCATATAAATTAGGTCGTTTCGAGTAAATGTCAGCTACAAATTGTTTTCTTCAATAAGTTACCAAACTTCCCTTCATAACCTACGACGCAGAGCTCCATAGCGTTATAGCAATTACTTTAACATTCGTAATCGATAACAATTCATCGCACATTCTCCAAGATGTTGAACTAAATTGTAGTTTGCTACTCCTCCAACAACAGCACCAATACCTGGCAAGACCTGAAGTAATTTAACGAGGTCTATATAATCCCGATATTCTTGTTGAAATATTCGCCAATCAACATCCTCTATACTTTGATTATTTTCTTCCCAATTTTCAATGAGATTCAATGTTTGAGCTTTATATGTTTCACTAGAAAAAGCAAGTTGAAAGATATAAAGTAAAAACAACCTTTCCTTTTCTTCCTTAGTGTTATATCCATATATGCTTGCTACTTCATATAAAAACTTCATTTTTATACTAAGAAATAACGGGAAATCTGCCATCCCTAAAAGTATGCCACCTGCTCCGGTTGATGCTCCTTCAATCGCAGCCGTTTTTTTATACGTTTCAATTGTATTCAATACTAGTTTTTCACGTTCTTCAAAAGTGAGTGCATTCACATTTTTCGCTGTTGTTGTAATGTTTGAACCAATTATCGTAGCTTGAACCATCTTTTTGATAGCTTCTGTAATAGCATAATGAATCTTTTCAGGTATGAGTTGATTTATTTTCCCTTGGACTTTCTTAGAAGAGCGTTCAAACATTGATGGCTTTTTTAAAAGTTTTTGCTTCCATATTCTTGCCTCTTCTGCCTTTTCTAGTTCATAGCCCATTCTTTACACCCTTTTCTCACTACTTAATCGAGATTTCATGTACCCATAAACAAAAACTGTGATAAACACAATACTAATCCCTAATGTAAGAGCTGTCGTAACAACATGTCCTTTCAACAATATAACGATTAGGTATACGAAGAGTTGTCCGAGTAAAACTTTATAAATGATTTGTAAAAAGCTACTTAGTTTTCTACTTTCAGCTTTTGGATAAAGGGATGGTAGTTCTATTAAGTCGTAATGCTTATATAAACTCATAATTTGTATTCCTGTTAGGAAGGAAAGTAAAATAACGACTAAACTATTTCCGATTAATTCATTATTAATTACGTATAAAACTACCGCACCAATAATAGTGAGTCTCATAACGATTCCGCTATAATCACCTGAACGAAGGAACGCACGGATAAATAAATAGTCGAAAATATTTTCCTGATTATATTTCACTTGCTTCAATAACCAATCTAAGTATTGTCTCCGCTTTGCACGCTTCTTCAATTTTGGTACGTCTGTAAATAAATTTGCTATTTTATAGAACGATTGCTTTCTTGCATCCTCTTTTTTAATAAGTTGATCCCATTTCATCGCTCTAGCTCTAACTTGTTTAGAAAAGTAGACTTCATATAGAAACATGACGACAATGAGGACGATTGAATACATATACTCATCTGAAAAGGCAAAAAATATCGTACAGAGACTTACTACGAATCGAACAAACAAATCAACCAACCTTGTACTAGACTCTGAATAAAACTCCATCTTCCAACTCATTCGTAAATTCCAATACTTAATTAGCAATATAAATAGAAGGCAAATTAACAAATCGCCCCCATTTGCAGGAGTCACAGCAAAATATAATGGAGAAAAAACGATGATTAATACAACAAGAACAAAACATTGTGTAATAAAGCTATAGATGAACGCTTTTTTGAAATATGCTTTTAGCTTATGCTCCATAGGGATTAAAAACACAATATCTGCTTCTTTTACGAGCGTTCGTACATTGGACGAAGCTACAATCAATGCAAACGTTAACGCCATTAAGTGAATAGCCGGGAAGTCTGACGGTACTGTTTTGAGCCATCCGGAATAAGCAACAGCTCCTCCAGCGGCTAGAAATATAAAAACAAACAGGAGATGGTCATTTAACATGTACTTTAAATATGACCTTGTCTCATTAATATGATGATTTAACCTCGTCTTCCAAATCTCATCAATGCTCTTCATCTTGCTCTTCCTTTGTTAACTGAATATAAAGATCATCAAGTGTTGCATCCATCATACCAAATTGCTCTCTTAATTGAAGTAATGTCCCTTTTGCTCGGACTTCCCCATTATGTAAAATAATAAAGGCATCACAATAACGTTCGGCTGTCGCAAGAATATGAGTAGACATCAGAATACCTGAACCTTGACTTTTCGCTTTTTCCATCATTTCAAGTAAAGAATTAATTGCGAGCGGGTCAAGTCCTACAAACGGTTCGTCTATAATATATAAGGATGGCTCGATTAAGAATGAACACATAATCATTACCTTTTGTTTCATACCTTTTGAAAAATGTGCAGGGAACCACTTTAACCGCTTCTCCATTCTAAATTCCTTTAATAACGGATTCAACCTATTCTCAAAGGTAGACTTATCTAAACCATATGCCATCGCTGTTAATTCAAGATGTTCATATAATGTTAATTCTTCATAAAGTATCGGTGTTTCTGGTATAAAACTAAACTGTGAACGATAAGCAGCAGGGTCTTCTGAAAATAAATTATTGTTGATTCTAATTTCACCTTTATGCGGCTCCATTAAACCAATAATATGCTTTATTGAGGTACTTTTGCCTGCTCCATTTAATCCAATTAATCCAACAATTTCACCTTCGTTTACTTGAAAGGTAACATCTTTTAAAACAGGGTACCGTGTATATCCACCTGTAAGGTTATTCACTTGTAACAATGTCATACCTGGAAACTCCTTTTCTTTTTATCATATCATAAAGCAGAATAGTTGTATTTTTCCACCTATGTTTCATATAGAATTCTTTTTATTTTCTCTGCATAATCATCATCCATTCGGACATGATAATTAGTGAGGAAGGGATATCGAGTCAGACAACCTAGCTTGTCACAGACTTTCCTCATGAAGCTGGAAATTTAGTACCATTGCATTAAACACTTATTAAATGAGGTGTTGACGGGACGTATTTTTCTTTAATTAGACGCTTGTATACCATCATTTTATAAATGAGGTGTTTGTCAAAGATAAGTTCTCAGCATGTTAAGAAGATGTTAATCAACTTAACTAGGGGATGATTGCTTTGGACCATGGTATTGACACATCAGATAGCATTTAATAAATGTTAAATGAGGTGTTTATCAAAGGTAATGAACCTTAACTCAAATCCAATGGTTTATAACACATTAGACAAATGAGGTGTTGACAGGCCGTTATTTTCTGAAATAAACGTTCATGTATAACCATCATTTAGAAAATGAGGTGTTTGTCAAAGATAACTTCTCATTATGTTAAGAAGATGTTGATCAACTTAACTAGGGGATGATTGCTTTGAACAATGGTAATAGCACAGAAAAGTGTTTATAAAAATATCTTTCCACGCTTTTGAGTAGTTCCCTTCTTTAGGAACAGGGTGACATCCACATCACCCTGTTCTTTTTGTGTCATTAGATAATCTTATGGTAAAATACGGCTATAGCTAGTCCTTTTCAACAGAATAGCATAAACCCTTTACAAATAATGTTGAAATTTAGTACAAATAATATTTTTATGAAAGTGGTGTATTTCTAATGAGCGATTGTATTTTTTGCAAAATTATTAATGGAGAAATTCCTAGTGCAAAAGTATATGAAGACGAACATGTTGTTGCATTTTTAGATATTAGTCAAGTCACAAAAGGACATACGCTTGTTATACCAAAAGTACATAAAGAAAATGTTTACGATTTAACACCAGAAATTGCAGGAAAAGTTTTTGAGGTTGTTCCAAAAATAGCAAACTCTATCAAAAAACAATTCCAGCCAGAAGGTCTTAACCTTTTAAATAATAATGGGAAAATTGCTGGGCAAACAGTATTCCATTACCACCTGCATTTAATTCCTAGATACGGAAAAGGTGATGGCTTTGGAGCTGTTTGGAAGTCCCATGCTGACCAATATACAACTGAACAATTACAAGAAATAGCAAAAACGATTGAAGATGGTATTACTAATTAATTTGCAAACAAATAATTATGTGTGCCTGACTTCTAATGAATAGAGAGTCAAAAGCTAATCTTAGTGTATTCTTTTACTAGGCTGTTTTCTAAAAGTTTTCGTTTTATGTAAAAAGCAACAACGTTTACGAAAACAGCCTTTTCTTAATAACTGTCGTTTATTTCTTTTCACTATTTCTGAATACCCCCTCCCACTCACCTTCAATAGCAAAATTGTTAACGGACATCGTCGATCTGATTCTGCAGTTCACCCCCACATTGATTACTTAATAAAAACTATAATAATGATAACTTAGCAAAGGTTGTTAACATTCTATATAACACAACAATACTGCAATGGATAAATAGTTAAAAACATATTATAAATGATAGCGTTTTCCGAATAAAACATTCACAAAGATGAAAATATTCAGTCTATATTTCCGTTAATTTTCATGTTAGGATATGAGTATTATTTTATAATTTTCATTTTCAACGTACACCAATCACAATGAAGTGTCTGAGAATCACCTCTCGCTCTTCAACTATTAAAGGAGGCAATTATTTTGCGAGCTTATAATTTTAATGCAGGTCCTGCAGCAATCCCATTAGAAGTACTAGAAAGAGCACAAAAAGAATTAGTTAACTTCAATAATACAGGTATGTCTGTTATGGAGCTTAGTCATAGAAGTAAAGACTATGAAGATGTCCATAACCGTGCTAATGCCTTATTAAGAGAACTGCTTGGCATTCCAGACTCATACGAGGTATTATTTTTACAAGGTGGAGCAAGTCTACAATTCTCAATGATACCGATGAATTTTCTTAAAGAAAATGAGACTGCTCATTACATATTAACCGGTTCTTGGTCTGAAAAAGCACTAAAAGAAGCGAAAGCTTTAGGAGAAACTAGAATCATTGCATCTAGTAAGGATTCTAATTATTCACATATCCCTACTGACTATTCACTAGATGGCATTGAAGATGGTGCATATTTACACATTACATCTAACAATACAATCTACGGTACTCAGTGGCAAGACTACCCTACTAGTCCAATCCCTTTAATTGCCGATATGTCTAGTGATATTTTATGTAAAGAAATTGATGTCGAAAAGTTTTCAATGATATATGCTGGTGCACAAAAAAATCTTGGTCCATCCGGGGTTACTGTCGTTATTGCGAAGAAGGATTTCTTAGCACGTGCACAGTCCAATGTTCCAACGATATTAAAATACTCAACACATGCTGATAATAAGTCTTTATATAATACACCACCTACTTTCGCTATTTATATGTTATCTCTTGTTCTAGAATGGGCAAAAGCACAAGGTGGCATTAAAGCTATTCAGAAAAACAATGAAGAAAAAGCAGGCTACATTTATGCAGCAATTGATGATAGTGAAGGCTTTTACAAAGCACATGCAACTCAAGATAGTCGTTCATTAATGAATATTACATTTACGCTACCAAATGAAGAATTAACGAAAAAATTTCTTGCGGAAGCAAAGGAACGCCATTTTATCGGACTTGCAGGTCATCGTTCTGTTGGTGGTTGCCGTGCATCTACTTACAATGCAGTACCAAAAGAAGCATGTATGGCACTTGCTGAATTTATGAATGAATTTAGAAATCAAAATAAATAATTTTTTATTTTCAAAATATTCTATTCATTGTTTTAGTTTACTGATATAATAATATTACTTCACTCGCAATAGGAAATGAGTTCACTATTGGGGTGGGAAATTTGAGCTTAGCCTGAGGAGAGATGAGAAATGAATACGAAGGTTTTAGTAACATTATCGCTTTTTGCAGCAATTGGAGCAGTGCTTCATATGGTCATGCCACCATTTTACGATGGGATGAAACCCGATATGATGCTCATTATGATGTTTGTTGGAATTATTATGTTCCCTACTCTAAAAAATGTAACTTTGTTAAGTATTGTTACAGGGATATTATCCGCTTTAACAACTAATTTTCCAGGTGGACAAATTCCAAATATGATTGATAAATTCATCACAGCATTCATATTTTATGGTTTACTGCTTATCGTAAAGAAGCACGTTCAAAAAATTGCGGTAGCAACCACTCTTACGATTATCTGTACAATTGTTTCAGGAACTATTTTCTTAACATCTGCACTTTTTTTAGTTGGCTTACCAGGTGGTGCAGCATTTACAGCATTATTCATTACAGTGGTTCTTCCTGCTACGATTTTTAACGGTATAGCGATCGTGTTAATTTTACCGATTGTTACAGCTATTTTTAAAAGGTCTAATTTTATACTAAATGCTTCATAATGACTACACATATGGGCTATCTCAAAGCTAAAGGCTTAATCTACTAAAACCATATATTATTGGTTTATAGAACGGGTAAACCTTTTCTTGAGATAGCCCATTATTTTTTCTCATCTTTTTAGCCATGGAATACTAATAAAATAATTCCAATTAATAGCGAGATAGCTCCCCCTGAGGCGAGTACAGTAATTTTTTGTTTTACAATCTTTTTAGGTGGATAAGATGCAGATTGCTGTAATAGCTTAAAGTAATGAAAAACACCAATAAATAATAATAAACTTATGACAAAGAATAAAAAGATAACACCTGACATACCCATCCCCCTATAACATTCAAAAATTTTCCAATGAATTTAGCTATATACCCTACTATTTGTTATCCTTAGTAGTAGGGTAATTAAGAATCTTTACATATAGCAAACTTCATTATTATTCTTAGTACCCATAATACATGTCCTATGAAACAAACTACATGTCTAAACAGTTTGGATATATAGATAAGTATGCGAATCCTAGCTTATCTATGTGTAGGTTTTGATGTTTCTTATAACTCGTTTTTTTGATGGTTTATATATTATGCGAGACTCTTACGGGATGTGTGAGACTGGTGATAAGTGAGCATGCACTTACGCTGTGTGGAGTTCGAATTGCGTAGGCGGCCTGCCCAATGACGTACAAACGCAGACAGATCGAATAGGACTAAAGGGAATACGATAAGCCGTATGGCGGATCGACGGTGGCTTATGAAGGGAGATAAAAGAGTTTGTTAACAGATGGCCACCGGTGCTATACAGGCTCACCTCACCCCGCGGAAAGTGAATACTGAAGGTGAAGACTAACCTTAAACTACAACTAAGTATCAAGCAACAATGTTTACGAAAACAGTTTAATGTAAAGTACTTTTTATTATCAATTTTTAGGAGTGATAGTAACATGTCGAATGGTAAATCTTTAATGTATGGATTATTAGTTGGTGGATTACTTGGTGGATTAGCTACTTTACTTGTAACCCCCTCATCAGGTAAACAAGTTCGTGCTCAACTCCAAAATAATCGAAACAAAATCAGTCATTCCGTACACCAAGTGCGTAATGATAGTCTTAGCTTAAAAAATCAACTTGTGGAAAGCTTTAAGGACAATTCGAAAGTAATAAAAGAGGTGTCAACAGATTTCAAGAAATCTCTCGGCCATTTTAAGGAAGATATTGAACCTCATAAAACCCAGTTACAAAAAGAAATAAAAGAAGTTGAAAGGAAATTAAAACAACTTGAACAATCAATCCAATAAATTCATTGAACGTGTTAACTTGTTCGTTTATTAAATACTGTTTTTTTCCGATTGACCTGGAATTTTGGCAGAGATATCAACTCTTTGCTTATTGAAGTTGTATTTTATTGAAGCCGCTACATATAAAAATTACTTTTCGTTTAAAGTGAAAAGTAAGTGGAAACCCTTTTATCCACTTACTTTTCATCCTCTAGAAGTGTTGATATAGATGGAATTATGAAAATATTTAAAAATTTCGCAAATTTAATCTTTATTAATCTTTATTTTATTGGCATAATAGAAAATAATACAATTTTGGAAGATCGGGGGGTGATCGGTGTTGAAACATAATGAAAAGGAATATACAGTGAAAGAAGCCCTTTTATTTAGTCAACGGGTTGCACAATTAAGTAAGGCCCTATGGAAGTCAATCGAAAAGGACTGGCAACAATGGATTAAGCCGTATGATTTAAATATTAACGAGCACCATATTCTTTGGATAGCTGACCATTTAAATGGGGCATCGATTTCAGAGATTGCTAAATTCGGAGTAATGCATGTTTCTACTGCATTTAACTTTTCAAAAAAGTTAGAGGAAAGAGGCTATCTTGAGTTTTCTAAAAAAGTGAATGATAAGCGAAATACGTATATCAAATTGACAAAACAAGGTGAAGAAGTGCTTGAACACTTATTAGAAGATTTTAGTCCTGATAGAAACTCAGTCCTTAAAGGGGCTCTTCCACTGCAAAATTTATATGGGAAATTTCCAGAAATGATTGAAATGATGTGTATCATCCGTAACATATACGGTGATGATTTTATGGAGATTTTCGAACGTTCCTTTGATAATCTCGAAGATTCATTTTCTGAGGAAAATGGGAGCCTTTCAAAAAAGGTAGCACCAGATGAAGAATTATTGCCTTCGAGTTAAACACTAATCACTGATTAAGTGTTTGAATTCGTTCATCAGAGGCTCATATATACCTTGTTTAATCATTGCATACACTGTTTCATTCACGTTTAGTTTTTCATTTAATAAACCAGCAAACTGCGTAAGGAGATCAGTATAAATGACTAATCCTTGCGCTTTTTGTTGTTCATATTCTTCATTTAATTCGTCACATAAACGATATACTCCCTCTACTTCGCTTTTCGTTAACCCTCTTTCCATAACTAGCCGATAAAAGGGACATTTGTCTGAATCAATCATTTCTAATAATAATTGTTGATAATATTCCAATGTTGCAAGACGAGTTTCTAAAGATTCCATTTCGTACCTTCCTTCTTATAAAAATACGGTATTGACCTTTATTTTATAGCATTTATTCCATGAATGAAAGGTCGTTCTCATTGTTTACGTAATTTATAAACCGTTCGCAATGTATGCCTAAAAATATACTTATTTAAACTTATTTTAACAACTCAATCCTTAAAAATAACCGCATCATTTAAGCATTTTGTCACTTTTTTTTATTAAGCGTTTCCAATTGTATTTTCCATCTTGCTTTTTTTAACGCTCCGTCGTAAAGTATGAGAGTACTTTATTTATTATCTGTTTGGACGGTGAAATGATGACCTGTTGGAAAACAATTAATCTATCTAAAGATATTGGTCAATCTAGAATATTGTTTCTTTCAATTATAACAATGATTTTTGTTTTTATCTTAACTTATCTACCTATAAATTTATTATTACCTAACAATCGTCTAAACGATGAACATTTCATTATTTTTGTTCTGTTATATATTAGCCTGTTACCAATCCATAAATTACTTCATGCTCTCCCATTATTAATTAGTGGTTGCCGTGTATCAACAAAAATAAAATATTATTTTATGATACCTGTTCTAGAAGTGAAAGCTTGTAATAGTATAAAAAAGGGAAGTATGATTATATCCCTTTTGGCACCATTTCTCATAATAACTAGTTTACTCCTTTTAAGTAGCTTGTCCTTTACTTCGTATATTCATTATATCTGTATTGCGATGGCCTTTCATATTGGATTATGTGTCCCTGATTTCATTTTTATTAAACACTTAATATTTGCTCCAAAAACGAGCATGATAGAAGAATTTGAAGATGGGTATGAAGTATTGATTGATAGATAATATTGTAAATTTTAAGCCTATTATTCTTACATTAATAAATAATCCATAAACAATTCTCAACGTTCTATGCTATCTTTTTAATAAATAGTTTGGTAATCTAATATGTATAATGAGGGAAGGGGGATCTCCAATGTTAATTCTCTTCATTTTGTTTGCAGTCTTTATCTTGTTTTACATTAACAAGCTTACAAATACACTATGCTTAGTTCGTGAGATTCCTGAAGACCGACAAACAAAAGTATTTCGAACAATAAACGTTCTTATTACAATTTTGTTAATCTCTTCATACATAGAAATTTTATTTACGTAGAAAATTAGCAATCATAAGAACACTGTACCTAGTGTAAGCTGGCAAATAACTTTGTCAGTTTTTTTATTGCCTATTTTCTTAATTTTATCGGCCTTTCTTAGTCATCCTCGTAATGCATACCCAAAGTGATTTCTTAAAGAATAATAGTGTTAGCTAATACTGATTTTCCTAGCTTATACTTCTCTGGATCATTACAACTTATTTACTAATTTTAGACCCTTACTACATAGATACTTTTGTCCTCCCTATAAAAGTGGCTACCTAGGGAAATCAATCGATAACGTCAATTATGTAAGAAGCAACAATGATTACAAAAATGTTAAAATATATATTCAGTACACAACGTTCTCTAAGAAAGCTTTCCTACATATTGAAAAACTCTCATGGCTATAGATTACTCAAGCCATGAGAGTCCTCTACTATATTATAACCAAGCAGCACCTACAATGATTAACAAGATGAATAACACGACGATTAACGCAAATCCACCTGAATATGATCCGCCCATCATGACACCCCCTTTGCTTTTATTACGATATACTATGCTTCACGGCCTACAAACGGATAGGCGATTGCAATATAGAATATAATTTATTTTGTAAATGGTTGATTAATAAATATATGAAGCACCAATAATAATTAATAAAATGAACAACACAACAAGTAACGCAAAGTTGTTTGATAATCCGAATCCTTTACTCATTTAAATTACCTCCTTTATCTTTTCACTTTATCTTATGGGTTTAATCCCTTCTTGATTGGACGCTCGCCTATTTTTCAATATTTTCATTCATTCGAGCTATTTTTCACGTTAGCTTTTTGTTATTGTCACATTATGGTATAGTATTTCTTGTATAATTTTCACGATATTTTCTAACTAGGAGTTGTAGACAAAATGAAGAAGTTAGTTTTATCAGTAGTAGCAGCATCAAGTATTTTTGCACTTAGCGCTTGTAACAATGAAGATTCTGAAGCCATTGTTGAGACAAAAGCTGGTGACATTACAAAGGATGAGTTTTATCAAGCTCTTAAAGACCGCTTTGGTGAAGATGTTCTAACAGAGCTCGTACATGAAAAAGTATTGAGTGAAAAATATAAAGTGACCGATAAAGAGATTCAAGCAGAGTTTGATAAATATCAAAGCCAATTAGGAGCACAATTTACAAGCATGGTTCAAATGCAAGGAGAAGATGTTATAAAAAATATCCTTAAAGTTGAATTGCTTCGTAAAAAAGCAGCTGAAGCTGATGTAAAGGTAACAGATGAAGAAGTGAAAGAGTATTATGATTCGCTTGATGGAAAAATTAAGGCTAGTCACATTCTTGTTGCTGATGAAAAAACAGCGAAAGAAGTTCAAGATAAGCTAAAGAAAGAAGAAAAATTTGAAGATTTAGCAAAACAATATTCAACGGACCCAGGCTCAGCGCAAAATGGAGGAGATTTAGGCTGGTTCGGCAAAGATTCTATGGTGAAGGAATTTGAAGAAGCTGCCTTTAAGCTAAAAGAAGGCGAAGTTAGTGAACCAATTAAATCTGACTATGGTTTTCATATTATAAAAGTGACAGAAACTCGTAAATCTCTTGATGAAATGAAGGATACCCTAAAAGAAGATGTTCGTTCACAAAAGCTACAACAACCTGATACGATTCAAGCAGCATTAGAAAAGGAAATCAAAGAGGCTAAAGTCGATGTGAAAGACAAGGATATGAAGGATTTATTCAAGGAGAATAACGCGGATACGACTGAAAAGGAATCTGAGAAATAATCTACATGACGAAAAGAGCGGATAATTCACCTAACCATTTTGAATTATCCGCTCTTCATTTTATAAAAATCTATTTATAGCCTATCACACGTTAGCTAACAGACTTATCATTCTCTAAAGCTTCTAATTGTTGTGCAGCTTCTTGTCTCATTTGACGTTCCTTCTCAATTCTCTCAAGGAATACTTGTCCTTCCTTTTCAATAAATTCCTGGTCAACCATCTTATCTTCACGAGCTGTTCGGAATGCCATGTATCCACTGATTAAAATACCGATAATACATACATAAATCCACCATGGTAATAAAAGCATCGTATACTCCTCCTTTTAAACTTGTACAACGTTTTCAATTACTATTAGATGTATGAGGAGTAACGATGTTTTATTCCACTCTTCTATGGAAGATATTCACCTTTTTCATAAACTTAGCGTTCCATCAAGCCACTTAAGATGTATTGTTCTCCTCCTGATAGTATTTCGACAATCTGATTAGTGACTCGATTATAAAAATAAAAAGCGTAAGAATTCACCTACGCTTTTAATAAGTTATCTATTTATGAAATGTTGGTTTGTAAAAAGAACGATTATCTAGTGCAAATACTCTTTCTGTAAATTCTCCTGGCTTAACTCGGTCAAGTGCTCTGTCAAGCATATTCATTTTTGCATCAAGATTATCGATGTAATGAAGAATTTCAGCTTCTTTAATCATCGGTGGCTTTGGACTGCCCCATTCTGCTTTACCATGATGACTTAAAACTAAATGCTGCAGAATAACGATTTCTTCCCCTTCAATTTGCAAATGCTCAGCTGCTTTAGCTATTTCATTGACTATAATCGAAATATGACCAATTAAGTTACCTTCAACTGTGTATGTAGTACTTATTGGTCCCGATAGTTCAATAACTTTGCCTAAATCATGTAGAATTACTCCAGAGTAGAGTAAATCCGTATCCAAACTTGGATAAAGTGTTGCGATTGACTTTGCTAAATCCAACATTGAAACGACATGATAGGCTAACCCAGAAACAAATTCGTGATGATTTTTCGTTGCTGCCGGATATTCAAAAAAAGCTGCACCATGCTTTTTTAATAGATGTCTTGTTATACGTTGAATGTTCGGGTTTTTCATTTCAAAAATATATTGGGTTATCTTATCATTCATTACCTCTTTAGAAACTGGCGCTGTTTCCAGAAAATCCGCAATATCTACGGTTTCATCATCGTGCTTCGGTCTTATATTGCGTATTTTTAATTGATTACGACCTCGATAATGATGGATATCTCCGTATACTTTAACGATTTTTTGTGGAGCATATGTTACTTCGTCGTCCTGACTTGCATCCCATAGCTTTGCCTCTATTTCCCCAGATGTATCTTGTAGTATTAATGTTAAAAATGCCTTCCCATTACTCGCGATCCCTTTTGTAGAAGATTTTATTAGAAGATGGACATCAACTTGTTCACCAACGTCGTAATGTAGGATTCCCTTAGCCATCACATTAGCTCCCCTCGTGTTCGTGTTAAATCTATTTACAGTTACTTTGCTGTATATAGAAAGACTTGTTATAAAGTCTTAAATTTGTGTATGGATAGTATAGCATAGTTCTTTGTTTAATAGTTTACTTTAAACAGGTTGTTTCCGAACATAATCATTTAAAGAGATAATCCCTTCAGTGTTGTAGCTGCTTGCAATATGTTTATGACATGTAAAGAAGATGACCTGGTTTTCCTGTTTTAAATGTTGCAACAGCTTAAACGTATTCTCTGCCCTAATATGGTCAAAATGTACAAAACTATCATCAATAATTATCGGTAAATTTACATGTTCATTAATCATCTTAACTAGCGCTAGTCTAATTGATAAATATAATTGTTCTGCTGTCGCTTGACTCAGTTCTTCAGCTAAAAATCTTATCCCATCATTCCTCTCAACAATAAATGACTCTTTATTCTCAGGTAAGTAAACATGTGGATAACTTTCTCCGGTTAATTGATAAAAATATGTCTCAATTAACTTTATTAGTGCTGGTAATTTCGTCTGACGATATCGTTCAACAGTTTGGGATAGTAAATCTTTTGCAAGGGCTCTAATTGCCCATTGCTCCGCGATTTCTCTAACTTCTGCTTTTTCCATTTCATATGATTGAACTAAATTAGAATACAAGCCATTGCTTTCAATATCCTCTAACTTTATCAATGTGCTTGAATATTCTTTTTGAATGTTCTTTTCTGCTGAAGTAAGCCCATCGATCCTCGATTCAATATCAACAAGCTGTTTGTCAATGTCATCCTCCTCATTCATTTCAGACTCTGAAATGATAGGTACTGACGCAAGTTGCTTGTCAATCCATTTCTTTTGCTTCAAAATTTCCTCTTTTTCTTCATATGCTTTCGCTAATTTTCGGAAATCGTCATCTGTCTGTACTCTAGCTATTTGAAAGAGCTTTTCTTTTTCTGATTTAATAAACGATACTTTGTCCTCTAAAGAGCGAATAGAATTGTCTAGCTCCGTTTTTTTATGTAACAAATCCTTTAACTGTTCATTTCTTTTAGTCTCTGTTTCTGCAAATGTGTAAAGACCAATGACTGCCTCTTCCATCGAGGAATGATTAACCTCAAATTGTTGTATTAACCTATTTATTTTTGTCTCGTATTGGACTATTTCTTCTTCTAGCATTGTAACTTCTGTTGTTTCTTTTCTGCATCTTAAGATTATTTGCTGTAATTGCTGTAGGCCTTGGAAAGCTTCCAAAATTGCCTCAGCTGTTGCCTTTATATCAATCTTTAATTGACCAGCTAAATCCTTAGTAAGTTCTTGTAATTGATAACATTCATCTTCCCACTTCTCATACTGGCTTAGCACCCTGTCATAATTTCTTTCCTGCTGATTCCTAATTAATTGTGCATGATGAAGCTCTTGTTTTCGTTTATTATCGTTATCCAGCATAAACATTTTCTGTGAAATAGTCTGTTTGAGATCTTCTTCTCCAATTAAGGAAGCAATTTCTTCGTCTATCATATGTAACCTTTGTTCAAGATGCTTCCCTAAAGGATCAGCCTTTAAATGATGTTGTCTTACTAAAAATAGTACTACAAGAAAGCCACTAATTCCGATTATAGAAAATAACATTAATTTTTCAACAAGCAGCCATACTGTACTGAATGCAAATAACACTGCAAGAAATATATATAAATATAATCGTTGTTTTTTTTCTTGCTGAAACTCTTTTTGGCGATTATTAAGCTGTTGTTGTAATTGTTTTTTCTCTACCTTTAAATAAGCAGTATCTGTAATTTTATTTTTTTCTATCTCTTTTTCTAATTTTGTACGTTCTGCTTTAGGTAGCAAGTCCTTTTCGAGCTCAGCGATTTTCCATTCAGTTTCTTCTAATCCGCTTTTTGCCTGTTCAAATTGCTCATCTAACAGTTTTTTTCTATGTGATAACTGTTGTTCAGTTGCTATTGCCGTCTTAATGGACTCCTTCATTAACACAGTTGCATGAATGCTCATGATTTCCTCATTTGAAAGATGTGGATAAAGCCTTTGTTTATATATTGAAATTTCTTCTTCATATTGTTCAACGATTTTTTGCTTCTGGTGTATATTTTTCTTTCTTTCCTTGTAAACCTGGAGTTGGTCACGTAATAAAGAGATTTCTGAATAGCGTTCTACTGCATCTTTATTAATCGTATCATTCGCTAAAATTCGTTCATACTTGGCCTTCTCCATTTCTAAAGCATGGAGTTGTGTTTCAATTGGTTGTAGTGCGACAACGTATGAATCTAGGTGCTGTATGCCTTCCTCTGGGAAATTTTGCGTATCTGGTAGTTTGCTTAACTGTTGCTCACACCATTTACGTTCTTGAAGGATAGGTAAAATTGAATGTACTTTTTCTAACTCTTTATGTTTTAATAAAAGTTTCTTCCTTTCATCCGCAATCGCATCTAATTGATTTTCAATTTTCCTCTTTCGGGCTAATAACTCTTGATATTGATTATTACTGCGTTTTGCCTCTATTAATTTACGGTTACTCTCTTTTAGTTTGACGAGAGCTTCATTGAGAAGTGGCTTTTTTCCTCCCGGTTTAAAAAGGGCTTCCTGTTGCTTTGATAAGTAATGTTCGACTGTAAATAAGGCTTCTCCGCCATAAATACTTGATAAAAATAAAAATTTACCAATTTGGTCTGATTTCATTTTCTGAATTTGCTGGAGACCATGAATATCAAAAGAAAAGATTGAACGGTACGTATCTCGGTCAATTCCACCTAGAAATTGCTGGAGATCTTCCTCGTTAAGTACTTTACCATTCTCTTCTTCGATTCGAACCTCACCACCGCCTTTACCTGCAATCCTTTCAATTTTATATAGTTGATTTTCATTTGAACGAATGATAAGATACCCACCATAAGCTGCACCATTTTTTGGTTCATAGCGATTTTCTGCTTGTTGTTTAGTAGGAAATCCAAATAAAATACTGTGTATAAATGACATTATTGTCGATTTTCCAGCTTCATTTTCACCGTAAATGATTTGTAGATTTTGTGATTCAAATTCTATCAATTGATTTTGAAATTTCCCATAGCCATAAATCATTAATTTTACAATCTTCACGATTATTTCACCCCACTATGCTGAAGAAGCTCTTGATGTAATAGTCGCTCCGCTTTGATTAATAGCTGTTTCCGTTCCTCTACTGTAAATTGATTTATATATTTTCGATATAGAGGATGTTGTTCTAGTGGTTCCAGTGACTTATTGTATGTATCAAAATCCGCTGCAGTCTTACTTAAGTCAGCAAAAAAGCTGGAAAGCTCATGATTTTCTTTCTGTTGTAATGTTGTATGATTTTGTATTTTCACAACCCAAATAAATGGAACTTGGTCACTTTCTGCATCATTTAATGTATCAATCAAATCCTCAATTGTTTGCTGTGAAGAAAGGCTAGCTGATAAGTCTCCTGCTCCAATTACTTCAAATGACAATAATGTCGATTTATTTCTCATACGGATTTTTTCGATATATTCCTCAAATTGATGAATTAACATCGTTAACGTTGTTTCCTCATTAATCGATAGAGTAGCTTTTTCCCAAATCACTTCCTCGACTGAATGAAACGTAGCTTGTGATGAAGTTTCTGTTAATTCCACAAGGTAAAAACCTTTTTCACCAACTTCTTTACGATTCCTGCCTTGAATATTACCTGGATAAAGAATTAGTGGATCCTCATGAAGAATTTGCCGTTTATGTATATGTCCTAAAGCCCAGTAATCAAAATCTTTAGCAATTAAGTCTTTAAGTTTAAACGGACAATACACATCATGCTCTACATCCCCTTCAATTGAACCGTGTAGCATTCCAATATGGTAAACAGATGAATGGGGGGATTTTTCAAAGTATGTTGATATATTTTCTTGAACTACTCGTGTCGGGTAGCTATAACCATAAATATTCGCTGCTGGTATTTCTCCTTTTTTGTACGTTTTCATCTCAACTTTACTAGAGGAGAAAACATGAACATTACTAGGCCATTCTAACTCGAGCCACTGCCCACCCATGTGGTCATGGTTACCATGAATTACATAAACATCTATATTAGCAATCTTTAATCTTTCAAATTCCTTTTTTAGCTTTAACTGTGCTTTTAAGCTTCTGTCTGCTTCATCATATAAATCTCCTGAGAGTAAGATAAAGTTTACCCTTCGATTAATCGCAAAGGTGACAAGTCTCGAAAAAGCCTCAAACGTACTTTCACGTAGTATTTCAACTATTCGAGCTGGTAAATGCTTTAACCCTATAAAAGGACTATCTAAATGTAAATCTGCTGCATGTATAAATTGGATTGGTTCTCTCATTTGTTCACACCCTTTGCATCAGTCAACTACCTATTTTATTTTACCATCATTAAAATACGAATGCACGTTCGAAAATAGAAAAGCGTAAGCGCCTGTAAAGCCCCGAAAAACATAAGACGCAAATGTAGAAGACGCTCTTTGTCTTCAATTCTAGATTGGCTTATGACCTCGAGGGACTAGGCCCTGAAGCGAAATGTCGAGCGATTATCCACAGTTCAAAAACATTAGTATTTCCTAAACGAAAATCAAAAAGCCGTCCAGAGCATTATAAATGCTAATTGACGGCTTTTTTAAACTTTAAAAATTAAAAGTATAACAATATCCTTTGTTATTTATCCTTTGACATCATTAAAGCCCGTTTTAAATCTTTAAATGATGATGACTTACCGTAAATAAGGACCCCACCTTTATATACTCGCGCACCAAATATCGCTAGTATTGTAATCGATGCAAGGAGAATTCCAATCGACAACATAATTTCCCAAGCAGGAATATTTAACATCCCGACTCTTAAGAACATAATCATCGGTGTAAAAAACGGGATATATGAACTAATCGTAATAAATGGAGTTTCTGGATTGGTCAGCCCGAACATCGCTATCATAAATGCGCCAACAATTAAGAAAATCATTGGTGAAATAAGTTGCTGCACATCCTCAATCCGACTAACTAATGAACCTAGAAAAGCTGCTAATGTTGCAAATAGAAAATAGCCTAGTATAAAATAGATACCTGCATAAACAAATGTTGAAACCGGGACATCACTAAAACCAAGTTCTCCACCTGTCATCGCGTTAATATCAGCTAGCTTTGAACGGATCGTTGTAAACCCAAAGGTAAAGATTACAATCATTTGCGTTAAGCTTAGCAAACCAATTCCAATTAATTTTGCGAACATTTGCTTAACAGGTGACACACTCGATATTAAAATTTCCATGACACGGGAGGATTTTTCTGTTGCTACTTCTGTAGCGATCATACTTGCATAAACAATGACTGAAAAATAAATAAAGAATAAGAGAACATAAACTAGTACTCTCGCTTGATTTAATTCTGCCTCTGTTTTTGCATTGTCTTCAAGCGCTATCTTTTTCACTTCCACTGGCATGAAAAGTTGATTTAGGTCTTCTGAATCTAACCCAAGTTGCTGTCTTCCAATTTCCTGCTTTGTTTGCTGAAGAACTTGCTCAACCTCCATAAAAATAGACGTATCTGTCATTGACAATGTTTTAACCGTTGCAGTAGGAAGCTGATTTGCATCAGTTTCTAAAACGATAATCCCGTCTAGTTCTCCTTCAAGCACTTTTTTATCAAGCTCTTCTCCTTCGCTTGAAGCTTGTTCAATATCAAATGGTGACCCCATAGCTTCTAGGTTAGCTTCAAACAGTTGATAATATTGATTTGCTTCATCTACGACTGCAATTGTTCTGCCGCTGTCCTCATCATCAAACATTTCTATTATTGTCCCAATATTAGATAGACCGTAAATGAGTAACACCATAATTAATGTTGTAATAATAAATGATTTCGTTTTAACCTTGCTTAAATATGTATGTGCAACCATTAACCAAAATTTATTCATAGGAAGCACCTACCTTTTCAATAAAAATATCATTTAAAGATGGCTCTTCTAATGCAAATTTCCGTACAAAACCTTTATGTTGCAATTCGTGAAATATTGTACTAGCAATCTCTTCATTTTCGATTTGTAACTCGACACCTTCATTTGTTTTTTTATATTTTGTTACACCTGTAATTGATTCAAGGAAATCCATAGCAAAATCTCCTTGTACAAATACATTTTTCTTACCAAAGGAGCGTTTAATCTCTCTTAATGCTCCGTGAACAACTGGCTTGCCGTGATGCATAATACACAAATGCTGGCATAATTCCTCCACATGTTCCATACGATGACTTGCAAAAACAATTGAAGTCCCTGCTTCCTTTAAATCAACAACAGCCTGTTTTAATAATTCAACATTAACAGGATCAAGACCACTAAATGGTTCATCTAAAATTAATAGTTTCGGCTTATGTAGTACAGCTGCAATAAATTGTATTTTTTGTTGATTACCCTTGGATAGCTCTTCAACTTTTTTATTCAGATACTCTGAAACTTTCAATTTATCAAACCATTTATCCATCTCAGTAAGGACTTGTTGCTTTGTCATTCCCTTCAGTCTTCCTAAGTAAATTAGCTGGTCTTTCACTTTTAGTTTTGGATAAAGGCCTCTTTCTTCTGGCAAGTAACCAATTTCATCACTTTCATTATACGTAATCTTTTTACCGTTCCATTCAATTGCCCCTTCGCTAGGGTTTAACAAACCTAGAATCATTCGAAATGTCGTTGTTTTACCAGCTCCATTTGCTCCTAAAAAACCAAAGATTTCACTCTCAGGAATTTCAATAGTAAGTTGGTCGACAGCTGTATGTTTACCGAACTTTTTTGTAACACCGTCTATTCTAAGACTCATGTCATCTCTCCTTTCTCCAATTCATATACGAATTTACTGGTAAAAAAGTTTCATGTTTCTACTCACCTGTTTATTGTCTCCTTTAGCAAAAATCATTTAGAGAGCCCCCAATACAGGAAATTATTGGCATAAACATAGTATACAAATAAAAGCATATCATGTCTTAAAGGAAAATGGGAGGGATGGGATACAAATGAAGCACTATTGTTTAACTGCTTTTGAAAGAAACGGTCATATGCTTCTAAATCTAACATTTCAGGCGAAATCTGATACTGAGGCAAGACAGATTGCACTCAAGAAGTTATCTGAACAAAACTTTACGCAAAATTCTTATCGTTGTACAACCTCACAAGGGGACTTAATATTATTTAAGTAAAAGAAATTTGCATGCACAACAAATAGGACTAGCGTCTGCTAGTCCTTATGTGCAAATAAATTATCTAATATTTTTATTTTTTCCTCAGTATAATGTTCAAATCCATCATTATACGATTTCGGATCCTTAGGATTTGCAAAATGAGTAATTTTCATTGTTTCTGGGTGGATGAATTTACTCGCAGCACCACAGCCTATTCCGATAATCGTTTGCTGCTCTTCCATAATCATAATATTATAAATACTGTCTTGACCTTCTAATGCATACCCTACATTCTCTAGATTACCTAATATGTTTTTTTGGCGATATAAATAGTATGGTTTGTAACCGTGCTCCTTTGTCCACGTCACGGCATGATCCATCATTTTACTTATTTCATCACGGCTTGCAACTTTATATTTATGCTTATTTCTCGTCATCTCAGAAGCTCGTTTAAACGATAACGTATGAACAGTTAAAGACTCAGGCATTAATTTAGCCGTCTCTGCTAACGAATAGTCAAACTCTTCAATTCCCTCACCAGGTAGTCCAATAATTAAATCCATATTGATGTTATTCATACCCATTTGTCTTGCTAACTGATACTTCTCAATCGTTTCCTCGACAGTATGGTGACGTCCGATTGCTTTCAACGTATCTTGGATATAGGACTGTGGATTTATACTGATTCTATCAATGTTCCATTTATTTAAAATATCGAGCTTTTCCTTCGTTATCGTATCCGGTCGACCTGCTTCAACAGTGATTTCTCTTATTTTTTCAACATGCGGAAATGATTCTACCATTTCTTCGTATAGCATATCCATTTCTTCTGCCGAGATACTAGTAGGTGTTCCACCACCGTAGTATACAGTTGTAATATTAATTCCTTTATTTTTCAACCATTTGCCAATTTCACGCATTTCGTAATGCAAACCGCCTAAAAACGATGTGACTGAACCTTGTCGACCGTTAATCGCATATGCTGGAAACGTACAATATGCACATTTTGTTGGGCAGAATGGGATACCAATATAAATACTTACTTCATTTGATAATGAGTCAAGGTCTGGTACTGTTTGCAATTGCCTAGTCACAATTTGCTGCATTAAATCGATTTTTTCATCAGATAATAAATACTCTTCTTTAAACATTTTATGAATATCTTGTTCGGACATGCCTTCTTGGCGTTTCTTATGGTAGAGCTTTGTTGGACGAATACCGGTTAATATTCCCCACTTTTGAATAATTCCGGTAAAATCTTGGAGAATCGTCAAATATACATAAGATAATGTATTTTTTACAATTCTGAGGCGGTCTTTACCTTCTAGGTGCGAAGCAATATTTCGCTGTTTACTTGCAACATACTCTTTCCCATCTTCAGCTCGTAGCCGGCCATTAATTTCAATTAATTCACCACTATCTTTCATAAAAAACTCTACTTCTAGAGAGGCTTCTCCTTCTGAAAAGCAGAGTTCGGTTTCTTCAAAAAACAGATTTCCAATTAATCGAAGCGGTCGATGGAACCGTTCATCATCTATTCCTTTAATATATATCTTCATTTATAATCACCTTTACTTTTTCAGAAACTCCTATAAGTGTACAAAAGTTTTACTATAGCGGTCAATGTAAGAAGTTTGAAACAATAAAGACTTTATTTAATTGATCTGATTTTTGTATACCTATACCTTTCCAAGTTAGCATATATAACTATAAGACAAACATACAATGATTATAAGAATATGTTACAGGAGGCTATTGTAATTTGAAGAAACTAGGGCTTATGGTATTCATTTTCACAGTTATTATGATAATTGGATTTCTTGACTCCCCAATTCATTTTGAAAAGGAAAGTGCATTAGCTAGTTTTCCTAATTTATCCGAGGAAGAAGTATCGACAAACGCTACAAATGAGCAACCATCTGAGGAAAATAACCAAGTGTACTCATTAGAAACGAAGCTCGTAGATATTATGGAAGATGACGGCTATAAAGTTGAAGTATATCGTGAATATGAAGTTTATAAAGATGAAAATGGGAAACTAATTGAAACAATACCTACCGAAAATTATCAATATTTACGATATAAGCAATAAAATGTTGGGGGACTGTCCCCCAACATTTTTTTCGTACCCTTACATAAACTCATAAAAATAACGAACGACATGTAGAAATACCGGTGATGTGTAAGCAAGGCTGTCCACTCGATTTAAATAACTTCCTTTCATTTGTTTTAATTTTTCATGATTACCGATTAATAAATCACGCTTTAAAACCGAGATTGTTAAACTTCCTAAAAAACCGCTTATGCTAATAAGCAATCCTAATAAGACTCCTGCCATCACACTAAAAGGAGTTAAGTATGGAATAATAAAATATGCTAAGATAGCTGTCACAATTGCTCCGCCAACGAAGCCTTCCCATGTAATATTTGCATTTGCTGAAGGGACGACCTTTCTTTTTCCAAAATATAATGAAATAAAGTGGTGTACGACATCATTAACTTGCGTTAAGACTACTAAGAAAAGCACAAGATTTGCACCATATTCTGGTGAAGCAATTTGGAAAAACGCTAAATGACTAAGACCAAAGACCATCAGCATGACACCCCACTGCGTTGAACTAACAGAGTGTAAAAATCCAGTCGTACCCTTACCTAAAATTCTTGGTAGCGGCATAAAAAGAAAAACATATACAGGGATAAACACGATAAACATCCCGTACCAGCCGATATATATCCAATAAAACTGAACAGGTATTGCTAAATATGACCATAGAAAAAGTCTGCGATCTGCTTTTCGAGTTTTCATCATTGAAAAATACTCTTTCAAAGCAAAGAAACATAAAATCATTAAAGAAATTAATGAAACTTTTTCCGAAAAGAGCGTCGCCATCCCAAAAACTAAGAACATTCCCCACCATGTTTTTACCCTAATTGAAACCTCAGAAAAATCTTTGTTCGGCACTTTTTTCTTCATTATGTAAATAACGATCGAAACGAATAATAAAGCTAGAAAAATAATTGATAATGTCCAAAGAGTAGTACTCAATATTTCAACACCCACTCGCAATTTTTTAATGTATAATTAGCATAGAATATAATGGAAAAATATTAAAGAGGGATTCTAATGAAAACCTATGTTTATATTTTATTAACTGATACGGGGACACTTTTTACAAAATCAATTAAGAAGTATACGAAGGCACCATACAACCATGCCTCTATATCCTTTAATGCTGAACTAACTGAGATGTATAGCTTCGGTAGAAAAAATCCTAATAATCCGTTAAATGGTGGATTTGTAAAAGAAGACATTCATACAGGAACATATAGTAAATTTCCAAATACTACTTGTGTTATCTATAAGCTGGAAGTTACGAATCGTGAGGTTGAAAAGATGAAGCGTGTTCTCAATGTCTTCATTAAAAACCAAAAGAAGTTTCTATACAATTTAATCGGTGTATTAGGTGTCTCTTTAAACGAACCAATTGAATTTAGCAATTCATACTTTTGCTCTCAGTTTGTGGCAGAGGTTTTCAATCGTTCTGGTATTCGTTTGTGGGATAAGCTTCCTGCATTAGTAACTCCTGATGATTTCAGAAAAAGTAAGCAATTAACGCTAGTTTATGAGGGCAAATTATTTGATTATGTTGCTCTCATTTAACAACTCAGTGAATCGAAAAACTTTTTTTGGCTTGGGTTTTAATGTTTAATCATATCAATGTACCTTCAGTTCTTACGTTCACCTGTTAAGAGTATAATCGTTAGTCCAATAGTAAAACCTATCCTTGAACGATCAAATTATTGGAGTGGTTACGAATGGATCAACAGCAGTTATACACCAGGATTGAAGAACAAAAAGAACAATTACTTAATTCACTAACAGACTATTGGAAAGCCTATTCAGGTATGGATACATGGTATTTTTGGGTTAACCTAGCTTGTGTTATTCTTCCATTGATTATTTTATTATTTACAATTGATAAAAAACGTATCTTTGAAATTTCCTTCTTTGGTTATTCAGTTCATATACTATGGGCAAATATCGATTCAATACTCAGTTTAAATAATTACATGGTACACCCACATACAATTAGCTTTCTCTTTCCTGTTGGCATTACAATGACCGCAGTAGTGCTGCCAGTTGCATTTATGCTTATGTATCAATATTGTTCAAACAACAGTAAAAATTTCTACATCTATATGGTGATTTTGTCTCTCATATTTGCATTTGTAGTTGCTCCAATTTCAAATATGCTCGATTTATTAAATCTACATAATGGTATGAATTATTTCTATTTGTTTCTTATTGATATCGTAATTACTTTTGCTTCGTATATGCTTACTAAATTTTTCTCTCACTTACAAAGAAGGGCCTCTGAATGAATTACAGTACTTATGGATAGAAAAGAGACAGCCTTTAGGCTGTCTCTTCCGTGTACCTATTAATTGTCAATTTTTATTTTCCGCAGAAATTCTTCTCTTTGCTGCTTACGAAAATGTTCTTTCACCATATACGCCACACCTTGCTGATTATTTGACCTAGTAACCCAATCAGCTACACGCTTCACCTCAAACGGTGCATTCCACATCGCAACTCCTAGTCCAGCAGACATAATCATTTCTGCATCATCTTCACTGTCACCGATTGCAACAGCTTTCTCTATTGGGATTTGTAAATGATTTGTTAAAGCACGTAATCCATTTTCTTTTGAAACACCTTTTTTTACAATTTCTAGTTTTGTTGGAAATTCCCGTACATCCACCTCTTTAAATGCTTCACTAACAATTTTTGCTGCTTCTTCCTTCTCAGCAGTTGTTTTGAAATGGATATCGATTTTCATTGCAGTCACTGGTTCATCCCTTAATGTATCGCCTAACGAGTCAACAAACTGAACAGGATAGAACATTGAATCTGAAGTATTAAGTATTGATTTGCTAAGTAAATTAGATGCAATTCTTTTTTTATTACCTATCGAGAAACGTTCCTGGATTATCCTAATATTACATTTAAAATTTTCTAAAACTTGAACAAGGTTGAATGTCATTTCCTCAGATATTCGCTTTTCATATAATGGCTTATCTAAGTTATCAGAAATAAATGCCCCTCCATGTGTTACTAATAATGAATCTAACTTTAAAGCCTTTGCTAGCTTTTTAGCTGATTGAAAATGTCTATTGGTTACAAGCGTTACATATATCCCTTTATTTTTAACAAACTCAATTGCTTCTTTCGTTGAGGGCTGGAGGCGACCATTCGAACGAAGCAATGTACCATCAATATTTAGTGCTAATAACCGATATTGTGTCACAGTAGTTCCCCCTTCTACAGATGTCAAAAACCTATTAAGAGGTTATGTCCTTATTTGATAAAATAGAACAAATGCAGTTATTTCATGTCTTATCTATAAAACTGTTATAGAAGTTAGACTAAATTGTTGCTTTTATACTGCCGCTATACCTTGAAATGATTTCTAGTTGGCGAATTATCTGCCAGCCAATTTGAGTATTCCCCGAATCAACGATTGTCTCGGAAAGCTCTAAAATTATTACACTAGCCATTCCTAACGATAAAAAAACAGAATGGACAATCCATTCTGTTTGAAACTCATTATTGTGCACCGTACATTTCTTCAAGCGGCTTCATAATGATTTTATTTAATTCTGTTACAACAGTACTTAATCGTTGTTCTGCAGCCATTAATTGTGAAATTTTTTCATGTTGTTGGACAAGTTGCACCGATTTCTGTGCTTGCGCTACTTCTTCCTCTGTTATTTCTTCACCCATCATTTGCTTTTGTTGAAGTGACAGTTGAATATTACGGAAGTTTTCAAACATTTTACTTGCTGATTCATCGGCATTGACTTCATCATAAAGCTGTTTTAAAGCTTTAAAGTCCTCACTTTCACGTAGAGCTTTTTCTAAATCGTATGCAACATCATATAAGTTATTTGACATATGATGAGCCTCCTTTCTAGTTTGGACCTATGTAGGCTCTTGTTCTACTATAACAAAGGTACATTCGGAAACACAAACCTTTTATGTAAGCTGAGTTTTAAATCCAAATAAGCAGGAACGATTGGAAACCACCAATGACTCCACCGAGTAACGCCCCTAAATAAGTAATCATTTTAAATTCTCTTCTTGAAATTGATAGTACCATCTCTTCAAGACGTTCTACTGCGAACGATTCAACTTGTTCCCGCACTACATCCTCTAGTTTTAATTTCTTTAACATCGAATCTAAATGAGTCACAAGGAAATTAGTTGCAAGCTCAAATATTTTAGGAACTAAATCTTTAATCGCTTGTTCTCGAGGTTTTAAATAAACTGATAATGGAGCTGAAATCAATTCCTCAATTTGGAGTACATCTACTAATTTAGTTACAATGTCTGAGCCCTTTTGCTTAATCGACCATTTTTCATCCGCTTCATCAATCGTTAATTGCTGAATTTTAGCCCACTCATTCTGCAATAATACACTAATTAATTGTTTTGTTTCTTTGTTTTTTAGAAATTTAATCACTTCGGGCTGTACTTTATCCTTCAAGCTATTATTTCCTAGGAACATGCCAATCATATTGCCAAGCATTCCCTTATCTGTGAGAAAGTCATCAATCATTTTCCCTAGCCGTTGTTTTCCTTCCTGACTTTCAAAATAAGTAATCCCTTTGTCGATTACAAACTGTGCTAAGGTCGGAATTGCTTCTGTTGCTTGTTGTCGTAAATCACTAGGTAGTATTTCTTGTAACGTTTTATGTTTATTCTCTTCAATATATCCTTCATATTTCATATGTAAGAACGAGGATAGTCTTGAGTTTACGAATTCTGTTGCATCATCGATTTGGAACGTTTGTAATAGCTGTGCAACGTTTTTTTCTGTACTGACCAACTTACTGACTTGACTCTCTCCCCAAGATACGAGTTGTTCCTTAAACTGTGCCTGTAAAAATTTACGTTTTATTCCTTCAGCAGTTAGTAAATGCTCAACAACCATTTTACCCATCTGATTTGCAAGTTCTTGTCTTCTTTTAGGAATTAATCCTGGAGTGAATGGAACTCTTTTCCCTAATATATAAACAGGATGATGGGGTCTAAACAACATTTTTATCGCTAAATGGTTTGTAACGCCCCCAATAACTGCTCCTACTAACATCATCACTATAACAACATATATAGTATTCATAACCATCTACCTTCCGAAACTAACATTTATTTTGTTGTCTTCCTTTAAGATTTTTTTCTAAAGATTGTTGTTTTAGCACAAACTTTGTCAAGAGTTGGTTGGGTCGTAAGTGTGAGACCCCGCGGAAAGCGAGTACTTTAGCGGAGACCAACCCGTAATGAATTTTACAAAAACATCATTTTTAAATAAGAATGTTTAGAAAAAGATTCATAGTCAAGTATTCCTACTTTTTATGTCAATTAATTCCCCAATTGATACATAAATTCATACGATAATTACTATAAGCATTCAACATTGCAATAAACACTGTTCAGATAAATTTTTAATAACTCTTTCTAATCGGTCTTCGATTTAAACTATGTAATTTTGCAATACAAGTGCCTATATCAATAGTGACTATTTTCTATATAAACAGCCTTTCAAGTCATGGAAGAAATTCTGCCTATGAACATTATAGAGCTTGTCCGTATGGCGATCAAATGAGGGATTCATATGAAAGCAAAGCCTATTAATATTATACCTTTCCGTCACTCTTCACATAAAGCAATCTGTGAAATGAGTGAACAGCTTAGACAGCAATTAGGGATACCGAAAGAGGTTACTTCCCTTAAAATTACGTGTGGGATGCATACTGTATCCTGTTCTCTCGTATTTATAAATGAAGCACACTTATTTTTAAGATTATCAGCTAAACAACTGAATGAATTACACTTACCAAAACATGAAATAAACCTTCAGGCAAAATACCGGAAGAATGCAGAACTTGTACTAGGACCAATTATTGCACTTCTTACAGAGATAAAAACAGTTGATGAGCAAGTACAATTAGGAGCAATCCAGCCCTTCTGTGAAGAGCTTGCTTCCTATTGTTCCGAGAAAGGGATATTATTTTATGTTTTTTCCTTAACTGGATATTCAAAAGATGAAATATCGGGATATTATTTTCATCAGCATGATTGGTACCAACATTCGTTCCCATTACCACATGTTGTCCACAATCGAATCCATTCCCGGAAGAAAGAACGTTCAAAACAATACCTTGACGTTATATCAAGCTTACAAGAATTAGAGATTCCCTATTTTAATGACCGTTTTTTAAATAAATGGGAAGTTCATAAGGTTCTTTCTTCAACGAGTCATTTAGCACCTTATTTACCGAACAGCCAACTACTTCAGAAGAAAGACCAAATCTTGGATATGCTTAATCAAAAGAATGATTTATTCATCAAACCGATTAACGGAAGTCTAGGAAAACGAATCTTTCGTGTGAAGAAAACGAAGAACGGTACATTTCATCTAGATTCTACTATTTTTACGAATGAGATGATGAAACATGAATATAATTCTTTTCAACAATTATATGCAGCAATTCATCCAAAATTAAAGAAGGAAGGTTTTATCGTTCAAGAAACAATCCCCTTAAAAAAGTATAACGGCAGAATGGTAGATTTTAGATTTCTGTGTCATAAAAAAGATTACAATGCGTGGGTTGTATCATCAGCTGTTGCAAGAGTTTCAGCTAACAATCAAATTGTTTCCAACATTGCTCGCGGGGGAGAAATTTATTCGATTAAGGAAGTTCTTGGTGACTTTCTAACAAAAAAAGAAAGTAAAAGCATGAAAAAGATGTTAGCTGAGTTGTCTATTGAGGTCGTTCAAACTCTTTCTACTCATATTGATGGTGAATATGGTGAATTCGGTGTAGATCTTGCATTAGATGATAGTGGTCATCCTTGGATTATTGAGGTTAACACGAAGCCATCTAAATCACAAGGAGATAGTAGCAAAGTTCGACCTTCAGCTAAAGCGATTATACATTATTGTTTATTTTTAGCACATTTTTAAAAATATTCCGTAACCAGTATAGCTTATAGCTTCCGTGATTGATATTGATTAGCCAGGTTACGGAAGCTTTTAAATGATGGATAAAGCCAAATGATAAAAATTGATAGCTGAATGGAGTGATCATTTTGGCACATGTAACCTTAGGTCTTTTAACTGTAACTAGTAAGCATGAACATCACTACTTAACTGAAACTGCAAAAATGAGCAAACTGTATGATATCGAGTGTGTTCGGTTTACACCTGGAGCAATCGATCCAAAAACATTACGAATTGATGGAGAAAGGTTTTGTACAAAATCTGAAGAATGGCAAACAGATAATTTTTCTATACCTGACTATATTTATGACCGATGCTTTTACAATCGTAAGGCAAAAAAGGAGAAACCAATTGTTGACTGGTTAAAGAATTATCCAAAAACAACCTTTTTAGGGTATGGCTTACCTGATAAATGGACTTTATATCAATCTTTAAAATCTGATTCAACTATCGGCTGTTACTTACCAGCTACTACCTTAGTTCAATCTCCGAATCAAATTCTCGCTCACTTAAGAAGCCATTCTAACTGTTTAATAAAACCGCGTAATGGTTCACGAGGAGTCGGAATACTCGCTATTCAGTTAGCGTCTAATACGATTAAGGTTACTTATCATAAAGGCCGTGACAAAAAAACAAAGAATTTCCATTCTATAAAGGAATTCAATATATGGATTGAAAAATTAATCGCTCAGAATGACTATCTCCTTCAACCATTATTACAACTAAATGACAAACAAAGTTTTCCATTTGATATTAGATTGTTTATGCAAAAGAACGGAAATGGGCAATGGGAATTAGTTGAAAAAGGAATACGGAAAGGCTACAAAGGTTCATTTCTATCGAATTTATATAGCGGTGGAGAAACAATAAACTATTCAGAGTGGTGCTTATCCCTCTCTAATAAACAAAAAACTCTGCTCGAAGACAATCTGCAAACAATTGTAAGTCAATTACCACACATATTAGAAAATCGTTTCCAACGCCTATTTGAAATTGGCATAGATATCGGCTATGCCCAAGATGAATCTGTATGGATATTAGATATTAATTCAAAACCTGGCAGGAAAACAATCTTAACAACATCACCCCATCTATCGAACAGATTATATGAAGCCCCTTTAGCTTACTGTCACTATTTATCACAACAATCACTATTAAAGGAGCCAAATTAAATGAGTGAAATTTTTACAATCAAAGCATCTAATAACACACAATATATACAATTACCCTTAGCACTTAGAAGATATGGTATGGTTGATACGATTTCATTCGGTACGGTTTTCCTTCCATGTAAAGTACAATTTAAAGAAATCACTACTCACACAATCATCATACCTGAATCTCTTTGTAGACAACTTAAAATCCCTACCAAAGGTAATATAAGAATTGAAATTCATCAGAATATATTATACCTAGGTCCACTAGTCGGTATTTTCACGGCAGGATTTACCTCAACACTCCAAAGACCATTAGGTGAACGTTCTCTCTTTTTCGCAAAATACCTTAGTACTGACAAATCAATTGGTGTCTGCTCTTTTGTATTTGGGGCCCCGCATATTAATTGGGATGAAGGAACAATTAATGGGTATGTTTATGAAGAAGATGGTTGGAAACAACGAACATTTCCTTTTCCTAATGTTGTTTACGACAGACTGCCAAATCGGCGCGTTGAAAACCATCAAGCTCTAAAATTAGTAAAATCCCGCTTAATATCTGAGTATTCAATTCCATGGTATAACCCTGGATTTTTTAACAAATGGGATATTCACCAACTACTTATCAATGATCGAAGAGCTTCAACATATTTACCTGAAACATACCTTAATCCAACGATTACGAAAATTGAAGAAATGTTATCAACCTACCAAAGTATTTATTTAAAGCCGGCTAACGGGAGCCTGGGGTTAGGTGTGTACCAGCTAATGTATTCGAAGGAAGATAATGTTTATTATTCTAGATATCGCGACCATAATAAAGATATCAACCGATTACGAAAATTTCCTTCCCTTGAACATTTTCTAAAAGTAGCCTTTAAAGATAATCGATTATCTCATTACTTAGCTCAGCAAGGAATAAAATTAATACGTCTTGACAATAAACCTATTGATTTTAGAGTTCACACAAATAAAAACAAAGATGGTATATGGTCAGTAACTGCTGTTGCAGCAAAAGTAGCCGGTAAAGGAAGTGCGACAACCCATTTAAATAATGGGGGGGTTGTAAGAACATTAGAAGAGCTGTTTGAAAATCAATTCGAGAGACAAAAAGCATATCACCGCCTGAGTGATGCAGCATTATTGTTGAGTCATAGTATCGATAAGTATATGGTTGGCTATATAGGTGAATTAGGATTTGATTTAGGGCTTGACCAGTCAGGTGATGTATGGATGTTTGAAGCGAATTCTAAACCAGGTCGCTCAATTTTCTCACATCCTAAACTGAAGGATGCAGACATACTTTCAAGAAAATCGTCTCTAGAATATAGTATTTATCTATTTAAAAAATCGATTTATTATCCTGAGGAGTTCCAATATGGGAAGCAATAACAGAACTCCAATGATTGGCATCTTAGTTAGTAAAGCCGATGATGAAAGGATGTTTAAAGGTGATATCGAATTTTTTATACAGTTACTACAACAAATAAATAAAAGCGGTAGCACCGGTTTTCTCTTTACCTTAGATGATATACAAAAAGACTATATACAAGGGTACACGTATTCGGCTCTAAACAACAAATGGAAAAGTAAGAAACTCCCATACCCACACGTTATCTATAACCGAATTGCCTCACGTAAAGATGAGGCAACTGTTCATTTTCTAAAATTAAAGAAACTATATCGTAACAAAAATCGCTATTTTTTCAATCCTGGCTTTTTCGATAAATGGAAGTGCTATAAAGTTTTAGCTTCTTCCGACAAATTAAAGACATTTCTACCAAATACTTGGCTCTACACAACAATTGATGATTTACTTGATAAGTTAACCATTCAACATTCCGTATATATAAAACCTATTCAAGGATTTAAAGGAAATGGAATTTATAAACTAACATTCGACGGAGTCCGTTATACGGTTTATAAAAGACAGAAAAAGTCTACATATTCACATGCAGACTTTGTATCGAAGATTAGTAAAATTGTCCAAAAAAAGCCATATATTATTCAATCTGAAATTCATACAGATACAATCGGTCAGCGGAAATATGATTTACGGGTTATTTGTATTAATGGTGACAGTACCTACAGGATAAAAGGGATTGGCATTCGCCAGGCTGAAAAAGACTCAATTATTACCCATGTTCCAAACGGTGGCGATATTTTATCTGTTGATGTAATTAAACATAAATTATCTATGCAACAATTAGAAACCCTTGCTGATTCTATAGGATATACTCTAGCTAGAACTTATGGATTTATTGGAGAATTTTCTATAGATATTGGTTTGGAACCAAATGGTCATCCGATTGTTTTTGAAGTAAATTCAAAACCGATGAAATTTGATGAAGATGAGATTCAAACCGTTCGGATTAAAGAATTAGGAAAGCTATGTTGTCAACTAGCTAATACAACGGTAAAATCAGAACTTTCCTAGTATATTCATCACTCTGTATGATATACTCCCGTCCCGTACACTCTATATGTATGAGGAGGGATTAATCTTGAGAAAAAACAGTGAACCCGTTAAACAAGATGTTAATTACGAAGGGAAAGACAAAGCATACCTTGATATTGACAGGATAATAAATGAAGGATTATCTGGCGGTTCAGTCCATATGCGAGAGAATACGACAAACATTGAAGAAGCACGAGCTTTACCTAAAGAGGAACCGCCACATACTGTAGAATAAAGCCGATAACGCCACAAACATTGTTTGTGGCTTTTTCGTGAATTTTTCCATAAAACAATTAATAGCTTTCAACATCTTCATTTCTTTTTTATAATTAAGCCTATAATAGGAAGCAAAACTGAAACAATATAGAGAATTCCATAGTATTAAAGGAGCAAATAATGTTAGACAACCTAAAAAAACACTATAAAGATGCAATGACATTAACATATGAAGCAACGAATTTGGATTATGAATGGTTTCGAACGGAGCTCGGCCAAACATTTGGTATTCTGAAAGCCTCAATTTCTGAAAAGGAAAGGGAATTACTTATCTCACTTTTTCAATTAATCACTCCTACATTTGAAGATTCGTATACAAATGTAGAAAGGAAATGGTTTGACTATTTATTTTTACAAACGAGTCATCCATCACCTTTGTCTAGTGATCAATCAACGATCCGCTTTTACTATTTTTTCTTAAAACAATCCATTGACGATAAGCAAAACTTCGAGGAGGCTGTTCATGGAATTATCAATTCTAACCTTGTGATATGGCTAAGTTTATCACACGGAATTATTATTGATGAAAGCCCATCAAATACATTTGAAATTGACTCATTAAAAGATTTAACTGACACACTTACAACGGATTTATACGTTGAACCGTATCTATATATTGGACAACTTCAAAAAAATGACGATGACTTAAAGGATAAATTTACACTTGAGCATACATGTTTCCAAACGCTTCATCAATATGCTCACCAAGAAAAAGCACTAACCTTTTACGAAGCATTTCCATTACTTATTTTTGTTTCACCAGCTAGTATTCAAAAAGGGATATTATCAAACCATTTAGTTGAAGCAATTAATGATAAAGAAACACTTCATACAATTGAGGCTTTCTTACAATCTAATTTAAATGCTTCATCGACTGCAAAACGATTATTCATTCATCGCAACAGCCTACAATATCGCCTTGAGAAACTATTAGAAAAAACCGGTTTAGATATTCGGAACTTTTCAAACGCTGTTTTTTTATTTTTAGCAATTATACTTATGCAACATAAGTAAAACCTATTGTTTTTGTAGGCTGTTTTCGTAAACATAGTTGCTTTTACCTGAGTTGTCGTTTAGGGTTTGTCTCCTCTTGCAGTACTCGCTTTCCGCGGGGTGGGTGGTGAGCCTCCTCAGCGTAAACGCCTGCTCACGTCTCACCTCTCCCACGCATCCCGCAGGAGTCTCGCACTTTAAGCTCCGACAAACCCTTAAAAAAGGTTAGTGCAAAAAGCCACAATCTTTTAGAAAAGAGCCTTTTTGTATTTCGTTCATTCTGACAATAATTGTCTCCCTAAAAAGAAAGTGTTTACAAGTTGCACAAAAGCGCCCAGATTTTTTCGTGCAACTTGTACGTTTACATATTTAGTTGTAATCCCTTACAATAAACACATGATAAACGCTTTCAAAAACGAGGAGGAAATAACATGGCAGAATTAAAATTAGAGCATATTTATAAAATTTATGATAATAAAGTAACAGCGGTTGAAGACTTCAACCTTCACATTCAAGATAAAGAATTTATCGTATTCGTAGGTCCTTCTGGATGTGGTAAATCAACGACACTTCGTATGGTTGCAGGTCTTGAAGAAATTTCAAAAGGTGATTTCTACATCGATGGAAAACGTATGAATGACGTTGCTCCTAAAGATCGTGATATCGCGATGGTATTCCAAAACTATGCATTATACCCACATATGAACGTATATGATAATATGGCTTTCGGATTAAAACTTCGTAAATTACCAAAAGACGAAATCGAGCGTCGTGTAAATGATGCAGCTAAGATTCTTGGTCTTGAACAATATTTACAACGTAAACCAAAAGCTTTATCTGGTGGTCAACGTCAACGTGTTGCATTAGGTCGTGCGATCGTTCGTGATGCAAAAGTATTCTTAATGGATGAACCGTTATCAAACCTTGATGCTAAACTACGTGTACAAATGCGTGCTGAAATCACAAAATTACACCAACGTTTACAAACAACAACAATTTATGTAACACATGACCAAACTGAAGCGATGACAATGGCTACTCGTCTTGTTGTATTAAAAGACGGTATTATCCAACAAGTTGGTTCACCTAAAGAAGTTTATGACAAGCCTGAAAATGCATTCGTTGGTGGATTCATCGGATCACCTGCAATGAACTTCTTTACTGGTAAATTAACTGATGGAAAATTTGAAATCGGTAAAACAAGTGTAGCTGTTCCAGAAGGAAAAATGAAATATCTTCGTGAACAAGGCTATGTAAACAAAGAAGTTCTTATGGGTGTTCGTCCTGAAGATATCCATGATGAGCCTGTTTTCATTGAAGCATCACAAGGTACTAAAGTTACTGCTAAAATTGAAGTTGCTGAATTAATGGGTGCTGAAACAATGCTTTATTCTGAAATTGATGGTCAAACATTCGTAGCACGTGTTGATTCACGTACTGATATTAAACCAGGTCAAGCTTTAGATTTAGCATTAGATATGAACAAAGCACACTTCTTTGACACAGAAACTGAAAGCAGAATTCGCCCAGCTGGTGAATAATATATAAATAGTAAAAAACGGGAGACACTGTAGGTTGTGTCGCCCGTTTTTTTATTCCTTAATGGAATTTACCTCTTCATGCTGACAAGAGGTACAATAGAAATAATGGCTGCATGTATGATCCTCTAACGATGTTAAGTTCCCATCGAATAATTTCATCATATCAATATCCATATATGCACTATAATCATCTAAATAATCCGTAATCTTTCCTTTATCCTCCATCATTGTCTGACAGTTTGGGCATTGAATCATGCTGCTTTCAAATCCATTACATAAAGGACATAAATCCATAAGTCCATCCCCTTTACCTCTTCATACATTTAGAATTTGTTATGAAACATGATTATATGTACAAGTCAGAAGCCGCTAAAGAATTATTTTGTATTTACTTGGGACTTTTTTTCAAAAATCTCTTTGTACTTTTCAAAAGGTAATGTGGTTTGAAATAACGATTTGACATTTTGAAAGAATGTTTTCGTATTAAGGCTGTTTTTGGAGAAATTATTGGTTTATACATAGTTGACGTTTTGGGTTGGTCTCCTCTTGCAGTACTCACGAAAGGAGCAGGATGGGTAGTGAGCCTCATAGATCGTTGTTGCACGAACAAGCAAACTCCAGATCATCTCCTTACGATAAATCATCATCGATTCCTTCGGTCTAAGTAGGTGCCCCTCCAGTTTATATGTCGATGGGCAAGCCGGCTACGCTTATCGTTCTCCTCGGAGTAAACGCCTGCTCACGTCTCACCTCATACATGAGAGAGATTAGTTACTTGTATAAAAGAAATGGAGAAATTCAATCGCTAGGAAAAATTTACCGAAGTTTTTTCGTATAAAATATCTCTATCGATCCATAATACTTAGTAACAACGGTGGCACACACCAAAAAGCACCTACATCACTGGGTTAAGCCGAGTTAGGCAATGAATCATTTCTGGTTCATTATTTGGTGCAAATCCAAATAACCCAACCAATAAAAATTTTCTGAGGAGATGAATACAGATGTCACAAAATAGTTCAAACAGCAATTCGTCAAATCAACTAGTAGTACCTGGAGCAGCACAAGCAATTGACCAAATGAAGTATGAAATTGCTTCTGAATTTGGTGTTAACTTAGGTGCTGAAACAACTTCTCGTGCTAACGGTTCTGTTGGTGGAGAAATTACAAAACGTTTAGTATCTATGGCTCAACAATCTATGAGCGGTTTTTCACAACAATAATAATTAAATAATATGGCTATGAGACCGGCTATCTAAGCCGGTCTCTTTAATTAATGTATCAAACAAGTTTACCCGACCATATATTATTGTAAGCGGATTATAATATCCACTTCAATTAAAGGGGCGGTTTATATGTTTGATGCGATTGACTGGAAATTAGTTAGCTTTGTAGGCTATACATTATTTCATGAATATATTGTGTATATGCGTTATCCACAAGTTCATTATTGGGACCTAAGAAAAGGAAAATAAGATTGCTGACAGATTGAGTCAGCACCTACATAAGCTCCCTTCAATCAATTTTACTCTTCAACGACAACTGCTGTTCCATATGCAATAATTTCAGAAGCATTTTGCATCACAGCAGATGATTCTAACCTCATACAGACGATTGCATTTGCACCTTTTTGTTTTGCATCTTCAACCATTCTCCCAATGGCTTTCTTTCTTGCCTCTTCCATCATTTCTGTATATTCTCCTAACTCTCCACCTACAATTGTTTTTAAACCTGCCATAATATCTTTCCCAATATGTTTTGATTGAACTGTACTTCCTCTTACAAATCCTTTCAATTCCTTCGTTTGTTTACCAGGTACTGTTTCAGTAGTCACGATAATCATTACTTTCATCCTCCTTTTTTTCTTTTAGTCTTAACCTAAGTAAAGCTAATAATAGAACAGCTAACGAAATACCATAAATAACAAAAAGAATTAATGCTGTTTGCAAATGTATAAACAAAAAGATAATACCGATAATCTGCGTAAAGACGGCTATAATCATACTAATGTATTTTACTTTTTCCACCTCTAACATCCTTCCACATTCTATATTACAACTATAGCTTTTTTTCATATGAAACAGAATCTTTTTTATTGTTGTTTTCATATAAATAGTTGCGATTTACGAAGAATCATTAATGGTCTAAAACTCGAGGCAATTAAGAGCTAGGAGGCTGGAATTTATATGCGTAAATCAGCATTTGTATGGGAACGATGGTAGAACATTAAGTTAGATGAGGTGGTCTCGATTCATTGCAGTGATATTTCTTACGATTCAACCTATCCATGAAACCCAATACTCCGCATCTCTCTTACAAGTTTTGTACTGTTCTGTATTTTTCTTCAAATTATTTAAAAAAATACAAATTATGCCGATATATATATTATCTGTTTATAAAGGAGTTATATTATGGGTTTTTTTAATTTCAATCGAAAAAAAGAGCTAGAACTAAGTGCTGGTACATTTGAAACAACAACTACTAGAGTTGACTTATCAATACAGAATCCTTCTCTAATAAGACAAATAGAAATGATTCATTTTACAGAAAATGATTTGTATCGAATCAATCGCCTAAAACCTTATATTGAAGATAATATTGACGATATCGTTGATGCCTTTTATCAGTCCTTTGAGTCTGAAAAGGCACTTATCTCAATCATAAACAAACATAGTTCTGTTGAAAAATTAAAACAAACATTGCAAAAACATATTATTTCAATGTTCTCAGGTCAATTTACGGAAGTCGATGTTGCACGTATTCAAAAGATTGCGTATATCCATGTGAAAATAGGCTTGGAGGCAAAGTGGTATATGGCAGCCTTTCAGCCATTACTAGCAAAAGTACTCGAAACAATTGAACCTTATATTGAATCGAAGCTAGAGCTTCTCGAAACAATTCAAAGCTGTACAAAAATAATCAGTCTTGAACAGCAAATCGTTCTTGAAGCATACGATAAAGAATATGATGCAGTCCGTAGTAAAAATGAGGCTGAGAAGGAAGCGATTAGACAGGAAGTAACGAAACTTGCGAGTATATTAGCAAATGCAAGTGAGGATACGAATGCCTCGATACAAGAAGTGCTAGGAAAATCTAGAGAGATTGCTCACAACGCAATCAATAATCTTGAAGTTGCTTCGACAGCTGAAGACCAAGCCTTAAAAGGAAAAACTGACTTAGCAAACCAAAACGAGTTAATGCTAACGATTGAAACACATACTGAAGCAGTGTTAAAACAAATGACTCAACTAGAACATACATCTGAACAAATTAACCATGTCGTATCCATTGTTACTTCAATTGCTGAGCAAACGAATTTACTTGCTTTAAATGCAGCAATTGAATCGGCTCGTGCTGGGGAATATGGAAAAGGGTTTGCTGTTGTAGCAAATGAAGTTAGGAAGCTGGCAGAGGAAACAAAAAAATCTGTACAAGGTGTTTCGGGTTTAATTACGAATATCCATGCACAAATTGATCATATTTCAAAAGCTATTAATCAAGTTGCTGATTTATCTACAAAAGGCACAACTGAAATGGAAAGTATGACTACCTTTTTTGACTCCATTTTAAACATCGTGAACAGTAATAAACAGCAAAGTGAGCAATCAAAAATTGACTTGGCAAATTTTTCAGATATTATCGATGTTGTATCAAAATCAATTAATCAAATTGCTGAAACATCTGAAGGTTTAAAGGATTTAGCTGAAAATATTTGATAGAAAGGTAAGCCTCATTTTAATATCAATGAGGCTCACCTTTATATTTTCGAAAGTTTATCATGATTGAATATTTCAAAATATAATAACCCAGTATTGAACAACTATAAGGATTTGGAATTCCTTACTTTTATCTACATGACATCCCCCCTTTTTTCCACTGATTATTCTGTAATTAAGAGGAGTTTTCAATACAGATAACCAAAACATTATACAATTATAATTATTCTTATCCTCCTCTTTGAATGTTTCCTTTAAACAATTGACTTCCATTACTAGATTGATATAATACTTTTATGCATAAAAGCGTTTAAGTTATAAAGTTACGTATTATATCTTCTTTAAGGAGTAAAAAATGAATAATTCACAAAAACAGTTTCAATTTATAGATAGTTTACTGATTATAGCTATTATTTTAGCTGTTATCTTTAGCAGTCTCTTTCTTTTACATACTGAACCACATATTGCCCTATTAACATGTATTGTATTCGTAACAGTTATCGGTTTAATAAAGGGATACAAATGGGGTGAGCTTGAAAAAGGAATAATAAAGGGAATTCAAAGTGGTGTGCAGCCGATAATTATTTTAGCTCTTATCGGTATCTTAATTGGAGCATGGATGAGCAGTGGAACAATTCCTACTGTTATCGTCTATGCATTAAAGGTAATTAATCCTAGCTATCTCCTCTTAACAACATTATTCTCATGTATGGTCATATCCAGTTTAGTCGGCAGTTCTTTTACAACAGTTAGTACAGTTGGTGTTGCATTAATGGGAGCAGGAATTGCAGTTGGATTACCAGTAGAGTGGGTTGCAGGTGCAATCATATCAGGAGCTTGCTTTGGTGATAAAATGTCGCCAATGTCAGATACTACAAATTTCGCTTCAGGAGTAGGTTCAGTTGAATTGTTTACACATATCCGCCATATGGCAAAGACAACGATACCTTCCATCGCCATTACAGCAATCATTTTTTTCGTGCTAGGCAAAACGGAAACGATTGAAACGGCTTCATTTACAAATATCTCTAATATGATTAACGTAATAGAAAATCTTTTTGACACGAGCTTATTAACTTTATTATCACCTATACTAGTCATCATTTTAGCAATGAAAAGAGTTTCTGTTATTCCCTCTTTAGTAATCGGAATTATTACAGCAGGTATTACTGCATGGTTCACCCAAGGTGTCCCGTTGAATCAGTTTCTAGCTGTCTTACAGAACGGCACAACGTATGCAATCGACAATAATCAAATCATGACGATGTTAAACAGGGGTGGCCTGCAATCAATGATGTGGTCAATCTCCCTCATTCTTATTGCCTTTGCATTTGGTGGATTACTCGATGTATTAAAAATCATTCCTATAATATTAAATGGTCTGATTAGTCGCGTTAAAACAAAGGGACACCTTATTTTATCTACAGCAGCATCCTCTTTTGGCGTAAATTTACTTACAGGTGAACAGTATTTATCAATATTAATTCCAGGGCAATCGTTTAGAGGTTTATATGATCAAATGAATATTAAAAGAAAGTACTTATCTCGTACACTTGAAGATGCTGGAACATTAATGAATCCATTAATTCCGTGGGCCGTTAGTGGCGCCTTTTTTGCACAAACGTTAGAAGTTAGTGTAATTAATTATTTACCTTTTGCATTCTTTTTATATTTATCTCCTCTATTTACGATTATTTATGGTTTTGCAATAAGAAAAGCGTAAGCGCATCGAACAGCCCCAAAAAGGATAAGTCTTAAATGAAGAGAAGATGTTTTTTGTCTTCATTTCATTTGCGGCTTTTACCTTTCGGGGCTAAGTGCTGTTGCTAGACACTAAAAAAGGAACAAATTTTATACTGACAAATTAGTAATCAGCTTTTTCTATAAATTTCGACAAATCCAAACTATTTGTTGATTAATTTATCTATCTCCTATATGATTGATAATAGAACACTCAAATCTATATATTGATAGATTTGAGTGTTAAACAACTATATATTGTATCTTTTGCGAATAATTGGTGCATTTTTGCTTAAAAGGGAATCTGGTGAAAATCCAGAGCTGTCCCCGCAACTGTAATTGTGACGAACCTGAGGAATCCACTGTACTCATTGTATGGGAAGGACTCAATGTAGGATGATCAAGAGCCAGGAGACCTGCCTATTATTTGCTAAAGTTTCAATTTCTCCGGGGAATGAGAAGAGGAAACGATAGTTTGGTTTTCAGGTCAATCTCCTGTTTTCTTATCTGTCGTTTGTTCATTTATTCCCCGAACAGATAATAGATGGAGGGAAAACAATGTCAATCACATTAAGTAAGCCATATATTTTAGATGAAAAGAATATACAAACCCCATTTGATGAAACGAGATTAACCTCATATATAAAAAATATTCATAAACACTTTCCGAATCTAGTAATCGACGATTATGTTGAACGAATCTTAAACATAATTAAGCAAAGAGAATCATTTACGAAAGAGCAAATTACAAACATCCTTATTTTGGAAGGCTTATCCCGTATAGACGAAAATGAACCGGATTGGACCTTTTTTTGTGCACAAATATACTTACAAAAGTTATACAAAGAGGCTGCTAATAATCGAGGATTTGATAAGAAGGTAAAGTATGGAAGCTTTTACGATCTTATTCATTCATTGGTAAACAAAGGGCTATACGATAAAAAATTAATTGAAAGCTATACGAAAGAAGAAATAGAAAAAATCGGTTCATTCTTACAGGCTGACCGTGATTTACTCTTTACATATATCGGATTGCGAACGTTAGCAGACCGTTATCTCACACGTGACTTTTCAAAAAATTTATATGAACTACCGCAAGAAAGATTTTTAATTATTGCGATGACCCTCATGGAAAAGGAACAAAAGGAAAAGCGACTTACACACATTCAACAAGCTTACTGGGCTATGAGTAACCTATATATGACTGTCGCTACTCCTACTCTATCAAATGCTGGTAAACCGATCGGACAATTATCTAGTTGCTTTATTGATACGATTGATGATAGTCTCCAAGGAATATTTGATAGTAACACTGACATTGCTAATTTATCCAAATCTGGTGGCGGTATCGGGGCTTACTTAGGAAAGGTTAGAAGTCGTGGCAGTGATATTAAAGGCTTTAAAGGAGTTTCCTCAGGTGTTATCCCTTGGATGAAGCAGCTTAATAATACAGCTGTAAGCGTTGACCAGCTTGGTCAGCGTAAGGGCGCAATTGCTGTTTACTTAGATGTCTGGCATAAAGATATATTTTCTTTCCTCGATGCGAAGCTAAACAATGGCGATGAACGGTTGCGTACACACGATTTATTTACAGGTGTTTGTATTCCCGATGTGTTTATGGAACAAGTCGAAAACCGTGGTGATTGGTATTTATTCGACCCACATGAAGTACGACAAGTAATGGGTTACAGCCTTGAAGATTTCTTTGACGAAGAAAAAGGCAATGGAAGCTTCCGGGAAAAGTATTGGCAATGCGTCCGTAATGAGCAGTTATCAAAGGAAAAAGTACCTGCTATCGAAATTATGAAACGGATAATGATTAGCCAATTAGAGGCTGGTACACCATACATGTTTTATCGTGATGAAGTAAATAGACAAAATGCTAACTCTCATCAAGGAATGATTTACTGTAGTAACCTTTGTACAGAAATTACACAAAATCAAAGTCCAACAGTTGTTGAAGAACAATACACTGAAGACGGAAAAATCATTACTGTTAAAACACCTGGAGATTTTGTCGTATGTAACCTCTCCTCTATTAATCTTGCAAAAGCAGTAACTGAGGATGTTCTCGAGGCATTAATACCAATACAAGTCCGCATGCTTGATAATGTCATTGATTTAAACACGATTCCTGTACTTCAAGCAAAATTAACAAATCAAAAGTACCGGGCAATCGGTTTAGGTACGTTTGGCTGGCATCATTTATTAGCCTTAAAACAATTAAAATGGGAAGATGATGAATCTGTAAACTACGCTGACAAATTATATGAAAAAATTGCCTATTTAACTATTCAAGCTAGTATGCACCTTGCAATCGAAAAAGGCTCATACCCTGTGTTCGAAGGGTCTGATTGGCAAACCGGGTTATACTTCCAGAAAAAAGGTTACGAATCTGCAACAAGTACCTTAGATTGGGATGTACTGAAAGAACAAATACAGGCTTACGGTATTCGAAATGGTTATTTAATGGCCGTTGCACCTAATGCTTCAACTTCGATATTAGCTGGAAGTACAGCAAGCATTGACCCGATCTTCCAAAAAGTATATTCAGAGGAAAAGAAAGATTATAAAATTCCTGTCACTGTCCCTGATTTAAGTCCAACAACAACTTGGTATTATAAATCAGCTTATTTCATCGACCAACGTTGGAGCATAAAGCAAAATGCTGCACGTCAACGTCATATTGACCAAGCAATATCTTTTAATCTATATGTTCAAAATACAATTAAAGCAAAGGAATTATTAGACTTACATTTAACTGCATGGAATGAAGGGCTAAAGACAACTTATTATATACGTTCAACCTCTAGCACGATTGAAGAATGTGATTCTTGCGCTAGCTAATTCTAAGCATATTTAGGTTGCTTAAGTTACAAAATTTTACGAGATTAGGGGCCAATTGAGTGTGGCTAGATATATGAACTAAAAGACCTCTCCAAACCAAACTCTAACAGATTTTGGAGAATATTAGGCCTATGAAAAGAGCTTTATACATTGAGGCTGGGACATACCAAAAAAACCATAGTTAAATACGAACATTGTTTTTAGGGGTTCAATGTTCAAATTTTGTAAAGGTTGATTGGAGCTGAAGAGACTCCTGCGGGATGCGTGGGAAGCCACTGAAAAAGTATACTGATTTCAGATAAGTATCTAGTTTTAAGCAATTTATTGTACATTTAATGTGCTTATCCTACGTAAAGTTTGGTTGGAGCGGAAGTGCGAGACTCCTGCGGGATGCGTGGGAGAGCTGAGACCCCGCAGGCGTTTACGCTGAGGAGGCTCAGCACCCACCCCGCGGAAAGCGAGTACTGCAGCGGAAACCAAACTGAACGTCAACTCTGTAAGATATATTCTATTTTTCTATAAACAAGACTTTTTCAGTGGTCTCATGCGTGGGAGAGGTGAGACTCATGCAGGAGTTTACTCCGAGGAGTACGAAAAGCGTAGGCGGCTTGCCCATCGACGTACAAACTGGAGGGGCATCGACTGAGATAAAGGAATCACGATGAGCCGAATGGAGAATCGATGATGACTTATCGTAGGGAGATGACCTGAAGTTTGATAGCGGGTAGCCGTCGGAGCTAGACAGGCTCATCACCCACCCCGCGGAAAGCGAGTACTGCAGTGGAAATCACCCAGAACATCAACCCTGTAAAAACAACACGAAGGTTGTATTGATATCTCATCTAATAGTTCGTATTATTCTTGTCTTTAAAACCTTTTGTCTCATCCTCTCATTTCTTAAAAATTGTGGCTGTTCGGTGCGGAAATCAACCCTGAACAACAACTCATTAAAGAGCAACAATGCTTACGGAAACAGCCTTACTAAAACAACTTATTATAAACTCAATAATATATAAAAAGGGTGTAATGATTCATGTCTGAAATATTATTATCGAAACGAAAAATGATGGATGCGAGTGCTCCAAATCGGTCTACTTCAATTATTAACGGCGAAAGTTCAAATGTCTTAAACTGGGATGATGTTGCATACTCATGGGCATACCCAAAATATAAAAAAATGCTCGCTAATTTTTGGACACCGTTTGAAATTAACATGGCACAAGATGCGAAGCAATACCCATCCTTAACTAACGATGAAAAAGATGCCTTCCTAAAAATAATCGGTTTGCTTGCATTACTTGATAGCATTCAAACTGATTATGCAGGTAAAGTTGCTGATTATTTAACTGACTCGAGTATGAATGCGTTAATGATTATTCTTGCACAACAAGAAGTCATTCATAATCACTCCTATTCCTATGTACTCTCAAGCCTTGTCCCAAAACAGGTGCAGGATGAAGTATTTGAATATTGGCGTAGTGAGCCGACTTTAAGGAAACGCAATGAGTTTGTCACGAACGGCTACCAAGACTTTGCCGAACATCCAACGGTTGAAAATTTACTGAAATCAATTGTTTATGATGTCATTCTTGAAGGATTATTTTTCTATTCAGGGTTTGCCTTCTTCTATAATTTAGCTAGAAATCAGAAAATGGTTGCAACGAGTACGATGATTAATTATATAAACCGTGATGAGCAAATTCATGTTGATTTATTTGTGAAAATTTTCAAAGAAGTATTACAGGAAAACCCTCAATATCAAACAGAGGAACTTGCTTCTTTCGTTAAAGAAACATTTATGAAAGCTGCAGAACTAGAAATTGAGTGGGGTCGCACAATTATCGGTAATAAAATCGATGGCATCAATTTTAAAGATGTAGAAGATTATATTAAATTTTATGCAAATGTTCGTTGTCATCAGCTCGGCTTTGAACGTCCTTATGAAGGATATCGTTCTAATCCACTGAAATGGATAAAAGCATATGAAGAAGTAGATTTAGGTAAATCCGATTTCTTCGAACAAAAATCAAGACAATATACAAAAGTTAACCATGTTGATAATGGGTTTGACGATTTATAAAAGAACAAAAGCTCGGGGCGCCTTAATCAGCCTAGGGCAAATAAGACGCTAAAGAATAGAAGACGTTCTTGGTCTTCAATTCTTTAGTGGCTTATGACCTAGATGGACTAGGCGCTGGAGCTGGATGTTGAAGCACTTATCCACAGTAGAAGAATTTTATAATTTCCTAAACCATGAGGAAAAGGCCTAGTTTGGTCTTTTTTTTATGTTCTCTCCCTTTTTGGTATTATACTTGAGTAAATCTTTTCATTTTATATGTATTGACCTTAACGTTACGTAAACGTTTATGATAAAGATGTCAGGAGGTTTTTCATGGAGTATACAGTTAAACAATTGGCACAGTTATCTGGAGTTAGTGGCCGTACACTTCGTTATTATGACGAAATCGGTCTGTTGAAACCAGCGAGAATAAATTCATCTGGTTATAGAATATACACTGAAACAGAAGTAAATCTATTACAGCAAATTTTATTTTATCGAGAGCTAGATGTAAGTCTTGAAGAGATTAATGAGATTATTCATGACCCTTGCTTCGATGAAACAGTAGCATTGAGAAACCATTATAACCAGCTAAGCCAGAAGCGAGACCGCCTTGACAAAATTTTAGCAACCATCGAAAAAACGATCTCAAATTTACAAGGAGGTTTACACATGAGCGTAAATGAAAAGTTTGAAGGATTAAAGGAAAAGATGATAAAGGAAAATGAAGCAAAGTACGGGAAAGAAATCCGTGAAACATATGGTGATGATAAAGTTGATAAAAGCAATGCTAAATTAATGGGCATGACCGAAGAGGCATATCAGAAAATGACTGCTACAGAAACCGAGATACGTCAATTGCTTAAAGATGCAGTTTCTACTAATTGTGGCCCTAGTTCTGATCTGGGACACCGCCTTGCTGAAAAACATAAAGATTGGCTTATGTTTACATGGTCTGACTACTCGAAAGAAGCACATGCGGGACTTGCAGACATGTATGTAGCTGACGAGCGCTTTTCTAACTATTATGATAAAGAAGTCGAAGGTGGCGCAAAATTTCTACGTGATGCCATCCATAGTTACGTAGGAAAGTAAAATAAAGCCTATATGAACATACTCAAAATGGTCTGACTCCTCCAATAAATACCACTGTATAAAAGGAGTCTGACCTTCTTGTTATGTGTCACCTATTAAATTTCATATTTAAGTCGTTCGCGGTCTTTTAAATTTTTTCACTAGTACATATGTACATCCAGCAATAACTGCAAAACTCATCATTGGAATTAAGTATGGTTTTGCTACTTCCTTTATGTGCATCCAGTTACTCCCTAATTCTACTCCTAAGTACAAAAAGAAGATTGTCCATGGTATCATTGCCAGAACGGTATAAATTGTGAATTTCCAAAGTGACATTTTCGCAATACCAGCTGGTATACTAATCGCATGTCTTACTACAGGGATAAAACGTGCCCCAAAGATAACACCAGTTCCATATTTTTCAAACCATGTTTCTGACACATCCAAGTGATGTTTATTCAAAAGAAGAAACTTACCATATTTCTCTAAGAATGGACGTCCGCCATAACTCCCTAGCCAGTATAAAAATAACTGAGCTATCGTTCCACCAACAACACCTGCGATAACTGCACCTATAAAACCGATTTTACCAGTCACGATCATATATCCGCCGTAACCTAATACTATCTCACTCGGGATAACTTCCAGCATTAATCCTAAAGCAATTCCTATATAGCCTAAGTCTGTGAGCCATTCTAAAGCTTGCAGAATAATATTTTCCACAATTATGCTTCACCACCCCTATCACTTATTTCAAGTACCTTGTCCTTACTATCGTATGAAAGACCATTGAAAAATATCAGTCTACTTAATGAATATCTTTTCTTTTGAAACGCCCGCCACGAACCTCAGCAATGTTCGTCACCGCTAAAAAGGCACCCGGATCCTTATCCTCAATGATTGCTTTCAATTTAGCCTCTTCTAGACGAGATATGACACAAAAGATTACCTTTTTATTATCACCTGAGAACCCACCTTCTCCTTTTAAAAAAGTTACTCCACGACCTAATGTCTTTAAAATCGCATCTCCAATTGTTTGATAGTTTTCGCTGATGATAAACGCGGATTTTGACTCATCAAATCCTTCTATGATGATATCAATCGTTTTAAATGCGATGAAATAGGTTATTAACGAATACATCGCACGGTTCCACCCAAAAACAAATCCTGCACTTCCTAGAATAAAGATATTAAAAAACATAATGATCTCACCGACAGAAAAGGGAAGTTTCTTTGTTGCAAGGATTGCCAATATTTCTGTACCGTCTAATGATCCGCCGTTGCGAATGACCAATCCTACACCAGCACCTAATAGTAATCCACCAAATACAGTAGCTAATATTAAATCGTTAGTAAAAGCAGGTACAGAATGAAACAGTGTAGTTGCAACCGATAAGATGATGATTCCAAACAAAGTGGATAACGTAAAAGTGCTCCCAATCTGTTTGTAACATAGAATGAAGAAAGGAATATTCAATAAAAAGATAATAATTCCTAACTTCCAGCCAAGGATGTGAGCAAGAATAATTGAAATCCCTACTATACCGCCATCAATGATTTGATTTGGCACTAAAAAAACTTCCAGTCCAATCGCCATTAAAACTGCACCGATGATGATAAACAAAGCGCGTTCTGCTAATTTCACTTTTGTAAAACCTTGATGTTTTTTCATTTGTTCCTTTAATTGGATTGTTAATTCGGACATATTTCATTATCCTCCTTACATATCAACCTGCTACATCAGTTGAGTAGTTTTTCATTTGACCGTAAAGGCGCAAAAAGTGGCTCAAACTAATGTTCAGTTATATAGCCACTTTTTGTATTCTCATTATTTTCTTGATTTCTTCTCATTAAAGTTGCTTTCTGCTAAATCATTACCGAAATCTTTTTCTGTATTAATTGCATCACTTGCTTTTTTCATTTTCTTTTGCTGATTTTTATGACTATCTCGTTTAGCCAAAGTTTTCTACACCTTTCCTAACTAATTTTTGTCATGGCATAGTTTGTCCAATTCCCTTTATTCTATTCGAATCATAAAAAGAAGCTGTTTCAGTAAAAGAGTATCACTCTTTTACGAAACAGCTTCACTTTGAAAGATAACTTAAATTAATCCTTATCTGCTGGATATATTAATCCAATTTGTCTTCTAGCTTCCTCAATAATCTTTGCAGTTTGTAAGGAATTTTCATGAGAATTTTGGATTGATTGTAGCTTGTTGCTATTGATTAACTCGATAAATTCCTTTACCTCATAATACATACTATGCGCATTCTGTTCGACAGTAATATTTTCAACTGAACCATCACGATAGTGTATCGTAACATTCTCTGGTGTATGAATTTTATCAATGATAATAGTCCCTTCTTCACCTTGTATTTCAGAAGGTAATGCGGAGTCTGTGATTTTTGAATACGTAATGACGGCATCCATATCATCATATGTAAGGAGCATACTACCTTCTCCATCAACACCTGATTCAAGCATATAACTTGTCGCTTGGACCTGTTTTGGTTTACCAAACAAAGTTACCGCAGGGTAAACACAATATATGCCGATATCCATAAGGGAACCATTCGAAAATTTCGGATTAAATGCGTTTAATATGATTCCTTCCTTATATTTATCATAGCGTGATGAATACTGACAATAACTTGCAACATAGCGACGGATTTTCCCAATTTTATTTAGATGCTTTTGGATAGATAGAAAATTTGGCAATACTGTTGTTTTCATTGCCTCCATCAATACAACCGATTGCTTCTCTGCAACTTGAATCATCTCTGAAACTTCCTTTGCATTTGAAGCCATAGGCTTTTCACATAAAACATGTTTGCCGTGCTCCATGCACATAATCGCTTGACTAGCATGAAAGGAATTTGGACTTGCAATATATACCGCATCAAATTCACGGCTTGATACAAACGCTGTTAAATCCGTATATGTATGTCGTATTTCATATTTCTCAGCAAATTCTTTCGCTTTTTCTTCCGTTCTAGAGTATACAGCTGTTAAGGAGAAGTCCCCATCTATTTTTGCTGCCTCAATAAATCGTTCTGTAATCCAGTTAGTACCTATTACTCCGAATCGTACCATTTGTCATCCTCCAATCTGTATCCTAATGGAAAGTATATCTGTTTTTTCAAGAAAGAAAAAGTGTAATCATGACATTTCATCCAAGAAAGACAATTTCTCCATCATTTCATCTCCATTCAAAATATGTCATAATAAGACTGTGATAAGATACATAGCATAAAAAAGGAGATTATCCCAAATGAAAAAATTAATTGCCATCGACCTTGACGGTACATTATTATCATCTCATATTGAAATTTCAAAGGAAAATATCCAGGCGATTCAAAAAGCCCAAGAACAAGGCCATATTGTGATGATTTGTTCCGGCCGTGCTCCAGAAGATATTAAAACTGTACTGAAACAAACACCATTAACATGCCCACTAGCAGGAAGTAATGGCACAATGGTTGTTGTGGATAACGAGCTGCTAAGTCAAGTATCGTTAACAGAAAACAATGTTAGAAAAGTAGCGAGTATTTTAAATGATCGGAAATTCCCTTTCAAAGTTTATACGAACGATGGAATTTATGTCATTTCCTCTTGGTCTGATCGCATGCACGTTTTCCTAGAGAATAATGAAGAAATCCGTGGAAATTTATCTTCAAATGAATATAAATTTTTAACTGAACAACCGAAAGAAACGAATCTTACAAAAGTTTTTGACGATATAGAAGACGTTCTCGCAGTGAAGGACATCGCAGTTCAAAAATTCTTTATTCCTACAATTGAAGGTAAAATGGAACTCATTTCAATCCTTGAAGAAATTGAAGGTATCTCCATTACAACCTCTGGTCCGTTCAATGTTGAAGTGATGGATGTTAATGGTAATAAAGGGAACGGTGTTAAAGTGATGGCTGAGCATTTCTCGATTCCAATTGAAAATACTATAGCAATTGGCGATAACTTTAATGATGTTCCAATGATGGATGTAGCTGGACTTTCAATCGCTATGGGAAATGCAGACCCCGATGTGAAAGCAATCGCAGACGTGGTTACATTATCTAACAATGAACATGGTGTTGCACACGCGATTGAAAAATATGTGTTAAAATCATAACAATCAAGCTTTAACCATTACTAAAGTAGCCCAAGAAGTTGTAATCTCAACTCTTGGGCTTTTTATTTTCAATTGCTGTTTTTAATCAGCTCTTTTTTCGTTACGAGTATATATTTATTCGTAACATAAAAAATGAATAGATGATACGGAAAAAGAAGATAGGGAATTTTTTGGTTTTTAATTAGTCTTAGCTTCACTAATATCACATCAATGAGGTAAAAACAGATTTGACAAATACCATATAAGTAAACTTTCTTGACCTTATTTACCCATAGATGTAAGGCAACTATTAATAATGAATAGATAGGGATAAAAGTAAAATGTTCCTTCCATGTGTGGACTACCCCAAAGCCAATCTTCAGTTGGTTTAATGTTGCATATATGAATAGACCAGATAAACTCAATGAATAGATTGCCATATAATCTGATATGAACTTAACAATCTTTATCTGCCTTTTTAGAAAAAAGCTCCACATATCACTAATGTAAAAATAGACCAGAATGAGGCCAAAGGTATAATAGGTTTTCCACCACCCTGTTTTAAATATTTTTAAATGGATAAATATCCTTTCTACTATTGCAAAGTACGTTGTAAAGAAAAGCTTCCATTTCCAGTTTAGCTTAAATATAGTAATAAAGGTGGCAACTACTGGAACATAGATTGCCTGAGAAAATATTGCCCCAATAATATTATCCTGAAACTTATTTTTAAAAATCTTCGGTATATACCTATAGGCATGGAATAAATTTAAAACAATTGTTTCAAATATATAGGCAAAACCGATATTCGTTAATAACAAGACGATTGTATGACGTCTGTTTTGTATTCTTTTAAGCAGTATAACAAGCATACCGATATGAATAATTAAAAGGATAATGAATGGAATTGCATTTCTGTTCTTTTTTATCCATTTGCCCATCTACTTCATCCTTTGCATACAATTGATTGAGTTAGTTTGCTACATTATTCACTTTAGTATGTAACTAAAGCACATTATCTATAAACTTATTACAGCCTCTCAGATTTCTCATTACTATTCGTACATGCGTGTAAACCCTTAAGCATAAGTATCGATAGTGCATAATTATAATCTCTCTATATAATTTTACATATTTGATGTACACTTTAAAAAACGTATTTTCATACATAAGCAGTAACGTTCATTGTAGATGTTGATACTCTTACTTAGAAGTTAGGGTCTTGCCTTGAACTGCGTATGGAATAATACAAACAATGTTCAACTGACTTTCACATAAAAAGGAGTGTACTCAAGTGTTGGTGATGGTCGCACTATTTTTAATTGCAGGTCTTGCAGAGATTGGTGGTGGGTATTTGATATGGCAATGGTTACGAGAAGGAAGGTCCTATTTATACGGGATTACTGGAGGCCTTGCATTGGCATTATATGGAGTAATCGCAACATTTCAAGCATTCCCCTCATTCGGAAGGGTGTATGCTGCATATGGTGGCGTTTTTATCGTAATGTCTGTACTTTGGGGCTGGGGTGTCGATAAAAAAATCCCTGATTTCTATGATTGGTTAGGAGCTGCTATATGTTTAGTCGGTGTTTCTATCATTTTATTTGCTCCACGACATTAGATTGCTTCACTTTATTTTCATGCTTAATTCATAAGTCGAACTAGGCAAACTGAAGCCATACTTGTCCACCATTAATATCTACACCTCGCAATGGTAATTTGTTATATTAGAAAAGAACAAGGAAAAGCAACTACTAATCTAATAATGCTTTTCCTTAATGCTCACTATAAATATTTCCGCGAAACACTTTTGCCATCATAAGAAAATAACACAGGCTTACCTTCTAACACACTTTCCATATGAACTGGACGACCCCAAAGCTGATAAACATAAGGCAGTACCTTTTCTAAATATTTCAAATCGAGTTCAATATCCTCGAACCAATGTTTTAAATAGAGCTCATTGTTTTTTAAATAATCACCGTCATTTACTGTAATATATGGAAAACCTCCATTCACTCGCATGCTTACAAGCTGATCACGGATAGCTTCCCATTCTTTATCAACAACTTTATAGTCCCGTCCTTGCTTTTGGAATAAATACATATCCTCACGCATAACTAAATCCTTTGTTAAATAATTTCGAATAAAGGATATATCGGATTCTACCTCGCGAACTTCAAACATTTTTTCTCTACCTGAACCCGGCTTAGCACCAAACATTTTCATCTCTTCAGTCGGAGAATTATAACGTTCTTCAATGTCTTCAAATATTTTCAACCCCAAATAGTAAGGATTAATACTCGTTTTAGAAGGTTGAACAACCCCTGCATTTAATTTAGCAAATTCAATTGCTTCATCTGAAGATAAATCTAATTCTCGAATAATACGTTGGTGCCAATACGAAGCCCAGCCTTCGTTCATGATTTTTGTTTCGAGCTGTGGCCAGAAATATAACATTTCCTCTCTCATCATCGTCAAAATATCACGTTGCCAATCTTCAAGTTCTCTACTATATTCTTCGATGAATAGCAATAAATCCTTCTCAGGAGAAGGAGGGAATTTTCGTTTCTTCTTCTTTACTTGTCGTTTCTCTTCTTGTTTATTATCTAAATTCCAAAGGTCATCATATGGAGTTACACGATGTTCTTCCTCCTCGTATTCATCCACATCATCCATTGACCATGCCAATTTCGGTCGTACTAATGAAGGGTCAATATGTTCTTGTATTGACAAGACAGCGTCTAAAAATGTTTCAACCTCATGTCTACCATATTGAATTTCATATTGTTTAATTCGTTCTGCTGTTGCAGCCATGCTTTCTACCATTTCTCGTTTCGTATTTCCAAATCGTGAATTATTTTTAAAGAAGTCACAATGTGCTAACACATGGGCAACAATTAACTTATTTTGTATAAGCGAATTTGTATCTAATAAAAACGCATAACATGGATTTGAATTAATGACTAATTCATATATTTTACTTAAGCCAAGGTCGTATTGAAGCTTCATTTTATGAAATTGTTTTCCAAAACTCCAATGTGAGAATCTCGTTGGCATTCCGTAAGCTCCGAATGTATAAATAATATCCGCAGGACATATTTCATATCTCATCGGATAGAAGTCTAACCCAAAGCCTTTGGCAATTTCGGTGATTTCACTTATAGCATACTCTAGGGCCTTTTGATCAGTCTCTTTCATAGTCTCCCCCCTAAGCTTTTCTTACAATAATGTATGAGGATAATATGGAAAAGATGCTAAGGAACGAGCAATACCTTGTACGAGTCACTTTGTTAAACGGTAAAAAGGGTGACCTCTATGAGTCACCCTTTTTCATTATGCTTGTTGATATTCTTTTAAATTGATTGATGGTCCAAAGAATTCAAAGTGAATGTTTTCTTCCTTTACACCAATTGTTGCTAAATTTCCAATTGTATTTTTCATAAACGCAACCGGTCCACAAACATAGAAGATGGCATCTGTTTCAGTTGCAATATCTTTTAATTTTTGTGAATCTAAATATCCTTCCGCATCAAAACGGTGATTCTCTCTATCTTCAGCAGTAGGATTTTCAAGAATGAAGTATTTTTGTGAATATGTTAATTTAATCACTGCTTCTTCAACTTCTGTACGGAAAGCTTGTACTTCTCCATTTTTAGCAGCATGAATAAAGGTCACAGGACGATTTGCTTTATGGTCTGCTGTTCTCTTTAACATACTCATCATTGGTGTAATACCGACACCGCCACTAATTAAGTAAAGCGGCTTATCAGATGCTTCATCAAGAACGAAATCTCCTGCTGGTGCAGTAAGTTCAATTTCATCTCCCTCTCCAATGTGGTCATGAAGATAGTTGGAAACTTTTCCTAACGTTGTTGGGTTTTCTCCCTCTCGTTTAACAGAAATTCTTAAATGGGACTGATTCGGTGCATCAGATAAGCTGTATTGACGATTTAATAAATATTCTTCACCTTCAACGGATAAGCGTACGGTCACATATTGCCCTGGAGAAAAAGCAGGAACCGTTGAACCATCTGCTGGTTGTAAATAAAATGATGTAATGATTGAACTTTCTTTTTGTTTTTTAACTACTTTAAAGGCTTTAAAACCTTCCCATTTATTATTTTTTGCCTCTTCATACATTTCATTTTCAATATCGATAAATACTTGTGCAATGACACCATATGCTTCTGCCCAGGCATCAATAATTTCATCTGTTGCTGCTTCTCCTAGTACCTCTTTAATTGCCTTTAATAAAAATTCACCAACAATTGGATAATGCTCTTTCTTAACCATTAAGCTACGGTGTTTATGAGCAATTTGTTTTACTGCAGGGAGTAGTACTTCAAGTTGATCAATATAAGTAGCTGCTGCATATACTGTATTCGCTAACGCAGTTTGCTGACGGCCTTGCTTCTGATTTGCATGATTAAAAATATTTAATAATTCAGGGTGTGCTTCAAACATTGTTTTATAAAAATGTGTCGTGATTTCAACCCCACGATCTGCTAAAATTGGTGCAGTTGATTTTACAATTTTAATCGTTTGTTCAGATAACATTTAACCAGCCCCTAAAAGAAGTATTTTAAATATATCTTTATGATAGAGGCAATTTTTTCAAATGGCAATAATTTATATAGATGTTTTAAAAAGCTGTCACATTTACCCCCTTATTTCTACCTTTTTTTAATAGTTATGATAATATAAAGAAAACGATTATTTCACTCAAAGTGCGAGGTTATAACAATGAGACTTACCAATTACACAGATTACTCGTTGCGAGTTTTAATTTTTCTGGCCTCTAAGCCATCCGATGAACTATCCAATATAAAAGAAATTGCTGATGCATATCAAATTTCTAAAAATCACTTAATGAAAGTGACATTTGAACTTGGGAAAATGAACATTATTGAAACGATACGAGGTAGAAATGGTGGAATAAAGTTAGCACATCCACCTGAAGACATTAATATAGGAGAAATCATTAGACGAACCGAGGAAGACTTTCATCTTGTTGAATGCTTTGACGAGAATAAACATTGTGTGATATCACCAATATGTGGACTAAAACATGTCTTGAATGAAGCATTACATGCTTACTTTGATGTTTTAGACCAATATACGTTAGCAGATATTATTCAAAACAAAGATTCACTTTTTTCATATTTCACTAAGAATAATCATTAATTCATTAACCATTCGAAAGGATCGAGTCCTCCTTCGAATGGTTAATCTAAAATAATTGACGTTTGTGCAGCATTATCCCCATCTCGTTTTAGGTTAACTGTAATTAATTTTGCCGTTTTTGGATTAAAAACTACATCGGCACTAACATAAAAAAGTTCTCCATGTTGGTTGACTTTAATACGAAATACATCTTTTGACTCTTCTTCATTGACAGCCTCACGTTTCACATACTTATAATCAATCAGTTCTGATTGAGGGTATTCTTCTTTTACTGTCGATATTGCAAGTCTACTCCATTTTTTATAATCAATCTCTTCAACATGCTGTTCACCATATGCCTTCATACCTGCAGTTAAAACCATCATAAATGTGGCCAATAGAAAAAAGATTCGATAAACGGTCTTAGCTTTCATATGTTCCTCCATCATATTATTTACTATTTTACTGCTCATTTTCTTTTTTATTTTGCTCTTTACTGTTTGGATTATCCACTTTATCGATATGTTTTCTTGCATAATCAGCAATAACCATACCAATTTCTTTATTTCTCTCCCACTCCTCAGATAATACTGACAATGGTGGGTTTGTCTCCTCGACCGGATAGCTTAATTCAATCGTTACAGCTGGACGTTTGTATGTTTGTATAAACCAGTCAGTATAGCCGCCACCAGTTGCTGATAACGGAGGATAATCTACTTTATAACCTGTCTTTTGAACTATACTATCAACGAACTGGATATCACGAGCTAAATACTGAACCTCATTATGGAAATACCAATAAATCACACGTCCAGAAGTGTGATATGCAGCAGCTGCTAATGGCTTCAGCTGGTTTGTAAAAGTGGATAAAGCTCTTGTTTCACTCGATTCAAGTGGCTGATTTCCTTTAAAATGAGAATAGGATGCAAATTTTTTATCTTCTTTAATATGTTCCCAGCCTGCTGGATATTGCCGATTTAAATCAACTCCTAAACCGTTTGCCTTCCAACGGGTAAAATCATCACTCCCCTCATTCATATCTACATAAACTTCTTGAAATAGAAATGGCATTGAATCAACCCCCTTTTGCTGTAGCATCACTCCATCCGGATTCACCATCGGTATGAACCAAATCGATACATCATTAAGAATATCCCGCCCATGTCCAAAAATCTTCTGTTTGCTCTGATATGCTTTTGCATATTCTTCGATCATTTTCATCAATACATGTGTTGAAAGCCATTCACGCCCATGATGACTACCAGTAATGAGAATAGAGTTAGAGCCTTTCCCTACCTTAACCGCAAGAATATCTCGTCCAAATTCTGATTGTCCAATTGACTTTACCGTTAAATCATGGCTATTTGCTAAGCTTTGTATATCCTTTTTCATTTGTTTATATGTATAAGCTTTATTTGCATCTATTGTATACCCTTTTGATGTAACAGTTAATGAATACACGGCAAATGAAAGTAAGAGTATGAAGATTTTTTTATCATGTTACAACATCCTTTTTGTACTTTAGCTTTTCTTGATTATTTCACTTTTAAACGGGTAAACAATTCCAAGCTTTATTTCATCGCACCACCAAGTTTTGCCCAGAAAGTTTATCGCAAAAACACATACAATAATCATATCTCCTAAAAGATGGAGGGATTTAACGAATGAACACTGTTGATTATGACAAAGCTCTTTACTATACACATCGTTCTCAGTGGGATAACCTGCTCATTTTAATGGTCCGCACTAAGGACGATTTTCTTTCAAAAAAAATCGAACAATTTTTACACGCCTATAATTTTGAACATGACTATAAAGAAGTTGAAAAACAGTTATATTCTTTACTGAGATATATTGACCATGCGATTGAACCTGAAGAACTGGAATATGCACACTCTGTTTTTGAATAATAAAAAAAACTGTTACATGTAGTCTATGTAACAGTTAGAATATTTAGCCAATATTAAAAGAGGGTGACTAAGTGCTCCCCTCAAACTTACAGGATAGAATGTGAACCCTATTCATTCTGCCTATCATTTGTTGAGGGGTCTCGCACTAATCACCCTTTTGGTTTTATTTTGTTAATGCAGCAATTAAATCATTTACTTTTGTCATCACACCAGAAGATAATTCTGCTAATTGTTGTTCACTTTGCTCTAACGTATCACACTTCACACCGAAGTAAAACTTCGCCTTTGGTTCAGTACCTGATGGACGTAGGCAAAACCATGAATTATCCTCTAAAATATATTTCAACACATTCGAACTTGGCAGCTCAATTTTATTAACTTCACCAGTTTCCAGTTGTCGACGTTCACCTGATTGATAATCCTCAACAGTTACAATTTTCTTTCCAGCTACCTCTGTTGGTGGAGTTGTTCTAAATGAATGAAGAATGCTTTGGATTTGCTCGGCACCTTCTTTTCCTTTTAACGTCAGTGATTGTAAGCCTTCTTTATAATAGCCATATTCACTAAAGATTTTTAACAGACCTTCATATAAAGTAAGTCCTTGCTTTTTATAGTAAGCACAAACTTCAACTGCGAGCAATGCTGCTTGGACGGCATCTTTATCACGTGCAAAATCCCCAATTAAATAGCCGTAACTTTCTTCATAGCCGAACTGGAATTCATATTGTCCTGATTTCTCATACTCATTGATTTTCTCACCAATAAACTTAAATCCTGTTAATGTATCAATTGTATCTAAGCCAAATGATTTTGCAATATCACGGCCAATTTCTGAAGTAACAATTGTTTTTAAGACGACACCATTACTTGGCAGAATTCCCTTTTCTTTTTTCTCAGATAATAAATAATGCAGAAGTAATGCACCTGTTTGATTTCCAGTTAGGACAACATATTCACCTTGTTTATTTTTCACAGCAATCCCTAATCGGTCAGCGTCAGGGTCAGTAGCAATTAAAAGGTCTGCATTCGTTTGTTGACCCTCACGAATCGCTAAAGTAAATGCCTCATGCTCTTCTGGATTAGGTGATTTTACAGTTGAGAAGTTAGGATCAGGTAATTCCTGTTCCTTTACAATCGTTACATTATCATAACCCATTGCTTTCAGACCACTTCGTACTGGCTTATTTGCTGTGCCATGTAATGGTGTAAAGACAATTTTTACATCTACTTCTTGTGAAAGGCTTGGGTTAACAGAGATTGTTTTTAACTTTTCCGTATAAGCCTCATCAATCTCTGCACCTATCATTTTAATAAGTCCTTGCTCTTTTAATGAAGCTTCATCTGTTACTTCTACTTGTAACTCGTCTTCTACTGCGTTAACAAAACCAATTACTTTATCAGCTGCTTCTGGAGGTAATTGTCCCCCGTCATGACCGTACACTTTATAACCATTATATTCGGGTGGATTATGACTAGCTGTTACGACAATTCCTGAGAAGGCATTTAAAAAACGAACCGCAAATGATAATTCCGGTGTTGGTCTTAATTCTTCAAAAACGTATGTTTGGATTCCGTGTGATGCTAAAGTTTTCGCAGCTTCCATCGCAAATTCTGGAGACTTATGACGTGAATCATATGCAATCGCCACTCCGCGTTTTTTAGCTTCCTCACCGAATGAGACTATGTATTTTGCTAAACCTTCTGATGCTTTTCTTACAGTGTATATATTCATACGGTTCGTACCTGGTCCGATTTCTCCACGCATACCGCCCGTACCAAACTCTAAATTTTTATAAAAACTATCTTCTAATGTTTTATGATTACCATCTAGTGCAATTAATTGTTCTTTTAATTCCTTATCTAAATCTTGTTTTGTACTCCAACGTTTATAGCTTTGTTCCCAGCTCATCGTTACCTCCTGGATTTGTTTTCGATTATGTATAACAATAATTAACATCCTTATTTTAGCATATTACAAACGGTACAACACAGGTCATTTTTTACAAATTATTAAGAATATCAATCTTTATCATACATAATCGTATAAATATCCTTTCTACGGTCCTTTAGTTGATTAACAGTTCCAGATTGCCGTTTTCTTCTTAATATTTCGAGGTCCACATCTCCGATTGCGACCATTTCAATATTTGGATTGCTTTCAACGACAATTCCATCTCTCGCAAATTCAAAATCTGAAGGTGCAAATATACCTGACTGTGCATATTGGATATCCATATTTTCTGTTTGTGGAAGGTTTCCAACTGTTCCTGCTATTACGGTGTATATTTGATTTTCAACCGCTCGAGCCTGTGCACAATAGCGTACCCTTAAATAGCTTTGCCTATCTTCAGTACAAAACGGTGTAAAGATAATTTTTGCCCCTTTATCTGTTGCAATCCTTGCCAACTCAGGGAACTCAATATCATAACATATTTGAATTGCAATTTTTCCACAATCTGTATCAAAGACTCGAACTTTATCGCCCCTGCTTATCCCCCACCATTTCCGCTCATTTCGTGTAATGTGTAGTTTATATTGTTTTTCAATTGTTCCATCACGTCGAAATAAGTAGGCAATATTATAAATCCTACCTTCTTCTTCTACAACATGAGAACCACCAATGATGTTTACATTGTAACGAACGGCAAGCTCCGTAAATAATTCAATATACTCTTCTGTATATTCTGTTAAGCGTTGAATTGCTTTACTAGGTGATGTTTCTCGGTGGAAAGACATTAATTGTGTTGTAAAGATTTCAGGAAAGACTGCAAAATCCGACCCTGCATCAGAGGCAACATCTGTATAATATTCTACTTGCTTTGCAAACTCTTCAAATGAGTTAATTTGCTTCATCATATATTGAACAACACATATACGAACTGGGTGTGATGTTTTATAGAACCTTTTTGTATTTGGCTGGTAATCAACATTGTTCCATTCCATCAATGTTGCATATTGATAAGATGCTAAATCATCCGATAAATAATTAGGGTTAATCCTCATTAATGTAAATTCATTTAATAATTGAAACGAAAGGACAGGGTCATAAATTTTGTGAAGCATTACTTGTTGTACGTATTCTCTCGGTGTTAGCTCATCAGCATATTTATAATAATTTGGTATTCTCCCGCCAATAATAATACTTTTTAAATTTAATCGTCTTGCTAAATCTTTCCTTGCCTCATATAAACGGTGACCAATCTTCATACGGCGATAATTAGGATGTACCATGACCTCAATGCCATACATATTGTAACCATCTGGATTATGATTTGTAATGTAGCCGTTGTCCGTAATATCATCCCATGTATGTCTGTCATCATATTCATCAAAATTTATTAACAAGCTTGAGCAAGAACCGATTATTTTGCCATCTAACTCTGCACAAAATTGCCCATCCGGAAAATGTTCTAAATGACTAACTAAATGCTCTCTTTTCCAAGGTGTCATACCTGGAAAGCATTTGCCTTGTAATTTTAATAACTCATCAAGATCACGCTCTTCAATATTTCGAATGATCATTTTCTTCTCAAACTTTGATAAGTCGAGTTTCTCGGACATGTGCATTCTCCTTTAATGTATTTTCTCTCCAAATAGATTACCCTGATTTCATTTTTCAAAAACTAAAATATACCGGTGCTTTTTTGCTTCAATTGACAATGTATTAAATCCTTCAATGACAGCCTTACAAAACCTAAGGAGTTAATAGACTCGTCAGTAGCTTGAAAGTATATAACTCAGACTAAAAGTAAAGGCGAATTTCAAGGCAGGACAACAATAGTCATGGTTTGTTAATAACAAAACCATAAAAAACACTCAGAGTAAATGTTACATTCTCTGAGCGTCGATTATTTTCCTCTATTTTATAAAGTTTTATTTGGTTCGGATATATTTGCTAATGCAACGCCTGCTGCTTCATCTGACATTTCGTTTGTTGCAAGATCTCCTAAAGCAACAATACCTACTAGTTGATTGTTTTCAACAATCGGTAAACGACGAATTTGATGCTGTGCCATCACCTTTGCTGCTTCTTCTGTTGACATCGAGATATGACCTGATACAAGATTAGTCGTCATAACTTGCGATACTGGTGTTTGATTATCAAGTCCATGTGCAGTTGAGCGCGTTGTAATATCACGGTCTGTAATAATTCCAACTAACTCGCCAGAATTAACAACTGGAATTGACCCAACATTGTTACGTGCCATAATTTCCGCAGCCTCTTTTATCGTTTGATTTGATGAGACTGTTTCAACATTTGTTGTCATACATTCTCTTATTGTCGTCATCTTTCATCCACCCCTTTCACCGTTTAGTATTCGCAATTATTTTTTCTTTACCATTAGCAGAATTTATATAGAGTATATTTTTTATGGGTGGACAACTTATTAATTACTAAAGGTAAAAGTATTTTCAAGTAAGTGAATCGGTGTTCAATTTCAAAAAATGGTATATCTCAAAACTAAAAAAAAAAGTAAGCTTTACTAAAATAAGCATTATCAATCTCTCCGATAAATAGTGGTCAACAATATTCACAAACTATCTATTTTACAGTATCCATTTTTCCTACTATAATTTAAGAAAATAGAATTATTGTGAGGGATGGTATGTCTAGTTCTCGAGTGAAAGCAATTGAAAATCTATTAACGTTTGCATGGATTACATCATTTGTCGCTACATTAGGAAGCTTATATTTTTCTGAAATTCTTCAATATACACCTTGTGAACTTTGTTGGTATCAACGAATTTTCATGTATCCGCTAGTAATTATTTTAGGTATCGGCGTGTTCAAAAAGGATGCTAAAGCAGCACGATATTCTCTACTGTTATCTGCTATTGGAGGCTGTATCTCCCTTTATCATTATGGAATTCAGAAAATTGATTTTCTTGGTAACAATTCAATTGAATGTGGTATTGTCCCTTGTACGGGTGAGTATATTAATTGGTTAGGATTTATTACTATTCCCTTTTTAGCATTGATTGCATTTATTATCATCTTTGTCACAAGTATTACTATATTAAAAAAGGCAGGTCGTTAAATTGAAAAAAATTCTTATTTTTGGTGGAATCATCGTATTACTTTTTGCTTCATTGGGGATTATGACCACATATCAAAAAAATAAACAGGCAGAAGGAAATGTTTACGGAACAAATAACTTAAAAAGCTCTACAGTTGATTTATTAGATGATCCTAACTATCAAAATATCATTCTACCAGATGAACTAGATGAAAAATTAGCGAACAAAGAAGAAGTAATCGTCTATTTCTTCAGCCCTGAATGTGTTCATTGTAAAAACGCTACACCAGAATTGATGCCTGCAGCTGAGGATGTCGGCGTAAAGATTGAGCAATATAATGTGTTAGAATTTGAACAAGCATGGACAGAATTCAATATCGAGTCAACTCCTACTCTCATTCATTTTAAAGATGGTAAAGAAGTTGCACGTACTAAAGGGGCTAACACAAAAGAAGGCTATACATCGATTTTAACTGAATGGAAATCTTAACTTCCAGTATTAATGTTCAAAGACTTAGGCAGCTATTAAACAGCTGCCTTTTTTATTTTGGGAATTAAAAAAGCGGATTATAAAAAAGTGTTGGAATTTTTATCGTTGTAACACGAAAATCTGATGATTTTATAGTGAAAATCTGTCTGTCAACCTTTAAAGAAAATTTCTCAACTTTACTTACTTTTCTGTCAACTTTTGAAAATAATCTCCCAACTTCATCAAATAATCTATCATTCGACAAATTCCACCACAAGCTAACCAATTGTTTTTTGAAAATAAAAAAACGCCGCATGAAAGCGACGTTTTTCTTAAACGATCCAGTTATTAGCAGGTCGAACATACTGACTAAATTCTCCCGATTGACTTTCGGCATGTTTAAATTGTGCGAAAGTAAGCGGAAAGTAATACCCAAAGTTATTTAAATTCATACTATTTCTCTCGAACATGTTTTGATAATCTTCAACATGCTTGCAATCGTCTATGTGTTCAAGAACAGCAACAATTGCTTGGAGACTAGAGATAATTTGGAATGCATCTTTAAGATTACTATTATACATTTGGTCTGTTTCCTGTGGTTTTAATACATGTTTGTCTTTTAAACCTTTAATCTCATCATCTGGGAAAAATTTTGGAAATATTTCTGTATAGAGCTGGTCAACTAATTCTGAAATATGTCGCTCTTGTTCTTCTGTTGATGCAACAACAACTTTCATTTAATCACCCTTTATAAAATCATTACAGTTAGCATACCATAGTATAATTCAACATTTTAGAGGTAAGTGTTACCGGAACTAGGTTGTAGTTCCAATAGTAGTTATGTATACCTAGTTGATTTGTTATATTATCTATATAGAGGGTAAATCTACGCTGATTATGGATTTATGAAAATAATATAGTTGTTATTTTTTTACTTTTTCGAGACGTTTAAACAGCATTAACAATAGTTGCTATTTCGTATTCCACCCAAGGAACTTTCAAGGACCAATATTCAATTATCATAGTGAACGAATCGGATAGGTTTTAAGATGAATTTATAAATAGAAAGGTTGTCGCGAAATTGGAAAAAAACGGAGAGTGGTTTAACATTCCCATTCCGGTAGAATGGGAACAACTAACTGTATACCATGTTCTTTCAAAAGAAATTGGTGCGTCCAAAGCAATGATTTCAAAATGGAATCAAGCTTCGATGATAAACAGAAATAACGAGCGAACTGATGTAAATCATAAGCTGCAAAAAGGTGATATCCTTCAATTACAACTGTTTAAACAAGAAGATTATGGTGTAGTTCCGGAAAATCTTCCCCTTGATGTTTTATTTGAGGATCCTCATCTATTAATTGTAAATAAGCAGCCTGGCATTGATACACATCCAAATTCTCCAAATCAAACAGGAACATTAGCAAATGCAGTAGCATATCATTTTCAAGCAAATGGACTACAAACGAAAGTACGTCATATCCATCGCCTAGACAAAGATACGTCAGGTGCGCTTATTTTTGCTAAGCATGATTTAGCACATTCATTATTAGATACGGCACTTGAGCAAAGAAAAATAAAACGTACCTACGTCGCCATTGTAGAAGGTCGTATGAATAAGCACCAAGGTGTTATTAATAGTCCCATTGGAAAGGACCGACATCATGCTACGAGAAGACGTGTCTCACCAACCGGACAAAAGGCAATTACACATTATCAGGTAGAACACTATAAAAGCGATAAAAATCTAACAGTACTTTCTCTACAGCTTGAAACTGGTAGAACCCATCAAATTCGTGTTCATTTAAGCTCAATTGGGCATCCAATCATTGGTGATACCCTATATGGCGGCAGTAAAAAATATATAGATAGACAAGCTTTACATGCTGTGCAGATACAGCTAACACACCCCATTACGAAAGAAGAAATTGTTGCAAAAGCCACTTATCCGAGTGATGTGGAAAAGCTATTGAATAGTTAAAAGGGTGATTCAAAAGTTAAGACCTCATCCTCCACAACTACGTAAGTAGATAGATATTAATATTACGTAGTTGCGGAGGATGAGTATAGCCTTTTGAGTCACCCTCTCTTTAATTAAGCTGCTTTTTTCTTAGCATAGATGATATAACGCTGCGGTGCATTTCCGACATAGCTAAATGGATAGCATGTTGTTAGTAGAAGTTCTTCCTCTTCATTTTGAAGTGTGATGATACTCGTATCGTCTGCTTCAACGATTTTTGTATGGGTGATTTCATATTCAAATTCACCATAGGGTAGGATCATTTTTAAATTATCACCAATCTCTAGCTCCCCAGCTTTACGAAATACAGTATCTCGGTGGCCAGATAAAACAATTTGTCCATTTTCTTCGGGATAGAAGCTCCCTTTATAATGACCTACGCCTTTTTCAAGGTCATCTGGGTCAGTACCTTCGACAATCGGTAAATCTGCACTTAACTTTGGAATATGCAAAATACCAGCTGCTTCTCCTGTCGGTGGTTTAAACGTTCCATCTTCTTGTTTAAAAACTTCTTTACTAGGCGGTGACTCAACAATCTCCCTGGCTTTCTCTAATGATTGTGTCGTCTGTGCCTTCGTATCGTAAATCTCCCATCCTGCATAACCTACAATACATAAACCAACTAAAATTAGTAAATATGACAGTTTCCTCATCAACATTCACTCTTCCCTTTATTAATTAAATTTTATTATATCATAGAAGCATCCCGTAATCTGATAGCAAACATATAAACGATGTAAAATTTTTGTAAAGCGGGGACAGTCCCTCAACACTTTAATGCGTTAACATACCGGGGGACTGTCCCTCAACCCGTTAATGCGTTAATACATCGGGGGACTGTCCCCACATATGCCAAAAAAAGAGGCTGCCCATTAGATGGACAGCCTCCTGCAATAATTATTTTAATTCGTCTAAGATTTCATTGATTTTGGCAAGTTCTGATTGTAAACCGCCACCGCTTAGGTACCAAAGTGGACCATCTAAGTAAACGATTTTTTCGTTTTTGTATGCATCTGTTTTCTTAATAATGTCATTTTCCATATCTTTATCAATATTTGATTCACCGCCAACAGCTGCTGTACGGTCAATAACAAATAATACTTGTGGATTGATTTCTAAGATTGCTTCGAAGCCGAAGTTTGAACCATGTGATGAAGCATCGATATCTTCTTTTACTGGCTTGAACCCATAAATGTCATATAGGTATCCAAAACGAGAGTTTGTTGAGAATCCTGATAATTTACCTTCGTTGTACATTGTTACTAAAGATGTTTCATAGTTTCCTGCTAAAGCTTTGATTTCTTCAAGAGCTGTATCAATTTTAGCTGTATATTCTTTAGCCTCTGCTTCTTTGCCAAACATTTTTGCTGCTAAATCTACTGAAGCTAAGAATGTGTTCCAGTAGTCTTCTTGAGATGTTCCTACAAACACAACAGGAGCAATATCTTTTAATTCTTCATAGAATGCTGACTGACGTCCTGAGATAAAGATAACATCCGGGTCTAACTCAGCTAGGTCTTCTAATAAAGGTTCTTTTAAACCACCAACATTTGTATAGTCATCAGAAGCATATTTTTCAAGATTAGCTGGTAAGCTAGTATCCTGTGCAACACCTGCGATTCCTTCAACACCTAATGCATCTAAAGTATCTAAGAAGCCGTAATCAAACACTGCAATTTTCTCTGGCATTTTTTCAAACTTTACATCTTCGAAATTAATCGGAGCTTCTTCACCTTCAACTGAAGCAACTGTTGGCGCTACAGTCATTGGATATGTAGAACCTTCCCCGTTTGCTTCCTCAGATTTTGTTTCTTCAGTCTTACCTTCAGCTGCTGTTGTTTCAGATGATTCCTTTTTTGAAACTTCTTCCTTAGAGCCACATGCTGCAAGCAGTAATACGAAAGCTGCTAAAAGTACAACTAATAACTTTGTTTTTTTCATATCTATTACTCTCCTTCTTCTCAATTAGTATATTGTTAATGATAATCATTATCAGTGATAACGATTATCATTATGCTTCATAATCCAAGTTATGTCAATAGCTTTTTATTAATTCATTTAATTTTTTCAAAATATAAAATAAATACTGACGATTTCAGTAGATACCTAGAGAAAAAACGAATGAACTCTTTCTCTAGGCTATACCATTTTTACGTATGTGAATTGAAATAGACACAAATTCTGCATCCATTTTGCTCTTGAATCGGAATATCCATATCATAAATTTCCCGTAGTGCGTCAGAATTAATGATTTCATTTGTCGGGCCGTTCTTCACAAGCCTTCCATTTTTTAAAGCGACAATACGGTCTGAATACACGGAAGCAAAATTAATGTCATGCAAAACAATGACAACTGTTTTACCAAGTTCATCGACTAACTTCCGTAAAATTTTCATAATTTGCACAGAGTGTTTCATATCCAAGTTATTTAAAGGCTCATCAAGCAAAATATAATCTGTATCCTGAGCAATAACCATTGCGATAAATGCACGCTGCTTTTGACCGCCAGATAATTCATCCAAAAACTTGTCTTGCATCTCTGCTAGATTCATATAATCCAATGCCTGATTAATAAAATCTTCATCAACTGCATTTAAGCGGCCTTTGGAATAAGGATAGCGACCAAATGCAACAAGTTCCCTTACTGTTAAACGAACATTAAGGTAGTTTGATTGTTTTAAAATAGATACACGTTTCGCAAATTCAGAAGACTTCCACTTTTTAACGTTATTTTGATCAAGTAATACTTCACCTGTGTCTGCTTCTAATAAACGGCTTACCATTGAAAGAAGTGTTGACTTACCAGCCCCATTCGGTCCGATAAATGATGTAATTGTCCCTGGTTCAATTGTGACAGAAACATCCTCTACAACAGGTTTTTTGCCAAATTGTTTTGTTAATCCTTTGATTTCAATCATCCTGCTGCCCTACTTTCCTTTAGTAATAAGTAAATAAAATAAATACCGCCGATAAAATTAATAATGACACTCAATGTTGTGCGTAACTCAAAAATATGTTCAACTAGAAATTGTCCACCGACTAATGCAATAATACTAATTAAACTTGCTCCGATAATGTGAATCGAATGTTTATATGTAACCAAATATTGATAAGATAGATTGGCTACAATTAATCCAAAGAATGTTATTGGTCCAACGAGTGCTGTCGATGTTGCAATTAATACAGACGATAAAATTAAGATTCTCATCACCATGCCGTCATAGTTGATACCAAGGTTCATTGCATTTTCACGGCCAAGTGACATGACATCAAGCTTACCCATAATAAAGTATCCATAAATGAATGCAATGAATAATATACCGATAGCAATAAATAACAATTCCGCCTTCACATTTGAAAATGTTGCAAATAAGCGGCTTTGCAGACTTAAATACTCAACCGGGTCAATTAATACTTGAAGGAATGTAACAAAGCTTCCTAACAAGGTCCCAACAATCATCCCGATTAATAGAAGGAAATACACCGGATGCTTATCTGCTCTGAATAAAAATCGATATAATATCAACGCAAAAAGTACCATCGCAAATATTGCTGCACCAAAGTTTAAATATTTATTAAGCACCCAAACTGACATCGACCCTGCAAAAAAGTAAATTAACGTCTGTACAACTTGATACATAGAATCAAGTCCCATAACAGAAGGTGTTAAAATACGATTATGGGTAATCGTCTGGAACACGACAGTTGAAAAGGAAATCGCAATTCCTGTAACGATCATTGCACTAACTTTAAGCATCCTTCTAGGGAAGGCATAATCAAATCCGCCTTTTATATCGTAAAAACCATAGAATAATATACATACGATTGCAATCACTGCTAAAATAATTAATTTTGTACTATTTCGCATATGCTCTCCCCCTAAGTAGCATCGTTAAGAAGATCGCACTGCCTATCACTGCTACAGTAACATTTACAGGGATTTCATAAGGGTGGATAATGATACGCCCTAATATGTCACAAATAAGTAGGAAAACTACCCCTAATAATGCTGTATGTGGAATCGTTTTACGTAGGTTATCTCCTAAATATAGTGAGACAATGTTTGGCACGATAAGTCCTAAAAACGGAATAACCCCAACAGTTAATACCACCGTTGTCGAAATAATCGCAACTAGGATAAGTCCAAGATTTAATACAACTTTATAGCTTAAGCCTAAGTTCCTCGCAAAATCTTCACCCATACCTGCAACAGTAAATTTATTGGCATAAAGATAGGCTAATATGACTGCTGGAATGCTAACATATAGTAGTTCATAGCGTCCCGAAATGATTAATGTAAAACTTCCCATCAGCCACGATGAAATATTTTGCAGTAAATCTGCTTCATAGCCAAGAAACGTCGTAATCGAGGATAAAATATTCCCATACATAATACCGATTAGCGGAACAAATATGACATCCTTAAATTTAATTCGGTCTAATATTTGCATGAAAAGAAAAGTACCAGCCAACGCAAAAGCAAAACTAAAAATAACTTGCTGTGTATACGTTACATTCGTAAAAAACAACATTGAAATTAAAATTCCAAGTTTTGCTGCATCTAGCGTACCAGCAGTTGTTGGTGATACAAACTTATTTCGACTTAAAGATTGCATAATTAAGCCGGCAATACTCATTCCTGCCCCCGCTAGAATAATCGCAATTAACCGTGGGAGGCGACTTATTAGGAAAATTTGTGTTTCATCTGATTCCCAATCTAGCAAATCACTCGGTTTAATATCAATTGCTCCGACAAATAGCGAAATAAAAGACAGGACGATAGCTGCAATTACTAACATCCATAATCTCATGTAAAACCCTCACATATATTTTATTATGACAAATGATAATAGTTATCATCAAGAAGTGGATTTTATCTTGTAACCCTTCAAGAAAGAAGATGAACAAACGATAATCATTATCATTATTAGTTAAAGACTATTAAAATCAAGCTTCATTAGAATGATTCTAATGAGATTGATTATCAAGTACAATTATTAATGTATCATAAAACTTTAGTAGTGAAAAGGACTATTTTCCAAGTTCTCCTATGTATGAATCGAATTCACAGAATCTTCACAACGAGAAATAATACCCTTAACAAACAGAAAAAATGCACTCTAACAACTTGAGTGCATTATCAAACTTCATTATCAATTATTTAAAATCTCTTCAATTTTCGCTAGTTCTTCAGAAGTGAAATCAAGATTATTCAATGCTGCTACATTCTCTTCAATCTGACTAACACGACTAGCACCAATAAGTGCTGACGTAACTCGGCCTTCACGTAATACCCATGCCAATGCCATTTGCGCTAAATTTTGCCCTCTTTCAACTGCTATTTCATTTAATTGTGTCACCCGGCGGATAACATCCTCTGTTACCCTTTCCTCACTTAAGAACGTATTCGCTTTCGCTGCTCTTGAATCAGTTGGAATACCTGAAATATATTTGTTTGTTAATAAACCTTGCTCTAACGGGCAGAAGGCAATTGAGCCGACTCCCTGCTCAGTGAGTACATCTTGTAAGCCATCTTCAATCCAGCGGTTAAACATTGAATAGCTTGGCTGATGGATAAGTAAAGGCGTTCCTAGTTCATTTAAAATCGATACAGCTTTTGCAGTTTGTTCTGCATCATAGCTAGAAATCCCAACGTATAGAGCTTTCCCTTGACGGACAATTTGGTCCAATGCCCCCATTGTTTCTTCCAATGGTGTATTCGGATCAAATCGATGTGAGTAAAAGATATCAACATAATCTAATCCCATTCTCTTTAAGCTTTGGTCAAGGCTAGAGATAAGATATTTCTTTGAACCCCATTCCCCATAAGGTCCATCCCACATGTGATAACCAGCCTTTGTCGAAATAATCATTTCATCACGATATGGAGCAAAATCAGTTTTTAGCATTTTACCAAACATTTCTTCAGCACTGCCAGGAGGCGGGCCATAATTATTTGCTAAGTCAAAATGAGTAATCCCTAAATCGAAAGCACGACGTAGCATAGCACGTCCATTTTCAAACGTATCTACGCCCCCAAAATTATGCCACAGACCTAAAGAAATTGCCGGTAGCTGTAATCCTGAATGTCCTACACGGTTATATTTCATTTCTTGATAACGTTCATTATTAGCACTATAAACCATATGTATCCCCTTTCATTTAAGCGGTTAACTATATCATACATCAGATTTTAAATATGACGAGTTTCTAGCTCAAACTATTTTTACGATTTAGAATTGGGGTTCTTTTTACGTTACAGTTTGTTGTTTTTCTAACTAACAATCAAGGAGAATTCGATGGTCAAATCTATTCAAGCGGTCATTAATGTGGTTCGATAACTGAAGCAGAGTAACGTTTGCAGTGTTAACAAGATGAAATCGAGTGTAATATGAAAATTAGCTCTTTTATCGTATGCTTCTTCTTTCAGTACTAAAAAGGAGGGAAGCCTGTCAAGCTATGATGGTATCGAAATAGCAGAAACAGGCCATCTCCCTACACTAGGTCATTACAATATTTGATACTTAATATTGTTGTTTTTAAAACTTTTGTATCTCTCATCGCTCTGTGATGTCTCTACAATTGTTTTATGCCTCTGAATTATCTCTATTCATTTTACCTTCTGAGGCATGAGGGACCATAGCTTTTATTTTTTCAATTCGCTTATCATCCATCTCTTCAACTTTAAATTTAATTTGTGCAAATTCCACTTCCGGACGTTCATCTTCATTTGGAATATAGCCTAACTCACCAATAACAAAACCGCTTAACGTATCATAATCGTCAGTTGGGAATTGAATATGAAATAATTCCTCTACAACATATAAATTTGTTTTCCCTGGTATGACATAAGTAAAATCATCAACCTTTTGAATTTCCTCGTCATCCATTTCACGGTCATCATATTCATCAAAAATATTTCCTACGATTTCTTCAATGACATCCTCTATTGTTACAATACCGTCCGTACCACCGTATTCATCGATGGCAACAGCCATATGAATGTTGTACATTTGCATTTCTTTAAACAGTTCATCAATAGACTTCGATTCGAGAACGAAATAAGGTTCACGTAATAATTCCTCCAAGTGAAATCTATCATCTTCACAGTTTTCAATAAATTGAATTAAATCCTTCACATGTAAAATACCAACTATATCGTCAATACCTTCCTTATAAACTGGAAAACGTGTGTACCGTTCAACATTTACCAAGCTAACCGTCTCGGATAAAGTATAATGAATCGGGATGGCAATGATATCCGTCCGATGAGTCATAATTTCAGAAACAGTTTTATTGTCGAGTTCAAAGATATTATTTATCATCATTTTTTCTGTTTCCTGAATCGTGCCTCTTTCTTTCCCGACATCAATCATCATTCTAATTTCCTCTTCTGTTACCTCTTCATCATCAGCATTCGGATCAACTCCAAATAGCCTTACAATCATGTTTGTCGATAACGTAAGAAGTTTCACAAAGGGAGCGGTGATTTTAGATAGTAGTAGTAATGGTGAGACAGCAATATTCGCTATTTCATCGGCCTTTTGAAGCGCCAACCGTTTTGGAACTAACTCACCAACAACTAATGTAAAATAGGAAAGAATTAATGTAATCACAATCACTGATATTCTACCGAGAATTTCTTTTGAAATTGGGACACCTGCATTATACAAAGTAGTTGATAAATGCCCTGCAAAGCTTTCCGCCGCAAATGCACTTGCTAAAAAACCGGCAAGTGTAATGCCAATTTGAATTGTTGCTAAAAAGCTACTCGGTTCTGAAAGAAGCTTGTCTAACTTTTTGGCCTTATGGTCGCCATTATCAGCCATTTGTTTTATTTTCACATCATTAAGCGAGATAAGTGCAATCTCTGAAGCAGCAAAAAAGGCATTACATAGTATTAAGATTGCTAAGATTATGATTTCAGTAATCATGAGCATCCGCCTCCAAACTTTCATGGCTCCAAGTTTTACGATCTTCTAGTTAGTTATCATGCCCTGAAAGTTTTGATAATTTGAAGGAAGATTTTTCTCATTGAATACTGTAATAGAATTACCCCGAAATCATGAAAAAACCCTACTCATTACCGAGTAAGGTTTCTCTCCTTTATGCAAACATCTGATTGCCCTCTTCTTTGCGGAAAAAACTTTTCATTGCCTGGAAAACGTCTGCTTTTTGCTTGAGGATATAGTAGCGGAATTTCTCATCATTGATATTTTTATATGCGGACATTAAGGTTGAATGGCGATTATACTGATTTACTTCACCATATCCAAATATATTAGATAATTTCATTAATTCTCCAACAAGCTTAACACATCTGGCATTGTCTGAAGTTAGATTATCACCATCAGAGAAATGAAATGGATAAATATTATAGCGTGCTGGGTGATACTTTTCTTCAATCACTTCAAGTGCTTTACGGTAAGCTGAGGAACAGATTGTGCCACCACTTTCACCTTTTGAGAAGAAATCCTCTTCTGTAACCGTTTTCGCTTCAGTGTGGTGTGCAATAAATTCGATTTCAACTTTTTCATATTTTGTTCTTAAAAATCTTGTCATCCAAAAGAAGAAGCTACGTGCCATATATTTTTCCCATATTCCCATTGAACCACTCGTATCCATCATCGCAATGACGACAGCCTTTGATTCTGGCTTTACAACTTCATTCCATGTCTTATACTTTAAATCCTCAGGAAAAATCGGGTGGAATTTTGATTTTCCAGCTAACGCATTACGTTTATAGGCTGATAGCATTGTTCGTTTTTTATCAATGTTACCCATTAACCCAGTCCGTCTTATATCATTAAATTCAATATCTTCAATGACAATCTCGTCTCGTTCTTTTTGCTTTAAATTTGGCAGTTCCAACTCTTTAAATAATGCTGCTTCTACTTCGAGGATTGATACTTCAGCTTCATAATAATCTTCCCCTGCTTGATCACCTGCTCCTTGCCCTTTACCTGGTCCTTTTGCATCTGCTGGCGAACCGTCCCTTGCAACGACATCTCCTACCTGACTATCTCCATCACCTTGGCCAACATGCTTATTTTTATCATAGTTATATCGAATTTTATATTCGTCCAATGAACGAATTGGGATTTTCACAACGTTCTTCCCATTTGACATGATAATGCTTTCTTCAGTTATTAAATCTGGAAGATTGTTGCGAATCGCTTCTTGAACTTTTTCTTGATGGCGAGTTTGATCGTCGTGGCCTTTACGATGGAGGGTCCAATCTTCTTGTGAGATTACAAAGTTATGGTCTTGACCTGACATATACCAATTCCCCCTCCAAAATTTAAATTTTTTTTAAAAAAGAGTCACATTCTCCGAATACCATGCATACACTAACGTGGATGAATCATTTTCATACTACCTGTCATTTGTAATTCAGTGGATTACTCTATCCTATGCACAAGTTTTAATTAATTGACAAATAATTTTGAAATCGATAGTGGAATCATTAAAAATGAGACAAGTCACTATTGATAATGGACAAGCCTTCTATAAAGAATAAAAAAAGACTGACACTTATTTTTGTCAGCCTCGTATTATATTTAACTTATCTATTTAATAGACTTCCTACATAACGTAATAAATCATTAGCAGAAGCAGTGTTATAGCCGTGTTCATCAACTAGCCTTGCAACAACTTCATTAATTTTCTTCAGCTGTTGTTCATCAGGTGTTTTCGATGAAGTCGTAATTTTCACTACATCTTTTAAGTCAGCAAACAACTTCTTCTGGATTGCTTCACGAAGACGCTCATGTGAATTGTAATCAAATCGTTTCCCTTTTCGCGCATAGGCTGAGATTCGAATTAAGATTTCTTCACGGAACGCTTTTTTCGCGTTTTCAGAAATGCCAATTTGCTCCTCAATTGAGCGCATTAATTTTTCATCAGGATTCATTTCTTCACCTGTTAACGGATCGCGAAGCTTATTTTTATTACAGTATGCTTCAACATTATCTAAGTAATTATCCATTAATGTTTTTGCAGACTCTTCATACGAGTAAACAAAAGCTTTCTGTACTTCTTTTTTCGCCATGTCATCATAAAGTTTTCTCGCGATTGAGATGAAATTTAAGTATTTTTCACGTTCTTCATTTGAAATTGAAGCATGCTGGTCAAGACCTTCCTTAAGTGAACGTAGAACATCAAGTGCATTAATTGATGGTATTTCCTTCCGAATAATCGTCGAGGAAATTCTGTTAATGACATAACGCGGGTCAATGCCCGACATCCCTTCGTCATTGTATTCCTTTCTCAGCTCTGCAACATCAACAGAGTTAAAGCCTTCTACACTTTCGCCATCATATAATCTCATTTTCTTCACAAGGTCGATGTCTCCGCGTTTTGGTTCCTTTAATCTTGTTAAAATTGTAAACATCGCCGCTACCTTTAACGTATGTGGTGCAATATGAACATCTGCGACATCACTTTCTTTAATCATCTTTTCATAAATTCGTTCTTCCTCTGTCACCTTTAAGTTATAAGGAACAGGCATGACAATAATTCGGGAATGTAGAGCTTCATTCTTTTTGTTCGAAATAAATGAACGATATTCTGTTTCATTCGTATGGGCGACGATTAGCTCATCTGCAGAAATTAACGCAAACCTACCTGCCTTGAAATTTCCTTCTTGGGTAAGTGAAAGTAAATGCCATAAAAACTTCTCATCACATTTCAGCATTTCCTGAAACTCCATCATTCCACGGTTAGCTTTGTTTAACTCACCATCAAAGCGGTAAGCACGCGGATCTGATTCTGAGCCGTATTCAGCAATTGTTGAAAAGTCAATGCTTCCTGTTAAATCTGCAATATCTTGTGACTTTGGATCTGATGGGCTAAATGTTCCAATTCCAGTACGCTTATCTTCAGATAGGAAGACTCTTTCCACTCTAACATCTTCAATTCTGCCACCGTACTCTTCCTCAAGTCTCATCACATTTAATGGAGATAGATTTCCTTCAATACGAATCCCATATTCTTGATAAAAGTCTTCCCTTAAATGGTGTGGAATTAAGTGTAATGGATCTTCATGCATAGGACAGCCTTTAATCGCATATAGCGCACCATGCTCTGTTAACGAGTACGCCTCTAATCCTCGTTTTAGCATCGTTACTAATGTTGATTTCCCTCCACTTACAGGTCCCATCAATAGCAAGATTCGTTTTCTGACGTCAAGTCTCTTTGCAGCTGGATGGAAATACTCTTCAACGAGGCGTTCTAGCGCATCCTCTAAACCATATAATTGATGGTCAAAAAATTTGTACCGCCTTTTACCATCTACTTCTTCAATTCCTGCATCTTTTATCATATTGTATACTCGTGAATGAGCTGATTGCGCAACCCAAGGTTTTTCCTTAACAATATCTAAATACTCTACGAAGGATCCTTCCCATTTCAACCGCTGTTCATCTTCTCTGTACTTTTCAATTTTTCTTAAAATATCCATAAGGACCTCCTTTAACATTGGTCGTAGCTGTCAAAACCATCATGCAGATTAATACACTTTATGCGAGGATGTCCTTTAACATTCTAAAAAGCTGTGCATTTGCACAGAATAATTTTAGTAAAAAAGCCTTTTACAGATTCACATCAACATTTCATTACGCTATAATAAAGCAAGAGTCCATATAGTGGATTGTTAGTACGCTTCAATACATTCACCTTTTCATCATGATAAAATAATCTAAACACAGGGAATATTATCATCATCGCTTTATTTTAATTACATAACACTGTGAATTTACGTTTGGATCGTGATTGACAATTTAGGGAGGTTTAAACGATGAGATTTATCTTAGTTCTTGGGGTTAGTTTAGCGTTTTTAACTGCAATTTTCACTGCAGGTTATGAAAGTAAACCAGGTGCAAAAAAATAAGTGTTTTCTTCAGAAAAAGGCTGACTCTCACCAGAGTCAGCCTTCTTTCATGTTAAGTTTGGATAATTTTGTTGTCTTAACGCTTCATAAATTAGAATCGCAGCCGTATTCGATAAATTTAATGAACGAACATGTTCAGTCATCGGGATTCTTAAACAGCGATCCATGTTTTCTTTTATTAAATCTTTCGGTAATCCTGTTGTTTCACGTCCAAAAACAAAAAAGTAATCTTTGTCGACATGACTATAATCAAACGTAGTATGTGGCTTTTCACCAAATTTAGTTAAATAGAAAAATTCTGCATCTTTGTAGCTATTAAATAATTCATCTAACGAATCATGGTAGATAACATTTACGTACTCCCAATAATCAAGTCCGGCACGCTTTAACATTTTGTCGTCTGTGGAGAATCCTAGCGGACGAATTAAGTGTAAAGTTGTATTCGTTGCAGCACATGAACGTGCAATATTGCCTGTATTAGCTGGAATTTCTGGTTGATATAGTGCGACATGTAAACCCAATTTCTTCACCTCATCTATTTTTCCATATGAATGTATCATATTTAGAATGATTTCATATCTTTTTACCCCTACAAAACGACATTATACCACTTTTAAGAAGAACTCGTATCATCGAGTATCCGAAAAAAAGTATACTTTATATTTGGTGTATAAGCTGTTGAGTCTTCATATGACCAATAACGCATTCGACTATTGTATGTTTGTGCATTTACTAGCGGCATATTTTGCTTATCCTTTGCAACGACAAATGTTGTATGATCATATTTGCCATCACCTTGGAAATCATAACAGATAACATCACCTGGCATCAATTGCTCTGGCGCTTTCACTTGTTTTGCTCGTAGCCCTGTTTTTGAATGGATCAGGAAATTTCGCATCGCATTGGCTACAGACCAGCTATAGCTCCAATTACTTTGCTGCATCCACCATCCTTTCGAGCGATTCGGATACCCGCGCATGTTTGCACCACCTGCATGCAAGCATTGGGAAATAAAATTTGTACAATTCACTTCAAAATTTTTATAAGCAGAATTTGTATCATTCCACCATCGCTCGGCATATTGAACAGCTGCGAGTCGATCATAATGAAACGTCTCTCTAATTTGCTCTGATTCTTTGACGACGAGATTTTCTCCCGTTTGGATCGGTTCTTTTGTCCTGTTCTCCTGAATGACATCTTCGACTATTTCTTCCTTATAAAGACGTGCTTTGCGAAGTTCAAAACTTTCTTCCAAATAAAGTGTATCTTCATTTTTATTTAACCATTTATGATGACAGGCGTATGATATTTCTTTTATATGTTGTGTACGTTCTTCAACACCGATAATTTTAATTTCTGTAATTCCTTTAACAATATCAGTATTACGCTTTTCAAAAGTTTGCATGCGTCTTTCTAACGCCTGGTACTCTTGCTCATCAAGGAGTTTCATCTGCAACGGTTTTTTATTAATCAGCATATCAAGTTTATGTTTATGAAAATCCAATAATATTTGTTTCATTTTAAGGTTCACCACCATCTATTAATAATAAAAGGTATGTAACAATTACGCGGAAATGTCGTACTTTTTAAATTGGAATTTTTAAAACATGTGGCGGAATTTGTCGAATGACAGATTTTTTCATAAAGTTGAGAGATTTTCTTCAAAAGTTGACAGATTTTTTGGCAAAGTTGACAGATTTATGATAAAAGCTGGGAGATTACACTTTATTTCATGCTTTTCATATAAAAAAATGGCTGCCCAGCTTATAAAAAGCGAGCAACCAGTCAGTTTTTCTTAATTAATTTTAGACCTTTTTCGATTTCGAGCTTCACTTCTTCGTCTGTTTCCTTCTCAAACGCGTTTAACAGTTCTTTTTCAACGTCTTCTCCACCGATTTTCCCGATTGCCCAGGCAGCTGTACCGCGAATGACGGGGCGTGGGTCCTGCTTCATCAATAGGATTAAATCAGGAAGTGCGGTTGTATCCTTAAAGTGTGCCAATGCTAAAATTGCATTTCGTTGAAGCGGCTTCTTCCCGCGCCAAGAGCCTGAAATGTGGCCGAATTTCTCTTTAAAATCTTTATTACTAATCGTAAGGAGTGGCTTTAGCTTTGGCTTAGCAATTTCCGGGTCTGCTTCCATTTCTTCATGAAAATGAAAGTCTTTTCCCTTATTCACAGGACAAACCGTTTGGCACGTGTCACAACCGTATATGCGATTACCAATCTTCGTACGATATTCATCAGCAAGAAATCCTTTAGTTTGCGTAAGGAATGCGATACATTTTGAAGCATTTAATTGTCCCCCTTGCACGAGCGCACCAGTTGGACAAACGTCAAGACATTTCGTGCAGCTCCCGCATTGGTCTTCCATCGGGGTATCTGGTGGAAACGGAAAGTTTGTAATCATTTCTCCTAAATAAACATATGACCCAAATTCAGGTGTAATAATTGCACAATTTTTGCCACTCCACCCGATACCTGCCCGTTCAGCTACAGCTCTGTCTGAAAGCTCACCGGTATCGACCATCGATTTTACTTGAATCTCTGGTATTCTTTCTTTTAAAAAGTTTTCTAGTTTTCCTAGTCGGTCACGGAGCACTGTATGATAGTCTTGTCCCCATGAAGCACGGCAAAAAATCCCTCTCCGCTCTTCCTTTGTGCTTTTAGGAGCATTTTTTAGTTTCGAAGGATAGGCAAGGGCAATAGAAATAATCGAGCTTGCTTTTGGGAGGAGCTTAACTGGTGTTACTCGTTTTTCAATGTCTGGTTCTTCAAAACCTGATTGATAGCCTAGCTCCTGCTGCCTTATCAGTCGTTGTTTTAATTCTTCGAATGTATTTGCACTCGTAAAGCCAATTTTATCAATCCCGATTTCTTTACTATAGGCAATGACTTCTTGTTTAAATTGTTCAATGTTCACATAATTACCTCCCTTCTTATTGTTTAAGAATCTTATATAAAAATAGGTTACATACCATTTATGTGTTAGCAGTATTAGCAAAAAAAATTGTCATTCGACTTTTCTAACAACAACGATTAGAAAAGGAACTGACAATTCGTCCTCTCAAATTATAACGTATTTCGATTCATTTATTAAGTACCAAGAACTAGCATTTGAATTTACTGATTCTATCTAAAAAAACTTATATACACGGTAGTGTATAGGGAAGCATGTTTATTATATATGTCGTTTGTTTTACATGTTAAAATAACCTAAGATATAGTTGAATTAGTTGAGTTTTATGGAGGTTTTAATAAATGGAAGTTCGTATTAGTGATGAGCTAAAGCAAATTATCAATAACATAAGAATTGGTGTTGTCCATTACGAGGATATAAATGTGTCTGATTCACCACAAATGCTGAAAGGGCGCCTACGCTTATTTCAGGAATCCCTTTATTTCGATTACGTGGATAAACAGATAACTGAAATTCCAGCTGTAAAAGAATGGCGTATCCTATTTAAAGCAGTTGGTACTGATCCATCGCGTTATCGCCCCTCAAATGAAGCATTATTACGACGTGTACAAAAGCAGCAATATTTACATTATGTGAATTCAGCAGTGGACTTAAATAACTTTCTCTCTTTACAGTATCAAATTCCATTAGGGATTTATGATAAAAGTAAGTTAACAGGAGATATTTCGATTGAGATAGGAAATGAACTTGATAGCTATCTCGCAATTAATGGCCGTGACGTTTCATTAACAAATAAAATAATATCAAGAAGTGAAAATGGTCCTTTTGGAAGTCCATTTGTGGACTCGAAACAAACCGCTGTGACAGATAAAACGACAGATGCATTACAGCTTGTTTATTTACTGCCATCGCAAGCCATTGATGAAGCAAATCAAATGCTTCAGGCACTGTCAACAATGTTCACGCAAATTCATGGTGGTCAAGCTACGTTTAAGGTGATTTAAAAGGAAGCGGTCGATATTCCGCTTTTTTGCCCCCGTGTCATCTCTATGTGTAGAAACATAAAAAACGCAATGCCCCGTTTATCTAAGAAACGAAACACTGCGTTGATACCAGAGTTATATGTATGGAGCGGGTGAAGGGAATCGAACCCTCATCATCAGCTTGGAAGGCTGAGGTTTTACCACTAAACTACACCCGCATGTGATGTGACACGATTAATAATATATCATTTTTCCAAAGCTACTTCAACACTTTTTTTGCAAAATAGCTAGGTTTTTGTCGAAAGATACTTGATTATTATATAACTAGTGATTCAGTAATTGCAAGGATTTTTTTCATACACATAAATTTCTCCTTATTTACAGAAAATAAGTTGTTCATTCATCCTTTCTTTACTAAAATAGATAAAGTATAAGAAAAGTTACATATAAAGTTATAGATAAGCTAATATCATGAGGAGGTACTCTTATTTTGAGTAAACAACCATTATTTTTTAATCCCATTTTTAAAGACCGGATTTGGGGAGGAACAAAACTAACATCTTTCCACTATATAATTCCTACTGAAACAACTGGTGAATGCTGGGCATTTGCTGCACACCCAAATGGACAAAGTGTCGTAAAAAATGGCGAATTTGAAGGGAAAACACTAGGTGAACTTTGGGAAAACCATCGTCATTTATTCGGGCAAATTGAAGGTGACCGCTTCCCATTGTTAACGAAAATCCTTGATGCAAACCAAGATTTATCTGTACAAGTTCATCCAAATGATGACTATGCAAAGGTACATGAAAACGGTGAGCTAGGTAAGACTGAATGCTGGTATATCGTTGACTGTGAAGAAGGCGCTGAAATTATTTATGGTCACCATGCAAAAACAAAAGATGAGCTTGTTAGCATGATTGAAAACGGTGACTGGGACAAGCTACTTCGTAAAGTAAAAATTAAACCGGGTGATTTCTTCTTTGTACCAAGCGGAACAATTCATGCTATTGGTGCTGGAACTATTATTCTAGAAACACAGCAAAACTCTGATACAACATACCGTGTGTTTGATTTCAATCGTAAAGATGCTGAAGGTAATTTACGTGAGTTACATATCGAAAAGAGCATTGAAGTGACTGAAACTCCTTCATCTCATACAGACGTTACACCTACGACAGAACAAATCGATGATGCTGCAATTACAACATATGTACAATGTCCATATTTTACAGTGCAAAAATGGAGTCTTTCCGGATCAGCTAACCTTATCCAAGAAAAACCTTTTACATTAGTAAGTGTCATAGATGGCGATGGAGAGCTTACTCACGATGGAAACTCTTACCGCTTCAGAAAAGGTGACCATATCTTATTGCCACATGAATTTGGTTCATACAAGCTTAATGGAAATGCTGAATTCATCGCTTCTTATTTATAAGATTTTTCGGCTATTTTTGAAATAATCTTGGGCTCAATTCTTTGTGTTTCTCTTATTATGCAATAGCTGATACGAATCAATAATTAGTCTACGAATGATTAAAATTATAATTTCAGATTAGGTGACTCAATCGGTCTACCCTTTCTCGTAATATGAATGAAAATGAATCCAAGCTTACTTTTCTATTTTGTTCGAGAAGGGTCTGACACTTTTTTTGAGTCACCGCTTTTTATATAAATTGATAGATACTAACAACAACTGCTGCTACACTAATCCCTGTTCCAATTATCCATTTAATTAATTGAAGATGGCTTTCATTTACTTGACTCTCTACCTGTTTTGGAGAAGCAAAATCTTTTTCGTTTAATACTTGGTCAACAACAGCACGGATATCATTTTCATCTAATTGTTCTGTATGTTTATCCTCAAGGCGGTCGATTTGATGTTCTAGGTCTTTTATCTTCAACTCTAACTCTTTAATTTGCACCTCAACATCCTTCACTGTATTCCTCCTCGAAAAATATATTAAGTTTTTTATATATTATTCATGATTTGAGGAAAAATGTAGGCTTTTCTACGTTTTGTGCTATTTTTTACCGAAATGGTTAATTGTCAAAACTACTATGATAAAAGTACTCTACTAATTACTACTCTTCTTCTTTTAAGAGTTCCTCTAAAAATCTTTCTCGATGCTGCATAAAATAACTTGTGATTTGATAATGTTCGGTCATTTCATAGTCTATTTTTTCGATTTTTTCACCATCGAAGCTTAATATATCAGCATACGGATAACCTAATAAAATGGGCGAATGAGTCGCGATAATGAACTGGGCATTACCATGTGATGCGAGGTCATGAATGATTCTCAAGAAGGTTAGCTGCCTAGTTGGGGATAATGCTGCCTCGGGCTCGTCCAATAAATAGATAGCCTTGCCTTTAAAACGATGTAAAAATAATGAGAGAAATGATTCACCATGTGATTGCTCGTGCAAAGACTTGCCTCCATAGTCTTTAAAGCCGGATTCATCAACTTCATCAATATGTGTGGCAAAATGATAGAATGACTCCGCACGTAAAAAGAAACCATTCGTCACTTTCGGTAACCATGAAAGTCGAATGTAGCTCCCTAAAACAGAGTCTGCTGCATATACATCATATAAGTTATTTCTACCGCCACCTGCAGTATGAAACTCACATTTGTCAGCAATTGCTTCTAGTAAAGTAGATTTTCCAGAACCGTTTTCACCAACGAAAAATGTGACATTGCTTTGAAGATTGATTTCGTCTAGTGTTCGTATTGCCGGGATTGAAAATGGATAACGATTAGTAGATTGAATTTCTTCCCGGAGAAGTGTGATTTTTTTTAGAAACATCGTCTTTCACCTCTAATCTAACTCTCTTAGTCTCTTACTCTTAATATATGTATATTAAAACTTATAACTTCATCATTTACAATATGTTCCATTAATTGTTTATATATGGGGTGAGTCGATTGGAGACTCACCTTCTTTCTCACCTAAAAAGTATTCTATCTGGAACAACTCATTATCGCTGTTAATAATTAACACTTTATTTAAAAAAGCCTATCGGAATGAAATATCTTCTCTTATAAGTGGCATTGACATGCACCTTGGACCACCGCCACCTCTTGATAACTCTGAGCTCGGTATTTCGTGTACTATTATCCCGTTCTTCCTAAGTAAATCGTTTGTTATATAGTTTCTGTCATATGTAATCACAACACCCGGAGAAATGGCTAACGTGTTCGTCGCATCATTCCATTGCTCTCGGGAAGAAGCCACTTTGTCATCACCGCCACATATTATGAAGTTAACCTCATCTAATCCCAAAACCTTCTTTAACGCCACTTCTAGGCTTTGTTGCTTTGACACATTAACGCACTGCGGGACTGTCCCCCGCTCTAGAAGGTAGATGTCTTCAGTTAGGATGACGGGGTAGATGCAGAAGGTGTCTTTGTTGACCATTGTGAAGATTGTGTCTAGGTGCATGAATGTTCGTGATTTTGGTACGACGGCCGCTATTATATTGTTTATCGTTGTATTTTGTTTAAAGATGTTTGCTGCAAGCTGTTCAATTGCTTTTGCCGAGGTTCTCTCACTAATACCAATTGCTAATGTTTCTTTGCTTAACACGAGAAGGTCTCCCCCTTCAAGTGAGAACGGATAGTCTCGATTAAGCCAAATTGGTATTTCACTTTCTTTAAATCGTTCGTGATACTTTAAGATATATTGAAAGAATAATGATTCCCGTTTTCTAATTTCCGATTTCATATTATTTAACGTTACCCCATTCCCAATGACGCAAGCAGGATCCCTCATAAAATATACATTTGGCTGTGGCGATACATAGAACGGAAATGAATCCTCCATGTAGTCATGCAAATGGATTTTCTGCTCTTGAAATAATTCTTCCTTCCGAACACCTTGGAAGACCTTCTCAACAAAATCTTCAGCTGATAATTGTTGTAAATAGTTTTCAAGTGCCTGTCCAATTTGATTTTCATCAAACGGTGCCTTGCTCTCATTTAGGAAATCGAGAACAAATAAGTCCTTTATATCCTTTGTTCGAAAAACTTCTGTAAGCAGTTCCTTTAAATCTAATACTTCTACACCTTGCTTGCGAAGAATACCCGCAAACTGGTCATGCTCTTTTTGTATCATATGTAAGTACGGGATATCATCAAATAAAAAACGTTGCGTGTTTTGAGGGATCATATTTTCTACCTCTGGACCAGGCCTTTTTAACACGACGGTTTTTAATGTGCCGATTTCAGATGTTATATTCAAAGTAGGCTTCAACACTTATCACACCTTTCAAAACAGATAACAACATTATCGGTCATTTTAATGACATCTATACAAACTTCACTCTACTGCAAATTTTTAAAAAAGCTCTGTTTAATGTCACTCCCAGCATCATCTTTGTACTTTTAATCTGTCATATATACATACTAACAATCATTTCCGATTTTCAGCATGTCTTTCAATCAGATAATTTATTAGAAAGCCACCAATTAATAAAACTAGTAATATTGAATTATTCAATTCACTCCAGATTTGCTTACAAACCAAAAAAATGATAAGTGCACCAAATACTGTGCTAAACCAGAGGATTATCTTATTACGTCTACTCATTTTTTTAGTAAACACCTCCACCGCTCACATATTCGCAAATCTACTTATTCTTTTAATCTCAAAATCTTATATTTAAACAGCAGTGTCGTTCCGACATTTAAAATAAAATGAACAATGAATGGTATAAGTAGATTATGAGTAGCACTATAAATCCAACCAAACATTAAACTTGGAATCATAATATTTAATAGCATAATCGGTTTCGTATAATATTGAATGTGGAAGGCTAAAAATAACATCGTTGTTAAAATTATAGCTAACCAATCATGTTGAAAACCAAGGTCCATTAAATTTTGGATAACGCCTCTGAATAGCAGTTCTTCGAATAAGGCACTAAAGAACATGAAGATTACTAATACACCTGTCGGTAAATATTGATAGCTTTTATTTGTGTCATCGATATATATCGCAGGAATGAATTTAGTGAGTACAGCTCCAAATAATAGTAGAAATACTGAAGGAATAGCCACCCAGCATGCCGATTCAAGTAGGTTCATTTTCAAAAAAATCTCATCAATTGTTATCACATTTTGATTAACTAAAACTAAGATAACAGATAAACAAATAACAATTAATGACAGGTTACCGATTAATACATCTTTTAACTTGAATTCCTTGTGTGTCGTCTTTGGTTCGTCTTGTTGTATGACCATTTTCTCTCACTTTCTATTTTAACTTTTATAGGTCGGTTAAGGAGTACTTTTCAAAACAGCAATTTGTATCGCGGCCTAATTAAGGCAAAAAATACACGCTTAGGAAAATTCCCTTAGAAAAAAATCTTACTAAATGAATTCAGTAAGATTTCTTTACTAGTATTACAGTTTCTCGCAATAAGCGACAACCTCATCATATGGAAGACTACCGCCAAAAATGTCTAATGCACTACCGATTGTGATGTCCAGCTTACCGTTAGATAGATGATTAAACGTCTCTAAATCTTCTATTGAACGAACACCGCCAGCATATGTCGTCGGAATTGTAACCCACTGTGATAGCTGTTTTACAAGTGTTTCTTGTATACCTGTTCGCTTGCCTTCAACATCAACCGCATGGATAAGGAACTCATCGCAATAGCTCTCCATCTCTTTTATCGTTGATTGATTAATTTCAAAGTTTGTAAACTTTGTCCATTTATCCGTGACAACATACCACTTTCCATCTTTTTCTTTACAGCTCAAATCTATCACAAGTTGGTCTTTTCCTACTTCCTGAACTAGCTCTTTTAGTCTTGATAAATGAAGCTCTCCGTCTTGAAATATGTATGATGTGACAATGACATGTGAGGCACCTGCTTCTAAATATGATTTTGCATTACTAGTCGTAATGCCACCACCGATTTGTAAACCGCCAGGATATGCTTGAAGTGCCTTTATTGCGGTTTCCTGATTTCCGTCGCCTAGCATAATAACATGTCCACCTGTTAGTTTGTCTTCTTTAAACATCGTCGCATAGTAAGGTGAATCATGTTCTGAAACGAAATTTTCTACAACATGTTGATTCGTTAATGTAAGGGTGTCGCCAACAATTTGTTTTACCTTCCCTTGGTGTATATCAATGCATGGTCTAAATTTCACGTGAATCACTAACCTCTCTATATCTAAATTAAGTTTTATAAAAGGCTTTTTACATTTTTGCAATTGGGTATCCCCCCCTTTTGCAAAAAATTATTTAAGCAGCCCCACCATTTTCAGTCCATGAAGAATTCCTTCGTCCTCAACTGATTTTGTTACATACTTTGCGGCTTGTTTTACAACTTCTTCAGCGTTTCCCATCGCGACACTATTTTTTACTGTTGAAAGCATTTCTATATCATTTAAGCCGTCTCCGAAAGCATATTGGTGTTCTTCCGGATAGCCTAATTGCTTGCAAATTTTTTCAATTCCTTTTGCTTTAGAACCGCCTTTAGGAAGAATATCTACTGATACAGGATGCCATCTGATAAAGTCAAAGTCAGGATAGGCTTGTTCGTATTGATGTTCTTCGCCTTCTTTGCAAAAGAGTAACGATTGAAAGATGTCTCGTGACTTATAGTAATGTGGATCGTGGGTTGGAAAGAATTTAATTTTTAATGTTGAGATGCTCTCCGTTATATATTCATGCTCAGGAACATTTGCCTTCATATCTTCATGATCCATATAAACAACTGGATGGTTATTCTGAAGTGCTTCTTCTGTCAATTTTTCAAGTGGATTAAGCTTTAATGGATTTTGATAAATTACCTCACCATCTAAAACGACATATTGGCCGTTGTAGCTAACATATGTATGGATATCTAGCTCGTCACGAATGTCCTTGAACATAAACGGCGCACGACCTGTCGCAATAGCCACTTCATGACCAAGCTCTTTTAATTTGAAAATTGCCTTTTTTGTAGACTCAGGCATTTTCTTATCATGATTCAGTAACGTACCATCTATATCAAAGAAAATTACGCTTTTGTTTGTCAATTTTAAAACCAACTTCCCTTATGTTTTTGTATCTTCTATTACTATATACAATTATTCTCTCTCTATAGTTTAACTGAAATATCATTTTTTGAAAAAGTTTTTAATATCCTTTTCTAACTCTTGTCATTCCTCGATAATAACACGCTAAAAAGCAGTACCAATCATCACGATTGAGTACTGCTTTTTTAGTATCTATTGGCTCGATAGATTTACTCATAAAATGTTTATTCTAGCTTAGTAAGATTTTCTTTGCTCGTTCAACCTCTTCATCACTCGGTGTTTCAACATCACTTAACATGTACTTGAGGCCTAATTCCTGCCATTTATAAACCCCCAGTTTATGATAAGGCAATATCTCTATTTTTTCGACGTTTGTTAATTGGTTAATAAATTGTTTTAATGCGGTTAAATCTTCTATTGAATCTGTTCTTCCAGGTACAAGTACATGTCTAATCCAAACTGGAACATTTTTTGATGCTAAATAGCTTGCGAATGAAAGAATATGGTCGTTTTTCATGCCTGTTAATGCTTTATGCTTTTCGGTATGAATTTGCTTAATGTCCAGTAAAATTAAATCTGTAACAGTCAAAAGTTTATCAAGCTTTCTTAGAAATTCGGGGGTTTCCTGATAGCAGCCGCCAGAAGTATCAATTGTTGTATGAATTCCATGCTCTTTACACTTCTTGAAAAGCTCGGTTAAGAAATCAATTTGTAACAGTGGTTCACCACCAGAGACGGTTATTCCGCCACCACTACTATTGAAGAATGGCAGGTAATCTAAGACATCGTTTATAATTTCATCGACTGTTATTTCTTTCCCTTGATTTAGTTTCCATGTATCCGGGTTGTGGCAATATTGGCAACGTAATAAACAGCCTTGCATAAAAACAATATATCTTAAACCAGGTCCATCTACTGTTCCACATGTTTCAATTGAATGTATTCTTCCTATCATGACGACCCCTCAATTCCCCTTATTTTGACCCTCCTTATAGTGATTCGTGGAAAGTCCTGTTAATGACATCAATTTGTTGTTCACGTGTTAATTTAATAAAGTTTACCGCATATCCTGATACACGAATGGTTAATTGCGGATATTGTTCAGGATGCTCCATTGCGTCTAATAATGTTTCGCGTTTAAAGACGTTAATGTTTAAATGGTGCCCTTGCTTAATTGCATATCCATCTAGTATTCCGACAAGATTTGTAATCTGTGTATCTTCTTCTTTCCCTAATGCTTTTGGCACGATACTAAATGTATTTGAAATTCCATCTAACGAATATTCATAAGGTAGTTTTGCTACAGATGTCAGTGAAGCTAATGCACCTTTTTTATCTCTACCGTGCAATGGATTCGCACCTGGTGCAAATGGTTCTCCAGCTTTCCGGCCGTCTGGAGTGCTTCCAGTCTTTTTACCATATACAACGTTACTTGTAATAGTTAACACAGACATTGTCGGAATGGCTTGACGGTATGTTTTGTGTTTCTTTAGTTTTTGCATAAAAGTTTTAACTAACCAAACAGCGATGTCATCTGCTTGATTATCATTATTTCCGTATTTCGGATAATCTCCTTCGATTTCATAATCAACAGCGATACCATTTTCATCACGAATGACTTTGACTTTAGAATGTTTAATTGCACTTAAGCTATCTGTTGCAACGGATAGTCCGGCAATTCCACATGCCATTGTCCGAATAATTTCTTTATCATGTAACGCCATTTCAATGCGTTCATAGCTATATTTGTCATGCATGTAATGAATAATGTTCAGTGTATTCATATACAAGCCTGCAAGCCATTCCATCATTTTATCGAAGTTATACATGACTTTATCATAGTCTAAATATTCGTCTTTTATTGACTCTAGTGCTGGACCAACTTGTACTTTTGCTTTTTCATCAACACCGCCATTAATCGCGTATAATAATGCTTTTGCAAGGTTTGCACGGGCACCGAAGAATTGCATTTGTTTCCCAATTCGCATTGCACTTACACAGCAAGCAATTCCGTAGTCATCCCCATATTGCGGTCTCATGACATCATCGTTTTCATATTGGATGGAGCTCGTTTCAATCGATACTTTTGCACAATAGCGTTTAAATTCCTCAGGGAGGTTTGTGGACCATAACACGGTAAGATTCGGTTCAGGTGCTGGACCGAGATTCGTAAGCGTGTGCAAAAAGCGGAAAGAGTTCTTTGTGACTAATGGTCTTCCATCAACACCGATACCACCGATGGATTCTGTTACCCACGTCGGGTCTCCACTGAATAACTCATTATAGTCAGGTGTGCGTGCAAATTTCACAAGTCGGAGTTTCATCACAAAATGGTCAACCAATTCTTGTACCAGTTCTTCTGTTAGTAAGCCTTCCTGTAAATCTCTCTCAATGTATATATCTAGGAATGTTGACACACGCCCTAAGCTCATGGCAGCCCCATTTTGTTCTTTAATCGCAGCTAAATATCCAAAGTATAACCATTGGAAAGCTTCTTTCGCTGTTGTTGCAGGTACTGAAATATCAAACCCATACATTGAGGCCATCTCTTTTAACTCATGTAAAGCTCTAATTTGTTCACTCATTTCTTCGCGGTCACGAATGACTTCCTCGCTCATCACATTGCTTGTTAATTGAAGCTGTTCTTTCTTTTCTGCAATAAGCTTATCTACACCGTATAATGCGACTCTACGATAATCACCAATGATTCTTCCACGACCGTATGCATCTGGTAATCCTGTAATAATCCCAACTTTTCTTGCAAGTCTCATTTCGTCGGTATAGGCATCAAATACACCTTGATTATGGGTTTTACGGTATTTTGTAAAGGTTTCTTCGACTTCAGGCGAGATTTCATAGCCATACGATTTCAAAGCATCCTTCGCCATTCGGATGCCACCGAATGGTTGCAATGAACGTTTAAATGGTTCATCTGTCTGCATCCCAACAATTGCTTCCTTCTCTTTATCTAAATAACTAGGACCATGTGAAACGATTGTTGATACGATCGACGTATCCATGTTGAGGACACCGCCATTTTCTCGTTCCAGCTTTGAGAGCTGTAACACTTCATCCCATAATTTTAATGTTTTATCTGTTGGCTTTGCTAAAAAGGAGTCATCCCCTTCGTATAAAGAATAATTTTGTTGAATAAAATCGCGAACATCAATTTCTGTTTGCCATTTTCCTGTATTAAAACCTCTCCAGTGATTCATAAAAATCCCTTCCTTTTTTAGGTTTTACAATATTGTGAATAAATTCACAATTAAAATTATAAAAATATATCTTTTCCTTACTATCCTTAGTTTAGCGTAGCAGGTCGAAAAAGTTTGTGACATTGATCACATTCTTTAAGTATCTTTTATAGACTAAATTACTAATTAGTAAGCATAAATAAAGCTCCGTGCATTAATCTATGTTATTGCACTGAGCCTTACACATTTTAGTTAACCTTTTTCTTATAGGAAGTTATTCTTTTATCTTTAAGCCTAGCATACTAGCAAATCCTAGTGCTTGATGTGGTGACACGGTACAACCAGCTAAATTTTCTATCGAAACTGTAAGACGCTCATACGTAGATGAACTAATGTCAATTCCATTAAGAGAAGTTTCTCCAAAGTTGATGTCATTTAATTCACATCGATCAAATTGAACACTTTTTAGTCGACAATCGTATAAATCTGCTGAATGTAGAGTGCTCGTTGTATACTTTACTTGCTTCATACTAGCATAACTAAATGCACTAAGATTTAAATTACAGTTATCAAATGTTACATTTTCGAGATTTCCCTCTGAAAGATTAGCCCCGAGTAACTTTGTGTTTTTAAATTCTACACGATGGATAATTGCTCCAAGTAAATCAGCATTCGCTAAATCACAATCTTCAAAGATAACATCTAGTAACTCTAGTTTATGGAATGCTACATCTGTGAACGTTACATTTTTAAATACCATTTGTGATAGCTCTACCTTTTCAAGGTGGACACCGCTTATCTCAGTATTTGAAATCATACCATTCGTTAGATAAGGGTCTTCTCGCTCAAAAATATCGTGGAATTGGATTTGCTCGAGTTTATCTGGAATTCGTGGTTCGTCAATTTTTGATTTCTTCGCCATTCATTTCACCTTTTCGATATTTTTTCTTTTCTTCGTAAGTAAACATTAAACTATTTCAAGACTTCTAAGGAAGGTAGATTACTTTTCATTAAATCGTACCATTAATATCTTGAATAGCATAGATTTAAAAGAACCTCCTAGACTAGGAGGCATACTTAAAACTTATAGTTTGTTCATAACGAGTCTGTGCGATTTAAGCATTTCTCATTAAATTACTTACTTAATTTTCTTCAGTTATCGCTACTTGGTTTCTACCTTGTTCCTTTGCTTGATAAAGAGCTTGATCAGCTTTTATAATCGTATTTGAGAGGTCGTGGTGATGTTGAAAAGAGGAAATACCAATACTAATGGTGACACCCACTTTATACTCTTTCACCAGTAGAGTTTGTTGCTCTACTTCTTTTCTAAATGCTTCTGCAATAGCATAGCTTTGTTTCGCACTTCTATATGGAAGAAAAATCATTAGTTCATCTCCACCAAATCGTACGAACACTTTTTCTGCCTTGATACCGTTGTTTATGATGTTTGCTACATGCTTAATTACAGCATCACCAACAAAATGTCCATATTTATCATTGATGCTTTTGAAATAATCTATATCGCATAAAACAATAGAGTGAATACCCTCTTTCTCTTCTTTAAAAAAGGATGCAATATAGTTTTCAAAGTAGCGTCGGTTAAATAACCCTGTCAACGAATCCTTATTAGATAACTCCTCTAAAGATTGTAATATCCTTACGCTTTTAAGTTGATAATAAGTGAATCAATTTCGTAAATCTGAGCCCTACGGGCTCAAGGCTTTCAAGCACTAAAAAAAGGAGTACCTCCCCAAAATGTCGAATTTAGTAAGCACCA